>NZ_JABSNL010000003.1:231747-330361 GCF_013294025.1 Flavobacterium aeripolare
CGATCTGTTCGAGCCAAAAAGCTCTCGGGTTTCCGGAGTTTTATTTTTTAAATTTGAGCTGGTTTTAGATTCCTGCTTCCGCTTATTACCCTTCTAGTCACACAAAGTTGCATGACCTTTATTCTCTTTTTCCAGTAAGTATCCCGAAAGTTTGGAAAAATAGAATTAGTTCACGAATCACCTTTTACTACCCACCATTCCCTGATCATCGATATATAATTACGAGTTATTAATTATTCCAAACCTGTTACTAATTACTTGCTACTTGTTACTAATCCCCATTCAGTAAATACTAAAGACATTTTTTATATCTTTATTTTTTTAACTAAAAACCTAAATATGAGAAAATTAATTATAACTCTTGCACTATTCAGTGTTATCGCTTGTAAAAACAAAGAAGTAGATCAAGAAAGCGAACCAGGCTTAATGGAATCTGTTCAAACTGTTAACAAACTCAATAAAGCAGCCGATGCTATGAAGGAGTACGAGAAACAAACAGAGAAATTGAAAGCTATGAAACCTGTATCTAACGACCTTTTTAAACAAATTCTTATCGAAGATATCGATGGTTTTAAAAGAAACAACTATAATGCCGGAACTGCATCAATGGTAGGACTTAGCTCTGCCGAAGCTAATTATAGCAATTTAAACGATAAGAAGGTAAAAATTAGCATCTTTGATGGAGCAGGAGAATCAGGAAGCGCTTTTATAGCCATGACGCATATGACAATTGCCATGGATATGGAGTCTATTGAAGGAACCAAAACCAAAAAAACAGAGGTCTTTGAAGGAGTGAGAACTTTAACTGAAGAGGACTCTAATCTTGATAATTCAATTAGCGCGTCAATGACTTTTATACACAATGACCGTTTCCAAATAGCACTTGAAGCAAATAAAATGTCATTAGCAGACTTGAAAGAATTTATGAAGAAAATTGATTTATCTGCTCTTAACTAAATTACTTTTAGCTAAGGCTCCCAACATTTTGAGGGTATTAAACAGTTCATTGTTTCATACCCTCTTTTTTATTTTTAAATCATCTTTATCTATATATATTTTTATTTTTAAAAGTATCTTTGCAAAAACAACACTTACTTTAACTACTATGAAGAATACATTAATCGCTCCATCTGTACTAGCAGCTGATTTTGCCAACTTACAACGCGATATCGAAATGATTAATAAAAGTGAGGCTGATTGGTTTCATATTGACATCATGGACGGTGTTTTTGTTCCTAACATTTCGTTTGGAATGCCTGTACTTGAAGCTATCTCAAGACATGCTACAAAAACTATTGACGTACATTTAATGATAGTTGATCCGGATCGTTACATTAAAACTTTTGCAAACTTGGGAGCAAACATCTTATGTGTTCACTATGAAGCTTGCACACACTTACACCGTACATTGCAAGCTATTAAAGCAGAAGGTATGAAAGCAGGAGTTGCCTTAAACCCCCACACTAGTGTAGATTTACTAGAAGATGTTATTAACGACATCGACTTGGTTTGTATCATGAGCGTTAATCCAGGTTTTGGGGGACAGTCATTTATCGAAAACACCTACGATAAAGTTAAAAAATTGAAAGCACTGATAGAACGTAAAGGAGCTAGCACCATTATCGAAATTGACGGTGGAGTAACTAACAAAAATGCTAAACAACTTGTAGAGGCTGGTGCTGATGTTTTAGTGGCTGGTAGCTATGTTTTTAAAGCTGAAAACCCAACAAACACAATAGCTGATTTAAAGAAATTGACGAGAATATAATTTTTAAAAATTTAAGTACATGTGCTGAACAATTGCTATACCGCAATAGTTCAGCACCTTTTTTTTTAACATATTTCTATGACATCAAAGATTGTATTTTTGAGCAATTTATCTGACTTTTGTAGCTGTAATATTAAGATTACATCAAATCAATGTTAAGAAAGAAATTTCTAGTTATTTAAAATTAATACCCATTAAACCTACAATGAGAAAAAGTCACCTTATTATCTTGTTTTCAGTTTTAAGTTATGTAAACGGTACTGCACAAACAGCAGATGAGCATTACACAAAAGCTAGAAACTTAGAGTTATTGCAAGACTACAAGACCGCAATAAAAGAGTACGGCAAAGCAATAGCCAAGGACCCAAAATTTGACAAAGCTTTTGTCGCTCGTGCAGCAGTAGAAAACAGAATGGAAAAGTACGAAGCTGCCTTGCGTGACTTTGATAGCGCGATAGCAATTAATCCAAAATCAGCTAAAACCTATTATTTAAGAGCTAAAACTAGAACAATAATTAAGGATTACAATGGCGCAATACAGGATTTAAACTACAGTATTAAATATAACGATAATTATAGCAGTGCTTATAATGAACGCGCTCAAGTGAAACTTTTATTAACTGATAGAGAAGGTGCTTGCGAAGACCTAAACAAAGCAGCCTCAATGGGATTCCCATATTCTTTTGATTACATAGAGAATAAGTGTGATTAAGTAATTTATAGCTGACTATATACAAATAGAAAAAGCCTCTAAATTTGATTTTAGAGGCTTTTTTTTGTGGCCGCGACAGGGTTTCCTTAAAACTCGTAATTAACTGTAAATCAATACTCATTTATAATGTGTGGGTAGTTTATGGGAACTAAATTTATTTTTCAGTTACTTTTTTTATTTCAAAAAGTATATCCTCCAGTTTAAAATAAATGTCTTCTTGACCTATTTTCTTAGAATATGTAGGTTCCGGTGCTTCGGCAACCATCAAAATTTCATCTTCTCCAACAAATATGCTGCCTTCATCCTTTATCAACCAATTCAAGTTGATATTTGGAAAAATCTCAATTAATATATCTATTATTTTAGTTCCAATATTTTGTCTGCCTCTTGTGTAGGCATTCCACTGGGTATAATTGACTTTGAAATCTTCGCAAAACATAGGTAAATAGGACTTTTCGGGATATCCCATTCTCTTACCATAGATCTCTACAAGTTTTGTGATTTTTTCTCCAGCTATATACATAAATTGATATTTTAAATAAAAAGTAGCATTAATTGATTTATATATCAATTAATATATATATATTTGCTAAACCAATAAGACAAAATATATATACTAATGATAAACAAAGATAATACTTTAGATCAGAAAAAAAACAATGGAATCACCCCCGATTCTATTTGTACGGCACTTGATTGCTTACCACACAACTTTGTAGTGCTAACGCAAAAACTTCTTGAGAAGTGGAAAAGTAAAGGAAAAATAGAGAAGACCTACTCAAAGGTTTACATCTCTAGAGTGAAAACAGCCGATAAAGGTGCTTTTAATGAAGATATAATGAAGGCTTTAATCGAAGTGGGTTCTAAGAATCAAAAAACACTTGAAAATTTCGGAAGAGCACAAAAAAAAACCTCTAAAACTAATTAAAGCCTTCGAGGTTTTTTCTAAATCATTTAGCGATGACAAATATACAAATTCCCAGCGGTTTGGTTGATGAAAACATTGAAATGTTTTCTGTACAAGGTAAGATGATGGCAACACATTCTGGAATGGTTAAGCCTCTTTTTAATTTACCACAAGAGTTTTTACAAATTTTGAGAAAAGAGAAAGACAGATCTCCATCAACGGTGCAAGCTCTTATAGCTGCAGGCTTTGAAAGTGAAGATGAACAACTAGAGAAATTTGCTGATTGCAGATTTGGAGGTTTTGATCTTACTGCAGATTTTAAAGATGGTGTTCTATCTGATGCCGAATATCACGAATGTGGTTACAGAGGTAACTGTTCTATGGAGGGTATTGTTTGCGACTTTTTTAAAATAGGCGGACACATAATCACTCCATTCGAAATAGAAATGATCAAACTTTTAGCTACTGAGGATACAATTCCAGTAATGGCCGAAAAACTAAACGTTTCTGTAAATAATTTCGAGACAAAGAAGAAAATTCTCTATGAAAAATTAAATGTTTTTTCTAGACCTCGATTAGTAGCACTGGCTTATGAACATCAAATACTTCAGCACCATGTTTAACAAAATCACACCCACCGCACAAGCAGCTATTTTAAAAATCAAAATTCAAGAGGTAGATATGTCTCATGACTTTGACGAAAAAGACAAAAAAATAATGATGAATTTCTATAAAAGGAAACTCAAAAAAATTGAACCAAATAGCAAATTCTAAATCACTTACTATGACTAACACTGCAATAATATATAGAATAGAACTTCTTGAAGCCAAAGTAGAAAATGTAAAGCACTCTGGACACTTCACTGAAAAAGAGATTGACTCACAAATACCTGCTCTTGAAAATGAAATAGCAACATTACAGCAACAACTCAACTTATATGGGATGACCGTTGATCAATATAAAGAAGGAGAAACACTGCACCGCAAATATTTTATCGCTACTCCCTCACCTGCTCTACTTAACACTTGCAACGCTTTAGGAATGAATTTAAATACTCGAGTTTAACATGAAATTTATAAAACAAACATCAATTGACAATGTACTCGAAGAAGCTAGTATTGAATTAGTAATAGGTGCATCTGAGCAGCTAGTTAAAAAAGGAGTGAATGATTTTTGCAAGTCTCCATTCACAGATGACAAAACACCTTCGTTACAAGTCAATAAAGTGAAAAACGTATTCTATGACTACTCAGCAGGTTTTGGAGGGAATGCTGTTACTTTTTTAATGAAAAGACATCAGATAAGCTTTTTTCAAGCTATCGAAAAAGCCGCTGAAATTTGCAATATTATTTTGCAATATGAAGAGCAGTCTGAAGATTTAAAAAGAATGAATGATGAAGAATTGCTTATGAAAAAAGCAGTTTCATTCATGGCTGAAGAATATCAAAAATCACTACACAAATTACCAAGAGAGCACTGGGTAAAAGAAACACTCAGTGAGAGAGGTTTTTCCTCTGAAATAGTACAAGAATTCCATATAGGATTTGCTCCTAATGAGCCACGTTTTATTACCACTCCAATTATTAATTCTGGAAATCTTGAAGTATCAAAAACACTAGGATATACTAATACAAAAGATGGCGTTTCATTTGACTTTTTTAGGAATAGAATCATGTTTCCTATTCAGAATGATCGTGGGGAAATCATTGCTTTTGGGGGTCGAAGATCAAATGAAGATGAAGACAGCAAGTATGCCAAATATTTGAATTCGAAAGAAAGCAAACTGTACCTTAAAGAGCGTGTTTTATACGGAATATTTCAAGCAAAAAAAGCCATCACCTCTAGTAAAAAAGCGATTCTAACTGAAGGTTATACTGATGTAATTGCGCTACACCAAGCGGGAGCAAATAACACTGTAGCACCTTGCGGAACGGCATTAGGGAATTACCAAGCAAAACTATTGAGCCGTTTTTGTAAGCATGTAATCATTTTTCGTGATGGGGATGCTGCAGGACTAAGAGCGATACACCGAGATATCGATATCTTACTTAAACATGCTTTTAAAGTAGAAGTTGTGATTTGCCCAGAGGGTGAGGATCCTGATTCATTGTCTAAAAAACTTAATATAAATGAGTTTATTGAAAAAAATCGTGAGGATGGTCTTTTATGGAAAGCTAAATGCTTGCAAACTGAAGCTGTAAACCCAGAACTAATTTCACTGGAGCAAACATTGAGAAAAGAGCTCGATACTGAAATTGAGAACTTACGTTTCAAAATGACTACTGAGGACCAAATGAAAGCCCTCACTACCAATGATAGAAAATTTGCAAAAATTGAAAACACAAAGTTATTCAAGCAAATCGCAGAATTAGAAAAGGAAGTAACGCAACAACTAGCTGATTTCCCTAAGTATGAACCTTCACTTGTTTCTGTTGCCGTAGAGGGTATGGCCAGAACCTTACACGCGGTGCATAATAAAATAGCTCAGAAAGAATATGCCAAATCAGTAGCTAAAATTCTAGACCAAAAACCACAAATATTCCTTGATATTATTAAAGGGTATGAAGAAGAAGAGGAAGCTTCAAAGAAAAAAGCCAGTCAAGAGGCCGAAAAAACAGAATATGAAATTCTAGGCTTGCCAGATGGCGCGGATAAAAATCAATTTTTAGAAGACCGATTTTGCATTATCGGGAATGTGTGTTGGTTTCAAGATAAAAGCAATTTTATAAGAGGGACTAATTTTAGAGTGGAAGCCTTATTTCACGTAGAGGGACGCCAAGACAATAAGCGTTTATGCGAAGTGATCAATGTTCTTGGCCATAAAAGATTAATTGATTTTGAAAGTACTGATTTGATCAATTGGACAAAATTCAAAGAACGTCTTATCATGGAAGGATACTTTTCATTTGAACCAGAGGCACGCCAAATTGATTTTCACTTAATTTCTAAAAAATTATTGAAAGATTTTATCACCGCTTCAGAATTGAAAATATTAGGGCAACAGCGCCAAGGTTTCTTTGCCTTTGCTGATGGTGTTTACCACGACAATAATTTCCATAAAGTAAATAAGTACGGTATCGTGCATGTAGAAGGACTAGAAAAGACTGACAGTGAATACCGCTCTGACATTACCCACTTTTACTCTCCATCGCACTCTGAAATATACAAGTCCGCAAACGAAGGAGATGATCCATTTGAAAACGACCGTCACTTTATTCATAAAATAGCGCCGGTATCATTAGATCAATGGGGACAACAACTGGTAACAGTTTTTGGTGATAAAGGAAAACTAGGACTTGCATTTTGTATCGCTGCCAACTTTAGGGATTTGTTTTTACAGCATTATAACTTCTTTCCATTATTTGGAGGCTTTGGGCAAAAAGATAGTGGTAAGTCAGGTTTTGGGTCTTGTTTGCAATCATTTTTCTACTATGACTTGAACCCTTTAGAATTGAACACCTCTACTCTAGTAGGTTTATCAAGAAGGCTCACAAGATGTAAAAACACAATCGTTTTTTGTGATGAAATGCGAGACGATATCGACGAATCAATGCACCAGACATTAAAGGGTGCTTGGAATGGAATAGGCCGTGAAAAAGGAAAAGGATTTGAAAGTAATAGAACCACAGTCGATAAAATAAACTCAGCAATCTATTACTCTGGACAGTACTTGCCTACACGTGATGACGGTGCGCTTCCCTCCCGCTCTATTATATGCAATTTTGAGAATAAAGAACATTCTCCCCAAGCTAAAGAAGAGTACAACAAATTAATCACTTGGAACAAACAAGGGGTTTCGTCTTTTATCATTGACATCATTAAGCACCGTGAATATGTGTCAAAAAATTTGACTAGAGTATACTCTGAAACTTCAAAAGAATTAAAAATAGCCTTGAAGGACCAGGAATATCAAAACAGAATTTTTGACAATTATTTACAACTCTTAGTGATCATTAAAATGCTTGAAGACAAATTCAAGTTTCCATTTACTTATAAGGAGTACTTAGAACTGACAAAAGATTCTATAGTCGAAAACTCAGAGACTATTGCCGACTCTGATGGTCTTGCAGCATTCTGGAGAGTTATTGAATATCTAGTAGGAGAAAAACAAATTAGACAGTCGCAAGACTTTATCATCGAGCGTGAGTCATCATTTGATATCACGGTTAAAAAGGGAGAAAAGACCACTTGGATTAATAAAAATAGTGATAAAATTTTGTTTTTGAACTTCAACAAAGTACACCAGGACTATCACAAAGAAGTTACAAAACGCCAAGGCGAGGAAGTGATAGGAGCTACGACAATTAGAAACTATTTGAAATCTAAAGACAAATATTTTATAGGTGCATTTAAGAGTAAAAGAATGGGGGACAAATGCCCTAGCGGTTACGCTTTTAACTACTCCGTAATGCAGCGCATGGGAATATTAAATATTGACGACATCAACGACACTCAATTAGAAATACCTGAAGGATTTTAATTATGGATGGAAAAGCATTTTACAAGTACTCAAAACCCGCAATCGCTATGGGAGTAATTATTTACCCTAAGCCTTCGAACTTTAAGAAATATAAGATCATCATCAGCCGTAACGGCAATGAAAAGATTGGTGACGAAATTTATTTAGACGAACCATACTACAAAACAGTAGAGAAAAAGACGAGAACTGGTTTTGTAACAGAAAAAGTGCTAGTTCCTTCCATTTGGGATAAAATCCTTGAGTTATACAAAGATATCTGTATGAAAAACAATCTATTATAAACACAATTTAAAACACATTTAGCGATGACAAAAGAAGAAGAAATTTTAAAATTACGCGAGTTCCCACACCATTACTTATGGAATAAGAGACGCTCAGAGTGGACAGAAGCAGATTTATACAACTTAGAAAATGCTGACGAAAACTCGAGAAAGTGCAACGGTAAGAACGTTAATAATCAACAGCCAGTAATACAAATCCTCGATGGTGAGAAGATTCAGTTTGAAAGCTGCAGTGAAGCCTCTAGAAGAACCGGTGTTTCTATTCAAGGAATTTACCGCGTGGTAAATGGACACCAAGCAACTGCAGGAGGATGCAAGTGGGAAAAGGCAAGTAACTAATAAAGGCATAAGACTATGGAATTTCAAATCACACAAAACTTTGGAGAAATCACACCAGTAAAAACAATTAGAGAACGCGTTAAGGCATCGCAGGCTTTTAGAACCATAAACTCAGCGCAAAAAAATATAATTAATTCTAGTCAAAATATCAGAGCGATTAGAAAAGGTTTTCTCCGCTTGAAAACACTAGGCATTGTCGAGTGGGAAAAAGCATTCAAAGGAAGTAATACTAATGCCGAAATCATTAGAGAATTATACATCAATAGTTTAATCATAAAATAAAAACATCATGAATAAATATTTATATAAAAAAATAGAACAAGGACATTCAGCATATTTTGAAAACATTTTCTTCATCTCAAATGAAATGTGTAAAGAAAGAAAGTCAGAAGGGTTAGAATATTTTGAAGAATTAGAACCACGACAGATATGTGAAATTTTAGGTTGGCGCAACGAAGAGGATGTTCATTTATTAATAAATTCTGAAATAGAAGAAGGGAATGGACTTGTGGATTTTCTATTTAGAAATGATTGCCTAGGTTTTTTGGCTAAGTGTAGTATCGCAGAAGCAGATTGCTTCAGGTTTAAAGAAGACGGTACTTTGAGTAGCTATCGAATATCGGGAGGTATTACAACCGAGTTCTGGGTCTATGCGGAGTCAATTGGAGAACTGACTGAAAAACTTGTTAAAAAATCGGACGCAATGTTTAACGAGATGATGGAAGAAGAGAGAATTTTACAAAAAAACCTATAAATAAGCATCATGCCGAAAAGAAAATATACTCGAATGAAAGAGCAACCCAAAGGATATGAATGCTGCAACAAAAAGTGCAAGTGGCAAGGTCAAATTGCAGACCAAGTCCCTGTGGAAGTAGTGAATGGTTTCTTTGACCACGCCTGCCCAAAATGTGGCAAATTTGAATTCTACGGATTAATTGAAAACCCTATAAAATAAAAACATCATGGCCATACAAAAATTCACAGTTGAAGTAGTTAGAACAGACGAATACGAAATCACAATTGACGATAGCATTTACACCGAAGATTACTTAGAGCAGTGGTCAGAAAGTTTCTTTGAAACTGAAGAGGGCAACCGCCAAGAAGATTTTGCTAAACATATTGCATTAGGTATTTCATTAGCAGGAAAAGCACAAAGTTTAGAAGGCTTTGGTTTTGTAAAACAAGCTTTTAAGCCAGTAGATGAAAATGATATTGAACCGCAGTACGGTTATAATCGAAAGCAAATTACAGAGCAAGAATACACTCCAGGAATACAGGTTAAAATTTTAGAGTATAACGATGGTCACGAGGTAGAAATATTTGAAACACAAAAGGTATGAGTAAGATGAAATTTGAAATCAGCAATTCATTTGATAAAGAAGATTTAAAGAAAGCCCTATTTGTTGGATTTATACTCGGTTTTTCTTTTTCAGTTTTAAGTTTAATGGTATTGCTGCTCATAGATGGAGCAGCAATACAAATACAAGCCATAAGATGAAAGTAAAAATAAAATACTCCTTGTTTGACGATACCATTGCCAAGCAATTAAAAGCACAAAAAATAACGTTCTCAAAGCTAGAAGTTAAAACCATTCAAGAACATGCTTTTCACGCTATGAGTTTGAACTTTCATAAACTAATAAGTGACAGCCAGCGCGACACTATTATTGCAAAAATTCATTTGAGACTGGAGCAACACTTAACCGTGATAAGCGGAGAGATTAATTTTAAAGCATAAATCATGGAAACTTTAACAGCATTGTAGAACATTTTTCTGCAGCCTAATAATAAAATCAAATGACCAACACTAATGCCGGTCAGTTATCAACCAAATAATACTTTAAAATGGCAAAAGTAATCACGTTTTCGAGAACCTTTCAAAAAGGGCACCCCAGAGAAGGAGAAAAAACCAATTTCGTGGAGAAGTTTTGGAACTCCTTTAATTTCGAATTAGAAAAGAATGAAGAGTTAATTCACACACAGGATTTGTTTGATCTGTGGGATTTAAACCCAGGTCTTAAATTTGGATTTGTACTATCTGATTTTTTAAAAACTGTAGATAACCAAGTTAGGATCACCACTAAAAAAAACCATACTATACGATCAGGAAATCGTTTTAAAAAAGGTGATTTTTTTAGTCCTAGAGTTTGGAGTGGAAAGCCTTACAATTCAAAACAAATCATTATTAATGAAGACACACTAATTACAGACGTGTATGATTTCGAAATATTAGAGAATAGTAAAATATACATTAACCAGGTATGGATCGCTTCTTTTGGAAGTGAAAACTGCTCGATCATAGCAGAAAACGATGGATTGGATTCCGTTGATTTTCAAAATTGGTTTTCAAAATTACCATTCAAAGGCCAGATAATTTGCTGGAACAAAAAAGTTAAATATTGCTGATTGTCAGCTAGTCGAAGTCTTTTCGATTTTGACTAGCGAAAATTAATGCGGTCAGTTCTAACAACAAAATGAATAACAACTAATAAGTAAAAATTATGTCGAAAGTAGATTTAGATTTTCAAAAATGGTTCTATAATTATTTTAACAAGGACAAAATATCAGTTGCGGCATTTAATCATGAAGAGCTATTCAATAATTTTCAAAATATAGCTAAAAATGCCTATTTAACAGAGTGGTTTAGAGAGATCCACAACTTACATTCTTATGTAGAACGATATGATGACGGAGAGTTTGATTATTATATTACTGGGAGTTTATTCAAAGAAGTTACAGATTTTAATGACGGCCCCTTTAAAACTTTCATAGAAGCTCAAAATAAATCAATTGTGATGATGCATTCAATTATTTCTAACCAAAAACCAACTATGTAACGGCTGCGGCTTGAAGTTGTGGCAAATTTCGTAACCGAGATTTTTCGGATAAGACGAATGCCTTGCGAAACGGAATTACGAACTTAAAACAAAAATTGCCATTGATTATAACCGCTGTTATGCGTTCGGCTTTTTTAACACCTAAAAAAATGAAATCAAAAATTACAAAACACTACGCAGATTTAAAAGGAAGAGATGGCTACGGAAAATTTCTTATCAGAATTCAAACAGATTTCAGTCAATTTACTTTAGAAACAAGTAACGGTTATGCTTATATCGATATTGATAAATCCGCCTTAAAAGAAATTAGAGATTTTATTACGGAACTTCTTGAAGACTCCAACCAAGCTGACGCATAACTGTCAGCTAGCCGAAGTCTTTTCGATTTTGACTAGCGCAAGTTAGTCCCTAGCCTTAACCGCAATTATATTGTATTTTAGATTCTGCAAATAAACAACCACTAAACTATCGCCTATGAGAATAACAAAATCAAAAAACAAAATATAAGCGAGCAATGCATAAAGAATGTCATTCGGTACAATCGCTATAAAGCAATCAGGGAACAATAGTAACTGATTGCTTTTTTTATGCGCTCTAGTGTGCCACCAGGACTGTAATTAAAACCGCTTATTTTAGGCGGTTTTATCATTTATAATAGTGGCTGTAGTGAAACAGTGCAGTAGTCGAAGTATTGAATCCAAGAACAAAAAAAAACCCTACTATCATTTAGTAGGGTTTTTTAGGTTTCCGTTAATATCGTATTTATTGCAAGCATCAGTCACAGCTTGCTGGAAGGCTTCATATTCTTCAAAGGTAATCTCATCTACTAAGAACAGTTCTATCGCTTCCTGCAGCTTCTCCTTTGCTTCTTCTATTTCGGGAATCTTGTCAAAATAATTGGAGTTTTTCATATCATATTGCTTTTTCGCAAAATTACACGATGCCTTTATTATTGTTGCATATGTCGCTGCTCTAAATTGTAACAATCCGCACTCTACTTCGACACCAGGATGGTAATTAAATACTCGCATAGCACAGCGGTTTCTTTGCATTACACGCAATATTGATCCGTCTCGAACCTGTAATTATTAGCACGTTAGATTGGTTCCTTTTTTGGCCGCTCTACAATGTCGACGCTAATAAGGCTTAATGTGGAGACGTGGAGACGTGGAGCCTTAATCCCGAAGGGATTAGCGCAGAACGAACCCAAACAAAAAACTAAGTTTCTAGATTTTTTCATTTTCCCCCCGTACCCCCCAATTAAAAAAAGTATTGGAAAAGTAAGAAGTTGAAAAACTCAAGCAGAAAAGAGTTCCACAGTTCCACAGTTCCACAATTTTTTTATAATCATATATATTATAGTAGTTTAGATACTATTTACATTGTTTTTATTTTGTGGAACTTGTGGAACTCTTTTTTATAGTTCCTACAAATTTCATATAGTTCCACAAACAATTACATTGTAAGTGATTGATTTTCAATGTGTGGAACTGTGGAACTAAAAAGTTAAAAAAATGTCTATTAATCTATGTATATTTGTTTGTGAAAATAACCTCCATAAAAAATATTGCGTATGTCTGATCATTCCTCTGTAGTAATTAAGTTTCCAGTTAAGCCTCATGTGTATAAATATTTGCAAAATAAAGTGGGTGAAGCCCTGGTTGCAAACAAGTCTGATTTCTTTGGTTCGATGGTGTTAGACATCTTGACAAAAAAACCTTGCGACTTGCAATCAGTGTCTGGTGATTTGTTCTTTCCAGTCGAAGTTTCCTTGCGCTACATGGAGAGAGGCGGTATTTACATTGATTCTAAAATCATTAGAAAATTCAATATGCGTATCGATGATGTATTTAGAGAAGAGATGAGAACATACGTAGGATTGAATTATAAGGCAAACCATATCCCCAAAGAAACCTCCTTGAAACAATTTTTATTTAATTACAATATGAGTGAAGACGACATCAAATTTGAAACTTTGCTCAAAGATTTACGCAGAAACCTAAAATAACTGCAAGTGGACAAAATAAAATGAGCCGAATTTGTCCTCTTACTATTTACTGTTTTCTATATTAATTCATTTACCTATATATTATGATCGATGCAACTTTTACTGATAATTATAAAAATGTAACAAAGGTTACAATACTAGATGCAAAAAAGGTTTTTTATCCTTTAAACTACGTACTGCAAAAACGAAATATTATTTATGATGATGATCTGGCCATCGAGGTGTCATTGCTCCCAGAGAATATCAAGTACCCATCATCAAGCAAAATAACAGATGCGGGATTAATTAGAGCATACAAGATCACATTTGATATAAATGGTCAGTCACCAGAGCATGAAGCCAAATTAGAATCGTATCAAAATAAAAAAGTGATCATTGTTTTGCATTACACTGGAGGCAGGATGATTTTTGGTTGTAATGAGATGCCGCTAGATTATTCATTTGATGATGAAAACACCGCTGATCCGCAATCTTATAGTGGATTTTCTATCACATGCAGTGGAAATTCCTATTATTTAAAGGTTTCCCTTTAATCACTGTCCTTTTTAAAAGCGTGATATCGTAGTAAAATTGTACCATCAATAATACTAACGATATCATGTAAACAATGTCTAACCAAATTGAAACCCTTTTTTCTGGTAATTTCTACATAGACCGCTCTTATGGAGTTGGTCTAGTTCCTGCTTTAATCAAGTTGTACAAAAGTGAAAATTTTGTAGCTAGAAAAGAATCGGATGTTTTAAAAACTATTACTCGTGTATCTATTGATGGTGCTACAATTAGTAATGGAACTCTAGAAGCTTCTGGTACCGAGCAACGCGTTGTTGTTTTAGCTTTTAAACAACCGGTAGTAAAATTCAGTACTTATGACTGGTTAGGTACCCAAACTTACATTAGAATCTTAAACCAACTGAAAAATGATCCTACTGTTGTAGGTGTTGTTGTTGATGGTGACTCAGGTGGTGGTCAAGTTTATGGAACTCCTGAGACTTATGATGCAGTTGCAGCCTTTGTAGCTGTAAAACCATTTGTGTTTTATACTGGTGGTTATGCCTGTTCCGGCATGTATTACATCGCAGCTCCTTCCTCTTATATTATTGCAAATAAACGTGCAGATGCTATTGGGTCCATTGGCGCTTATTGTACCATGGTTAATTATGATGGTATTCTTGAACATTTTGGAGCAAAGGTAAACACGATGTATTCCAGCTTATCTGAGGATAAGAATAAAAACCATCGTGCTGTTGAAGAAGGTGGTGAAGAAGGAATCAAGCAATACATTAGAGAAGAGTTAGATCCTATGGT
Source organism: Flavobacterium aeripolare (assembly GCF_013294025.1). Classification (GTDB taxonomy): domain Bacteria; phylum Bacteroidota; class Bacteroidia; order Flavobacteriales; family Flavobacteriaceae; genus Flavobacterium. Next base: position 246,385 of record NZ_JABSNL010000003.1, read on the forward strand.
GATCACTTTTCACAATGATATGAAAGCGGCAAGACCTCAGTTGAATGAAACCGTTTTTAAAGGTGGAACATGGAACGGTGTTCAATCTCTTGAAATGGGATTAATTGATGCTAATGGATCTCTAGAAGATGCCGTTGCAAAAGTTTTTGAGCTAGCGAATACAAATAAAAATTCAAATAAAAATCAATCTAATAAACCCAAGACTATGTCAAAAACGACGAAAAGCTTTCCTGCTATTCAGAGCATTCTTGGAATTGAAGGAGAAGGTATCGCAACCATTTCTACAGTTCTTGGAAATAAGGGAGTACAGCTTACAGAGGCTCAACTGGAAACAATAGAGGCTTCATTAGCTGGAAACGAAACAGCACTTAGTGCTGAAAAAGAAAAAGTAACGACTGCTCAAGCAACTGTTACTGGGATCGATACTGCTATTACAACCGCGCTTGAAACGGCTGGTTTAACCGCTAGTGTTGAAGCAACTGCTACTGCTGACACCAAAGTTGCTTTGCTTGGCGCAAAAGTAGCTGAATATGGAAAACGCTCTGGTGCGCAAGCATCAAAACCAAAGGCAGATGGTGATTCTTTTGAGGAGGAATTAGACCAGGACAAAGACACTTCATTAATCAACTCAATGAAATAATATGGATATTCAATTATTAGCTGACGAATTGCAAAGATTCGTTGTTCAGAACAAAGGAATCTCAAAAGCAGATTTCGCTCGTGCCATGACTATTACGGTTGATGCGCATTGTCGTAAAGTGACTAAAATCAAAGGTACCTATCAAGTACTTGATTCTATCATGTCGCACGTTGTACAAGGTTTTAAAGCTGAATGGCAAGAACTAGGTAAATTCTCTGTAAGAGACAAAGAATTGAAAAACTACCATCAAAAAGTCAATTTCCCAATCGTTCCTGCTGAAGTACTTTCTACAGCTCTTGCAGATTTATATGAGGAGGATGTTGAGATTACCAATAAGCAAATTTGCAAAATCATCATTGATTGGTTGTTGACGCAAGTAACAGACGATTTAGAATTGTTGTCTTGGATTGGTGATACAACTGGAGGAACTGCTGATGGTGAATTTGGTTATTCTTTAAATGGATGGAACAAGATCATTGAATTAGCTGTTGCTAACACTGATCGTCCAGTTTTTAAAATTCCATTAGAAGCGTTGACAGATTCTAATATCTACGATCAGGTTTTAGCATTTGAGAGAGGTTTACCTAAGATTTTGAAAAACAAAATCCAAAAAATCCACATGTCGGAGAATAACTTGGAGCGCTACGAGATTGCTTATCGCGAAAAGTACAATCAATCTCCTAAGTATGATGAAGCTGACAACACTAGATCGCCTTTGAGAAAAAGAGCGTTAGTGGGTCATACAAATATGGCTGACGACAAGATTTTTTGTACTGTTGAAGGTGCAATGTTGAATCTTATTGACGTTATCGACAACCCACCAAAGATCACGATGATTCAAGTTCAAGACTATAAAGTAAAAATCTTTATGGAGTTCTGGAAAGGATATGATTTCTTGATGAATGAGGCTGTTTGTGTGGCTGATTTCGCTGGGATTGTTCGTGGTCTAGGTAATGCTGAAAAAATGAAGATGTACTATCCTCATGAAGAAGTAATCTAATAATCTAGTAAAGATGACTAAAGATCAATTAATAGATAAAGCAAAAACCTTCGGTATTGATACCGAAGGTTTAACTGTTGAGCAATTGAAAGCAGCTATAAAAAAGGTAAAAGCCGAAAAGATAGCTGAATTAACTGTTGCTGTGACTGAAGCAAAAACAGCGTTTGAGAATTTACCAGAAGACGCTTCTGATGAAGACAAAATAGCTGTGCAAGGAAATATTAATCTAGCTGAGCAAGCTCTAGCAGATTTTACAGGTGTTCCTACTGAAACAAAAGAAGAAGAAAATGAAGCGGAATTTGATTTTAATGGATCTACTTATGGATTCAAAAAAACAGCTCCTGCTCGCTTTAACTTCCTTGGAGTAAATAGATCTCAAGAAGAATGGATTCAAGATAAAGACGCAATGGAATTGCTTATTTCTGGAAATTCATCATTTGTTAAACTTTTAAAAAAATAGATCATGGATACATGTTTTGACGAATTACCATTAGAAAATTTACCAGCATGCGTTAACAATGAGGTGCAAGCGGGTATTTCTGAGGTGGATGTGAATTATGCCATTCATCCTCAAATCACCACTTTTCCAATGCCATTAAATTTTGGGGATCCTGGATACACTTATGAGACTGCAGTTACAGTAACTGAAGACATCGTGTTTCAAGCAGGAAAAGGATTTGGTACAATTGCTATTATGCCAGATTCGGGAGAAGTAACGGTTGATCTTGTGGGGAACAAAGGAAACAAAAAGACGAAGAGTTCTTTTCCTTTTGCTGTTTCAAGTAACAACAAAAAGGTGTTAGGGTTCATGAGAACCCACAAGAACACACCGATGATTTTTTGTGTTAGAGAGCGAGATGGGCAAAAGCGATTAATTGGCGACGCGTTCAATCCTGCCTACATTGTAGAGGGTAAAGCAACGACTGGAAAAGGTGGTGAAGATGATAAGGTGGTGAATTTCACCTTTGAATCATACTGTGTTCCTATTGTCTATTCTGGCGCGGTTCAAGAACCAGCTGCAGTAACTCCTTAGTATGAAAAAATACTTTGAGATAGTAAATCTACTTATTCCTTGTGCGTTCGTTTTAAATGATCGCTCAAGGTTTGATTTGCGCACAGGAATTCCTAATAACGCTCTTGAGGTATATAAAGGAGGGTTTAAAAATTTAGGATTGAAACCTGGTGCCGAGGAGCTCTTTAAAAAAGAAACTGTAAAAGATTTGCTTTCTCTAATCGAAAAAGCAAGAAGGGTACAGGATGTTGAAGTTTTGGCTTTAGCTAAACCTGATAACGCAAAAATTCAGGACGCTGCAAAAGCTAGAATTTTACGATTTAAGTAAATCATTTAATAATTATAATTATGAAAAAAATTGTCCTACTAGCCATGTGTGGCTTAGCCTTTAGTACGGTATCTGCTATGAGTGTTCATAAAGATATTTTTATTTATGAACCAGAAGCAATTGTTGATCAGCTAAATTCTGATTTCAATTATCAGGATTTAATTTTGGCGAATAGATATTCGATCAATAATGAAGATCAAAATGTATTATTTGATGTGCATTACACTGATTTTAATGATCAGTATCAAAATGTTTTTGAACAAGATGTTTTTAACCGTTGTTATGAAAATAAAATTGCAACGGATGTTAAGACGGCTTACTTACTCAATATAGCTACTAGGCTTAAAATAGCCAGTCTTACCAGGCATGATCCTCATATAAGTAAAATTTAGTTTTTTTTGGTTAGTTAGTAGTAAAGCTCCGGATATAATATTCGGAGCTTTTTTTAAAATTAGTTTATATGGATATTCAATCTTGGTTTGACAATAATGGAAGTTATGCTGATGGTTTTAAACTGTACAGCGAGTTGCCTTCTCGAAATAACAACCTGGTTAGAAATTTTTTAAAAGAAAATCCTTCTAATTTTTTGAAGCTAAAATACGAGCTAAAGAAAGCGCTTTTATCAGGAGCTAACGTTGTTGTTGCTACTCCTACAATACGAGTTAAAAAAGAACCGGAACCTTTAAAAACAGTAGTCAAAGACTCTAATAAGGAAATTATAGAGCAATCTGTAGAGACGGCTGTTAAAAAGGAATCAATGGCCATGTACCCAATGGAGCTGCACGCTACTTATCGAGAGCGTATTAGCAACTGGTACTTAGCTTGTGAATTAAAATTTCAATTGAATGCTTGCTCTGGAGAGAATGATGAAGCTGCATTAAAATTAATTATCCAACTGGAAGATTTGTGGACCAAAATTGACCGCGCTTGGAAAATACTTGATCACTGGAAAGATCACAATCGAATTATGCCTACTGATCAAAGCGAGAATTTCAGTAGTTATTCGAAAGACAAATTATTTTTGATGCGAAATAGGCTCGAGGTTAGAATTAGTAAAAGAGAAAAGACCGTTCAATCAAAAAGAGAAGCTGTTGCTAGCTCACCTGAAGATAGAACTCTTTTAAATGCACTAAATAGTAAGCTCGAGCAATTGCATCAATTAAAAATTGATTTAGAAACTATTAGAAAATTATTGAAAGATGAGTGAATTATTATTAGCTCCATTGGAGTGGTCAACCGAAAAAAGAAGAGTGAAGGATTTAATTCCTTATGAATACAATCCTCGTAAACTCTCAGAGGATAAAAAACAAAAGCTTAAAGAAAGTTTAGAAAAATACAACCTTGCCGAAATTCCCGCAATTAATACCAATGATGTTATTATTGCAGGGCATCAACGTGTGGTGGTTCTACTCGAAATTGGTAGAGGCGATGAACTGATAGATGTGCGGGTTCCGAACCGTGAGCTAACTGAAAAAGAGTTTAAGGAGTACAATATTCGCTCAAACGTATCAGTTGGTGAGTGGGATATCGATATTTTAAATGCCATTTTTGATGATATTGATCTGTTGTCTTTAGGTTTAAATATTGATGATATTCCTCTTCCTGAAATGGATTTAGCTGCTGAGTTAACTTCTGAAGAAGAATCTGAGTTTGATCCCACGCCAGCTAAAGAAGCAATTACAGTTTTAGGTGATGTCTATGAGATGAGATCGATTCAAAAGAAATTAGTGCATCGTGTAATTTGTGGTGATAGCTGTGACCAAAACACCTATAGTGAGCTGTTAAAAGATAATGAGAAATTAAACATGGTTTTAACAGATCCTCCTTACAATGTGAACTACACCGGAAGTACTAAGGACAAGTTGCAAATTAAAAACGATAACATGTCAAGTGCAGATTTTTACACTTTCCTTTTTGAATTTTATAAAGCTGCATATGATCACACTCTTGAAGGCAGTGCTATTTATGTTTTCCATGCAGATAGTGAAGGAGCCAACTTTAGAAATGCTTTGAAAGATGCTGGATTTAAATTGGCACAATGTTTAATTTGGTTAAAGAATAGTATTGTAATGGGTAGGCAAGATTATCACTGGAAGCACGAACCTTGCCTTTACGGATGGAAAGAAGGAGCTGCTCACAACTGGTATTCAGACCGAAAGCAAACCACTATTTTAGAGTTTGACAAACCAAACAAAAGTGAAGATCACCCAACAATGAAACCGATCGAGTTGTTCTCTTATGTAATGAAGAATAGTTCAAAGCAATATGACTTGGTCGGTGATGCCTTTCTAGGTTCTGGAACGACACTGATTTCTTGTGAAAAGAACTGGCGACAATGCCGAGGAATTGAACTCGACCCAAAATACACTGATGTGGATGTAAGGCGATGGATTAAGTACATGCGTGAAAACCATCTTGAGTTTGAAATCACAAAAAATGGACAGATATTGTCCAAAATTGAAATTGATAAATATTTCGAATAAAAACTAAGCCACTCAATGAGTGGCTTTTTCATTTGTAAATTTTTGTATGTTTGTATCTAAACTATTACTAAATAAAACAAAATGGAAGAAACGAAGTCAGTGGAACAGATTATTTCCGGAATTGATAGTTTGCTATCTCAACTACCCACAATAGGTTATGGGGTAAATGCAATCCCTAACTTAAATATTGAAGGTTTTGAGAGCGGTCAGAAAGGATACAACAATCTAAAAGAAAGTTTTACGAATTTAGATTTGTCGTTAAATATCAAACATACCACTTTAAAAAATAGCATATTAGCTTATCAAAAAAGACTTTCGTCATTAGAAAAAAAAGAAAGTAATTTGATGGCATTACTTGGTACAGATGAAAGTGCTTCCAACAATAGTTCAATTGCTTATAAATTGGTTTCTAATTTGCAAAACGAAATTGATGGATTGATTCAAAAAAGGGATGAATTAGATGCTGAACTTTTGAAAAAGGAAAGTTTTTTAAGAAATGAAACTCACGAAATTGAAGAAAATATTAAAGCTCAATTGGAAAAATCTAAGAAAGAGATACAATTTACTACAGATGATGCTAATAAAAAAGTAAAGATAATTACTCAATTCCGTGATTTTTTAACAGAAACAAATAGTAACATGAAACTGTATGGAAATGTAATTTATATACTGCTTTTCATAACTACACTAGCAATTGGACTTAGTATCCCCAGTATATTAAAATCTTTTGATAGTTATGATGCTTTTATTACCCGTTTAGGTTCACATTTTACAACATGGCAAATAATAAATTTGGCATTCGGATTGTTGATAGTCAAGCTTCCTTGGGCTATTTTTCTTAGTGCAGTATTTACAGGAATCTATCGTTTGTTGAAAGGTATATTGTACACTTATGAAAGAATAAATCAGGATAAGAGAAATATATCTGCAATTTATGCTGTATCTGAAAATATAGGTAAATCACTGAATGAATATGGGTTAGCTATTTCTAACGAATATGATTGGGAATCTGACCTAATCGATGATTCAGATGACATTGTAATTAAAATATCTAGTAAAAAATTACACCAGAAGAGAGAGAGTTTAAAATGGAATCAAATCATGAATTATTTTGAAAGGATGCAAGATCATAAGGAGGATCCTAAAATGATTAAAGATGATGATCATAAGGATTTAGGATTTAAGTCAATAGTAGGCTTATTAGGTAAGGCAATTGATAAATTCCCTACAGTTAAATAAAATGAAAAACCCACTCTAGCAGTGGGTTTTTCTTTGTCCTTTAATTACACTTTCTGTTTTAGTTACTTGCGTTAAAATTCTAATATTCATGAGTTCTAACGCTGTAATTTTACGTAAAAAAGTAACCACCCTAGATAAGATACGCAAGTATTATTTAAAGGGAGAGGAAAGTGTTACTCTTAGTCCTAAGCAGGATGCAATTCGTGTAAATATTTATAAAGCTTGGAACTTGATGATTAATTATCACTCAAAGGAACAAGCTGTTTCTGTGCTTGCTAATGACGGTGCTAGCCGTGCACAAGCATATCGATATGTCAACGATTCGCTCCTTATTTTTGGGGATATACTTAAAAATCATAAAGAAGCTAAGCGATACCTGATTGAAGAAGATCTCATGCGATTGCAACAGCGTGCAATACGAGATAAGGACGGTGCACTAGAATTAAAAGTGATCGCACAACGTATTAAAATCGGTGGTTTTGATAAAGACTCTGACCCTAATTTTGATCCAGAGAAAATGCAAGCACAAACCTATATCTTGAAAGCGCATCCATCTGTCTTAAAAATGATCGAAGCAAATCAAGATGGTGGTTCTATCGACTTCAATGCTCTGGATACTGAAGATGTTGATTTTGAAAGAGTAAATGAGGAGGAAGATGAAGACTAACCAAATAGATCTTAATCTTGCTCAAATAGCTGTTATAGAGCAATCAGGTAAAAAAGTTTACAATCCTAAAAAGTTAATTGAAGTATGGATTAAAACTATTGTACTTGAATGGGCGCGTGGTACTGGGAAGTCAACAATACTTGGTTGGTTTGTTAAAGAGGCTGTTAAACAAATGCCACGTGCAACTGGTATTCTTGTGGGTGAAACCTACCAACAAATGCTATCGAGAACATTGCCTTCTACTAAGGCGGGTTTAGAGATGTTTGGTATTTATGAGGGGATTGACTATGTCGTAGGTAAATCAGGTAAATCTCTTGGTTTTGAGATGCCGTTTCAATCTCCAGATAAATGGGATAATACTATTCACTTCTCGAATGGTTTTGTGTGGATAATGGTTTCTAATGACCAAGCTAATGCCGGACGTGGTATTAACTCTTCAATTGTTATTGGCGATGAAGCTGCTTTACTAGACCAGGAGAAATTGTTTAATAACGTGCAAACTACAAACCGTTCTACATGCGGTGGCTTGTATGAAAACCAACCTCTTTGTAATGCTGAAATCTATGCTTCATCTGTAGCGATGACACAAAAGGGCCAGTGGTTTACAGACCTTGAAACTCTAGCTAAAAAAGAGCCATGGAAAGTTTTATTTGTTAAGGCTCCTGCTGCAATCAATAAACATAATTTATCAAGCGATTGGTTTGAGCGCATGAAAGATAACGCGCCTTCTGAAATGCACTACGATGCTGAGATACGCAATATTAGGCCTGCCAAGGTAACCAATGGATTCTATCCTGCATTGAATTCAAAGGAGCACTACTATCGCTACTCTTATGACAATAACTATTTAGAAACTCTTGGAACTAATGCCAAGAAGAAAGACTTCAACTGTCGCCAAGATACTGACTACATGAAGCACAAGCCCTTGATCGTCACAATTGACTGGGGTAATTTCAACTCTATGACTGTTGCACAGGATCAGGGTGACGTATTCCGTAAGCTCAAGACGTTCCATGTTGTATCGCCTAAGATAATTGATGACTTGATTGATGAAGAATTTGCTCCATACTACGAGCCTAAGAAGAAGCACAATAACGTGATCGAGTTTTACTATGACCGTAATGGTAACAACAAACAGGCCAACTCAAGATTAACATTTGCTGAGCAAGCCATTGAATGCTTTAAGCGTAACGGATGGAAAGTGATAGTTAAAGTTCGTAAAGGATCTGAGAACCCTGGTCACAATGATAAATTTATTGTGATGAATTACTTATTGAAATATGGTGGTACAAAAGGATTACCTAAGATTCAAATCAATGAGAACAACTGTGCAGATCTAATTGTTTCGTTAGAGAATGCTCCAGCGATACCAGGAAATAAACCCAACACTATTGTCAAAGATAAAAGAAGCGAGCGCTCTAAGAATACACCTCAAGAACATGCTACACACTTCTCAGATACATTTGACATCCCTCTATTTTGGAGGTACTACAAGAAGGTACTAGCCTTGATTAAGAATAGAGACGAACGAGTGCACATTCCATTATACAAAGGTCACGAAATGAATTAATGCTGAGGCCAATTGCTCAAAGGGCGGTTGGCCTCTCATATATCGCTCTTTTGAAAACGGAAAGTGTAGAAACAGATTAGGGGCAAGCCGCTCTACTTTTATGCACTTTGAGAATAAAAAGCAATTTAAAAAAGTTAAAATATTGATTTTTAATTATTTATAAAAAAATTAATGATAACAAGGGAACATTCTATAGTCAAAAAAAGCTGTCCTTTTTATAGTTTGTTTAAATAGCGAATTTTGAAATATGATTAAGAGAATCTTTTTGAGACAAGTTTTAGAAATAATTAAGAAAGTGGATGTTCAAGGAATTGCCATCCCTTTCGATATTGAATTTAGGACCAGGAATAAAAACAATAATACTGGTGGTGTTTTGAAAAATTATAAAAATGCAAAATTGCTAATTGGCACAAAGCAAAAAGGAAAAGCATTTATAGATGCAGAGCATTTTTACAGAAAAGAACGGATTCGTAAAAATCCTAATCATTTTGAAAACGCTACTCGAAATATAGAACTAGAAAATGGCCGTATCATAAAAATCAATTTTAGATACATCACAAAATTTAATGATCAAGAAGTTATCTACTAAGTATGAAACATTACAAAAATATCCACCTAGGTGAAACGTCAATTGCTTTGACTGGTTTTGGAAAATCGGTTACTCCAGAACCGATTAAAGTACAAATAGATCCTTCTAATGAGGAATCAACCGCTGAAATAGTGCAGTGGGGATCAGACAATTTGTATCCACAAAACTTCTACAATAAAAAGTTTCTAAGAAATGGTGCTGCAGTTGGAGGGATCAATACTTTAGCGTCAACTACTTATGGAAACGGTTTTAGTCTTTACAAAAAAATAAAAAGCGAAGCCGGTAAAGTAGAATTAGTTGAAGAGCTATTAGAAGACTATCCTGATATCGCTGACTTTGTAGAAAACAACAATCTTGATAAATATTGGATTGCAAAAATTGCCGATCTCTCTCTCTTTCAAATTGCTTTCACAGAATGGGTGGTTTCTGCTAATGGCGAAAAATTAACAAAAGTTGTTCGTCAACAAGCGGCACATTGTCGTTTTGAAATTATGAATGCCGCTGGTGACATTCCGCGTGTGATAATCAATACTGATTGGGCTACTGCAAATCCTAAATACAATATTCCAATCGCTTACTTTGATAAAGATCGCTTGACCGCTCAGGACATCAAAAGCCTTTGCAAAGAAAAAGGTATTTATAATTTTTGTACCAAATCAAATTATGCTTACACAGACGAAAACTATTATCCAAAGACGCATTGGCACGCTGTAGATCGTAACGGTTGGATGGATGTAGCTAACTCTGTTCCTGAATTCAAACAAGCTTTTTTCGAGAACCAAGTGAACATGAAATTCATTGTGTACGTTTCTGACTATTACTTTGAGAATTTTTACAAAGAGGAATGGGATGATTTTGACGCAAACAAACGTCAGGAAATGAGAGAACAACTCTCAGCTGCCATTGATGGTCATTTGTCAGGAAATAAAGCCGCTGGACGCTCCATAATCTCCCCAATATTTGAAGAGGGTGGCAAGTTTGTAAAAGGAATTGAAGTCACTCCTATTGATGACAAACTGAAAGACGGCGCATACAATGTAGATGCCTCTGCAGCTAACTCAGAGATTCTTTTCGCTATTGGAGTCAATCCTGCAATCATTGGCGCAGGAACACCAGGAGGATCAAACCTAGGCGGTTCCGGTTCTAATATTCGTGAAGCTTACACCGTATTGTCCGCTTCTCTCGTTCCTAAGCGCGTCTACGTTTCTGATGATTGGAACTTCCTCCGCTCATTTAATGGTTGGGACCGCTCCTTAATAGGTATGTTCTCTGGAGTAAACCTCACAACCTTAGACAAAAATCCAAGTGGTCAAGAAAATATAATACATCAATAAAATGGCAAGACTAATAAACGATGTCACCGACATTAAAAGACACATAGTTGTTGCTGCTCAATTCGACTTTTTAAAAGTGATGCCTTTTGCAAAACGTGTGGAGCGCAAACTAATATTAGACTTAATAGGTCAAGAGCAATATGATGCACTAGTCATACATAACTTTGAGGAGGACAGTAATGACCCTCTCGACTTGGTTAAAGGGTTGCTAGAATCTGCAGTTGCTAATTTAGCACTCCTTCGCGCCTTGCCTACCATCAATGTTTTAATTACAAATTCAGGTTCTAAGACCTCTGAAAATAAAGAAGCTAGTAATGCCGACTGGAAAGACAAGCGCGATCTATCCCGCTCCCTTCTTTCAACATACAACGAAGACCTTGACAGTGCTTTCCAAATCATGGAAGAGAACTTAGCTGTCTTCACTGAATGGCAAGATTCAAAATATTATACCATTTTCAAAGAGTTGATTGTGCAACATACAGCACAATTCAATGAGCACTTTACAATCAAAAATAACCGACAAACATTCCTTGCCTTGAAACCATACATGCGTGAAGTAGAGGATCAATATTTAAAAGCAATGTTGGGGCCAATAACACTGGACTTATTAAAAACAAACTCAGCAGAAACGATCATAATTGATGCTCAAGAAATCGCAAGGAAAGCTGTTGTTGCATTTACCGTTGCTAAGGCAGCAATCACCGGAACCTTTGATTTTACAGATAGCTCTTTTACAGTAGCAAGCGAGCAAATGCCATGGGATAAACAACAGGTACTAGACAAAGAGGACCGCAATGACTTGAAGAGTGATAGACAACGTGCAGGTGAGGAATATTTAAAATCACTCAAGAAATTAATCGTCACTAATCCACTACTATTTCCAGACTATATAGACAAAGTTGAAAAGGGAATTGCCGATAAAATCATCAAGAGAAAGTCGGGTTTGTACTTATAACCATGTCCTTTTTAAACCAAGTCACAACTTCTATTTTTGATAAAAATTAAAACTAATGCAAGCACTAAGAGTACCCACAGCCAATGGCATTCACGACATCAAACTCATAGGAGAAAATGAGCAAGAGCGATTGTTCATAAAACAATTAGCCGAAGCAGGTACTCTTTCTTGCATCAGTAAAGAAGTGTCTGATGATGTTTTATTCAGACCTATATCTGTGACTCCAGAGATTTCAAAGGTGGTGACAAAGGCTACAATCGCCAAGTATGATTTTACCTTGTTTCAAAACGCATACAAAGATTTTGAATTGCGATTTGATAGTGACACCGCTCCTCTTGATCTATCACTATTTGAAGCAATCAAATTACAAATCAAGCATTCTAAGTCAGCAAATGCAGTTATCGAACTTACCGTTGGTGCAGGATTGACAATCACCAGTACTACTAAGAACGTACTGCTAGTCACTATCACAAATGAGCAAGCAAGCAAGCTTACTTATGATGTGTATTACTACGATGTGTTGATGGTGAAGGCAACGATTAAAAAATATTATTTAGAAGGAAAAATAACGATAAAAAAGACGGCTACAAGATGAGTATAATTAATATCACCGTAGATGAGAATTCATCACAAAAAGCAATTGATGCAGCTAAAAGAGCGGAAGACGCTGTTGTAGATAAGATATGGAGGGGGGCAGTCTCTCCAACTGACCCTACGCCTACTGAGGATGGTGTGTACCTACCTAAAGTTTCAGGAACTTATCCCAATCATGGAGGCAAAGTAGCTGACTTAAACAATCAATATGTTTTGTTTACTCTTAAAAAAGGTGTTTGGACCGTGATTAATTCTTTGATTGATTTGAGTTTGTATGCTAAAAAAACTGATATAAGCGTTTTTCCAACTTGGACAGCTAAAGCTTATTTAATCGGTGAAAAAGTTAGTTACAATGGTAAGTTTTGGAAAGCTACATCTGCTACATTATCAACTGATGTGCCAGCGACTTCTAGTAAATGGCTAGATGAATTAAGCGGTAAGGTTAATACCGAAGCTTTAAAATCTGAATTATTAAAATTTAGTGATAAATTAGACAAAGAAAGAGGGTTAAATTTATTTGACTCATCTGAGAAAAAGGATGGTTTTGTTATTAACTCTGATGGTACTTTATCTAGCTCTATTTATTCTTATGGCGTTTCTGGGAAAATAAAAATATCTTTAGGGGACGTTTTAACATCTAATTTTATTTGTTCTGCTACTCGAAAAGCTGTTTTATTTGATGTAAATGATAATCCTATAGTTTCGAGTATTGTAACAACTTATGTAAATGGTGTTATTCAAATTGCTTATCAATCAAATGCGTCTTATGCGATATTTGGGTATAATATTTCAGACTCTAATTTTCAGGTAGTTAAAGGGACTATAAATTTACCTTATGAAAAATACACGAATTTTAAGAGTATAAATTTGTTAAATTCAAACGTAAGTGTATTAGAGAATACAAAACAAAATAAAGTATATTCCAATAACTTAGTAAATACAAATACTTTAGTTAATGGATTTGACTTAAATATTTCTGATGGGTCTTTTTCAACTCCAAACATAAATAAATACACTACAGATAAAATTTACGTAGAACCTAATAAAAGTTACACATTAAGCGGTAGCGGGAATATAAAGTACGTAGAGTATGGGGAGTTGGATAAAGTTGTTTATGGCGAGGATATTAGCAAGTTAAAAACTAGAGTCACAAGTGAATTTGCTAAATACATTAGATTAGCGTGTAGTAATGTATTGTCTAATGTTCAATTTGAAAATGGTTCGGTAAAAACTGTTTATACTCCTTTTAAAGAATATACTATAAAAGATACTGTACTACCATCAATTGATTATATACCTACATTTAATTATGTAGATAAAAATAATTTTGTGTCTACATCTGCAATAGATACTGATGGGAATATAAAAACAGGATTATACACAGTGTCTAAAGATTTAATTAGAGCTAAACCAAGCACTTTATATTCGGCTAATTCTGTTGGTAAAATGATTTTAGCTGAATTTGATGTTAACGGAGTGTGGTTAAGGAATAGCGATTTTGGAGCGTCTAAAATATATCAAGTCACCACTTTATCAAATACTTACTACATACGTTATGAGTATAGAGATAGTCCAATTGGAAATTTTAAGTATAATTTTCAAATAATAGAAGGTTCTGAACCAGCTATTTTTAAGGAATTTTCATTAGGCTCTAATTTAGATTTAAAACATTCTAAAGTAGTTAAAGCTGTGCCCTATATGAATAACGAGATGCTTGTACCGTCTTTTATGTATGTTAGACCTGTACAGACTAGAATAGATACGTCTCCATTTCTCAAGAGAGAATTAAAAACAGTATGTAGAGTTGAACCCTACGACAAAGACACTTTGAGACCTTACAAAGATTACTTTCTAATTAATAAAAGTAATTCTTTAAATATTTCTATTGAAAGATATGATGAAGATTTCAACATTGTAGAAGTGAAAAAATCTAGAGTAGAAGTCGCTAATATGTCGCTGAATAATGGAGCTTTGAAAATAGCTACAATTGGAGCTTCTTTAAGTAGTAGTTCTTCTCTTTGGTCTAGTATGCTTAGTCAATGTCCATCTACAAGTACTGTAGGTACTATGAGGTCTGATATGAATAATGCATTATCTCCAAATATTGAAGGCAGACCAGGATGGACTTTTGAGTATTATTTTACTTTAATACATAGTCCATCTACTTTTGGCGGTTTTTCTCCATTTTTACACCCATCAGACTACAGTTATAAATATTATGGATGTACTAGAGCTTGGATATCTGCCTATGCAAATTCGTCTTTTGACGGTGGGTTAGTTCCTAAAGCTGAGGAAATAGGAGGGTTTAACCCAACAACTGGAGTTAAATTAATACCTAATACTAACGATGTCATGTATTTTTACTCTGAAAATAACTATAAAAAATGGAATGGTTCTTCTTGGGAGATTATTGCTGAAAGTGTACTTAATTTTACATTTGATTACTCTAGATATTTGACGGTTTGGAACATATCTACTCCTGATATAGCTATATTATTAGTTGGTAATAACGATTATTCAAGAGTAAACATAAATGAATTAGAGCCTTTAAATATTAGTACAGTAGCTAGATTTAATCAATTTATTACGTCAGTAAGAATAGCTAATCCATTAATGAAAATATGCATCAGTTTAGTCCCTTTATTCAGTGACGACCATAATTTACTAGCTGATTTTGGAAGTTATAAAAACAGATGTATGTTTGAAATGAGGAGAGTTTTATTATCTAGCTTCGATAACCGAATTAATGAAAAAATATATGTAGTCGATATAGCTTCATCTTTAAATAATGATACTGATAGAGCTAAAAATTCAGATGGTTATATTATAGATAGCATACATCCTAGTAGTTATACTAATATGTCAAATATGTATGCAGCATTTATACAGAAAAGAAGATAGTAGTGTAATTTTTAATAAGTAAAAACAAATGAAAACAACAATAATCTACCTCCTTACAGCGACTTTCTTATTCTTTGCCCCCATCACTGGATTGATGCTTGCTGTGGGAGCGGCTATTGTTCTTGATACTGGTTTTGGTATTTATAGATCGATTAGAGTACGTGGCTGGAAATACGTTACAAGCAGGCGCTTAAGCGAAATAGTTTCTAAGATGCTATTGTACCAAATGTGTATTATATGTCTCTACGTTATTGATTTCTTTATCCTTACGGAGTTTTTTCAATTTTGGTTTTCGATTTCTTTCTTCTGTACAAAAATTGGTGCCATACTTTTAATTTTTATCGAAAGCGTATCCATTAAAGAAAACTTTGAAAAAGCCACTGGACGTGATGTTTGGGCACTCCTGAAAAAAGCAGTAAGCCGAGCTAACGAAATAAAAGAATCAGTAACTGACTTTAAAAAAACCGACTCATGAAACTAGGTATCTCATTACAATCATTCACGGCTGCAGCAAAATATATAGGTTGTGCCGTTTCTGCCATTAGAGCCGTTGATAAGGTGGAAAGCCGTGGCTCAGGATTTTTGAAAAATGGAGATGTAAAAATACTTTTTGAACCGCATGTGTTTTACAAGTATTTGCGTAAGGCTAATATCACTCCTGTACTCTCTGATATTTGCTATCCTAAATGGGGAACAAAACCCTACGGCAAAGAAAGCGAGCAACATGCTAAGCTACAAAGAGCCGTTGCCATCAATAGAGAAGTTGCTTTAATGGCATCTTCATGGGGACGCTTCCAGATCATGGGATTCAATTATAAATTGTGCGGTTGTTTGTCTATTCAGGAGTTTGTCAATAAAATGATGGAAAGCGAAGAGGCACAACTAGAACTGTTTGTAAAATACATCATGGCCTCACATCTTGATGACGAATTAAGAGCAAAGGATTTTACTGCTTTCGCTGCACAGTATAATGGACCCTTATATTTTAAAAATAATTATCACACAAAAATGGCTACTGCTGATCGCGAATTCAGTACTGCTGCTTAACATCGTATTCTTATGAAAAAATTAATAGTTGCACTCTTTTTTCAAGTTGGAGTCAATGTGATTGGTCTCCCATAAATTATCAAACATGATTTGTCTAAAACATTTATCTCACGTTCTCAATTCTTTTAATATGAAAACTAAAATAATCTTAGTCGCGATGGTGGCCTTCCTTACGCTAGGTTCCTGCGCTGCTCGAAAGTCTGACAGGCAAGAAACCTCTGAAAGTGCTAAAATCGATTACGCTGCATTATTCAATGAGTTTGCAAAAATTCAAGAGAAGTATGTTGCCACTGCTTCTTTAAAAACAAATGCAGTCACAAAGGCTACGCTAGAAAACAAAGCCACAAGCACCGTGGATAATTGGGAACCGGTAGACCCTAGCATCGAAGCCAGTATTGTAGATGCTGATGGTAAAAAAACCGTTTTTAATAATCTCAAGCGTACCCAAACTACAAGCACTGAAGACAAAAAAGAAAACACGGAGAAAACCGAGAGTACTGATCAGCAATATAAAATTGAGTTTCAAAAACAAGAGGATCGAATTACAGCCTTAGAACAAAAACTACAAGAAGCAATCAAGAAGGAAAGCGAGAGCAAAAATGTTGATAAAAAAGCCGTTAGTGGCTGGTCACTATGGTGGTTGTTCTTGATTGCTGGAGTAACTTTACTAGTAGTATTTAACGAACCTATTTTACACTATATCAATAAAAAAAGAGCACAATCATGACAGAAAAACTCCGTTCATTAAAAGTAAAAAAAGCGCGACTTTGGTCTGATATAGAATCACTAGCAGTGGTAAATGATGCCATGTATTGCAAGTTTGGCAAACTCACCGTAGAAGTGATGAAGCTGGAGAAAGAATTAGTTAGAGCAAGCGAAAACAATATTCAATGAGAATAAACTACAACATCCCACAAAAATGGAACGACCTCACTGAATCGCAAATTAGATTCATGGGGCGTTTTATGTTTAATTCACGTAACGAACAAATAAGTAATAGAGCATTCAAACTTGCCGTTTTAAGCGTGTTACTCGTTCCAAAATTCACTATAAAGAACATTGTAAAGGCAGTCTTGTTATGGAGCGATGTGCCGTTCTCTGAGCTAGAGCAATACACGGCTTTTGTTTTTGATAATAAAGAATTGCTCACTCGTTTTCCTTCCAAAATTAAAAGTGGCAAGTGGCCTTTTAGAAAAACTGTTTATGGTCCCGCAGCTAGGCTGGCAAACGTTACTATTCAAGAACTCTCTTATGCTGATTTGTTTTATTACAAATGGGCCACTGAGAACAACGTAGCTGACTTGCATAGACTCACCGCAATACTGTTCCGGGAAAAGAAGGGAAACAATCGCGAAGACATCCGTGCTCCTTTTTCAACCTTGTTACTAGAGCATAATGCCCGCATTACAGATAAGATTCCGCTTGCTGTAAAATTTATGATTGCACACGCGTATTCTGGTTGCCGTGAAAATTTTATTAATCGAAATCCAAACGTATTCCCACGACCTAAACAAGTTACCGACAACAATGTCGAAGACATAGAACAACAACCAGTAAAAAAACAGAAGCCTTACGAACCATTTTCAAAGATCATAGAATCAATGGCAATGGATGATGTGCAGGTTTTTGGCAATCACCAGGAGACTGAAAAAGTGTATGCCGCTGTTTTCTTATCCGTATTAGATGAAAAAATAGTGCGCAGCAAAGAGCTAGAAAGAAAAAACCAATTAAATAAATAATTATGTCTAGACCTTTATCTTATAAAAAAGTAAACGCTTATTTTGAAGATTTAGCCACAAAGCACTTCGATATTGACGATTACTGCGGAACCTCTCCTTCTGAGCTTGGTAGTAAATCCGACAGTACATTAGGATTGAGGACCACTCTAGTTTTTTATGACTATAGCGGAAAATTATCCGGTAATGAACAGCGTACCTTTAATAATCGTGCCGTCTCTTTTTCAATAGTAATACCTGGTGTGAAATTAGATGATTATCGGGGGCAGGATGATGCGATCGATAAATGTGAAGCTATTGGTTTAGAGGTTTTGTCTAGAATAAACATTCAAAGTAAAATGCCAGAGATTGGCTGGCTTTACAACAACTTCGTTAAGGAGTCGGTGACAATGGCCACTATTCGCAATGAAGAAGCTATAGGTTTCTGGGGAATGGATTTTTCTTTCGAATTAAAAACACTAGAACCATTGGTGGTAAACCCAGACAAATGGAGTGATGGCGCAATGTTTTGTGAATAATAAAAAAAACAATTTAATTATTTAGTTAATTTTAACACCGCAAACATATTTTTCATTAATTTTAAAATCTAATTCCATGAACAAATTATTCTTTTTAACAGTAGTAGCAATTCTATTAGTAAGTTGTGAAGCTGAACCCTTAAATACCACAGAGGAAAAAACAGAATTAATTAACGCAAACACCGATCAATTTTATCATGTCGAAATTGACCCAACTAAAATTAAACCGCCAACTGGCGGTTAATACCTTTACTGCCATTTTAATTGCTATAGTTCCACTATTAGCATATTGCTATTTATGTTTCCCAGCTGTAAAAAGTTGGGAAACATTTGCATTTACTTACACTAGTACTTATTATGAGAACATCTCAATATTTGTGTGGGTTTTGGCTCAAAAATTTATTCCATTGTATCTCTGTTTAATTTGGCTCTTTACCTCCAGACAATGGTGGATAAAAGTTTTAATGATACCTATAGGAATGTACGTATTTCAAATAATTATTTTATTTGATGATGATTTTGCTTTAAAAGAAGAAGGAAAACTAGATCACTGGGTGGTGTTTTTTATCACTGCCATTGTATCTGCACTCGTGCTATTTGCTAGACAAAAACTAGCCTACCACGTAGAAGTACTCGATTTAAAAAGCAAAGTAGACCTCGAATTAAAAAAAATATGTAAAGATGATCAGTAAATTAGAAAACCAGTTTAACACTGCCCTCCATGAGACAGATGAGCAAAAGAAAATAGCCGAATTATGCCGTATTCAAGAAGCTTTGATTAAAAAATGTAAGAAACAAAAAAAGAAATTAGCACCTATTACACATAGTAATATAACCGTGGGTGCTTTTAAAATGGGATTAAACAAAATGTTTGCCATGGCAATGTCTAACATTCCCGAAAACGAAACCGATAATTATACCGCAAAGGAGTTGACACCTGCTTTTTTAGGAATTAGCGAATTGCTAGAGAATATAAAATAACCAAAAAACACATGCCCCAAACCTACATTCGTGTAGGTTTTTATATTTAATAATAATCAAATAATTATAACTATGAAAAAAGCAACTTTCTTATTGCTGATGTTTTCTGTTTTTGCAAGTGCACAAAATAGAATCGAAGAGTACACCGCTTCAAATGGAATCACCTACAAAGAAGGTGACTCTATATCATTAGGACGCGGTTCAGGTATCCAAGGAACTTTTGTTTATTTAAAAATGGCAGGTATAATGGCCGGATCCGCAACTCAAATAGGATCTGCCTATTCTGGATTAAATGTTATTGTAAAAAAAATAAAGAAGATAAAATTCAAAGGTGCCGAGAAAGTATATTTCACAGTAGGTGGTGGAAATATAACGAATTACTCTCTTGAAATAGAGGAAGCAATAGCAACATGCGAAATCAAAGAGTGTAACTCTAAAGAGACGCAAATTGTTAGTCAGTCAAGTAAATTTGACGAACTGAAGAAACTGAAAGCATTATTTGACGATGGCGTTTTGACTGAAGAGGAGTACGACATTGAAAAAAGAAAATTACTTAATTGAGTTATAGTGACCAATGGTACAAAACATTAGGAACGTAATTTGTTTAAGTAATATTTCCTTTTTTAATTAAATGGCCTTGTCTTTGAATGAACGGCTGTATATATCACCTCTTATTCCTATATTTGCCCTGACCAATCATTAAAAAATAAGCGAGGAGTGCTCCATATTAATTCATTTAATATTGGGGTTCTCAGGATTCGGGTATCTGGAAAAAAAACAGTCCGAGTTTCATTCCTCGCAATGATTGGTCAACCGTAAAGAGAATCCCTTTATATAATTAATCTGATGTAATATGGCGCTTATTTTATTCTACAAAGAAGAGGTTAAAAAACTCATTACTAAAATGTATGCTCCTGCAGATTTGATTAGTAAAGAATTCAGGTTCACAACTCATGAACTTACAGAAAAGTTACTTTCTATTTTACCTAAAATAGAATATAATGATGTCTATGAAGCTTTACTTGAATTAGGTTATGAACCACAAGAAGAAAAACCCATGGAATATTACTGGTACTTTAGAAGAAAAAAAGAATAATCTATTTAAAAATAAATGCAAACCACTCAATCGAGTGGTTTTTTTATGTCCTTTTCTCACCCCTCATTTATGCGGAATTTGCATCAAAATTAAAGGTATGATCACAAATTTAGACCAAGAAGCAGAAGAAAGGAAAGCAGGTAGAAAAGCAGCTGCTACTTTAAGAAATGATTTTAGGGTGTTGATTAGAAATTCATTTAAAAGCCGTTCCGGTAAATTGGAGAAATCTACCGTTACTGCTCGCTATAAAGAAGCTCGATTAGATCGCCTGGTAATCAGCCAACCTGCTTATTCTTTTCAGTCACATTTTGGCTCTACCAAGTCAGGCACACAAGGAGCTACTAATCGTAAAGGTGCAGATGTGAAAGGATTCACCAGGCATATAAACGGAAAGACAGTTCAAGTATCATCATACAATCGTACTGGAGGTCAAGTAAAAGCTTTCAATAAAAACCGTAATTACGCAGCTTATAATCATATAGCACGTGCATTGCAATCAACAAAAGCTCTTGAAACACTTGCTACTGACCTTGGAAATAATAGAATCACACAAATCACTTCTCAAATCAATTTCTAATGGCAGGAGAAAACATAAACAGGCGGTTAAACATCTACATAAACGATCGCGAGGTCATTAATTCGTTATCTGGTGTAAACAAGGAATTAACAAAAACACGCAATCAAATGCGCAACTTAAATAGAGGTGCCGCTGATTATGATGAACAATTGCGTGCTCTTCAAAACACCTATTCTGAACTTCAAGCAAGACAGTCTGATTTTAATGACGAGCTACAATTAACTAATAAAGACCTAGGCGCTGCAAGAGAAAATTTCACTAACCTGCTTAGCGGGATTGCCTCTGGTGACATGCAAGCCGTTCAAGCGGGTTTACTTGGTATAAGAGGATCTATTGTTGCAAGTACTCAAGCAGCGTGGGCATTTGTGGCCACACCAGTAGGTGCTTTTATTGCGGGATTGATAGGGATAGGAGTTGCTACTAAAGCGTGGGCATCGTACAACGATGAAGCTGCAAAAACAAACAAAATTGTATCGAGTATTACTAAATTATCTGGAGACTCTCTCGATGCTGTGCGCGTGCGAACTAAGGCAATGGCTGAAACCTTTGATCAAGATTTTAATAGCATTTTAGAAACGGCTAGAGCATTAGTAAACGAATTTGATATCTCTTATGTAGAAGCGTTAGACCGCATTGAAAACGGCTTGATTAAAGGAGGCGCTGCAAATGGTGAGTTCCTTGATTCCATGAAGGAATATCCAGTGTTTTTTGCTGCAGCAGGCTATTCGATAGAAGAATTTCAAAACTTAGTAAATACCGGTATTGATCTTGGAATTTACTCTGATAAACTTCCTGATGCGATTAAGGAATTTGGTTTGTCAATCACTGAGGAAACGCAAGCAGCTCAAGACGCTTTGACTAATGCTTTTGGACCTGAATTTACTGGCAAGTTATTCAAAGGAATTAAAGATGGTTCTGTATCAGTGAAAGAAGCGTTATTCCTGATCTCCACAGAAGCAAAAAATATAGGATTGAATTCCCAGCAAGCGCAATTATTAACGGCTGATTTATTTAAAGGTGCTGGTGAAGATGCGGGTGGTGCCTTGAAAATATTTGAAGCGGTTAGAGAATCTATAAAAAACCAAATCGAACCCCTTAATGAAGTAGAGCAAGCGGCTCAAGACTTGATTGATTCTGAAAAAGAATTAGCACAAGCACAAGAAGATGTTTTGAAGTCAGACGGTTACGCCAAGTGGAAAAACAATGCAATGATTGCGTTGAATACCGTTATTGAAGGATTCTGGACGTTGACAAAGGCTATTTTTAATTCAAGAGAAGAGTTACTCAAGGCCGCTAACCAAAAAAGCGTTGATCTTAATACTGCTGACCAAGTTAAAAACTTTGAACAATACGTTGAATCCCGTAAAAAATCAATGGGAAGCTTGTATGATTTCGAAAAAGTGAGAGAGGAACGCATTGCTGCTATTCGAAAATCATTATCAGCTGCGGGTGCAGGTTCTTGGGATGCTTCACCAGCTCAAGAAGCACAGCAACAAAGATTAGAAGCTGAACTACAAGCTATAAAAAACTATCAGGTTAAGGAATTGGTTGTGAGAAACAATCATGGCTTAAAAGTAGATGATGGCAGTGCAAAAGCAAGAGCTAAAGCATTATCTGAAGCAGAAAAGCACGCTAAGGAGGTTTTGAAAATAGAACAGGACTTGCAAAAAGAATTGTTAGCGACAAAACGCAATGCACAGGATTTAAATTTAGGCTTGATTGCTGATGATTATGACCGTGAAAAAGCGGTGGTAAATGTTGAGTATGATAGAAAAATCGAGGATTTAAAAGCTAATATTAAAAAAGAGCAAGACGCTATTGCTGGACTGCAAACGGCTGTAGGTTCTAAGAAAACGGCATCGTCTGATTTGCCTACGCTTAAAAAACAACTAGAAGAACGTCAAGGCATTGTTGCTGCGAGTAATGATACTTTGATTGCGCTAGAAGAAACGCGTGAATTAAAAATTGCTGCCATTCAAGAGAAATATTTAAAAGTAGATTTTGATAAAAAACAAGCTGCAATTGCTAGAGATTTACAGCTACTTGAAACAAAGCAAAATAATGAATTAGCAAGTATTACTGATCTTGCCACTGCTAAGGCCATTTTAGGGCAGTACTTAGATGCTGATGAGTTGTCAAAGGTGAGAGATCTTGAAACGGCTAAGAAAAAGATAAAAGAGCAGTTCCAGAAAGAACAAATACAATTGCAAATTCAGCACTTGACAGACTTGTCAATTGTCATGAAGGCAATGCTGGAGAACACGACGTTACCACCAGAGCAAAGGGAAGCGGTTTTAAAGTTTTATGATGATTTAGCACTTAAACTATCTGCTTTAAAAGTGGCTCAAAGTAGTGAAGGTGATACAAATACAGATACATCAAGCGATATCAAATCCTTATCTGGATTAGACATCTTAGGTTTTACTCCTGAACAATGGGAGACCACTTTTGAGAGTTTAGACACCTTTTCAGAAAAGATTGCTGCAGTAGAACTAGTTGTAGGAGCAGTTCAAAATGCTTTTGGAAAGTACTTCCAGTTCCTAGAAGCGGGAGAAAAGAGAAGTCTACAAAAGTTTGAAGCTGCAAATCGCCAAAAACAAAATGATCTAACGGATCAGCTTGATAAAGGATATATTACTCAAGAGATTTATACCGCAAGAAAAGCCAAATTAGACAATGACCTTGCTAAGAAAAAAGCCGAGTTAGAATACAAACAGGCTAAGCGAGAGAAAATAATGGCAGTTGCTAGTATTCTGATGAATACTGCCATAGGAGTTTCTAAGGCTCTTGCGCAAGGAGGGTTCATCCTTGGTGTTCCATGGGCGGGTGTTGTTGCTACATTGGGAGCAATAGAATTAGGTCTAGCTCTTGCACAACCTTTGCCTAGTAAAGATGGATTCTATGATGGTGGTTATACCGGTTCTGGTCCTGAAAGAAATAGTCCCGGTCCTGTTCATTATGATGAATATGTAGTGCCTAAAAAAGTCCTCTTTTCAAATGATCCTGTAGTGCCAAACATTGTAGGATACTTAGAGGCAAAAAGAACAGGTAAACAGCCTGCAGTTAATCAGCAAGAGGAAACGAGCAATGCAACAGCCTCTTCTACTGCAAGCACGCAAGATGCAAATGGTGCTGGTGCCGTAATTAATAGGTTAACGGCAGTTCTAGAGCGATTAGAAAGCAATGGTTTAATTGCTTATCTAGAAAACGATATTAAAACGGCAAAAAAAATACGAGACAAAATCAAAGAATTAACTAAAATTGAATCTAACTCAAAAATATAATGGCAAAATCAAAAATCACAATAGATTTCACCAGTGTACCTAACACTAATGATTTTATTAATATAAGAGAAACTAAAACAGGCCGTAATATTAATGAGCGGTTTGTGAAAAATAGAATTTATGCTGGTGAATGTTCGCTGCCTAATTTCCAACCTAGTACTGGCACAAGTGATGATCGATTTCTTGGTTCTGTTGGTGATTTTTATTCCGCTGCAGTTGAAGCTGATTATAATCAAGACAATAAGTTTTTTGTATTTAATGTCAATGATTCAGAGGATTCAGGAATAGGTATTGTGACTATCGTTGCAGACTTTGATAATGCCGTTTTTGAAGTTGTTTCTAAATTTGCTCCTGCAACTATCACCATAACAAATGAAACCGTAGTAATCACTCCTCCAGTTGAACCTACGCACTCCGTATCGCCTACTGCTTTGTTATTTGACATAAACAGCAATATTATAAAAACAACTGTGCAACCTATCAGCGTTAAGACTGCAGGAGCATGGAGTATTACAAGCTTGATTCCTTCTTGGTTGCAACTGTCTTCCACTAGCGGTTCCGGAAACACTACAGTGCAAGCGAGCTTGAAAAATCAGCAGAGCCAGCAAGATGGGGACTATTCTACAGTTTTGGAGTTTAAATTTGGCAGTACAATTATTAATGTAGCTGTTAATCTAAGCGTTGAGCGCGTATTGTTCAATCCGTTTTTAACTGATAAACTTTATTTTACTAAGGAGTTAGAGTACTTGAGTTTTGACACTAAAAAAACCGACACTTATTTTAAATTGAATGTTGATGTTACCGTTTTTGATATCAATACTAATGCTCCTACTGTTTACAACAGAGAATACGATTTTCCGCTTTTTCAAGGAAAAGGATTGTTTCATATCGGTACCATTGCACATGCGTTGTTAAACGAAATTGAAAATTTAAAGAATTATGTACCCTCTTTTAATACTAACTACTTGAAATCGCAAATTAAGCCGGTAGAAATCACGATTAATTTTTGTCAAAAATTCTATAATAATGACGATACGATATTGACCGCTGGAACAATTCCTGTTTTTAAAATGATTAAGGGCCACAAGCCGTTTGTGACATCAAGTCAATTAGCCTTATTGACTGTGGCGCAACAGGACATCATGAAAATCACTCCTGATTCATTTATTGGAGTTTCTTTTGTTTGCCATGAAAACACCACGCTACTAATTAAGAAAAACAATGCCTTAATTGAGAGCCACCAATTAACTCCTGATGAAAATAGCCTGATTCAATCTTACTATAGATTTACAAATGATTTCCAACCAGGAGACAGTATCGATCTTATACTAGCGAATGATCTAGAAACAAGAACACAACATTACCTCGTGCATTTTAGCGGTATGGAAAGCACTTTCTTTTTATTCGAAAATGAAAACGGAGCTGTTGAGCCTTTTGAATTTACCGGTAGGAGACGAATTTTCACTCCTGTAAAACATACTTTGTCACCAGTCTACAAGAATAGATATGCATTTGATAAAAAAGTAAAAGCAGAATTAAGCCAAACAATGATTATAAATACTGGTTTTCTAGGAAAAAGTGATCATAAGATGCTTGTGGCTTTGACTTCTAGCATAAACGTATGGGCATCGATGGATGATGCGAGAGGGCCTTATTTAAAAGTAGATGCTACGACAACTAAAATAGCCAACCAAGACACTTCCTCTAGTGAGGAATCTCAAGACATTGAATTTAACTTCTTAGAAAACGCTCATGCTAGTATTTATCCACGATAATTTTAAGTTAGACCTGACTTATTTAAAGGTCACTTTTTTAGAGCAAAATTCATGGTTTCAAGATGATTTATCCACAGAGTTCTCTTTTCCCTTTGATCTCTACATTGATTCAGACATCTCACGAAATAGTGGTTTTGAAGCGCATTATAACAGCATAAAAAAACAGAAAACGTTTCTAGGATATTTAGATATTGATGGAGATATCGTTGATGCCGTTTTGACTTTCTCAGGTAAAAAGGGAAAGTTGATCAGTGCCGTTATTAATTCTGGTATTGTGGGTTTTCCTTCATTTGATATGAAATTAGAAGAGCTTCCTTTAGAACAAAAAGCGGTGCCTGACATTATCGATGATGCATTAGCTGTTATTTTTCGTTCGTATCCTGAAACAAATTATAATTTCCCTCCTGTGCATACTGATAAATACGACCCTACAACGGATGACTGGAACGGTTTTGGTAAAATAATAAATCAATTTAAAGCGGGAACATTTGTAAAAAATGAATTAGTTCCTGAAACCAACTTAGATAAGATTAACAACATTATGCAGCCGTTGCCTTATCTTATGCACGTGGTCCAGAAAGCAGTGAATTATGCTGGATATACTCTTGCGGGCGATATTTTAAACGATTATGAGTTTAATCACGCTTTAATCTTTAAGGATGATGATTATTACACTCGTACGACACTAGAGGATGTTTCATTAACCTATAAAAACAATGAGTGGAATAGTGAAGCGTATGTGAAAAGTGATTTTACACACGTTTTATTTGATAAATCAGTCACTATTCAAAACAAAGGAAATTACACGCTTTTAGGTAGCGCTTACTGTTTGAGATACCGCTATAAAGATTATTTTGGATCATCACACAATGCCAGCGATGTTAGTCTGAAAATTTACAAAAACACCACTCAAATCTATAATTTAGACATTAGCGGTGATAATAGAGGAAGTTCTAAGTACACTGATAATTTTACGCAAGAGATTGATTTAGATTTAGAGCTAAATGCAGGTGATGTTATTCGAATAGTAAAAATTGAACCTCGAAGAGATTTAGACCCATCACCTACAGAAGATTATCCAGAGGCTATTTCTTTAAAGTTGATTCCTAGTCGCTACCTTACTGCTGATGGAACTCCTATAATTTCAGTTCAAAATTTGAAAGAAATAAACTTAAACCGTTTAGTTCCTGATATGACGGTGAAGGATTTAATTACCGTTTTAAAAAACTGGCACAATTATGATTTTACCACCATAGGAAAAGTGGTGTATATGAATTTGATTGAATCAAAATTAGATAGAGCAGCTGCAATAGATTTGAGAGATTTTGAGATTGAAGAACCAGAAGAAGTATTCCACGAAGACAGAGAGTTTGAATTGTCATTTGCTGATGGTCTTGCCGACACTGTTTATAGATATGATTTTGCGATCATAAACAAAGAAGGAATCACGATAAATGGAGCTAGTAAAAACAGTGATTTAAAGCAAATCAAAATTGATGCCTTGCCACTGCCTGTTATTTTTAGAAACGGAATAACAACGGCTTATAATTTTAACGATGAACCATCAAAGCTTAGAATTGTTTTTATGCGTCCAATCGCTCCTGGTGGAACCCCTGTTTGTTACCATAATGCTAATGTGCTAATTCCAAATGTTGCGCAGACAAAATTTAAAAACTGGTTAGATTTCAGAATCAATTCGAGTTCTTTTAGATGGGATTTTATCATATCTGCAGAGAAATTCAAAGCGATAAAAATTCAAACATTAATTTATGCGTATGATAATTACCATGTGCTAGATGAAATAGAACGAGAACGAATAGACGATTTATGGTGGCGCATTACCGCAAAAACCGAGAGTTTATAAAAACGAAAAGCCACTTATTGAAGTGGCTTTTTGTTTAATATCTCGCTCATGTTATGTATTTGTTTATCGGTTATACTATCGACAATGTGAGAGTAGATCATTGTTTGCTTTATATCAGAATGTCCGAGTAATTTTTGTAAATGTTCTATTCTACCTTCACAGATTAGAAAGTTGGTTGCAAATGTATGACGCGCCACGTGGAAAGTTACCTTTTTCTTAATCCCCACAATTTTAGAAATTACTTTCAACTCCTGGTTAATATGTTGATCTGTGAACTTTCCTTCAAACAATCTTTCTTTACCAATGTAGGAAAGTGCAGCGTCATTGAGTTGTATTCTTTGAATTTTACCAGTCTTTTTAGTAAAAAACACAAGCGTGTCTCCAACTATATTCTCAGTTGTAATTCGTCCAATGTCAGATATTCTCAATCCTGTAAAACAAGAAAATAAAAACCTACCCAATATAGCTTTTAAGCTTTCGTTTATAAAAGCCGAGGTATAATAGTCATTTAGTTTATTTATCTCTTCTGAATCTAAGAAAGCTCTATTACTGCTCACTCTAATATTTTGAATGTTCTTATAATTAAGATTAGTAACAATTCCTTTGTCGTTTGCTATATGCAAATATTTCTTAAAGTTTTTCACCATGGTTTGGATAGTGTGAGGCTCGTGCTTTTCTACCTTTTTGAAATGGTTAATCATCTTATTTAACCAGTCGTCTGTTATCTCATAAAACAAAATTGACTCCTGGTACTTTTTTACTTTCTTGAGTGTAGACATTTGTTGCTTCCATGTAGAAAGTTCTTTTATCAGTTTTTGATTAACCATTTCTAGCTCCCAAAATTTAATAAAATCAATCCTAGATGTTGGGTTCTCATACTCATACATCAGCTTATCAATTGTCAGAACCTCTCCTCCTAACCTATAAGCAATTTCGATTTTATTAATATCACCTAATGCTTTTTCAATAATTAGATTGAAGTCTTTACTATGATCTGATTTGATTTTAACTCGCTGCTTCTTCTTGTCAAAATCATTGGGTGCACTTGAAATATGTAAAGGCAGTCTCTTTCTTTTACCATTTAAAAATATTTGCATGAAAAGGGCACATGTGCCATCTGCGCGAACGTAATCGTCTTTGATTACAATTTTCGCTGTTAACTTCCCACTAAAATTCATTGGGTAGTTTTGTGGGAAGTAAACACTGTTTTTTTGAGATATTAACATACGTGAGTTTTTTTTGGATTGACCATAAACCGCCGAAGGCGTGACACTTACACCATATTGATGTAAGCATCACGCCTTTGATTTTTATGCTTTGTGGCCGCGACAGGGTTCGAACCTGCAACCCTCAGAGTCGAAATCTGATATTCTATCCAGTTGAACTACACAGCCTTATTTATAGAGCACAGATCTTAAATTTGCACTCTATAATTCTTTATACTAATAGTTTCTTTACAATAGCAGAGATTGTTTTCCCTTCGGCAGCTCCACCAAGTTGTGCAGATGCTAATCCCATTACTTTACCCATTGAAGCGATTCCAGAGGCACCAGTTTCTGAAATTATTTTTGCGATAACAGCCTCGATTTCCTCTTCGCTTAATTGTGCAGGTAAGAACTTCTCGATTACTGCTACTTGAGCTAATTCTGGGTCTGCTAAGTCTGGGCGATTTTGTTCAGTATAGATTCTTGCACTTTCTTTTCTAGTTTTTACTAAGCGCTGTAATAGCTTTACTTCTTCGTCTTCTGAAATTTCTTCTTTAGATCCTGAAGCTGTTTGTGCCAATAATAACTCTGACTTAATTGCTCTTAATGCTTCTAAAGCTACTGTATCTTTTGCTCTCATGGCTGTTTTAATATCGTCCATGATATTTGTTGATAAACTCATAATTGTATTTTTTATTTTTCTAAAATTTTGAAAAGCACTTATTGACTTATCTATTTTGCCCAGTCCCAAAACTTCGGGAGAAGTTAAAGCATTTTGAGAGAAAATGGATTTTTTAAAGGGCTTAAAAAGCGACCAAAGGAAGCTCTTTTAAAACCGAATAAAAAACCATTTTGCGATAAAATCTTGCAACGTACAGCTGGATTAGGCACTTATCGAAAGTCTCAAACTGGCTACGAAGATAAAAAAAATAACCCGAAAATTACATTCAATTTTCGGGCTAATTTTAACTTATGTAACAACTAATTAATCTACATTATCATGTAAATAAGAATTGTTTGATCGCAGTTGCAAATCATTGTTACTATCTGTACCTACTGAAATTCTTGAGTTGGTATTGTTAGGCTGATTGTTTGAGATGTCTATACCTAATCTTTTATAAGCTGGCTCTTTCTCGTACTCATCAATTTTTGAAACGTTATTATGAAACTTGTAATTGAATTCTTTTAATTTCTTTCTACGTTCATCAGCTCTTAATTTAAGTGTTTCTTCAATAGTCATTTCCATTGGAGAAATTTCCTCAAATTTAGTAGCGTCTTGTGCAGACTTACCTACTTGCTTCATGGTAATATTCAATTCAGCCGGAACCACTTCTTCAACTACCTTAGGAGTTGCTTTTGAACCTAAAAACTCGTTTTCAACCTCCATGTATTCTTCAAGTGAATACTTGATAATACCTTTATCTGACTGTTCTGTAACGGGTACGAACTGAGTAGGCTGATTCACTTTAATTTCGCGTGTTTCTCTAGAAACCTCAAATACCTGCTCCTCTTCTATTTTTGCAATAGGCTCTGGTTTAGATAATGGTAAGTCAAAAGAAAAAGCGGTTTGCTCTTGTTGCTTTTCAGTAACTGAAGCTAGTGACTCCCTAGCTTGAGCGGCCGCTGAAGGAGTGATCGTAAAATCCAGGTCGTTGTTAGGAGATACGATTTCAAATGCAACATCTAAACTATTGATAAAAGCAGACATTGCCATTAATTCTTCGTTTCCTGCAACAGGAACTATAGGTTGTGGCGTTACAACAGGAGGAGCAGTAGCTTCTGGAGTTTCTTCGTCTTCTAATAGATCAAAAACGATGCGTTGATCTGTAGTTTTTGGACTTTCACTTTCTAAGTCAAATGCTGGGATTTCGTTTTTAGAAAGATTGTAAACACTTTTTTGCCCTTCTTCAAGCGTGTGTATAATTTTTTGCGGTTCGGTATTTACGATTCCGTTTTGTTGTTCGATATCAAAACCAGTTGCAATAATAGTTACTGCAATGGCATCACCTAAAGTTTCATCTTCACCAACCCCCATAATAATATTGGCATTGTGACCAGCTTCGTTTTGGATGTGATCATTGATCTCTCCAATTTCGTCTAAAGTGATTTCATTTGAGCCAGAAACGATGAGCAACAATACGTTTTTAGCACCAGTAATTTTATTATCGTTTAATAGTGGTGAATCTAAAGCAGAAACAATCGCTTCTTTAGCTCTATTTTCACCTTCAGCGTTAGCTGATCCCATTATTGCAGTACCGCTATTAGACAATACAGTCTTAGCGTCACGTAAATCGATATTTTGAGTGTAGTGATGTGTAATTACTTCTGCAATACCTCTAGAGGCAGTTGCTAATACTTCATCAGCCTTAGAGAAACCAGCTTTGAAACCTAAGTTTCCGTACACTTCTCTTAATTTATTATTATTGATTACGATAAGTGAATCTACTTGCTTACGTAATTTTTCGATTCCGATTTTTGCTTGTTCTTGACGCACTTTTCCTTCGAATAAAAAAGGAAGTGTCACAATACCTACAGTAAGAATTTCTCTTTCTTTAGCTAATTGTGCGATTACTGGAGCAGCACCTGTACCAGTTCCACCACCCATACCTGCAGTAATAAATACCATCTTAGTATTGCGATCTAACATCTTTTCAATCTCAGCGATACTCTCTATAGCAGATTGTTGTCCTACATCAGGATTTGCACCCGCTCCAAGACCTTCGGTTAGGTTTACACCCAACTGAATTTTATTAGGAACTGAACTGCTTTGTAATGCCTGTGAATCAGTATTACATACAATAAAGTCTACCCCTTTAATTCCTTGTTTAAACATGTGGTTTATGGCGTTACTTCCACCTCCACCTACACCAATTACTTTTATCACATTTGATTGGTTTTTTGGTAAATCAAATGAAATACTTCCAAATTCTGAGTTGCTCATCTTTTATTTGGTTTTTAATATTAATTATTAATTGTTGTTTTATTTTTTTTAGGCTCTACGGCCTTATTCTGCATTGTCTAAAAAATCCTTAATCTTATCGACATAACGGTCAAAAAATGATCGCTTAATCTTATCTCCTGTGGACTCTTCGTTCTTTACATGATCGTTATTCTCTTTCTCTCTCTCTAACTTATCTTGCTCTTGTTCTAAGCGATCGCGTTCATCTTGAACTGGTTCTGCCTTAACAACAGGAACTCTATATTCTGGCTTAGGAGGAGCTACTTCGTCCATTCTAATTGCACTTTGCGTTTTGTTTTCGATGCTGTTCATCACTAAACCTACCGCAGTCGCATACAAAGGACTAGAAAATTCCTCATCAGAATCTCCAGCTAAGTGTTCGTTAGGATATCCAATTCTTGTATCCATTCCAGTGATGTACTCTACCAATTGCTTGATGTGTTTTAATTGTGCACCACCACCTGTAAGTACAATACCTGCAATTAACTTCTTACGAGGATCTTCATGCCCGTAAGCTTTAATCTCAGTAAATACTTGCTCAACAATCTCTACTACACGAGCGTGGATTATTTTTGAAAGGTTTTTTAACGAAATCTCTTTTGGTTCTCTCCCTCTTAATCCTGGAATAGAAACGATTTCGTTGTCTTTATTTTCACCTGGCCAAGCAGAACCAAATTTAACTTTCAATAATTCAGCTTGTTTTTCTATAATCGAACAACCTTCCTTAATATCATCAGAAATCACATTTCCTCCAAAAGGAATTACTGCTGTATGACGAATAATACCATCCTTGAAAATAGCCAAATCTGTTGTTCCCCCACCTATATCGATAAGAGCAACACCAGCTTCTTTTTCTTCTTGACTTAAAACAGCATCAGACGAAGCCAATGGTTCTAATGTTAAACCAGACAATTCAATTCCTGAGCTTTGAATACAACGTCCTACATTACGTATTGACGAAGCCTGACCTACCACAACATGAAAACTAGATTCTAGTCTTCCACCGTACATTCCAATAGGTTCTTTAATTTCTGATTGCCCATCGATTTTAAACTCTTGTGGCAATACGTGAATAATCTCTTCTCCTGGCAACATGGCCAATTTATTTACTTGATCGATTAGCAATTGAATGTCTGCACCACCAATAACTTCTTCTGGATTATTTCTACTGATATAATCTGTATGTTGAATACTACGAATATGCTGACCTGCAATTCCTACTACAACATCTTTTATTTTGTAACCTGAATTATTTTCCGCTTCATGAATTGCCTGCTGGATAGACTGAATTGTTTGCGTAATATTATTTACTACACCTCTAGCAACTCCTAAACTTTTAGATTTTCCAACCCCTAAAATTTCAAGTTTACCATACTCATTCTTTTTACCTATCATGGCAACAATTTTTGTTGTCCCAATGTCTAGACCCACTGCAATGTTCTCTTTTTCCATTATCTATTATTTAGTGCAAACTACTTGTTTTGTAAATCTGAGATCTATTTTTTTGTATTTATATAACGAACTATCTACAACAGCTTTTTGAAAAAAAGCTTTATAATCCTCAAATTTTCTTTCTACATTTCTCAAATTACCAAAATCAATGAAGTAATCAAAGTTTCTGTTGAACATTTTTAGGCTTCCATTAGGCATAACTTCGACAGCAATGATGTTCTTTTTTAAGAAATCATCCTCATAAATTATGCGCAATAGCTGTGTTATCTCTTCGTTATTTTTTTTATTAATCACCCCTGAAACAAGCGGTACTCTTGCAGTAAAATTACTGGACAATGGCATCACACCCCCCTCATAATCAATGTAAAAGGATTCGTTTTCATTCAAAATCCTTGCTATTGGTGTCTTTTGTTTTACGACCGCCTTTAGCACTCCATCAATTGTTATATTTACATTTGACTCTTCAATTAAGTCATTTGTATCTAAGAGATGCTCAAGCTTGTTCAAATCTAATTTAACTTTTTGAATAGTTGGCGCATTCTCGTTATTTTCTATCAACAATTTATTAACCGTTTCTTTCTTCATGAAAAGCGCGTTATCGCCTTCAAATTTAACCACAGTTTTGTTGATTTTTCTATTCTCATTTCTTGCTGCAGTAAATGAAAAAAGAAAAATCACTAACACGAACATTAGCACTAATCTAATATTTTGCCAGTTAATTTTTTTCATTCAAAGCGTCTTTTATCGTTCCTACCATCTCTCCTATATCTCCTGCTCCTATAGTTACAATCACCTCTGCATCGCTACTTAAAATAGCCGCGATTAAATTTTCTTTATTCGAAAGCTCCTTTTTGTCATTAGTCATTTTAGACAATAACCAGTTAGAGTCTACTCCTTCTATGGGCAACTCACGTGCCGGATAAATATCAAGCAAAAGCACCTCATCAAATTTTGACAAGCTTTTTGCAAAATCATCTATAAAATCCCTTGTTCTACTAAATAAGTGCGGTTGAAATACAGCCAACACTTTTTTATCTGGATACAATTCACTTACCGCTTGATACACCGCATCAATCTCTGTAGGATGATGTGCATAATCATCTATATACACAAGCGCTTCACTTTTAATTTGGTACGAAAATCTTCTTCGTATTCCTTTAAAAGAAGCTAAACCACTTGCAATGGCACTTGTTTCAAGACCATAAGTCTTTGCCATAGCAATAGCCATCATTGCATTCATCAAATTATGTCTACCCGGCAAAGCAAACTTTAAATTTTTAAGTACTTCTGTAGGTGTGACCACGTCAAAGACATAGATCCCATCCTCTATACGCACATTTAATGCTTTATAATCAGCTGCTTCATTTACTGCTACAGTTAAACCGTCTAAAGGCAATGCTGTAGTAATAAATAGCTTAGATTTATCTTTAATTTTAGCTGCAAATTCTACAAATGACTCTTCAATTGCATCGCTTGTTCCATAAATATCAAGATGATCTGCATCCATTGATGTAACGCATGCAATATCGGGGTGCAAATGTAAGAAAGAGCGATCAAATTCATCGGCTTCAACAACAGTAATTTTAGCTCCACTACCAATTAAATTTGAATTGTAGTTCTCAACGATACCGCCAATGAACGCAGTTACGTCAGCACCAGATTCATACAAGATATGACCTAGTATTCCAGAGGTCGTTGTTTTACCATGTGTCCCTGCCACAGCGAAGCAAAAAGAGTCTTTTGTGATCAACCCTAAGACTTCTGCACGCTTCTTTATTGTGAAATTGTTTGTTAAAAAATAATTCCACTCTTCGTGCTTGGTAGGAACTGCAGGTGTAATAATCACTAATGTATTTGCTGCAGTATAATTTTCAGGTATTAAATCAACATTATCCTCAAAATGGATTTCGATGCCGCTCTTAACCAACTCATTCGTCAAGGTAGTAGGCGTTTTATCGTAACCTGAAACCTGCTTGCCTATGTTTTTAAAATAGCGCGCAAGGTTACTCATACCGATACCACCAATACCTATTAAGTAAACGTTATCTATTTGATTTAAATTCATGTCCTGTTTTATATTATATAAGCATTCGATACAAACTATCGTACTACTTTATTTTTCTCTATTAATTTCACAATTTGGTCTACGATATCCTGTGTTGCTTTTGGCTTAGCCAATGCTTTACAGTTCGCGCTCAATTGCTTTTGTTTTTCTGTGTCTAATAATAGTTCTCTAAATACTTTTTCGAATACGGTGTCCAACTCAAATTCTTTTAAAAGTAGCGCGCCACCTTGATCTACAATAGCCTTAGCATTTTTAGTTTGGTGATCCTCCGCAACATTAGGAGACGGAATATAAATAACCGGTTTCCCCACAATGCAAAGTTCAGATACTGATGAAGCACCCGCTCTAGAAATAATAATATCAGCTGCTGCGTAAACTAAATCCATTTTCTCAATAAATGGCAAAACTTTAATATGGTGTCCTTGGTACTTTTTATATTCATCGAAATATAATTTACCACACTGCCAGATAATTTGAACATCTTGAGCACCTATATTTTCCCTTGTCTTTTCAAGTAATTGATTGATACGTCTCGCACCTAAACTACCACCTAAAACTAGTAAAGTCTTCTTATTAGGATCTAACTTAAAATGGGCAATAGCTTCTTCTCTCTTACTATCAATAGCTATTAAATCTTGTCGAACAGGATTTCCCGTTAAACTCATTTTACTTTTTGAAAAAAAGCGCTCTAAATTGTCGTAAGCAACACAAATAGCGTGTGCTTTTTTGCCCAATAATTTATTAGTAATTCCAGGAAACGAATTTTGCTCCTGAATCAATGTTGGAATTTTCATACTATTAGCAATCTGCAACAAGGGACCACTTGCAAAACCACCCGTACCTATAACCACATCAGGTTTAAAAGCAGCGATTATTTTTCTAGATTTCCATAAACTGTTTATTAACTTAAAAGGAAATAGGGCGTTTTGAAAATTTATCTTGCGCTGTAATCCAGAAATCCAAAGTCCTTTTATTGCATAGCCGGCTT
This sequence comes from Flavobacterium aeripolare, assembly GCF_013294025.1. Classification (GTDB taxonomy): domain Bacteria; phylum Bacteroidota; class Bacteroidia; order Flavobacteriales; family Flavobacteriaceae; genus Flavobacterium. The sequence goes on from NZ_JABSNL010000003.1 coordinate 283,244, forward strand.
GAGGTACTTTTTGCATTTCCATTTTGTCCTGAGCACCTACAAATAAAATTTCGGCATCTGGAAAACGTAACTTCAATTCATTTGCAATAGCAATTGCAGGATAGATATGTCCACCTGTACCACCACCACTCAATATGAATTTATAATTCGTCATTTTTATACTTTTATTTTTTATTTACCAAAAACAGCCTTCATCGGATTTGCTGTTTTTTCTTCTATCGAATACCCCTCATCTAAATCAGCTTCTGATTCAGCTGCGAGTTCGCGATCAATTATTTTTTGTAATGCTTCTTCTCTTTTAGCTGCACTTTGCTGTTCTTGCACTATTTCCTCTTCTTTTTTTGTCACGCTTATAATAATTCCTAAAGCAAAACAAGTCATCCATATTGAACTACCACCACTACTTATAAGCGGCAAGGTTTGTCCAGTTACCGGAAGCAACTCAACCGCTACAGCCATATTTATCATCGCTTGAAAAATCATGGGGAAACCCAAGCCTACGACCAGTAATTTACCAAATAGCGTCGTTGCTTTGTGTGCTGCGATAACAAATCTAAACAACAGTAAGAGATACAGTCCTAAGACTAGAAACCCACCTACTAATCCATATTCTTCAACGATAATCGCAAAGATAAAATCAGATGAGGATTGTGGCAAAAAATTCTTTTGAACACTCTTCCCTGGTCCTAATCCATATAACTTTCCTGAAGCTATAGCAATCTTGGCTTTCTCGATTTGGTAATCATCTTCATCAGGTTTATCAGTAGTATAATTTTCAATACGACTTGACCAGGTACCTACCCTGCTAAAAAAGCGAGAATCAGGAAATGCTTTTCCTATCAAGATAAAAAATGTTAATGCGACTATACCGGCACCAATTATAAATCCAATATATTTAATGGGATATTTCCCTATAAACACTAGCATGATAACCATGGCAAAAATTAAGGCTGTCGTAGAGAAATTGGCAGGTAATATAAATATCAATGTTATAAAAACAGGTGCCCAAAGCTCCTTTAAAGACTCTTTAAAATCTATTGCTTCTTCACGTGTCTTAGAGAGATAGCGCGCTACAAAGATAAATAACATTAATGATGCCAATGTAGAGGTTTGAAACGTGATTCCCACAAACGGAATTTGAATCCATCTACTTGCGTTTGCACCTGCGATTACGGTTCCCTTTATTAACGTATAAGCTAATAATACCCACACTACTGGCAACCCTATCTTTACAATAGCTCTAAAATAATGATATGGAACACGGTGTACGAAGAAGATAATTAAAAACCCAATACATATATGTGCAAAATGCTTCAACAAATAACTCAATGTATTTCCTGTTCCATGTCCGAGGTATGCTAAATTGCTACTCGCACTAAAAACTGGCATAAAAGAAAACAGCGCTAATAAAGCCACAAATGACCATATTACTCGATCTCCTTTTAAATTTTTTATTAAGTCCTTCATCTTTATTTATATGCGCTTATTGATTTCTTAAATTATAAATTTTGTACTGCTTGCTTGAATTGATTCCCTCTGTCTTCATAATTTTCAAACAAGTCAAAACTTGCACAAGCAGGTGACAACAATACCGTATCCCCTTTCTCTGTTAAACGCTGCGCCATTTTCACAGCATCGCTCATATTATTCACTTCGATCATCACATCTACAACATCCCCAAAAGCGTCAATAATCTTTTTATTATCTACTCCTAGGCATACAATAGCTTTTACCTTTTCACGTACTAATGACATCAATTCATTATAATCATTTCCTTTATCTACACCACCTACAATCCAAACTGTGGGTGTATTCATACTATCTAGAGCAAAGAACGTAGCATTTACATTTGTTGCTTTTGAATCGTTTATATACTGCACATTTTGAATTTTTAGTACAGTCTCAAGACGATGCTCTACACCTTGAAAATTAGATAAGCTTTCACGAATAGTTGCTTTTCTAATTTGCATCAATTTTGCTACAGATGTTGCTGCCATTGCATTTTTCATATTATGTTTTCCTTCTAAGGCAATCGCTTCTGTTTCCATTTTAAAATCTTCTTGATTTATTGATACTTTCATTGTATTATCTTTTATAAAGGCCCCTTCTTCAAACGTTTTTGTTAGCGAGAAAGGAATTAATTTTGCTCTTGTTTTGTTATTCTGTAACCAGTTTGTGATCGCTTCGTCGTCTGCGTCATATATCAAATAATCCTCTTCAGTTTGATTCATCGTTATTCTAAACTTAGAAGCAATATAATTTTCATATTTGTAATCGTATCGGTCTAAATGATCCGGACTTATATTAGTAATTATCGCGATGTGTGGTTTATAATTCACAATACCATCCAGTTGAAAACTACTAAGTTCTAAGACATAGGAATCAAAAGTGTCATCAGCAACTTGCCAAGCAAAACTCTTGCCTATGTTTCCTCCAAGTCCTACGTTCAATCCTGCTGATTTAAGCAAGTGATACGTAAGCATTGTCGTTGTCGTTTTACCATTACTACCTGTTATACCTATCGTTATTGCTTTTGTAAATGCAGCTGCAAATTCTATTTCAGATAGTACTGGAATCCCTTTTTCGACGAGCTTTTTAACAATGGCAACCTTTTCAGGAATACCGGGGCTTTTCATAACCACTGTCGCATTCAAAATTTTACTCTCTGTGTGCTGCTCTTCTTCCCAGGCAATTTTGTTATCAGTAAGAACTTGTTTGTATTTATCTTTTATTTTTCCAAAATCAGATACAAAAACATCATATCCTTTTTCTTTTCCTAAAATTGCTGTTCCTACACCACTTTCTCCTCCTCCTAATACAACTAACCTCATCTTATCTTAGTTTTAAAGTGATTATGGAAAGTATTGCTAGCATAATAGCGACAATCCAAAAACGTGTTACAATCTTACTCTCGTGATATCCCTTCTTCTGATAATGGTGATGTAAAGGCGACATTAGAAAAATTCTTCGGCCTTCGCCAAAGCGTTTCTTAGTGTACTTAAAATAGCTTACTTGTAGCACTACTGATAAATTTTCGACCAAGAAAACTCCGCATAATAACGGAATCAACATCTCTTTACGAACAGCAATTGCTAGAACAGCAATAATCCCACCTATTGTTAAACTACCTGTATCACCCATAAAGACCGAGGCCGGATAAGAGTTGTACCATAAAAACCCTATTAGCGACCCCACAAAAGCCGCAATGAAGACGGTCATCTCCCCGGAGTTAGGGATATACATTATATTTAGATAATTCGAAAAAATAATATTTCCAGATACAAATGTAAATATCCCGAGCGCGAGCACTGATATTGCAGAGGTACCAGCGGCTAAACCATCAATACCATCTGTTAAGTTTGCCCCATTTGAAACTGCTGTGATAATAAAAATTACAATTGGAATAAAAACAATCCAAGCCCATTTTTCATATCCTTCCCCTGTCCAGGCAAGCAATTCAGCATAATCAAATTCATTGTTCTTGAAAAACGGAATTGTAGTAGCCGTAGATTTCTCCTCTACAGGTGGCGGACTCACAACATAGTCACTTGTTATTTTAAAAACATCTGTTTTTCCAGTATCTGTACGTACTGTAACTCCTTGATGAAAGTATAGCACTACACCCACAATCAAACCAAGTCCTACTTGTCCAAAAACTTTAAAAATTCCTTTTAAACCTTTTTTATCTTTTTTGAAAATTTTAATATAATCATCTACAAAACCAATTGTTCCCATCCATAAGGTCGTAACAATTAACAAGACCACATAAATGTTATGTAATTTTGCAAACAACAGTACCGGAATCAATGTGGCAAAGATGATGATCAAACCACCCATAGTAGGCGTACCCGCTTTTTCTTGTTGTCCTGCTAATCCTAATTCTCTAACAGTCTCACCCACTTGTTGATTTTGCAAAAAGCGAATAATTCTTTTACCATAAATCGTAGATAGTAACAACGAAAGCATGAAAGCTAGCGCTGATCTAAAAGTGATATATTGAAATACACCAGTTCCAGATATATTTAATACTTTGTCTAAATACTCAAATAAGTAATACAGCATATTTTACTATTTATCTAATTGTTCTAAAATTTCTTGTACGATTTTCATATCGTCAAAATCATTCCTTACTCCTTTTATCTCTTGATACGTTTCGTGCCCTTTTCCAGCAATTAGAATAATATCATGAGGCAATGCTAACTGACAAGCTGTTTTTATGGCTTGTTTTCGATCAGTAACAGCAACTATTTTTTTATAATTTTGTCCTGCAACTCCTGCCTCCATTTCTGCTATAATCACTTCAGGATCTTCGTTTCTAGGATTATCAGATGTCAAAACTACTTTATCACTAAGCTCAGATGCGATGCTTGCCATGATAGGACGTTTAGTTTTATCTCTATTTCCACCGCAACCTACAACCGTAAGTAACTGTTCGTTTTTTGTTCGAATATCATTAATTGTCTTTAGCACATTTTCTAGCGCATCTGGCGTGTGTGCATAATCAACAATTGCTGTCACATTATTCTTTGAAACTATGTATTGAAACCTACCTGAAACACTCTCTAGATTAGATAGTAAACGTAAAACTTCTAAACTTTCTAAACCTAGCGCTATTGCTGTACCATAAATCGCTAGCACGTTATAAGCATTAAAAGTTCCTATAAGTTTCACCCATACCTCATTGCCGTTAACTTTCAGCAAGAGACCTGACATTTGGTTTTCTAATATTTGTGCCCTATAATCTGCAAAAGACTTCAATGCATAAGTATATTTAGTCGCCACCGAATTTTGCAGCATAACAGCTCCATTCTTATCATCGATATTTGATAACGCAAATGCCGTTTTAGGCAAATTGTCAAAAAACGACTTTTTCACATCTCTATATTCTGCAAACGTGGGATGATAATCTAAATGATCGTGTGACAGATTTGTAAACACGCCTCCAGTAAAATGAAGCCCTTCTGTCCTTTTTTGGTGAATACCATGCGAACTCACCTCCATAAAACAATACTCAACCCCAGCAGCAATCATTTCGTTCAAAAAATAATTTATTGTTAGCGAGTCAGGAGTAGTGTGTGTTGCTTTAAATTCAACCTTATCAACCATTATTTTAACCGTTGATAATAAACCTACTTTAAAACCAGCACTTATAAACAACTGATACAGTAAAGAAGCAATAGTAGTTTTTCCGTTTGTCCCTGTAATTCCAACTAATTTCAATTTAGCCGAAGGATTTCCGTAATAATTTGCAGCCATTAAAGCCAATGCCTTGTTAGTATCAGCAACTTTCACATAAGTAACAGATTGGCTGAAGTCTTCTGGAAGTTGGTCACATACAATCACTTTTACCCCTGCTTCTACAGCTGTATTTATAAAGTCATGCCCATTAGAAACTGTTCCTCGTATTGCTACAAATACATCATTTAATTCCAGTTTTCTAGAATCAAATTCGATTTTATTTATCGCTACATCATTTGTACCATGAATTGCATCGACAACAACATTATTTAATATGTCTTTAAGTTTAATCACAGTAATTGTAGTGTTATCGTTTCGTTCTTTAATAATTCTTGACCCTCAAGAGTTGATTGACTTTTTACCTTTCCTATTCCTACCGTTTTAACGTGGTAACCTAAGTTTTCTAAAAGCGCAATGGCATCCATTCCTGGCATCCCTTTTACATTAGGCACCCCTTTTCTAGGTTTTTGCAACTTAGCGTAATAGCTGTCGTAATTTTTTTCTTGTTTTGTAATCTTCTTATTCAGATTTTTAATTTCGTTTGTCGAAGGAACATCTGTAAATATTTTTTGTGCTATTCTTTTAAATACGGGACCCGCAACTCCAGCTCCATAGAAATCTCCATTTGCAGTACTTGGTTTATGAACAACTACAATACAAGAATATTTAGGATGATCAGCCGGAAAGTATCCTACAAAAGAAGAAGCATAATACATTTTTGTACCATCTCTTTTCCCGTAATTAACCTGTGCCGTTCCTGTTTTACCTGCCATCGAAAAATCTTTCGAATATAATTTTGCTGCAGTTCCTTTTTTGACAACATTAGCCAGTACAGCTTTTAATTTTTTTATTGTTTCAGGCGAACAAACTCTAGGATTGATTACTTCTTTTTCGACCTTTAAAATTGTTTTATTCCATTCTTTAATTTCCGAGATAAATTGCGGTTTAACCATAACACCGTTGTTAGCAACTGCATTATAAAAAGTTAAGGTTTGCATTGGTGTTACCGAAACACCATATCCAAAGGCCATCCATTGCAATGAAATATTACTCCAGTGTTTATCTGTAGGTTGCGGAATGTGCGGTCTTCCTTCTCCTTCAAAATCCATGTGTAACTTTTTATTGAAACCCCACGAATTAACATGGTTTACAAATTTAGAAGGGCGGTCTTTATAGTTATCATAAACAGATTGTACCATAACTGTATTAGAAGACAGTTCAAATCCTCTAGCTAGAGATATTTTACCATATCCACCATGATGTGAGTCTCTAACTACTTTACCCGAATAGCGAATTTCACCGTTAAATGTGTTATACACCGTACTAGTATCGGCTACCTTGTCCTCAAGAAGCGCCATCATATCAACCAACTTAAACGTAGATCCAGGTTCGTGTGACTCTGCTACTGCATAATTTGTCGTTTCGTAATAGGTACCATCATTAGCTCTACCTAAATTAGAAATTGCTTTTACTTGACCCGTTTCAGTCTCCATAACAACAACACAGCCATGATCTGCTTGATATTCTTGTAATTGCTTTAATAAGGCATGGTGTGCAATGTCTTGAATATATACGTCGATTGTTGAAATCACATCGTATCCATCCTGAGGATCTACCTCATTAATATCACGAATAGGTTTCCACTGTCCTTTAGCAATTTTTTGTTTTAAAATTTTACCGTCTTTACCATTTAAATATTTACGATAAGCCCACTCAATTCCTTTTCCATCAGACTCACCATTTGCAGAGGTGCGCTCGTATCCTATTGTACGTTCCGCAATTTTACCTATTGGGTGCTCTCTAACTGTTTTTTGTTCGACAATAATCCCTCCTTTATAAGCACCTAACTTAAACATAGGAAAGCTTTTAATCTTGACGTAATCAGTATAACTTAAATCTCTTGAGATCAAATAATACCTATTATTGTTAGCGCGTGCTTTTCTTAATTCATTTTGATAATACGAACCCGATTTCCCTAGCACCGTAGTAAGAGAATCTGCTAATGCACCTACATTTTTTTCGAATACTTCAGCAGTGGGAGCCTTAGCGTCAAAACGGATTTCGTAATTAGGAATCGAAGTAGCTAGCAAGCTACCATCTGCCGAATAGATATTCCCTTTATTTGCAGGGATAACAAAATTTCTAACCGTGCGTTCTTTGGCTAATTTTCGGTAATAATCACCATCAACCCACTGTATATTAGTCAGTTTTACAGCGATTCCCGCAGCCATTATAAAAATGAAAATAGCTACGACATAAATGCGATATGATATGTTTTTATCTTCTAATGCCATATTTTTTTCAGAAAAGATTTTTCTGCTTCTTTTTTAACTTTGATTTTTACTGGAGGAACGGTAGAAGGATAAATTTCTTTTGCAATCATTTTATCCGAAACAGTCGATTCCATCCTCAACTTCATTAATTGTGATCGTCTGTCAACAAACTCTGATCGTAGTTCTTTTACTTCACTCGTAAGCTCAGCAATTTTAAATACTTTTTGCTCAAACCGCTGCGTATTTGCAATCATTATTATTGCTAATAGAATTACAAAAACTATAAAACGCCAGTTCTTTATCGCATCGTCATCAATTAAAAACCGTGCTTTTAATATGCCGTAAATACCCGTTTTCATAAATCTAGTTTATATTTTTTGAGCAATTCTTAATTTTGCACTACGCGCTCTATTATTCTCTTTAATTTCAACCGCGTTAGGAATCACTAATTTTCCAACAGTTTTAAAGGGAACTGAAAAATTCCCAAAGAAATCTCTCTCAGGCTCACCCTCAAACATTCCGTTTTTCATAAACCTTTTAACTAATCTATCTTCTAAGGAATGATATGATATCACACTTAATCTACCCTCTGGTTTTAAAACTTCTAAGGATTGCTCTAAAAATTCCTTTAAAACATCCATCTCGTGATTCACCTCAATTCTTATCGCTTGGTAAATTTGTGCTAAGATTTTATTTCGAACCTTCTCAGGTAAAAATTTTGCCAATATATCTTTTAATTCATCTGTAGTTTTCACAGGATGAACCTCTCTAGCTTCAACAATTGTTCTTGCTAATGCAGGAGCACTTTTTAATTCTCCGTAATCTAAAAACACTCTTTTTAAATTAGCTTCATCATACTCATTAACAACCTTATAAGCATTTAAGTCATTTTTTTGACTCATTCTCATATCTAGATCAGCGTCAAAGCGAGTAGAAAATCCTCTTTCAGGAACGTCAAATTGATGCGATGAAACCCCTAGATCTCCTAGAATACCATCTACACTTTTTACGCCATTAAATCTAAGGAAGCGCTTTAAGTGTCTAAAATTCTCATTAATCAAAACAAAACGATCGTCTTGCAAAGCATTTGCTAGCGCATCTTCATCTTGATCAAATGCAAACAACCTACCTTCTGGCCCGAGCCTACTTAAAATCTCTCTCGAATGACCACCGCCACCAAAAGTTACATCTACATATATACCGTCAGGTTTAATCGCTAAACCGTCAACTGATTCTTTTAATAATACTGGATTATGATATTCCATTGTCATCGTCATTTAAATTTCCCATTACATCTTCTGCTAAGTCAGCAAAATCTACATCATCACCACTTATCGATTTTTCATACAAATCTTTATCCCAAATCTCCACGATATTTACCGCAGAAGAGAAAACAACATCTTTAGCAATTGTTGCAAAAGAGACTAAATCCTTAGGAATCAATAATCGCCCTAATGAATCAATCTCAACCATTTTAACCCCTGCAGTAAAGCGACGGATGAAATCATTGTTCTTTTTTACAAAGCGATTTAGTTTATTGATTTTTTGCATCATCACATTCCATTCTTCCATTGGGTACAACTCTAAACAAGGTTGAAATACAGAGCGCTTCAAGACAAAACCGTCTTGAAGAGAAGTCGCCAACTGCTTTTTAAGAGGTGCAGGCATTAATACCCTCCCCTTAGCATCGACTTTACACTCGTATGTACCTACAATTGAATTCAAATGAAATTGATAAAATGATTTAAGCAAAAATATAAAATATTTACCACTATTTACCACTATATCCCACTTTGTTGATAAGTTTACCCACTTCCCACTGTAACCCCCTAATTTTTAGTAAATCAAGCTGTTAACATCTTAAAAAGTTAGCTGTAAGAATATTCATTACGACTCATTTCTTACTGAATTATCGCCATACTTTTAACGAAATAGAGGGAGGATTTGCGAAATTTAAAGCTATCGAAAAGTAGAATTAGCGGCTTTTACAGCGCTATCAAATAAAATTCTAACAACAGCTAAAATATTCTCTTCAAAAAGGGTTAACAAAAATTCATATTAATGTATTAAATCCTATATTTGTCAAAATTGAAAATTCGCATTTTAACACATGGATAAAAACTATAAAAAAGAAGGTAAATACAGCTATTATGAAGCTGGAGAAGGAACGCCTATTGTAATTTTGCATGGTCTAATGGGAGGGCTAAGTAATTTTGACGCTGTTGCTAGTTACTTTTCTGAAAAAGGATATAAAATAGTTATTCCAGATTTACCAATTTACACTCAGAATATCTTAAAAACCAACGTGAAGAGCTTTGCAAAATATGTGAAAGACTTTATCACTTTTAAAGGGTTTAATCGTGTTATCCTTTTAGGGAATTCTCTTGGTGGACATATCGCCTTATATCATACAAAAATGTATCCTGAAAAAGTTGCAGGCTTAGTAATCACTGGAAGTTCTGGTCTTTATGAAAGCGCAATGGGAGACAGCTATCCTAAAAGAGGAGATTATGAATACATTAAAAAGAAAGCCGAAGATGTATTTTACGACCCTAAAATAGCCACGCCAGAATTAATTGATGAAGTATACGCCACAGTAAATGATCGTATAAAACTAATCAAGACACTTACAATAGCTAAAAGTGCTATTCGTCATAATATGGCAAAGGACCTTCCTAATATGAATGCAGAAACTTGCATTATCTGGGGAAAGAACGATAAAGTAACACCACCTGATGTAGCCGAAGAGTTTAATAAATTGTTACCAAATTCCACTTTATACTGGATTGATAAATGTGGCCATGCTGCAATGATGGAACAACCTGAGGAATTTAATCGTGCTCTTGAAGAATGGTTAATCAAATCAAAGCTATAAGCACTTTCGAAAAAAAGAAAGGCCTTAAAAAATAAAATTATGAAAATTAATACTGCCGAATTTATAATAAGCAATTCTGATGTATCTAAATGTCCTAAAGACTTTTTGCCAGAGTATGCATTTATAGGTAGGTCAAATGTTGGTAAGTCATCATTAATTAATATGATTACGAACCAAAAAAAATTAGCAAAAACGTCTGGTCGTCCTGGGAAAACCCAGCTAATAAACCACTTTTTAATCAACAATAATTGGTTCTTAGTAGATTTACCTGGCTATGGTTATGCTAAAGTTTCGAAAAAAACAAAATCGGTTTTTCAACAATTCATTACTGATTACTTCGAGACAAGACAACAACTAGTATGTGCCTTTGTATTAATAGACATACGTCATGAAGCCCAAGCTATTGACGTAGAATTCATGTCGTACATGGGGGAAAGCGAAATTCCGTTTTGTATTATTTTCACAAAAGCAGATAAAATCAGTAAAGTAAAAATTGATTCGCATATCGCTGCTTACAAGAAAAACATGTTTGCAAACAACTGGGCCGAGATGCCACAATACTTTGTAACATCAGCAACAGAATCTATTGGAAAGGAAGAATTACTAGGCTATATAGACGAAGTAAATCAGGAGGTTTTCAAGAACAATAATCAGTTCTAGTATAAAATCAACATTTATGAAAAAAACTATTATTACTCTTATTAAACTATTAGTAATAATAGTTTTTTTTGTTTCATGCAAAAGCAGCAGTTATTTGCTCACCAATAATGACTATTCAACAGGAGTAGATTTCACCACTGGAAAATGGCTTTTAAACAACCTTGACTTTCCTGCAAACAATAATGAAAAACTTACTAATACGACCACTTCATATTTTATCGAACAATTAAACGACCGTTACCATTATAGAGAGAATACTACTGGATTATTAATTCCTCATCAAATAGCTTTTAATCCTAACAAACAAAAATTAAAAGAATTAAAGATAGGTACAGGATTCGATTACTTTATCAATATCACCAGTAAAAAAATTAAAGATGACATAGGTAGTATTGGTCTATACGAGGATGATTATTCCGAAGGAAAAAATCAAAGTGAAGTATCAATAGAGATATACGATTTAAACTTGTTAGAAATCATCTACAAGCAAAGAGTAATAAGTACTGTACATGCCAACCAACAAAAATCAGTATGGGACGATCAAAAGTCAGATAAATTAATTGACAACATCACATTTCATAAAAGCGCTGATAAATTACTGCTTGGCTCATTAAAAAAAGTTCTTAAAGATTTAAAAAACAAATCTATCAAAAACTAAAAAAGACTGCCTTTTCAGACAGTCTCTTAACTCTTTCTTACTTCTTTGTAAGCTCTAATTTTTCAGCAAAATAATCACAAAAATCTTTCATGGTGTCTGCCATTTTCTCATCACCTGTAGCTCTATGAAAAGTATCTGCCATAGCCACTAATGTTTGATGAAAGAAAATCTTCATTTCGTCTACAGGCATTTCTTTTGTCCATAAATCAATGCGCATACTCTCTTTAGCCTTACTATCCCAAACTGAAAGCATGATTGCTTTTGCTTCTTCTAATTCTACCCCACCGTCTTTTGCTGACCACAACAACTTTTCTGGTACACGATTATCATCTAGTTCTACTAGAAACTTAATTTCTGATCTATTTTTATCTGACATTACTTCTTAGGTTTATATTTTGATTTTTCGAATAATTCTTTAGCATCCATATCTAATAATTGTTGTAACGGACTTTCGTTACTATTCATGTATGAACGTACGATTTGCCACCCTATCCACGCCCCTACTCGTCCCGGAGATTCATTATCTATTTCGAGATAGAATTTTGAAAATGGAGCAGGCTCTATAAATCGCGAACTTAATTTTGCATCGTCACTGTACAACAATTCTCTTTCGATAAAATAACGCCACATATAACTCTCATTTTCTTGGCACCATTTTAATTGCTCTGCTGTATATCCCATTTTATCTTCATCACTATACGACGGCAATAAAACGTCTTTTAAGTACAACTTCTTTCCTTCTTGAACTATCTTAGTGATGAAATTTTTACTCTTTTGGGGCTTTATTTTACCATTTGCAAAACTATTTACAACATCAGGCATTATTTGTTTTGGTTCAAAATTAGCTTTTATATAATTTGGAAATTGATAAAAGCGATGCTCTTTTCCCAAATAAAGTTCGAGTGAAACAATCACCAAACTATCGGCATAAATACTTTTATTAGTATAATCCATTTCTGAGATCACTGTGACTAACTTTGGCGTTTTTGTTTCAGGAAAATAATACTTCATTCGCTTCACTAAATCCGTCAAATCAGTGGTAACAGGGCTTAAGTCGTTAAATTTCTTTTCTACCTCACCATATAATTCTCTCCATTGTGGATTTGTCATTTTATCAATCCAGACTTGATCATCATTTCCTACAGGAAAAAAATAAGGAAATTGCTTTTTAACTTCAGATAAGTTTTCGGGAGCTGTTTCAAAGAAAATTTTATCAAATCGCTCTACCTTTATTGTTACAGAAGTCTCATTTATCTCTCTTTCAATCTTATCTTTCTTTCCACAAGACACAAAAAAGACGCATAGAACCAAACTATAAATATATATTTTCATTTTTTTTAATTAAATTTGCATCAGAAATACCACTCAAAAACAAAATCCTAATATTTGATCTTGCAAATATACATTGCTCGTAGTTAAAAGTTAAACTATTATGACTAAAAAAAGTACTATTCAAGTTGAAGAAGTAAATGATCATATTGTAAGCTGGCTAAAAGATTATGCCAAAAACGCAAACGTAAACGGGTTTGTCGTAGGCATATCAGGGGGAATTGATTCCGCAGTTACCTCCACTCTTTGTGCCCAAACGGGACTAAAAGTTTTATGCATTGAAATGCCCATACATCAACATGCTAGCCATGTGAGTAGAGGCAAAGAACACATTAAGCAGTTGCAAGACAAATTTACTAATGTTTCAAGCGTAGAAGCAGACTTAACTGCTAGTTTTGAAACGTTTAAAAAAGCATTACCCACAGAACAAGTTGACGAGACCAAGCTAAATCTTACTCTAGCTAATACTAGAGCTAGACTACGCATGACCACTCTTTACTATTTTGCTGGAATACACGGCTTACTAGTTGCTGGCACAGGAAACAAAGTCGAAGATTTCGGCGTTGGTTTCTATACTAAGTACGGTGATGGCGGCGTAGATTTAAGTCCGATAGCAGATTTAATGAAATCAGAAGTTTTTGCTTTAGGCGCTTATTTAAAAGTACCACAATCTATTTTAATTGCACAGCCATCTGATGGTTTGTTTGGAGACGACAAGTCAGACGAAGATCAGTTAGGCGCGAGCTATGATGAATTAGAATGGGCTATGATAAGCGACGAAAAGGGAGTTAGTTTAGATGGTTTTACTGAGAGAGAAAAAGTTGTGTTTTCGATCTACAAAAAATTAAATAGGATAAATCAACATAAGATGAACCCTATTCCGGTATGTTTAATAAATAGAAAGTAAGATAATTACTTATTAAATTTGGAATTCTCCAATATTTTAACTATTTTTAATAAAACATTCCACTAACAACTCTTAAAAAAATAAAATTATGATAAAAGTTTGTTTAGCTGATAACTATCCCGTGGTACACTTTGGGGTGAAATCTTACTTTAAAGACCATTCAGACATTTCAATTACTGCCAATGTAGGTAGTTTTTTAATGATTCGTGACATTCTTCTAACAAAGGAGATAGACGTATTGTTACTAGACCTAGAACTAGAAGGACTTGCAAGTATTTTTGAAGTAAAAGCAATGTTAAAAAATTTCCCCAATACTAGAATTATCATTTATAGTGGTCTTTCTGAACAAATTTATGCCCCTAATGCGATTAAAGCAGGAGCTTCTGGATATGTTCACAAGAAGGAAAAATTAGAAACATTAGGTCAATCGATTGTAAAGGTTTACCAAGGAAAAATAATCATGAATGAAACCGTTAAGAAAAACTTGGCTCTTATTGCTAAGCAAAGTAAAAGCGAACGTTTATACCGTAAATTATCTAACCGTGAAGTTGAAGTATTACGTTACTTAAGCGGTGGTAAAAAGAACCATGAAATTGCTGAAATTTTAGGACTTAATGAAAAAACAATTAGTACTTATAAATTGCGTCTTTTGACAAAGTTAAACGTAACCAACCTTGTTGATTTAGTAAACAAAGCTAAAACGTTAGAAATTGTCTAATTAAAATCGCGACATTACCCTCCCCAACTTTTTAGAAAATGCTAGCGTTAGTCCGTTATAATCTTGAATCATAGTCATCGACTCAATATTATCTGCGCCTGGAGCAATAGTAGCTTTCAATTCTTCTATAATTCTACCTACGAGGTACCATCGCATAGTCAATATTGTTTCTGCAACATTCTGTGCTATGGTATCGTTTTTAGATTTCGGAAAAATATTTTGACCTTCCCAATTATGCATAATTAGTCGCTCGTCTTCCATTAGGATATCTGTGACTTCTTGTGCAAATTCTGGTTGTAGATGCATCAAATATTGTTCTAGACTAAAAGCTTCATTTTGTAGATAATAATTTATTAAGTCATTAAATATATCTTTGAATAAAGGATTAGCAAGTTCGACCTCATCCTCTTGCAGACTAAGATAAATTCTTTGAAAAACTTTATATTCCTTCTTCTCAGTTACCATTACAATCTCACCATCTTCATTGGTACGCATAAAGGTATCTTCAAACTCTTCAGTTTTATTACCATACAACAATAAAATCTCGATGATCTTTCGCTCCAAGCGATATAAAATATCTACTTTTTCAACTTCACCTTGCTCCTCATTTCTAACAACTTCAAAAGCTTGTTTCCCTTGTTCTTGTTTTTGTTTCTTACTAATCTCGGCACTATCTTTTTGAGACAGCTGCGCTAATGTACTTACTAAAACCTGTTCTGAAATATCCATGATACGCGAACACTCTTGTATGTAAACTTCGCGTTGAATACGATCTGGAATTTTAGAAATACTCGTGACCATATCTCTAATCAGGTCGGCTTTTTTAATAGGATCGTTCTTTGCCTCATCCATTAAGGTCGATGCTTTGAACTGTATAAAATCTTTAGCGTTTTCATCTAAGTACGCAACCAATTCGTCATGAGAGGTTTTCTTGGCAAAGCTATCAGGGTCTTCTCCATCAGGAAAAGTACACACTTTTACATTCATACCTTCTTCAAGAATCAAATCAATTCCACGAATTGCGGCACGTAAACCTGCAGCATCACCGTCAAATAGCACCGTAATATTCTTAGTCAATCTATTAACCAAACGAATTTGATCCGGAGTTAAAGCAGTTCCTGAAGACGAAACGACATTCTCTATACCCGCCTGATTAAACTGAATCACATCAGTATATCCTTCAACTAAATAACAATTATTCAATTTTGCAATGGATTGTTTCGCTTGAAAAATACCGTATAGTACTTTACTTTTATGGTAAATATCACTTTCGGGTGAATTGAGGTATTTTGCGGCTTTCTTATCATTAGTTAAAATTCGACCACCAAAACCCAATATACGGCCAGACATACTTTGAATAGGAAACATTACACGCCCTTTAAAACGGTCAAAAGGTCGGTCTTCACGAGCAATAGTTAAACCTGTACTTTCTAGAAATTCTAATTTATATCCTTTTCCAAGGGCTTCTTTAGTAAAAGCATCCCATGATTCTGGTGAATATCCTAAGCTAAATTTTTCGATTGTTTCAGCCTTAAAACCCCTTTCTTTAAAATAAGAAAGTCCAATTGCTTTACCTTCTTCTGACTTTAAAAGTGTTTTATGAAAATATTCTTTTGCAAACTCTGATACAAGATACATACTTTCACGAACATCAGTAATAGCTTTTTCGGCATCTGTTTGCTCAGTTTCTTCGATTTCGATATTGTACTTGTTAGCCAAATATCGAATAGCTTCTGGATAGGTAAAATGAGAATGCTCCATTAAAAACGCAACAGAATTTCCTCCTTTTCCAGAACTAAAATCTTTCCAAATTCCCTTTGCAGGCGAAACCATAAAGGATGGTGAACGCTCATCAGAAAACGGACTCAAGCCTTTGAAATTACTACCGGCACGTTTTAAATTAACAAAATCACCAATAACTTCCTCTACTCGAGCAGTTTCGAAAACAGTATCTATAGTCGCTTTTGAAATCAATTTATTTTGGGGTAAAAGTTATAAAAAGTCAAAGTTACAAAGTTTTTAAATAGCAAAACCCTTTCGAGATTTATTATCTGAAAGGGGTTTGCCAACTAACTCAAAAACGTTCTAATTAAAATCAAAACGAACACCAAGTGACACGTTATTTTGTTTTACTACATTGTCTTTAAACAAAGGATTTAGATCATATTTTAAGTATAAACTTGTCGCTCCATAACCTACGTAAGTACTTAACCCATATATAAAATTACTGGTATTAAAACCTCCTTTGTACTTATCCGTAACATCATGATTATCTACCTGATATTCTAGTATTTGTTTCGTTTTTAACCTTGCTCCAGCGTAACCTCCAAAACCTATTCTCCAGGATTGATGCGATTTATAATAGATACGATCTTCTTTTACCGTTTTCCCTGAAAAATCAAGTTCTAAATGCAGTGGCACTACTAAATAGACATTTCTCAATCGCGCATCATCAATTCGAATACTATTAAACGCTGGGTTAGAGCTATTCGTTTGAAGAATAGTTTGCTTGCCGCTCGTTTCAAAAAATCGATTATCAGTAGGTTTCAAATTATTATACATTAAAGACAAACCATATTTTGCATGCAATAAATTATTATTTTCAACAAGTCGAGTATTGTACGTAACTCCCCATTCGTAAAAATGAGAAGCGGCATATCTAAAATCAGATTTGTTTACTGAGCCATTAGTTACAAGATTATTTAATCCCGCTGCTACAACAAGCTGACTTGTGGTACGTTTAGATTGACGTTCCTCTTTGTCCTCTTGTCCATTGTACACTTTTAAAGAAGTGATATTGATCTCGGTTTGTCTCTCCCCTATTTCACCAGTATTATTCCCCATAATGATTGTCCTGCCCCCACTACGGGTATCTTTTTCCTCGGTTATTTTTCCATTTACTTTATCTTGAACTAATTGATTCAGTTTTCCTTGTTCTAAAGTTACTCGTGTTTCGATTACGGCGGCATGAACTTTTGCTCTTTCCAGTTTCAGTTCGTCTGCGTTTGCTTTAGTAATTACACCATCAGCAAGATCTTTATCGATTTTTTCAATTTCAGTTTTTAAGGCTTCTTTCTCACCTTCAGTTATTTTCTTGATTTCATTAGCGATTGCCTTTGCTCTTTTCTCGAATGAAATGACTTTATGATCTCTACCTTTGTTGTAACCAGTCTCAGGAATGCTATCGTCAACAATCTCTAATTTTACATCTTTAAACCAAATTTGTCCTGTGCCATCTAACAATACACCGTATGAAATAGAAGTTGCTTCTTGAGGAACAAATAAAACCACTTCGTATTTTTCCCAATCGTTAGTTCTTTTAATTCCTCTATTTTGCATGTTATCGAAAGCTAGAACATCGGTACTGTAATAATCAACACGCATCCATAAACCAGCCCAGCTTCTTACATTTTCGCTTTTTACATAGCCCGTCATTTTAACTGTTTTACCTAAATACCCCTCTGATTTTATCGTTTTCATAAGTGTGCCAAACCCATAAACCTTATTTTTGATTGATTTAATTTTAAATGTATTTTGATTATCAGACGCTGCATTTTTTTCAAGGCTCATTTCATAATTTGGTGATTCTGCTTGCCAATAGCTCCAGTCTTGAATATATTTATAACTGCCTTTATCCTGGGCATGTATTTTTACAGCAAAAGCCGACAAAAATAGGATGCTAAATAAAATAATTTTTTTCATGATTTTCGTTTTTTGATTATTGTTCGTTTTTTGATTGATGATTGATTTATGCTTATTCTTCGTAATTTCTATTCACTAAAACTGTTTTAATACTATTGAAATTTTTACTCAACTTTATCAACGCAGTCTCTCTAAAAGTTTGATTTAATTCGGTTTCTGCACTAGAAAGCAAGCTTTTCGGATTGACGGCATAGCTTTGTTTTGGAAAATTAGTAGTTTTTTCAGTTCCAGATTTATCTAATTTTGTGTTAGTAACTGTTGCTAACAATTCAGTCGCTGAAATGTATTTATTATTACTTGTAGTTGCGATGTCTTTAGTGGCAAGATCCGATGCTAAGTTCTCTTTCTCCTTAACAATAGTAGCAACTGTTGTAACTAAAAGCTGACCTTCTTTACCATTTGTTATTTTTTTAGGTGTCACTTTAGTTACGACAACTTGCATCGGCTTACTGTTTTGAGTTCTCTCTTTTTCAGCAGCTACTCCTTCTTTTTTCACCATTTCCTCTTTTTTAGGAAGCACTATCTTATTTCGATCCACGACTACAGGCGCACTCTTTAGGATCAGCTTGCTATCAAAATTCAAATTAAAGACCGTGGTAAGAAATAAAAAACCAATAAGGCCAGCCGCGATGAATACCCAAGTACGTCTCTTTTTTTTACTTTTAGAAGTTTCTGAATTCGCTAGCATGGATTCCAACTCACCCCAAGCATCAGCCGAAGGCGCAATCGTTCTTGCCTCCATTTTTACTTTGATATTCTTATCGAATTTATTTGGCTCCATAATCATATTTTTTTGTTGCATTAATTTTCTGTTGCAAAATCTTTCTTGCATGTGACAATTGCGATTTTGACGTCCCCTCATTTATCCCCAGCATCACCGCTATTTCTTTATGTTTGAATCCCTCAATCGCATAGAGATTAAAAACCATCTTATACCCTTCAGGTAAATTATCAATCAATAATTGAATGGGGCCCACTTCTAAATCGCACTCATTATCAACTGTGCTTTCTTCTATATAAAAACTATCTTCTATGAAATTTACTTTTTTATGCACACGCAAAAAAGAAATGCATTCGTTTACCATAATTCGCCTAATCCAACCTTCGAAGCTTCCATTGTGTTCAAAATTTTTCAAACTAGTGAAGGCTTTCATAAAAGAAGTAATCATAACATCCTCAGCTTGCTGCACATCTTTTACATACAAACGACAGATGCTTAACATTTTTGGAGAAAACCTAGAATAGATTTGTTGCTGCGCTTGCCGATTGTTATCGACAGCTAGCTGAATCATTTTTCTTTCCTCTTGATGTAAGTTGATTACTTTCAAAGTTGTTGTAAAGGGTTTCTATAACTATAGACGAATGTCGATGCAAAAAGGTTGCATGAAGGTAAAAATAAATATAAAAAATTATCCTTAGTCAGGATTCTTGTTTCGTCAGAAAGATAAAACGAAACTATTTCTTTCTCTCAATAACGTAATTCACCATTAAGATTAAAGCGTCTTTAAAATCAGAAGCAGGATAGTTGTCTAATAGCATTAGTGCTTCTTGCTGAAAGTCAGTCATTTTGTCTTCGGCGTAAGCCAAACCATTGTGATCCTTTACAAAAGCAATTACTTCTTTGACTCTTTTTTTGTCTTTGTTGTGGTTTTTTATTGAGTTGATTAACCACGACTTTTCTTTAGCAGTGCAGGTACTTAAAACATGAATTAAAGGAAGCGTCATTTTTTGTTCCTTGATATCAATTCCGGTTGGTTTCCCAATAGCTTCATCTGTGTAATCAAACAAGTCGTCTTTGATTTGGAAAGCCATCCCGATCAGTTCGCCAAATTTCCGCATATTTTCCACTTGCACGGCATCTTCAATTACAGATTTTGCACCAAGAGCACAGCAAGCCGCAATAAGGGTAGCGGTTTTTTTTCGAATAATTTCGTAATAAATATCTTCTGTAATATCAAGTCGTCGCGCTTTTTCGATTTGGAGTAACTCGCCTTCGCTCATTTCGCGTACAGCGACAGAAATAATTTTTAGTAAATCAAAATCGTCATTATCTATTGACAGCAACAACCCTTTTGACAACAAATAATCTCCAACTAGTACCGCAATTTTATTTTTCCAAAGTGCATTGATCGAGAAAAAACCGCGACGGCGATTACTATCATCTACTACGTCATCATGCACTAAAGTGGCTGTATGAATAAGCTCAATAACACAAGCTCCACGATAAGTTCGTTCATTTATTGTACCACCAGAAACCATCTTAGCAGTAAGAAAAACAAACATAGGACGCATTTGCTTCCCTTTGCGGTTTACAATGTAATAGGTAATTCTATTAAGTAAAGCCACTTGTGAAGTCATCGATTCATAGAACTTTTTTTCAAAAAGTTCCATTTCGTTAAAGATGGGCTGTTTTATTTGTGAGGTAACATTCATTTAGACATCAAAGTTACAGCTTTTAAGAAAAAAGAAAGCCATTTTAGACAAATTTAAACATTGAATTCACGAAAAACATCTAATTAACATTGGTAACCTATTCTTAATTGCAACTATTGTTTTGTTAAAGTTTTCTTAATCACATCCCGTGAGTAGACCGATAGTTTTGCACGACAAACATAACTACTAAAAAATGAAAACTTTAAAACAAAATCTACTCTTATTCTTAATTGTACTTTGTGGGCAATTGCTGCATTCGCAATCTATTATAATTCAAGGAAAAGTAACAGATTCAGCTGGCTTCCCGCTAACAGGCGCAACCATTCTCGTAAAAGGGACTCAAAACAGCACAATCGCTGATGGAAATGGAAGCTACTCCATTGCAACTGAAAAAGGAAAAACCCTAGTTTTTAGCTACATGGGTTTTACAACTAAAGAAGCTATAGCAACCAATCAAGAAAAATTAAATGTTAGTCTTCAAGACGATTCAGTAGTACTAGGTGAAGTAGTCGTTACAGCTTTGGGTATTAAAAGAGACAAACGCGCTCTAGGATATGCATCCCAAGAATTAAAATCAGACGATATCAATAAGGTGAACTCGACCAATTTTGTTTCTAATCTTTCTGGAAAAATATCGGGAGTTCAAATTTCTGGCTCAGGAAACGGAATCACAAGTTCTTCTAGAATTACTATTAGAGGCGACAAGTCATTGAACATTAACAACAACGGGCCATTATTTATTGTTGATGGTATTCCTATTAATAACAATGTATACGGTGTTGGGAGTTCGGCAACAACTCAAACCGATTTGCCTACTGATTATGGTAATGGTGCCGCCGAAATCAATCAAGAAAATATAGAAAGCGTCAATGTATTGAAAGGTGCTGCAGCATCTGCACTTTATGGATCTAGAGCAGCAAATGGTGTGATTGTCATTACCACAAAATCTGGTCGCAAAGGTAAAGGTTTGGGTGTTTCTATCTCTTCTTCTTTTATGACTAGCGAGGCTTTGCGTTTGCCAGAGATTCAGGGTGTTTATGGTGCAGGCTCTAAACAAGTTTATGATCCGGGTGCTGATACCAACTTAGGGCCTCGTTTTGACTCTGGCCTTTCAATTCTTCAAAATGGTAGCCCAGGCTATTCTGTAGGTGAAGGTGAAGTGTTGCCCTTCGAATTTAGATATAACTTAAAAGACTTTTTTAGAAAGGGAAATTCTATTTCGAATACCGTTTCGATTTCTGGATCAGATGAAAAAACAAATTTCAGACTAAGCTACGGCAAAACGACTAGCGAAGATATTGTACCTAATTCTAATTTAAAAAGAGACAATATAAGTCTAAACCTTAATTACAATATCTCAGACAAATGGAAATTTGCCACGGTAGCAACCTATACAAAAAGCGCCAGTGACAATACGCCAGTTTCAGGTTATGGAAGTCAAGGAATCATGTACAATTTATTATGGAACCATACCAACGTTGACCTTGACTGGTTAAAGGATTATTGGATCGTGAAGGATGTTACACAAAACAGCATGTTTGGATGGGGTGATAATCCTTTTAAAATTGCGTACGAAAACATCAATGCCTTCAAGAAAGCAAGAATTTTTGGAAACATGTCTTCGACTTACCAAATTAGCAATGATTTCTCTTTTATGGCTAGAATAGGAATGGATAATTCAAACGATTTTAGATGGTCACGCAGACCTATAGGTTCGTCTCGCTACACTAACGGTATGTACCGCGAGCAAACGATAGGGTTTACAGAGTATAATGCGGATATGTTATTGAGTTACGACCACACTTTTGGTGATTTCTCTATTAAAGTTTCTTACGGAGCGAATAGCATGAATCAATACACGAGTGAAAGTAAGATTGAAGGTCAAGGAATTAGTATTCCCGGAATTTACAATTTACAAAACATCAATGTAATGCCTATTCAATCTAGAAATATTTATAAAAAACGTATTAATAGTATGTATAGTCTAGCTAATATTGGGTACAAAGATTATTTGTATTTAGATGTTACCGCTAGAAACGATTGGTCATCTACCTTACCAGCAAACAACAATTCGTATTTCTATCCTTCGGCTTCTTTGAGTTTCATCCCTACTTCTTTTTTTGAAATGAATAAGAACATTGATTTCTTAAAAGTGAGAGTTAATGCGGCTTCTGTAGGAAATGACACTGATCCTTACCGATTAGTAAAAACCTACGACAATGGTTCATTAGCTGGAACATTGACCAATCCCTCTTCAATTTTAAATAGTAATTTAAAACCTGAAATTGCAACATCATACGAAGCCGGGATCGAAGCGCAGTTTTTCAAGAAGAGAATCACACTAGATGCAAGTTATTATGTAACTAACTCTAAAAACCAAATTGTAGGTCTTGATATTTCGCAAGCAGCCGGATTTAATTCGAATGTAATCAATGCAGGTAAAATTCAAAACAAAGGAATCGAAATAGGATTAGGATTAACCCCAATTCGCACTATTGATTTTGAATGGACGCTTAATACCAATTTTACTCGAAACCGCGGAACTGTAAAAGAATTAACTCCAGGAATTGACAATTACATCATTGCTCAAGGTCCTAACGGGGGAACAATCGAAGCTCGTGTAGGAGAACGAATGGGTGACATGTACGGCCGCGGATACCTAAGAAGTCCAGACAACCAAATCGTTTATGACAATGCTGGTTCGCCAATATTAGATACAAAAATCAAGAAAATAGGAAACTACAATCCAGACTGGATGTTGGGTCTTTCAACAAACATTAGATACAAAAACCTGAGTTTAAATGCGCTTGTTGATGTGCGTCATGGTGGTAAAATTTATTCGATGACCAATGCAATTGGAATGGAAAGCGGTATCCTAGCCGTTTCCTTACCAGGAAGAGAGACAGGGATTGTAGGTCAAGGAGTAGTCCAAAACACCGATGGTTCCTACAGTCCAAACACAACCTCAGTGACTGCAGAAAACTGGTATTATTCAAACGCTTTTAGAAGAGACAATATTGAAGCCAACTCCTTTGATGCTTCTTATGTAAAATTAAGAGAAGTGAGTTTAAATTACAGGTTATCTTCAAAATTCACTAAGGCTGTGCACATGCAAAACTTAAGCATAGGATTAGTAGGGAACAACTTGGCGCTTTGGACGAAAGTTCCAAACATTGATCCCGAAACTCAAGCAATTAGCGGCGGTACTCTTTTACCTGGTTTTGAGGTGTTGCAATTACCCTCTTCAAGAAACTACGGAATAAAATTAAATGCTTCATTCTAAAAAAAACATCATGAAAAAATTCATAACCTTATTATTCTTCTGCGGTCTAGGCATCTCTTGCACCGATGGATTTGAAGAAATCAACACCAATAAAAACCAACCTACGGTTTCGCAACCAAAACAGTTATTACCTAATGTGATTTTTAACCTAGCCAATACCAATGTAAATAATTCATTCAATTTTGGGGATATTGTGGCTCAATACGGTGGCAATTACGAGTACAATGAACTAGATGTTTACAATTGGGGTGCTGATGCTCGTTTTTGGGGCATGTACAAATGGCTCAATGATATTTATGACATTAAAAAACAAGCCTTATTGCTACAAGATAAGAATTACGAAGCTATCAGTTTGATTCTAGAAACGTATACCATGCAAGTAATCACAGATGCTTATGGAGACGCTCCATACTCAGAAGCCTCACAAGGCGAAGAAGGAAATTTGAAACCAAAATACGATACACAAGAAGAAATATACACCCAATTGCTTTTAAATCTTGATAATGCAAATGCGATCATCGATACCAAGCTACAAGTAGAAGGTGATAATTTATTCAACGGTGACATGTTGAAATGGAAAAAATTTGCCAATTCGTTGCACCTAAGGTTATTGATGCGTATTTCGAATAAAATAAATGTGAGTGCCAAATTGAACGAAATTATTTCAAAACCAGACCAATATCCTTTATTTACATCGAATGCTGATAATGCTACTTATTTTTATTCGGGAAGTTTTCCTAATATTTCGCCTATGAGTGATGGAATCAACAGATTATATGGTTATAATATTGTTATCCCCACAACAAATTTGGTAAACACTTTGATCACCAACAATGACCCAAGACTTGCCGAATGGATTGATCCTATCGAAGGATCTACCAACCAATTAGGATTGCAGCCGGGATTGACTTTAGACCAAATTGGAGAGCCATCAAATTATTCAAGAAGAGCGGAAGATTATTTTTATACCAAAACAAAAATCGCAGCACTTTTTATGACTTATAGTGAGCTAAACTTTTTACTAGCCGAAGCAAGTCAGCGCAATTTAATCACAACTGGATCAGCGCAAGCCTATTATAACACAGCCGTTGAAGCATCGTTCGCACAATGGAATGTGGTGATGCCAACTGATTACTTGACGACAACAGCACCATATAGCGCTACGACCGAAGTTTTGTACACTCAAAAATGGTTGGCCTTGTATCATACAGGAACCGAATCATGGTTTGACTGGAAAAGAACAGGGAAACCTAGTTTTATTCAAGCTGGTCCAGGATCAAAAAATGGCAATAAAGTTCCAAGACGTATCATGTACCCTAGTTTAGAGCAATCTGTAAATGCACAAAATAACATTGCTGCTTTGCAAAAATTAGGAGGGACAGATGATATTAATGCTAAAGTATGGTGGGATAAATTTTAAATATAACAAGAAAATGAAAAGAATAATTATAATACTATTACTTGCTTGCGGTACAATAGCTCAAGCTCAAAAAGCCGAAAACATCATTATAATTACCACTGACGGTTTTAGATGGCAAGAAGCTTTTAAAGGGATGGATGAAACGCTCGCCAGAGACAAAAAGTTCAATCAAAACGACAGCAGCTATATTTATAAAAAATATTGGGCCGAAACCCCAAAGGAACGTAGAGAAAAACTAATGCCTTTTATGTGGTCAGTTTTGGCCAAAAAAGGGCAAATTTATGGCAATAGAACAGTAGGTAACAAAGTGAATAATGCCAATCCGTATTGGTTTAGTTATCCTGGTTATAACGAAATCATGACAGGTTATGCAGATACTTTAATCAATTCTAACCATTATCCTGCAAATCCCAATATTACGATTTTAGAATTCTTGAATAAGCAACCAAAGATAAAAGGTAAGGTAGCTGCTTTTGGTGCTTGGGATGCTTTTGACAACATTTTAAATGAAAAAAGAGCTGGTTTCCCTGTGGTATCTGCCTTCGATAACGTGGGAGGTAAAACGCCAAATGAAAAACAGAAACTAATCAATGCCATGCGCACCGATTCTTTTAAACCTTTTCATGAAGAAGAATGTTTGGACGTGTTTACGCATTATGGCGCATTAGAAGAATTGAAAACCAACAAACCTCGCGTACTATATATTTCCTACGGTGAAACAGATGAATGGGCACATTATGGCTTTTACCGTTCGTACTTAGATGCTGCGCATCAAGTAGATGCTTGGATTAAGGAAATTTGGGACTTTGTAGAAAGTGACCCACAATATAAAGGAAAAACGGCATTAGTATTCACCACAGATCACGGACGTGGAGATATCACAAAAGCAGAATGGACAAGTCATGGTCCGCAAATAAAAGATGCTAGCGAAATTTGGTTTGCTACTATGGGACCACAAATTGAACCTAAGGGCGAAATGAAAAACGAAAATCAATTGTACCAAAATCAATTTGCACAAACTATGGCCAAAATAATGGGATACACTTTTGAAGCCAATCATCCTATTGCTAATGAAATACAGGGAGTGATAAAATAAAACCCTAGTTTCCCCAAATCAAAAGGGTTTGACATTATTGTCAAACCCTTTTTTACAAAAAAGCAAAACCATAATTATTCTAAGCTAAACCCCTTACTGTAATAAGAAGTCCGCTTTTTGATCTCCTATTTGGATCGTAAACGTTCCTTTTTCTGAAATCCATTTTAAGTCGTTGTTTACAAATTTTAAATCTTGTGGATTTAAAGTAAATGAAACTTTTTTAGTTTCTCCTGGCGCCAATTCAATTTTTTCAAAACGTTTTAGCGATTTAAATTCAGGCGTAATTGACGCTACATTATCTGATAAATACAACAAAACTGCTTCTTTACCCTGTGAAGACCCTGAATTAGTCACCTCAACAGAAACTGTAATATCATCTGAACTGCTTATCTCTTTTTTATCAATTTTTATATTGCTGTATTTAAAAGTCGTGTAGGATAAACCGGTACCAAATTCATATTGTGGCAAGTAACTTTTTTCATATTTAGCATCGTCATTTTGCTCCCCTTCTGAAATACTTTCGGTATATTTTCTATTGTATTTTTCTAATGAATTTGGATATCTTGGGTAATTATAAGGCAATCTTCCGCTTGGATTCACCTCTCCATACACTATATCTACTAAAGCTCTTGCTCCTTCGTTTCCGGGAAGGTAACATTGAATGACCGCATTCATTTTTGATTCAAAATCACTAATCAACCTTGGACGGCCTTCATTCAAAATTAAGATAATTGGCTTGTCTAATTTGGCTAAAGCCAAAGCTAATTTTATTTGTGAATCACTCATGTATATATTACTAATATCCCCCGGTGTTTCGGTATAATTTTTTTCCCCTAAACACAAAACAATTTTAGAGGCTTGTTTTGCAAGAGCAACTGCTTTTTCTATTTCAGCATCATTTTCAATTTCTAAATCTGCGCCTGGTGTATACAATACATTTTCTTTCCCAATTTTGTTTTGAAAAGCCTCCAGAATTGTGAA
Organism: Flavobacterium aeripolare; assembly: GCF_013294025.1. Lineage (GTDB taxonomy): Bacteria > Bacteroidota > Bacteroidia > Flavobacteriales > Flavobacteriaceae > Flavobacterium. The sequence goes on from NZ_JABSNL010000003.1 coordinate 310,817, forward strand.
TTTATCCGCAGCATAAGTATCTGAATTTTCTCCTTGCCAAGTATAAGACCAACCTCCGTTAAGGTACTTCATACTGTTTGCCGTAGCACCTGTAACTAATATTTTTTCGTTTTTATCTAAAGGTAAAATAGCTTCTTTATTTTTTAATAAAGTAATTGATTCCGCTGCCGTTTGATACGCTTTTTCAATGTGTTCCTCACTACCAAAAGCAGGGTAATCTTTGGGATCAGCTACTGTATTCTCAAATAAATTCAGTTCAAATTTCATTTTTAAAATTCGAGAAACAGCATCATCAATACGAGAAATAGGTACTTCACCTTTATTAACAAGGTCTACTAAATCAGTATAGAAAGTAAAGTCTTCAGGAACCATACTCATATCAATACCTGCCATAACAGCAATTTTAACGGCATCTCTATTTGATTCAGCCACTTTATGACGGGTATATAAATAAATAATATCCTTCCAGTCCGTTACCACAACGCCTGAAAAACCCAACTCGTTTTTTAAAATATCGGTAATTAAATGTTTGCTTGCATGCACTGGAGTTCCGTTGATCTCCCCTGAACTTACCATCACACTTTTGGCACCCACTTTAATAGCAGCTTGGTAAATTGTCAAGTCATACTGACGTAAAATACGTTCAGGAATAATACTTGGCGTACGGTCTTTTCCACTAGTGGTGCTTCCGTAACCTATGTAATGTTTCATACACGATGCTACTTGATATTTAGATCCCACTCCGTCTCCTTCATAACCTTCAACTAAAGCCACAGCCATTTTTGATGATAGATAAGCATCTTCACCAAAAGTTTCCCACATTCTTGACCAAGCTGGATTTCTAGGGAAATCTAAATCAGGTGAAAAAACCCAAGGTATAGAAGAAGCACGTGTTTCATAAGCTGAAATTTGCGCTCCTTTTTTAACCAATTCGGTATTAAAGGTTGCTGCCAAACCTATTTGCTGCGGGAATAAAGTCGCTCCTTGTGTATAACTTGCACCGTGAATGGCGTCAATACCATATAAAACAGGGATTTTCAATCTCGTCTTATTAGCTTCAGTGCTAATGGTTGAGATCACTCCTTTCCATTGTTCAATAGTTTGAGCTCCTGGATTAGGAACGTTTAAAATGGATCCTATATGGTATTTTTGAATTCCTTCTTTTAGTTTTGCAGCATCAAGAATTCCTTTTTTTCCAGTTACTTCAAAATTAGTAACGGTTATTTGAGTCATTTGACCTACTTTTTCTTCTATACTCATTTTAGACAATAAAGCAGCTACTTTATTATCTATTGCTGATTTATTGTTTTTTACTTCTTGGCTCCAAACGGTTCCTGCAAACAAAAAGACAACTAATAACACTACTGTATTTTTCATATTTAATTTTAAATTTTATACACTTTTAAAAGCAATTTTTGCTTTCGCGAAAGCGATCTTACACTAATAAACTAGGGTTTGCATGGCATGAGGAGGTATTACAACCTCGGCTTGATTAGCCGATACCATTAAACTATACGTGATACTTTTATCAGAATCATTCATAACCACAGTCACTACAGTTCCATCTAAATTAAGAAAAGAAGTACTTATTAAAGCGCTTCTGCTTACTGCTGAACTGATTCTTTTTGCACCAACTCGAATAAATTTAGAAAAATGTCCAATATAATAATACGAAGGCGTATAGATTAGTTCTCCCGTATTGGTATTTGCATGAACAGGTGCAAAACAGAAATTCCCCACATGATTTGGGCCTCCATTTTGATCTAGTAGAATATTCCAGTCTGTCCAGCCCACGGTTCCATTATTAAAATCATTAATCATTGCTTTACCATATCTTTCGGCATTAGGCCAAAACTGGTATTTATTTGCATCAAAACGTTCTACACAGCCTTCAGTAAACAATAGCTTTTTATCGGGATAGGCTTCATAAACTTTTCGAACATTATCAAACATTTGTTCTCCTCCAGACCAGTTTTCGTACCAATGAAAAGCAGTTCCCCAAACATATTTTGCTGCTTCAGGGTCAGAAAGAATTGTATTTGCTCTTTCATACATTAAATCTCTGTTGTGATCCCAGATAACAATATTTTTATTTCCTAAACCTTCTTTTTTTAGTGTTGGTCCTAAATAATTTTTTATAAAATCTCGCTCCTCATCGGCAGTATACAAACACGATTCCCATGTTTGTTTAGCCATAGGTTCATTTTGAATTGTTAATCCCCAGATAGGAATACCTTCTTTTTCATAAGCGTTAATAAATTTCACATAATAATTTGCCCAAGCTTGGTCATATTCTGGTAAAAGAACACCTCCTTGCAGCATGTTATTTGTGCTTTTCATAAAAGCGGGGGGACTCCATGGAGACGCATAAGTTGTTAATTTACCACCAGCTGTTTTTATTGCTTGCTTAATTAACGGAATTTTATATTGCTGATCGTGAGCAATAGAAAAACTTTTTAAATCCTTATCTCCTTCTCTAATATAAGTGTAGCTTTCGCTGCTAAAATCAGAACTATGTATCGTTGTCCTTAGCAGAGAATAGCCAATACCTTTTTCTCTATCGTAATAGGATGTCAAAAATTCTTGCTGTTTGTCCTTTGGTAATTTTGCAAAAACTTCGGCACTTGCATCAGTAATTGCACCTCCAATACCTAAAAAATTTTGAAACGTTTTTCTAGGTTCCACCACGATTGCTAATTGTGTTTCTAAAGGCTGCATTGCTTTCGAAAAAAACAAATTAGCTGTAGGACTCAACTTGAGTTTTGTATTTTCGGCAGTGGTATATACTGTGATTTTTTTAGCTGCTGTAGCAATATCTTGTTTACTTTGCTTTTGCGAAAATGCTACAAACGAAAACAGCAAACATAGTAATGTGTACTTTGGAATTTTCATTATTGTATTTTTAAATTCTTGTAATACTACTTTAAAAGACATTATTTAAAAATAGCCCATAAACAAAATGAATATGGGCTATTTAAACCTAACTCAATTAAACTAACTCAAAATGTATTAATAACCTGTATTTTGAACCATCTTAGTGTTATTAAACTCACTGTATGGTATTGGCATTGACTCGTTTTTATTAGCAGTAAAACCTTTAAAAGCTAATTTTGCAGCTGCTTCACCCGTACGTACTAAATCATACCAACGGTGTCCTTCACCGGCAAGTTCTAATCTTCTTTCATTCATAATTGCAGCCATAGAAACAGGAACTGATGGTAAACCAACTCTAGCTCTAACCGCATCAAGAAGCGCTTGAGCTCTTGCTCCACTTCCGTTTAAAGCTTCTGCTTCCATTAAATAAGTATCGGCCAAACGAATAATATAGGTATTAATAGAAAAATTCAAGAAAGGATTAGCCGCAGTAATATCACTGTTAACCGCTGCATATTTTATAAAATGAAACCCTTTTTCGTTATAACTATCTGTGTAAGTGATACGTCCAGCAGTTCTTTCGGCTGCTGCATCAAAAAGCGTCGATGCAAAACGAGGATCTGTTTTTAAAGCAGTTGCTAAGTCAGTCATTGCAGTCATAAAACCCCATCCATTAATATAATCAGGTAATCCAGCTGCTTTTCCTGTTGCAGTTCTAGAGTAATCTCTCATTCCCATTAATTGAGAAGCCACATTTCCTTCGTCATTTCCTAACTCAAAATTCCCCCAATCAGCATTGGATTTATCCGAATAAGCAATTTCAAAAATAGACTCTGTATTAAATTTATTGATGTGATTCCATAAATCAGCAAAAGCAGGCATTAATTTATAACCATAACTACTTGTTGCTCCTGGAGTTCCATTTACTTTAGCAAATTCAACCGCAGCCTCTGTTTTTTTATTGTCATACAAATATATTTTTCCTAACAGTGCCGTTGCAGCTCCTCTTGAAAAACGTCCTGATTCCCCTTCGATAATAGTAATAGGTAAATCACCAATGGCTTCATTTAAGTCTTTTTCCATTTGGATGTAAACATCTTCCGGTTTTGCTTGCATTACATCTGGAACCTCATCTTTAGAGAGTGGCGCTAGAATTAAAGGAACATTTTTAAACATTCTAACAAGGTCAAAATAATAATAAGCACGTAAGGTTTTTACTTCGGCCATGAACCTTGCTTTCTTGGTTGCATCCATAGGGACATCAGGAAGTTTTTGGATCATGACATTGCACCTAAAAACACCTTGATAATAATTTGACCAAATAGCTGGCGGAATATTAAACGGACTCACCGTATAGTTTGATGCTACCTGAAGACCGGGTTGATCTCCTGAATTACCTCCTCCCGCGTAAAAGTCATCTGAAGCAGAATTTAAGAATAACAACGGAGCAGTTTCCATTGAACCAGCAAACTTCCCTACTTTATCATAGGCTGCTACTAAACCAGAATAAGCTTCGGTCTCATTTCTATAAAAATTACTTTCTAATACTACTCCATCCCCTTTTACCTCTAATTTTTCGTCAGTATCACACGATCCAAGTGCTAATAACACTCCAACAGCGACGATTGATTGTTTAAAACTTATAAGTTTCATAATATCTTATTTTTAATTAAAATTGCAAATTAACTCCTAGCATGTACGATTTTGCCTGAGGATAATACCCTCTATCAACACCTTGTACATTGTCCATTCCAGCCGTGGTTGGCCCTCCAACTTCAGGATCAAAACCAGTATACTTAGTAATTGTGATTAAGTTTTCTCCTGTGATGTAAAACCTCACTTTTTGTAAAGAAGCTTTGTTAACTAAATCTGAAGGAAGAGAATACCCTAACTGGATTGTTTTGAATCTAAAGAAATCACCTTTCTGTAAATTAAAATCAGATGGATTACTGAAGTTTCTATTAGTATCATCAGTAGTCACTCTAGGGTAACTATTTGTAGATCCTTCACCAGTCCAGCGGCCTAAAACCTCTGTTTGGTAATTTGCATTTATGATATCTAGTCTTCTTAACCCTTGGTAAATTTTATTCCCTCCTGCTCCTTGACCAAAAACTAATAAATCAATTCCTTTGTAATCTAAATTTAGTGTAAGTCCGTAAGTATATTTAGGCAACGATGTCCCTAGGAACGTTCTATCCTCACCACCGATCACACCATCTCCGTTTAAATCTTGCCAACGAAAATCCCCTGGCTTAGCATTTGGTTGAATTACAACTCCTGCAGTATTTTTATAAGAATCAATTTCTGCTTGATTTTGAAAAACACCATTGGTTTTAAAACCATAGAAAGAATTGTAAGCCTGACCAACCTGTGTTCTATTAATTTCATAAGAACTAGATTGTACCGTTTCATCCCCTGCAATAAAATTAACCCCTTTATCAAGATAGGTAATTTCATTTTTGATATAAGAGAAGTTACCATTAACAGCAAGGTTTAAAGCTCCTATTTTTTTACGGTATCCTAGCTCGACATCTATACCTTTATTTTCCATACTCGCAAGGTTTGCGTAAGAATCTCCTGTCGCACCCACATAACCAGGATTAGGTACTGGCATGATGATACCCTCTGTTTTTTTATTAAATAAATCAACAGTTAAATTGAAGTCTCGAAGAAAATTCATCTCAAATCCAATGTTTGCTTGTTTGGTTTCTTCCCATTTTAAATCAGGGTTAGGCAAAGCGTTTGGACTTTGTCCTGGAATAGGAATTCCTCCAATGGTATAATTTCTCTTAATACCAACAGTTGAAATGTATAAGAAGTCAGGTGAAGAGTCATTTCCTGTAACTCCGTAACCACCTCTAATTTTTAAAGTGCTAACGGCACCATCAGTATTCCAAAATCCTTCTTTTGAAGGCACCCATCCTAACGAAACTGATGGAAACGTTCCATACTTATTGTTTGGTCCAAAGCGAGTAGAACCATCACGACGAATAATTCCCGTGAAAATATATTTCTCTTTGAAATCATAATTTAATCTAGCAAAAATAGATTCAACTCTGTGTTCATAAGCTTGAGAGCTATATGCATTTGCAATTTTATCAGTAATAGGGATTTCAACATTAAAGGAAGCTTCACTATGCGTTGTTGCAGGTACACCTTGATACGTCACATCATTTCCTGAAGAAATATTATCTACGTAAGTACCTTTACCAAGTAAAACACTAAAGTTATGATCACCAAGTTTTTTAGTATAATTTAATGTGTTTTCCCAGTTCCAACTAAATGATTTTTGATACGATCTAAATAGTTCGTTCTTGTCTCTTTTTGTCGCACCATTCAAGAAAAATACAGGCGTAAAATTATCTGAACCGTAAAAAGCTAATTTTCCCCCTGCTGTAGATCTAAATTTCAAACCCGGTAAAACTTCTGCTTCAATAAAAATATTCCCCACAAAATTATCAGAGAAACTGTTATTACCCAATCTCGTTTTAGTATACGCTAATGGATTCGTGTTTTCCTGAGTTACAATTGTAGATATTCCGTAATAGTTTCCGTTACCATCTCTGATCGCGTTTGGATTATTCTGATAAATTGCTTGGTTTGGGTTCGTTTCAAAAATTGGGGTCAATGGGTCTAAATTAATTGCCGAAGATAATGGTCCCCCAAACTCGTCATTTGTATTACCAATACCAATCGTTTTTTCATTAGAGTATCCTAATGTTTGTCCAATTTTAATATACTTTCCTGGTTTGTGATTTGAGTTTAAACGAATATTTTTTCTAGTATAGTTCGAAATTTCAGAAGTCACAATCCCTTCTTGATCTAATAATCCAAAAGACATATAAAAAGTTGAAGCTTCGTTACCACCACTGAAACTTAATTCATGAGAAGTACGTTGCGCACTATCATTAAATATAGCATCCTGCCAGTTCGTTCCTTTACCGTAGTTAGTGGTAGTAGAATAAGGTGCTGGTTTTCCTCCATTAGTATAAGCTTCATTCATGATTGTTGTGTACTGTGTTGCATCTAACAAATCAATTTTTTTAGCAGCTTGAGATACTCCAGTAAAACCAGTATAGTTAACACTTATTTTTCCTGATTTTCCTTTTTTAGTAGTTACTAGGATTACCCCAGCAGCTGCTCGAGAACCATAAATAGCACCAGAAGCACCATCTTTTAAAACTTCAATAGACTCAATATCGGACTGGTTTAAATATCCAATTCCTCCGTTGTCTATAATAACTCCATCAACAACCCATAAAGGATCATTATTATTTAACGTTGTAAATCCACGAATACGAATAGTAGATGCTGATCCTGGTTGTCCTGCATTTGCAGCTATCGAAACTCCTGAAACTCTACCTTGTAATGCCTGTTCTACTCTAGTGATTGGCAAACTCTCTAAATCTTTAGCTTTGACACTAGAAATCGATCCTGTTACCACACTTTTCTTTTGAGTACCATAACCTACAACCACTACCTCATTTAGATTTTGAGATTCTGGTGTTAATTGTACTTTAACTGATGTACGCTTATTAATAGGTTCTTGAACGGTACCATATCTAATAAAGCTAATTAGAAGCACGCCGTTTGAAGGAGCAAGAATCTGAAACTTTCCGTCAAAATCAGAAGTTGTAGACTTATTTGTTCCTTTCAATAATACAGATGCCCCTGGTATTGGCATCCCACTTTCATCATTTACTATACCATTAACAGATACATCTTGAGCTTGCGCTATAACTGAGAATAGTAACGATGAAAAACAAAAAATAAGTGATTTTATTAATTTCATTTTTCTAAAAATTTTGGTTAATTAATTAGTAATTTAATGCTAAAGTATCTACATTATTTTGATATTGGTATTTTAAATTACTTACAAAAACACATCATTTTGATTTTTATTACCTTACAAAAACACATCAAAAAAATTACAAATAGCTTAAAATCAAAGTTATACAATCAAAAAATCACTGTTACAAAAATGTTAATAAATAAAAATAAACACTACATTTATATTTTATTAACTATTTAACTTATAAATGCAACAAATGTTGCATTTAGTTCGTGTTTCATAATTTTAAAAACATCATTTCACTTATATAAATATGAAATTAATTATTAAAAAATTCTTACTATTATTAAGTGTATTTAGCCTTTTATCTGCAAAAAGTCAAGTAAAAAACATTGGTCTACCTGACATTAAAAACTATAAACGTACAGTATACAACGCCGGAACTCAAAACTGGAATATTGATCAAGATAAAAACGGTATTATTTACTTTGCGAATAATGAAGGTTTAGTTCAATTTAATGGAACTAGCTGGAAAAATTATCAACTCCCAAATAAATCTGTTATAAGAAGTTTAAAAGTAGACAAGCACGGCGTAGTGTTTGTGGGAGGTAACAACGAGTTTGGCTATTTTAAACCCAACAGTAAAGGAAAATTAGTATATCAATCATTATCCAGTAAACTTAATACTGAGGATAAGAAAGATATCAACTTGATATGGCGTGTTCACCTCTACAATGAAACAATCATTTTTCAGTCATTTACCAAAATTTTTATTTTCAAAAACAACAAATGCAGTACTATAAATGCACCCACAAAATTCCAGTTTTCATTTGTACTTAACAACAAACTTTACGTTCAAGACAAAACAGAAGGTGTTTTAGAATTACGTGCTGGAAAATTATATCCTATAGCTGGAACTAAATATTTTAACGGAACCGAAATTTGGTCTATGCTCCAACTAAGTCAAGAACGCTTTCTAATTATGACTCTTGAAAAAGGCCTTTTTATATATGAAGACGGAAAAGTAACTCCTTGGAATACCGAAGCAAATAATTTCGTCTTAAAAAACACCTCTTTGGGAGGGATAATTATCGATAAAAAATTCATAGTACTAAATACTGTTTTAAACGGAATCGCTATTTGTGATTTAAACGGCAAAATAACACAACATCTTAACCACAATAAAGGAATCCAGAACAACACTATATTAACCTCCTTTATTGATGACCAAAAAAACCTATGGCTAGGTCTCGACAATGGTATTAGTTTTATCAACATTAATTCGCCTTTTACCTTTTTTGATTATAGCTATAACCTCAGCACTGTTTACTCATCTGTAGTATTTGAGAATAACTTATACATTGCCACAAATCAAGGCTTGTTTTATCATCCTTGGGATAAAGACTTCAAAGACGAACCGTTTAAACTCGTCCCAGGAACAAACGCACAAGCTTGGAATATACAAGTATTTGACACTATTTTATTGTGTGCCAGTAATAGAGGCGCACTAGTTATCAATAATAAAACGGCAACTAAACTAGATCCTAATGGGTATTTTGGCTTTAGAGCAATCCCCAATAAGCCCAGTTACATCCTAGGCCTCAGTTATACTGGTTTTAGCATTTTCAAAAAAGAAAACGGAAAACTCATTTTAGTAAACCATGTAAAAGGATTTAATGAAATCATAAATAGTTTTGAAATAGAACTCGATAATGATTTTATATGGCTTCATATGGAACAGTATATTTATCAAATAAAACTAACCGCTAATTTATCCGAAATTGAGACCATAACAAAACACCATAAAATTAGCAATACTATTCCTGGCATAAAAAGTCTCCAAAAAATTAATAACAAAGTTTACTTTCAATCACAAAATCAATTTTATAGGTATTCAAAGGAGCAGGAAATATTTTTTAAAGACAAACAAATGACGGCGCTTTTTAAGAAGGTACCACTCATCAGTTCCATTAAAGAAGATTCTCATGGCAATTTATGGTACACTTACAATGAGTCATTAGGCGTTTTAAAGAAAAATTACGCACAAAAATATATTAATAGCGTTGCTCCTTTTGCCAATCTAAAAGGAAGTTTGGTTAAAAACTTTGTTTCGATTAATACTGTTGATTCTAAAAATATCTTCATAGGACTCATAGACGGATTAGCACATTATGACTCTGAAATATCCAGTAAGTATATTTCGAAACCACGGGTATTTATTACTAACTTTTCATACCCTGGAGAAAGTATCAATACCAACTATAAAAACAACCAAACAACCGAATATACGATTCCCTATCGCTCTAATCATGTAAAATTTTCTTTCTCCTCACCCACCTATGAAAACCAAGAAAACGTTAAGTACAGTTACAAACTGGTTCCTTTTGAAACAGAATGGCATCCATGGACAACGTTATCTATAAAAGAATATACAAATTTGAAAGAAGGGGATTATACGATGGAAATTAAAGCCAAAAATGGCTACGGAATAGCATCAAACGTAGCTTCATTAGAATTTGAAATTTCACCACCATGGTATCGCCATTATTTCGCTTACATTTTTTACGTAGTATTACTGATTAGTTTATTTATAATTACATCTAACCAGATAAAGCTAAAAATAAGAAAGAACAAATATTACGAAACTATTGAACAACGCCGTTTATATCTTGAAAAAGAGGCGAAAATTAGGCATGAGCAACATGAATTAGAAAAAGAAATTGAAAAACTCAAAAATGACAAGTTACAAATTCAGATTTTATCTAAAGACAAAGAACTAGTAAACAACTCACTACAAGTCGCTAAGAAAAACAAAGTCCTTAACGGTATCATACATAAACTGAAAGAAATTGACAACAACCAATTAGACGAAGCAACTAAATTTCAAGTTACAAAACTTAACAAAAGTATTGTCAAAGAGGTAAACAACGACAAAAGCTGGAAAGATTTAGAAAAACACATTAAAAACGTACACTTTGAATTCTTAAAACGCCTTAAAGAAAAGCATCCTACAATTTCACCTAGAGAATTAGATTTATCTACTTACCTACTAATGAATATGTCTACCAAAGAAATTGTTGAGATTATGAACATTTCTTCTGGTGGCGTAGAGTTAGCCCGTTACAGACTACGTAAAAAATTAGAACTTAACAAAAAAGAAAATCTTACGGGCTATTTAATGAGTATCTAATAATGCTGAATATCTTATTTTTAATCGCATAAAAAAAGGGTTTGACATTATTGTCAAACCCTTTTTTACATATTTTAAATAAAACTAAATTAAGCTTCTTTATTAGCCAATTGTCCACAAGCGGCATCAATATCTTTCCCTCTACTCCTTCTTACTTTGACTACAATTCCACTAGCTTCCAGAGCCTTTATGTAAGCGTTTGTAGCTTCTTCAGAGGCTTGTTGAAACTCACCATCATCAATTGGATTATATTCAATTAAGTTTACCTTACATGGGACGTATTTACAAAACTTTACTAAGGCATCAACTGATTCTTTATTGTCATTGATTCCTTTCCAAACTACGTACTCATAAGAAATTTTTGATTTGGTTTTTCTATACCAATATTCTAATGACTCTCTTAAATCGGCCAAAGGAAAATTAGCACTAAAAGGCATGATTCGAGCACGTATTTCATCTATAGCCGAATGCAATGATACCGCTAGTTTGAATTTTACATCATCATCAGCTAGTTTCTTAATCATTTTAGGTACTCCTGATGTGGAAACCATAATACGTTTAGGCGACATTCCTAATCCTTCTTCAGAAGTAATCATTTCAATCGCTTTTAATACATTATTGTAATTCATCAATGGTTCACCCATTCCCATGAAAACAATATTAGAAAGCGGATGATTGTGATACAAACGACTTTCCTTATCTATAGCTATCACCTGATCATAAATTTCGGCAGGTTCTAAGTTTCGCATTCTTTTTAATCGTGCTGTAGCGCAAAAGTTGCAATCTAAACTACAACCTACTTGACTAGAAACACAAGCTGTTGTTCTTGTATTAGTAGGAATCAATACTGACTCAACCACTAAACCATCATGTAAGCGAACGGCGTTTTTTACTGTACCGTCTTCAGATCTTTGCATGGTATCTACTTTAATGTGATTGATCACAAAATTTTGTTCCAGCATGGCACGCGTTTCTTTAGAAATATTTGTCATATCCTCAAAACTGTGCGCTCCTTTACTCCACAACCACTCATATACTTGATTTCCACGAAAGGCTTTGTCTCCACTGGTTACAAAAAATTCGCGTAAAACTTCTTTTGATACTGCTCGTATGTCTTTTTTCTCCATTTGCATGGTACAAATTTAATGACTATTTCTTGATTTGTTGTTTTTAATGCTTAAATATCTTCTCGAGAATTTTTTGATAAATATATTTAAGTATAAAAAAAGCCACTTCTACATGAAGTGGCTTTATATTATTACAATCCTTAAAACTGAAAGTCCTAAAAATAGTATTTTACTTTACTTATTTTATAACCTCGGGATTTGTTATTACAAATTCCGTTCGTCTATTCAACTGGTGATCAAATTCAGAACAAGAAACTCCATTTGAGCATGTATTTACGAGTTCTGTTTCACCATAACCTCTAGCGGTAAGTCTACTAGGATCGATACCTGCTTTGACTAACCAATCTTTTGATGATTTTGCTCTTCGATTAGATAGCGCCCAGTTATAGGCGTCAGCAGCTCTACTATCTGTATGTGATCCTAGACTGATTTTAATCAAAGGATATTTCTGCATTATAGTAAGTACTCTCTCTAACTCTAACGCAGCATCAGGTCGAATAAATGATCTATCTAAATCAAAGTAAATAGGATTAATCTTAATCATTAGTTTATCTCTTACAAAAACAAACTCATTAGACCCTAAATCTAAACCAATTGATAAGGCTAGATCAGCAACGTTTGAAGTTGTAAATGACTCTTCATCCATATCATAGAATTCTTTTGCACCTGTAACTCTATAGCCTGCCTCACAGTCTACATTAAAAGCAAAGCTTGCAAATTTATCGGCTATAACACTTTCAACTTTTTCTCCTTTAGCATTATATAAGGTTACTAAGGCTCCTGGAAGTAAAGCTCCAGTTTCTTTTTCACGAACAACACCTTGAACAAGTTGCTTACAATTTTCTATTATTGGATTAACTAGTTCTTCGAAATAATAAATATCGTCATCTCCCTTTCCACCATCTCTATTAGATGAGAAGTGTCCTGTTTTCTTGCCTTTTTGAAAAACCATTGAAAAATCATCTTTCAAACTGTTCAGAGGCAAACCTAGGTTGACAGCCTCATTCATTCCCAATCGATCTTTAATTTTTACAGCATAAAGATCTAAACCTCCATTACCATAATTTTTACCATCAGAAGAATAGTAAAGTACATTATCAGTATCAATGTATGGAAACATTTCACTTCTCGTACTGTTCACATTAGGACCAAGATTGTACGGCTCGCCATAGCTATCTTCTCCCAAAACATCTACAGCCCAAATATCTGTTAAACCATATGAACCAGGTCTATTTGATGTAAAATATAAGATCGAATTATCCGCATTTAATGATGGATGACCCGTATCAAATTCATCACTGTTGAAAGGTAGTTTTTTAACATCTACCCATGTTCCAGTACTATCAACTGTAGCCTTGTAAAGCTGAATTAAAACCCATCCATCTTTATCAGTATGTCTTTTCTTATCTGTGTAATTATCGCTAGAGAAGTAGATTGTTTTCTCGTCGTTTGTAAAAGCAACATTTGATTCGTGATACTTTGTATTCAGGTTTTTTGAAAATAAATTAGATTCCACAAATTCTCCTGTACTATCAACAGTAGCTTTGTACAATTCTAAAAATGGCTGACTGTTTTTGTACCACGTTTTATTCCTCTTTCCTTTCACTTTTCTCGACGAGGCATAAATCACTTGATTATCGCCATAATAAGTAGGACCAAAATCGGAGTATTTACTATTATCTTCTATATTTTTAATAGTATAATTGGCATCTTGAGCATGACCCAGAACTACAAAAAGCAGTAATATAATAAGAGTATTTTTTTTCATGTTTGTTTGTTTTTAGAAGAAACGAGGGCTTTTCAATTTTTTCTTATTAATATCAAAGATCAACATAATTTCGTGTGAACCAGAATTGAAATTTCCAAATCTAGTTGTGGTGTAATCGTATGCATATCCTACTCTAAGCGAATTGCTAACTTGGAAACCTACCATGGCACTAACAGAGTCATCAATTCTCATTGATAAACCTAATTCCAGTTTTTCCTGAATCAACATATTAACAGACAAATCAACTGAAAGCGGTGCACCTGTCGTCGCTTTAACTAAAGCGGATGGCTTTAATTTTAAGTTGTAATCAAGATCAAAGACATAACCAGCAGTAGCAAAGTAGTGTATCCTTTCTGAAGCTGTAGAAACAATTCCATTGCTTTTATCTAGATACCTTGTTTCTAAAATATTTGGTGCAGAAACACCAAGATAAAAACGCTCCTTATAGTAAAGCAATCCCAAACCAAAATTAGGTGCTATTTGGTTTATTGGTGTATTTAATGGATCTGGATCAACTGTAATAATCTCACGAACATTCAAAAAAGTAGCTCCCGCTTTTACACCAAATGCTAATCTACCTTCATCTGAAGTGTGTATCGTATATGAAAAGTCAGCATAAACGTTATCTTCCTTTACAGGACCAATTTCATCATGTATTACCGAGAATCCTAAACCTACATTTCGTCCCACAGGTCCATTGATAGACATTGTTGCCGTTTGTGGCGCTCCATCAACTCCTACCCACTGGGTTCGTCCAAGTATACCAATAGTTGTATATTCCTTGGAACCAGCATAAGCGGGATTTAGAATATTCATATTGTACATGTACTGCGTATACTGTGGATCTTGCTGGCTGTAAACGCTAGATGTAAATAGTATGAAAACAAAAATTGCTGTCAGTAATTTAAATAGTTTCATATAGACTGTATGTTAAATTTAAAATTAAGAGAGAGAAATGGTATCATTCCTCTCCCTTTATTATTTTGGTTTATTTTCTTAAATATATCCACCCTGTTTGCGGCGCTCTATCATCATTATTAAAGTAGATAGTATAGAAATACGTTCCTGCTGGAAGAGTGTCATTTGTTAAATTCCATCTACCGTTAGAGTAACCATCCCACCATTTAGGCGTTGTAAATTTATCCCCATTGTGTTTGTATTGGTAAACAATGTTTCCGTATCTGTTTACAATTTCCATACTAAAATTAGGGTATAGTACTTGTAAATGTTGGATTTCGAATACATCATTTATACCATCACCATTAGGTGTAAAACCTTCTGATAATACAATCGAAATTTCAGGTTCAATCGTTACAGCATCTTGGTCATCTTCAAGGATTTTGTTATTTCCTGGTGTAGAGTCAATATCAAGTTCATTTGCAGCTATAACTTCAGCTACGTTTGTAAACTCTCCTACTGGCAATACAAAGGCTACAACTTTTAACACTTGTGTTTGATCGATAGCAATGTTACCTACGTTCCATAAACCTGTAACCTGATCGTAAGTTCCAGTTGTTGTAGTTGCATTCACGAAAGTAAATCCACTAGGCAACAAATCTTTAACCACTACTCCTGTTCCATTACTTGGACCTCTGTTTGTCAACGTAATTGTAAACTCAACATTAGTCTCGGCTATAGGTTGTATGTTATCTACAGTTTTACTTAACTCTAAATCTATAACTGCTATTGGTTCAGCAGCGATACAACTCACATTGTTATCTGGATTAGTATCTGTTTGATGTAATGCCGTGATAGTAGCACAGTTTAAGTAACTACCTGACTCATTTACCAGAACATCAACAATTAGAATTTCAGTTTCTCCATTCAGTATTTTACTTACTTTCCAGTCTCCAGTCACATAATCATAGATTCCTTTAGTTGAACTATAATTTACAAATGTATAACCTGCAGGAAGTAAATCTGACACGACAACATCAGTTGCGTCTATATTTCCATTGTTAGTTAATAAGATCTCAAATGATATTTCTGAATCTACTTCAGGGTTACTATTATTTTTAAGTATCGTTTTAACTACTGCAAGATCTACAGATTGATTAGGTGATACCGAAGCACACGCATAGTCATCTTCACTCACATTACCGTTCCCCGGTGTTGAATCAACGTCTGGTTCATTAGCTCTTGTGATTTCAGCACAATTTAGATAATCACCTGAATTAAGAACTTCGACATCTACTAACAAGATTGCTGTATTATCAACTTCGATGAAGCCAATGTTCCATAATCCCGTTGTAGGAGTATAAGTTCCAATAGAAGAACTGTAGTTTATAAACTTATAACCAGAAGGTATAAGATCAACCACTTGAACCCCTGTTGCTTTTGTAGGACCATCATTAATCACTCTAATTTCAAAAGTAATCATATCGCCAACTTCAGGAGCAGTAACGTTAGCTACTATTTCTTTAGTAAGACGCAGATCAATGAACGCCGTTGGAACTATAGCTACTATACCAATATTATTTGACAAGTTAGAATCAGATTGATCTGCCTTAACCGCCGTTGTGGTATTGGTTATTGTAGTACCGTAAGTACCTTCATTTACTTTAGCACTTAAAGTAAGAGTTGCTATTGAACCGTTAGTCATATCACCTACTGTCCATAATCCTGATCCTGCGTTAAAGAAACCGCTTGAAACAGTATTGCTTATGTAAGTAACTCCTACTGGTAAGTTATCAGTTAAGCTAACATTAGTAGCATCACTAGCACCATTATTCGTAATTTGAATTGTATAAGTTATTGTATCACCAATGTTAGGTGTTGCATTACTTACAGTTTTAACAACAGCCAAATCTAAACTTGTAACAGTTATTGTCTCTGAAGGATCATCTGGTGTTAAATTAACATCCATTTGATCTTGAGTATTTGTAACTGTATTAGTTAATACTTGACCTCCTTGATCCATACCTACAATAGCTTTTATAACTATTGACCCTTTTTCACCAGGAAGCAAAGTTCCCACTGTCCAATTAGGTGATGTCCAAGTTCCTTTTGCAGGAGTTCCAGAAACATATGTTAAACCTGCAGGTAAGTCATCTGTTACAACCAAGTTTGTTACTAAAGTTGTACCATTATTTGCTACTGTAACAGTATAAGTTACGGTGTCACCTACATTAGGAGAATTATTATCTACTACTTTAGTAAGTACTACATCTGCATTGTTTTGAACAATCATTGTCTCATCTAAATCATTACCAACATTTGTTGGATCTGATTGATCTCCTTTAGCTGCTGTAGTTGTATTTACAATTGTTTTTCCTGCCATTCCAGCTTTAACTATTACGTTAATATCAAGAACTTTAATCTCTCCAACTGCTAGATCACCTACTAACCAAAGACCTGAGCCATAATTATAATCTGCTCCTTGACTATTACTAGTATAAGTAACTTCACTAGGAAGAATATCAGTTAAACTTACTGCTGTTGCAGGGCTTGGTCCATTATTAGTAACTTTTATACTATAGGTAACCGTTTCTCCTTCGGCAGGAGTTGCATTACTTACTGATTTCTCAGTTACTAAATCTGCGCTAGTTACAGTAATAGGTTCAGTTAAATCATCGCCAACTGTAGTTGGATCTGACTGATCCCCTGAAGCAGCGGTTGCTGTATTAACAATTGCTGTTTGAGCAGTTGTACCCGCAGCAGTAACTTTAGCATCAATTACCAATGTTGCAGAAGATCCGATATTAATACTTCCGATTGTCCATAGACCTCCAGAATATGTATTGACCGTTCCTCCAGTCGCAACATGTGACATGTAAGTCACACCAGCTGGTAGATCATCAGTAAGATTCACTCCCGTAGCTGTACTAGGCCCTTTATTTACAACCGTTAAAGTATACTTAACGATATCTCCTTGATTAGGACTAGAATTATCAACTGTTTTAGTCGTTACCAAATCAACAATTTTGACTGGAACAATAGTAACATCTGACTGGTCAATTTCACTTGGAGTATTGTTACCATGAACAATACCATTTGGATCTAACTGATCAACTTTAGTTACCTCTGCACTATTGGTATAATTACCTGTTTCATTTATTGTAGCAACAACTGTTAATGTAGCAGAAGATGTATTAGTCAATCCACCTACGTTCCATAATCCATTTGCTGGAGTGTATGTTCCTATACTAGGAGTAACACTAACTAAGTTATAACCACTAGGTAATTTGTCAACGATATTTATACCCGTTGCATCACTAGGACCATTATTAGTTGCTGTAATTAAGAACTCAATGTTCCCACCAACCTCATATGGACTTGTACTAGCTACTGTTTTAACTACTGCAATTTCAGAAAGCGCAGCCATAGTATCGATATCCGTTTGACTATTATTAGTAGTATCCGGATCTTCAACATCTGAACTAACAGACGCCGTATTAACTAGCTCTCCAGTGTAATTACTTGGCACCGCTATCGTTACCGTATAAGTTACTGTCTCTCCTACTGCAACAGTTGCTATTGTAGCATTTACTGCTGTAATATCACCTGATCCACTTGCATTTGGCGGTACCGAAGTTCCCGTTCCTACAGCTGACCATGTGGTTACAGCTTCTAGAATTGGACTTGTAATATCGTCAAGTACTACCACATTAGTAGCTACTGCCGGACCATTATTTTTAACAACGATTGTATAAACGCTGTTCGTTCCAGGTGTATACTTCTCTTTGCTATCTGTTTTAGTTACAACTAAATCAGCTTGCGGCTTCATCTCTATAGTAATCAAACTATTATTAGATGGATTTCCTTCATTATCCTCCACATTATAATTAATTGGAGTTGGGTTTGTAATGAAGCCTGGGTTCGGTGTAAACGTTACCGTTCCAGTTACTAAATCAACGTTCCAAGTTCCTTCTCCAGGAATTACTAAACTTGTAATGTCTCCGTTGGCATCCGTTACAATGTTTGTAGCGCTTCCAGGATTTACTAAGCTTACTGTTGTTGGATCAATTACGTCTCCATTGATGTCATTTGCAATCACATCAATTACAACAGGCGTATTAATTGGATTTCCAGTCGAAAGATCTGGCGAAGAAATTGGAGCATAATCTAAAGTGATTGTACTCGGATTTGAAACATTTCCTTCATTATCTTTTACTGTATACTTGATTACCGGAGGATCAAGCGTATAAGCTGGATCCGGAGTAAAGGTTACATTTCCTGCATCATCTGCAATCCATGTTCCAACTCCTGGTACGTTAACCTCTTTTGGAGATATCGCAATACCGCCTGGTACACTCAATGGATCAAGTTCAACAGTTGTTATATCAACTAAGTCTCCTGTTGTATCGTTAGCAATTACATTTATTGTAACTGGCTGACCAATGGTAGCAGGAATAATGTTTGTATCATTTGTTGCGATAGGGCTATAATCAATAGTTACCGTAGCATCATTTGATTGGTTTCCATCATTGTCTTCAACATTATATGCTATTGGTGTTGGATCTGCATTGAAAGTTGGTAAAGGTGTAAATGTAATTACTCCAGTTACCGGATCAACACTCCATGTACCTTCACCAGGTATCACTAAGCTTGTAACATCTCCATTACTATCCACTACAACAGCTGTCGCCCCTGCAGGTGCTACTAAACTAACAGTAGCCGGATCTATAGTTCCATCAGCATCGCTATCTAATCCAGATGGATTTAAAATAGGATTTATTGACACTGCAGTATTAGGTGTGTTTCCTGAACTTAAGTCATTCTCTGCAGTTGGGAATATTTTATCATAAGTAACAGTTACAATTGCAGTGTCACTTAATCCTGTAAGTACCTCTGT
>NZ_JABSNL010000004.1 GCF_013294025.1 Flavobacterium aeripolare
CCATTAAGCATTGATTCAGAAGGCGTATTGACCTTAGCGCCAAATACGGTATCGGGAACCTACAGTGTTGTTTATCAATTATGCGAAGTAGGAGCTAATCCAGCAAATTGTGATTTAGCCACAGCTACAGTTGTAGTCTTGAATCCAATAATTGCAAATAGTGATGTTGCCTTTGATTTGCAGATTCCAGGTGTTACAAACCCAACTATAGTTGGAACAGTAACAGACAATGACTTATTAAATGGAGCGCCAGTTACGGCTGCGAATACAGATGTAACGCCAATCATGACTGGACCGTTGAGTATTGATTCTGAAGGGGTATTGACCTTAGCGCCAAATACGCCAGCAGGAACTTATACAATAGAATATACTATCTGTGAAGTTGGTGCTAATCCAGTTAATTGCGCAATTACAACTGCTTCTGTCGTTGTAGGTGTTAATATACTAAATGCATTAGACGATATTCATGGACCAATTAGTGGGGTAGCAGGTGGAGACACTGGTCTAAATGTTTTAGATAATGACCTAGGTAATGGTGCTATTTTAGATCCATCTAGAATTACTTTATTACCAGTTACAAATGGACCTTTAAGCATTGCGGCTAATGGGAATGTATTTATTGAGCCGAATACTATGGGAGGTATTTACACTATAAACTATACTATATGTGATATTGTTAATCCATTAAATTGTGCAACAGCTGAAGCAACTATTATTGTCGAAGAGTTACCAAGTATCGCAGTTATTAAGACAGCTGTATTTGATGACAACAATGGAGATGGTTTTGCACAAGCAGGAGAAACAATTACATACAGCTTCCAAATTACAAATACGGGTAACGTACCGTTATCAAATGTGACTATTACTGATAACTTGCCAGGGTTAGTATTAACAGGAAGTCCGCTAATTAGTTTAGGAGTGGGCGAGATTAACACAACAGCTTATACAGGTGTTTACGCTTTAACTCAAAATGATATTAATTTAGGATCGGTAAGCAACCAAGCAATGGTTGAAGGTACAAGTCCTGAAGGAACTACCGTAAGTGACTTATCTGATAGCAGCAGTGACGCAAATGACGAACAAACAGTCTTAGGAGTTGTTGGTTGTGTTATTGAAGTCTTTAATGCAGTAGCTCCTAATGGTAGTGGTGATAATAAAATATTACGAATTAGAGGATTAGAATGCTATCCTGAGAACACAATTGAAATATACAACAGATGGGGTGTATTAGTTTTTGAAACAAGCGGATACAACAATAGTGATAGAGCGTTTAGAGGACGATCAGAAGGAAGAGTAACGGTTAATCAATCTGCAGAATTACCTGAAGGAACGTATTTCTATATCCTACGATACAACGATGGTTCAGCTACATCTCAGCAGAAAGCAGGATATTTATACATAAACAGATAGTAAAAACAATAAGACTTAAAATAGAAAATGATGAAAAGACAACTAATGATATTCTTACTGTTATTATCTGGAGCGATCTATGCACAGCAAGACGCTCAGTTTACACAGTATATGTACAACACGATTAATGTGAACCCAGCTTATGCTGGTTCACGTGAGGCTCTAAGTGTATTTGCTTTACATAGGACGCAGTGGGTAGGACTAGATGGTGCTCCAGTGACTAATGCGTTTTCAGTGCATACACCCATAAATAACAGTAATGTGGGATTGGGGATTTCATTGATTAATGATAGAATAGGTCCTTCAGATGAGAATAATTTAGCGGTTGACTTTTCATATTCAATTAAGACATCCGAACAATATAAATTATCATTTGGAATCAAAGGGTCTGCCAATTTATTAAACGTTGATTTCAATAAGTTAAACTTGTATGATAGTAATGAATATAGTTTTGCTACAAATATTGATAACAAATTTTCGCCTAACATTGGAGTAGGGCTTTATTGGCACTCTGATGATACTTATATAGGTATTTCGGCTCCTAATTTATTAGAGACAAAACATTTTGATAAGTATGCTAAAACAGGTGGGAATACTTATTTGGCAAGTGAACGTATTCACTATTTCCTAACTGCTGGACATGTGTTTGATTTGTCTTACAACGTTAAGTTCAAGCCGGCATTAATGACTAAGCTTGTTTCAGGAGCTCCATTACAAGTTGATGTTTCGGGAAACTTCATGTTTAATGAAAAGTTTACTGTAGGAGTAGCTTACAGATGGAGTGCAGCATTGAGTGCATTGGCAGGTTTTCAAGTAAGTGATTCATGGTTTATAGGTTATGGGTATGATTTAGAGACTACACGTCTAGCGAATTACAATTCAGGGTCACATGAGATTTTCTTGCGTTTTGAATTGTTTAATAGATACAATAAAATGGTTTCTCCAAGATTCTTTTAAAACTACCAATTATGAAATTTACAAATATATTATACAGCATAGTATTATCTTTTTTTGCATGCGCGGTTTATGCTCAAAATGGAGCTGTTTCTAGAGCAGACAAACAATATGATAAATATGCTTATTACGACGCAATTGCTACTTATGAGAAAATTGCTGAGCGAGGGTATAAGGATGAGGATATGTTCCAAAAGTTAGGGAATGCCTACTATTTCAATGCTCAGCTAGATAAAGCTGCAAAATGGTACGAAGCTCTATTTGATATGAATAAAGATCAAGAACCGGAATATTATTACCGATATTCTCAATCTTTAAAAGCAGTAGAGGATTATAAAAAGGCAGATAAAATGCTAGAATTGTTTAATGAAAAATCTGGCAATGATCAACGAGGAAAATTATTTAGTAATAATCGAGATTATCTAGCCGTTATTAAAGCAAATTCAGGCAGATTCACGATTGAAGATGCAGGGATAAATTCAAATTATTCGGATTATGGAGCTGCTATTTATGACGGTAAATTAATTTTTGCCTCAGCAAGAGATACTGGAGGAGTTTCAAAAAAGATATTCAGGTGGACAAATCAAACTTTCACAAATTTATATAGTTCAGATATAAATGAGGATGGAACGCTATCATCTCCTCAGCGATTAGCAAATGCTGTTAATTCAAAATTTCATGAGTCTACGCCTATTTTTACAAAAGATGGAAAGACGATGTACTTTACAAGAAATAATTACCTAGATGGAAAGATTGGAAAAGATGAGCAAAGAGTAGTTTTGTTAAAACTTTATAAGTCTACTTTGACCGATGGAAAATGGTCAAATATAGTTGCGCTACCTTTCAACAGCGACAATTATAGCGTGGCACATCCAACATTAAGTGTTGACGAAAAAACTCTTTATTTTGCCTCAGACATGCCCGGAACTTTTGGCCAGTCTGATTTGTACAAAGTGGCAATTAATGCAGATGGAAGTTATGCAACTCCTGTAAATTTAGGTGCTAAAATAAATACAGAAGGAAGAGAGACTTTCCCGTTTATATCAAGTGATAACCAACTATATTATGCAACTGATGGTAGACCAGGACTGGGAGGATTAGATGTTTATGTTACTTCACTTAAAAATGAGAATTTTAATGATATTCAAAATGTAGGTTCTCCAATTAATAGCGAGAGTGATGATTTTTCTTTCTTGATTAACAATGAAACGCGTAAAGGTTTCTTTACTTCAAATCGTTCTGGAGGATTAGGTTACGATGATATCTACAAATTTGTTGAAACTAAACCGTTATTATGCGAGCAATCTTTAAAAGGGTTGATAACCGATAGCGAGAGCAATGCAATTATTGGGAATGCAAAAGTGACGCTATTTGATGAGAAGTTTGCAGTGATTGAAGAGACCTTTTCAAATCAGGAAGGGATGTATTCATTCAGCGTTTTATGTGCTAATAAATATTACGTTCGAGCCGATAAAAAGGAATATCAAGTTGCAGAGTCTAGTATAGTTATTCCAAATGAAAGTGGTAGTAGTACTTTACCATTGGCTTTGTCAAAACGAATCAAGCAAGTTGGTGTTGGATCTGACTTAGCTAAAACGTTAGAGATTCCAATTATCTACTTCGATTTAGATAAGTCTTTCATTCGTAAAGATGCTGCATTTGAATTAGCCAAAGTCTTGATTGTTATGCAAGAAAATCCAACTATGAAAATAGATATTCGTTCACATACTGACAGCAGACAAACAAAAAGCTATAATGAGGCTTTATCTGATAGAAGAGCTAAAGCAACAAAGGCGTGGTTAATTAAGAAAGGTATTGCTGCAAATCGTTTGACTGCTAAGGGGTATGGCGAATCTCAATTAGTAAATAAATGTGCAGATGGAGTACAATGTTCAGAAACAGAGCACCAAGCCAATAGAAGAAGTGAATTTATTATTGTCTCTATGAATTAAAAAATAGATATATTTAAAAATTAAAGCAACCTATAATCAGGTTGCTTTTTTTATTCCAATAAGGGAAGGCTATGCAGTTCTGAAAATTTTAAACAAGCCCTCCCAATCTACAGTTACACTTGTTTTAGTTAAGCCTTGATACTTGGGTATTTCATTTAAGCAGTCTGTTTTAAAATTTTCTAATAAAGCGTAAGGTGCTTGTAAGCTGTTTTGTAATTTAGATGCTATTTTTAGTTGTAGGTCATGATTATATTCAGGAATAAAAAAGGCTTTTTTGCTTAGTTCTTTCAAGTCTAGTAGTATAGAATCTTCCGGTCTACACAGTATAATCTCACTTTCATTGAGTGCTGTTTCTAACTGTTTTGTAGTTAGATAATTGTAATAAGTAATGTTGTTGGCTGTCACTTTTTCTTGGTTTTTTTCGAAAACACCTTTTATGAAAATAACCTTACTGCTAAAATGTTCTAGATCACGTTGCAATTTTTGCTGCATGGCTGCTCGTTGTAGTTCGCTTCCAGAAACTACTATTAACAATTTATTCTTCATCGGGAGATCTCTGTAGTGCATGCGACTAATCTTTGCTAGATATTTGAGTTTTAAACCGAATAAAGGAGCGTTTGCAGCTGTATTATTCTCCGTATGATTTGCGCTATCGGTCTGCAGCCAGCATTCATCAAACTTCTTTATTTTCGAATAAAAGAAATTCACTACAATCGACTTAGGATACTTCAGACTAAGATTTAATTGTCGATCGATATAAACAGAAGGGATTTTTCTACTACTTAAGCCTAATCGTCCGTCGGATAGGATTCCTTCGAGCTCATATTTTTCGATCCATTTTTTAAGTATTTTTTTCTCATTTCTAATGGCTAGAAGAAGTCCTGGGATAGTATGTAACGAGTTCCATGACAACCGGGATGTTTTTGTGTTTACTTGTATGGCGTATGATGGGAGTTGTAAAATCTTGATGTAGGGGAATTCTTTGATAAGAAAGTGGTATGTTTCTCCCTCTGAAGCAAGGATGGGAATTAAGTTATGCTCCTGCATCGCTTTGATTAATACGATACTTTGTATCGCATTTTCTAAACCAGAATTAGAAACGGCTATTAGGATTGTTTTGCACTTTGTAGCTACCATTGTATGTAAATCTTTTATAAACTGTAAGGTACATACAGAAAAGCACAGAGATATATACTGTAGATTACCAAAATATTAAGTAATAGTCCATTAAAAAAGGGCAATCACATAAAATATACGATTGCCCTTTTTGATAGTATGAAAGTAGTTAATCCTCGCTGGTAATGATTTGCATGGTTTCTTTACTCACTTGCTTTAAGATCACTTTTTTGCCGCTTTCAACAGTCTCTGCTGCGGCATCATTAAAATGTCTAATAGTATATAGAGTAACATTATCAGTGAAGTCTACTTTGAATTTTTTAGATAAAATAGTATTCATCTCTGTAAAATTGTCAAATTTATCTTCAACACAAACAGAAAAGCTAATTGCTGAATTTTGAATTAAATTCACTTTTAATTTATACTGGTGAAACAAAGAGAATATTTCGCTAATATTTTCTTCCATTATAAATGAAAAATCAATTGATGATAACGAAATTAATAGTTGTTTTCTTTTGACGATAAAACAGGGCAAATAAGGTTCTAGTGCAGTTCCCTTAGAGACACTAGTTCCTTTTAATAAAGGATTAATAAATGATTTAACATACAAAGGGATTTCCTTTTTCTGTAATGGTTGCAACGTTTTTGGGTGAATTACAGTCGCACCATAAAATGCTAATTCGATAGCTTCACGGTACGAAATCTGATTTAATAAACTAGCGTTTTCAAAATAACGTGGATCAGCGTTCATGACTCCCGGTACATCTTTCCAGATTGTTACGCTTGCGGCATTCAAGCAGTAAGCAAAAATTGCAGCAGTATAATCTGATCCTTCTCTACCTAATGTAGTGGTAAAATTATTATCATCAGATCCTAAGAAACCTTGTGTAATATTTAATTTCTTGCGCTTTATATTTTTCGAAATGTTGTATTGTGTTGCCTCCCAGTCTACCTCTGCGTCTCTATAGTTTGCGTTTGTTTTAATAAAATGACGTACATCAATCCATTGCGTATCTATAGCTTTAAAATTCATGTAGTAAGCAAGAATGGTGGTCGAGATCAATTCACCATAACTCACCACTTGATCGTATACAAAATTGTAATTAGGTGATTTATTGTTTTCTAAGAAGTACTCTAAATCGGCAAATAATTTGTTCACCGCCCCGAAGACTTCTTGCTTTTCATCCTCAAAAAGATCCATAATGATTTCGTTATGGTATTTTTTCACTTCTTGAACTGACGACTTTAGTGCTGGAGATTTATCAAAATAGTCTTTGATTACTACCTCAAGCGCATTTGTTGTTTTCCCCATTGCAGAAACAACCAGTAGCACATCCTCATATCCCACTTTCTCTAGTAAATCATGTACATTTCTTATTCCTGCTGCATCCTTTATCGATGCCCCTCCAAATTTGAATACTCTCATATCTTATCTATACGGTATTTATAATGCTACTTATTTAGTCTCTTAATTTATTGGCAACAAAATCATTTATTCCTGCCTCATCCATTTGTACACTGTGCCACTCTTGTAAAACCTTTGCTCCAGTTTTTTCATAGAAGTCTATCGCTGGAGTATTCCAGTCAAGAACATTCCAATCGATTCTTCTTACTTGGTCTTTTTTGGCTTGTTTTATAATTTCAGAATACAGTGCATACCCTGCTCCAGTACCGCGTTGTTCGCTTTTTACAACAAGATCTTCAAGATGAAGTGTTTTGCCTTTCCAGGTAGAGTAACGATAGTAATACAAGGCAATGCCTACGATTTCATTTCCATCTACAGCTGCGCTAGTGTTTGAAGGTATTTCGGCTACAAAAACAGAGAATAATGGCTCAGGTCCAAAACCATCACGTATTAAATCCTCCTCGGAGATAAGCACGGCATCTGGTTCTTTTTCAAAGTCAGCTAATTCTTGAATAAGACCTAATACGGCTTTCATATCCTTTTTTTCTCCTTTTCTAATTACCATATTCTTGTTTTTTATAAAATGTAGTAGCCTAATAGCTATGCAATTTGGTTTTAAAATAGTTCTTTTATTAGCAAATATACAATACTCGCAAACTAAGTAAACTTTATTGATTTCATTTTCACAAAAAAACCGATATTTGTTACTTCAAATTAACTACAACGATTTCTTAATGGAAGAACGCAACAAGACTTTAGGCGAATTTATTATCGAAAACCAAAATGCCTTTCAATACTCGTCAGGTGAATTATCTAGAATTATCAACTCCATCCGTTTGGCGGCCAAAGTAGTGAACTATAAGGTAAACAAAGCAGGATTAGTAGATATTACAGGAGCTGCAGGAGAGCAGAATATTCAAGGTGAAGACCAGCAAAAGCTAGATGTTTATGCTAATGAAGTTTTTATTCAAACGCTTATTAATCGTGAGATTGTTTGTGGTATTGCTTCAGAAGAAAATGATGAATACATCACTGTAGAAGGAAGTGATAACAGCCATAACAACAAATACATTGTAATGATGGATCCATTAGACGGATCGTCAAATATTGATGTTAATGTGTCTGTAGGAACAATATTCTCTGTTTATAGAAGAATCACTCCAATAGGAACTCCAGTTACTATGGAAGACTTTTTACAACCTGGAATCAATCAAGTAGCTGCAGGATATGTTATCTATGGTACGTCTACAATGATTGTTTATACAACAGGTCATGGTGTAAATGGATTTACATTGAATCCAGCAATTGGTACCTTCTACCTGTCACATCCTGACATGCAGTTTTCAAAAGATGGAACTATTTATTCTATCAACGAAGGGAACTATATTCATTTTCCTCAAGGAGTAAAAAACTACTTGAAATATTGTCAATCTGAAGAAGGAGATAGACCGTACACCTCCCGTTACATAGGAAGTCTGGTTTCTGATATTCATAGAAACATGATCAAAGGAGGAATTTATATTTACCCTACGAGCTCAAAAGCACCTAAAGGAAAACTGAGATTGCTATATGAATGCAATCCTATGGCTTTTATTGTAGAGCAAGCTGGTGGTAAAGCGACAGACGGTTTTGGTAGAATAATGGAAATTCAACCTACAGAGCTTCATGAAAGAGTACCTTTCTTTTGTGGTAGCTATAATATGGTGGAAAAAGCAGAAGAATTTATGCTTGAAGCAAAATTAAGTAAGTACTAATATACTACCCTGCATTAAAATAGAAAAGCTTCCGATTGTATGATCGGAAGCTTTTTTTATGCTGTTATTGTTACGCTTTCTCTGCGATTTCAATCTCTGTGATGAATAAGTCAAGATCTGCTTTTTGATCTGCTAATTCAAGTGCTCTAGTCACGACACTATGGACATTCTCAGTTGTAAAACCAAGTCCTAGACATAGTTTGTGTAACATTAGCTCTTGGTTGTCACCTAAATGATGATCTACATGAACAATTCGAGCTAAATCGTATAAACGTTCGATTCTTTTTACATTTAAATAAGGAGGGTTGAGTGGATACTTAGCAGGATTCTCTAAAATCTCTTCGTATTCTGCAGCAGATATCTCAAGTCTAATCGCTAGTTTGTCTAAAAAAGCGCGCTCTTCTGGTGCAAAAACTCCGTCTGCTAATGCTAATCTAACAATAGATGAAAAGTGACCTTTGTTTCTTTGTTTGAATTCGCTATCAAATAAATCTGAAAATGACATAGTTAGTTTTTTATTTATATCGCACAAAGATAATTCAATTTTTAAATTTTTAATTTTCTTTTTAATTTTTCTTTATTAAACATTCTAATTGTACTTAATTTTATGTTAGGATTTGCATAAGCTAATCTTTGTTCTTCAAAATAAATCGTAAGTTTACAATCCCATTACCCAATTAATATTAAAGAGTCTATGTCAGAGTTTTGGATTTATTTTCAAATAGGATTAAAGCATGTTTTAGATATAAATGCTTACGACCATGTGTTGTTTTTAATGGCTTTGGCTATTCCATATTCTTTTAAAGATTGGAAAAGGATATTGCTTTTAATCTCGCTATTTACGCTAGGTCACACCGTTGCTCTTGTTCTTTCTGTTTTTGGAATCGTAACCGTAAAAGCAGCGCTTGTTGAGTTATTGATACCTATTACGATTTTGCTAACAGCAATGTTTAATTTGTTTAGCTCAGGTAAAGCTGCTAAGAATAATAAAGGAGGTGTAATATTATTTACAACCTTGTTTTTTGGAGTTATTCACGGTTTAGGATTCTCTAATTATTTTAAATCAATATTAGGAGGATCGGCTCTTTCAAAAACACTTCCTTTGGCTGAATTTGCTTTAGGAATAGAAGGAGCGCAAATTGCAGTAGTTTTTGCAATTTTAATACTGTCGTACATTGCGCAAACGGTTTTTAGATTTTCTAAGAGAGATTGGACTCTGGTGATGTCGGCATTTGTAATTGGGGTAGTCGTACCTATGATTATCGAAAACGAAATTTGGACACAATAATATGGATACAGAGAAATTGAATAAATACGATAAGGCTTACTTAAGAATCGCTACTGAGTGGGGATTGTTGTCTTATTGCAAACGAAAGCAAGTAGGTGCAATTATTGTACGTGATCGCATGATTATATCTGACGGGTATAACGGCACGCCTTCAGGCTTTGATAATTGCTGCGAAGACGAAGCGGGTTTAACACGCTGGGATGTACTCCATGCTGAGGCAAATGCCATCTTAAAAGTTGCTAAGTCAACTCAATCTTGTGAAGGAGCTACCTTATATATTACCCTGTCACCTTGTAAAGACTGCAGTAAATTAATTCATCAGTCAGGCATAACACGTGTGGTGTATCATAACGGTTATCGTGACGATTCAGGAATTCAATTTTTGTTAAAAGCAGGAGTAGTTGTAGATCATATACCCGATTTAGAAGAATAAAATGAAAAGCAAGAATACGTATTTACCTTTATATTTATGTGCTGCTCTAGCGGTAGGGATTGTCATTGGCGGAAGCCTAGGAATGCCTCGTGAGGATAAAATTTTTGCTAAAAATAATTCGCGTACAAAACTCAATAAATTAATAGATTTTATAGACAGTGAGTATGTCGATGATGTTGATACAGATTCAATTGTCAATGTAACCGTAAACAGTATTATGGGCCAACTTGATCCGCATTCTGTGTATGTTCCACCAAGTGAGCAAACGCAAGTAGCTGAGAATATGCGCGGTGATTTTATAGGTATTGGAGTTAATTTTTATATGTATAAAGACTCTGTGGCTATTATAAAACCAGTGGAAAACGGGCCTTCAGCTAAAGCAGGTTTAAAAGCAGGTGATCGAATTCTATATGCCGATAAAACTAAGTTGTTTGGTCGCAAGCTGCCTAGTGATAGCTTATTCTCTTCGTTAAAAGGAGCTGAGGGATCACAAGTCGAACTGACGATTTACCGAAAATCAGAAAATAAGAAAATCAAAATAAAAGTAAAGCGTGATGTAATTCCTTTAAAAAGCGTTGATGCTTCTTTAATGATCAATGCAAGCACGGGATATATCAAAATCAATCGTTTTGCTGCTACTACTTACGCAGAGTTTAGAAAGGGGTTGCTTTCTTTAAAAAAGGCGGGAGCAACAAACCTTATAATTGATTTACGTGACAATGGTGGTGGTTACATGGAAGAAGCTATTGCTATCGCAGATGAGTTGTTGAAGGATAAGCAACTAATTGTCTTTACAAAAAATAAAAAAGGTAGTATTGAGAAAACCTACGCTACAAAAAAAGGTGATTTTGAGCAAGGAACAGTTAGTGTCTTAATCAATGAAAATAGTGCTTCAGCTAGTGAAATTCTTGCTGGTGCTATTCAAGATAACGATCGAGGAATAATTGTAGGTCGCCGCTCGTTTGGAAAAGGTTTAGTACAACGTGAGATGGATTTTAATGATGGTTCAGCCGTACGCTTAACGGTGGCTAGATATTATACGCCTACCGGGAGATCGATACAAAAGCCATATGCAAAAGGTGATGAGGAGGCGTATTTTAAAGAATCAGAGTCTAGGTTTAAAAATGGTGAACTCTATGATAAAGACAGTATTAAAGTAGCGGATAGTTTGAAATTTAAAACGCCCAAAGGTAAGATTGTATACGGAGGTGGCGGAATCGTTCCTGATTTATTTGTGGGTTTAGAGCTCGAACACGGAAACGAAAATACAGTATACCTAATGCAATCCGGAATTGTAGGTAATTTTGTTTTCGAACAATTAGATCAGGATAGAAAAGCGTTCTCCGGAATGAAATTTGCTGATTTCAAGACAAAAATGGCTGCCTCAGATGTGTACTTTACTAAATTCCAGAAGTTTCTTTCTAACAACGGACTTGATCTTCGATTAATAGGGAATAAAGCAATAGTTAAAAGGTATCTTAATGCCGAATTTGCTAGACAATTGTATGGAGAAAAATACTATTACGAAATCGTTCTTAAGGAGGATGCGATGATAAAAGCAGTTCTTAAGAAGAAATAACGATTACTTTTTTTCGTCGTGCCAGTCTTTTCTAAATCGGATTAACTCTGCGTCTATAAGTTCTTTTGAGGTTTTTAATAGGTAATCAGGGTCTTCTGAAATGATGGGAGGGAAGTAGGTGATTTTAATTTCTGTAGTTCGTTTTCCAAAACATTTTAAAAAATGAGGTATAAAAGTATCGTCACCTACAAAAGCATCTGAAATAATTTTATAATCGATTGCTACGGGAATAATTGCAGCTTTTATTTGGGTTGCGGTCCTGAACGAGCCGTACTTAAATGTGGTTGTTGTGGGTAATGTAGTAGTGGTGCCTTCAGGAAAGTTGATTACAGAGTGTCCTTCGTTTATGGTGTTTTTAATCTTTTGACACGTTAGGTCCCTACTGTTTTGACATTCTCTTTCTACAAAAATCACTCCCGATATTTTGCATAAATATCCAATTAATGGCCAGGATGCGACTTCTTTTTTGCCTACCGGAAAAGCATTCATGTGCGTGACAATAAGGATAGGATCAAAGTAAGACCGATGATTGGCGATGATTAAACCTGAAATTGTGGGTAGGTCTCCGGTAATGGTAGCTCGAATACCTAAAATTTTATTGACAACTTTTAAAATAAAGTCTCGAAGTAGTAAAGCGTTTTTTTGTGCTGTTTTTTTGTTCATGAAAAAACTAGCCACGTAAAATGAAAAGGATAAAATCGAAATAAAAAGTACAAAAACGATCAGGCGAACGATGCCTATTAATGATGATAGCATGAAGTGGTTTTATATTGAATGGTCAATATAGTGCTATTTTTCATTAATGCATGATAATGGAAGTCTTTTGGCATTTTAAATAAAATGCCATGAGATCAAAATTGCTTTAAAATAGAAATGCTTACAACTGTCTATCGTTAGTTTTTTCTTCGATTGCCTTAGACATTCTAAAGATTAACAGGATCAAAACAGCGCAAAAAGAAGCTGCAATTCCTATAAAAGCTACAACACTATCGCCTTGAAAAGGATGCTTAAAGTCTAATAATGTAATGTTGAATACGATTAGTGCTAAAGCTAAAAACACTAAAATGCTAGTGAAAATTTTCATGATATGGTATTTTTTATTCTGCCTCAGTAAGCTGCTTTTAAATTTTATACCATTGGCAACCAATAGTATTCCTTTATTATTTTAGAAGCAAAAGATACATTAGGGGGTAAATTTATAAAAAAAAATGTTAGACAAACAAACCTTTAACATTCGCTGCAAACAATTTAACAGCAATTGCCAGTAATATTACTCCAAAAGTCTTTCTGATGACTCCTAAGCCGTTTTCGCCTAGCATTCTTTCGATTTTAGAAGATGATTTTAGTACGGCATAAACAACAATAATATTTAGAACAATGGCAATGATTATATTGATTGTATGAAACTGAGATTTTAATGATAGTAA
Organism: Flavobacterium aeripolare; assembly: GCF_013294025.1. Classification (GTDB taxonomy): domain Bacteria; phylum Bacteroidota; class Bacteroidia; order Flavobacteriales; family Flavobacteriaceae; genus Flavobacterium. Next base: position 13,319 of record NZ_JABSNL010000004.1, read on the forward strand.
GGTTGTCATAGTACCCGCTCCAGCAATCAATGGGAACGCTAACGGTACTATAGAAGCAGAGCTTGCTTCTTCATCTTTGTATATTCTAATTCCTAGGATCATCTCGAGTGCTAGAAAGAATAGCACAAAAGCACCTGCAACAGCAAATGACGCTACGTCAATACCAATTAGTTTTAAGATTTCTTCACCTACAAATAGAAACACAATCATAATGGCTCCTGAAGTAATTGAGGCTTTGCCAGATTCTAGGTGTCCAAACTTTGTGCGTAAGTCTATTATAATAGGAATAGATCCTATAATATCAATCACTGCAAACAATACCATGCCTACGGTAATGATTTCTCTTAAGTCAAGAAACATATAATTAATTTAGGCTGCTAAGGTAAACATTTTAGTGAAAATTTGAGGAAAATGAGGTTCAAATACAAATTTTCGGTGCGATTCGCTTTTTGCTCTGTTTAAAAATGATTTTACTGTCATTATTTTTATTAAATCAGTTCTAATTTTGAAAAAATACGTTTGTGATTTGGTATTATCAAACTTTTAAAAACGTTTTTTTAAGGACTGCTTTTCAGTCTGATTGTCTATCTTTGCACTCTGTAATCACAAGTTCACTACCATGTTTCAATTAGGAAAAACCATCGTCTCAGAAGATATATTAGAAAAAGATTTTGTTTGTAATTTGTCTGCTTGTCACGGGGCTTGCTGCGTTGATGGTGATGCCGGGGCGCCTCTAAGTGCTGCAGAAACTAAAATACTAGAAGATATTTATCCTAAGGTAAAACCTTTTTTACGAAAGCAGGGAATTGAGGCTATCGAAGCACAAGGAATATGGGTAAACGGTACAGATGGTGATCTTGAAACACCACTAATTGAAGGTAAGGATTGTGCCTATGTAATTTTTGATGGTCCTACTGCTTTGTGCGGGATCGAGCAAGCATACAATCAGGGATTAGTCGAATGGAAAAAACCAGTATCTTGCCATTTGTATCCTATTCGAGTAAAAGACTTTACTGAATTTGCAGCAGTCAATTACGACCGATGGGATATTTGTGATCCAGCATGCTCTTTAGGACAAGAATTAGAAGTTCCTGTCTATAAGTTTGTCAAAGAGGCCTTAATTAGAAGGTTTGGTGAGGACTGGTATGCTGAACTTGATAAAGTTGCCGAAGAACACAAAAATCGCTAGTCAAGAAATGGCTTTCACCTATTTTTAAATTATTTTTTTAATTTCTGAAATCTAGAACAGTTTAATTTTATTTAAGCGTGCTTAGTAACTGTTTTTTACTGTTTTTAAGATTTCAAAAACCCACTATTTACGGTGCTTAACAGAGATTGTTAAAATTTAAGTAATTGAAATACAGTCAATTGTGTTTTGTTTTTATTTTGCATAATTCTTCGTCTTTGTTAAAAACTCAAGCTAATTGTGGATAAGTTTGGCTTTCATTTCTGACTACAAATCACAACCTTTGTAATGTACCGAAAGACCAAAAAATTCGCTATAAATTTTTAAAAAACACACAACTATAATGTCGCAAATAGAACCAATTTTACAAGAAAATAAAAACCGATTCGTAATTTTTCCAATTAAGCACCATGATATATGGGAGTTTTATAAGTCAATGGAAGCTAGTTTTTGGACAGCTGAGGAAATTGATTTATCACAAGATTTAAATGACTGGAATAACAAATTGTCTGATGATGAGCGTTACTTTGTAAAGCATATTCTTGCTTTCTTCGCTGCTTCTGACGGAATTGTAAATGAAAATCTTGCTGAGAACTTTGTTAACGAAGTGCAATATGCTGAGGCAAAATTCTTCTATGGTTTCCAGATCATGATGGAGAATATTCATAGTGAGACTTACTCATTATTGATTGATACTTATGTAAAAGATGAGGAAGAAAAAGACGAGTTATTTAATGCGTTAGAGGTTTTTCCTGCAATAAAGAAAAAAGCAGACTGGGCACTTAAATGGATCGAATCTGATTCGTTTGCGGAGCGTTTAATTGCTTTTGCAGCTGTAGAAGGAATCTTTTTCTCAGGCGCGTTTTGCTCAATCTACTGGTTGAAAAAACGTGGTTTAATGCCAGGATTAACATTTTCTAATGAGTTGATTTCTCGTGATGAAGGTGTTCACTGTGATTTTGCAGTACACTTACACAACCACCACTTAGTAAATAAAGTACCTAAAGAGAGAATTAGAAGTATTATTGTTGATGCTTTAAATATCGAAAGAGAGTTTATTACAGAGTCTCTTCCGGTAAGTCTGATTGGTATGAACGCGGTTTTAATGACACAGTACCTAGAGTTTGTTGCTGATAGATTATTAGTAGAGCTAGGTTGTGAGAGAGAATACAATACTTCAAATCCATTTGACTTTATGGATATGATTTCGCTTCAAGGAAAAACAAATTTCTTTGAGAAGAAAGTAGCCGAATACCAAAAATCTGGTGTAATGAACACAGATGGTGACGCTCAAAAGATTTCTTTCGACGCTGATTTTTAATCCAGCATCTTAATTAAAAAAGAAAATTAATACCACACTTAATTTGCTTTCGCAAAAGCGTTAATGCTTTAAAAAAGGCTGATTAAAATTTTACTTGCTTTTATAGCGACAGGACTCTTATGCTCTTTTTGTAGTGGGTCTCAAGCGGTGAAAACCAGTAAGGAATGATTCTTGAAAGGGTTGTTCAAAAATAAATATATTACAAATAACAATGAAAATAGGAAAGGGATTTTCTATTTTAAACAAAAACCAAAAGTATGTACGTAGTAAAGAGAGACGGTCGTAAAGAGCCAGTAATGTTTGACAAAATCACAGATAGAATTAAAAAACTATGCTATGGTTTAAATGATTTAGTAGATGCTGTAAAGGTGGCTATGCGTGTGATTGAAGGTTTGTATGATGGGGTTTCAACATCTGAATTAGATAACTTAGCTGCAGAAACAGCTGCGTCAATGACTATTGCACATCCTGATTATGCGCAACTAGCAGCGAGAATTGCAATATCAAATCTACACTCAAATACAACAAAATCGTTTTCAGAGACGATGACTGAAATGTTTAACTATGTAAACCCAAGAAACGGACAATATTCTCCGCTTGTGGCTGATGATGTTTACAAAGTAATTCAAGATAATGCTGAGTTTTTAGACTCACATATCATATATAATAGAGATTTTAATTACGATTATTTCGGTTTTAAAACATTAGAACGTTCTTACTTATTAAAGATAAACGGGAAAATTGTTGAAAGACCTCAACATATGTTAATGCGTGTATCAGTAGGTATTCACTTAGATGATCTTGATGCTGTATTAGAAACTTATGACTTAATGTCTAAAAAGTTCTTTACACATGCAACACCTACATTATTTAACGCAGGTACGCCAAAACCGCAAATGTCTTCTTGCTTCTTATTATCGATGCAAGACGATAGTATTGACGGAATCTACGACACCTTGAAACAGACGGCAAAGATTTCGCAATCAGCAGGTGGAATAGGTTTAGCAATACACAACGTTCGTGCGACAGGATCTTATATTCGTGGTACAAATGGAACTTCTAACGGAATCGTTCCTATGTTACGTGTTTTTAATGACACAGCGCGTTACGTGGATCAAGGTGGTGGAAAACGTAAAGGTAGTTTTGCTATTTATATCGAAACGTGGCATGCAGATATCTTTGATTTCTTAGACTTGAAAAAGAATACAGGAAAAGAAGAAATGCGTGCAAGAGATTTATTCTTTGCTATGTGGACTTCTGATTTATTCATGAAACGTGTACAAGAAGACGGAAACTGGACTTTAATGTGTCCTAACGAATGTCCTGGATTGTACGATGTTTATGGAGAAGAGTTTGAAGCACTTTATGAAAGCTATGAAAAAGCGGGTAAAGGTAGAAAAACAATAAAAGCACATGAATTGTGGGAGAAAATTCTAGAATCTCAAATCGAGACTGGAACACCATACATGTTATATAAAGATGCGGCTAACCGTAAATCAAACCAAAAGAATTTAGGAACTATTCGTTCGTCAAACTTGTGTACAGAGATCATGGAGTATACTTCTCCTGATGAAGTTGCGGTTTGTAACTTAGCGTCACTTTCTTTACCGATGTTTGTTGAAGACGGTAAATTTGATCACGAAACATTTTTTAATGTAACAAAACGTGTGACTAAAAACTTGAATAAAGTAATCGACAGAAATTACTACCCAGTAAAAGAAGCTGAGAACTCTAACAAGCGTCACAGACCAGTAGGTCTTGGAGTACAAGGATTAGCAGATGCTTTTATCATGTTGCGTTTGCCTTTTACCTCTGATGAGGCTAAAAAATTGAACCAAGAAATCTTTGAAACATTATACTTTGCTGCTGTAACCGCTTCTATGGAAATGGCAAAAGTAGAAGGGCCTTACTCTACATTTGAAGGGTCGCCTATGTCAAAAGGAGAATTCCAGTTCAACATGTGGGGAATGAAAGATGAAGAGTTATCAGGACGTTGGGATTGGGCTTCTTTACGTAAAGAGGTTATGGAGCATGGTGTGCGTAACTCGTTATTAGTAGCACCAATGCCTACAGCCTCTACTTCTCAAATTTTGGGTAACAACGAAGCATTCGAACCATATACTTCTAATATTTACACGCGTCGTGTGCTTTCAGGTGAGTTTATCGTGGTAAACAAACACTTATTACATGATTTAGTGGAATTAGGATTGTGGAACGAAACTTTAAAACAAGAGTTGATGCGTAACAACGGATCGGTTCAAGATTTGAATATTCCTCAAGACTTAAAGGATTTATATAAAACAGTTTGGGAGATGTCTATGAAAGACATAATCGATATGTCACGTCAGCGTGGGTATTTTGTAGATCAATCGCAATCTTTGAACTTGTTCATGCAAAATGCAAACTATTCTAAGCTAACGTCAATGCATTTCTATGCATGGCAATCAGGATTAAAAACAGGAATGTACTACTTGAGAACAAAAGCTGCGGTTGATGCGATTAAGTTTACCTTAAATAATGATAAAAAAGCAGAGCCTGTTATTGTAGAATCTAAACCAGCTCCTGCGCCTGTAGCAGCTGCAGTAGAGATGACAGCAGACGAATACAAAGCAATGATCGAACTAGCTAAAAATGCAGGTCCAGAGGATTGTGAAATGTGTGGAGCTTAATTTTTAGAAATAAAATAAAAAGTAGAGAATATTTATCTCTTTGATAAAATTCAATTTAAGCAGTTATTGTAGTGGTAACTGCTTTTTTTGGCAGTCAACTTTTTATTTAACAAGTAAAATCAAGAATAATTATACACACATATTGTTAAATAGTCTTTAAACTAGCTTAGCAATTAAAATCATAATCTATAAAGATGGAATTATTAAAAACTATAACAGAAGATCTTTTAGATCACTTTGGTTCAGGAAAGGAAATTCCTGGATCAGGAAGCGCTGCAGCATTTCAAGGAATGTTATCTGCAAAACTACTTATCACGGTAATTAGCTTAACACGAGGAAAAGAAAAATATGCTTCATTTTTCCCGGCTTTAATACAAATAAATGAACGTATAGAATCACATATTTATCCAGATTTATGTTTGTTATTTCAGCAAGATTCTGATCATTTTGAAAGGACTATTAATTCTCGGAAAGAAAGAGATAGAGTTTCTCGTAATGACTCTTATCTTCATAATAATTTATCAATTAAAGCGCTAGAGGAGTTAAAAGTAGCGGTTGATATTCCTTTAAAAATCGCCAAATTGTGTGCTGAACTTGGCAAAATGGCAGGTTTTGTATTTGACAATGGATTTCAGGCTGTTAGGGGGGATTCACATGTAGCATTAAGTGCTGCACTTTCAGGGCTTTCAAGTTGCTTGTCGATAATTCAATTAAATTTAAAATCTTTTCCTGGAACCGATCATTTATGGATTAAGCAAAAGCTAGAGGAAACTAATCCCCTAAAAATAAAATTCAAAGAATTAAATATGTTGGTTAATGCAAAACTTGAAATTCTTGAAAATGAAGTGAAAGACAACTTGCTATTGAATAACGATATTAATTTTTTAATTAATCAATATAAAGGGAGGAAGTACTTAACTGATCAAGAAATTGAAGCGTATGCAATTGCATTGCAAAATGTAATTTGGAAACATAGAATGATTATTTGGGGTAAAAATAGTTCCTTACATCCAATTGATATTTTAAAACCAGATTGTATTTTTAAAAAAGGTTTGTCGTATAACTGCTATGTAAAAGATGAAATTGATTTAACTCCTGAAAATTCTAAAAATCAAGTTGCAGGTATAATTGATCAGCGTAATAAAATTGTTTTAATATCAAGTAAAGTTAAAAAGGAGATTCAGAATTTTACATTTGCACATGAATTAGGCCACGCTCTACTACATAAAAAAATGGTATTACATCGTGATTTGCCTATTGATGGATCCAGAACAAATCGCAATATTGAAGAGTATCAGGCTGATAAATTTGCATCATATTTTTTAATGCCAACAAAGCAAGTTATATTTGTTTTTAAAGAATTGTTCTTGACAAATAAGTTTGTTATCGATGAAAATTCAGCTTTTAATTTGATTAAACAAGGACCGCAAAAATTAAGAATGGAATCTCGAAGTAATAGAGGATTATCGAGAAAATTAGCCTCAGCACAAACTTATAACAATGAACATTTTAAATCAATTTCGGAAATATTTAATGTTTCTGTAGAAACTATGGCAATTAGACTTGAGGAACTAGGTTTGCTGGAATTTTAATTTCAGAGTATAAGCTGACGAAATAGAGGATTGTGAAATGTGTGGAGCTTAATATAATTCACAAGTTTAAATACAAAAGCAGTTATCATTTATTTGATAGCTGCTTTTTTTTAGCTATTTCCCGCTTTCCATTACAATCTTTTAATCTTTAAAAAAAAAATAAAAAGGATTTTCACTGCAATCGGGGCTAGAAATCTCACTAACGATTTACCCGCTATTAGCTATGGAACATTGAAATATCAATCACAAGTCCCTCTAAAGAGTGTCCCAACAATCTCATAACACTATTAAAAAATACTGTAAAAGTCAACACCCTAGTGCTGAGTATATTTGTAATATCAAATGACACAGTTATGAAAACAATTGAACATACAAAACATATAGCCAAAAATATAATCCACCTAGTTTACTCTACTTGTACTAATGATTTAATCGTTTATTCAAAACAAGCGAGTAATATCGAACTATTCATTTTAGCCTTTTTTATAGAGTGTAATAGGCTTTTTATTGCCGATAGTGTTGCAATGAACGTCTTACAGAAATATTACTCTAACCGTATGCAAGCGTACATAACAGTAAAAAATAATATCACTGAGCATAAATGGTTCGAAATGAAAGAGACTAACGCATCGCTGTTTTTTCACAATAAGTTACTAAGTGGAAATTACAGTAAGGAAAATACTATTCATTAATACAAAAAAAGTTGTCTTCTAAGACAACTTTTTTTATTTGACTATAAATCAGTACATTTAATCTTTTATTCTCACATTTTTAAGAGTATAATATTTTAAAGGCAAACTATTTAACTAAATCTTCTTGTCATGATTACTGAGCAATACCAAATCTTTAACCACCTACTTGCTACAAAAGCACAACGTTTTTGGAATTTTGTACTTGATTCTATATTCGTTTATATCTTAATCTTGAGCGCAGGAACTACCTTAGTACTTATAGGGGATACTTTTAATAATCTCACTTTATCAAAGTGGGTTAAGCACTTGACGCCAGCTGAAATTATCTTTTACAGTATTTTAATTGCATTTCTATATTACTTCCTTACCGAAGTCTATTTCTCTAGAACCTTAGCTAAAATGCTTACTAAAACTATTGTTGTAAAATTTGATGGTAGCAAACCTACAATCACGGCTATATTTTACCGCACCGCTAGTAGATTGATACCTATTGATTTTATTTCTTACATGGGTGCTGTTCCCAGTGGGTGGCATGATGCCTTGTCTCGAACTTACGTAGTGAATAGAAGGGATTTTATAAAAGACCGTACCGCTTTTAAAAAACGAAAAGACCGATACATCCTATTTTAATATAAAAAGCCAAGTTAACGATGAACTTGGCTTTGTTATAGGTATTAAATTACTGCTGCACTCACAGCAACTCTCATTTGTTTTGCGGCGTTCACCATTTCGATTAATGCCTTCTTGGTTTCGTCCCAGTGACGTGTTTTTAAACCACAATCAGGATTCACCCAAAGTTGATCTACAGGAATTACTGCTGCAGCTTTCTCTAATAAATCAACCATTTCTTGACGTGATGGAACACGAGGAGAGTGTATATCATATACTCCAGGGCCTATTTCGTTAGGATATTTAAAGTCGGCAAAAGCATCTAATAATTCCATTTGTGAGCGCGAACATTCAATCGTGATTACATCGGCATCCATAGCAGCAATGTTTTCAATGATATCATTAAATTCACTATAACACATGTGGGTATGAATTTGGGTATCGTCACTCACACCACTAGCCGAAATTCTAAAAGCCTTAATCGCCCAATCTAGATACGTGGCCCATTCTTCTTTACGCAAAGGCAGTCCTTCTCTAATAGCGGGTTCGTCGATTTGGATTATTTTAATTCCTGCTTTCTCCAAATCAACGACCTCATCACGAATCGCCAATGCAATTTGTGTGCAGGTTACCGATCTTGCTTGGTCATTACGTACAAACGACCACTGCAAAATTGTTACTGGTCCAGTAAGCATTCCTTTGACCCATTTTGGCGTAAGCGATTGTGCAAACTCAGCCCATTTTACAGTCATGGGTTGTGGTCTCGATACATCACCGTAAATTACGGGAGGCTTTACACAACGGCTACCATAGCTTTGAACCCAACCGTTTTTTGTAAAAGCAAATCCGTCTAGTTGCTCCCCAAAATACTCTACCATATCATTACGCTCAAACTCGCCATGTACAAGAACATCAATTCCTGATTCTTCTTGAAAACGAATCGTCTCTTCTGTTTCTTTTCGAATAAGAGCATCATACGCATCTTGTGATAATTCTCCTTTTTTAAACTTCGCTCTCCAGCTACGCACTTCAGGAGTTTGTGGAAACGAACCTATAGTTGTCGTAGGGAATAAAGGCAGTTGCAAGGCATCAATTTGAAGTTGTCTTCGCACAGAGAATGGATTGTTTCTTTGTGAATCTTCAGTGGTAATCGCAGCAACTCTTTCTTTTACGGCTGCGTTATGAATGATGGTGGCTTTCTTTTTATTCTCGTTTGCAAGCGTATTTTCTTCAAATAAGGCTTGGTCATAATCAGTGATTTCTCCCGATACCAGATTGCGAAGCACCACCACTTCGTTTATTTTTTGTTTGGCAAAAGCCAACCATTGTTTCACTTCGGCTGTTAGAGTTGCTTCGTTAGTTTCTAGATCCAAGTCACAAGGGGAATGAATCAAGGAACAAGATGGCGCAATTAAAACGCGATCAGCACCAAGGGCATCTACCGCCTTTTGAATTAGCGCTACTGATTTTTTAAAATCGTTTTTCCAAATGTTTCTTCCATCTACAACTCCTAGCGAAAGCGAGGTTGTTTCGGCTAATAGATTAGACTCTAAAATATCATCAAGTTGCAAAGGGCAACGCACTAAATCTAAATGGAAAGTATGCACGGGTAGGGATAAGGCTGTGGCCAAATTTTCTCCAAAGCAATCAAAGTAGTTGGCTAGAATGATTTTTATTTGAGGGAATTTCTCGTTTATCTTTGTGTACGTATACACTAAAGCAGCTCGCTCAACATCAGTAAGGTTTAAGGCCAGGAATGGTTCGTCAAACTGCACGTAGGCTACTTTTTCGTCCTGTAGTTTTTGTAAAATTTCGAAATAAACCGGCAGTAATTTTTCGATAAGGTCAATGCTGTGAAAACCGTCTTGCTTTTCTTTTCCCAGCAGCAAGTAAGAAACGGGTCCTATAATTACCGGCTTAGTTTCAAAACCAGCAGCTTTTGCTTCTTTGTATTCGTCTATAATTTTATTAGAAAACAATTTGAACTCTTGATCTTTTGTGAATTCAGGTACGATATAATGGTAATTGGTATCAAACCACTTCGTCATTTCCATAGCTACAACATCTTGTCCTTCTTTTTGTGCTCCTCTTGCCATAGCAAAATACAAATCGAGAACCGAATTCTCTTTCGCGAAAGCTGCATACTGCTCCGGAATCACTCCTAATGTTAATGATAAATCCAGCACCTGATCGTAAAAAGAAAAGTCATTTGACGGAATCAAATCAATACCTGCTTGAGATTGTAGTTTCCAGTTAGCTAACCTAATCTCTTTACCAACAGTTAAAAGAGCATCGGCAGTAATTTGACCAGACCAGTATAATTCACTTGCTTTTTTTAATTCTCTGTTGCTACCTATTCTTGGAAATCCTAAGTTGTTTGTTTTCATATTTTTTAGTATTTATTTCTTTACAAAGGTATGTGCTTAGTGTTTATTACTTAATTTTGTGCATTAACTAAGTAATAAGAACTGAATAAGGCATTTTAAGCAGTATTTTTTATTGTTTAGGGCTTAAAAAGAGAACACCAACAGTAAAAAACGCTATGGAAAATTTAGACACAACCGATTTACAGATATTAAAACACCTGCAAGAAGATGCTCATATCAATATAAAAGACTTGGCAGCCAAGTTATTTTTAACGGCTACTCCGGTTTACGAACGCATTAAGAGATTAGAGAAAGATGGCTACATCATGAAGTACGTTGCTTTATTAGACAAGCAAAAAATGAATCTAGGAATGATCGTTTTTTGCAATGTGCGTTTAAAAGAACACGCACGCAATGTAGGGAGTAATTTTGTTAGAGATATTGTAGCGCTTCCTGAAATAATCGAATCGTACAATATTGCAGGTGATTATGATTTCATGTTGAAGATATTAGTCAAAGACATGGTGAGCTACCAAGATTTTGTAATGAATAAACTCTCTACAATTGAAAACATAGGGAACACACAAACCATATTTGTGATGGGCGAGATCAAGCACAGTACTGCTTTAAATTTTTAAGCAAAAAAAAGCTGTTAGAAAATTACTTTTCTAACAGCTTTTAAATTTTATAAATGCAGCATATTACAAGGCCGTAAATGGGTTGTTGCCATCATTAATTTGCTGAACAGATTGTCCTACTTTGACATTATCTAATTTTAAATCAAACAATCCTCTATGCATGGTTGCAATTCTAAGTCCGCTAGGGAAGGTTGTCCAGTCCTCCCAACTTGCCTCGATACCACCTATAGGAATAATTCCTACCCACATTTGCCATGCTCTAGGTAAATCATCGGCATCCAGTAGCCACAAGTAAGAGTCTCCCGGCGTGCTGCCTCCAGAGGCATAAGTAACTAAAAGTGCTTCTTGATTGCCTATTTTTACAATGCTTCTTGTAGTGCCTAAATCGCGTAATTTAAACGGAGCTACTAACCAGAATGAATCGTTATTAAAGTAATCATTTGCTTTTTTAATAGCGGCTGTTTTATCGTCGCCTGTTAGCAATTGTTCATTATCATAAGCAATCCCTTTTAAGGTTTGGTTGTTATAAATAACCGTTTTGCCATCCCATTTTACTTGTACATTATTATTGGCTTTGTCCCACAAGTAATGATGTTCTCCTCTAAAGGTAAACGAAATTGCCGCCGTTGTCTCCCATGCTTTTTGATTAATCTCAAGCTGAATTTTGTTAGTAAGCGCTTCGGCTTTTGAGCCACGCTCTCCTTGAGGAATAGGCTTGCTAGCGAAATAGGAGAAACCAAGTAATAAAACGATAATAACCAGCAGAATGACTGCGATTATTTTAAATGTTTTTTTCATTATTTTTAATTGTGCTATTTTATTAATGCGTTTCAAAAGTACTAAAATAAGCGCATTAGTAGAAAAATCTTTTTTAGTATTTTGCGCAAACAAAAAGAGCTCAACGCTATAGCGTCAAGCTCTTTTAGGACAATTTGTAGTGGTAATTAACTATTTGTATCGTAATTATTTAATTGCAGCCCACTTGCTGTCAATTGCTGAAAGGTATTTAGATTCATCTTTGTTCCAAATATCTAATGTGTTTACTTTAGCGCCGTTTATGTCGCCATTAAAAAACAAGTATAATTTATTGTCAACCACTTTAAACGTTTCAGGATTGATAGAAAATTTTGAATCTTTTTCAGCTACACCCCATGCGCAGTAACCGTTTACTTGTGGTAAGTATTTTTTAGGGTTTGCTTTAAAAGCTTTTGCATTTTCTTTTGACGTAAAGTAGTAAGTAACCTTTTCGTTTTGTTCTGCAAAATTAGCGGTTCCTTTCATTGCTTTGTGGTCTTTTTGGTATGAAACGACATCATATCCACCTATAGCTAAACCTGATTTGTCAATAGCATCTACTTGTGCAAATACTCCGTTTGAAAATAAAGCAATAAATGCCACTACTAATGTTGATTTTAAATTTTTCATGTTTTTGATTCTAATTATTTCTATTTGTAAGGCTGTAATTCTGTTGTGTGTTAAGCTGTAACCGCTTCTGTAACTAGCTCCTGAGCACTTTCTATATTCCACTCGCCTTCAATCATGCGGTGTACGTAGCAGGCATCGGCTTGTTTTAATAATTCTGCTTTTTGTTCAGCAGTTAGGTCGCCTTCAATTTTGATTTTTGCGGTAACGTTAGAGGTTAGTTTACCACCTTCGCCACGCTTTACATTAAGTTCAAACTCGCCATCTACTTCACCTATCGTCCAGTTATTTTTTCTGGCAATGTATCGCACCGTTGCCACTTTGCACATCGCAATACTGGATAAGATTAAGTCCTCTGGTGAGAACCCTAGATCAGTTCCTTTGCTATTTGCAGGCTCGTCACCCACAATCGCATGTCTACCGTTTGTAATCAATGATTGGTAACCCGTTGGAAGGTTTTTGATGTTTATTTTCTTTCCCATGATCTTATCCTTTTATAATGTTTTTCAAATGGCTACCCATCACTGATGCACTTTGTACTCCGTTTTGACTACCTACAATTTCTCCGTTTTTAAAGTAGAATAATGCCGGGATGCTTCTCACTTTAAACTGTGCTGCAAGCTCTGGACTTTTGTCTACATTGATTTTCGAAATCACTGCTTTACCGTCAAAGTTATTTGCTAATTCTTCAAGGGCAGGATGCAAAGCTTTACATGGTCCGCACCAGTCAGCAAAAAAGTCTACTAGTACGACATCGTTATTATTAATAGTAGCTTCAAAATTGGTTTTATCTAAATGTTGTATCATCTTAATGGTTTTTATATTGTATACCAATACGATTTATAAAAAATCCCAATTGTCAGTTCGAACGGAGTCGAAAACCACGAGTACATCTTCACTGCGCTCGATGGGACAAAATGGTATTGGTTTTAATGAATGAATTAAAAATTATAGTGCTGGAGCAAGAGGAAAGTCAATTGCAACATCTGTTACATTATGTAGTAGGTTTGTTACGGTGATCGTTCCTATAGCCATAATTAAATCGATAACGTTAGCTTTTGTATATCCAGCAGTATAAAATTCCTCTAAAGCGACATTGCCTATTTTTCCTTTTGTTGAAACTATGTTTACTGCAGTTTTAGCTAAAATGTCGATTTTAGCATCCCAGCTCGCACCACCTTTTCTTAATTCGATAATTTGCTCATCTGTAAAACCGTTCATTTTACTAGTTACAGTATGTGCAGATTGGCAATATCTACATTCGTTTAATTGGCTTACAGCTAAGTCAATTACTTCTTTTTGTTTTTTGTTGAAAGAAGATGCTGCTCCTGAAAACTGTAAATAACTTCCTAAAGCGTGTTCAGAGTGTGCCATTGCTCCATAAATATTAGGTACAAAACCTACTGCTTTTTTTAGGTTATCAAAAATTGCTTGATTATTTGCTGATACTTCTTCTCTTGTTGGTACGTTGAAATTTGACATGATTTTTTATTTTTTGTGAATTAATAATTATATAAATAAGTTGCTTTCGTTACAGTAGTAATCTGTAATTGCCATATTTTGACAAAAACTTTCTTGAGTTACTGCAATTAATTGCGGTGATTTTTTTGTTTGATTCAGGTTAAAAGCATTTTTAAATCCTGAAATAAGTGTTTGTATTGTTCTCATAATTGGTTGTTTCAGTTTGATGGTACAAAGGTGCGACGAAAGAAGGCCTTCAAGTTAGGTCGCTTTTCCCGCAGAGTTGTTCATTCTTCCCTTTTGGTGTTTTTTTACGACAAAAAGGCTTTCTTTACCAGTTTTAGGAGCAGAAAGTGAAGTGCTTTCAAGAAGACTCGTCCCGCTTTTCGTTGCAATCTTTTTATTTTTAAAGAAAAAATAAAAAGGATTTCCACTGCAATCGGGGCTAAGGGATGACGTTTTGTTCTCAATAAGGGTCATTGCGAGGAACGAAGCAATCACGCAAAATAATGACGACAATAGTTTTCAGAGCTTCTTCACTGAGACGCTTTCAGCGTGACAAACGGTGGTGGTTAGTGTTTGCGTAATTGAATTGTATTAATGAGTAATTTATAGTTTACTAACAAAGTGTTGCTTTTTTTAATCAGTTCGTAACTCCTCATAGTTTGTCATGCTGAAAGCATCTCAAGTTTGCAGATTCACTTTACTGAGACGCTTTTAGCGAGACAAACGGTGGTGGTTACTCTTTGTGTAGTTGAACTGTATTAATGAGTAATTTGTAGTTTACTAATAAAGTGTTGCTTTTTTTAATCAGTTCGTAACTCCTCATAGTTTGTCATGCTGGAAGCATCTCAAGTTTGTCGAGCTTCTTTACTGAGACGCTTTCAGCGAGACAAACGGTAGTGGTTAGTGTTTGTGTAGTTGAATTGTATTAATGAGTAATTTATAGTTTACTAATAAAGTATTGCTTTTTTTAATGAGTTCGTAACTCCTCATAGTTTGTCATGCTGAAAGCATCTCAAGTTTGCAGAGTTTCTTTACTGGGACGCTTTCAGCGTGACAAACGGTAGTGGTTACTATTTGCGTAGTTGAACTGTATTAATGAGTAATTTGTAGTTTACTAATAAAGTGTTGCTTTTTTTAATCAGGTCGTAACTCCTCATAGTTTGTCATGCTGGAAGCATCTCAAGTTTGTCGAGCTACTATACTGAGACGCTTTCATCGAGACAAACGGTGGTGGTTACTCTTTGTGTAGTTGAATTGTATTAATGAGTAATTTATAGTTTACTAACAAAGTGTTGCTTTTTTTAGTCAGTTCGTAACTCCTCATAGTTTGTCATGCTGAAAGCGTCTCAAGTTTGCCGAGCTACTGTATTGAGACGCTTTCAGCGGGACAAATGGTGGTGGTTACTCTTTGTGTAGTTGAATTGTAGTAGTGAGTAATTATAGTGCACTAATATGATGTTACTTTTTTTAATTAGTTCGTAACTCCTCATAGTTTGTCATGCTGGAAGCATCTCAAGTTTGCAGATTCACTTTACTGAGACGCTTTTAGCGAGACAAACGGTAGTGGTTACTATTTGCGTAGTTGAACTGTATTAATGAGTAATTTGTCGTTTACTAACAAAGTGTTGCTTTTTTTAATCAGTTCGTAACTCCTCATAGTTTGTCATGCTGAAAGCATCTCAAGTTTGCCGAGTTATTTTGCCGAGACGCTTTCAGCGTGACAAACTGTGGTGATGTGTTTTTGCGTAATTGGATTGTATTAATGAGTAATTTATAGTTTACTAACAAAGTGTTGCTTTTTTTAATCAGTTCGTAACTCCTCATAGTTTGTCATGCTGAAAGCATCTCAAGTTTGTCGAGTTATTTTGCCGAGACGCTTTCAGCGTGACAAACGGTGGTGGGGGTTGTTTGTCGAGTTCCTTTGCTGAGACTCTTTCAGAGTGACAAATTTTGTGAGTAAATAAAAGCGATAATGAAATCTCGACTCCGCTCGATCTGACAAAGTAGGGAATGAAAAGCAGATGTAATGGAAACTATAAAACGCCCTAGCCCGGATAGAAGCAGCATCCTTTTATGCTGGGGTTCAGCATAAAAGATAGAGCGGATAGCTGGAATAGCTCCAAGGAATTAGTTAACTGCCTTTTTAAATTCAGATGGGGAAACACCCTCCATTTTTTTGAAAAATCGGCTAAAGGATTGGATGTCTTCGTAACCTATTTCGTATGCGATTTCTTTGATGCTTTGATCAGAGTGGTGTAACAAGCGGCGTGCTTCTAGAACTGTGCGGTCTTGAATAATTTGTAAAGGGGATTTTTCGTTATACTTTTTGAACAAGTTAGAGAGTGTTTTAGGGCTTTTGTGAAGCATTTCGGCGTAATCTGCTACTTGTTTCTTAGTTTTAAAATTGGTTTCTACTAGGTAATTGTAATCGCGCACAATATCTAGCGACTTTTTGTCAAAGGTGGTGAGTTCTGTTTGTTCTTTGTAAATGCGGGTGCATAAAATGAGCAATCGTTTTAGCATCATTTGTAACATATCGTTTTGCAAATCATCCTTGGAAATCATTTCGATAGCAAACATCTTCCATAAGATTTCTAGTTTCTCTAACTCAGCATCTGGAATGGCTATTTTAGGAAATTGTGACGCTCCAAAAAACAAGATGCCTTTACAGCCTACTTCATTATCATGATCAGCAATGCAATAAAACGCTCTATTAAAACGGATTAATCTGGCCGAATCTATCTTTAGAATTTCTACTTTGTGGTATTCGGTTAAAAATAAAACTGTATTTGTAGGAAAGCTATGTTTGATTCCGTCAACTCTTATTTCCATAGGTTTGAGTGACCAGATCACACTTAATCCATCAGTGATTTTCTCCTTGAGTAAGTCGCAATTGCTTGAGTCTATTTCTGCTAATCTGATGAATTCATTGAGCTGACCTGTAAATAACATAGAGTTGGTGTTTAAAGCTTGTTTTCTAATTTTAAAATTTCGGTAGCAGCACGTTGAGCAGCTACTACTGCGCCTTCCATGTAGCCAGGATGTTGTTGTGCGGTTTCTGTTCCTGCAAATAACAAGCGATTGTCGCAATAGTTTTTTCTAAACAACGGATGGCCATTGTTTTGATGTGGGTACATAAAACCTATTTGTTTGGTGCTTTTAGTATGTATTTCTTTAGACCAAACAGTTTCATGATAAGACGTAAAGGTTAATGCTTCCTGACCAAAAACTTTCTCTAATTGTATTTTTAATTTTGCTAAGCGTTCCTCCTTAGTATACATTTCCATTCCGGAGCTTATAAATCCGCATAAAGCAAAGGTTGTGAGTGCTTCATTTGACTGATCGTAGAACTCAGTTATAGGGCCAACATTACTAAATAAAGTTCCAGAGACATTTTTATTACGCCAGAAAGGGGTATCGTACACAAAAGCTACTTTAATAGAATCTTGCATCCACGTATGTGTTTTTTCTGCTAGATCTTGTAGTTGATTAGGTAAACTAGGAACGACCTTTATATCATGAATAAATAGCGCTTGTGGTACTGTCGAAATAACATAATCTGTTTTTAAAACGGAATTATTAGTAGTAATTATTGTTTTTTCGTTTTCAAAATTGATAGCGGTTACCGTTTCGTTTAAATGAATACGTACGTCTTGTAATTTTAATTTTATACTGTCTATAAGATGGCTTGTGCCGCCCGCAATGCGATAACTAGGACTATTTTGTGGAATATCAATTTCTTGTGCAGGAGCTGCAGAAAAAGGTTCGAAATAAGATGTCCCTGTCATGAATTGTTCGTAATGCGCTATATTAAATTCTTTCAATAATTTTTGCAAATTTATATGTACTTCGTTGAACCAAGTAGCGCCCATTTCTATCTGGGTTTTAGCATCTTTAACGGTGTGAATGCGACCGCCCACGCGATCTCGCGCTTCAATTATTTCGATTTCAAACCCTTTATCAAGTAGGCGATAAGCAGTTAATATCCCGCTTAATCCTGCGCCAAGTATAGTAATTTTTTTAGTCATTTTGTAGTACTGTAAGTGGCAGTAAAAATACGAGCTATTTACTAGATAATAGCAATTGGTTTTTTGATTTTTGAGAAAGTATCTGTATTTAAATTTTAGAATGATGTTCGCATTTATAGCGTCATTAAACGACTAAAAGCTACTTTATCTCCTTTTGATTTCTCTATCTTTGAAGAATAATTCAATTATTTTAATCCTACAATATATAGCATGAACTGGGAACAACTACTATCATTAAAAAGGCAAGGGGATACTAGCAAGCGATTACGAATAGAGCAAGACGACACAAGATTAGGTTTTGAGGTTGATTATGACCGAATTATTTTCTCGGCCGCTTTTAGAAGTTTGCAAGATAAAACGCAAGTGATTCCGCTTTCAAAAACCGATTTTGTGCACACGAGACTAACACATAGTTTAGAAGTTTCAGTAGTGGGTCGTTCACTAGGAAGGTTAGTGGGGAAAAAAATAATTGAAAAATACCCCCATTTAAAAGAAGTACACGGTTACCAGATGAATGATTTTGGTGCGATAGTAGCAGCAGCTTCACTGGCGCATGATATAGGGAATCCCCCTTTTGGACATTCTGGAGAGAAAGCTATAGGTGAATATTTTTCTATTGGGAACGGAAAGAAATATAAAGAGCAGTTGTCATCTAAAGAATGGCAAGATCTAATAGACTTTGAAGGAAATGCAAATGGTTTTTCTGTGCTTACGGCAAATCGTCCAGGTATAGAAGGAGGTTTGAGAATATCGTATGCAACTTTAGGTGCTTTCATGAAATATCCAAAGGAGAGCTTGCCTAAGAAGCCGACCAACAATATTGCTGATAAAAAATATGGTTTTTTCCAAACAGATAAAAAATTCTTTGAGCAAGCGGCAAACGATATGGGTCTTATAGCCAATAAAACGGGTGACGACATTGGATTTGAAAGACATCCATTAGCATATCTTGTAGAGGCGGCCGATGATATTTGCTATACCATCATTGATTTTGAAGACGGAATAAACTTAGGGTTGGTTTCTGAAGATTTTGCTTTGGAGTATTTAATTAAGTTGGTAAAAGACAGTATTGATACCCGAAAATACAAAACGCTAGAGACTAAGGAAGATAGAATAAGCTACTTACGCGCCTTAGCGATAGGAAGTTTAATCAATGATGCTGTAAAAGTATTTATAGATAATGAAGAGGCTATTTTACAAGGTAAGTTTCCTTTTGCTTTAACGGATAAAAGTAAGTACAAAGCACAAATGGATGACATTATCAAGATTAGTGTAAACAATATATATCAAAGTCGTGAGGTAATCGAAAAGGAAATTGTAGGATACCAAATCATACAAACACTACTGGATAAATTCATCACTGCTTATGATAATAAATACAATGGAGTGGCGTCAAATTATGATGCGCTCATTTTAAAAATGTTGCCTGAGAAACACCATATAGAAAAAGATAATTTATATGAAAGATTGCTTCATATATGCCATTACATTTCGTTATTAACTGACGGGAATGCATTAGAATTGTTTAATATAATTAATGGTAAAAAAGGGGTTTAAGCTTAAAAAGCATAAGTGATTCCCACACCTAATACTTGCTTAAGTTGAAGTTTAGGGCCTACAGTAACTTGTACTCCCTCAACTTCTTCTTTTGCTTTGATATCGTCATCATAAATAATGTGCGCTCCTATATTAGTTCTTACATGATCGTTTACAACTAGTTCAATTTGTAAGTCATTATCGATGTCGACGTTTCCAAACCTATTAATGTAATCAGAGTAGAGACTGAGTCGGTTTTCTAAAATGATGTTTTTAAGAATTTCTTTTTTATAGAGCGCTGTTATTAAAAAACCGAGTTCGATTTTAGATTTTTCTCCAGGCGTTAAAAGTGTACCATCAGTATCATAAGTTGCCTTTACTACACCAAAAGATCCTAAATTAGCCAAGCGCTGGTCTAGTACAAAAGTCATCTTTGAGGTAAAAGGCGAAATGTAGAGTAATTTATTTTTTTCTTTAGTAGCATATTCAGCTCCCATACCCACAAATAAATAAGCAGGTGCAAATAATTTAGAAACTGCAGTACTAGTATTAGGATACGAATATCCCTCTGTAAACTGTGTGTTGAAATTTAGTTTTGCGGTATAGTACCAGTTTGAAATTGTATCTGTTCTATATCCAAAAGCAGTGTTGTATTGAAAGGCATCTTCTGTTTTTCTTAGCTCTATCCCGTCTTGCTTATTAAGGCCGTAACGCATGACTAACTCATTAGTCCAGTTGTAATTTTCCTTAGTATAGATACGTGTGAATTTAGTTTTTAATAGACCAGAAATAGAACTTGTTCCTCCAGCATTCCAATTTAAAAATGCAATTTCTGATATGTCAAATCCTATTTGGTTTTTTTTTGTCCAATGACTTAAAGTGTCTCTTTGTACTGTAGACTTAGGAGTTCTTTTTGTAGTAACAATTTTCTGAGAGAATGCGGTTGCCGAAAAAAGAAACAACAAACAAAGTGAGCACAATAGTTTAGACATAAGGCTGGTGGTTAGGGGACGCAAAATAATTATTTTGATTTACTTGAAAAAATCATTTCCAAATTTTTAACGTCGATTTTGCAATATTGTTGCAGCTCAAAAACTGTTCCATGCTCTATGAATTCATCTGGCACACCTAAAATTGTGAAAACCTTCTTGTAATTATGTGTGGCAGCAAATTCTAATATAGATGAGCCAAAGCCCCCTTTGATAGTACCGTCTTCAATTGTTATGATTTCTTGATAGTTAGCAAATATTTCATGCAGTTGACTTTCATCTAACGGTTTTATAAAAGGAAAATCATAATGCCCTATAAAATCTGAGTTTTCAATATTGCCTAAAGCTTTGATAACATTGTTACCTATAGCACCAGTTGATAATACGGCGACCTTTGTTCCCTTTTGCAATTGGTTCGCTTTTCCTATAGCTATTTTTTTATAGTGTTTGTAATGTTCTTTTTGCCACTCTGGAAATTGACCACGCCCTCGCGGATATCTGATCGCGATAGGATGTGCAAGACCTAGTTGAGCAGTATACAGGATATTTTGAAGGGCTAATTCGTTTAAAGGTGCACATACAATCATATTAGGGATGCATCTCAAATAAGCAATGTCATAAACACCATGATGAGTGGCACCATCTTCGCCTACTAATCCTGCGCGGTCTAAACAAAATATTACAGGTAGATTTTGTAAAGCTACATCGTGAATAACTTGGTCGTAAGCGCGTTGTAAAAAAGTAGAATAGATGTTGCAATAAACAATCATTCCTTGTGTAGCCATTCCTGCAGCTAGTGTTACGGCGTGCTGCTCTGCGATTCCTACATCAAAGGCGCGCTGAGGTAGCGCTTCCATCATGAATTTTAACGAACTCCCAGATGGCATGGCAGGAGTGATTCCTATAATATTTTTATTTTTAAGAGCTAAATCAAGCACGGTCAAACCAAAAACATCTTGATATTTAGGAGGAAGATTTTCTTCTGATTTTAAAATTATTTCGCCAGATTTTGCATCAAATTTTCCGGGTGCATGGTACTTTACTTGATCTTCTTCAGCTTGCTTTAATCCTTTACCTTTAATAGTGGTAATGTGAAGGAATTTAGGTCCTTTTATTTTTTGTAAACGTTTTAATTCTTTGATTACGGCAAACATATCATTTCCATCTATTGGTCCCGAATAGTCAAAATTCAAGGATTTGATCATGTTGTTTTGCTTGTGATTTTTTCCGTTTTTAACTGCCGTTAAATAATTTTTTAAAGCCCCTACACTTGGATCAATCCCGATGGCATTATCATTGAGAATCACTAATAAATTAGCATCTGTAACTCCAGCGTGATTTAATCCTTCAAATGCCATTCCAGATGCGATGGATGCGTCTCCAATGACAGCGATGTGCTGTTTGTTGTAGTCTCCTTTTATATTTGAAGCGATTGCCATTCCTAAAGCGGCAGAAATAGAAGTGGAAGAGTGGCCTACGCCAAAGGTGTCATATTCACTTTCGGTCCTTTTTGGGAAACCAGAGATTCCATTTAATTGTCGGTTGGTATCGAAGTTTTCTCTTCGGCCAGTTACTATTTTATGTCCATAAGCTTGATGGCCTACATCCCAAATCAATAAATCATCTGGGGTATTAAACACATAATGCAAAGCAATGGTGAGTTCGATCACACCCAAGCTAGCGCCAAGATGACCTTCTTTCACCGAAACAATATCAATAATAAAATCACGGAGTTCTTGAGCAACTTGCGGAAGTTGTTCTTCATCTAGTTTGCGTAGATCTGCTGGGTAAAAAATGCTTGAAAGTAATGTGTCTGACATATAGCAAATGTACGATTTGAAATTGTATTTTTGCATTCGATAAAAAAGTTGTTTCACTAAGAATCACAAAAAAAAACAAAGATTTGCAGCAGTGTGTAAGTTGTGAGTTGGTACCCTATAGTATGATAAATCCTTTTACTGACGAGTATTTTATGAAGAAGGCTTTGAATGAAGCCGAAATGGCTTTTGAAAAAGGCGAAATTCCTGTGGGAGCTATAGTTGTAGTGAACAATATTATAATTGCTCGCAGTCACAATTTAACAGAGTTGTTACATGATGTGACCGCACATGCCGAAATGCAATCAATTACAGCCGCAGCAAATTATCTAGGCGGTAAATATTTAAAAGATTGCACTTTGTATGTTACGCTTGAACCGTGCCAAATGTGCGCAGGTGCTTTATACTGGAGTCAGATTTCTAAAATTGTATATGGAGCGCGTGACGAGCATCGTGGTTATGAAAAAAGGGGAACGCAATTGCATCCTAAAACTACGGTCGTGCGAGGTATCTTAGCTGATGAAGCTGCTGATTTAATGAAACGCTTTTTTGCAGAGAGAAGGAAATAATAACTGTTTCTAAATTAATATTAATTACCGGAATTTGCTAGATTTTATGGTGATTAAATCAATTTGTAATTATAATTTAAAAATGAAGAAAAGTTTACTGTCGCTCATGTTGGGCGGTATGACAATAGGAATAACAGAGTTTGTAATGATGGGGCTTTTGCCAGACATAGCATCAGATTTAAAAGTTTCCATTCCAGTGGCTGGGTATTTAATATCAGCCTATGCGTTAGGAGTTGTGATTGGTGCACCATTAATTGTAATGATTGCTCGAAATGCACCTCCCAAAAAGATTTTAATGATTCTCGCGGTGATGTTGACTATTTTTAACTCGCTATCGATTATTGCGCCTTCTTATAATTTCTTGTTTTTGTCTCGTTTACTTTCAGGACTACCACACGGTGCTTTTTTTGGGGTGGGTGCTGTGGTGGCAACTAGACTAGCAGAAAAAGGAAAAGAAGGACAAGCTATATCCATTATGTTCTCAGGTTTAACTGTGGCAAATCTCGCTGGAGTTCCTTTTGGAACCTATATAGGGCATCACTTTGCTTGGCGGTACACGTTTATTATTATTGCCTTTATTGGACTATTAACGATTGCAGCGCTTTATTTTTGGATGCCAAATTTAGAAGCCAGAGCAAAAGTGACAGTAAAAAGTCAATTGCAAGTATTTAAGAAACTAGACGCTTGGTTGGTGATTTTGATTACTGCGATAGGAACCGGAGGATTGTTTTGCTGGATTAGTTATATTGCTCCATTGTTAACAAACGTCTCTAAATTCTCAGCTGAAAACGTATCCTATATTTTGGTTTTGGCTGGATTAGGAATGGTAATAGGAAATTTAATAGGAGGGAAGTTGACAGATCGGTTTTCTCCTGAGATTTCGATTATAGCTATTTTACTGTCGCTTGCGGTTGATTTGGTGTTGGTTTACTTGTTTTCTTCAAATCAGTATGCAAGTTTAATTTTAGTGTTTACAACAGGCTGCATTTCCTTTTCGATTGGTTCAGCGATACAAATCTTAATGATTAGAACAGCGGTGGGCTCCGAGTTGATTGCGTCGGCTTCTATACAAGCTGCTTTTAATGTGGGGAATGCGCTAGGTGCTTTTTTAGGAGGATTGCCATTAGTGGCAGGATTGAACTATGCAACACCTAATTTAGTAGGAGTTGTAATGTCGTTAAGTGGTGCGTTAATTACTGTTTTCTTTTTACAAAGGAAACGTCGATTAGCGCGTCTTCTGAGTAGTTAATTTAAACTGTTGGAATAGTAGTTCATATACTAATTACACTACTATAATTAGCCGTAAATAATGATATAATAGAGTTGTGATGGGTTTCATAACTCTATTTTTTTTTAGCCCGGATAGTAGTGAAAATCCTTTCATCCCGACCTTTAGGGATTAAAGATTGCAGCGAATAGCCGGAAATAGCTCCTGATAATTGCATTTATTAAGGCTCTTACAATAGCTTAGTTTTTTATTTTAAGGTGGGAACAAGACACAAAAAAACCGCCAATCTTGCGAAAAGCGGTTTCTTGTTTAGTCTTTTATAACATTTCCTTTTTTGTCAAAGAAATGATATTCTAAATACGTGTAAGCGTCACGTGGTATAATTTTCACCCATTTTTTATGTTCAAAAAACCATTTTGAACGTAATGATGGAAAACCTTTGGTAAGGTATGCTCCCACAAATGGATGTACATTAAGTACAACATCTTTGTGAGTTTTTAAAATTCTTTCCAGATCAGAGTTAATTCTATCGATGACTAATATTGGCGCTTCAATTTCGCCATTTACATCGTTAGGGTCTTCTTCTCTAGTTTTAATATTTACTTCAGGTCTTACTCTCTGTCTTGTGATTTGGACTAATCCAAATTTACTAGGAGGCAAGATCTTGTGTTTTGCTTTGTCGTCGTTCATTTCTTCTCTAAGGAAGTCGAACAAGACTTTGCGATTTTCGGGATTTGACATGTCGATAAAATCAATCACAATAATTCCACCCATATCTCTAAGACGCAATTGTCTAGCGATTTCGGCGGCAGCTATCATGTTTACTTCCATGGCAGTATCTTCTTGGTTGGTTGCTTTATTAGAACGGTTTCCGCTGTTCACGTCAATAACGTGTAAAGCTTCAGTGTGTTCAATAATAAGGTAAGCCCCTTTACTCATAGATACCGTTTTTCCAAACGAGGTCTTGATTTGTCTCTCTACGTTGTATTTCTCAAAAATAGGTGTATCATTTGATTGATAATACTTAACAATTGATTGTTTTGAAGGTGCAATTTCTTGCAAATAATCCTTCGTTTGATTGTACAACTCTTCATCATCAATCTGGATACTTGTAAAAGTGTCGTTAAATACGTCTCTTAAAATAGAAGAAGCTCTGTTGAGTTCTCCTAAAATTTTTGACGGATGATGAGCGGTTGGTAATTTTTTACACATTGCATCCCATCTGCTAAGCAGGTTCTGCAAATCTTTTTCTAATTCGGCTGTGTTTTTGCCTTCGGCTACTGTGCGAACAATAACACCAAATCCTTTTGGCTTGATAGATTGTACAAGTTTTTTAAGTCTGTCTTTTTCTTTTTTGTCTTCAATTTTTTGAGAAATCGAGACACGGTCAGAGAAAGGGACAAGAACAATAAAACGTCCGGCAAGAGAAAGCTCAGCGCTAATTCTTGGTCCTTTAGTAGATATTGGCTCTTTTACAACTTGGACAAGGATAGATTGATTGGCATTAATTACCTCAGTAATAGTACCGTCTTTATCAATCTCTTTATCAAACTGAAAGTTTTTTAGGGAGAAATCTTTTATTTTACCTGCGCTTACAAGTTTTATGAATTTCAGTTGGGAAGATAAATTAGGTCCTAAATCGTGATAATGTAAAAAGGCATCTTTTTCGAAGCCTACGTTTACAAAAGCAGCATTAAGTCCAGCAACAGGTTTTCTTATTTTGGCGATAAAAATATCACCTACTTGAAAGTTGCTTTTTTCTTCTTCTTTGTGTAATTCAATTAGTTTTCCATCTTTTAATAAGGCAAAATCTACGAAATCAGAACTAGATCTAATGATCAATTCTTTATTCATCTGTAAATTTTTATCCGTACTTTTTGGCTTGTAGCTTTTGGCTACTTGCTAATTGTAAGGATGGATTAAACAATAATTTTAACAGGTATTGAACCCGGGGAAAACTAGCTGGCAGCAAGTAAGCTTGAGTTAGCAGAAAACTGCATACTTATAACTGCGGACTGATTACTAATTTTCGATTTCAATGAACTTTTAAAAAGAAAAAAGTAGTTTAAAACTACTTTTTCTTCTTGTGACGGTTAGCTCTCGCTCTTTTTTTACGTTTGTGAGTTGCTACCTTATGTCTCTTTCTTTTTTTACCACTTGGCATATCGAGTTGATTTTATGATTAATTAATATTATTTTGCTTCGTTATTTATTTTTACTCCTTCTACAAAAACTTTTGCAGGTTTGAAAGCAGGAATGTTGTGTGCAGGAATTTTTATTGTGGTATTTTTAGAAATATTTCTACCAGTCTTCTCAGCTCTAGTTTTTACGATAAAACTTCCAAAACCTCTTAAGTAAACATTGTCTCCAGTCTCTAATGAGTTTTTAACTTCATTCATAAAAGTTTCAACTGTTGCTTGTACATCACCCTTCTCAAGACCTAGTTTTTCTGAAATTTTTGCTACGATATCTGCTTTCGTCATTTTCTTTCCTTATTTATTATATTGTAATAATTTTTTTGAGTGTGCAAATATATGAATTTAAAAAACAAATATTCAAGCTAATTCATTAAATTTTAATCACATAAACTTTTACTTTTGTAAACAAATATTTAATAATGAATTTTTCTAACTTGTTAATTCAGTGGTATTTACTGAATAAGCGTGATTTACCATGGCGTAATACGTCTAATCCGTACCCTATTTGGCTCTCAGAAATCATGTTACAACAGACTCGAGTAGCGCAAGGAACGCCTTATTTTCTCTCCTTTACGACTGCTTTTCCTACCGTTTTTGATTTGGCGAAAGCCGATGAAGAACAAGTCTTGAAATTATGGCAAGGTTTGGGGTATTATTCTCGAGCAAGGAACTTACATAAAACCGCACAGCATATCGCTTTTGAACTAGGTGGAGTTTTCCCTCCTACTTATAAAGAGTTATTAAATTTAAAAGGAGTAGGAGATTATACTGCTGCTGCAATTGCTTCTTTCTCATATAACGAAGCAGTCCCTGTTGTTGATGGTAATGTATTTAGAGTCTTGTCACGATATTTTGATGTTGAGACTGATATTGCTTTTGCTTCCGCCAAAAAAGAATTTGCAGCACTAGCTTATGAGTTGATGCCAAAAGATGACCCAGCAACTTTTAATCAAGCGATAATGGAATTTGGCGCCCTGCAATGTGTGCCTAGAAACCCGGATTGTACTATATGTGTGTTTAATGCTAGTTGCGTTGCATTGCAGAAAAAGAAAGTAGATCAATTACCAGTCAAGTCTAAGAAAATAAAAGTGACCAAAAGATATTTTAATTATTTGGTAATCGCTGATGAAAATGATAATATGCTTGTTCAAAAACGAACGGCAAAAGGGATTTGGCATAACTTATATGAGTTTCCTTTAATAGAATCTGAAAAGGAGGAAGGATTTGAATATATCGAGAACAGTTTAAAAGCGAGTCTGATAGTCGATAATAAAGTGATTAGCATCATGGATTATAATGATAAAAGCACTGTTCACAAATTGTCGCACCAACACCTATATATAAAGTTCTGGAAAATTACTGTTGCAGGGCTTGTTGAAAACGGTATCGACAGTAAGGTATTGCGCAGTTTTCCTTTTCCAATAGTGATTCATAATTTTATTGAAAAGGAATTAGAGTAGGTTTTATAATAATGTATCTTTGATATAAATTGAGTACTAGTAATTATGAATGGAACGTTAAATAAAGTAATGCTAATAGGTCACCTAGGGGACGATATAAAAATGCATTATTTTGATGGAGGAAATTGCATTGGGAGATTCCAACTTGCAACTAATGAGGTCTATGTTAATAAGACTACAAATGAGAAAATCACTTCTACAGAGTGGCATAATCTAGTGGTTAAAAATAAAGCTGCTGAACTTTGTGAAAAATATTTGACAAAGGGAGATAAGATTTATGTTGAAGGTAGAATTAGGTCAAGGCAGTGGCAAGCTGAGGATGGAACAACAAAATATACGTCGGAAATTCAGGTGACTGAGTTTACTTTTTTATCGACAAAGAAGGATGCTGAAAACAACAAGAAAAATGACAGTTCAGAATCCGTAAAAAACACTAACTTTGACCCACAAAATAATGGCTTGCCTATCAATGATTTGCCATTTTAATTGTTTAACTAATCTTTTTTAATTTGGACCCAGATCCCAGTTTGAACTTTGCGTATACATTAGATATGAATCTAGTGTTTGGTTTCTTCGGAATATTTGTTTTGCTATTGTGCTCAGCATTAATATCAGGCGCCGAAGTGGCTTTGTTTTCTTTGTCACAAAAAGATATTGACGAGGCTATCCAAGGGAATGATTCAAAAGGAACAATTTTAGCTGATTTACTTGATCGCCCAAAAAGATTATTAGCGACGCTACTTGTTGCTAACAACTTTATTAATATAGGTGTTGTAATTTTATTCTCTTTTATAGGTAGAAACTTATTTGACGGAATTACTTCTCCTGCTTTAAAATTCACATTAGAGGTTATTGTCGTTACCTTTTTACTTTTGCTTTTTGGTGAAATCTTACCCAAGGTTTACGCAAGCCGAAACAACGTGAAGTTTGCTAAATTTGTTTTGTATCCTATCGTTGTTTTAGACAAGTTGCTTATGCCAATAAGTATTCCGATGCGTCAATTGACGGTTTTTTTACATAATAAATTAGGGAAGCAAAAAACAAATTTTTCTGTAGATCAATTATCACAAGCGCTAGAGTTAACCTCGTCTGATGACACAACTTCAGAGGAGCAAAAGATTTTAGAAGGTATTGTGTCTTTTGGTAATACAGATACGAAGCAGGTTATGAGTCCAAGGATTGATATTTTTGCTCTTGAAGTGACGGAGACTTTCGTCGAAATATATCCTAAGATCATTGAGAAAGGCTATTCTAGAATTCCGGTTTATAGAGACAATGTTGACCAGATTGAAGGCGTATTGTTTGTTAAGGATTTATTGCCACATATTAATACCATCAATTTTGATTGGACTGCTTTAATTAGAGAGCCGTTCTTTGTGCCAGAAAATAAAAAGTTAGACAACTTGTTAAAGGATTTTCAGAACATGAAAAGTCACTTAGCGATTGTCGTAGATGAATATGGAGGAACTTCGGGTCTGGTTTCGTTAGAAGATGTAATAGAAGAAATTGTTGGTGATATTAGTGATGAATTTGACGATGAGGATATTAACTTTTCGCAGTTAGATGATAACAACTATATCTTTGAAGGGAAGATAAATTTAAAAGATTTTTATCGAATAATAGCAGTCGATGATGATGCATTCGAAGAGCAAAAAGGGGAAGCCGAAACGCTAGCTGGATTTATTCTTGAGATCTCAGGTAATTTCCCCGTAAAGGGACAACGCATAGCATTTGAAAATTGTCTTTTTGTAATTGAATCTGTAGATAATAAACGCATAAAACAGATAAAAGTAACAATCAATGGTTAACTGTAAGGTAATGAATAAAAGTGGTTTCGTTTTTGGCTTAGTGGTATTGTCATGCCTGGTGTTTTTATCTAGCTGTAAAAATGATGTTGTGCCTAAGCCGGCAAGTTACCTGCGCTTAGATTACAACGAGGCGCGATACGCACGTTTTGAAGACGATTGTCCGTTTGAGTTTGAGGTGAATTCAGAGGCTAAAATCGAGAAGGATAAAAATTGTGGTTTTACCATAAATTATCCAAAGATGAAAGCCACAATCTACCTTAATTATAAACCTGTAAATGGTAACATAAATGCGTTATTAAAAGATGCTCAAAAACTTACTTATGAGCACGTGATAAAAGCAGACGACATCTTAGAACAACCTTTTTTAAACGCTTCTAAAAAAGTCTATGGTATGTTTTATCAAGTTGATGGAAATGCGGCTACTAACTCTCAGTTTTATGTTACTGATAGTACAAAACATTTCATGACTGGTGCTGTTTACTTCTATGCTAAACCTAATTTTGATTCTATCATGCCAGCTGCTAGTTATGTTAAAAATGACATGCAAAGGATTGTAGAGACTCTTAAATGGAAGTAATCTTTTTACAATAAATAACATTATTCCTATTACTGTCTGTGTTTTGATTTCTTAAAAGTCAAATAGCAGTTAAATAATTGTGCTTTGTTTTTAAAGGTAAATGCTGCCGTTGATAGGAGTAATATTCCCGGTTAGTAAAATATAACTTGAAAAAACTTCGGCTAATTGATAAAATTATTACATTTTTGGTGTAAAATTATTTTATGGAATCGAAACAATTAAAATGGGGTTATTTATTAGTGCTTTCTTTAGTATGGGGAAGTTCTTTTATTCTAATAAAAAAAGGATTACTTGGTCTTACGGCAATTCAGGTTGGTTCGTTAAGGATTGTTTTTGCAGCCCTATTTTTACTGATAATCGGTTTCAATAGTTTATCGAAAATCCCAAAACACAAATGGAAATTTATTGTTCTTACCTCTGTTTTTGGCACCTTTATCCCCGCGTTCTTATTTGCTATTGCTGAAACGGAATTAGATAGTGGTGTTACAGCTATATTAAACTCACTCACGCCATTGAGTACTCTGTTGCTAGGGATCGTGTTTTTTGGTGTTGCTTTTCAAAAGAGGCAGGTTTGGGGTGTGTTAATTGGTTTAGCGGGTAGTTTACTATTGGTTTTTAACGGAGCTGTAAATCATCCTAATCAGAACTATTTTTATGCTATTCTTGTAGTGATTGCTTCTATGTGTTATGCAATAAATGTAAACCTTATAAAAAGATACCTGTCTGATTTGACTCCGTTAAGTATTACTACGGGTAACTTTTTAATTTTGTCTCTACCTTCTCTAACAATCTTGTATTTTACTGGTTTTTTTAATAATAGCTCGCTTACTGAAATAGGTGGGTCCTTGACGGCTATGCAGGAATCAATATTGTATATCATGATTCTAGGTGTTGTGGGAACGGGGATTGCTAATATATTGTTCTTTAAATTAATCCAAATTTCGTCGCCAGTTTTTGCAACTTCGGTGACGTACTTGATTCCTATAGTTGCTTTCTTCTGGGGTTTACTTGATAATGAGATGCTGACTTCAGTGCAGTTTTTTGGTGCATTCATTATATTAATAGGGGTGTATCTATCTGCTAAGAAATAATAAAAAAGGCTGTTTAGGAAAATTTCTAAACGGCCTTTTTTATAATGAATTTGTTTTAATCGTATTGCGGTTTTTCGACAGGATTCGCATAATTATCAAAGTAGGATATGGGAATATTTAGCTGTTCTAAACCTGAAAGTATTTCAGACCCTTTACCGGTTATAACTATTCGCATATTATCAAGCATGAAATATTTTTGAGCCGCTTTTAAAACATCGTCGGTAGTTACGGCGGCAATTGTCTTAATATAATTCTCGTAAAAATCTAACGGTAAATCCTCTGTCTCAATATTTAGCGCATAGCGAGCCACAGATTGTGGTTTTTCTACTTGCATCACAAAGCGACCTATGTAGCCTGCTTTTACTTCTTGTAATAAAATTTCAGAGACTTTTTCGGTACGTATTCTTTTGATTTCTTTGATCATTTCTACGACAGCGCTGTCTGTAGCTGAGGTCCTCACTGAAGAAGCTGCTTTCAATTTAGACGGATATTTTCCAGCCCCAATAAGTGCGTTTGCTCCGTATGTCCAGCCGTTTTCTTCTCTTAAATTCATATTTAAGTAGCTGTTAAAACCGCCTCCTAAAATGTAAGTGGCCAGAACAGCAGGGAAAAAATCTTTGTCGCTCATCTTTAAATTAATCGTGTTTACCAAGGCTAGTTCTGTTTGAGAAGCATTTGGCGTGTCTACAAAATTAATTTGTGTGAACGGCACGTTAGTAGGGTTAGGGTAGCTGTCGAATTTGATGTTTTTCTTTTTCCAATCCCCAAAAAGTTCTTCAACAATAGGTTTGATGTTTTTAAATTTGACATCACCTATAATTACTAAATAGGCATTGTCTGGAGCAAAATATTTCTCATAATTAGCCTTAATGTCTTCTAGAGTGATGTTGTTTACAGTGGTTTCTGTGATGTATTCACCAGAAGGATGCGTAGTACCAAAAGCTAATGCCTCAGTGACTCTGTTGGCTATAGTAGGAACATTTTTTTCTTGTGAACGTATCGCTTCAAGTATTTTTGCCTTCTCCTTATCAAGCTCTTCTTGATTAAAATTAGGGTACAAAGCGCCATAAGACATTAGTTGTAGGATACGTGCAGAATATTTAGACAAAGCATTTGCATAGGCTCCATGTGAGCTAAAATTAATATTAGCTCCTAGGAAATCTACTTCTTCATTAAAAGCATCTTTTGCAATTTTTAAGTTGCCACTACCTATTAAACTGCTGCATAAATCATCGACTCCTTTAATGTTTCCCTCGTAGTAAGCTGGGTTGTCGATCGTTAAATTGAAGGTAACTTTAGGTAATTTATGGTTTTCAACTACCATAACTTTTAATCCGTTTTTAAGGGTGAACGTCTGTGGTTTGTTGATGTTTACTGTAGGAGCTTTTCCAGATCTTGGTTGCGGGCGTTTTTGTGCTTGCATGATTCCTGTTATGTATAATAGGATGAATAAAAATATTGTTCTTTTTGACATAGGTAAATGCTTATTTCTTAGAAGGATCTGTGGTAGGAATGTAATCAAGAATTAAACGTTGGTTAGGGTTCAAGTATTTTTTTGCAACCGCTCGTATCTCTTCTCGAGTGATAGATTGATACGTCACCACTTCAGTGTTGATAAGATTGATATCGCCGTACAACAAATAGTACTTGGCTAGGTTTTCGGCAATTCCTTCCACGCTTGAATTGATGTCAATGTATTGATTTTCAAATTTATTTTGCAATTTTTCATAATCTCGCTCAGAGATTAAGTCTGTTTGAATTTTTACTATCTCTTCATCTATTTCAGCTAGTAAGTCTTCAGAAGTGTGTGTTCCCATTGGCAGTCCATAAACAATGTACATGCCGTAATCCTCTTGGCTAAAGCCTACAGCGCCTATTTGTAGCGCTATTTTTTTATCATCTACAATTTTCTTGTAAAGTTTTGAGCTTTTTCCATCGCTTAAATAGGAAGAAATTAAATTTAGTACACGGGCATCTCTGGTTTTCATCGAAGGTGTTCTATAAGATGCGATCACCATTGGGATTTGAATGTTCGGATCTTCATAGGTTGCTCTTATTGTCTGGGTAATTGGCGTTTCGTTAAATGTTTGTTTTTCTATCTTTTCTCCTTTTTGGATTTCTCCAAAGTATTTTTCGATCCACTTCTTAGCATTTTCTTTTTCAAAATCCCCAGCTACTACTAGTACAGCATTGTTGGGGATATAATGCTTTTTATTAAAAGCTTGAAAATCTTCTAGAGTGGCAGTTTCTAACTGTTCCGTTGAACCAATGGTAGACCACTGGTAAGGATGCTTGATAAAAAGATTTTTTTTAACTTCGTTTATTATTTTACCGTAAGCACGATTATCATATCGAGAGGCTTTTTCTTCTTTGATGACGCCTCTTTGCGTGTCTACACCAATCTGGTTAATAACAGGGTGCAGTAAGCGCTCTGATTCCATCCATAGGGCTAGCTCTAAATTATTAGAAGGGAATATTTCATAGTAATAGGTACGGTCGTCAGAGGTGTTGGCGTTATTTTTACCACCGTTTGAAGCGACGATTTTAAACCATTCTCCTCTTTTAATATTAGCTGTTCCTTCAAAAAGGAGGTGTTCAAAAAAGTGTGCAAAACCAGTTTTTGCAGGGTCTTCATCTTTAGATCCTACGTGGTACATCACAGATGTTACGACAACTGGTGCTGAAGGGTCGTGATGTAAAATAACATGCATTCCATTATTTAAATCGTATTCTTCAAAGTTTATATTTTGAGCATCTGCTACTCCTCCAAGCATTAGGGCGGTACTTAAAATCATTATAGATTTTTTCATAAAGATTAATAAAAGTGCTGTTATTGCAGTGTGTGTGCATAACGAATAATTAGTAGCTCAAAAATACCTTTTTTTAATGAGTTAGCTTCAGTTGGTTACTATATTATCAAAGAATGCTGTAATCTGCAGTTATAAAGTGTTGATTATGGTTTTTTAACTAAATCATCGATTATTTTTTGGATAAGGAATTGCATGATAAATATTAAATTGTATATTTGCAACCTTAAAAATCAATAAATCAATTTGATATGTATGCAATCGTAGAGATAGCAGGGCAACAATTTAAAGTAAGCAAAGACTTAAAGGTTTACGTTCATCGTCTAGCTAGTGAAGAAGGTTCAAAAATTTCTTTTGACAAAGTTCTTTTATTAGATGACAATGGATCAATCACTTTAGGCGCCCCAGCTATAGAAGGTGCTTCAGTAGAAGCTAAAGTGTTACAACACTTAAAAGGAGATAAAGTTATCGTTTTCAAGAAGAAAAGAAGAAAAGGATACAAAAAGAGAAACGGTCACAGACAGTATCTTACTCAAATTGTAATTGAAGGTATTACTGCCTCAGGTGCTACTAAAAAAGCAGCTCCGAAAAAAGCAGCAGCTGAAGCAACTACAGAAGAAGCAGAAGCTCCTAAAGTAAAAAAAGCTCCAAAAGCAAAAGTTGCTAAAAAGGACGATACTAAAGAATAATAACAATATTAAAACTAATACGTCATGGCTCACAAGAAAGGTGTCGGTAGTTCGAAGAATGGTAGAGAATCAGAATCAAAACGTTTAGGTGTTAAGATTTTTGGTGGACAAGCTGCTATTGCAGGGAACATCATCGTAAGACAAAGAGGTTCAAAACACAATCCAGGTGAAAATGTTTACATCAGTAAAGATCACACACTACACGCAAGAGTAGATGGAGTTGTTAAGTTCCAAAAGAAAAGAGATAACAAATCATACGTTTCAATCCTTCCATTTGAAGTAGAAGCATAATTGATTTTCTCAATTTATTTAAAAACCCAATCTGAAAAGATTGGGTTTTTTATTTTAGATTAATACCCAACAGTAAATCGTTGATTAGAAAATTGTTTGTTATCAACTTCATCAAGAATTGCCACCGCAAAATCTTCCATAGAAATAGAGCTTTCTCCTTTTTCATTGGCAATTAAATTATCTTTTCCTATACGGAATTGACCTGTTTTTTCACCTTCAAAAATGTATGCAGCTGGAGATACATTGGTCCAGTTTACTCCTTCTGATTTGCGGTAAATATTATATAAGGCATCTTTATGTGCAAGTGCAACGCCTTTGTATGCTTCTGGAAAATTTGGAGAATCTACTAATAGTTCATTTTTTCCAATCAGTAAACTACCTGCTCCGCCAACAACTATTAGACGTTGTGCATTTTTTTTAACAGCTCCCAAAATTGATTCGCTCGCAGTAGAAAGTTTAGCTGGATTATCTAAAGGTGGTGCGTAGGCACTAATAATTAGATCACTATCTTTCAGGGCATTTGCCAAAGCTTCGGTGTCAAAAATATCTACAACAGTAGTTGGTGTATTCTCTAGCTTAAAAAAAGATATTGGTTTCGAAGTAATTAAATGCAAATCGTGTTTGCGTAAAGCAGCCTCTCTTGTGATTCTTTGTCCGATGTTTCCACCAGCTCCTAAAATTGAAATTTTCATTTGTTTTGTTTTTAATTATTATTTGTAATAATTTTTATGACAGTTTATTTTAAAAAAAAGCTAAAATTGATTTTTGAAAGATTCTAATGTTTGCTCGTTTAGAGATTCGATAATAGCATCATCAACACTAATAAAGATATTGTCTAATTTGCTTTGAATTTGTCTACCAATTGGGCAGTTGGGATTTGGCGTATTACTGCAAAATCCTAGGACATGATTGTCCCCTTTTGCTATTTTAAAAATTGTAGATAGGAGAATTTTATTTGCGTCTTGTGCTAAACGAACACCTCCATTTTTACCTTCTTTGCTTTCGATAAGTCCGCCAGTTTTTAATGTTTTAATTTCATTTCTAACTAATACTGCATTGATATTCAAGCTCCCGGCAATAAATGCAGAAGTATGCCATTCGTCCTTATTATGAGCTAGAATGGTCATGATATGTAAAGCTATAGAAAATTTTGACTTAACCATTTTATTCTGTATTAATTTTTATTACAGTACAAATGTAGTGCTATTTTTTTTTAAATTGATTGGTTTCTTAATGTTTTTTAAATTCAAAAAACCTTGCTAGTTGAACGTAGTTCTCGTAGCAAGGTTTAATATAAATTAAAAGCTGAATTATTTAACTTTCATTTTTTCAAGAGAATTGTTATACCCTTTTTTAACGTCTTCTTTTGCTTTTGCTGCAGCTGCTTCAGCATCTGCTTTTGCTTTTTTAGCTGCTTCTACTGCATTGTCTTTTGCAGCATTTGCGCTGTTTACCGCGTCAGTTTTTGCAGTGTTAATTGCTGCTTTAGCTTCCGTAGTCGATTTGTCAATTTCTGCTTCAGCATTTTCTTTTGCATCCTTTAAGTCACTCTTAGTTTCTTCAAGTCCTTCTTTAAGGTCAGATGTCATTTCTGTAGTGGAATTAACTGCAGCATCCCATGACGCCTTTGCTTGATCAACTGCTTCTTGTGCTACTTTTTCAGCTTCAGCGTCTCCACTTTTCTTAGCTTCTTCTAGTTTTAAAACGGCATCGTTATATGCTGTTTCTAAGGCAGTAACATCTTGTGTTCCCTCAGTTGTCATTTCTGTTTTAACTTCTTCTTCTGTTTCTTTTTTACAAGAGGTAGCAAAAATTAAAGCTACAACAGCCATACTTAAGATAATTTTTTTCATTAGATTGGTTTTTGTTAAATTATTACTTTTTATATTACAAAATATATGCCAAATGATAAAAGTTAAAGGAGTGCATTTTTATATTTGCTACAGTGAACTTTAATTCTTGGCTTCTTTTTTCTCTTTTTTAAGTCTTTTCTTTTCTGCTTTATCGGCTTTTAGTGCATTCATTTTCTGCTCAGATTCAGAAATTGTCTTTTTGTAATTAGCTATATTAGAATTACTTGTTTCAATTTTTTCGTTTATTTTATCCAAATCCACTGCTGCTTTAGTTACTTTTTTTTCAGCTTTAGCTATGTTTTTAATGGTGGATTTACTGTTTTTTAAATTGTTTAATCTCGTTTTTTCAGTATTTAAAGCTATTTCCTTTTGCTCAGATTTTTGATTAAATTTTTTGTTTTGTTTTTCTTCCTTAGCTAATTTATTTTCATTGGAAGCTTGTATAGCTGAATAGCTGGCTAAATCGCGTTGCTGTCTTTGTATTTGTAAAGACATTTGATTTTGTTGTCTAACCATATTGTTAGACATGTTCATTTGTCTTTGTGCACTTGAAAATTGTGCTGTAGCTAAAAATGGTGCTAGTATAAAGAGTAGTAGGAGGATACCTGTTTTCATAATTGAGAATGCTGACTAATTTGTATTAAAAGTAATAAAAACAATTGGAGTGAGGGCGCTGTGTTGCAGCTTTTTGCGTGAGGAGTAGCAGCGGCATACTTTTAAAGATCCCCAATCCCCGACCCCCGACCCCGATCCCCGATAGCTATCGGGGTCGGTCTAAAAATAAAAAACCCTTGCTCCCGATAGTTATCGGTAATGCAAGGGTTTTTCTATTATCAATTGTAGCTAATTACTATTTGATAGTAACTATTTACTAAAATTAGTATCTGTAGTACTCTGGTTTGAATGGACCTGCAACTTCAACTCCAATGTAGGCAGCTTGATCATCGCGTAAAGTCTCTAATTCAACACCTAATTTTGCAAGGTGTAACATCGCAACTTTTTCATCTAAATGCTTAGGTAGCATGTAAACTTCATTTTTGTAGTCAGCACTGTTTTTCCATAGTTCGATTTGCGCTAATGTTTGGTTTGTAAATGAGTTACTCATTACAAAACTTGGGTGACCTGTAGCACAACCAAGGTTTACTAAACGTCCTTCAGCAAGTAAGATGATGTCTTTACCGTTGATAGTATATTTGTCAACTTGTGGTTTGATTTCAACTTTAGAAGCTCCGTGGTTAGTGTTCAACCAAGCAACTGCAATTTCGTTATCAAAGTGACCAATGTTACAAACGATAGTTTTATCTTTCATTTGCTCAAAGTGCTCTCCAAGAACGATATCTTTATTTCCAGTAGTTGTAATGATGATATCAGCATTTCCAACAACAGTGTTTAATTTTTTAACTTCAAAACCGTCCATTGCAGCTTGTAAAGCACAAATAGGGTCAATCTCTGTAACTGTAACAATAGATCCAGCACCTCTAAAAGAAGCAGCAGTACCTTTTCCTACGTCACCATATCCACATACAACTACTCTTTTACCAGCTAACATAATGTCAGTAGCACGACGAACTGCATCAACTGCAGATTCTTTACAACCGTATTTGTTGTCAAATTTTGATTTAGTTACTGAGTCATTTACATTGATAGCAGGCATAGGTAATGTTCCCGCTTTCATTCTTTCGTACAATCTATGAACTCCAGTTGTAGTCTCTTCAGATAAACCTTTAATTCCAGGAACTAAGTGTGGGTAACGGTCAATAACCATGTTAGTTAAATCTCCACCATCATCAAGAATCATGTTCAATGGTTTTCTATCTTCACCAAAGAATAATGTTTGCTCAATACACCAGTCAAAATCCTCTTCGTTCAAACCTTTCCAAGCATAAACTTGAATTCCAGCAGCAGCCATAGCAGCAGCAGCTTGATCTTGAGTAGAGAAAATGTTACAAGATGACCAAGTTACTTCAGCACCAAGAGCAATTAAAGTCTCGATTAAAACTGCAGTTTGGATCGTCATGTGTAAACATCCAGCAATACGAGAACCAGCAAGTGGTTGTTCGTCTTTATATTCAGAGCGAAGTGCCATTAAACCTGGCATTTCAGCTTCTGCTAATTCAATTTCTTTTCTTCCCCAGGCAGCTAGAGAGATATCTTTTACTTTGAAAGCCACAAAAGGCATAGTTGTAGTACTCATTTATAGTATATTTGTAATTGTAATTTTTGCAAATTTACGCATTAACTTACTATTTTAAAAGGATTCATTAATATTTGTGAATTGTTTAGTATTGTAATCTTTTAAAAATCAGTAAAATAATAATTATTAAGATCGTTTAGCTTCATTGTCAGGAGCTAATCCCGCTGTACACTATATCTTTTTATCAAGAACGCTTTTTATACATTAGAAATATGTTCATGATAAA
This sequence comes from Flavobacterium aeripolare, assembly GCF_013294025.1. Taxonomy (GTDB): domain Bacteria; phylum Bacteroidota; class Bacteroidia; order Flavobacteriales; family Flavobacteriaceae; genus Flavobacterium. Next base: position 52,642 of record NZ_JABSNL010000004.1, read on the forward strand.
AAGGATGCCGTTTCCATCGGGGCTAAAAAACCAGAATAAACCAGATGCCTTTACACACCGTTATACAGCACAATGCTTCTACCCAAATCCTTGTTTGGAAAATCACAGAATCGTACGATCAATTATTTAGTGAGGTGGTTTTAAATATGAAAAATCGCGTGCGTTTAGCCTCTATGAAATCAGAGATGCACCAGCGTGGTTTTTTAAGTGTACGCAAGTTATTGCAAGAGGCTAGGTTTAACGATCTAGATCTTTATTATAACGAAGATGGGAAGCCGCATCTCAAAGATGTTAAAAATATCTCGATTACTCATTCTCACAATTTTTCGGCAATTATCATTAGTGATGAAGTGGTAGGAATTGATATCGAATTACAAAGAGAGAAGATAATCCGCATTGCTGATAAGTTTATAGATAAAGAAGCAAGTTATCTCAATAAAATAAACGCTTTAAATTATATTAAAAAGCTAACCGTTATCTGGGGTGCTAAAGAGGCAATTTATAAAATTAGGAGTGAAAAAGGTTTAAGCTTTAAAGATCATATTGTAGTAAATGCTTTTGATTTAGGTAATAATGATACTGTTGCACAAGTGAATTTTGAAGGCGCCAGTCAAAAATATAATGTTGTGTATCAAGAAATCGAGGATTTTACTTTAGTCTATGCTTTCGAACAAAAAAAAACTCATACCTCTAAAGGAAAAGATAAAGGATAGGCTATCGATACAGTTGCGGCTGTCATGCTGTTTTAACTCGTTACTGCAAAGATTCTTTTGTTCTACTATTGAACATCGCCATATAAATGAAAGTGCCCATTTTTCTAGCCCTAAGTTTTAATATAGCTGCGTTCTCACCGGCAAATAATTCATCGATTGTTTGCGCCCAATAGTTCAACCAGATTCCAAACTCGTTAGGGCCTATTTTTCCGCTAAAGTTGTGCTCTACTTTTACGTGAGCTTGTAAAGGATCTCCGGTATACATTTTACCGCCAAAGAGATTCATCTCCCAAAAATTGGTTAGTTTCTCGAGATGCTCATCCCAGTCAGAAATCATTTCGTTAAAGTAAAAATTAATCTCTTTGTCGGCTCTTATTTTACTGTAAAAAGCATGTACTAATAAGGAAACATCTGCTCTGTTTGTTAGGTCTTTTAACATTTACAATGAATTTGCTACAATCAAAAGTGTACTTGTAATAAAACTTATTAGCAGCGTATTGAAAATTACTTTATGGTTCATTTGGGCCAATATAAATGTATTTGCAAGCATACTAACCAATACGATTAATGCAAGCTGTGCCATTTGTATTAAAGATGTTCCATTAGACAATACGGTCATTGCAGCAGCGCCACCTAGGCAACTTTGTCCCAAGATTCCCATTGTTGCGTATCCAAAAAAGCCATTGTCAAAATTTGCGAATGATTTGTTATAAAGTGTCATAATACTGTGATTTTGTTATAGCAAATTTACAACAGCACTTCCTCTTAACTTATGATAAATGTCATGCTGCCATAAAGTGATCATATAATCTATTGTAAAATTCTAGTAGACTAATTAAAAAAAGCGGTTACTTTTACAATCTATTACAAATTAACAATAAGACTGCCCTAGATTCCTTATGCCGTACTATTACGTAGCAGTAGAAATGGTCAGCATAATACTTTGAGATAGCTGCAGTAATCAGCTGTAATATCCCATAATTGTAGCTGAACTAGCGCTTTTTTTTCGAATAAATAAAAACTTAGAATAGTATGTTTGATTACTTTTTTGCGCAGTATAGCGCGTATCCAGTTCATGAAGTGTACTTAGAACTTATTGCTGTTTTTTTTGGGTTGTGTAGCGTGTGGTTTGCTAAAAAGGATAATATCTTAGTATTTCCTACGGGTTTAATTAGCACATCTATCTATGCGTACCTATTATGGCAATGGAATTTACTGGGAGATTCAATGATAAATGTGTACTATTTTATCATGAGTATTTACGGCTGGTACCACTGGACACGTAAAACTGGTGATGTTGTCGAGTTTCCTATATCAGTGATGACTAATAAAAATAAGGTACAAGCGGGAATTATCTTTCTTTCTACTTTGGTATTTGTAGTTTTTGTGTATCTTTATTTTAATAAATTCACAAGCTGGTATTCTTATTTAGATACACTTTTAACAGCAATATTTTTTGTAGGTATGTGGCTTATGGCCAAAAGAAAAATAGAAAATTGGATTTTTTGGATATTAGGTGACCTACTTTCGATACCGCTTTATTTTGCAAAAGGCTACACTTTTACTAGTATTCAATATATAGTATTCACAATTATTGCCGTTTATGGCTACTTAGAATGGAAGAAAATCTTAAACAAGACGCGTCAGGAATTATAAAAATAGCAATGTTTGGACCTGAAAGTACGGGTAAAACAACATTAGCAATACAATTAGCAGCTCATTATGAAACAGAATGGGTTCCTGAATTTGCGCGCGACTATTTACAAGATAAATGGAATAATTCTAAAGAAATTTGTGATGTCAATGACATGATGCCTATAGCTTACGGGCAAACGCATCTTGAAAATCTAAAATTAAAAACAGCACACAACTACTTATTTTGTGATACTAATTTAATGGTTACAAAGGTTTTCTCTGATGTGTATTATAATTATTGTGATCCATTGCTAGTAAAAGCAGCACAAGAACATCAATATGATTTATTCTTTTTGACTGATATCGATGTGCCATGGGAGAAAGACGACCTCCGTGATCGACCTACTGGTAGAGAATCTGTGTTTTCAGTTTTTAAACAAAGTTTGATAGATAATCATAAACCTTTTATCACTTTGTCAGGAAATAAAGATTTGAGATTGGCAAAGGCGATAAAAATCATTGATGATTTGACCGTGGCCAAAAAATTAGGGTTATCATCAGAAAATTATGTGCAAATCTATGAGCACGGAATTCCTATTGAGAATATTGAAAGACAGCTGGATATCTTTAAAAACGGAATAGCAAAGGCAGATCTAGTGGCTCCGGCAACTTTTGCTAACGGAATACTGAAATTAACAGACCAGCAATATCAAGAAAAAGCAACCATTTTTGACCAAGAGAAAGACAATTTTAAATTATTAAAATTTGTGCCAGCCTCAGGAGCAGCAAGTAGAATGTTTAAGTTTTTATCTGTATTTCTAGCGGAGTTCAATGTTGAGGAAGAGAGTATTAATGCCTATATAAACCGTAAAAAAGATACTGAACTTTCTGTTTTTATTGTTGGTATGGATAAATTTGCCTTTTTTCCTAAGGTTCATGATAAACTTAAAACAGTATACCCTAATTTTAATATTTTAAGCCGCGATCTTAAAAATTACTATTTTATAAAAATGTTGCTAGATCCAGAATATTTTGATTTTGGAAATAAGCCAAAAGGGATTCTGCCTTTCCACAAATATTATGCTAATATTGCTTCTCCCATCGAAGAGCATTTGTATGAGTGTGGCTATTATGCATGCTCAAATGGGCAGTCAAATCTTCATTTTACCATTTCAGAGGAACATCAAGAGCGCTTTGAAAAGGTTATAAACAAAATCAAGGATAGAGTAGAAAGCGAGACAAATAGTACTGTAGCTGTGGCGTATTCATACCAGCATAAAAGTACCGATACTATTGCCGTTACTGCTGAAAACCGAATTTACACTGCTGAAACCGGTGCACTCGTTTTTAGACCAGGAGGACATGGTGCTTTAATTAATAATTTAAATAATCTAGATGCCGATATCGTCTTTATTAAAAATATAGACAATGTAATTCTACACAACAATAATGAAACGGCACTTTATAAAAAGGCGTTGGCAGGTATTTTAATCGAAAAGCAAAAGAGCGTTTTTCATTGTTTAGAGTTATTAGATGATAGTAAGAATAAAGAAGCTGATTTAAGTAAGGTAGCATCTTTTATTCAAGAAGAATTAGGAATAAAACTTCCTAAGGATTTTGACTCTTTTAAAACCAAAAGTAAAGTAGCTACCATTAGAGCAGTGCTAAATAGACCCATTCGTATTTGCGGAATGGTAAAAAATGAAGGTGAAGCTGGTGGTGGTCCATTTTGGGTTAGAGACGATAATAACCAAGTTTCGTTGCAAATTGTTGAGACTTCTCAAATCGATCTTGAAGACAAAAAACAACTTGCAATTTTAAATGGTGCCACGCATTTTAATCCAGTAGACTTGGTTTGCAGTATTAAAAATTACAAAGGAGAAAAGTTCAATTTGCTAGAATTTGTAAATGGCAACAGTGGTTTCATTGTGAATAAAACTATTTGTGGTAACGAAATAAAAAGCTACGAATTACCTGGTTTATGGAATGGTGCGATGGGGCACTGGTTGACAATTTTTGTACAGGTGCCGCTGCTAACATTTAATCCAGTAAAAACGGTTAATGATTTATTGAAGCACGCGCACCAACAATAGATTGACCACACTAAAATTGAAATAGAATAAAATGGACATTCCAAAAATAATCAGCGAACTCAATTACAAAGCTGTAAGAAGTAGTGGTGCTGGTGGACAAAATGTGAATAAAGTATCCTCTAAGGTGGTGCTTTCTTTTGTGCTTGATAAATCAGAGGCATTAGACGATAATGAGAAAGCATTGTTGTTTTTAAATTTGTCTTCGAGACTCACTAATGACGCTGTATTAATTTTGAATTGTGATGAAGATAGAAGCCAACTCAAAAATAAAGAAATTGTTACCAAGCGTTTTCTCCAAATTATAAAAAACGGACTCCTAGTTCCTAAAGAGCGGAAAGCTACAAAGATTCCAAAATCGGCAATTAGAAAAAGAATTACTAATAAAAAGAATACTTCTAAGTTGAAAATAAGCAGAAAGAGACCTGATTTAGATTAGACTAGTTAGATTGAGATTTGGTGATTGTTGTTTGTTTTTTAAACAATTAGAAGTACATTTGCGATGTCTCAAAGGGGTGCCCAATTCTAGTGATAGAGTGAAAGCTGAGATTATACCCAACGAACCTGGACGAGTAATGTTGTCAAGGGAAAAAATATCAAGGAAGTGTTGTGCTTTTTTGATATAGGAACAATTAATTACAAATTTAACAACAAGAATAATTCCCCCTTTTATTCGTGATTTTTTTTTACGAATGAAAACAATTAAAAGTATCAAAGTTGCACAACCTCAAAGTTGCACCGTTGCAGAAATCCAAAAATGTTCTGCTCTTAAAACAGTTTCACTTTCTCTTTTTGCCATTTTATGCAGTACGGCTTCTTTTGCGCAAGTAAAAGACACTACCGCTGTAAATAAATTAGACGAGGTGCTGGTCTCGGCTGTTCGGGTTACTACAAAAACCCCTGTAAGTTTTAGCAATTTAGATAAAAAGGAAATCAAATACCGCAATTTAGGACAAGATATTCCTATTTTAATGAACTATTTGCCTTCAGTTGTCACTACATCTGATGCTGGAAACGGAGTAGGATATACTGGAATACGAGTTCGTGGTAGTGATGCAACTCGCGTCAATGTAACGATCAACGGAATCCCTTATAACGATTCTGAGAGTCATGGAACTTTCTGGGTAAACATGCCTGATTTTGCTTCTTCTCTAGAGAGTTTACAGTTACAACGAGGAGTGGGAACGTCTACGAATGGTTCGGGTGCTTTTGGCGCAAGCCTTAACATGCTTACAGATAGTTATGCTAAAAAAAGTAATGGAGAAATTTCCAACTCTTTTGGAAGTTTTAATACTCGCAAACACACAGTTAAATTTAGTACAGGTCTCATCGATGACCATTTTGAACTAGCAGGAAGACTTTCGGCTTTAAAAAGTGATGGGTATATTGATAGAGCTTCCTCTGATTTAAAATCGTATTTCTTACAAGGGACGTATGTGGGTAAAACTACTTTGATAAAAGCGCTAGCTTTTGGAGGAACAGAGAAAACATATCAATCGTGGAATGGTTTAGAAGACCTAGATGTTTTAAAGAATAATCGAACATTCAATGTTTCGGGTATTTATACCGATGAAGCTGGAAACATCCGTTTTTATGACAATGAGACAGATAATTACCAGCAAGATCATTATCAATTGCATTGGAACGAGAGAGTCACAAATAACTGGAGTACAAATCTCGCGTTTCATTATACCAAAGGAAAAGGATATTATGAGAACTTCAAAGAAGATGCAAAAATTGCGGACTACGGTTTTGCACCTATCGTAGTAAATGGAGCGACAGTGAAAAAAGTAGATTTAGTACGTCAAAAATGGTTGGATAATGATTTTTATGGAACGACATTTTCAGCTACTTATAAAACTGAGGGACTTGATGTGATTCTTGGTGGGGGCTATAATAAATACGAAGGAAATCATTACGGTAATTTGTTATGGTCACGTTACGCTTTACCATTTGAATTAGGAGATCGTTATTATGACGATGATGCTACTAAAACGGACGGTAACATTTTTGCGAAAGCAAATTACCAAATTGCCGATAAGCTAAGCTTGTTTGGAGACTTACAATTGCGAAATGTACATTACAAGGCCAATGCTGCCGAGACGGGAATAGTAAACGATAATTTCAGTTTTTTTAATCCTAAAGCAGGGTTTAGCTTTGAGATAAATACTAAGAATCAACTGTATGCTTCTTACGCAAGAGCAAATCGCGAACCTAATCGAACAGATTACGAAAATGGGAGTCCGAGACCTGAAAAATTAGATGATATCGAATTGGGATTCCGTCATAATTCGGCTAAGGTAAAGCTTAACGCAAACGCCTATTTAATGTATTACAAAGACCAATTGATATTAACTGGAGCGCTAGACGACGTAGGAGCACCAATACGTAAAAACAGTGGTGATAGTTACCGTGTAGGAATAGAACTTGATGCTACTGTGGCAATTTTAGACAACCTAATTATCAGGACTAATGTTACCATTAGCAATAATAAAAACAAAGATTTCTTTTTTAGTCGTGATGGCGTTTTAACTAATTTAGGAAATACTAATATTGCTTATTCTCCTAATTTTATTGCTGGAAATATCATTACATTTTTACCAGTTACTAATTTTCAAGTGTCTTTACTTTCTAAGTTTGTAGGGGAGCAATACATGGGGAATATAGATTCAGATAATTCTAAATTGAAATCCTACTTTGTAAACGATATTAATGTTTCTTATGAGTTTAAACCTAAGTCGGTTTTTAAATCTATTTTGATTACTGGATTAGTGAACAACGTTTTTGATTATAAATACATTTCTAACGGATATTTTTATACCTATGACGACGATTATTCTAATCCTCCGGCAGTAACCACGATCGAAGGAGCGGGCTATTATCCTCAAGCAAGAATCAATTTTCTAGTAGGATTAACATTGAAGTTTTAAGTAATAAAATTGACTTGTAGTACAACCTGAAAGTTTTGGGCTTTCAGGTTTTTTTTTGTAGGTATTTTTTTTTGTTTTCACTTGCTTTATCAGAAAAATTCTATATTTTTAATTTTGAAGTTTAATTTATCTTTTCGAAAACAGAATCAATTATCCATATAGACCTATGAAGTACCTTTTTTTACTATTATTTACCACAGTAGCCTTGGCGCAAACATCAGGCAGTGTTACGTATAATTTTAATTATGAAATGGATCTAGATGATCTTAAGTCGAAAGAATCTAAAGATTTTGCAACAAACATTTTAAGTGCAGCTAATCAACTGGAATTTCAGTTGACTTTTAATAAGCAGCAATCACACTTCATCCAAAACACCAAATTAAATTTTGAGTCAGAAAAGGATAAAAAGTTAAGCGCAGTCGCTAGAGCTTTACAAGCATCTCATGAAACGCATACTGATTTTGAAACTAGTAGGCAAATTATAACGATGAGTGACGGAACTTTGATAGAAGAAAAATTGGACAAGCAAGATTGGCAAATAGGAACGGATTCTAAAATGATTGGAGCCTATTTGTGTTACAAAGCAACGCTTATGATTCCATATGTAAATAGATATGGTGAATCTAAAACTAAGGAAGTAGTATGTTGGTTTGCACCTAGTTTGCCTTATAGCTTTGGTCCAAAAAGTTATTACGGTTTACCTGGTTTAATTTTAGAGTTAACAGAAAGTCAAAAAACCTGTGTGGCATCAAAAATAGAATTCTCAGATACTGCACTAAAAATAAATATACCTAAAGGAAGAACAGTATCTAGAGCTGCATACGAAAAAATGCTTAAGTCGAGTATGGGCGCGGTAATTTTATCAAAGAAGAGAGAAAAGGGAAAGTAAAACACTAGAGGTGATTTGTGTTATTAATAGGTTTAAGAATTGCCATGAGTTTAATTTTTATTTATATAGAGTTTATTTCAAATTTTACTGTTTAATTTTTGTGTGTTATTTTCTCAAAATTTGGTTCCCAATATTTATAAAATAGAACCAACTGGAGGTTCTCTAGAAAAGAACTCAGGACTTTTAAAAAGTAAAGAGGCAATTTTTTTTAAAGATCGATGCGGCTTTAAATAGTTTGTTGTATGTATTTCTATCTCAATAATTTCAATTTCAAATCGCTAATTACATGCTCCATATTCTGTTTCTTTTATTTTTAATGACCTTTTCTTATTCTCAATCCCGCGCTATTACAGCTGTGGTTGCTGACGATACAAACCAACCATTAGAGTTAGCTATCGTTATTGCTAAACTACGTCACAAGAAAGTCATTTTAAAATTAACGGTAGTAGTAAGTGACAAAATAGCTACTATGTCAGATATTGTTAAAAAAATGTTAAATAACAAGGTTGATTCTTGAATATTTTTTTTTTATTACTTTAGTTTTGGTTAACCAGAAAATATTTATAAATTTAAAACTATCATAAACGAAAAGATTATTATTTATCGCTATTGCTATTGTCACGTTGGGTACTAGTATTAATGCAAAAACTAAAGATTTTGTCGATGAGAGTGTAGATTTTACTAGTACGTGCACGGATGTAGCACATATTACAGCTACGGTAATGGAAGAATACTCAGAAAATGTCAGTGTAGAGTGCTTGTCTTCTCGTGAATATAATGCCATTTACATGGAGGCTTATAATGAATGTATGAGATAGTAAGCATGATAATATGGTTGTATGTAAATACAACCATATTAAATTTTAATCAAATTTAATAAAGATGACCTATTTAAAAATTATGTTGTTTATATCTTTTTTTTTGTTCTTACCCACTAAAAAAGGAGATTTGCAAGAGAAAACAGTCTGCGTTACATATAAGATGGCATTACCGATAGAAAATCAGTCTAACGACGCCAAAATAAAATTTGCAAATAATAATGTGTCGGATGATCTTAGGAAAACTATAGGAAAAGCGAACGAACTTAAGTATCAAATTGATTTTGAGTTGTACTATAATAAGAATGAAAGCTTGTATAAGATGGTTGATGCTTTGGAAGTTAATAATGATTTAGCTAACAGATTTGCAAAAATCCTGGCAGGCGGAAAAAAAATTAGATATAAAAATAATGTCACTAAAGAGAAATTATATCAAATTGAAAGTTCTGGAGAGAAATTTACTGTCAACCTTGATTTTGAAGAATATTTGTGGAATATAACTTCAGAGACTAAAATGATTAATGGCTATAAGTGCTATAAAGCTACTTCATATAAGGAAGAATACGATAAGATTAGGGATAGAAAAAATTCTTTTTATCCCGTTGTTTGGTTTACCCCAGAAATTCCTTCTTCGTTTGGTCCAGATGGTTTAGATGGTTTGCCAGGCTTAGTTTTGGAGGGTTCAGCGAATGGAAAGAAGTTTATGTACGCGACAAAGATAAATTTAAATTACATAGATAAAATTGTAATTGAAAAACCTAGTAAGGGTAAAAATGTTACTGAGAAAGAGTATCTTGATATTATTACTAAAATATTTAAAGATATTAATGGATAAATAACAATTAGGAGCCTTGTAGTCTTATAAAAATCAATTTCTTATTGAAAACTTTTCGAGTTTTGTTGCCTTTTAAAATTTTAAAATATGAAGAAATTACATAATATAATTATTTGCTTAGTTCTCGCTACACTACAAAATTCTTATGCACAACCAGACTCTGGTAAAGTAGTATACAAAATTCAGTTGGCTGGTTTCGGATCCCAAAATGCGAGTCCTGAAAATAAAGAATTAAATGAAATTATAGTTACTATAGCTAATAGTAAAACCGCTACTTTGACATTTAATAGCAAAAGATCAAGTTTTATATTGGATAACTATTTATCATCAGATAGCAAACAAAATGGTTTAACGGTCATGGCGGAGAAGCTTGCTTTTATTGAAATCAATGGGCAAAATTATTTTATAGATAAAGTAAGTAATAGTAGTATACTAGAAAATATGGATGGTTTTCTTATCGAACAAGAAAATGAAAAATTAGAATGGGAAATCACAACCGAAAGTAAGCAAATTGACGGCTATTTATGCTACAAAGCAGTCTACCTTTGGAAATTCACCAATAGACGTGGAACAGCTACCACTATTCCTATAATTGCTTGGTTTGCACCAAGTTTACCATATTCTTATGGGCCAAAGTATTTTACTGGCTTACCAGGTCTTATTTTAGAATTAACCGACAGAAAGATAACATTTCTAGCATCTTCTATAACAATTTTAAAAAACCAGCAGTTGGAAGTCGAATTTACCAAAGGAAAAATAGTAAGTATTGAAGATTACAAAAAGAAGGTATTTTCAAGATAATTAACACGCATAAAGTACTATATGATTTATAGGTTTTTTGAATTTTTGGCAGCTTTAAATATCTTTTGTATAATGTAGATTTCTATTGGTGCATAACTTTATAATATGTTAAATTAAATTGCTTGTGCCCCTATTTTAGTAGGGTTGGTTATAGATAAGATACTAATAAACGGGGTGTTACGATTATTTTTATAAACTTTATTTTGTTAAATAAAAGTTAAAAATGTGTATGCTTTCCCTTTTTTTTTTTCAAATTTGGAATGGTTAACCGATAAACTATTATTAAACTTTTAACAAATTAATTATGAAACCGAAGATTCACGAACACCAAAAATAATTAATATGGTGAGTAAAAAATTATTATTTTCTGCAGTGGCAGTATTGGCGTTTAATGGAGTAGCAATGGCAAATTCCGCGGAAGTGAAAGATGAAGTTGTTATAAGCATTCAGAGTAAATTGATAATTTTAGGTGAAAGTTGTGAAACAAAAGCAATGGATTATATTGACGGAGATTACGATAGCGATGGTGATCACACTGCTATGGAAAATCATGACGCTTATCAGGCTTATCTAGCAGGTTGTAAAGATTAAGACTTATCACTTTCAACTTATCAACTTTAATAATGGCAAATAAAACTTTTCGAGTTTTGTTTGCCTTTTAAAATTTTAAAATATGAAGAAATTACGAAATATAATTATTTGCTTAGTTTTTGCTACAATTCGGAATTCTTTTGGGCAGGCAGCCTCTGGTAAAGTAGTATACAAAATTCAGTTGGCTGGTTTCGGATCCCAAAATGCGAGTCCTGAAAATAAAGAATTAAATGAAACTATAGTTAGTATAGCTAATAGTAAAACCGCTACTTTGACATTTAATAGCAAAAGATCAAGTTTTGTATTGGATAACTATTTATCATCAGATAGCAAACAAAATGGTTTAACGGGCATGGCTGAGAAGCTTGCTTTTATTGAAATCAATGGACAAAATTATTTTATAGATAAAGTAAGTAATAGTAGTATACTAGAAAATATGGATGGTTTTCTTATCGAAAAGGAAAATGAAAAATTAGAATGGGAAATTACAACCGAAAGCAAGGAAATTGATGGGTATTTATGCTATAAAGCAATACATCTATGGAAATTTACCAATAGACGTGGAACAGCTACCACTATTCCTATAATTGCTTGGTTTGCACCAAGTTTACCATATTCTTATGGGCCAAAGTATTTTACTGGCTTACCAGGTCTTATTTTAGAATTAACCGACAGAAAGATAACTTTTCTAGCATCCTCTATAAGCATTTTAAAAAATCAGCAGTTGGAAGTCGAATTTCCCAAAGGAAAAACAGTAAACAGTGAAGATTATAACAAAAAAATATTATCGAAATAATTAATATGTATAAAGTCCTATTGTATTTTCTTTTATTTACAACCTTCTTTTCTTATTCTCAGTCCCGCACTATTACAGGTGTGGTTTCTGACGATACAAACAAACCATTAGAATCTGCTAATGTAATCGCAAAACCTTTGCAGGAAAAAGCAAGCCTTAAGTTTGCCATTGCTGATAATAAAGGACGCTATCGCTTAGAACTAGAAAAAGAGGTCAAGTATGAAATTACCGTATCTTATATTAGCTTTATTGAGGAGGTATTTATCCTTGAAGCTAATGCAGCTGTTACTACCCACGATTTTAAACTAAAGGCTACAGGAGAACAACTCGATGAGATTGTAATTAAACATGATTTCAAGCCTATAATTATAAAAAAAGATACTTTGATATTTGACGTGAAAAGTTTTGCTAAAGGAAACGAACGCAAAATGAAAGAAATATTAGAGAAATTACCAGGCGTAGAAGTTGATAAAAACGGTGGTGTTACCGTACAAGGAAAAAAAGTGACTAAAATGCTTGTAGAAGGAAAGTCCTTTTTTGGAGGTGGTTCAAAACTTGCAGTCGAGAATATTCCGGCAGATGCCTTGGACAAAATCGAAGTCATCGATAACTTTAACGAGGTGGGGTTTATGAAGCAAGTTTCTGATAGTGACGATCTGGCTATGAACGTGAAATTAAAAGAGGATAAAAAGAAATTTGTTTTTGGAGATGTCGAAGCAGCTGCAGAAATAGGAACTGCCGATTACGGATTTTATCTAGCGCATGCAGCATTGTTTTATTATGCTCCCAAAACAAATGTAAGCGTTATAGCCGATGGGAATAACATTGGAAAAAGGACATTTACATTTGATGATTTAACGCGTTTTGGTGGTGGTATGAGCACTTTTTTATCAGGCAGGAAATCATTGACTAACTTGTATTCCTTTGCTGGTGACAATAGAGATGTTGTACAAAATAAATCTCAGTTTGGAGCTTTTAATATTAGCCACGATTTTTCTCCAAAATTAGCTATTTCTGGATTTTCAATTTTTTCAAAAGTGCTTACGGCTTCTAAGACAGAAAGTACTAATGAGTATTTACAAAATAGCGCTATCGCTTTCGAAAATAAATTACAAGATGGGGATAATCGTACCATGTTGGGTATTGGTAATGTAAAATTAGATTATTCGCCTAACAAAAAAGAAAAATGGTACTACAACGGCCAGTATCAATCGAGTACAAATGATTTAATCAATACCATAAATTCGACTACAAATCTCAACACAAGTCTGTTTGAAACTATCTCTAAGGCTGATAATACTTCGATAAAGCAATACATAGAATGGCATAAAAGTTACAATGAGCACCACACCACTACACTGGTGGTAAATCAAGCCTATGATAACAATAAACCCATCAACAATTGGTTTACAGATCAAACTTTTTTGGCAGGATTGATTCCGCTTCAACAGGACGATACCTATACTGTTACTCAAATTAAAAAGGTAAAAACGAATAGTATTGATGCCTTATTCAAACATTATTGGATTTTGAATAATTTTAACCACATCTATACTAATGTGGGAAATAATTTTGCTACGTCGCATTTAGAAACAGCAAACAGGCAATTATTAACTGATGGTACGATCAATGATTTTGCTTCAGCTGGATTTAATAATAATGTAAGATACCAATTAAATGATGCTTATGTAGGTGTTGAATACAAATTCAGAATTGGGAAATTTACTAGCAAGCCAGGGTTATACCTGCATTGGTATCACTTATCTACTACTCAAAGTACAATAGGAAACAGCTTGACTAAAAGTTTACTGCAACCGCAGTGGGACATTGACTATGAGTTCAACAAATCAGAAACCTTGAATTTTACTTACAAATTAAAGAACGATTTTCCTGAGGTGAGTCAGCTTGCAAATCAATTTGACTTGCAAAACTATAATTTAGTCTACAAAGGGAACGCGCTATTGCAAAATGAAAAATACCATTCGGCAATGTTGAGGTATTCAAAGTATAATTTGTATCAGGGTGTGACCTACAATGCTACCGCTAGCTATTTAAAAAAGGTTAAAGCTTTTAGAAATGAAATTACACTCGACGGAATTAATCAATTTAGTAGCCCAATTTTAACGGATAATCCAGAAACTACTTACGGCATTACGGGCTATTTTACCAAAAGGATCTATCGTTTTAGTCTAAAATTAAATACACGTCTCAATTGGTTTAGCTATTCACAAACATTAAATGCAGTTACTACCGTAAATGATCGAACAAGCCAGAATGTGGGATTGCTTTTTAAAACGGCTTATAAAAAGTGGCCAGATTTTAGTGTTGGTTACAACAAAGGCTTTAGTCAATTTTCGGGCTTAACAAGTTCAAAATATGAAACAGATGCTTTTACATCAAGTGCTCAAATTGATTTTCTTAAGTTTTGGAATTTCAAAATAGATTATGAGAACTTAAAAAACACTGATGATCGCGACCAAAGTAACTTTTATGATATTATGAATGCGTCTATTCGATACCAAAAAAAGAACAGTCCTTTTGGGTTCGAAATGTTTGTCAATAATGTATTCGATAATAAAACAAAGAATGATTTTTCTTTTTCAGATTACGTAATAAGTGAGCGCACAACTTACGTTTTACCTAGAGTATGGATGCTCTCCATATCTTATAAGTTATAAAAACTAGTTATAAACTCGCAATACGTTTCCATTTAATTCTACACGGTACTGTTTTAAAGGATATTCTAATTTTCCTAAACCGGTAAACAAACTATATTCACTTTCATCACAAGGACAAACGATATTGATCCCGTTAAGGGTCATGGCCGTACAGCTATTTAATGCTTGATTAGGGCATGCGGCGTCAAAAGCATTGTAGCCACTACCAGTATTAAAAACGTATATTCCCTTTGCGCCTTCATTTGCATAATAAATGGCATTACCAGCAAATTTTAAATTGCTATAAGAAGGTAATGACAAGTTCAAATCGACAGTAAAGGGGTAATTAGGAATATTGGGATTTGCATTATTAAAATCATTTGTCGTGCAGCTGCTTAAAATGCTTAGAATGATAAGAGAATAAATGAATTTTTTCATTATAAAATAGTTTGTTAAATACGCTAAAAAAACAAATTTAATTTATTTAACTTTGAATTACATATGATTAACATATAATTATATACAAGAAAAAAAATATACTATCTTTGTAATAACAAATCCCGTCTAGATGGGATTTTTTCTATTTATATAAGCCACAGAGCGTCTGTTTGATTAGAATGAATTAGAAGGAGGAAGGTCTTCAAGCAAACGCATGAACAGCTTATAAGTAAACACATAAAATAATACATTTAAAAAATATGAGCGCAATATCTTATTACACAGCAGAAGGATTAAAAAAATTACGGGAAGAACTTGATCACTTAAAAAGTGTGATGCGTCCTAAGGCATCTGCTGATATCGCAGAGGCAAGAGATAAAGGGGATTTATCTGAGAATGCAGAGTATGATGCAGCTAAAGAAGCACAGGGAATGCTAGAAATGAGAATTGCTAAACTTGAAGAAATTCACTCTAATGCAAGACTTATTGACGAGTCAAATCTTGATGTTTCAAAAGTATTAGTGCTTTCTAATGTAAAGATTAAAAACCAATCTAACGGAATGGAAATGAGCTACCGATTAGTAGCAGAAAGTGAAGCCGATTTAAAAACAGGTAAAATATCTGTGACTTCTCCCATTGGGAAAGGTTTACTAGGGAAATCAGTAGGTGATGTTGCCGAGATTTCTGTTCCTAATGGTGTCTTGAAATTTGAAATTATCGAAATCACAAGAGACTAACTTAAAGCGTTCCTACTAGGTGTAAAACCTGGATTTAATGATCTAATAAAAACAGCATGAGTTCGATATTCACAAAAATAGTAAAGGGAGAAATCCCATGTTATAAAATAGCTGAAGACGAAAATTATTTGGCTTTTCTAGATGTAAACCCAAATGCAAAAGGGCATACGTTATGTATTCCGAAATTTGAGATCGATAAGATTTTTGAAATGGACGAAGCACATTATCTAGGGTTGATGCATTTTTCTCGAAAGATAGCCATTGCCTTAGAAAAAGCGGTTCCTTGTAAACGTGTGGGTATGGCCGTTGTAGGTCTTGAAGTACCGCACGCGCATGTACATTTGATTCCATTAAACGAAATGGACGAAATGCGTTTTCATAATAAAGTGTCCTTAACGGAACAAGAATTTAAAGACTTAGCGCAAAGCATTCAAGCTAATCTATAATTTAACAACTATAATAAAACACAGGAATTGTCATTGCTTATGATGATTCCTGTGTTTTTTTTATGGCAACTTGTATGGTTGTCCCTTTTCCTATTTCTGATTGAAGGACTTTGATTTTACCGTTATGATATTCTTCTACAATTCTCTTTGTAAGCGATAACCCCAATCCCCAACCTCTCTTTTTTGTAGTAAATCCAGGTTCAAATATAGTCTTAAACTGACTTTTTTGTATGCCGCTTCCGGTGTCTACAATATTAATTTTTACAAACTGCCCGTCTTGCTCGATTACCAATCCAAGTTTTCCTTTTCCTTTCATAGCGTCGATAGCATTCTTGACTAAGTTTTCTATTGTCCAGCTGTGTAGACTCGAATTCAACAATACATTGATAGGTTTTTCTGGGGCTGTAAAAGTAAATTCAATTTGCTTAGAAAAGCGGGATTGCAAGTAGGTATATGAAGCGAGTGTAGTCGCAATAATATCTTGATTTTCGAGTATGGGTTTAGAACCTATTTTAGAAAAACGATCTGTTATTGTTTGCAGTCTTTCAATATCTTTTTCGATTTCGATGATAATAGATTCGTCGACTTCGTCCCCTTTTAATATTTCGACCCAACCTATCAATGACGATAGCGGCGTACCTATTTGATGTGCTGTTTCCTTTGCCATTCCAGCCCATAATTTGTTTTGGGTAGCGATTTTTGTACTGCGATAAAAATAATACATCAAGGCAATAAACAATACTAAAATAAGCACTAGCGCAACAGGGTAATATTTTAGTTTGTTCAGTAATTCAGAGTTTCCATAATATAATTTTTGGAATTTCCCGGGAACATACTCAATTACAATAGGTGGGTTTTCACGTTGTAAATCAACTAATAAATTAGCTGCTTTTTCTTTATCTTTAATGATCTTATCAGCGATATTAACAGTGCTCACAATGCTGTCGTGCTCTGTTAATATAATAGGAATCGAGGTATTATTACTAAAAATTTGTAAGGGCAATTCAACATCGGCATCAGCCTCAGCGGTAATCAGGGTTTTTTGAGCCTTTGCCCATAAATTCATTTTTAAACGTTCTTCATTTTTGAATATTTGGAAAAAAGTATAGGTGTTCCATAAAATCAGTGTAATTATTAAAAAAGAAGTAGCGATAATGATCCACCTACTTGTATTTCTTCTATCAGAAAACTGCATAAATTTATTCTTTGAGCTATAAATATAACGAATTTTATCTCTTATTATTTTACTTGTACACTACAAAGCAAGGCACAGCTGTTGTATTTTAAATCGCAGTATAAAAAGCATCGTGCATTCTTAAAGTTACTTCATTTGATTACTTTTGTATGACACTACTTATTACAAACACAAAACAAACTACAGTATGCTTACAATAGACCCAAAAACAATCCCAACAGCAAAATTACAAGGATACTTACAAGGCTCAGTAGGACCACGACCTATCGCCTTTGCAAGTACGATTGATGCTGACGGTAATCCTAATTTATCGCCTTTCAGCTTTTTTAATGTCTTTAGTGCTAATCCTCCTATCTTAGTTTTTTCACCCGCTAGACGCGTGCGTGACAATTCGATTAAACATACTTTAATCAATTGTGAGGCGACTAAGGAAGTGGTGATAAATGTGGTCAACTTTGATCTAGTACAACAAACCTCTTTAGCCAGTACAGAATATGCTGATGGTGTAAACGAATTTATAAAATCAGGACTCACACAACTGCCTTCAGACTTGGTGAAACCTTTTAGAGTCAAAGAATCTCCCGTACAATTTGAGTGTAAAGTAACCCAGATTATCGCTTTAGGAGAGGAAGGAGGAGCAGGGAATTTAATTTTATGTGAAGTAGTTAAAATCCATATCGATGAAGCAATCTTAGATGAAAACGGAACTATAGACCAATATAAGATTGACTTAGTTTCAAGGCTAGGAGGAAACTGGTATTCGAGATCAAATCAAGGATTATTTGAAGTGCCAAAACCTTTAGCAACTCTGGGAATAGGCGTAGATGCTATCCCTAAGGAAGTTATAGCAAGTACTGTTTTTGATGGGAACGATTTTGGAAAATTAGGTAATGTAGAAGCCTTGCCTACGCCAGAAGAAGTTAGTATCTTTGTATCAAATAACTTTTCTGTTAAGGCCGTTTTAAGTGCTGATGATCTAGAAAAAGTGCATTTAGAAGCAAAAAAGTACTTGAATGGCGATGATGTTGTTTCTGCATGGAAAGTGCTTTTAGCAAAAAAATAATCTTATATAACAATTAAAATAACGAAGATGGAAGTTACAGGGAAAATTAAAGTTGTTAATCCAGAGCAACAAGTTAGTGCATCATTTAAAAAAAGAGAGCTAGTTGTTACTACAGAAGAGCAGTATCCACAGCATATCATGATTGAGTTTACTCAAGATAAATGTGATTTATTGAATAACTATAGTATTGGTGAGCCAGTTAAGGTTTCAATCAATTTAAGAGGTAGAGAATGGGTGAACCCACAAGGTGAAACTAGATACTTCAACAGTATTCAAGGATGGAGAATCGAAAAGGTAGCAGCTGATCAGCCGCAAGGTGGAGCAACGCCTCCTATGCCTTCTGCACAAACTTTTGCACCAGCGACAAACATCAATGATGAAGAAGCAGATGATTTACCGTTCTAAGAAATAAGTAAATATTCAAAAAGCCTTGAGAGAAATTTCAAGGCTTTTTTTATGCTTAAAAATTGGGGTTTATAATAGCACCCAATCCTATTTGATTGTCTATTTGTGGGTATACAAATGCGGTTGTATTTGTTTTCTTAGAAACTCTAAAAGATTTAAGCGGACTCACATGCGAAAATATAATTCCTGATGCCATTCCTATACCCGCACCAGCAAGCACATCTGATGCATAATGTTTGTTGTTAGCAAGTCTAAAAGCCGCCGTTGCACCTGCAAATAAAAAGCCACTGCTGGCATACCAAAAATTAGAATCTTTATATTCATAATACAATAAAGTAGCATTTGTAAATGCCACAGCCGAATGGCCTGATGGAAAACTTAAATTATCAGACAAATCAGGACGCTCTCGTTTTGCAATTCTCTTTGCAATTTCAGTCACAATGACAGAAGCAGTATTTGCAACAAGAATATTCACCGTTTGGTTCCTATAATTGGTCTTGGGAGTAAAGCCTAATGATTTCCCCATGTAGATTTGCGCAATAGGAACAAACGGGAAAATATTATCAGCTCCTGAACTAAAAGCAGTACCAAAAACTTTACCTGATTTTGTTTGAATGTCACCATTAATCTCTGAGTTTAATAAAAAAGCACCAGTCACTAATAGCGCTGCCGGAGCAATAAAAGACTTATAAGTTAGTTTATGCTGTACTTTTAAAGAATCCACATTTTGTGCATACATTTGCAGGAACGGAGTCATCAAAATGAGTAAAAGTATAGAAAATGTTTTTTTCATTGTAGTTGTTAATTGAGTAGCAATTTGATCAAAAATAGGACTTTATAATTTAATTATAATAACAAAAACATGCGTTATTTATCGCAAGATTTATTTTTTCCTGACGTATCATTAACGCATTCTTCTGGAATTATTGCCTTAGGAGGTGATTTATCGCCTCAAAGATTACTATTAGCGTATAAAAGCGGCATTTTTCCTTGGTTTGAAGATGGCGAACCCATCACTTGGTGGTCTCCCAATCCGCGTATGGTTTTATTTCTAGACGAATTAGTGGTGACAAAAAGCATGCGAAATATCCTCAACCGAGATACCTTTACAGTTACTTTTAATCAAAATTTTAGAGAAGTAATTTCTAATTGCCAGCAAATAAAGCGAGACGGTCAAAACGGAACTTGGATTACTAATGACATGATCGAAGCCTATTGCAAGTTGCATGAACTAGGTATCGCAAAGTCTGTTGAGGTGTGGCAAGATGGCCAAATCGTAGGCGGATTATACGGCATTGATTTAGGTCATATTTTCTGTGGCGAAAGCATGTTCTCAAAAGTTTCTAACGCAAGCAAAGTCGCCTTTATAACTTTAGTCCGCCATTTAAAACAAGAAAACTACAAACTCCTAGACTGCCAAGTCTACAACGAACATCTAGAAAGTCTAGGTTGCCGCGAAATACCACGTCAAGACTTCATTTCGATTCTTAAAGATAATAATTAGAGCCTAATCCAGCTGTGCGGTACAAGTCCTCGCTCAAAACCTTTTTTTCTAAAGTCGTAAAAGGAGCTTCCTCCGGTCGCTCTTTTACTCCTAGAAAAAATAGTTTTTTCCCTCTGGGCTTTCCCCTCCCATCTGGGGCAAAACACATCCCTCTCACAAAGAAAATAGCAAAGCATGAGAAGTTCACTACCTCATAAAGCAAAAAAGTACAGTTAATAACTCCTTTAAGATCCATTTAAATCTGCGTGCAAAAATCATACAATCAAAGTAAACAGCATAGAGTATAAAATCCGTTTTCATCCGTGTTCTATTCCCCAATCCAACTCCACAAGGAACTCCACAAAATAATTCTACGAGAAACTCCACAATAAAATTCCCTACTATTACTTCAAATAAGCTAAAATCCGTTTTCATCCGTGTTTTTGCTCTAGCAATTCCGTGTCATCCGCGTTCCATTTCGTAACAGAACTCCCCAAGAAACTCCCCAATACAGCTATAAATGAGCTAAAATCCGTTTCATCCGTGTTTTTGCTTTAGCAAATCCGCGTCATCCGTGTTCCATTTCGCAACACAACTCTGCAAAAAAACTCCCCAATACAACTTCAAGTGAGTTAAAATCCGTTTTCATCCGTGTTTTTGCTTTAGCAAATCCGCGTCATCCGTGTTCCATTTCGCAACGCAATTCTGCAACACAACTCCCCAAAAAACTCCCCAATACAACTATAAATGAGCAAAAATCCGTTTTCATCCGTGTTTTTGCTTTAGCAAATCCGCGTCATCCGTGTTCCAATATCCACAATACAGCTCCACTTAAAAACTAAAACTTCAACTTAGTAAACTGCCAATTCAACGTACTAAATAAAACCAACTCATTCCTTAAACTAGGCAATTCCAATATCACCTTCAATGTCTCATGCGCCATCATAGTCCCAATCATCCCAGGTAAAGTGCCTAGCACACCATTCATATTACAATTAGGCACATCCTTTGGGTCAGGCGAATCTGGAAACAAGTCTCTCAGGTTTTTACTCTTTCGATGATTAAAAACGGCAACTTGCCCTTCAAAACCTAAGAGACTACCATAAATCAATGTTTTATCTAGACTCACGCAAGTATCGTTAACTAAATAACGGGTTGCAAAATTATCAGAACCATCGACTATAATATCAAAGTCATTCAAGATAGAAGCCGCATTAGCTGCAGTAAGCTTTTCGGGAATAGCAATCACATTGATTAACGGATTTAATTTTTGTAAAGTCGCTTTGGCAGTTGCAGCTTTTGATAATCCCACTTGGTCTTCAGTATATAAAATCTGACGGTGCAGGTTGTGAATTTCGATAGTATCAAAATCAACGATACCAATATTGCCAACACCAGCCGTGGCCAAATATTGTAAGATAGGACAACCCAAACCTCCCGCGCCAATAACCAATACTTTGGCTTTTTTAATTTTTGCTTGCCCAGCGTCACCCACTTCGGGTAACATCACTTGGCGGTTGTAACGTAAAAAATCTTGTATAATGCTCATGTGTTTTAGTAATTAGTGAAAAGTGATTAGTATATCAGTTGTCAGTTCGAGCGGAGTCGATAACCTTTTTTAAGCGGTAATTTATTTCATCCTAAGTGAATAGTAATAAGTAACTAGTGAGAAGTTATTGGTTAATAGTAATTAGCTGTCAGTTCGAGCGGAGTCGAGAACCTTTATTTAAGCGGTAATTTATTTCATCCTAAGTGAATAGTAATAAGTAACTAGTGACAAGTTATTAGTTAATAGTAATTAGCAAATCAGCTGTCAGTTCGAGCGGAGTCGAGAACCTTTTTTAAGTGGTAATTTATTTCATCCTAAGTGAATAGTAATAAGTGAATAGTACTATGTTAAAAGTAACTAGTGAAAAGTAAATTGAATGTCAGTTATTGTGAAGTTCTTAGATTTACTTAAACGGTATCAAAAACAGTTACCGCAATCAAGGAATTCCCCCTTCGGGGGTTAGGGGGCAAAACTCTTGTCCCAATCTTTCCAGACGGGCTCGTAGCCTTTAGATCTAATAATGTCTGCAATCTCTGCTACAGAGCGCTCGTCACTAATTTCGAATTGCTCTAACGATTGGGGATCGACCACATAACCACCAGGATTTGTTTTTGAACCCGCACTGATGCTGGTCGTTCCAATAGGGACAATGTTGTTTCTAAAGTTTTCATTCTCTCGAGTCGAAATCGAAATCTCCAAGTCTTCATTCCACAAACGATAAGCGCAAATCAGCTGAGTCAAATCACGGTCGTCCATGATAAAATTAGGCGGAGCGGTACCTTCTGCAGGTCGTAATCTTGGAAACGAAACGGAGTACTTTGTTTGCCAATAGGTTTTTTGTAAGTAATCTAGATGCAAGGCATTAAAAAAACTATCGGTTCGCCAATCTTCTAAACCCAATAACACACCCAATCCTATTTTGTGTATGCCCGCTTTCCCAATGCGATCCGGCGTGTCTAGTCTAAAATCAAAGTTGGATTTCTTCCCTTTGGTATGATACTTTTTATACACCTCCTGATGATAGGTTTCCTGATACACTAACACGGAGTACACACCAGCTTCATGCAAGCGTTCGTATTCTTCTTGCGAAAGCGGTTGCACCTCAATAGAAATAATCGAAAAGTCATTCTTGATTACATCAACAGCGTTTAGAAAGTAGTTGATATTCACCGTATAGTTTGCTTCTCCAGCAACTAACAATACATGGTCAAAACCTAAGGATTTCAATGCTGCTACCTCTTGCCTAATCTCCGAATCAAGCAAGGTCTTTCGCTTAATTTTATTGTCAAGACTAAAGCCACAGTAGGTACAAATGTTCTGGCATTCGTTACTCACATACAAAGGAGCATACATTTGGATGGTTTTACCAAAACGTTTTTTAGTTAGTTCATGGCATTCCTGCGCCATTTCTTCTAAGTAAGGTTGCGCAGCTGGGGAGATCAAAACCAAAAAATCATCTAAGTCTCTTTTAGATCTGGCTAAGGCTTGCTCCACTTGCTTTGCAGTACTAGCGTAAATTTTGGATTGGATCTCATCCCAATTGTATTGTTCGAAAGTAGATTTAAATGTTGTCATTAGTTCGTTTTTATACTGTGATTTTACCGCAAAGGGCACGAAGGTTTGCGCAAAGTTCGCTAGGTTATGTTTTTTTTGTTTTAAGAAAGTTTATAGAGCTTTGCTATATATTGTGATTTTACCGCATAGGACACTAAGTTTTACGCAAAGTGCGCTATGTTTTTTTTCGCAAGGTTCGCTAAGCTAGACTTACCTAGCATTTTTACCTTGTAACATTTATGCTTGAATTGATCACCTTAAACGCAACGCGTATGAGGTTATCGAGCAATTAATATAATTTTTATTGATGAGGTCTCCCCTCCTTCGGAGGGGTTGGGGGAGGATTATTGGGTTAGAAACGACGTCAACGGACTTGATGCCATGGCGTGTTTATACTGTTGTCCTAATCTCGCTTCATACGCTTTTCTACCAGCAATTACGGCCTCTTTAAAAGCCTCTGCCATTAGTTTAGGATTTCCTGCAACGGCAATAGCAGTATTTACTAAAACAGCATCAGCGCCTAATTCCATTGCTTTTGCTGCATCCGATGGTGCTCCGATTCCCGCGTCAATAATTACAGGAACTTTAGATTGTTCGATAATAATTTCGAGAAAATCGATTGTCTTAAGTCCTTTATTGCTCCCTATTGGCGAACCTAATGGCATCACGGCAGCAGTTCCTGCATCTTCTAATCGCTTGCATAAAACAGGATCAGCATGAATGTAGGGCAATACAATAAAACCTAGCTTGGCTAATTCTTCTGTGGCC
Organism: Flavobacterium aeripolare; assembly: GCF_013294025.1. Classification (GTDB taxonomy): domain Bacteria; phylum Bacteroidota; class Bacteroidia; order Flavobacteriales; family Flavobacteriaceae; genus Flavobacterium. The sequence continues at coordinate 77,035 of NZ_JABSNL010000004.1, forward strand.
CTCAAAGTCTCGATAGCGTCTGGCATTAAATATTTAGGGTCAGGATGGATTTCTAACTTTAGCCAATTGGTTTCTAATGCTTCTCTGGCTAATTGAGCTGCAAAAATTGCCTCTTTAGCGTTTCTTGCTCCAGAGGTATTGGGCAATAAATTAATGTGTGCATGCTGCAGGTGTTTCAAAATAGCATTTGTTTCTGTTTCGAAATCAATGCGTTTTAAAGCTACGGTAACCAACTCACTTTCTGAAGCTAAAATGGCTTCTTCCATTTGGGCATTCGAACCAAATTTTCCCGTTCCTAAAAACAAACGAGACTGCAATATTTTATCCGCTATTTTAAACAATGATGGTTCCATAAAGGTCGTTTTTAAGTAGTTTGATTGTCTTTTTTTTGTGTTCTGATTTTGTTATTAATCCTGAAACGGCAATGCCATAAATTCCGGTGTCTATTAATGCAGGAACATCGTCTGTTGTAATGCCGCCTATAGCATACACAGGTGTAGTAAGTCCGTTGTTTTTCATCTCTGTCAGGATGTTTTGATAGCCGTCAAGACCTAAAATCGGACTCAATTTTTCCTTTGTAGTTGTGAATCGAAACGGACCTAAACCTATATAATCACAGCCGTTTTTTATGTGGTTTTGAATATCCTCAAATGTATTTGCAGTCGCTCCAATGATTTTCGTGTCTCCTAGAATGCTACGTGCTTCTGTTATCGACATATCGGTTAATCCGAGGTGTACGCCGTCTGCAGCGATTTGCTGCGCGAGATAAACATTGTCGTTGATGATAAAATTCGCTAAGTACTCTTCGCATAAAATTTTTACGGCTTCCGCCAAAGCAAAAGTTTCTTCGGGGGAATGATTTTTAAAACGAAGCTGAATCCATTTGCAACCGCCGTCTAGTGCTTCATGAATATTTCTAGTTTGCTCCTCAACCGAGTTTCCTTGCGAGATGTATTGTAATTTGTTAAACATTATGATATCCTAGTTTTGTGTGGTTAGACAATAGGTAGTTTTCGATATAAATTTTAGCGTTTTCGCACGCATTTAATTCCGTTTCACCCTTAGCAAGATTAGCTGTAATTGCAGAAGATAACACACAGCCCGAACCGTGTTTTTCATCTACATCAGTAAGACGTGGTTCTAATCTATAAAACCGATCTTTAGTATACAGATAATCTACTCCAAGTTCGTTAGGATTGTGACCACCTTTAAGTAAAACAGTGCAATATTCCGATAGCATTTCGGCTATAGATTTAGGATCTATTTCTTCTTGAGATAGCTTTATAATCTCATTATAATTGGGAGTGATTAAATCTATTTCGCTTAAAATGAGTTTTAGAGATTCATAGTTTTTGATCTCTAAAAAATCAAATGTAGTCGAGGATTTTACCACAGTATCCCATACAATTTTAGTTGTTGGAGCAATTTGCCTAATCAATGTGACAATGGTTCCTAGATAAAATAATGAAGGAACAATCCCAATCTTAACAGCCTTAATTTTATAAGTTTCGAAAAGTCTTTCCACGGAACGAATGGTGAATTCTAAGGAAGTCCACTCAATTTCATGAAAATTATTTTCTGTCTGGATTGTATTTGCGGTATTGATAGCAAGACCATATACTTGATGCTGTTCAAATGTTTTACAGTCGGCCAATATTCCGGCGCCTCCCGAAGGATCAAAACCAGCAATACTTAATACAAATGGGCGATTTTCTGGCATATTTTAAAATTTTGAATGGGTTGATTACTGTTCCAAATACTTCCTAATAGCGCTAAATCATCAAATCCAAGTTGGTAGGTTTTCGCTATATTCTCAATTGAGATTCCTCCCAAAGCCACTATTTTAGTTTTAAAATTGGTTCGCTCGGCAATTGCTTTTTCAGCATCTAAATCAGATTTATAATCGGGTTTGGAAATACTTTGATAAATCGGACTCAAAAAGGCGTATTCAAAACAACTGTCAAGTTGGTTAAAATTAGCCATTGTATGAATTGAAGTCGATTTGATAAAACCATCGTTATTATCTTTTGATTCCAAATCCAAAGCTGCTCTGGCACTTTCAGTAAAATGAATGCGATGAATTCCAAATTCATTTGCCACTTGATGCTGCTGATGTAAAACCAATCGCGATCGAAATTCAGGATTTACTTTCGATAAAAACAACCTTAGTTCTTCAACTGAATAATTAGGTTTACGCACATGAAGCAACTCCAATCCACACTCAAAAAGAGCTTGAATGGTGTTGGTTTCATTTGCTATAGCAATTGGATTCGTGATTACAATCATAATCTTGACTCTTGGATCTTTATTCTATTTTCTTTAGGCTTTAACTATAAATCTCTTTTCCTTGCTCAATAAACTCTTCTGATTTTGCTGCCATTCCTTTTTCTGCTTCGGCAACGTCACGGATTTCCTGTGATATCTTCATAGAGCAGAATTTAGGTCCGCACATCGAGCAAAAGTGTGCGATCTTAGCCCCTTCAGCAGGTAAAGTTTCGTCGTGAAATTCTCTTGCGGTATCAGGATCAAGCGATAAATTGAATTGATCTTCCCAACGGAATTCAAATCTAGCTTTACTCAATGCATTGTCACGGTATTGAGATCCTGGATGTCCTTTGGCTAAATCAGCAGCGTGGGCAGCAATTTTATAGGTGATTACACCGTCTTTTACATCCTTTTTATTGGGTAAACCAAGGTGTTCTTTTGGTGTTACATAACACAGCATCGCACAACCGTACCAACCAATCATAGCAGCACCAATGGCTGATGTAATGTGATCGTAACCAGGTGCAATATCAGTCGTTAGTGGACCAAGAGTGTAAAAAGGCGCTTCGTTACAATGTTCCAATTGTTTCTCCATATTTTCCTTAATCATGTGCATGGGAACGTGACCAGGACCTTCTATGAATACTTGTACATCGTGTTTGAAAGCAATTTTAGATAGCTCACCTAAAGTTTCTAATTCGGCGAATTGTGCAGCATCGTTAGCATCAGCAATTGAGCCTGGACGCAAACCATCACCAAGAGAGAAAGCGACATCGTATTGCTTCATGATTTCGCAAATGTCCTCGAAATGCGTGTAAAGAAAGTTTTCTTTGTGGTGAAACAAGCACCATTTTGCCATGATCGAACCCCCACGAGATACAATTCCCGTAACACGCTCAGCAGTAAGGTGAATGTAACGCAATAGTACGCCCGCGTGAATAGTGAAATAAGAAACACCTTGTTCTGCTTGTTCAATCAGTGTGTCACGAAAAACCTCCCAAGTTAAATCTTCGGCTATTCCGTTTACTTTTTCTAAAGCTTGGTAGATAGGTACGGTTCCAATAGGCACGGGAGAATTACGGATGATCCATTCTCTGGTTTCGTGTATGTTTTTTCCAGTCGATAAATCCATAATCGTATCGGCTCCCCAACGGCAAGCCCAAACTGATTTCTCTACTTCTTCTTCGATGGTTGAGGTTACAGCACTATTCCCAATATTAGCATTTATTTTCACCAAGAAATTGCGCCCTACAATCATTGGTTCGCTTTCAGGGTGGTTGATGTTGTTTGGGATTATAGCGCGACCAATAGCTACTTCATTACGAACAAATTCGGGTGTGATTTTGCTTTTAGGTGTGTTGGCTCCCCAGCTGTGTCCAGGATGTTGACACTGCATCGCTTTAGTTTGGGTATCTAATTGCTCGATACGTTGATTTTCACGAATCGCAATGTATTCCATTTCTGGAGTGATGATACCTTGCTTAGCGTAATACAATTGCGAAACGTTGGCGCCTTTTTTGGCACGCATTGGTTTGTGTAAATACTCGAAACGAAGGTGATTTAATTTTTCATCGTGTAATCTTTGCTTTCCGTAATCAGAGCTAATTTCTGTTAGTTCTTCCACATCATTACGGTCTATAATCCATTGCTCACGAATGCGAGGCAATCCTTTTCGAATATCAATTTCGATATTGGGATCAGTGAAAGGTCCTGATGTATCATATATAGTAACCGGTGGATTTTTTTCGATACGACCGTTCGACATTTTTGTATCAGCTAGTGTGATTTCACGCATCGCCACTTTTATCGGGTGGATGTCACCGTCGATATATACTTTTCTTGAATTGGGAAATGGTGTTCTTGAAATTTTTTCTTCGTTTGTCATTTTAATATGTCTTAAAAGTTAGTTTAGGCGTAAATGGCATGCGGACTGATTCGAACTGCATCGTATACAATTTTTATATTTATTGGGTACAGATTGCACGCGGATTCAACAGATTTGCAAAAGCAAAAACGCGGATTGACGCGGATTTTATTTTTATTGCAGCTTAATAATTGGAATTTGTTCGTCAAAGTTTGATTGGATGTAAAATAGCAGGTAGAATTTTTAATTGTAGTAATTGATACTTACTAATCTCTAATTACTCCTCACCAATCACTAATCACCAATCACTCTTCACCAATCATCCTCCTTGGGTTGCGGAAATAATTAAAACGGTATCGGTTTCTTTTAGGGGATGGGAATTCCAATTGGATTTAGGAATTACGGTGTCGTTAATGGCTATGGCGATTCCGTTTTGTTTTTCGGGAATTTCCAAGTCAAGAAGTGCCTGAACAGTTAAGTTACTGCTGGCAAAATGTTTGTTTTGATTGTTGATTTTAAGTTCCATTCCTTTTGAGTTTAGTTGTTTTAGCGCCGTATTAAAACGCGGCTCAACTTTAGGAATGGCTACAAGTTGTCCCAAAAAAGGGACCATAGAAGTCATCGTACTTTTCCCTACGCTAGTATGAACTAGATCAGGTTCAGAGGGTAATTCTCAGCCTACAAAGTTGTAGACACCCCTAAAGTGTGCCACAAATGTAAGGGTTTTTTTAGTTTTAAGATTTTTTTTCAAGTTAAATTTTTGTCGTCAAATAGTGATTTTTGTGAAATCATCTACTCTTGAGTAAAGAATAGCGTGTGGAAATTAGCTTTTTTTCCAGCAACTTTCCACGTGGTCATTGACCATTCCGGTGGCTTGCATAAAGGCATAAATAACCGTAGATCCAACAAATTTAAAGCCTCTTTTTTTTAAATCTTTGCTAATTTTATCAGAAAGTGGGGTAGTAGCAGGAACGTCTTTTAGCGTTTTTGGGTTATTGATGAGCGGTTTTCCATCTGTGAATTCCCAAATATATTTCGAAAAAGAGCCAAATTCTTCTTGAATAGTAATAAAGTTTTGGGCATTGGTTACCGTCGAATATACTTTGAGTTTGTTGCGGATGATACCTGCATCTTGTAATAAATCTAGGATTTTGTCATCGTTGTATGCTGCTATTTTTGTATGATCGAATTGGTCAAAGGCAGCACGGAAATTTTCTCTTTTATTGAGAATAGTAATCCAACTCAAGCCTGCTTGAAAAGTCTCAAGTAATAAAAATTCAAATAATGTAGCATCATCATAAACGGGAGTTCCCCATTCTTGATCGTGATACTCTTTGTACAAATCGCTGGATAAGCACCAGCCACATCTTGGTTTTTCGTCTGTGATACTATTCATTGTGCAAGTATTTTTCGATTAGAGAATGTCCCAAATAAATTAAAGGAGTCAAAGCGATGGCGATAATTAGCTTTACAAAATATCCTGTAAAAGCCGATGCTATAAAGACTTCGGTGGTCATTTTACCCGTCATCCAGAACGCAATTCCTAATACTATAAAACTATCAAATAATTGCGATATTACAGTTGACCCCGTACTTCTTAGCCAGATCATTTTGTTACCCGTTTTGTTTTTTAGAAAATGAAAAATAGTAACATCGATGAGTTGAGAAACCATAAAGGCGATAATACTACCAATAATTATCCACAAACTTTGACCGAAAACGCCATTGAATTGATTGTCAGACACGAGTCCGTCACCTGCAACGGCTGGAATTTGCATCGCTGCGTAGATAATTATAAAGGTATAGGCAATAAGGCAAGCTGTTATTAGGGATAGTTTTTTGACGCCTTTCTCCCCAAAGTATTCATTGATTAAATCAGTAGTAACAAATACGATGGGCCATGGTAAGATGCCAACGCTCATGAGGTAGGGACCAACTTGAATTAATTTCCCACCAATCAACTCGGCTACAACGGCATTGGTGATAAATATTCCGGCTAGGATGATGTAAACGGTTTCTTTTTTGGATTGAAGCATAAAAATTGTAAAACTCAAATTTAGTCTTTTATTTTTTTATCGGAAACCAAATTACATCTAATGAAACAAGTTTTATTGTTCCTTTTTTAGTGCTCTCGTACGTTTATAAAGTAATTCGTTGTAATCGAACTATATAAAGCGCCTACTATTTCTAAGCTCTTAGGATTTATCTTATGTCTTTTTTGTGATTTGTAGTAAAATAATTAGGTTTAATTGTTTTTCTTCTTTTGCTTTGTTCCCGAACGTATAAAACCATTTGTTTAATATTTTAACAGCTAAGCAGCTAAATTATTTTAATATTATTAAAAACTTCGTATTGTCTGTAATACTTATGCGAACTGGAACACCTGCTTTTGCATACGCTACAGACTTAAGTAAAGTTATATAATAAATTGAAAAACTAAATTTTGTAATGATATCATTTGTTAAGTTAGATAGTCTTATTATTAAATCTTGTATTTATGAAGTTATGTGTATTAGGACTTTTCAAAAAATTGGTGAGATCATAGTGACTCAAGACCTGAATGTTATCAGGTAACCATTGACAACTTATGAAATGAAAGATATAAGTGCTTATATTATTCAATAAACATTGTTTAAACACATAAGCTGGTCATAAGACTGCCTTTAGTAAAAATAAAATAAATGAAAAAATTAATTTTTGGAGTGGTTTTATTGTCACAATTTTGTTTTAGCCAAAGTGCTAACGATGCAATTTTAAAAGTCGAATACGACGAATATCGAATATATACTCAGGGTTTTATAAATTTAGATTTAGGAACATTACTTGTTTCAAAAAATACCTCGTATTACAATTCAGTGGTGCAAAATAAAATAACAGATAATTTGGTCTCTAATGAAAATGCTTTAATGTTCACAAAAGGTAGTGACAAGAAAGAATTATTACCAGAAATTATTATTGACAGAGCAAACAATTTATTAACTGAAAGAGTTTTTGAAAATCTATATATAGATGGTTACTTTGCTGTTCAAGAACCTCTGCCAAAAATGAACTGGAAATTATTAAATGAAGGAAAAAAAATAGGAGAATACGACTGTAAAAAAGCTTCTGTTGAATTTAGAGGTAGAACCTATTATGCTTGGTACACTATGGAAATTCCTGTCTCGCTTGGTCCTTGGAAATTTAATGGTCTCCCGGGTCTTATTCTAGAAGTTGATGATGTAAAAGAAGTTTATAAATGGCAGGCGAAAACGGTTTCTTATAATAGCCATGTTTCCGAAAAAGAGATTCTAGTCAAAGTTCAAAATGATTCAAGGTTTGAGGATATTTCATTTAAAGATTTTGATACTAAAATAGTAAAAAAAATTCAAGATAAAATTCAAACAATTAAGTCAAGAAGCGGCGGTAGAGGTGCTCAATTTGGGATGACTACTACTTTTGAGTTTGATAAAGAACCTATAAATGAGTATCGCACAGAAATGCAATTTAATTAAAAGTATGCGCTTTATTTTTTTTAGTATTAGTCATAATAAACAAAAGCTTAAAAAATTGCTTATCAATAGTAAAACAGTGTACGCTACTATTTTCTTTCTTATCCTGAGCAGCACAGTTTTTTCTCAAACTTTAATTAAAGGTAGCGTAAAGAATAGCGAAAATGTAAATATGCAGAATGTAAGCGTTTTGCTAATGAACGAAAGCGAGGATTTGCTTAACTACGCTTCTACAAATAAAAATGGATCTTTTTCATTTGAAGTTTATGATAGTACTAGAAAATTTTTAGTTTTCAGGGCAATCGGTTATGATGAAAACAAGATTTAATTAATAATAAAACAAATTTAGTTGACCTTGATGGGCTCATACTGCAGACGAAGCCAATAGAACTTAAAGAAATAGTACTTGATATAAAAAAGCCAATATTTATCAAAAAAGACACTATTGTTTTTGATGCAAAATCGTTTTTGCAAGGAAATGAGCAAGTAGTAGAAGATTTATTGAAAAAAATACCTGGATTAAATATTGATGTCAAAGGAACTATAAAAATTGGCAACCAGGAAATTGAAAAAGTCATGATTGATGGAGATGATTTTTTTGAAAAAGGATATAAATTGCTTACTAAAAACATGCCTGTAAGTCCAATTGATAAGGTTGAGCTTTATCAAAATTATTCCAATAATAAACATTTAAAAGGTATTGAAAACAGTAATAAAGTAGCATTAAATCTCACTTTAAAAGAAGATGCCAAGCGTATTTGGTTTGGAAATGCTGCTGGAGGCTATGGCTTAGTATCAGAAAACAGATATGACTTTAGAGCCAATCTAATGAACTTTGGTAAAAAAGCGAAACATTATTTTTTTACTAATGTTAACAATGTAGGTTTTGACGCCGTGGGGGACATCAATATGTTAGTGCGACCTCTACGATTTGATGAGCCGGGCAGTATTGGTGATAATCAAAGCGCTACTAGTTTATTAGGTTTGGCTGCTGACTTACCTGACTTGAAACTGAAGAGAGTTAATTTTAATAATGCAGAGACCCTTTCACTAAATAGCATTTTCACATTTTCAGATAAAGTGAAAATAAAGACATTAGGGTTTTTAAATACGGATGAAAATGATTTTTTTAGGAATAGCTTTGAAACCTTCGCCGCAGGAACAACGCGTTTTCAAAACACAGAAGATTTTGTAGGAAGAAAAACTAAGGTGACAGGTTTTGGAAAAATAGATTTAACCTACGATATCTCTAAAAATAAAACACTCGAATACACTGGTAAATTTAATAAAACCGACGAAAAAAATAGCAGTGATTTACTTTTTAATACTGATTTGTTAAACGAGCGATTAAATTTGAATAATCAGCTTTTTGATCAAAAAATAGTTTTTACGGATAAGTTTAAGGACAAGAAAGTTTTTGTACTTTCAGGTCGATATATCAATGAAAAAACGCCACAGAATTATTCGACTAATCAGTTTCTTTTTCAAGATTTATTTTCAGTAAACGCAAATGATACAAAGCAATTTTCAGAGAATAGTATGCAATTTGCTGGAGTAGAGGGGCATCTGTTAGATAAAAGAGAAAATGGAGATTTACTAGAATTAAAGGGCGGGAGTCAGTTTAGATTAGACCATTTAAATACTCGTTTTGAATTAGTGGATAGCCAATCTAGTACGATGAATCCTAACGGTTATCAAAATAATTTAAAGTATGGCACCACAGATTTGTATGCCTCAGTCAAGTACCGTTTTAAGCTCAACAATTTCTCAATACTCACGCAATCTGATTTTCACCAATTATTTAATCGGATAGAAAATTTTGATGTTAGTAGAAACGAAAGTCCATTTTTTATTATTCCAAAAATAGGTACAGATTGGAAAATAAATGAAAAGAATAAGATCATGACGAGCTACACCTTGAATAAGACCAACGCGGGTGTTTTGGATGTGTATTCAGGCTTTGTGCAAACTGGTTTTCGTTCGCTTTCAAAAGGACTCGATGGTTTTAATCAATTAAGTTCCTCTTCTGCAATTTTAAATTACACTTTTGGTAGTTGGGGCGACAAGTTTTTTGCTAATAGCTTTCTATTGTATTCTAAGAATAATGATTTTTATACTACTAATTCGATCATAACTCAAAATTATTCGCAGGCTGAAAAAATCATTATTAAGGATAGAGAATTTATCTCTATGTCCTCAAGTATTGATAGGTACTTTAAATCAATACAGTCCAATTTAAAATTGACACTAGGAGCAAATAAAAGCAACTTTAAGAATAGTGTAAACAACACCAACTTAAGAGAAGTCACTAATCTAGGCGCTGATTATGGTTTTGAGCTAAGGTCAGGATTTAAAGGGCTTTTTAATTATCACCTGGGTTCAAAATGGAATTATAACCAAGTCAAAACTACTATAAAAAACGATTTCACGGATAATATGAGTTTTCTAGACTTGTCGATGCAGTTTAATGATACGTTCAATGTGCAAGTGCAAGGAGAGCGCTACTTTTTTGGAAATTTAAACAAAGGGAGTAATCAATATTATTTTGTAGATGTCGAGGCTCGCTATGTGGTAAAACCGAATAAGCTCACTTTTTTCCTTTCTGGAAACAACCTTTTTAATACCCAAACTTTCAAAAACTACAGTGTTTCGGATATCAGTATTTCGCAAACAGAGTATCGATTAGTTCCTAGGTATGTGTTGCTTAAAATGGAGTATCGTTTTTAAGTCAAAATGATACCCTCTTTGAGATAGATTTTTAGTCAGTAATTTGTGATTCGAATTGTCGTGAAATTAAAGTTGGAGTAGTTCTAGTTACAATTTAATATTGTTTTGTGGTTTTTTAAAAGTTTTAAATTAGTTTTATTCACAAAGAATAGATTATCGGTGCTTTGCGAAGCCTTGTGTTTTCTAGATTGTAAGTTTAATATTAAAAATAATTTTATTTTTGTAGTAAAATAATTAGGTTTAATCGTTCTTTTTTTTTGCTTTGTTCTCGGACGTCCATAACCACTTGTTAAAATAGTTTAACAAGGAACAAACCTAAAAAGTATAAATCATAAAAAAATTCTTACTAAGTGCAACTTTATTAGTTGCTTTTTCTTTAACTTCGTTAGCAGGGGAGAAAAACTCATCTGAAACAGCTACGGATTTTGAGACATCTTCAAGTTTGTCCAAATCGGCAGAATCAAATATAGTAGAAGGTCAAATTTTAGACGGTTGTGAAACTAGTACTATTAGATGGTCAAGTGCGATAGGTGATGGCCGCGGAGGAATAATTCTGACATTTCATAAAGCAACTTTAGTTAAATGCGATGATGGTTTTACCGCTATTGTTAATTAATATTAAGTTCACATATTAGGGAATGGTTTACCACTCCTTTTTAAATTATCTTACCATGAAATCATATTTATTATTTTTTTCTTTACTTATTCCTATTCTGTCAGTAGCTCAAAAGACAATCAAGGTTTCTTATGAGCAGAAGTTTATTTACAATGATAGTTTTTTTAATCAAATTCCAGAAGACAGTAGGGAAGAGTTAAAAAGCTTTATGACCGCACCCACCTATCTTCAATTGACTAACAACGGGGATCTTTCTTTATACGAAAGTGTCAATACTAAAGAAAAAGTTATTGCCTCGAATGAGAAAAGTACAGCAACGCATCAAAATTTAGGTATGATATTTAAACCTTTTAAAGTCTGGTTTTTAAAAGATTTTAAAAAGGAAAGTAGTATTACTAGCACGACTGTTAGCAACGAAGAGTATTTTGTAGAAGCACCATTTGAAAAAGAGGTGTTACATTACGATGGTAAAACTAAAATTATCGATGGATATAATTGTTTATCGGCATATGCATTAAGATCAAATAAGGACACTATTCAATACTGGTATACACAGGACATAGCTGTAATTGACGGTCCAATGACACCAATCGATATACCTGGATTAGTGCTGAGCATGGAATCTAATAAAAAAGTGGTTTACGCAACTAAAATAGAATTCTTTGATGATATGCCCATTGCTCCTGTACCTAATAATGCCCTTTTCATCAGTAAGAAAGAATTGGATATATTACAAGCAAAATATTTGGAGCCACAATCATATGTTGATGATGCAGGAGTTAAACATGAAAGCTATTCAGTACGCATAAAAAATGATAATTAAGATGAAATATATATTGAAAAAAGTAGGCTTAGCTATTGTATGTAGTTTGTTTTTTATACAAAGTAATGCCCAATCAGGTATTAAAATTGCATTCGAAAGGCAAACGATTTTGAAAGAAGATGCTGTTAAGGGATTGCCAGAATATATTAGAGAACGTGCTTTAACATTGGTCCAGAGTAGTAAGCGAGCGTCGACTATGACAATTCAAGGAAATAAAGTTTATTATGAAATTACAGCACATGAACAAAAAGAAGTTAGTAAAGGAATTACTAAAGTAGATGATCCAAAAAGCGATGTGCAATTTGTTAGTAATATGTCTGTGTCAACTAGCTACACACCGTTAAAAATAATAAAAGATTATAAAACAAATAGCTATAAAGAAACCATTAATAATAAGGTGACCACTGAGAAATTGCCTAAAACCTCTTGGAAGTATACCAATAATAAAAAAAATATTTTGGGATATTCTTGTGTAGAAGCGATTGGTGTTTATAAAAACCAGCAACTGACAGTGTACTTTACAAAGGCCTTGCCAGGAGTTGCTAGTCCGGATAAGCTTCCATTTGTAAATGGCGTTATTTTAGAATATCAGTATGGACACGCCTTTGGTAAAGCAATTAAGGTGGAGAAGAATCAGCCACTCATTACAAAATTTTTATAGACCTGTAATTTGAATTTAAAACAACTTCTCTTTCTACTGTTCCCAGTGCTTTTATTTTCGCAAAATAAATTGGGTATTACAATTTTGAATCAACAAAAAGAACCTCTTTCTAGAGTTATTGTGCTTCTATCACAAGGAGAACAGCAAGTTGCTTTTGGTGCTACTAATACTGATGGTGTATTTATTAAAAGCCTGCCTGCCGGTACCTACACTATAACCCTTAAGAAATTAGGTTTCAGCGTTGTTGTGGTCCAAATTATAATAGAGAAAGATGCCTTATTAACTTTTGAGATGCTGCCGGAGCTAAACCAGCTCGAAGATGTTATTATTAAGGCGCGACCTAAAATAATGCGAATTAGAGGAGATAGTATTTCGTACAACCTAAAAGCTGTTGTTGATGGAACCGAAAATAAAATCGAGGATGTTATAAATAAGCTTCCTGGTCTTGAGGTAAATACTGATGGTAAAGTTTTCTATAAAGGAGAGAAGATTAATAATGTATTGATTGATGGTAATGAGTTTTTTGGTAACAAACATCAAATGGCCACTCAAAATATCAATGCTGATATGATTGAAGGGATTGATTTGTACACCAATTATTCCGGCATTGCTATCGCTTCTGGAGGTGACAAAGGGGTGGCGCTAAATTTAAAAACTAAAGATTCTTATAAAAGTAAATGGGTATCTGATATCGAGCTAGGTTATGGCGGTAAAAAGGCAGTGCGTTTTCATTCTAATTCATTTAAATTTTTTAAAAAGGGTAATTTAGCGATTATCTCTGATTACAATACTATTGGTAACGTACCTATTTCAATTGAGGATTACAGCCAGATGAAAACTGCTGTAGATGACAGTCCTGAGTTAAATCGATTACATGATATAGCAGTACCTTCATTCTTAAATCCTACGCCTTTTTACAAAGAAAAAAACAATAAGTTCCTTGGGCTTACTTATACAAATCTTGTTTCGCCCCGGTCAAAAATCACGTTTTCTAACACTTTTAATGCAGCAAATTTATTAGAAGAGAATTATAAAACGCAAACAAATTTGGGTGAGGAAAACAATGGTCTCTCTTTTTTTGATCGAAAGAAAGCGTCTTACTTATTAAATAATACTGCTGTGAAGTGGGAGTTTAATAAATCGGCAACGACCTTTATATCTTATGCTGCTACGGTTACACCAACAGACGATGCTGTGAATCAAAATTTAGATAATGAATTAAATCGCACATCGTATAAAGATGGAAGTAGTGGCTTAAGCTTTTCGCAAGTTTTTAAGGTTCAAACTTCGTTCGTAAAGGATATTAAGTATAAAGGGATTATAAGGCATGCTTTAAATTCAAACAGCGATAAATTAGGTTTAAATGCTAATCAAGAATTGTTTGATTTGGGTGTGCAATCGCTTCAGCAAAGAAGCAAGAACAGGAATAGTAATTTGGATTTTTATAACTCATTCACGCTATCTAAGAAGTCAAATATCTTCAACGTAAAGTTGGATTTGTTGACGCAAAGGGATCGATTCAAAAATGACATTGATAAAGAACCATTATTCGAAAATGATTTAGAGTTACAGAACGCTATGCTACAGACTACTATTAGTTGGACACGACAATGGACATCAAAAATTCAGTCTGTTGCTGGACTTACTAATAGCAACGTTACAAGTACTTATAACAGTGAGCAAACTAACTATTCTAGAATAGAGCCAAATTTGAATGTATCCTATAATCTTGGTTTTCTTAGCAAAGTTAGCTTGGGATACGCTTTGAGTCATCGGTTGCCACTGCTCTCGCAACTATTAAATAATGATGTCATTGAAGATTTTCAAACAATTAATAAAGAGAGTTTAGTAAAGTATAATGAAATTTTACCTCAAGACAGTTTCTCTTTAAATTACTTTAATGTCAACGCAAAGACTAATTCTGTGTTGTTTTCATCACTAAATTATAGTGAAGATCGTGAAGCAGTTGCAAATAATGTAATATATCAAGAGGATTACGTCGAGAATCAAGCAACTTTAATATCTGGTTCTAGGACATTAAGAGGGATTTTTAGTTACGATTTAAAGATTAAGAAATTGCCGTTCTCTATTAAAAGTACCCTAGTATATTTAGCCACAAAAGGTTTCTCTGAGTATAGTGGAGTAGGCAATGAATTTAAGTCGAATAATTTTAGTGGTAAAATTAATGTGAATTCTAATTTCAAAAATTCGAATGTGCAAGTTGCCGTCGACTATAAGTTTAGCAGACGTCGCTTAGAACAAAGTTTATTTGCTTTTAGCAATGTAACGGTAAATCATCAAATTGCTTTAAAATTACGAGGTAAAAGCACTAATAAGTTAAAATGGGATTTGGGATTTGTGGTTGATAATCAAGATTCAAGTTTTAATAGCAATCAGCTTTATTTATTGAATGGCAACGTACAGTATATAGTCGCTAAAAATTTGAAGTTGTTGTTTAATGGTAATAATATGCTGAATTTAAAAAATAGTCAGCTAATAACTACAGCATACAATCAAAGTTTTTTTACAGAATCGGTCATTTCGATTATGCCTGGGTATATGATGCTAGGAGCTAATTATTCTTTTTAAGAGTATCCGCTTTTAATTTCTAGTTCGAGAAAGTAGTAGTTACTTAGTCTGAAATTTATAAAAAAAAAACTCCATTTCAAATTGCTTTGAAATGGAGTTTACTATTTTTAAACTTGCTTAAGGATTAACCTAAAGAAGCTCTTTTAAATCCTGTAACGATAAGATCTTTATCTAAAGATGCAACATAAGCAGCAACGCTTAATTTGTTATCTTTAATATAGTCTTGATTCACTAAAGTGTTATCTTTAAAGAAACGAGCTAATTTACCTTTAGCGATGTTATCTAACATAGCTTCTGGTTTTCCTTCTTGACGAAGTAAATCTTTAGCGATTTCGATTTCTTTTTCGATAGTTGCAGCATCAACACCTTCTTCGTTTAACGCGATAGGAGACATTGCAGCAGCTTGCATAGCTACGTTTCTAGAAACTTCTTCAGAACCTGCAGGAGCTGCAGATAAAGATACTAAAGTAGCGATTTTGTTTCCAGAGTGGATGTAAGATCCTACGAAAGCACCTTCTAATTTCTCAAAAGTTCTGATTTCTAATTTCTCACCGATAACTCCAGTTTGCTCGATTAATTTATCAGCAATAGTAATTCCGTTGAAATCTGAAGCTAAAAATGCTTCTTTAGAATCGTAGTTCAATGCTTGGTTAGCCATTTCAGTAGCCATTTTCACAAAGCTTTCGTTCATTCCTACGAAGTCAGTCTCACAGTTTAGAGTGATTACTACACCAGCAGTTTTGTCAGCGTTAACAACAGCAATTGCAGCTCCTTCAGTAGATTCTCTATCTGAACGATTTGCAGCTACTTTTTGTCCTTTTTTACGAAGGTTTTCGATCGCTAAATCAAAATCTCCTTCTGCTTCAACTAATGCTTTTTTGCAGTCCATCATTCCTGCACCAGTAGCTGTTCTTAATTTATTTACGTCTGCAGCAGTTATCGTTGCCATAATTTTTTATTTAAAAGATTAAAAGATCGAAGAATTTAAAGATTAAAAATAGTGCTAATTTGACATTGACACTTTAAGTAATCTTTAAATCTTTCAATCTTCAAATTTATTATTATTTTTCTTCAGTAGCTGGAGCAGCAGTTTCAGTTGCAGCAGGAGCCGCAGCTTCAGTTGCAGCAGGAGCTACTTTTTCAGCAGTTTCAGCATCTTTGTCAGCCCCTCTATCAGAAAGACCTTCAGTGATTGCGTTAGTTACTAAAGTTAAGATTTTATCAATAGATTTAGAAGCATCATCATTTGATGGAATTACGAACTCTACTTCACGAGGATCAGAGTTAGTATCTACCATTGCAAAAACTGGAATGTTTAATTTTTGAGCTTCTTTTATTGCGATGTGTTCCGCTTTGATATCAACTACAAATAATGCAGCTGGTAATCTAGACATATCTGAAATTGAACCTAAATTTTTCTCTAATTTAGCACGAAGACGATCAACTTGTAAACGCTCTTTCTTAGAAAGTGTCATGAAAGTACCATCTTTCTTCATTTTATCAATAGTAGCCATTTTTTTAACAGCTTTACGGATAGTTACGAAGTTAGTTAGCATTCCACCAGGCCATCTTTCAGTGATGTAAGGCATGTTTGCAGCTTTTGCTTTTTCAGCAACGATGTCTTTTGCTTGTTTTTTGGTAGCAACAAATAATATTTTTCTACCTGATGCAGCGATTTTTTTCAAAGCTTCATTAGCTTCTTCAATTTTTGCTGCAGTTTTATATAGATTGATAATGTGTATACCATTACGCTCCATATAAATGTAAGGAGCCATGTTTGGATCCCATTTTCTAGTCATGTGTCCAAAGTGAACACCTGCTTCTAGTAATTCTTTTACTTCTACTTTGTTTGACATTTTTTTGTACTAGTTTACGTTCTGTTGATTAGCAATGTATAAATGGCGATTTCTCGGCTAAATACATTTAGATGCTAAACTAATTTCTCACCTCAATGAGACAACAACAACATTGTTTTAAATTCAATAAATTCAATAAGTCTTGAATAAAGGTACTCAAGACAGGCAATATTAACGTTTCGAGAATTGAAATTTCTTACGAGCTTTCTTCTGACCGAATTTCTTACGTTCAACCATTCTTGGATCTCTTGTCAATAAACCTTCTGGTTTCAAGATTAATCTGTTTTCAGCATTGATTTCACACATAACACGTGCTAATGCCATTCTTACAGCTTCTGCTTGTCCAGTTGAACCACCTCCGTATACGTTTACTTTTACGTCATAGTTAGTTGCATTATCTGTCATAGACATAGGTTGCATAACTTTGTACTGTAAAGTAGATGTTGGGAAGTAAGTCGCGAATTCTTTTTTGTTTACAGTGATTACTCCTGTTCCTTCCGAAACATAAACACGTGCAACAGCGGTTTTTCTTCTACCGATTTTGTGAATAACTCCCATTACTTAAGATCGTTTAGGTTAACTGTTCTAGGCTTTTGAGCTCCTTGTTTGTGCTCTGAACCAACAACAACATTTAAATTTCTGAAAAGTTCAGCACCAATTTTGTTCTTTGGTAACATTCCTTTTACTGCTTTTTCTACTAATAATGCAGGGTTTTTTGCTTGCAATACTTTAGCAGTTAAAGTTCTTTGTCCTCCTGGGTAACCTGTATGACGCATGTAAATCTTTTCGTCCATTTTGTTACCTGTAAGGTTGATTTTTTCTGAGTTGATAACGATTACGTTATCTCCACAGTCCACGTGTGGTGTGTAACTTGGCTTGTACTTACCTCTTAAAATCATAGCGACTTTTGAAGCAAGACGTCCTAAGTTATGACCGTCAGCGTCTACAACGATCCACTCTTTTGTAGAGTTGGCTTTTGTTGCTGAAATTGTCTTGTAGCTTAATGCGTTCACAATAAATAAATTTTAATTAAACATTCCGTCCCCAATAAAGGGGATGCAAAAGTACAATTAATTATTTTAAATACAAATACCTTAAAAGATTATTTTTATTATGCGTTTTGCCTGATTATCAATTGTATATTTATCAAAATTATTATCTAGCAAAATTTGTAAGCAGGCTAAAAGCAGTAACTCCTTTTTTAAGTTACTTTTGTTATCAACAATAAAATTTTTACCTTGCATTTTTCAAGGAATAAAGGAGCTGCTTTATGTGATGAATATACCATTTATAAGTGCTTACTTTAATCTATTTTTTACTCAATTAATCCATACTATAATTATGAAAGTTAAAGCGACCCTTAAGCAAATAGCCAAAGAGCTTAATGTATCTGTTTCTACGGTTTCAAAGGCACTTAATGATAGTCCAGAAATTAGTGATCAAACCAAGATCAAAATTAAGGAATATGCTAAACTTAAAAATTATAAACCTAACGTTATTGGTTTAAACCTTAAAAATAGAAAGACTAAAACCATTGGAGTGATTATCCCTAATATCTTGAATGCATTTTTTGCTAAAGTATTTAGTGGTATCGAGAAGGTGGCTGATGAGAATGGATATAATGTCATCACTTGTATTTCTAATGAGTCTATTGTTAAGGAAATCAATACGCTAGAAATGTTAAGCAATGGTACCATCGATGGCTTTATTTTGTCGGTATCTGAAGAGGCACAGAAATTAAATGATTATTCGCACTTTACCGAAATTATTAACGATGGAACTCCTATAGTAATGTTTGATCGAATTGCCGAAGGGGTCGAATGCGATAAGGTTGTGGTTGACGATTTCAATTCTGCGTTGAATTCTACGCAACGTTTGATAGATTTAGGCTGTAAAAATATTGCTTTATTTTCGTCAGTAGATAATTTAAGTGTGGGTAAACTGCGTACAAATGGTTACCTTAAAGCCTTAGAGAATAATGACATTGCTATTAATGAAACTATAATTATTAGAACAGACTCTGAGCAAGATCTAAATAAGAATATTGGCAAAATACCTAAGAATACGGAGATCGATGCTATTTTTGCCTTAGATGAAGTAGACTCTGTAGCGGCATTAAAATACGGTATTAAAAATGGTTACAAAATTCCGGAGGAATTATCAATCATAGGGTTTGCTGATGGAATCCTTGCTTCGCGTAGATTAACACCAAGTTTAACTACGGTGAGTCAGCACGGAGTAGAAATAGGAGAGGTAGCTGCAAAATTGCTGATAGATCGCCTGAATTCTAAAGAAGAGAATCTTCCTTATGAAACGGTAGTGATTAAAACCAAATTGAAAGAAAGAGAATCTACAAGAAGCTAGAAGCTCGATTTAAGATATAAAAAACTCCTTTTACAGTTTGTGTAAATGGAGTTTTTTTATGGCGTAATGATCAGATATTAATGTGCCTCTAGCCAATCTTTTCCCATTCCTAAATCAATTATTAAAGGAACGTCGAGTGTAAAGGCATTTTCCATTTCGTGCTTGATCATCGGTTGGATTTTTTCTAGTTCATCATTGTGAACATCAAAGACCAATTCATCATGTACTTGTAGTAGCATTTTTGACTTCCAGTTCTCTGATTTCAATTTATTATGAATGTTAATCATTGCGATTTTAATAATATCAGCAGCGCTTCCCTGAATAGGTGCGTTTACTGCATTACGCTCTGCGCCACCTCTAACGATAGCGTTTTGCGAATTAATATCTTTTAAATAACGACGTCTCCCCAATATAGTTTGCACATATCCATTGTCTCTAGCAAATTCTACTTGCTCTGAGATGTATGATTTTAAGCGAGGGTAGCTTTTATAATAGGCCTCGATTAATGCGGCACTTTCTGCGCGAGATAAATCAGTTTGATTGGATAGTCCAAAAGCCGAAACACCGTATATAATCCCAAAATTCACTGTTTTAGCATGACTACGTTGTTCACGAGTTACTTCTTCTAAAGGTACATTAAATACTTTTGAAGCTGTAGATTTATGAATGTCTTCGTTATTATTGAAAGCAGCAATCATGTTTTCTTCACCACTCAAAGCGGCAATTACGCGCAATTCAATTTGGGAATAATCGGCAGATATTAATGTGTAATTTTCATCACGAGCTACAAAGGCTTTCCTAATTTGGCGCCCTCTCTCTGTTCGAATAGGAATATTTTGTAAGTTAGGATTATTCGAGCTCAACCTTCCTGTTGCGGCAACTGTTTGCATGTAATCAGTATGTACGCGCAAAGTGTCAGGGTCAACCTGAGTTGGCAAAGCATCAACGTAAGTAGTTTTTAACTTGTTTAATTGTCGCCACTCTAATATGTCTTTTACGATCTGGTGCTCTAGCGCTAAGTAACTTAAAACTTCTTCGCCAGTAGCGTATTGACCGGTTTTAGTTTTCTTTTGTTTTGCACCACCAATTTTTAATTTATCAAATAATATATCACCAAGCTGTTTAGGAGAAGCTAGGTTAAATTGCTCGCCGGCGACCTCATATATTGTTGCTTCTAATGTTTTTATATCATTATTCAAATCCTCAGATAAGGAGTTTAAAAATTCAGTATCTAAGCGAATACCCTCTTTTTCCATACTAGCTAAAACTTCGACTAACGGAATTTCGATTTCTTCGAATAATTTCTTCGTCGCTGTTTTTTCTAATTCAATTGCAAATAATTCCTTTAGTTGAAACGTAACATCAGCATCTTCGGCAGCGTATTCTTTTACTTCCTCTAAGGGAATATCGCGCATCGATTTTTGGTTTTTTCCTTTTTTACCTATCAATGCTTCAATAGATTTAGGGGAATATTTCAAATACGTTTCCGATAGAATATCCATATTGTGACGCATATCAGGATTGATAAGATAATGCGCGATCATAGTGTCAAATAATTTTCCTTTGACAACGATATTATAATTCGATAAAATCTTTAGATCGTATTTTAAATTTTGTCCAATTTTCTCGATATTTTCATTTTCGAAAAAAGGAATAAAGCGATTGATTAAAACTTGTGCTTCCTCTTGGTTTTCAGGAAACGGAACGTAAAAAGCTTTTCCTTTTTCATAAGAAAATGAGATCCCTACTAATTCTGCATGTAAGGCATTTAAACCAGTAGTTTCTGTATCAAAACATACCGCAGTTTGCTTTTGGATATTTTGTAATAACAATTTAAGTCCTAGTTCACCCTGTATAATTTGGTAAGAGTGTGGTGTGTTTTCTAGTGTGCTGTAAAATTGTTGATGAATTTCAGTGGCTGCTTCATTAGTCGTAGCGCTAGCAAATAAATCAAATTGATCGTCATTTCTTGGTTGCGGTTTTTTATATAATGCCGCATCTGAAGGATTATTACCACTATCTGCACCTCCTTTTTTAAAGATGGCGTCAAATTGCTCAGCCATCCTTCTAAACTCTAGCTCATTGAATAAAGCATCCGTTTTTTCTACATCAGGAGTCGACAGCTCGTAATCACTTTCATTAAATGTTACGGGGCAGTCTAATAAAATAGTAGCTAATCTTTTAGAGAGTAATCCCAGTTCTTTATTGGCTTCGATTTTAGTTTTTATCGCTCCTTTTAATTCATGGGTATTGGCTAGAAGGTTTTCCATGGAACCGTATTCGGCTAGAAATTTCTTTGCAGTTTTCTCACCTACTCCAGGCAATCCCGGAATATTATCTGCTGAATCTCCCATCATTCCAAGGTAGTCGATAACTTGTTCTGGTCTTTCAATCTCAAACTTTGCTAGCACTTCTGGAATTCCCCATATTTCGATTCCGTTACCCATTCGAGCCGGCTTGTACATGAAAATATTTTCAGATACTAACTGAGCAAAATCCTTATCGGGTGTTACCATGTAAACCTTATAATTTTCTTTTTCTGCTTGTTTTGCAATCGTACCTATTAAGTCATCGGCTTCAAAGCCAGAAACTTCGATAATAGGAATATGCATTGCTCTCAATAAATCTTGAATATAAGGAACCGCGATTTTTATAGCTTCAGGAGTGGCGTCGCGATTGGCTTTGTATTCAGGGAACAGTTCGTTTCTTAATTCACTTCCGCCTTTGTCAAATGCCACTGCTAAATGATCTGGTTTTTCTCTTTTTATAACGTCCATTAAGGAATTCATAAAGCCCATAATGGCAGAAGTATCCATTCCTTTAGAGTTGATTCTAGGGTTTTTTATAAAGGCGTAATACCCACGAAAAATTAAGGCGTAAGCATCGAGTAAGAAAAGGCGTTTTTGTTGTGACATAATTGAGTTTTTGTAAAGATTTCAAAAGTACAAAACTTAAAACACATAGTGCAATCTCACGGTTAATTTATAGTATGGGCATCTTAGCCTGTTTTCAAGAATTAATTTTGTTCGAATGTATGACCGTCTACCTGATCATGTAAATGCGGATGCAATTGATAATCGCAATTTGACGGTAGTAGTAATTAAAGTGAATTTTAGTTAAATATTGATTAACATTAACCATAACTGAATTGTTAATTTGTTATTTTGCCGAAAAATAATTTATAATGGTTTTTCGTATTTTCTTTCTGACACTTTTTTTGTTTTTTATCGAACTTTATGCTTTTCAGGCTGTGAAGACATTGATAAAGCCAAAATGGGCGATACTTACTTATCAAATTCTTAGTGCTATAGCGTTGCTGTACATCGTGTATTCTTTCACACAATTTGATAGATCAGTGGGGCAAACTCAGCAAACCATGATTACTATGGCTTTGTTTTTAATCCTATACACGCCTAAGTTGATACTAACATTGTTTATGCTTGGTGAAGACATTTTTAGAGTAGGATCTGGCTCTACGCGATTTTTTATGCAAAGCGAAAATTTTGAATTTTTGAATTCGAGAAGAAAATTTATAAGCCAAATAGGTTTAGGGTTAGCAGCGATTCCATTTGCTTCTTTAATATATGGTGTCACTGTGGGTAAGTATAATTATAAGGTGATTAAACAGCGTATTTACTTCCCAGATTTACCCGAGGCATTTGATGGATTTAAGATTACGCAAATATCTGATGTGCATAGTGGAAGTTTTGATAATGCTGAGAAGATTAATTATGCAATTGACCTAGTAAACGAACAAGACTCTGATATGATTTTGTTCACTGGGGATATCGTTAATACACATGCTAAGGAGATGTATCCTTGGATTGATACTTTTAATCGAATAAAAAAGCATGCCTACGGAAAATATGCGGTGCTAGGAAATCATGATTATGGAGAATATGTAACATGGCCAAACGAGCAAGAAAAAGAAGCTAATTTTAAAGCTATAAAAGGGCTTTATGGTCAAATTGATTTTAAATTGCTTTTAAACGAACATACGTACATAGAAAAAGGTACTGATCGTTTTGCACTTATTGGTGTAGAAAATTGGGGGCATAACTTTAAAAAGGCAGGTGATATTAATAAAGCATCACAAGGTGTTGCTACTACAGATTTTAAGGTTTTAATGAGTCATGATCCTAGTCACTGGGATTATGAAATAAAAAATCATGATAAGAACTTTCATTTAACTTTAGCAGGACATACCCACGGTATGCAATTTGGTATAGAGATACCCGGTTATTTTAAGTGGAGTTTAGCGCAATATGTTTATGCGCAATGGGCTGGACTATATGAAAATCTAGGTCGTTACGTTTATGTGAATAGAGGCTTTGGATTTCATGCTTATCCTGGAAGAGTAGGAATTATGCCTGAAATTACTGTAATTGAGCTAAAAAAAGGAGAGAGAGTAGCATAATACGTTAAATATGCTACATTTGTAACTTAATATCTATTGATTGAATAGATTTAAATAATAAAATTTTTGGTCTTATGTCAAAATTCGGAGAACTTATAAGCACACAGATTCCTGTGTTAATCGATTTTTATACAGATTGGAACGAGTCTTCTATGTCTATGGATCCTGTAATTAAGGATGTTGCGGCAGCAGTAGGGGATAAGGCGAAAGTCATTAAAATTGACGTGGATAAAAATCACGAGCTTGCTATTGCATTACGCATAAAAGGATTGCCTACTTTGATGATTTACAAAGAAGGAGAGATGATCTGGAGGCATTCTGGAGAATTGGATGCAAACACGCTAATAAGTATATTAAAAGAAAAAATATAGTTTACTTCCTTGCTGGTACATTTTTTGTATCAAGTTGCACACATTTAAAATTGTTGTCTTGTAAGTATGCTAAAACCTTAGGTAGTGCATATTTAAGATTTCTATATGCTTTTAAGCTGTCATGAAATACAACAATACTTCCTGCTTCAATATTTTTTATAATATTGTTCAAACATTTCTCTTGCGATATGTTGCGATCAAAATCGCCACTCACAATATCCCACATTATAATTTTATAGCCTTTATTTTTTATTTTCTTAGCCTGACTTTTTTTTATCTTGCCATAAGGCGGACGGAAAAACTTAGGTAGAGCATAGTTTAATTTTTCGCTACACCTTGCAAGCGTTTTTTCACAATCTTGAAAGTTCTCTAGATAATCTGAGGTGTTTGATTTCCATCCATTTAAGTGATTGTGGGTATGGTTTCCTATGCTATGTCCTTGAGTAACTATTTTCTCAAAAAGTTCAGGATTTGCTTCTACATTTTTTCCGATACAAAAGAAAGTTGCCTTAGCATTATGTATGCGTAATTCTTCGAGTATCCATTCAGTTATTTCTGGAATAGGTCCGTCATCAAACGTCAAGTATATTTTCTTGTCATTATTTGGCAGTAGCCAAATATAATTAGAAAATAGCTTTCGGATAAATGCGTTTGTTTTAACCCAATATAAATTCATTTTCACGATTTGTTTTGATAGACTTAAAGTTAAAAAAAAATGTAGCAATACCATAGTGATACTGCTACATTTTTATGTTAAAATTGGGGACTGTTCTTATTCTTTGTCTCTACCAAATCTCTTGAACATGTCGATATAGGTATTAAAAACGACTTTAGATTTATTGTAATTGTCAAGATCGTTGTTATCACGCATTACTTGGATTAAGCCTCTATATCGCTCAATGTCGGTAATGATGTCCATTACTAATCCGCTTTGTTCAGATGGATCTAATGTTTTGTAATAATTTAGATTCTCTTGGTATTTTCCAATCAACTTTTGTAACAATGCTACTGCCTTAGCTTTATCACCCACTTTGTAATAACCATCTGTGAAAGGTTCTAATAAAGCGTAATAGTAAAATTTATCTACCGGCATCTTTGTCATTGCAAGATCGATAACTTCTGCAGCCTTTTTAGTTTTACCTTCTTCGATTAATTTTTTCATTAAACGCGCTAGGTTTGTTCTATAGTTGATAGACTCTCTACGCGTTTCAGGATCATGGTAAATTTTATCACTGTCGCTATTTCCCCACTCCCATTTTTTAACGATTTGTAGCATTTTATCAGAATCAACAGATCCTAAGTCTAGAGGGCTACCGTCTTTAGGGATAGTTGTTCTAACAGGAACTAACTTATATACCAATCCTTCTAATTGAAGGTAGTTTTTCATCCATAAGTAGTCATCATCATCAAATGACCCTGGGCTAAAGTAAATAGGTCTTTTCCAGTCATTGTTTGCAACAATATCTAGCATCATTACCCTGTTTTTATACAAGGCTCTCCCTTTAATATTAATATCAATATAAGGAACAATAGAGTCATAATACTTAGGTGCTACAACTTTATTTTTAATAATTGCTTGTTTGTCTACTGGTATTCTAATTTTGTCAGTAGGGTAAAAGTGCATTGACTGCCCATTGTTCATTTGTACAGTGGCGTCAGGATTTTTAAGAAATCTTAAGAACTCTTTAATTTCCCATCTACTTTCTATTTTAGGAATGTAGATCACGTAGTCTAACTTATCACCCACGTACTCATCATGTGTAAATGAAATAGGTAATGCTGCTGACTCATAGCTTTTACGTTTCATTTGGTCAATGTACCAGTCTGTATTGAATAAACTAGTATTTACAATTTTAACATCTGTACGTACGCCTTCAATTTCTTGAGCATACCATAATGGGAAGGTGTCGTTATCACCAATAGTGAATAAAATAGCGTTAGGGTCACATGACTCTAAATACGCTTTTGCCATTGCTGTTGCAGTATATTTTCCTGAGCGATCATGATCATCCCAGTTTTGATATCCCATTAATACAGGAGCTGCCAGTAAACTTGCAGTTATAATTGCCGGACCTGCGATGCTAGGGGATAGGTATTTGCGTAACGACTCATATAAGGAGTATACTCCAAAACCAATCCAGATTGCAAATACGTAAAATGATCCTACAAGGGCATAGTCGCGTTCTCTCACCTCAAAAGGACGTTCGTTTAAGTATATTTTTAATGCTAATCCCGTAAATAAGAACAGTGATAGTAGTACGTAAAAGCTCTTACGGTCTTTTGTTGCATGATACATCATACCAATTAGTCCTAGAATAAATGGTAAAAAGTAATAGGTGTTTCTTCCTTTGTTGTTTAATACATCAGATGGTAGATTATCTTGTGACCCTAGATGTAAGCTGTCAATAAAGTTGATTCCACTTAGCCAGTTTCCTTCCTGATTGCTGTATCTACCTTGAATATCGTTTTGACGGCCTACAAAATTCCACATCAGGTATCTCCAGTACATATAGCCAAATTGGTATTCGACCATGAAACTTAAATTATCAGCTGTTGTTGGTTTTTCGACAATTAGGTATTGACTGTAGCTTTTTAAGAATTTAATGTATCCTTCATTGTCAATTTGTTTTTGAGCATAGGCCTGGCGAAACTCATTAACGTTTTTATATATTTCGTTTTTTAATTGCGCTATAGCTTTGTTGTAATCTTCAGGAGATAAGGTATTCACATCAATACCATATTGTGCTAAGTCTTGCTCGTAATCATAGCTAGGGTCAATAGAGAATTCTGGCGCATTAGTGAAGTTCATGTAGTTTTCAATATGCTCAGAACTCCACATTCTAGGCAAAATAGTTTTTTGATTATCATCACTATTTTGATCTGCATTTTTGAAATTATTTACGATTACATATTTTCCAAGTTTGTAATCTCTCTCGTAGTTAGGTGCTTTGTCTAAGTAAGGATTGTTTTTATCTAGTCCAGAAAAAGTTTCTGTGTATTGTGGTCCGTAAAATAAAGGATTAACACCATATTGCTCACGGTTGTAGTAGGCCAATACTTCGGCTGCATCAGAGGGCTTGTTTTCGTTGATAACAGTGTTTGCATTAGCTCTCACTGGTAGCATCATCCAAGTAGAGAAACCTATAAGTATAAATAGGATACATAGTAAAATCGTATTGTATTTGATTAATCCTTTGCTACGTGTGTATTTTAAACCGAAGTAGAAAAATGCAATAAATAGAAGTGCAACAAATATAGTTCCTGAGTTAAAAGGTAATCCTAGGCTA
Organism: Flavobacterium aeripolare; assembly: GCF_013294025.1. Classification (GTDB taxonomy): domain Bacteria; phylum Bacteroidota; class Bacteroidia; order Flavobacteriales; family Flavobacteriaceae; genus Flavobacterium. Next base: position 104,363 of record NZ_JABSNL010000004.1, read on the forward strand.
TTGACCATGAATATCTCTGTTTGCCCAAAAAAAGCCATCGTTACAGGAAGTAGTAATTTAAATATAAAAAGTAAGATAGAAACCACTACGATGTTTGCGATGATAAAACTTTTTACAGTGACTACTTTATAGTTTTTAAAGAAATATAAAAAGCCTATTGCTGGAATGGTTAGTAATGCCATAAAGTGAACTCCAAAAGAAAGTCCAACAACCAATGAAATGATCAATAGCCATCGGTCACCTCGCTCTGTATTCATTTCTTGCTCCCAGCGTAGTCCTAGCCATAGCAGTAGTGCGATGAATAAAGATGCCATTGCATAAACTTCGGCTTCTACGGCGTTAAACCAAAAGCTATCTGAAAAGGCAAAAGCCAGTGCTCCTACAAAGGAACTTCCTAGTATAACGATTTCATTATTATCATTTAATTCAGAAACTGCGGCAACCAATTTTCTTAAAATCATTGAAGACGACCAGAACAAAAATAGGATGGTAAATGCGCTTGAAAATACCGAAGTCATGTTTACCATTAAGGCTATATGTTGCGCATCTGTAGCAAACATGGCAAAGAAAGCTCCAATCATTTGAAATAAGGGAGCTCCAGGAGGATGTCCTACTTGTAGTTTTGCAGCGGTAGCAATATACTCACCACAATCCCAGAAACTCATTGTGGGTTCAACAGTAAGTGTAAAAGTTAATAGTGCGATTCCAAATGTAATCCAGCCTAATATTGTATTCCATTTATTGAAATTGAATGTCGCCTTAATCATGTTTAAAATTTTAGTTTAATTTCGAGATACAAAGAAAATGTTTTTTTAGTTAAGGAGAAGTGCATTAACATAAAATTCTTTCAAAGTAGGCGGTTTTACTAACTAATTGATTCTGAATATTTTTTGGATATTTTTAATGCTTGGCGAAAAAAACTTTCATTTTTTTTGAATAAAAATGCTAAAAAAGTTTGCGCAAACTAAAAATAAGTATAAATTTGCACTCGCTAAGCAATAAAGCTGCTACGGCAAACAAACTGGTCCATGGTGTAATGGTAACACTACTGTTTTTGGTGCAGTCATTCAAGGTTCGAGTCCTTGTGGACCAACTTAAGTCTCTCAAATTTTTTTGAGAGACTTTTTTTTTGGACTAAAGATTTGTAGAATTGTTGCTTAAGCTTAATTTGGTTGGCTACAATTTATTTAAAATTAGTTGAATTTATTAATTGAGATTAGATTATAATAGGAAAAACCTTACTTACTCTAATTATATTAGCGTAAGAAATATTTTAACAGCTGACAAATATTTCGGTTTATAAAAAAAAACACTATATTTGCACCGTTATTTATTAAAATCTAGATAATGAGGGGGCTAATTGTCCCCTCTTTTTATAAAAATATGACATTTAAAGAAAAAGTAAATAAGTTGTTGATTGAGAGTCTTTCAGAGAAGCCAGAGCTTTTCCTGATTGATTTTACTATTACAGATGCATTCAAGATTATTGTTGCTATAGATGGAGATAACGGTGTTGCTTTGCAAGATTGTATTGATTTAAGTCGTTTAGTCGAAAGTAATTTAGATAGAGAAGAGCAAGATTTTTCTCTTGAAGTAGCGTCAGTAGGTGTGGGATCACCGTTGAAATTAGTAAGACAGTACAAGAAAAATGTAGGTAGAACACTGATAGTGAAAACAGCTACTGAAAATTTAGAAGCAGAATTAGTGGAAGCTAATGATGATTTTGTAATTTTGTCTTGGAAAGCTAGAGAACCTAAAAAGATTGGTAAGGGAAAAGAGACTGTTCAAAAACGTTTAGAGATTCCTTACTCAGATATAAAAGAAGCAATTGTTACAGTAACATTTTAATTAAAGAATTCGCATGGAAAATTTAGCATTAATCGATTCATTCTCAGAGTTTAAAGATGATAAACTTATTGATCGTGTAACGCTTATGGCAATTTTGGAAGATGTATTTAGAAATGCATTGAAGAAAAAATACGGTTCAGATGATAATTTCGATATCATTATCAATCCTGATAAAGGTGATATGGAGATTTGGAGAAGAAGGGTCATTGTTGCTGACGAAGATTTAGATTTTGAAAACGAAGAGATTACTTTAACAGAAGCTAGAAAAATTGAAGCGGATTTTGAAATTGGAGAAGAAGTTTCTGAAGAGGTTAAACTAATTGATTTAGGGAGAAGAGCAATTTTAGCTTTACGCCAAAATTTGATTTCGAAAATCCATGAGCACGATAATACAAATCTTTACAAGCAATTTAAAGATTTAATTGGTGATATTTATACTGCCGAAGTGCATCATGTAAGACCTAGAGTTGTTATTTTAGTTGATGACGAAGGGAATGAAATTGTTCTTCCAAAAGAAAAACAAATTCCATCTGACTTCTTCCGTAAAGGAGATAACGTAAGAGGAATTATAGAGAGTGTTGAATTAAAAGGAAACAAACCTCAAATTATTATGTCTAGAACTTCTGAGAAGTTTTTAGAGAAATTGTTTGAGCAAGAAATTCCTGAAGTTTTTGACGGTCTTATCATAGTTAAAAATGTAGTAAGAATTCCAGGTGAAAAAGCAAAAGTAGCTGTAGAAACTTACGACGATAGAATAGATCCTGTAGGTGCTTGTGTAGGTATGAAAGGATCACGTATTCACGGTATTGTTCGTGAATTAGGGAATGAGAATATAGATGTTATTAATTATACTAGTAACGTACAATTGTTTATTACTAGAGCTTTAAGTCCTGCTAAAATCTCGTCGATAAAAATTGATGAGGAAACTAAAAGGGCAGACGTTTTCCTTAAATTGGAAGAAGTGTCTAAAGCAATTGGTAGAGGTGGTCACAATATTAGACTAGCGGGTTTACTTACAGGTTATGAACTTGATGTAATACGTGAAGGAGATGTTGCTGGTGCTACTGCAGATGAAGACGATGTTGAGTTGACAGAGTTTTCAGATGAGATTGAAGGATGGGTTATAGAAGAGTTTGCTAAAATTGGATTGGATACTGCGAAAAGTATTTTAAAACAAGAAGTAGATGATTTAGTAAGAAGAACTGACCTAGAAGAGGAAACTATTCTAGATGTAATGAGAATATTGAAGGAAGAATTTGATAGTTAATCTATGCTTCTAACAACACAACGAAAAAGGTAATAATAAAAAGGTTTTATGTCTGAAGAGAGAATTATTAGAATAAACAAAGTTTTAAGGGAATTGAATATTTCTTTGGAAAGAGCTGTGGATTATCTAAAAGATAAGGGGATTGCTATTGAAGCAAATCCAAACACAAAAATTTCTGATGATGTATACAATGTTCTGTGCGGTCAATTTGCAGGTGACAGAGGGAAAAAAGAAGCTTCTAAGGAAGTAGGTGAAGAAAAGAGAAAGGAAAAAGAAGCTTTGCGTGTTGAACGTGAAAAAGAAATAGAGGATAAGCGCAAGCATGATGAGGAGATATTGAAGCAACAACAAGAAGTTATCAAAGCGAGAGCTACAGTAACTGGTCCTGTTCAAGTTGGTAAGATTGACTTGAATCCTAAAAAAGCTAGTCCAGCTAAAGCAACTGCTGAAAAAACTACCGAAGCGCCTAAACCAGCTGCTCCCGCTGAAACTATTGCTCCTACGACGCCAGCTCAGGAAAAACTTGTTTCTGATAAAAAAGAAATAAAGCCTGCTGTTGATGTTAAAGAAGCAAAAAAGGAAGACAAGCCGGAAGTTGCTAAAGCAGCTCCAGTAAAAGATGCGGTTAAAAGTACAGCTACTGAACCAGTGGTTAAAGCTAAAAGTGAAGCTGCTCCTAAAGCAGAAGCGCCAACTGCTGTAACTAATGATAATACAGATGCCGCTGCTAAAACAGAAGGAGCACCTGCTGAAGAAGCTATTGCGACACAGTATCAAAAATTATCAGGAACTAAACTTACGGGTCAAACAATTGATTTGTCTCAGTTTAACAAACCTAAGAAAAAGAAAGAAGAGCCTAAAATTACTCCTAATAAGCCTGGTGCTGCTGGAGCAAATAGCGCTAATAAAAATAAGAGAAAAAGGATTGCTCCTAAACCGGGTACACCAAGACCTCCAGGAGTTCCTGGAGCGCCAAATCCTAATAAAATCACTCCTAACACTGGTGGTGGTGGTTACAATGCTAACAGGAGTTCAAGACCTGGTTTCGTTAAAGGAAACAGACCTGCTATTGTTGCAAAAGTAGAGCCTACAGAAGAAGAAGTTAAAAATCAAATTCGTGAAACTTTAGAAAAACTACAAGGTAAAAAAGGTGGTAAATCTAAAGCTGCGAAATACAGAAGAGACAAGAGGGATACGCACCGTCAAAAATCTGATGATGAGCAAAGAGCCATTGATGAAGGAAGTAAAACTATTAAAGTTACTGAGTTTGTTACTGTAGGTGAAATTGCAATCATGATGGATGTGCCAATTACTAAAGTTATTGGAACCTGTATGTCATTAGGTATCATGGTTACCATGAACCAACGTCTAGATGCTGAAACATTAACCATCGTTGCTGATGAATTTGGTTATGAAGTGGAATTCATTACTGTAGATATTGAAGAAGCAATAGAGGTTGTAGAAGATAAAGAAGAAGATTTAGTTTTTAGAGCGCCAATTGTAACAGTAATGGGTCACGTCGATCACGGTAAAACTTCGTTACTAGATTACATTCGTAAAGAAAACGTTATTGCAGGTGAGTCTGGAGGAATTACACAACACATTGGTGCCTACGGAGTAACATTAGATAATGGTCAAAAAATTGCATTCCTTGATACACCTGGCCACGAGGCGTTTACTGCCATGCGTGCCCGTGGAGCTCAAGTTACCGATATTGCTATTATTGTGATTGCTGCTGATGATGATATCATGCCGCAAACAAAAGAGGCAATCAGCCATGCTCAAGCAGCTGGTGTGCCAATTATCTTTGCGATTAATAAGGTTGATAAACCAAATGCAAATCCAGAGAAAATTAAGGAGAAGTTAGCAAGTATGAACTTACTTGTAGAAGACTGGGGTGGAAAATTCCAATCTCATGATATCTCTGCTAAAATTGGTACTGGAGTAAAAGAATTATTAGAAAAAGTATTACTTGAAGCTGAAGTTTTAGATTTGAAATCTAATCCAGATAAAGCGGCTCAAGGAACTGTAGTTGAAGCTTTCCTTGATAAAGGTAAGGGGTATGTATCTACAATCTTAGTACAACATGGTACTTTGAAAATTGGAGATTATATGCTAGCTGGTAAACATCACGGTAAAATTAAAGCGATGCATGATGAAAGAGGGAATTCTGTTGAACAAGCGGGTCCATCTACACCAGTATCTGTTTTAGGACTTGATGGTGCTGCCACTGCGGGTGATAAGTTTAATATTTTTGAAGACGAAAAAGAAGCAAAACAAATTGCAGCTAAACGTTCTCAATTAATGCGTGAACAATCAGTACGTACACAACGTCACATTACACTTGATGAAATTGGACGTCGTATTGCATTAGGTCAGTTTAAAGAATTGAATGTAATCCTTAAAGGAGATGTTGATGGTTCGGTTGAAGCATTATCTGATTCGTTCTCTAAATTGTCTACTGAAGAAATCCAAATAAATATTATCCATAAAGGTGTTGGAGCAATTACTGAGACTGATGTTATGTTAGCTTCTGCTTCTGATGCAATTATCATAGGATTTAACGTTCGTCCTGCAGGAAATGCTAGGCAGTTAGCTGATAAAGAAGAAATCGACATTCGTTACTACTCTATTATTTATGCAGCGATTGATGACTTAAAAGATGCGATGGAAGGAATGTTAGCTCCTGAAATGAAAGAAGAAATTCTTGGAACAGCTGAAATTAGAGAGATCTTCAAAATCTCTAAAGTTGGATCAATTGCAGGTTGTATGGTTATGGATGGTAAAATTACTCGTAACGCTAAAATCAGAGTTATTAGAGACGGTGTTGTAGTTCACGGTGGTGAATTAGTAGCGTTAAAACGTTTCAAAGACGATGTGAAAGAAGTTGCAAAAGGGTACGATTGTGGTATTCAAATTAAAGGGTTTAACGACATCGAAGAAAGAGATGTTATTGAGTCATACCATGAGGTTGCTATTAAGAAGAAATTGAAATAAAATTCAGTATAATTATATTAAAAAATCCCGATTCGTCGGGATTTTTTGTGTTTTATACTATTTGGAAAAAGATCAAATTCGCAAGCATTGTATTGTGTTTTGAATTTTATTAAACTCTAATTGGCATCTTATTAAATTGTACGTTGTAAGTTATGCTACAACGGAGTTTTAATGCAAGTAGTAATTGATCCTGACTGTTAATCTTTATTTTTTATAGCATTGGTTGATTCGATTCTTTTAATTGCTTAAAAGAGCAGTTTTTGTGTTGTGCTTTAGGATTTACTGTTTGGTAATAAGTGTGGAGTTCATTTAGTTTCTTTATTTTATTCTGTAGAGCAGCTGATGTTTTTAAGAAAGATTGGAATTATGTGAATAGCAGATACTGATTGATGCTTCCAATTCAGAGTTATTAACACATTCTTCAGGTTATAACTTTCTTAAATTCTAATCTCTAAATGCTAACCTAGTGTAGTCTGCCAAATTGTAGAAAAAATATATTATTAGTTTTGTTCTGCTGAGATTATCTGGTTTATATTTTATTTATAATTGTTATTGCTTCATTCGGTTAAATTTTGAACCTATATTTCATTTGAAATTAAGCACTGTTCTATAAATTTATAATATTAAGTTCGGTTTTGTATAGTATTGAAGTGTTATCCAGGAAAATGTTTGATCTTATTGCTACTGTTTGATTTTTTGTCATGCAGCAGGGCTTAAGTTAGAAATAGTGATTTGAACCATATACGCAGATGTAGGAGTTGCGTGAATTTATAGTGGGTAGTTAGAGCTAATTTCACAATGACGGTTTAAGGCAAACAAAAGAGCCACTTCTAAATTGAAGTGGCTCTTAATAAATCTTAACGACGAGATTATTTTTGTGGCTTGATCAAAAAAGCATTTGAATACTCTTTTTTTATTTGAACTAAATTTCGCTCTGCTTCAATCCTAGTTCTAAAATTTCCAATCCACACTTTATAGTTGGGAGTGTTGAAAACAATAGTTCCATCTAGTTCGCTAAATTTTTGCTTGCAGCTGTAAAGTTCGCTTTTTGCTTTGTCGCTGTCTCCGCTAAATATTTGGATTTTATACCTATCGTTGATTGTCGCTGCGCTGCTAATTTTTCTTCTTTCACTAAGTAATTGTTGAAACTTGGCGTCTTGTTTTACGTTAAGATTTTGGTCTTGAGCCATTAATGAATTTACCGATAAGCAAATTAGAAATGTTAAAAATAAGCCTAGTTTTATTGATGTGTTTCTCATAAAGTGATGGTTTTTAAGCAAAAGTACTATTTAATCGAAGAATGCGAAAGCCAATTATTATTTAGAATTAATATAAATTGAATTTAAGACTATTTTAAGGTTTTGAGAATAGTTCATAAGTCGTATTTTTGTCGAAGTTTAAAATAAAGGAACGTTCTGTTTGCGAATTTTTAAATAGAAAACTGTTTCAATTTTTAGTAGATAATCATTATATTTTATGAAAAAGGTGGGTAACCATAATTCGATCTCAAGGAAACTACTGTTAGGCGTTACTTTAATGCTTGCAATTTCCTTTACTTCATTTGCACAAGATGCTGCTCCTGCGGCTGCAACTGAGGCTCCTGCGGCTGCACAAGGCGCTGATCCTGTAAAAGGAAAGGAGCTTTTTAATTCAAACTGTGCTGCGTGTCATAAGTTAGATTCTAAATCAACTGGGCCGGCTCTTAGGGGTGTGGCTGGGAAACACGATAAAGCATGGCTTTATAAGTGGATTCATAACAGTTCTGAATTGATAAAGTCAGGTGATGCTGCTGCTGTTAAGGTTTATGAAGAAAACAATAAGTCTGTAATGACTGCTTTTCCTCAACTGTCAGAAGGAGATATTGATAATATCATTGCGTATACTTCTGAAGAGAAAGCTGCGGCTCCTGCTGCTGTTCCTGGACAAGCCGCTACTGCTGGTGCCGGTACTGATAGTGGGGTGTCAAATAATATTATTTTAGGTGCTTTAGCGCTTGTAATGTTGATGTTGGTTGTGATGTTGTTCTTGGTGAACAATGTCTTGACTAAAGTTGCTAAGGCAAACGGTATTCAAGTCGCTCCAAGTACTCCAACTACTCCAATATGGAAAGCTTTTGCTAAAAATCAATTTTTAGTATTGGTTACGGCTATCTTCTTGTTGTTAGCTAGTGCTTACTTTGTTTATGGTTTCTTAATGCAAGTAGGTGTAGATCAAAACTATGAGCCAATTCAACCTATTCATTACTCTCATAAGATTCACGCTGGTGATAATGAGATTAACTGTAAATACTGTCACTCTGCTGCTAGGGTAAGTAAAAATGCGGGTATACCTTCTTTAAATGTTTGTATGAACTGTCATAAAAATATTGCCGAGGTTGCTGAAACTACTGCTACTCCTGAGTACAGCAAAGCATTTTACGATGAGCAAATTCAAAAGTTGTATACTGCAGTAGGTTGGGATAAAGCTACGCAATCTTATACTGGAAAAACACAGCCTGTTAAATGGGTGCGTATTCATAACTTACCTGATTTTGTTTATTTCAATCACTCGCAACACGTTACTGTCGCTGGAATTGAATGTCAAACTTGTCACGGTCCAGTTGAAACTTATGAAATTCAAAAACAGTTTGCTCCATTAACAATGGGATGGTGTATTAATTGCCATAGAAAAACTGAGGTAAAAATGGAAGGAAACGACTATTATACTAAAATTCATGAAGAGCTTTCTAAGAAATACGGTGTAGACAAATTGACTGCAGCGCAAATGGGAGGTTTAGAATGTGGTAAATGCCACTATTAATCAAATTATTAAGATTTTAATATTTATATACAATGTCATCAAACAAAAAATACTGGAAAAGTGTTGAGGAACTAGAAAATGGTTCTATTGTTGAGGCGCTTAGAAATAACGAATTTGTTGAAGCAATTCCTACTGATGAATTTTTAGGAAACGATGATGCGATGTCATCTTCTTCAACTTCACGTCGTGATTTTTTAAAGTACGTAGGGTTTAGTACTGCGGCAGCTACCTTGGCAGCATGCGAAGGTCCTGTTAACAAGTCGATACCTTATGTATTACAACCAGAACAAATCATTCCCGGAGTAGCTGATTATTATGCTACTTCTGTATTTGATGGTTTTGATTTTGCAAATCTTCTTGTTAAAACACGCGAAGGGCGCCCTATTAAAATAGATAATAATACTATTGCAGGAGCTAAATTTGCAGCTAACGCTAGAATTCATGCGTCTATATTATCACTATATGATAATATGCGTTTGAAGCAGCCAAAGATTGATGGAAAAGATAGTTCATGGTCAGCAGTTGATGCTAAGATCAAAACTAGTCTAGCGGAAGCGAAGTCAACTGGAGGTCAAGTAGTATTGTTAACAAATACTTTAGCTAGTCCGTCTACTGAAAAATTAATTAGTGAGTTTATTGCTCTTAATCCATCTGCTAAGCATGTGGTTTATGATGCTGTGTCTTCTTCAGAAGCTTTAGATGCTTTTGAAACTGTATACGGTGAGCGAGCTCTAGTTGATTATGATTTTTCAAAAGCTTCATTAATTGTATCTGTTGGTGCTGATTTCTTAGGAGACTGGCAAGGTGGTGGATATGATTCAGGATATGCTAAAGGTAGAATTCCGCAAAACGGAAAAATGTCTCGCCACTTTCAATTAGAGGCAAATATGACATTGTCTGGAGCTGCTGCTGATAAAAGATTAGCTATGACTGTAGCGAATCAAAAGCAAGCTTTAGTTCAAATATATAACATCGTTACCGGGGCTACTGTTCCTGTAAGTTTGGATGCTAAATTTAAAACAGATGTTACTAAGGCAGGTCAACAATTGAAGGCTGCTGGTGCTAATGGGGTTTTAGTTTCAGGTATTCAAGATAAAAATGCTCAGTTATTAGTTCTAGCAATTAATCAGGCTTTATCAAGTGCTGCTTATAGTACTGCTGGAGTTAGGCAAATTAGAAAAGGATCTAACGAAAAAGTTGCTCAGCTTTTACAAGATATGAAAGCAGGAAACGTTCACACTCTTTTAATGAGTGGCGTGAATCCTGTATATACTTTAGCAGATTCTGCTTTGTTTGTTGATGGGCTTAAAAAAGTTAAAACTTCTGTAGCTTTCGCTACAAAAGAAGATGAAACTGCTTCATTGACTACTGTTGCTGCGGCTGTTCCTCATTATTTAGAGTCTTGGGGAGATTTGAGTCTTACTAAAGGTTCTTACAGTTTAACACAACCAACTATTCGTCCGTTATTTGATACAAAACAATTTCAAGAAGTTTTGATGTCTTTAAATGGTGCTGCTGGTTCTTATTATGATTATTTAAAAGGAGCTTCTGCTTCAATGATGGTTGGTACAACTTGGAATAAAGTTTTACATGATGGTATCGTTGTTACGGAGACAGCTGGTTTATCTGGTGGAAGTGCAGACTTCTCTGGAGCTGCTGTTGCTTTAGCTCAGGCTAAACCTGCTAAAGGTCTTGAATTAGTATTGTATACTAAGACAGGTTTAGGTGATGGTCAACAAGCTAATAACCCTTGGTTGCAAGAGTTTCCTGATCCTATCACTAGAGTGTCATGGGATAACTATGTAACTGTTTCTAATGCTGATGCAAAAGACTTAGGGTTAAGTAATGAAATCGTTGCTAATGGTGGTTTAAACGGAAGTTATGCCAACTTAACGACTGTTGGAGGTCTTAAATTAGAAAATGTTCCTGTAATTGTTCAACCAGGTCAGGCTGTTGGTACAATTGGTTTATCTTTAGGTTATGGTCGTAAAGCGGCTATGAAAGAAGAAATGATGGTAGGTGTAAATGCTTACAGTCTATATAAAGGATTCAATGAATTGCAAGCTGTTACTTTAGAAAAAGCATCTGGTGAGCATGAATTTGCATCTGTTCAAGGACAGAAAACTTTAATGGGTAGAGGAGATATTATCAAAGAAACTACTTTGGAAATCTTCAATACTAAGGATGCTAAAGTATGGAATGAAGTTCCTATGGTGTCTTTAAACCATGAAGAGGTTGCTGGTACTACTGTTGATTTATGGGATTCTTTTGATCGTTCAGTAGGACATCACTTTAATCTATCAATTGACTTGAATGCTTGTACTGGATGTGGGGCTTGTGTAATTGCTTGTCATGCTGAAAATAACGTTCCTGTTGTTGGTAAATCAGAGGTAAGAAGAAGTCGTGATATGCACTGGTTGCGTATTGATAGATATTATTCTTCTGAAAGTACTTTTGCTGAAGACAACGAAAGAAAAGACAATATTGCTGGATTATCTAGTTCTTTGTCTACATTTAATGAAATGGAAAAAGCAGGAGATAATCCTCAAGTTTCTTTCCAACCTGTAATGTGTCAACATTGTAATCATGCTCCATGTGAGACTGTTTGTCCTGTTGCTGCTACATCTCATAGCCGTCAAGGTCAAAACCATATGGCATATAATAGATGTGTAGGTACTCGTTACTGTGCAAATAACTGTCCTTATAAAGTACGTCGATTCAACTGGTTCTTATATAACAAGAATAGCGAGTTTGATTATCATATGAATGATGATTTAGGTCGTATGGTATTGAATCCTGATGTGAATGTTCGTTCTCGTGGAGTAATGGAGAAATGTTCTATGTGTATTCAAATGACACAAGCAACAATTCTAAATGCAAAAAGAGAAGGTAGATCTATCGTTGATGGAGAATTTCAAACTGCATGTTCGAATGCTTGTTCTACTGGAGCAATGGTATTTGGAGATGTTAATGATAGCCAAAGTAAAGTTACAAAATTAGCTGCTGATGATAGAATGTATCATTTGTTAGAGCATGTTGGAACAAAGCCTAATGTGATTTATCATGTTAAAGTTAGAAATACCTAGTAAAAAAAAATATTAATTAAGAAACAAGATAAAGGATTATGTCGTCTCACTACGAAGCAACCATTAGAAAACCTTTAGTTATAGGTGATAAATCTTATCACGACGTAACAGTAGATATTGCTGCACCTGTTGAAGGTAAAGCTAATAAACATTGGTGGATTGTATTTTCAATCGCACTAACTGCTTTCCTTTGGGGAATAGGTTGTATTATTTACACTGTATCTACAGGTATTGGAACATGGGGATTAAACAAAACTGTTGGATGGGCCTGGGATATCACAAACTTCGTTTGGTGGGTTGGTATTGGTCACGCAGGAACATTAATTTCCGCCGTTCTATTATTATTCCGTCAGCGATGGAGAATGGCAATTAACCGTTCTGCTGAAGCCATGACAATTTTCTCAGTTATACAAGCGGGTTTATTCCCAATTATTCACATGGGACGTCCATGGTTAGCGTATTGGGTACTTCCTATACCAAATCAGTTTGGTTCGTTATGGGTAAATTTTAACTCACCATTACTTTGGGATGTATTTGCAATTTCAACTTATTTATCAGTATCATTAGTTTTCTGGTGGACTGGTTTGTTACCTGATTTTGCTATGCTTAGAGATAGAGCGATAACTCCTTTTAATAAAAGAATTTATTCTATCCTTAGTTTTGGATGGAGTGGTAGAGCTAAAGATTGGCAACGTTTTGAGGAAGTTTCATTGGTATTAGCTGGTTTAGCTACACCACTTGTACTTTCGGTTCACACGATTGTATCTATGGACTTTGCTACCTCTGTTATTCCAGGATGGCATACTACGATTTTCCCTCCTTACTTCGTTGCAGGGGCGGTTTTCTCAGGATTTGCAATGGTAAATACGTTGTTGATTATTATGAGAAAAGTTTCAAATCTTGAAGCATACATTACTCTACAGCATATCGAATTGATGAACATTGTAATCATGATTACTGGTTCTATCGTAGGTGTTGCTTACATTACTGAGTTATTTATAGCTTGGTATTCAGGAGTAGAGTATGAGCAATATGCTTTCTTAAATAGAGCTACTGGACCTTACTGGTGGGCTTACTGGTCGATGATGACTTGTAATGTGTTTTCTCCACAATTTATGTGGTCTAAAAAATTAAGAACTAGTATTATGTTCTCTTTCGTTATTTCGATAGTAGTAAATATTGGTATGTGGTTTGAAAGATTCGTAATTATTGTTACTTCTTTACATAGAGATTATTTACCGTCTTCATGGACAATGTTTTCACCTACATTTGTCGACATTGGTATATTCATTGGAACAATTGGTTTCTTCTTTGTATTGTTTTTATTATACTCTAGAACATTCCCAGTGATTGCTCAAGCAGAGGTAAAAACTATTTTGAAAGGAACAGGAGATAATTACAAAAGAGAAAGAGAAGCAAATAAAGATACACATCATGAATAATAAAGTAATATACGCCATTTATAATGACGATGATATTTTGATGGATGCGGTTAAAAAGACTAGAGCAGCTCATCATCATATTGAAGAGGTTTTTACACCTTTCCCGGTTCACGGTTTGGATAAAGCAATGGGGCTTGCGCCTTCAAGACTTGCAATATGTGCTTTCATTTACGGATGTATTGGTATTTCATTTGCCACTTGGATGATGAATTTTGTTATGATTCAAGATTGGCCACAGGATATTGGAGGGAAACCAAGTTTCAGTTATATTCAAAATATGCCTGCTTTCGTGCCAATTATGTTTGAGATGACTGTATTTTTTGCAGCGCATTTAATGGTTCTTACGTTCTATATGAGAAGTAGAATCTGGCCATTTAAAGAAGCAGAGAATCCGGATGTTAGAACTACTGATGACCACTTCTTAATGGAAATCTCCATTAACAACAATGAAGAAGAGTTAGTTTCTTTTTTCCAAAATACAGGAGCTGTAGAAGTTAAAGTAATAGAAAAGAATTAATTTAGATATGAAAACCGTATATAAAATAACACTATTATTTGGTTTTGCTATGCTAATAGCATCATGCCACAATAATAAAGCGCCAAATTACCAGTACTTTCCTAATATGTATGAATCAGTAGGTTATGAAACTTACTCTGAGTCAAAAGCATTTAAAAATGGTAAAGAGGGTCAACTTCCAGTAGATGGGACTATAAACAGAGGTTTCGAAACTTTTGAATATGCTAACACTACGGAAGATTACAATAGAGCTAAAGCTAATCTTGTTTCTCCATTAGACTCTTTAGATAGAAATAATGGTAAAGGACAAGAGCTATTTGATATTTACTGTATCAGTTGCCATGGTGCAGCTGGTAATGGAAAAGGAAAATTAGTAGAAAGAGAAAAGTTCTTAGGAGTTCCTAGTTACGCTGATAGGGAAATTACTGAAGGAAGCGTTTTCTTTGTTGTGACTTATGGTTTAAACTCAATGGGTTCACATGCAAATCAATTAAGTGCACATGAGCGTTGGTTAGTTGCTGACTATGTCCTTAAACTAAAAAGCCAATTATAATTGTTGAACAAACTGATCGTAATAGATATGTATACATTTTCAAGTAAATTAAAGACTCTTTCTTTCATCTTAATGGCCATCGGTATATTAGGTATGGGGTATGGTTTTTATAGTGCGCCAAAAGATATTCACGAAGTGGAAACTCTTTTAGCAGCAGAAAGTCACGGAGCTCACGGTGAGAAAGCCGCTCATGGTGAGGCACATTCTTCAGATGGAGAACACGTCCAAACAGCAGGTCATGATGCTACTGAAGCAGATGCTGCAGCAAAACATGAAGAACATTTAACTCACGTTTTACACGAATTACAAAATAAACCATGGGCTGCATTATATGTTGCTTGTATTTTCTTTATGCTTCTTTCAATGGGAGTGTTAGCATTTTATGCTATTCAACAAGTTGCTCAGGCAGGTTGGTCTCCAGTGTTGTTTAGAGTAATGCAAGGAATCACGGCTTATTTGCCATGGGGTTCTGTAATATTCTTTGTAATCCTAATTTTATGTGGACTACACTTCAATCATTTGTTTATCTGGTTGGATCCAGAGGTTGTAGCACACGATCCGCTTATCGCTAATAAAGCAGGTTACTTAAACTTTCCTTTCTGGATCGTTAGAGCAGCTATCTTTTTAATTGGTTGGAATGCGTATAGATTTTACTCTGCTAAAAACTGTTTAGCTCAAGATGATGCTAATGATGATTTATTTTACAAGAAAAACTTCAATATCTCTGCGATGTTCTTGGTTTTCTTCATTGTAACAGAATCTATTATGTCTTGGGACTGGATTATGTCAATCGATCCTCACTGGTATAGCACTTTGTTTGGATGGTATGTGTTTGCAAGTTTCTTTGTAAGCGGAATTACTATGATTGCAATGGTAACAGTTTACTTGAAATCTAGAGGTTATTTAGAATATGTAAATACAAGTCATGTTCATGATTTAGCTAAGTTCATGTTTGGTATTAGTATTTTCTGGACATATTTATGGTTCTCTCAGTTTATGTTGATTTGGTATGCTAATATACCTGAAGAGATCACTTATTTTATTACAAGAATTCAGTTATATAATTTACCATTCTTTGGTGCTGTTGTTATGAACTTCGTTTTTCCATTGTTAATTTTAGTTAATACTGATTTTAAACGAATTACTTGGGTGATTGTTATGGCAGGAGTTGTTATCTTAGCAGGACATTATATTGACTTTTTTAATATGATTATGCCTGGAACTGTAGGTGATAAATGGTTCATCGGAATACCAGAAATAGCTTCTGTGTTGTTCTTCTTAGGTTTATTTGTTTTTGTTGTATTCACTGCATTAACCAAAGCTCCTTTGTTACCAAAAAGAAATCCTTATATCGAAGAGAGTAAGCATTTTCATTATTAATATTTAAAGAAATAAACAGATGACAAGTTTGTTGGTAATTATAGTTTTAGTTTTATTAGCCGTTGCATTATGGCAATTGACAAAGATATTTGATTTAACTCAAGTTGGAGCAAATAGAGATAGTTCTGAAGTAGCGACTGATAACGACAATAATATTCAAGGATATTTAATGTTTGGCTTCCTTGCTTTCATTTATATATTTTCAATATATGGATTGTTTGCATGGGGTGGTTTAGTGTTGCATACTCCGGCTTCTGCACATGGTGCATTAGTAGATAATTTAATGAACATTTCATGGGTACTATTATTCATAGTTCAAGCGATTACACAAGTTTTACTACATTACTTTGCTTTTAAATATAGAGGTAAACAAGGTCAAAAAGCATTGTATTTTGCTGATAATAATAAGTTAGAGGCAATCTGGAGTATTATTCCTGCAGTGGTCTTAGCTGGTTTAATCCTTTACGGATTATATGCATGGACTAATATTATGTTTATCGATGATGAAGATGATACTGTTGTTGTTGAATTATATGCACAACAATTTAAATGGACTGCTAGATATGCTGGTGAAGACAATGTATTAGGTAAAGCAAATGTTAGGTATATAGAAGGTATCAATACTTTAGGTGTAGATATGTCTGACCCTTATGCTCAAGATGATATTGTTGTTTCTGAATTGCACATCCCAAAAGGTAGAAAAATTCATTTCAAAATGAGATCTCAAGATGTACTACACTCTGCATACATGCCTTACTTTAGAGCTCAAATGAACTGTGTTCCTGGTATGGTTACTGAATTTGCTTTTGAGCCAGTTTACACTACTGCAGAGTATAGAGAGTTACCTTACATGGTGGAGAAAGTATCGCATATTAATGAGCTTAGAGCTAAAAAGAGTGTTGATATTATCGCAAAAGGTGGTACGGCATTAGATCCTTACACTTTTGATTATTTACTTCTTTGTAATAAAATTTGTGGTGCATCGCACTATAATATGCAAATGAAAATTATTGTAGATACTCCAGAAGATTATAAAAAATGGATTGCTGAACAAGCACTTTTAGCACAACAGGTTAAAGAGTCTAAAGCTGCTCCAGCTGATGCTACTGCTACAGCAGCTGCTACTACTGATACTGTTGCGGTAAAAGATACGATTGCTGTTTCTGTAATAGCAAAAAAATAATTATTAAGAAAATTTAAAGTATACATATATGTCAGCAGAAGCTCACGATCACGGACACGATCACGAACACGAACATCACCATAAAGAAACGTTCATTACTAAGTATATATTTAGTACTGACCACAAGATGATTGCTAAGCAGTACCTAATTACGGGTATCTTTATGGGAATCATAGGTGTTGGTATGTCGATGCTTTTTAGAATGCAATTGGCATGGCCTGAAGAGTCATTTAAAATATTTAATATCCTACTTGGTGATAAATGGGCACCAGACGGTGTAATGGCTAATGATATTTATTTATCTTTAGTAACCATCCACGGAACGATAATGGTTTTCTTTGTACTAACCGCCGCCTTGAGTGGAACCTTTAGTAACTTATTAATTCCACTTCAAATTGGTGCTAGAGATATGGCATCTGGATTTATGAATATGATTTCATATTGGTTATTCTTCTTATCAAGTATAATCATGATTTCTTCATTATTTATTGAATCTGGACCTGCAAACTCTGGATGGACGATTTACCCTCCTTTGAGTGCATTGCCTCAAGCGATCTCCGGGTCAGGATTGGGAATGACGTTATGGTTAGTTTCTATGGCTATATTTATTGCTTCTTCTTTAATGGGATCTTTAAATTATATCGTTACAGTTATTAACTTAAGAACAAAAGGGATGACAATGACAAGATTGCCATTGACTATCTGGGCTTTCTTTGTAACAGCTATTATTGGTGTAGTATCTTTTCCAGTTTTACTTTCTGCAGCTTTGCTATTAATCTTTGATAGAAGTTTTGGTACATCATTCTTCTTATCTGATATCTATATTGCTGGTGAAGTTTTACATTACCAAGGTGGTTCTCCAGTGCTTTTCGAACACTTGTTCTGGTTCTTAGGACACCCTGAAGTTTATATTGTATTACTACCTGCATTAGGTATCACATCAGAAGTTATTGCAACAAACTCTCGTAAACCTATTTTTGGATACAGAGCGATGATTATGTCAATCCTTGCGATTGCGTTCTTATCAACAATTGTATGGGGTCACCACATGTTTATCTCAGGAATGAATCCATTCTTAGGTTCTGTATTTACTTTTACAACCTTATTGATTGCAATTCCATCTGCGGTAAAAGCATTTAATTATATTACAACTTTATGGAAGGGTAATTTACAGTTAAATCCTGCTATGTTGTTTTCAATAGGTTTAGTTTCTACCTTTATTACAGGAGGTTTAACAGGAATTATTCTGGGAGATAGTACACTTGATATTAATGTTCACGATACTTACTTTGTAGTAGCTCACTTTCACTTAGTGATGGGTATCTCTGCGCTTTATGGAATGTTTGCTGGTATTTACCACTGGTTCCCAAAAATGTTTGGTAGAATGTTAAATAAAAACATGGGATACGTTCACTTTTGGGTAACTGCAATTTGTGCTTATGGAGTTTTCTTCCCAATGCACTTCATTGGATTAGCTGGTTTACCTAGACGTTACTATACAAATACTAACTTTCCATTGTTTGACGATTTACAAAATGTAAACGTTTTAATTACAACATTTGCTTTAGTTGGTGGTGCTTTCCAATTAGTGTTTTTATACAATTTCTTTAGTAGTATTTTCTACGGTAAGAAAGCAGTTCAAAATCCATGGAGATCAAATACTTTAGAATGGACTACACCAGTAGAACACATTCACGGTAACTGGCCAGGTGAAATTCCAGAAGTACACAGATGGCCTTATGATTATAGTAATCCTAATCATGAAGAAGATTTTGTACTACAAACTACTCCTATGAAACCTGGTGAAGAAGTTTTACATCACTAGAATTTTAAAACATACAAAAAATGCCTTTCTATTTTAGAAAGGCATTTTCTTTTACATATAACTTTATAGTATCTTTGTTTTATGAATGAAAATTTAGACCCTACAACTAACGGTTACAATTCAGAGGAATTTGATATCGAAAAAAAATTAAGACCACTCTCGTTTGACGATTTTGCAGGTCAAGATCAGGTATTAGAGAACTTAAAGGTCTTTGTTGAGGCAGCTAATCAACGTAATGAAGCACTCGATCATACGCTGTTTCATGGCCCTCCAGGATTGGGTAAAACTACTTTGGCTAATATTTTAGCTAACGAACTTAATGTGGGAATAAAAATCACCTCTGGGCCTGTCTTAGATAAACCAGGTGACTTAGCCGGTTTGCTTACCAATTTAGAAGAACGTGATGTTTTGTTTATTGATGAGATTCACCGATTAAGTCCTATTGTAGAGGAATATTTGTATTCAGCAATGGAGGATTTCAAGATCGATATTATGATTGAATCTGGTCCTAATGCTAGAACCGTGCAGATTAATCTTAATCCCTTTACATTGATAGGGGCAACCACTCGGTCTGGATTACTGACCGCTCCCATGAGAGCTCGTTTTGGAATTGCTTCACGCTTACAATATTATACCACTGAATTATTGACATCAATTGTTGAGCGTAGTGCTTCTATTTTCAAGATGCCAATCTCAATGGAGGCAGCTATAGAAATCGCCGGTAGAAGTAGGGGAACTCCTCGTATCGCTAACGCGCTTTTACGTCGTGTTAGAGATTTCGCTCAAATCAAAGGTAATGGTACCATCGACATCGAAATTGCTCGTTACGCTTTGAAAGCCTTGAATGTAGATGCGCACGGTCTTGACGAAATGGACAACAAAATTCTGAATACAATTATTGATAAATTTAAAGGTGGTCCAGTTGGTTTGACAACGCTGGCAACTGCAGTGTCAGAGAGTAGTGAAACTATTGAGGAGGTTTATGAACCTTTCTTAATTCAAGAAGGTTTCATTATGCGTACCCCTCGAGGTAGAGAAGTCACTGATAAAGCATATCGCCATCTTGGTAAAATTAAAGCCAATATTCAAGGTGGTTTATTTTAATTTTTAGTAGCTTTTTCCTGCTGTACGCTATATCTTTTTCTGCTTAAAGACAGCAGTAAAAGGATGCCGCTTCCATCAGGGCTAAGGCACAAATACAATTAGATATCATAGACTCAAAAAGTACATATACACAACTAATTAAATCCGAGGCCAAACGTCTCGGATTTATGTCTTGTGGTATTTCCAAAGCTGGTTTTCTTGAGGAAGAAGTACCTCGTTTAGAAGACTGGTTAAATAAAAATCAGCATGGTCAAATGGTCTATATGGAAAACCATTTTGACAAGCGGTTAGACCCTACCTTGTTAGTTGATGATGCAAAAAGTGTGGTATCTTTATTATTGAATTACTACCCTTCTGACACTCAAATTTCTGATTCTTTCAAAATATCTAAATATGCTTACGGTCAGGATTATCATTTTGTAATTAAGGAAAAATTAAAAGAGTTGTTGCATTCGATACAAGAGAATATAGGAGCTGTCTCAGGACGTGCATTTGTAGATTCTGCTCCGGTATTGGATAAAGCCTGGGCTGCTAAAAGCGGACTTGGATGGATAGGGAAGAATAGTAATTTGCTTACTCAAAAAGTTGGTTCGTTTTATTTTATCGCTGAATTAATTTTAGATTTAGAACTCGACTATGATTATGCGGTAACAGATCATTGCGGTAATTGTACCGCTTGCATAGACGCCTGCCCTACAGAGGCAATAATTGAACCGTATAAAGTCAATGGCAGTAAGTGTATTTCTTATTACACTATCGAACTCAAAGATAATTTGCCTATGGAGATGAAGGGTAGTTTTGATGATTGGGCATTTGGTTGTGATATTTGTCAAGATGTATGCCCTTGGAACCGCTTTTCTAAACCTCACAAAGAGCCGTTATTTAATCCTAATCCTGATTTACTGTCTTTAACTAAAAAAGACTGGGAAGAAATTACTGAAGAGACATTTAAAGTAGTTTTTAAAAACTCTCCTATAAAACGCACGAAGTTTTCAGGACTAAAGAGAAATATTGATTTTTTGAAATAATACTATTTGTTTTTTATTGTAGATTCACGTATAATTACTTCTGTCTTTAATACAATCGTTCGCGGTTTGAAAGGAATATTATCTTTATGGCAATTCATTTCGTCTAGTAATAAATTAAAAGCAATTATACCCATCTCCAAGCTAGGCTGCTCTACTGTTGAAAGTTTAGGTGTCAAGACTTGTGACATGAACCAATTGCTAAATCCCATCAAACCTATCTTATCAGGGACAGTTATTTGATGGTCATTCAAGTAGGATAAAACACCCACTGCAACTAAGTCAGTAGTACAAAAGATAGCATCAACATCAGGGTGATCATTAATTATAGCTGCAGCATAATCTACACCTTCTTTAAATGTTACCTGTTCGCAGGTATACACCAATCTTGGATTGTATTCTAAGCCATTGGCTTGTATGGTTTTCTTAAATCCTATAAATCTATCAATTGAATTTTGAGGATTAATGGGACCTCTTATGTACGCTATTTTTTTAAAACCTGCATCAATTAAATGCTGTGTGGCATTAGACGATGCTTCCTGATCATTGATTATAACTTTTGAGCTGGCAATAAGCTTAGCTATTTTATCAAATTGTACAAAAGGTATTTTACGTTCTAGGATTTCTTTCAAATGGCTATCATCATTGCTATCGTTAGATAGGGACATGATTATGCCGTCTACTCTTTTGTTTATTAAGAGCTCAACTTGCTTTTTCTCTAGTTCTAAAGACTCGTTTGATTGTAGAATAATTACTAAATATCCATTTTTTTCTGCTTCGGCAACAATGCCGTTTATTACATTTGAAAAGAAGTGGTGTACAATTTCAGGAACAATCAAGCCAATAGTCTTCGATTCCTTAGTCCGTAAATTTACAGCAAATGAATTTGGAGTGTAATTTAACTCTTTTGCTAACGAAATTACAGCGTTTTTAGTTTTTAAGCTAACGTCTGAATAGCCCTTCAATGCTTTGGAAACTGTTGTGATAGAAATGCCTAATTGTTCGGCAATTTCTTTAAGAGTTGCTTCTTTCATAAAACAAATATGATGAAATAATTTTACTTATCAAATCGAAAACGTTTTCGTAAAATCGAAAACGTTTTCGATAAAATAATATATATAGAAAGCAGTGTGTAATTATATATTTGGTAAAAAAAACCACAAAATATTACTAACTAAACTATTAAAGCTATGAAATTTTACACATTTAATTTTAAGCCTTTGCTTTTATTTATCACAGCAATGCTATTTAATATCTCGTTTGCGCAAAATGCCTCACTAAGTGGTACAGTTTCAGATGAGAGTGGCGCGCCTATCCCTGGTGTTAATATTTTAATCAAAGAATCTTCAAAAGCTGTTGCAACAGATCTCGACGGTAGGTATTTCTTCCCCAATATCAAATCAGGTACTCTAACGATTACCGCCTCTTATATTGGATACAAAAACGCAAGCTTTACGATAATTGCAAACCAAGACATAGTAAAAAATATAACCTTATTAGAAGAATCTAATGTGTTAGATGATATTATTATTACCGGGGTTGTAAATCCTAGAACTAAAATTAAATCGAGTGTTTCTGTTACATCGATTAACAATACACAAATTGAGCAAGCAGCTCCAAGATCAACAGCTGAAATTTTTAGAACTATTCCAGGAATAAGAGCAGAATCTTCCGGTGGAGAAGGTAATTCTAATATAGCTGTTCGTGGCGTGCCAATTTCTTCTGGAGGTTCTAAATATTTGCAAATTCAAGAAGATGGCTTGCCAGTATTATTATTTGGAGATATTTCTTTTGCAACAGCAGATATTTTTACACGATTTGATGGGAATGTGGCTAGAGTGGAGGCAATTCGTGGGGGATCTGCGTCAACGCTCTCATCTAACTCGCCTGGAGGAATAATAAATTTTATTAGTAAAACAGGAAAAACAGAAGGGGGTAGCTTACGCACGACATTTGGTTTAGATTATGAAAATTTTAGAACAGATTTGGATTACGGAACCAAGATAGGAGACGGCTTGTATTTTCATGTAGGAGGATTTTATAGAACAGGTGAGGGTGTTAGAAAGACGGGATTTAATAGCAATAACGGTGGTCAAATAAAGTTTAACGTTACAAAGGAATTTGAAAAAGGATCAATAACTGTGTATGCTAAATTTTTAAATGATAGAGCGGTAGCTTATATGCCCATGCCTGTTAAGGTTACTGGGACAAATGCTAACCCTGATTGGGGAAGTGTTGACGGCTACAATGCGACAAAAGGAGCGCTACAGTCAATTTATTTGAATCACAATGTAGGCTTAGGAACCGAAGGTAATGTGAGAAGAGAAAGTGTTGCAAATGGTATGCACCCTATATCAAAGTCAATCGGGGCTAATGCCTCTTTTGATCTAGATAACAACTGGAAAATTTCAGATAATTTGCGTTATTCTGCTAATAGTGGCGGTTTCATAGCTCCTTTTCCAGCAGAAATAGCAACAGCAGCTGCAATAGCCACTTCTTTTGGAGCGGGTGCTAGTTTATCTTATGCTAATGATGGTACGGCATTTAATACAGCCAATGGTTTAGTGGCTAGAATTCATATGTTTGATACACAATTAAATGATATGAGTAACTTCATGAATGATTTAAGATTGACAAAGAAAATTGATAATGTAGCTGTAACGTTTGGTTTTTTCAAATCTATGCAAAATGTTTCAATGTCATGGTTATGGAACTCATACTTACAAGAGGTTTCTGATAGCAATCCACGTTTACTTAATGTGACTGATGCTGCAGGAAATTTGTTGTCTGAAAATGGTCTGTATGCTTACGGTACTCCAGCATGGGGTAACTTGGCTAGAAACTATGATACTCAGTATAATGTTTCTGCTCCGTACATTAATGTTTCTTTTGACGCAACAGAGAGTCTGTCATTTGAAGGGGGTATAAGATATGATATTGGAAAAGCTACTGGCTCATTTACGGGAGGTACTTCCACTCAATATGATATCAATAATGATGGCGTGATATCAACTCCGGAGCAAAATGTTTATGCAATAAACAACGCTAATTCAACTCCAGTAAATTATAAGTATGATTATGTTTCTTACACATTAGGGTCTAATTATTTGTTTAATTCAAGACAGTCTCTATTTGCTAGAGTTAGTAAAGGTGCTGCTGCAAAAGCGGACCGAATTCTTTTTAGTGGATTGGACTATTTAGACGGTGATAAAATAAACGCACTTGATTTTCTGACGCAAGCTGAAGTTGGATATAAACAAAAATTTGATAAAGGATACGTATATGCAACAGCTTTTAGTTCGAAAACGGACGAGCAATCTGGCTATGAGGCAGGATCGAATACAATTAGACAGAACAACTATAAATCGTATGGTTTAGAGGTAGAATCAGCTTATGATGTGACGGATGATATTAATGTTAGAGGATCATTAACGTATACCAAAGCTGAAATTACTTCAGGTTCAGATGAGGGGAATCAGCCAAGAAGACAACCTAAACTAATGTATGGAATCATGCCTACGTACAAATTTATGGATAATAAAAATACTTTAGGATTAAGTTTTATAGGACAAACTAGGGCATTCGCACAAGATTCAAATCAATTAGTAATGAATGGATATGTTATTGTTAATGGATTTGTAGAAATAGAATTAGCAAAAGGTCTTTCCTTAAATATATCAGGGAACAATTTATTTAACTCTTTAGCCATCACAGAAGTTGAGGAAGGCAGTATAACTGACAATACTGTAAATTACGTGAGAGCAAGGTCGTTAACAGGTAGGTCTTTGTCCATGGCGGTCGCGTATAAATTTTAATGACCAATTTTATAATTCTTTGAATGTTTAGCAATTTCTACAGTCCATATGTAGGAATTGCTATTTTTAAAGTTGGCTTAATAAATGAAGTAATTTTAAGTGATAATATAAAATAAATAAATAATAACTTAAGTAATGGACATCCCTAAAGTAAAATTAAGTTTTTGGCAGATTATCAATATGAATATTGGTTTTTTTGGTGTCCAATACAGTTTTGGTCTACAACAAAGTGCGGTCAATCCCATTTATGATTTCTTACATGCTAGTCCAGACCAAATACCATTATTAAACCTTGCTGGTCCATTAACGGGTTTATTAATTCAACCTATAATTGGGGCAATGAGTGATAAAACATGGCATCCAAAATGGGGTAGGCGTAAACCTTATTTTTTTGTAGGAGCTATCATTTGTAGTATCGCCTTGTTTATGTTTCCTTTCAGTAGTTCATTGTGGATGGCTGCAGGTTTACTATGGATTTTAGATGTAGGTAATAACACTGCTATGGAACCATATCGCGCTTTTATTGCCGATACACTCGATGAGGAACAGCAACCCATGGGTTTTCAGGCGCAGAGTTTTTTTACTGGTTTTGGCCAATTCTTATCTTATATTTCACTTTTCTTATTTCCAATTTTTTTTGTTGGATATACGGGTTCTTTACCCACGTGGATTTATGCATCTTTTTTTCTAGGCGCCATACTTTCTATAGGATCCATCTGGTGGAGCATGAGAAAAACAGAGGAAATTCCTCCAACGGCAATTGAACTAGCTATCTTAAAATCAGAGCCATTAAATATTTTGTCTCCTTTTGTAGATATATATAAAGCAGTTTTAAATATGCCTTCAGTGATGTGGCAACTTTTTTTAGTTTATTTGTTTCAGTGGTATGCTATGATGTGTTACTGGCAAAATAACTCTAAGAGTATAGCATTGTCTGTATGGGATACGACTCCCTCAAATCCAGAAGCATATGAGAAAGCTGTAGAGTGGAATGGATTAATAGGTGCTTTTGGATTTATAGTCACCTTTTCAATTGCATTTTACTTAGCCAAATTAGCAAAGAAACATGGGGCTAAAATTGTTCATTTTGTATGCCTTTTTTTAGGAGCTATCTCACTGTTCTTTTTTCCTCAGGTACATAATCAATATCTATTTTTTCTAGTAATCATAGGTTATGGGATAGCTTGGGCTAGTATGATGGGAATTCCTTATTTAATGGTTGTAGCGGTAATTCCTAAAGAGCGTTACGGGGTTTATATGGGAATTATAAACATGATGATTGTTATTCCTATGATAATACAAAATGTTTCATTTGGATATATTTTAAGGAACTTCTTAGATAATGATCCTCGTCAGGCAATAAATTTTGCTGCTGTTCTTCTGCTTATTGCAGCAATGTGCACTTTACTCATTAAAATAAGAAATACAAAACTAAATGAATAGCTCAATGAAAATAAATAAAAAAGAAATTGACATTCTTTGCGTGGGAGAAGTACTTGTAGATTTTATTGGACATCAAGAGGATGTACTTATTAATGATACAAGAGATTATCATCGCTATTTGGGTGGTTCGCCAACTAATGTAGCGATGAATTCAACAAGGTTGGGATTAAAAACAATTATGGTTGCAACGGTAGGAAACGACGGGTTTGGTGATTACATTACTAAGAGGTTAAACAGTGTTGGAGTAAATACAGATCATTTAAGTGTTATCGGAGATAAATCTACAAGCGTCATTTTTGTTTCTAGGTCAAAAGGAACCCCTGATTTTATACCTTACCGTGCCGCTGATTGCTGTATCTATGATGAGCAAATTTCTCCAGAAATACTTAGTAATACTAAAATATTTCATACTACTTGTTTTGCACTAAGTAAAAACCCAGCTCAAAAGACAATTTTGAAAAAAGCTCAGGAAGCTAATGGTGCCGGTTGTAAATTAAGTATCGACTTAAACTACGCAAGTAAATTATGGAAAAGTGAAAAGAAAGCTTTTAAAGTAATCAAAGAATATTGCCAATATAATCCTTTAATAAAAATCAGTGAGGATGATATGTTACGACTATTTAAAAAAGCATTGCCTCATGATGAAATATTTAGCTTTTTCCACAAGCAAGGTGTTGATATTGTATGCTTAACTTTAGGGAGTAAAGGAGTAAAGTTGTCGCAAATAGGAAAAGATGTTATCGATATGCCTGCTATAAAAATTGACAAAGTCATGGATTCAACAGGAGCAGGTGATGCTTTTTGGTCTGGATTTTTATTTGCTTACATCAAGGACAAAACAATGCATGAGTGCCTTGATATTGCTCTGAAATTAGCAGCTTTAAAATTGCAGAATGTAGGGAGATTACCAGATAATATTAACATACTTTCAAAATTATTATAAACTAAGATGCAGCAAAACAGTCAAAATACTAGCAATGGTGTTATGCTTAACTTGTATCCTGATAGTATTGGGAAAACGTTAAGCGACACAGTAACAATGCTTAAAAAGGAAGAGTTTAAAGATGTGTTTTCTTTAATTTATGTTTTACCTACTTTTTTTAATAGCGACCTTGATAGAGGGTTTTCGATCATTGATTATAATATAAACAAGGAATTGGTAGGGCCAAATGATCTAATTGATTTAAAGAAACTAAACGTAAAGTTAAAGTTTGATATTGTACTCAATCATCTTTCAGTTGCTTCACCGCAATTTAAAGATATTCTCAAAAATGGAGAAGACTCTAAGTTTAAAGATTTTTTTATTAATTGGAATGACTTCTGGGAGGGGAATGGGACTTTAAATAACCAAGGTGTTATAATTCCAAAGCCCGAATATTTAAATAAGCTTTTCATGAGAAAATCAGGTTTGCCTATTTTAAATGTTATTTTTCCTGATGGATCTGAACGCCCCTATTGGAACACATTCTACCAGCAAGTTACCTACAATTCTGTGGAATCTGCTGATTTTTCGAGTCTAACTGCATTAACAGCAGATTATGTTAAATGGCTAGTTAAAATACTAAATGAGGCAATCGTCTTAGGAAGTGATTTTAGAACAATAGATTTTAAAGCATTCAATTCATTAAAATCAAAGATTCTTCATATAGTTGAAAAAAAGCGTATTTATTTAGGGCAGATGGATGTTAATGCTGCATCTCCATTAGTTTGGGAATTTTATGAGGAGACATTAAATAAGCTTAATGGCTATGGATGTAATATTTTAAGGCTTGATGCTTTTGCTTATTTGCATAAACAAGTTGGTGAATCTAACTTTTTTAATAAACCGGGTACATGGGAATACTTAGATCATATTAATAAAATCGCTCAAAAAAATGACTTAATGTTATTACCAGAAATCCATGCTGAATACGGACTTCATCTACATGATGAAGTAGCAAGTCAGGGTTATGCTATTTACGATTTCTTTCTTCCCGGACTTACAATACATACTCTTGAAAATGCAACAAGCAAAGCATTATTGGTTTGGATTAAGGAGCTAATAGATAAGGGTTATAAAACAATTAATATGCTGGGTTGTCATGATGGAATTCCAGTATTAGATTTAAAAGGTAAAGAGGTAAACGGGCATTACAATAAAGGATTATTAGATGATGTTGAGATTGATGCTATCATGAACACTATTATGGAACGTGGTGGGCGTGTAAAAAATCTCTATGATCCTGAGGGCAATAAAATTTCTTATTATCAAATTAATGCCACTTTTTTCAGTGCATTAGGAGAGAGTAATCAAAAAATGTTATTGGCTAGAGCCATCCAAATGTTTGTTCCAGGAATTCCACAAGTATGGTACTTAGACATTTTTGCAGGTAAAAACAATTACGATGCTGCAAATAACGGAGGGAGTGCGGGACATAAAGAAATTAACCGAACTACACTTTCTATGGATGATGTTGAAATGGGTTTGGGGACTGCAATTGTGAAAGAACAACTAGAGCTTATAAAATTGAGAAACAACTGCGAAGCATTTTCGGGTCACGTCATTATTAATGATCAAGATGATCGCATACTAAATATTAAATGGAAGAATAAGGACTCTGAAGCTTGTTTAATAGCTGATTTAACAAATTACAAATTCGACATAGTACTGCTTGAAAACGGAACTGAAAGTAAAAAATCTTATTTCATTTGAAAATTTTGAGACATAAAATAATTCATTAGGAGTATAAAGACCGTAATGATTAGATGGTAGAAAATTACGTTAGAATTGATTTTTCATGCCTATATTTTATAACCGTACAGCTTTTATTGTATGGAATAAATTACTCGTTTAAAAAAATAAAACAATTTGTATTTCCTTTTTAATTAACTTTAGGGTTAATAAAATACTTTGGATATGACTGTAAATCAAATATTAAGCGAAAAAGGTGCGGATGTTTATTCGATAATTTCTACAATTTCAGTATACGATGCTTTAAAAGTTTTAGGGGAGAAAAATGTAGGAGCCGTTTTAGTAATAGAGGACGGCGCTTTAAAAGGGATCTTGTCTGAAAGAGATTATGCTAGAAAAATAGTTTTGAAAAATAAAGCTTCAAAGGATACCTTGGTTAGCGAAATTATGGAAACCAACTTAATTACTGTTGGTCCTACAGACAGTCTGGATTACTGTATGGAATTAATGAGTACCAAAAGAATTAGACATCTACCTGTCGTGAAAGACAAGCAGGTTCTAGGCGTTATTTCAATAGGTGATGTGGTAAAAGCTATTATCGAAGTTCAAAAAGAGACTATTCAGCATCTGGCTTCTTATATTAATGGGAGTAACACATAAGCTTATAATGCAAGATATAAAATGTAAAGTCACTGTATTAGTGGCTTTTTTTGTGAGCTAATTTTAGGTGTTTTGCAAATCAATGCTACAATAGCCTACTTTTTTGGCGCAAGACTCATATCTTTGCAAGCTAGATAAAAATCTAATTAAAGATGAATAAAGATAGTAAAAGAAGAGAAGCATTATTATACCATGCTAAGCCAACACCAGGAAAAATTCAAGTAGTACCTACTAAAAAATACGCCACTCAAAGAGATTTGTCTCTGGCATATTCTCCAGGTGTAGCTGAACCTTGTTTAGAAATAGCAAAAGACGTAAATAATGTCTATAAATATACTGCAAAAGGGAATCTTGTTGCTGTGATTACAAATGGTACGGCTGTATTAGGACTTGGTGATATAGGACCCGAAGCTTCTAAGCCAGTAATGGAGGGTAAAGGTTTGTTATTTAAAATTTTTGCTGATATTGATGTTTTTGATATTGAAATAGATACTAAAAATATTGATGAATTTATTCAAACAGTAAAAAATATCGCTCCCACTTTTGGAGGAATCAACTTAGAGGACATCAAAGCGCCCGAATCATTTGAGATTGAGCGTAGGTTAGTTGAGGAGTTGAATATTCCAGTAATGCATGATGACCAACACGGAACTGCAATTATATCTTCAGCTGCATTATTAAATGCTCTTGAGCTTGCTGGTAAAACTATTGAAACTGCTAAGATTGTTGTTTCTGGTGCTGGGTCGGCTGCTTTAGCTTGTGCCAACTTATATGTGTTGCTAGGAGTAAATCCTGATAATATCATCATGTTTGATAAAGATGGAGTGCTTTCTAGCGAAAGAACTGACTTGTCAGAAGTTCAACTAAAATATTCTAAAGGAATTCCAGGAATTGATTTGCAAGGAGCTTTAAAAGGAGCTGATGTTTTTCTAGGTCTTTCTGCGGGTAATATTTTGACTCCTATCATGCTATTAGGAATGGCTGATAATCCAATCGTTTTTGCGATGGCTAATCCTGATCCTGAAATCGACTATAACTTAGCTATAGGTACTAGAGATGATCTTATCATGGCAACAGGTCGTTCAGATTATCCTAATCAGGTGAATAACGTTTTAGGTTTTCCATATATCTTTAGAGGAGCGCTGGATGTACGTGCTACAAAAATTAATGAAGCTATGAAAATGGCTGCAGTAAAAGCTTTGGCTTTACTGGCTAAAGAATCTGTTCCTGAGCAAGTGAACATTGCGTATGGTGAAACAAAATTAAACTTTGGTAGAGAATATATTATTCCAAAACCATTTGATCCAAGATTGATAAGTATTGTTGCTCCTGCTGTTGCAAAAGCGGCGATGGACTCAGGTGTTGCGCTAAACCCAATTACTGATTGGGATAAATACGAAGAAGAACTGCTAGATCGTTTAGGTAATGATAATAAAAT
Organism: Flavobacterium aeripolare; assembly: GCF_013294025.1. Classification (GTDB taxonomy): domain Bacteria; phylum Bacteroidota; class Bacteroidia; order Flavobacteriales; family Flavobacteriaceae; genus Flavobacterium. The sequence continues at coordinate 135,416 of NZ_JABSNL010000004.1, forward strand.
GGTACGTCTTATCACTAATAGAGCTAAGATGGATCCAAAACGCATCGTCTTTGCCGAAGCAGATCATTTAGATGTTTTAAAAGCAGCCCAAATTGTAATGGAGGAAGGAATATGCCATCCAATTTTACTAGGGAATAAAGAAATCATTTTAGAGTTAAAAGAGGAGTTAGGCTTTTTTGCTGATCTCGAAATTATTGACCCTAAGATTAAAGAAGAAGATGAAAGACGTAATAGGTTTGCTAATATCTATTGGGAAGCTAGAAAACGCAAAGGGATTTCGCTATTTGATGCACAAAAGTTAATGCGTGAGCGTAATTATTTTGCTGCAATGATGGTTAATGAAGGAGATGCAGATGGTGTGGTGACTGGGCATTCTAGAAGTTATTCGTCAGTGGTTAAACCAATGTTGCAACTAGTAGATAAGGCACCTGGTGCTTCAATTATCGCTACTACAAACATGATGATGACTGCTCGTGGCCCAATGTTTTTATCTGATACAGCTATAAATATTGACCCTACAGCTGATGAATTAGCAAAAATTGCTGTTATGACGGCTAAAACGGCAAGAATGTTTGGTGTTGAGCCTGTAATTGCCATGGTTTCTTTCTCAAATTTTGGTTCGTCAAGCGATCCACGTGCTTCTAAAGTTAGAGATGCTGTTAAATATTTACACGAGAACCACCCCGATTTAATTATCGATGGAGAGGTTCAAGCTGATTTTGCTTTGAATCAAGAGATGTTAAAAGAGAAATTCCCATTCTCTAAATTAGCGGGAAAAAAAGTAAATACCTTAATTTTCCCTAATTTAGATTCAGCAAATATTACCTATAAACTATTAAAAGAGTTGAACAAAGTCGATTCAATTGGACCAATAATGTTAGGAATGAGTAAGCCTATTCATATCTTTCAATTAGGAGCTAGCGTTGAAGAGATGGTCAACATGGCTGCAATCGCTGTAATCGATGCTCAAGAAAAGCAAAAGAAACAGATCATAAAATAAAATAAAATACTATCTTGCTTACCATAATTTATGATTATGGTAAGTTTTTTTTTGGTTAAAATTAAGAGATTATGATTGGACATTTACAAGGTAAATTAGTAGAGAAAACGCCTACTCAGGTGGTAATAGATTGCGGTGGTGTAGGTTATGAAGTGCATATTTCTTTGCATACTTTTTCGCTTCTTCCTGCTACTGATTTTGTAAAATTATTCACTCATTTGCAAGTAAAGGAAGATTCTCACACTTTATTTGGGTTTGTAGAGAAGTCAGAACGGGAGATTTTTAAAATGCTTTTGTCTGTTTCTGGTATTGGAGCGAGTATAGCAAGAACTATGTTATCTTCATTAGAACCTAAACAAATAATCAATGCGATAGGCTCAGGTGATGTGGGAACTATTCAAACTATTAAAGGTATAGGTAGTAAAACTGCGCAAAGAGTTATTCTAGATTTAAAAGATAAAATGCTTAAGTTGTATGATTTAGACGAAGTTTCTATGTCACAAAGCAATACAAATAGGGATGAAGCGTTATCTGCATTAGAAGTTCTTGGTTTTGTAAGAAAGGCTTCGGAAAAAATTATTGAAAAAATTGTGAAAGAAGATCCAGATGCATCTGTGGAAGCTATCATTAAAAAAGCATTAAAAGCCTTATAGAAAGGCTGTAAAACAAAGATTTATATGCAAAAGATTTGTATTTTTCTATTGGTTTTATTTGGTGGGTTTCTAGCAGAAGCTCAAGTTACTGAAGAGCCTAAGGATACAATTAGAACGGGTTTTTCGACAGGAAAAATCCAAATTAAAGACCCTAAAAGTGTTCTTTCTGCTTACACTTATGATCCCGTTACAGACAAGTATATTTATACGAGCTCTGTGGACGGTTTTTCTATTAATTATCCTATCATATTATCGGTACGTGAATACGAACAACTTGTTTTAAAAGAGTCAATGCGTGACTATTTTAGAAAAAAGACAGATGCAATTGATGGTAAGAAAACGGGTAGCGAAGAGGCAAAGAAAGATTTACTGCCTAAATACTATGTTAATTCCGGGATATTCGAATCTATTTTTGGAAGTAATACAATTGATGTGCGTCCTACAGGGTCTATTGAGATGGATTTAGGTGCCCGATTTACTAAGCAAGACAATCCTTCTTTTTCACCTAGAAATCGCTCTAATTTAGCATTTGACTTCGATCAAAGAATTAGCATGAGCTTGATGGGAAAAGTGGGTACGCGTTTAAATGTGAACGCAAATTATGATACACAATCAACATTTGCTTTTCAAAATCTTATTAAATTAGAATATACGCCTACTGAGGATGATATTGTACAAAAAATCGAAGTAGGTAATGTGAGTATGCCTTTGAATAGCTCATTAATAAGAGGTGCACAAAGCTTATTTGGAGTAAAGGCACAACTACAATTTGGTAAAACAACCGTTACAGGAGTGTTCTCTGAACAAAAGTCACAAACAAAAAGTGTTATCGCCGAAGGTGGTGGTACGATTCAAGACTTTGATATGTTCGCTTTAGACTATGACAATGATAGACACTTTTTTTTATCTCAATATTTTAGAGATAAATATGACGAATCATTACAAAACTATCCATACATCGATAGTAGAGTGCAAATCACTCGTATTGAGGTTTGGGTTACAAATAAGCAATCTAGAATAAATACAAATTCAAATAATTTAAGGAATATTATTGCGCTTCAAGATTTAGGTGAAGGTCCTATTAGTGGTCTTGCTGATAATCAAGTAGTCGTTTTAGATCCTTCTACAGGAATGTTTAATGTTCCTGCAAATTCTCCTTCTGACAATGGAAATAATAAATTTGATCCTGGCCAAATTAAAAACGGTTCTGGTTTATTGAATGATAATATTAGAGAAATAGTGACCTCAAGTTCTGGATTTAATGTGACTGTAAGTGAAGGGCAAGATTATTCGAAATTAGAGAATGCAAGAAAATTAACTTCTAATGAGTTTTCTTATAATGCACAGCTAGGATATATCTCTCTGCAACAACGATTATCTAATGATGAAGTTCTTGCAGTTGCCTATCAATATACTGTAGGTGACAAGGTGTATCAAGTAGGGGAGTTTGGTAATGACGGTGTAGATGCTACTGTCGTTACTGGCGCAACTACAGCAAACACTGCTGTAATTACACAGAGTTTGATTTTGAAAATGCTGAAGAGTAACTTGACTAATGTGAATAACCCGGTGTGGAATTTAATGATGAAGAATATTTATCAAATTCCAGGTGCTTATCAAATTAATCAAGAAGATTTTAGATTCAATATTTTATACACTGATCCTTCGCCTATCAACTATATTAAAGAAGCTACAGATGCTGCAGGGAATATTTTTCCGTTTCCCGCTAATCCAACTGCTGATAATAAAGTGAAGGAAACGACGCTACTTAAAGTTTTTAACTTAGATAAATTAAACTATAATAATGATCCACAAACTGGAGGAGATGGATTCTTTGACTTCTTATCTGGTTTAACGATTGACTCTCAAAACGGACGTATTATTTTTACCACTAAGGAACCATTTGGAGAATTATTATTTTCGAAATTAAAAGATAAAAACAATCCTGCAGATGTAAGTAACTACGATGATTTGACTACTTATAACGAAAATCAGCAAAAATACGTTTTTAGAAATATGTATCGAAGTACGCAATCTGGAGCGTTGCAAGATAGTGACAAAAACAAATTTTTATTAAGAGGGAAGTATAAATCAGCAGCGAGTAACGGAATTCCTATTGGGGCTTACAATGTGCCTCAAGGTTCTGTGAGGGTTACTGCGGGTGGTCGCGTTTTATTAGAAGGAATCGATTATAGTGTAAATTACCAACTAGGGAGTGTTCAAATTCTGGATGCTTCACTGCAAGCTTCTAATACACCGGTTGAAATTTCGCTAGAAAACAATTCTATTTTTGGACAGCAAACACGCCGCTTTATGGGAGTGAATGTTGAGCATGAAATTTCAGAAAAATTTCTTGTAGGAGCGACTTTTTTAAAAATGAGCGAAAAGCCGTTTACTCAAAAAGCAACTTATGGACAAGAGTCAGTAAACAATACTATTTTTGGGTTCAACACTAACTATGCTACAGAAGTTCCTTTCTTTACTAGATTAGCTAATATGCTACCTAATGTAGATACTGATGTTCCTTCGAATCTTTCGGTTAGAGCAGAAGTCGCTTTCTTAAAACCAAATTCGCCAAAAGCAGCTGATTTTGAGGGAGAATCTACAATTTATGTTGATGATTTTGAAGGATCACAATCTACTATAGACATGCGTTCTGCTTATGCATGGAGCTTGTCGTCTACACCGGATAGAAATGTTAGAAGTGCTTATGATTTTAATGCTACATCTAATGATTTAAGCTATGGGTTTAAAAGAGCAAAGTTGGCATGGAACACAATTGATCCTATTTTTTACACTTCGAGACCATCAGGGATTACAGATGATGATTTGTCTTTAAATACAACTCGACGTGTGTTTAGTGAAGAACTATATCCATTGACTGATATTGCGCAAGGGCAATCACAGGTAGTAAACACATTGAATTTGAGTTACTACCCATCTGATCGCGGACCTTACAATAATAATTCAAATTTTAGTGCTAATCCTAGAGATAACTTTGGAGGGATAACGAGGGCTATTAACTCTACAAATTTCGAACAAAGTAATGTAGAGTATATTCAGTTTTGGGTAATGGATCCTTATATAGGAGCGGGTCAAATCCCTATGTCTAATACAGGGAAAATCTATTTTAACCTTGGAGAAATTTCTGAGGATATATTGAAAGATGGTCGAAAACAATATGAAAATGGTTTAGGCCCTGATCAAATATTAGTAAATCCAAGACCGCTATGGGGAGATGTTCCTGCATCACAATCTTTGATTTATGCATTTGATACAAATGCCGAAAACAGACAAAATCAAGATGTTGGTTTTGATGGACTCAACAATGCGCAAGAGGCTAGTGTGTATTCAAATTTTGCTTCTGAATCAGATCCAGCTGCAGATGATTACACCTATTATTTGAATGCGAATGGAAATGTTTCTGAGAGATATAAAAATTACAATGGTGTTGATGGAAACTCGGCGGTTGATATTAATGATGCCAATAGAGCTGCTACCACACTTCCAGATGTTGAGGATGTCAACAAGGATAATACAATGAATACCATCAATGCCTATTATGAGTACAGTATAGATGTACAGCCTAATATGGAAATTGGTCAAAATAATATTACCGATATTAGAAACACTCAGGTTACATTAGCAAACGGACAAGTGACCGATGCGAGATGGATACAGTTTAAAATTCCGGTGTCACAACCTCAAAACACTATTGGTACTATATCTGATTTTAGGTCTATTCGATTCATGAGAATGTTTATGACTGGTTTTGCCGATGAGATTACAGTGCGTTTTGGTTCGTTAGATCTTGTGCGCGGAGAATGGAGAAGGTATACAAATACCTTAGAATTTGATGATACAAATGTTACTGATGATGGTACAATACTAGATGTGTTGTCAGTAAATGTTCAAGAAAATAATGAGCGTTGTCCTATTAATTATATTACGCCTCCAGGAGTAGTGCGCGAGCAATTGTATAATAATAATACAATCATAAATCAAAATGAGCAGTCCTTATCTCTTAGGGTTTCTGGGGATGGATTAGAGGCCGAAGATTCTAGAGCAGTATTTAAAAATGTGAGCTTAGATATGCGTCAGTTTAAAAAGCTTAAGATGTTTTTACATGCTGAATCGTTGCAAAATGAAGCCACTTTAAGCGATGATCAAATGGTTGCTTTTATTCGTTTTGGAAATGACTTTACAGATAATTTTTATCAAGTCGAAATACCATTAAAAGTGACTGTTCCTAGTCGATCAGGTGCTGCTAATTGTTCTCCTTTAAGTGCAGAAAGTGTATGGCCAGAAGACAATCAAATTGACTTGTCATTAGCACTTTTAACGCAGTTAAAAATACAAGCAATGAGTATTGATTTAAGTACATTACCACTAGATGGAATCTACTATCAAGATGAAGAGCAACTTGATGCTTCTGCTGCGAGTAAGAGTAATAAGTTGAGAATAGGGATAAAGGGTAATCCTAACTTTGGTCTGGTTAGAACCTTGATGGTGGGTGTAAAAAACAACGAAACAATGCAAAGGGTTAAAGGTGAGGTGTGGTTTAATGAACTACGTCTTGCTGATATGGATAACAATGGTGGTATGGCTGCCGTGTTAAATGTAGATACAAATTTTGCTGATTTTGCTACTGTTTCAGCTACTGGTAGAAAATCAACGATTGGTTTTGGCTCTTTAGAACAAGGTCCAAACGAAAGAAGTCGTGAAGATATCCAACAATATAATTTTGTTACTAATGTAAATTTAGGAAAACTATTACCTGCTAAATGGGGGGTTAATTTGCCATTTAATTATGCAATAGGCGAAGAAGTGATTACTCCACAATACGACCCTTTTAACCAAGATATCAAATTGCAACAGCTATTAGATAATACTGCTGATGCTGATGTACGTGAAAACTATAGAAATAGAGCTGTAGACTATACTAAACGCAGTAGCATTAACTTTATAGGGGTTAGAAAACAACGTGGCGCAGAGCAAAAACAAAGAATATATGATGTAGAGAATTTTACATTCTCTCAGTCGTATAATGAAGTGGAAAGACATGATTACGAAATTGAAAATTATCAAGATCAGCAAAGTAGTTCATCAGTTGATTATGCGTATACTTTTCAATCTAAACCTGTAGAACCGTTCAAGAATAGTAAGATGATGCAGAAAAGTGATTATTGGAAAATGTTAAGCGATTTTAACTTTAATTACTTGCCTTCTAATGTTACTTTTAGCACAAATATTAATAGACAATTCAATACTCAGCAATTTAGACAAATAGAGGATATTGAAGGAATTGGACTAGACCCATTATATCGTAGGAACTTTTCTTTCAACTATCAATATGGCTTCAATTACAATTTAACGAAATCATTAAAATTCAGTTACATTGCCTCATCAAGTAATATTGTGAAAAATTATTTGAATGACGATAACGAACCAATTGATGATTTTTCTATTTGGGATAGTTACTTGAATGTAGGGGATCCTAATCAACATATGCAACAACTTATTGTGAATTATGAAATTCCTATCAATAAGATACCGTTGTTTAGTTTTGTAAAAGCTAATTATAGCTACACAGGGGATTACAACTGGCAGCGTACTTCAAATGCTTTATCAGATATTATCATAGATGGCGAGAACTATAATCTTGGAAACACGGTGCAAAATGCGCGTTCAAATAATTTGAATGCTAGCTTTAACATGGAGATGTTGTACAAATATTTAGGACTAACTAAGACTACTCAAAAATTTGGCTCTAAGCCAAAGGTTGCTTTACCTAAACCTGGAGAGAAAGTAGTTAAAACTAATAATCAAGATGTAAAAGGGAGTCCGTTCTTAGATGGGCTAAAAGGAATTTTAACTAGTGTAAAAAATATTCAGTTTAATTACACTGAAAATAGTGGAACTGTTTTACCAGGGTATACTCCGGGAATTGGATTTTTTGGTTCTTCTAAACCTACGTTAGGTTTCATTTTTGGAAGCCAACAAGATGTGCGTTATGAAGCTGCTAAGAAAGGTTGGCTTACTTTGTATGATAATTTTAATCAAAATTTCACTCAGGTAACTAATAAAACATTAAAAGCAAGTGCAAACATCGACCTGTTTCCTGATTTTAAAATAGATTTAAATGCCGATAGATCATTCTCAGAAAATTATTCTGAGCAATATGATGTGTCAGCAGATGGAACTTACAATTCATTATCTCCATATAGTTATGGATTGTTTAGTGTGTCTACTGTGCTTATCAAAACATCTTTCTCTGCAAGTGATGAGAACTCATCAATTGCTTTTAGTGAGTTTAGAAAAAACAGGTTGACAATAGCTAATAGGTTAGCAACTAATAGAGGGATAGATTTAAATAATCCAGCTAATTTAGACGGAGATGGATATCCATTAGGATACGGTAAGAATAATCAAGCGGTATTGTTGCCAGCTTTCATGGCTGCATACGCAGGTGCAGATGCTTCAAGTTCTTCGTTAGGAATTTTTAGAAGCGTACCCATACCTAACTGGTCTGTTAAGTACAATGGTTTAATGCGATTTGATATGTTTAAACGTAATTTTAAACGCTTTTCATTGCAGCACAATTATCGTGCTTCATACACTATCAATCAATATCGTTCTAACTTTGAATATGATAAAGATCCTAACGGTGTTGATGATAATGGGAACTTTTTTAATAAAACGATATTGTCTAATATTAACTTAGTAGAACAATTTAATCCTTTATTGCGAATGGATTTTGAACTTAAAAGTTCTTTAAAAATATTAACAGAGATTAAGAAAGATAGGGCGTTATCAATGAGTTTTGATAATAATTTATTGACAGAAGTTAAAGGGATAGAATACGTAGTGGGATTAGGATATCGATTTAAAGATGTTATTTTCTCTTCTCGTTTAGCAGATAACCCTACTGGCGTGATTAAAGGAGATATCAACATGAAAGCCGATTTCTCTTATCGTAACAATCAAACCATTGTTAGGTATTTAGATTATGATAACAATCAATTAGCAGGAGGGCAAAATATATGGTCTCTTAAATTAACTGCTGACTATTCATTTAGTAAGAACCTAACGGCTATCTTTTACTACGATCACTCGTTTTCTGAAGCCGTTATATCTACTGCTTTCCCGTTGACTAATATTAGATCGGGCTTTACAATACGTTACAATTTTGGGAATTAATTTTGAAAATCTAAACTAGAATTGAGCGCAAGATTGTTACATTTGCGAAACAAATAAAATTATCAATTTTCAATAAGCATTAATTATGAGTATACCAGCAAATTTAAAGTACACAAAAGATCACGAATGGGTGAGTTTAGAAGGTGATGTAGCTACAGTAGGAATTACACATTTCGCGCAAAAAGAACTAGGTGATATCGTTTATGTAGAAGTGGAAACATTAGATCAAACTCTTGAAAAAGATGAAGTTTTTGGTACTGTTGAGGCAGTGAAAACTGTTTCTGATTTGTTTCTTCCTTTAGCAGGAGAGATTATCGAATTCAATGATGCTTTAGAAAGTACTCCTGAAACGGTAAACTCTGATCCTTATGGAGCAGGATGGATGATTAAAATTAAAGTAGCAAATGTTGCTGATTTTGATACATTATTATCAAGTGATGCTTATAATGATTTGATTGGTGCGTAAATTATTTTTTCTTGTCTCAGCGGTAGCTTGGTCGGCTGTAATCTTATTCTTGTGCTTAACAAAGTCAAGTAATATTCCTTCGATCGATATCCCTAATTTAGATAAGGCAGTACATGCATTTTTTCATTTTGTTTTTACGTCGCTTTGGGTGTTATTCTTTAGAACTCAAGTTAGAAATAAAAACATTTATAAGCCGTTGTTTTTTTCCTTCGTGCTTTCTGTCTTTTTTGGTGTTTTTATCGAAATTGCACAGCAAATGTTTACAACAACTAGAAGTCCAGATATGTTTGATATACTAGCTAATATAACCGGCGCAGCCTTAGCAAGTTTTTCAATTCTTATTTTCATAAAATTGAGAGGCACTAAGCAATAAAAATTATATTTAAAGTCCCGCTTTTGTGGGGCTTTTTTTTGTTTGATAGTAAAGGTTAAGCACACGCTTGCTTCACTGTAGAGTTTGTTAAACAATTCTGTATTGTAATAAAGCTTATGAATAATAAGTGTATTTTTGTTTACAAAGTTTTTTACTAATTTAGAAATAATGTTATTATGAATATCAGAAACTACCTAGACTCAACTTATTTAAAAACTGCTAATCAAGCAGGGATTAGTGAGGTTGAAAATGAAAAAATAGTAATGCAATTTGTTCAAGAAGCGATTGATGGCAATTTCAAGCTTATCATGATCAGGCCTGATATGGTAGTAAAGGCAAAAAAAATTATTGTCGAGGCAAATGCGGTGACACTAGTAGGAACTGTAATTGATTTTCCAGAAGGGGAGTCAGATGTTATGGCTAAATTAGAAGAGGCACAAAGAGCTATTGAAGAAGGTGCTGATGATCTTGATTTTGTTTGTAATTATAAAGCCTTTAAAGAGGGCGATATTGCCATTGTGAAAAAAGAGGTCTTGCGTTGTACAAAACTAGGTCTGGATAACAATAAAACGGTAAAGTGGATTATAGAAGTGGCTGCGCTTACTGATAAGCAAATTATCCAACTATCGTCTCTAATTAAAAACGTGATTATTTCTAATTTTAAAGAAGAGGATTATAATTGTGTTTTTGTGAAATCATCAACTGGTTTCTATAAAACAGAAGACGATTTGCCTAACGGTGCTACCGTGCGTACAATAATTATGATGCTTGAAAATGCGTCACCGTTACCTATCAAAGCTGCTGGTGGAGTGCGCTCATATCAAGATGCAGTTGAGATGGTGAGTTTGGGTGTTAAGCGCATAGGGACTTCTGGTGCAAAAGCAATTGCAAACGGAGAAGACACGAATCAAGAATATTAAAAGTAGTAGCTATTAAAATGGGGAATAAAGTAGCGCTCCTTAATTGTGGTTATTGAAGTTTTTTTTCTCGAAAGTGAATTATTCTCTGCTAGTAAGCAGGTACTTCAATGCGCTATTTGTACTTTCGAAAAGAAACAATTTAGATACTTATTGTAAAAAGCGATCTACAATGTTGCTTAATCACAAAGCAGATGCACTTTTAACAGATTATAATTGAAAAAAACACAAAATCTACAATATTAAATCCTCTTGTAATTTGTACCTTTGCAGAAGTTTTAAAAAACTTAATTAAATCTGCATTGAACACTACTCCAAATACCTTCACTTTTAAATCGGTTTTTCTAGATTTTAAAGAAATCACTAAAGCAGGACTTGCTATTAGTGTTTTGTTTTCATCTATAGCTGGATATTTTTTAGGTATCAATGAGCAAAATCCTTTTCAATGGTCGGTGTTGTTAATGTTGATTGTAGGTGGTTACTGCATGGTTGGAGCTTCTAATGCTTTTAATCAAGTGATCGAGAAAGACATTGATGCTTTAATGGATCGAACAAAGAATCGCCCTGTTCCTTCAGGAAGAATGTCACCGCAAGTGGCGCTAGTAGTTGCTAGTGTATTGACGATTATAGGTATTTCCCTTTTATATATGATAAATCCTAAATCAGCCATGTTTGGTGCGATTTCGATATTTCTATATACGAGTGTGTATACACCCTTAAAAACAGTAACGTCTTTGTCTGTATTTGTAGGCGCGTTTCCAGGTGCTATACCTTTCATGTTAGGATGGGTGGCTGCTACGGGGGATTTTGGAATCGAAGCAGGTACATTATTTTTAATTCAGTTTTTTTGGCAATTCCCTCATTTTTGGGCTATAGGATGGTTCTTATATGAAGATTATGAAAAAGCAGGAATCTTTATGTTGCCTACGGGTAAAAAAGACCAAGGAACAGCGCTTCAAATCATTTTGTATTCGGTATGGTTGCTTGTTGCTTCATTGTTGCCTGCGTTAGGTTATACGGGTAGATTTTATATTACTCCTATAGCAGCAGTAGTAGTGTTCCTTTTAGGTTTGTGGATGCTTTTTTATGCAGTTAAGTTGTATAAGATTAAAACAGCAAAAGCAGCAAGAACATTAATGCTAGTTAGCGTATCTTATATTACGCTACTTCAATTAGTATATATAATTGATAAATTTTTAAGATAGTTATGGAAATGACAATGACACAGGAGGAGCATAAGCTAAAGACTGCAAGATCGTATAAGTTGATCTTGATTTTTGCTATGGTCAGTATGATTATGATGTTTGCAGGGCTTACTAGCGCATTTGTGGTAAGTAAAGCAAGGGTAGACTGGTTGAAGGATTTTCAATTGCCTACCGCTTTTTATTATAGCACTTTGGCTATAATTATGGCTAGTGTAACCATACACATGGCAAAAAAATCAATCCAAAAAGATGAAAAAAGTAAGACTACTGTTTTTCTTTTGTCTACTTTAGCGCTTGGAATTTTATTCGTGATTTTACAATTTGTAGGATTCGGACAAATCGTTGAAAATGGCTATTACTTCACCGGAAGCGAGAGTTCAATAACAACAACATTTTTATATATTGTAACAGTTGTGCATATGATTCACCTTGCTGGTGGGTTAATATCATTGCTAATTATAATTTATAATCATTTTAAACAGAAATACAATTCGAGTCAAACTCTTGGAATAGAACTAGGTGCGATGTACTGGCACTTTCTTGATTTCTTGTGGATTTATTTATTTGTATTTTTATATTTCTTTAAATAAGAAAAAAACGTAAATTTGGGAACTTTTTAACGAATAACTTTTATGGAAGCGACAGTTACTACTGCAAATAGTGAAGATAAAACTTGGGGAGGCGGCAATGAGCCAATGGGAGCAAGTTATGGTAAAATGATGATGTGGTTTTTTATCATGTCAGATGCCTTAACGTTCTCTGGATTTTTAGCAGCTTACGGTTTATCTAGATTTAAATTTATTGAAACGTGGCCATTGGCCGATGAAGTGTTTACTCACTTCCCATTTATGCACGGTGTTTCTGCACCTATGTACTATGTGGCGTTAATGACTTTTATTTTAATTTTCTCATCTGTAACAATGGTATTAGCCGTTGATGCAGGTCATCAAATGAAAAAGAACAAAGTTATTGTTTACATGTTTTTAACCATTATCGGTGGTTTGATCTTCGTAGGGTCTCAAGCTTGGGAATGGAAAAATTTCATCAAAGGAGAATATGGTGCTGTTGAAACAAAGGGAGGTAGTTTACTTCAGTTTGTGGATAAAGATGGTAATCGTGTTGCCTTAGCTGATTTTGCTGCTAGTCTTCATGGAGAGAGAGTACAGCACACAAGTAACAAAGGGACTTGGTTCTTGAGCGAAGGTGAATTGCCTTCTTACTCAATGGCTGAAGTTCAAGCTGGATTCAAAGCTCATCCTGAATTATCAGTGCGTATCGAATCAATCTATGAGGCAACTCCAGAAACGGTTAAAGATGCTAAGATCAATCATGATTTGAGTAAATTTAAGCACAAAACGGTATTGTCTAGAGAAGAATCTATTTCAAGATTAGCTGATGGACATTATGTTGTAGAAGGAGCTAACTTGATTAGAAATGAATACGGAAACAAATTGTTTGCTGATTTCTTTTTCTTTATCACAGGTTTCCACGGATTCCACGTGTTTTCAGGAGTAATCTTAAACATCATCGTGTTTTTTAATGTGCTTATGGGTACATATGAAAAAAGAAGAAGTTATGAGATGGTTGAAAAAGTGGGTCTATACTGGCACTTTGTTGATTTAGTTTGGGTATTTGTATTTACCGTTTTCTATCTAGTTTAATTTTTAAAAATAATTATTATGTCACACGAACATGTTTCTAATACTGCAGGGATCTGGAAAGTTTTCGCAATATTGTCTGCTGTTACTATTATAGAAGTATTTTTAGGAATACTTAAACCAGATTTTCTACACATGAACCACCTTTTAGGTATGAACTTGTTGAACTGGGTATTTTATATATTGACTGTTTTTAAAGCGTACTACATTGTATGGTCATTCATGCACTTAGGGGGCGAGAAAAGTAGTCTTAGATGGGCGATTGTTTTGCCTGTTGTTTTCTTAATTATATATATACTTTTCATTTTCTTAACCGAAGGGCATTATATTTATGGGGTTTTTAAAGATTCTACAATTAAGTGGAATTTTTAACACATATTAATTCAAAAAAAAGGGTACGCATTGCGTACCTTTTTTTATTTTTGTACTTTAAATTTTAATGTTGCAATGAAAAAAAATATAGTTCTTTTTGTGCTTTTTATTCTCCCTATCGTAGCCTATCTTTTTTTTGCATCAGGCGTCAATAGTTTTACTCGATTGCCTACAGTTACTAAAGGAATTCCTGAGTTAGCTGAGTGGGAATCCTTGAATAAGGAAAAGGTGACACTAACTGGTAAAATTACTATCCTGGGCTTCTCAGGTTCAGAAATTTTAAAGAATAGAGGGAATCTTTTCAATCTTAACGAAAAAATATACCAACGCTATCATACCTTCAAGGATTTACAGTTTGTAATGATTTGCCCTCTTGGTACAGAGGATGATGTTCGAAGTATACTAGATGCGCTAGACGAATTTACAGATGTTTCTCAATGGCATTTCGTTTTCACCACACCCGAGAATATTCAAGCCTATTATAACCAACTGCATTTGAAAGGGAAGTTAGATCAATATGCTGGAACCTCTAATGTTTACATAGTTGATAAAGCTAGAGATTTAAGAGGACGTAAAGATAAAAAGGACTACAAGGAGGGGTATAATACTTTTCATCCATCTGAGTTAAGTAATGAGATGCTTGATGACTTTAAAATAATCCTCTATGAATATCGTGCTGCATTAAAGAAAAATCATAATGCAACTAAACAACTTTTAAAAGAATAATATGTTTAAGAAGAAATCATACATCGGTATTTCATTTATAATTTTAGTTTTTGGTATCTATGCAATTCCTAAAATTATAGAGCGCATTCAAAACGGTTCTGTGGTAAAAGCGGATCGCTTAGACAACGTTAGTACAGCGGCTACTAAAGATGAGAAATTAGTCATGATTGGTCCAGCACCAAAATTTGATTTAACGAATCAGAACGACGAAAAGATAAATAATGACTTTTATAAAGGTAAAGTATATGTCGTGGAGTTTTTCTTTACTACTTGTCCTTCAATTTGTCCGAAGATGAATCAAAGCATGCTGTTGATCGAAAAGAAATTCTTTGGTAATCCTAATTTCGGGATCGCTTCTATTACTATTGATCCTAATCATGATACTGCCAAAGTTCTAAAAGAGCACGCTGAATTTTTAGGTGTCAAATCTACTAATTGGCAATTTCTAAGAGGGGACCAAGATTATATTTACAGTATCGCTAACAAAGGTTTTAATCTATATGCTGCTGCAAATAGTAATGTTGCTGGTGGATTTGAGCATTCTGGTCTTTTTGCTTTGATTGATAAGGATGGAAATATTAGATGTAGAAAAGATGACTTTGGTAATCCTATTTTATATTACGATGGATTAGATAAAAAAGGGGTTAGAGATATTCAACAAGATATTAGTATTTTATTAGAGGAGTAAGTGTTATGAATAATGAAAATTTAGAACAGAAATATAGAAAGTGGATTGTACTACTATCAGTTGCAATCCCTCTTGTTGTTGTTATCCTTTTTGGTGTGAACTTAAAAAAGTTAGGATTTGATGTCGAGCCATTAACTTTTCTTCCTCCCATCTATGCTTGCGTAAATGGAATTACTGCGGTGTTATTAGTAAGCGCTGTACTAGCAATTAAAAACGGAAATAGAAAGCTTCATGAGAATTTGATGAAAGCCGCTATTGGTTGTTCTATAGCATTCTTGGGTATGTATGTGGCTTATCACATGACCTCAGATTCAACAAAATTTGGTGGTGAAGGTGTTATTAAATACGTTTATTATTTTATACTCGTTACTCATATAGTGCTCTCAGTAATTATTATACCTATGGTCTTAGTTACTTATGTTAGGGCATTGGCACAAGTATTTGATAAACATAAAAGATTGGCGAGAATCACTTTCCCAATATGGTTGTATGTCGCTGTTACTGGTGTTGTTGTCTACTTAATGATATCTCCTTATTATGTTTAAAAATAGTAAAATACAATCGCTTTTCCTTGTTTTATTACTGCTTTCCTCTGGAATTAGTCAGGCACAATGTGCTATGTGTAGAGCCGCATTAGGGGGAGAATCTAATAATGCTCAAGCACAAGCTGTAAATGACGGTATCGTTTATTTGATGGCTATTCCTTATGTCCTAGTGGGGATTATTGGTTATGCTGTTTATCGCTTGTATCAAAAAAAGAAAGCAAACTAAGAGTTTTATTTAAGACCATTTACAGCAATGTTAATATTGCCTTTTACTTTGATAAATGCCAATATAGCATTAGAGGTTATTTGCACTTTCTCAAATGCAATATCATCCATAGATCCATTTACAAATACACCTGGTATAGGCGAATAGTTAGTAAGGTAACTCATCATGCTCGCTTTTCCTTCCGCTAGATTTTCTTGTATTGAATAGCGACAGCTTTCTTGAATTTTTTTCAATATAACGCCTTGAGCTAGCCAGTTTGCTGTGCGCATTAATTTACTTTTTGTGTCTAAGACGTAATCCAATTGGTCAAAGAAAATTTCTTTTGTTTTTTCATCATATTTTGGAAACCCTGTCAAGTATATTTTGCCATTTACAGCTCCTGTTAGATCAAGAGCTACCACCATTTTACCGCTCTTGTGCCATAAAGTAACATCGTTTACCTTCACCTTTTTTGAGCCTGATCCAAATTCTTGTCCTGCAAAGTTGCTGCGCATAATCTTTGAAGCATCTTGATAAGTGGATACAGCAACAATGTTAGCTGTTATTTGGTTTGGAATTTTAGTTACTGGTTTTAGAATTATTTTATTCGAATCAAATTTTGTTTCGGGTTTTCTACCTACGATAGTTTCCATAGTACACTTCATTCCCATTTGGAGTAAAAATGTTTCTCCTTTCAATTTTGCTGCAGTACTATATATTTCCTGAGGGACCACACGCAACCAGCTATCATAAGATTCATTCATCTGGAAAGGCGTGCATATCTTTTCTAATGCTTCAAGTACATTCGGTTTAAAATCCATTGACTTCTCTATAGCCCCATCTATAGACTTAGCTAATTTTGCTTTAAACAATTGAATCGTTGGATTCATTAAGTAGGTCACGGGTACATTTTTACCAAAAACCACTAACGTCGGACTCTCTTTCCATTCCAGTGATTTTAATTCCGTTTTGGTTACCAGTTTCCAGTTGTCTAGTGCTACATCGCTGCTCAGTGTAATTACACCGTTGAGATGAAATTCTTGTGTATTGTATAATTCAACTCCTAATGTTTTTGTGCCTATACGATATTTAACTGTTGCTCTCAACGGTAAAATAGTTCTAATTCTCTCCCCTGATTTTGCGTTGTCATTTTGAATCGTGATTGGTGCAAGTTTCCAAATCTTCATTTCAATATCATCGTCAGTGATATCATTGTCCTCGTAGATCAGACCATTCAATAAATTGTTTGTTTGATTTTCTACATCTTTTAACTGTACACTTATAGGTATGTTTAAAAATGACGTTTGGTTTTCATAAACTACAGGTGTAGCATCATCTGGTTCCGGTTTTAATGTGTCTATCTTATGCGTTGTACCGCAACTAAAAAATAAAATACTTACTGCAATTGAAGCAAAAAGATGTTTTGACATTGTATGTAGTTTAAGTGGTAAAATTAGTAAAAGAAATATATTTTAAGATAAAACTGTAACAATTATATTATAATTAAGTCTTATGCTTTAAGGGATTATTATTCTGAGGTGCTTTTTGAAAAGTGTCTATAAGTTGATAATAGGAGTGCCATTTTATATTATTTAAATTATGATCGAAATTAAAGATTTACATAAGTCCTATAAAATGGGTAACTCTGAGCTACATGTTCTCAAGGGAATCAATTTTAATATTCAAGAAGGAGAACTAGTGGCAATAATGGGTTCGTCTGGATCGGGTAAGTCTACTCTCTTAAATATCTTAGGGATTCTAGATGAAGCTGATTCTGGAAGTTACATTTTAGATAATGTTCCAATAAAAAAGTTAAACGAAACAATAGCCTCTCGATACCGCAATAAATTTTTAGGATTTGTATTTCAATCATTCAATCTGATTAATTATAAAAGTGCTTTAGACAATGTTGCTATGCCTTTGTACTATCAAGGTATAAAACGAAAAGAGCGCTACGAAATAGCATTAAAATATTTGTCCAAAGTTGGTTTGGCTACACATTCTCATCATTTACCATCGGAACTTTCAGGAGGACAAAAACAGCGTGTTGCCATCGCTAGAGCATTGGCTTCAAACCCAAAAGTATTACTAGCTGATGAACCTACCGGTGCCTTAGACACAAAAACCTCCTACGAGGTGATGGAACTAATACAAGGGATAAACGATGAAGGTAAAACCATTTTAATTGTTACACATGAACCAGATATTGCTGCTATGTGTAAGCGAAATGTAGTTTTAAAGGATGGATTAATCATTGACGATGTGATGGTAGAACAAGTTAGAGCCTCAGCTTATGTTTAACGCAGAAAGATGGCAAGAGATATTTGAAGCAATTGCTAAAAATAAGTTGCGCACCTTCTTGACGGGCGTTTCTGTGGCCTCTGGAATATTTATTTTGGTAATTCTTCTAGGTGTTGGAAAAGGATTGCAAAACGGAATTGCAAAGCAGTTTGAAAATGATGCCTCGGGACTGATTTCGTTCTGGTCAGGGACAACAACTAAAGAATATAAAGGCTTAAATCCAGGGAGGGAAATCCAATTTAGAAACAGTGATTACGATGTGGCTGTTCAAAAGTTTAATGAAAACCTGGAAATCAAATCGGCGAATTATATATTTTGGTCTGGTATCATGAGTCACGGCAAAGAAACTGGGAATTATCGTTTTGTAGGTGTGAATCCAGATTATTTAGCAGTTGAAAACGCCTCGATAGTCGAAGGTCGATTCATCAATCACAATGACTTGGTTAATAGTGAAAAAGTTGCTGTGATAGGGATGACACTTAAGAAAAACATGTTTAAGGATGAGATTGCTCTTGGAGAACAGTTGGTAATTAACGATGTAAACTTTAAAATAGTAGGTGTATTCACTGATCCTGCTGGAGAGCGCGAGGAAACCAGAGCATATATTCCTATTACAACCACACAAAAAGCGTACGGAATAGGAGATAACATTAGTAACCTAGATTTCACTCTAAAAAAGACTGATGACTACGAGGAGGCTTTAGCACAGTCTGTAAAATTTACCGAAGGTGTTAGCCAGTTGCTGAAGAGTAAAAATTCGATAGCGCCAGATGATGATGGTGGAATAGGATTTAATAATTCTGTGGAGGATGCAAAACAATTTTATGATTTAAATCTCTACATCCGCTTGTTTTTTTGGTGGGTGGGAATTTGTACTATAATCGCTGGAGTCGTTGGCGTTAGTAATATTATGCTCATCATTGTAAAGGAACGCACAAAGGAGATTGGTATTCGAAAAGCATTAGGAGCTTCTCCAGTATCCATTGTGGTGATGATCTTACATGAGTCTATTTTTATAACTACTATTTCAGGTTTTGTAGGCTTGTTAGCAAGTTTGCTTCTACTCGAAATTGTAGGGCCATTAATAAAAAGTGATTATTTTTTAAATCCAGAAGTCGATTTTGGAGTAGCGTTAAGTACGGTGCTGCTATTAGTAGTAGCGGGGGGAGTAGCAGGATTTTTTCCAGCTTATAGAGCGGCAAAAATAAAACCTATTGTAGCATTAAGAGACGAATAATTATGTTTGATAGAGATAAATGGATCGAAATTATAGAGGCGCTTACCGCGAATACGTTTAGAACGCTGCTAACCGCTTTTGGGGTTTTCTGGGGGATCTTTATTCTAGTGATTTTGCTTGCTGCCGGAAAAGGTCTCGAGAATGGTGTTAAAAAAGGTTTTGACGGAATCGCGACTAATACCATGTTCATGTGGAGTAAAACTACTTCTAAGCCGTATAAAGGGTTGCCTAGTCTTCGCAATTACGAATTCAACAATAGTGATGTAGCTGCTCTTAAAGAGAAGTTTCCTGATTTACTTTATGTATCTCCTCGTAACGAGCTAGGAGGAAATAATACACAGTCTTCTAATGTGATTAGAGGTACAAAAACAGGAGCATACAGCATTTTTGGTGACTGTCCTGAATTAATGTTTCAAGAACAAATGCGTATTGTGTCTGGAAGGTTTATAAATCAGCAAGACATACTATTAAAACGTAAAACCGCGGTTATAGGTAGTGGTGTGATTAAAGATTTGTATGACAAGGCTGAAGATGTTATAGGAACCTATATAAAAGTTAACGGGGTTAATTTTATTGTGGTTGGCGTGTACAAATCTATTTCGCGTGTAAATGGAGATCCTGAGAGCCAACAGAAGAGAATTTATTTGCCTTTTTCTACTTTTCAACAAGCTTTTGATTATGTAGATGTAGTAGGGTGGATGGCTATAACAGCAAAAGATGATGCTTCTATAACAGCTTTAAAACCAGCGATTTTAGAGTTCATGAAAAGCAGGCACTCTATAGACCCTTTGGATGATCGTGCGATTGGGAATTTTGATTTATACGAACAATTTAGTAAAGTTCAAGGGTTATTTCTTATTCTAAAAGTGATCGCATACTTTGTAGGGACATTGGTTTTACTCTCGGGAGTAATTGGTATTTCTAACATTATGTTGATTGTAGTAAAGGAACGCACTAAGGAAATAGGTATTAGACGAGCTCTGGGAGCGACTCCTGCAATGATACGTTCACAAATTTTATTAGAATCAATTTTCTTGACCATTGTTGCGGGTATGTTAGGTATCGCTATGGCGACAGGAGTTGTAGTAATCGTTAATATAGTACTAGATTCGATGCCTAGTGGCGACATGATGTTTGCAAATCCTAGTGTTGATCTTACGGTGGTATTTGTAGCCTTATTTATATTAGTAGGATCAGGATTATTGGCTGGATATATTCCTGCACAAACAGCAATAAATATTAAACCAGTCGACGCTTTAAGAGCCGAATAATTAATCAATCAAAATAATCGATTAAATCAAACATGATGAAAAAAGGAATAACAATTACAATCTTGGTATTAATAGCTGTTGCATTCTTTGGTGCGCTGTACTATTTGTATGCTAAAAATCAAGAGCCTCCCGTGGTATTTGAAACTGAAAAACCAGAGACCAAAACGATTGTGAAAAACACAATAGCTACCGGAAATATTGTGCCTGACGAAGAGGTTCTTATCAAACCAAATATTTCAGGGATAATAGACGAGGTGTATATCAAAGCTGGACAGCATATCAATGCAGGGGATTTAATTGCAAAGATTAAAGTTGTCGCTAGTGTATCAAACGTTAGTAATACTCAAAATCAAGTACAATCTGCAAAGATTGAATTAGACAATCAAGAGAAATTATATAAAAGACAAAAAACGCTTTTTGACAAAGGAGTTATTTCGGCAAATGATTTTGATGCTGCACAACTAGCTTACAGTTCTGCTAAGCAAAATTATAGTGCTTCTAGACGTACGCTTGATATTGTGAAAACAGGGACAACGTCTGGTTTAGGAAGCTATGCAAACACATTAATCCGTTCGACAGTCACAGGAATGGTGCTGGATGTTCCCGTAAAAGTGGGAAACCAAGTAATTGAAAGTAATAATTTTAATGAAGGGACAACAATTGCTAGTGTTGCTGATGTAGGACGTATGATTTTTGTGGGTAAAATTGACGAATCAGAAGTGGGTAAAATTAAAGAGAAACTGCCTATCGAAATTACAGTGGGGGCAATCGAAAATAAAAAATTTGATGCCATATTACAGTACATTGCTCCTAAAGGGGTAAAGGAAAACGGAGCAGTACAATTTGAAATAAAGGCTTCTCTCGAAAATAAAGAGGATACTTTTATACGAGCTGGTTTGAGTGCAAATGCTTCTATCATATTAGAAAAAGCTGAAAAAGTCTTGGCTATCAAAGAAGGCTTAGTTCAATTTGATAAGAACACTCAAAAGCCTTTTGTCGAAGTTTTAAATGGTCCTCAAAAATTTGTTCGAAAAAACCTTGTGCTAGGAGTAAGTGACGGAATTTATGTTCAAATTTTAAGCGGAATTAGCGCAAAAGATAAGATTAAGATTTGGAATCAAGGTGTTAAAGAAGAAGATACCGAAAAATAAAAAAGCAATTAAAAGAAATTAAGTTTGTAGATAAATGTTAAATTTGTGTAATACCTTTGTTACACTTCCATATAAAAAATATGAAAAAAAATAGTTGGATACCCTTAGTATTGCTCTTCGCGTTTAACCTGTCGTCATCGGCGCAGGATAAAAAATGGACGCTTGAGGAATGTGTTAAATATGCTGTTGATCATAATATCTCGATTAAGCTTACTGCTCTAGAAACAGAGTCGGCTTTGATTGATAAAAAAGGCGCGTTAGGAAACTTTCTGCCTAGTTTAAATGCTTCGGCTTCGCATTCATGGAACATTGGTTTAAACCAGAACATCACTACTGGTTTATTGCAAAATCAAACAACGCAGTTTACTTCTTTAAATGGTTCTGTAGGAGTTGATATTTACAAAGGTTTGCAAAACCAAAATACAATGAGGAGAGCTAAACTTTCCCTTATTGCAGCACAATATCAATTGACTAAAATGCAGGAAGATGTTGCTCTTAATGTTGCTAATGCATTCTTGCAAGTACTTTTTAATAAAGAAAATTTGAAGGTGCAGCACCAGCAGATGGATATTAACGAGAAACAGTTAGCTCGCACGCAAGAACTAGTGAATGCGGGTACGATTCCTAGAGGAGATTTATTTGATATCAAAGCCACGCTAGCGACAAATAATCAAAATGTAATCGCAGCCGAAAATACGTTGCTGATTTCAAAATTAAGTTTAGCGCAACTCTTACAATTAGACGATTTTACTAAATTTGTTATTACAGATGATACTGCTGCTAAGGATGAAAATAATATTCTTGCAGAAGATGTAAATGTGATTTATAATAAGGCAAAAGAAGAGCGTACTGGATTAAAAATCGCACAGGTTAATCTTGAAGTTGCTGAAAAAAATGTTGCTATTGCAAGAGGTGCTTACCAACCTACAGTACAAGGTTTTTACAATTTTAATACTAGGGTAGCTTATGCCGATGTTCCTGCTAGAGATGCTTCGGGAAATTTTACAGGGACGCAATCAGCACCACCATTTTTTGATCAATTTAGTGATAATAAAGGACAGTCTTATGGACTACAATTGAGTATTCCCATATTTAACGGATTCTCGGCTAAGAACAATGTAGCACGTTCAAAGGTAAATTTGGAGAAATCCAGAATAGCTTTAGAACAAGAAAGTTTAGATTTGCAGCGCAATGTGTACACCGCTTTTACAGATGCTAAAGGTGCTTTAAAATCATATGAGTCTGCTGTAAGCGCTCTAGAAGCTAGAGAACAATCTTATGATTATGCTAAGGAAAAATTTGATGTAGGTTTGATGAACTCATTTGATTTAAACCAGTCACAAACGTTATTTTCAAACGCACAATCAGAACTACTTAGAAGCAAATACGATTATATATTCAAAATCAAAATATTAGAATTCTATTTTGGAATTCCTATCATTAAAAACTAATTCATTATGTCAAAGAAAACAATTTATTATATTGTTGGGGGAGCTATCCTAGTTATTGTTGCATTAATCGCATTGTCAAAAGCAGGTGTTATAGGTAACAAAGATGAAGGAATAGAGGTGGAAATCGCTACTGTTAATAGCGCTACTATTATCGAAACAGTATCTGCAACTGGAAAAATCCAACCTGAAATAGAGGTTAAAATTTCGTCAATGGTTTCTGGTGAAATTATTTCGTTACCCATAAAAGAAGGACAGGTAGTTAAAAAAGGGGAATTATTAGTAAAAATAAATCCAGATTTATATACTTCAAGTTTGAATAGAACAATTGCTGGTTTATCTGGATCTAAGGCAGGTCTAACACAAGCAGATGCGCAGTTTAATGAGGCTAAGTCTAGTTATGATCGAAATAAAACCTTGTTTCAAAAAGGGATTATATCTAAGTCTGATTGGGATAAGGCAATTTCTTCTTACGAAGTAGCTAAAGCAACGAAGCAATCGGCTTATTTTAATGTTCAAAGTGCTTCTGCATCTGTAAGTGAAGCAAAGGACAACTTGGGACGAACAATTATTTATGCTCCTGCTGACGGTACTGTTTCAATGCTTAATGTGGAGTTGGGTGAGCGTGTTTTAGGGACACAACAAATGACAGGTACTGAACTGTTAAGAGTGGCTAACCTAAATAATATGGAAGTAGAAGTAGATGTCAATGAAAATGATATTGTTAAAATAAAAGTAGGTGATGAGGCTAATGTTGAAGTAGATGCTTACCTAAAAAAGAAGTTTAAAGGTGTGGTAACTAGTATTTCAAACTCAGCGAGTAGCGCTTTGACTGCTGATCAAGTAACTAACTTTAAAGTGAAAGTAAGAATTGTAAAAGAATCATACCAGGATTTATTAGAAGGTAAGCCAGCTGCTTATTCTCCTTTTAGACCAGGGATGACTGCAACGGTTGATATTATGACTAAAACTAAAGCAAATGTAATTAATGTGCCTATTAGTTCTGTAGTGATCAAATCAGATACCACAGCGGTTTCAGCAATTGCATTAGTAGATACTGATGAAGAAAAAGAAGTCAAAGCAAAGAGCGATAAAAAGTTTGAATGTGTGTTTGTTAAAGTAGGTGACAAAGCAAAGATTCGCGTTATCAAAACCGGAATTCAAGATGATACTAATATTGAAATCTTATCAGGACTTAAAAAAGGCGATGTTGTCATAACAGGACCATATTCTACGGTTACAAAAGAACTTAACTCTGGAGATAAAGTAAGTTTAAAAGACGAAAGCAAGAATAAAAAGAAATAACATTTCTATTTAAATACTAAAAATAGCCGCTTAATCATTGTATTAAGCGGCTATTTGTTTTAGTATCTAATTGCTTATTAAAGCCTTTTTAACGTCCTTTGCAGTTCTAAACATCGATTACAATTCTTCTATTATGGAATACATTTTAAATATTGAAACGGCAACAAAAAACTGCTCTGTTGCAATCGCAAAAGATGGTCAAGTATTAATTTGTAAAGAAATTGCTGAGGAAGGTTATTCTCATGCAGAGCGCTTACATGTGTTCATTGAGGAAAGTTTGCAAGCTGTGGGTATTACTTACAATGATTTAGCAGCTGTTGCCATTAGTCAAGGTCCAGGTAGTTATACAGGGCTGCGCATAGGTGTCTCGGCGGCAAAGGGGCTTTGTTATGCTTTGTCGATACCTTTGATTGCTGTAGATACGCTAGCGTCACTAGCTGCACAAGCAAATGTAAACGATGGTATAGTAATCCCAATGATTGATGCTCGAAGAATGGAAGTGTATAGCGCCATATTCTCTCATGACGGTTCATTGCAACGTAAAGTTGAGGCAGAAGTTATCACCGAAGATTCGTTTAACGTTATCAGTGAGAAAATATATTTTGTAGGTGATTGCAATGAAAAATGTAAAACAGTATTAACTAAAGAAAATTTTACATTTTTAGATACCGTTAAATATCCATCTGCTAGAGAAATGGCAAAGTTAAGTCAAGTAAAATTTGAAAATAATGATACTGTAGACGTTGCTTACTTTGAACCTTTTTATCTAAAAGATTTTATGATTACTGCTCCTAAAAAACAGTAATTATTTCGCTGAATTGCTTTGAGATAATTCTTTCACATAGGGCTGAATAGCGATTCCCGCTTTGTCAAAAGCATCTTTACAATCTTCTAATGTTTGGGTAAAAACTACTCCATAATCCTCGTTATTTGCCCATGGTCTCACGGCTAATATGATAGCACTATCTGTCAAGTTTTTAACGAATACTTCCGGTTTAGGGGTTTGCAGGATTTTTGGGTTATTGTTCAAAATATCAAGGATTAGGTCCTTAGCTATCTTGATATTTGCATCATAGGATATAGAAAAACTCAAATCTGCTCGACGGTATTTTAATAAAGAATAATTGGTAATGATCCCGTTTGACAAAATACCATTGGGAACAAATACCGTTTGATTGTTTGCAGTTATTAACTTAGTTACAAAAATTTGTATTTCGCATACAGTAGCGATAACACCTTGCGCTTCTATCGTATGTCCTACTTTAAAGGGTTTAAATAGTATAATCAACATTCCTCCCGCAAAATTAGATAGAGACCCTTGCAACGACAATCCTATCGCTAGCCCCATCGCTCCTAAAATGGCTACAAACGATGAAGTTTCAATACCCAGTTTAGAGATGAAGGTTACAAATAATAAAATTCGTAAAGCCCATAACAATATGTCAGCCAGGAACTTTGTGAGAGTAGGATCTAAATCACGTTTTACCATGATTTTTCTAATCAATCTGTTTATGATTCTTATGGCATACAAGCCTATAAAAAGGATAACAAATGCAGATATTAATCGCGGAGAATACGCAATAAATTCTTTAAAATAAATATCGATGTAACTTACTGCTATATTGCCTTTGATCGCCATTTTTGTACTAATAAAAAACCCTCTCAATAGAGAAGGTTCATGTTTGTTTACAAAAATACAACTTTATTGTTTTATTGGTGAACAATTTTTTATTGTTGGGGTGTTATGATTCGATTTTCTTTTCAGGTAGCACGTTGCCCTCCTTAAAACTGTCAATTTTGTCTTCGATAGCTTCTTTAGTATCTTCTGCAAAGTCTTCTACCTTATCCATAGCAGTTTTAGTTTTCTCTTTAACGGTATTTACTGTTTGTTCAAGAGCATCAGCAGCTTTATCGGAGTATTCTCCTAAGGTTTCTTTTGCTTTGTCAGCAAAATCATCTGCTTTGTCTAGTAGTGGCGCTGCAGCAACTTTTGCATCTTCGTAAGCGCTTTCGGCTTTGTCAGCAAGTTCAGTAGCGGTTTCTTTTGCCTTTGCTATAGCTCCTTCAGTAAATGATTCGGCCTTATCTGAAAATGCTGTTGTAGATTCTTTGGCTGCGCCAAATAGATTTTTGAAAAATGAAGATACTCCCATGGTTTGCTAGTTTGTTTAGATTAGATTACAATGATAAGCATTTTTTTAATTTTTTATATCAGTGCCTTTATTATTTAATTGTATTTCAGTAAATTAAGTGTTGTGATGAGGTATAAAAAAAGGCGCTTCGATTGAAGCGCCTTACTATGCATATTTTTTAAATTACTCTATTTCAAAAGTGATTTTTACATTCACTCTAAACTCGGCAACCTTATCATCTTTCACTGTTGCGCTTTGTTCTTGCACATAAACAGATCTAATATTCTTTACTGATTTTGCCGCTTTCATTACAGCTTGTTGTGTAGCGTCTTCCCAGCTTTTAGTAGATCCTGATAATACTTCGATAACTTTTAATACAGACATAATTTTGGTTTATATGGTTAAAAACTAAAATTACAAATTTTCGTACAATTATCAAAATTAAAAACACTAATTATAAAGTTATATGCTTGCTAATGAGGTGTTTTCTAAATATAAGTTTAAGCGTTTAAAGCTTCTACATTGATTTTTTCATCATTTAACATGCTTTTTAACATGTTTTCGATTCCGCTTTTTAATGTGAAGGTAGACGATGGGCAACCACTACAAGCTCCTTGCAACACTACTTTTACTGTTTTTGTTGTTTCGTCAAATGAGTCAAAAGCAATGTTTCCACCATCTGCAGCTACAGCAGGTTTTACATATTCTTCAAGAATGTTGATGATTTTTTGAGATGTTTCATCTAGCGAATCAAATTTCTCGTCTTTAGTTTTTTCTTCTACAGCAGTTGGTTTAACTAAACTCTCATCTAGTACTGTACCACCGTTCTCGATGTATTGCTTGATAAAGCTTCTTAATTCTAAAGTAATCTCTTCCCAGTTATTTACTTCGTATTTTGTAACCGAAATATAGTTCTCATCAATGAAAATTTCTTTCACATAAGGGAACTTAAATAATTCTTTAGCTAAAGGAGATGGTCCTGTTTGATCGATATTCTTGAATTCAATTGCGTTTTTTGTCAACATACGACTAACTACAAATTTCAAGGCAGATGGATTAGGAGTAGTTTCTCCATAAACAGTGATAGGTTGTTTCTTAACCTTATTCTCATCAACGTTAATTACTATTCCACCGTCGTTAAGAAATGTTTCTATTTGCTCTGCTACAGCCTCCTTTACATCGTCCCATTCTACAATACTGTATTTTTCTACAGCAATAAAATTTCCTGAGATATATACTGTTTTCACAAATGGTAAGTAAAATAATTTTTGAGCTAATGGTGATCCTTTAGCTTCATCAATATTTTTGAATTCGTAACTTTCGTTTTTAGTGATAAAATCTTCTAGCTCAAATTTTAATATAGTAGGATTTTGAGTTTCCTTTATGGTGATCTTTGTCATGACGTTATTGTAAATTTTTACAAATTTAGTGAAGTTATTTTCTACCAATAGCTATATTTGATATATAAATGAATAAATTAACTATTTTTCACATTTGGTACTTGTCTTGAGCTACTTTACTTTCGATAAAAAGCCTTATTTTAAGTTTCAAACTGCTATTTAGATTTCGTTTTATTCGAATAAAAAACATACTATCTTACTACTTCTTAAATCATTTTAATCATGCTTATAAAAACCGTAAACGGTAAAACGCCCGTAATTCCCGAAGATTGCTATGTAGCAGAAAATGCCACCATAATAGGAGAAGTTACTTTTGGTAAATCATGTAGTGTGTGGTTTAATGCAGTGATAAGAGGCGATGTTAATTTTATCAGTTTTGGAGATAAAGTAAACATACAAGATGGTGCAGTAATTCACTGTACTTACAAAAAACATCCCACAATTGTAGGGAGTAACGTTTCTATAGGTCACAATGCAATCGTTCATGGCTGTACTATTCATGACAATGTTTTAATAGGCATGGGAGCGATTGTGATGGATAATTGCGTGGTCGAAAGCAACTCGATTGTGGCTGCTGGTGCCGTTGTTACTCAAAACACGGTAATAACGTCAGGAAGCATATGGGCCGGTGTGCCCGCAAAAAAAGTAAAAGATATTGATCAATCTAATTTTGCTGGAGAGATCGCTAGAATATCAGATAACTATGTGATGTACTCTAGCTGGTTTAAAGAAGGCGAATAAGTACTACTTTAAATTACAGTTTTATTTTTTCGAAAAAGGAATTCTTATAACTCTCACTAATAGGAATTCGCTTTTCGGCGATGATTACTTTGTTTTTTTGAATCGATGTAACGTGCTTAATATTGATAATGTAAGAACGGTGTATTCTTGAAAAACCTTTTGAAGCAAGTTGTGCGTCTAATTTTATTAAACTAATCAGCGTTAAAACGTATTTATTATCTGTAGTGTAAATTTTTACATAGTCTTTTAAGCCTTCGATATATAAAATATCACAGTAGTTTAGTTTTACATTTTCATACTCTGCTCTTACAAACATAAAATCATGTGATGTCTCTACAGTTGCGAGATTGGTGGTATTTACAACTGTTGCTACGGGATTAAATAATTGCTGAGCACGTGTGACTGCTTTTAAAAAACGGTTAAAGGGTATGGGTTTTACGAGGTAGTCGACAGCTCCTAGATTAAATCCTTCTACTGCATAATTTTCATAAGCAGTTGTAAAAATAATTAGTGGCTTTTTATCGATAGCATTCAAAAAGTCGATTCCTGAAAAATGGGGCATCTCGATATCCAGAAAAATCAAATCTACAGGATTTTGATTAATCACAGCAATGGCATCTATAGCATTATTAAACGTATAAACAAGATCAAGTGCTTCGACTTTGCTGACAAATTCTTTTATCAAATCAACTGCTAGCGGTTCGTCATCAATTATTACACATTTCATTTTTATAGTTTTATTTGGGTAAAGATAAGGTATTTAAACAATGGGCTTTTTTGTGGTGTCGAGTTTTAATTTTAGGTTTGCGCTGTAATGGGTTTTAGTCTCCGTTACTATTAATTCGTGGGTGTTAGGGTATAGTAGGTTTAGTCTGCTTTGTATGTTGTTCATCCCTATCCCAGAGTTGTCTGGATCCTTACTGTAATCTTGTATTTTATTTTCGATAAAAAAATCTAGTGTGTCGTTTTCGATTACGATTTTGATTTTTACGTAGGCTACTCCTTTGTAATCAGTCC
Source organism: Flavobacterium aeripolare (assembly GCF_013294025.1). Taxonomy (GTDB): domain Bacteria; phylum Bacteroidota; class Bacteroidia; order Flavobacteriales; family Flavobacteriaceae; genus Flavobacterium. The sequence continues at coordinate 165,427 of NZ_JABSNL010000004.1, forward strand.
CGTACTTAAAAGCGTTTTCCACAAACGAAATTAGGAGTAAGGGTTCAATGTATTTTTCTCTAGTATTGCCATGAACATTGATAAAAATGTTCTCGATGTTATTGAGACGAAGCTTTTGAAGTGCAATATAATTCTGGAGATAATTAATCTCTTTTTCTAAAGAAACGGTTTGATTGTCTGTTTCATAAAGCATGTAACGCATCATTTCTGATAAGGTTACAATGGCGTCTGGAACCAAATCTGATTTTTTATAAGCCAGAGAGTAAATACTGTTTAAAGCATTAAATAAAAAATGAGGATTTGTTTGTTTGCGCAAGTAATTTAACTCGGTAGCATTGCGATTAGATTCAGCTAAGATTTTATTTTGCTCGTTGATATGAAACTCGGCTAACGTTCTAATTACGGTGCTTGCCGCCAAAATAAAAACGTAAAATAATGACGGAATCACTTTAAAGAAAACGGGAGGCTTTCTTCTAATGCCTGAGCTTTGTGCGACTCTATTTCTTACTGCCTCCATCATTTCCCTAGGCATCTCATTCTTGAATTCTGGACTTAAGTAATTGATGTTAATTAATACTAGAAGGCACATTAATACAGCAATGATAAAAAGGTATATGGCGGTTTTCTTTTGTAATAATAATTGTGGGACGAGATAATAGTAGTTCCCATAAAAAAGCATAATCCCTAGAGCCCATTTCATATAGAAATTAATATCACCAAATTTATTGTTTTCATAATTTGGCAACAAGGCAATTAAAACAACAAGTGCCCATAGAATACTATGCGTAATTAGCCTGCTTGAGAAAGTGCTTTTTAATTTATCGATCGTCATTAAAATTGAATTGCTAGGGTATTCAAATCATCTTGAGTTACCGTAGGTGAACTATTTTGTTGTAATCTATGCATCACGAGGTTTCCCACTTTTTTGGCATCATTTTCAGATTTAAAACTATGGTTATTTGTGATAACAGGAATGACAGATTGCTTTATTATAATCTTATTATCTTGCTTGATTGTGTATCCCCAACCGTTTTCTACTTTGATGGTATCTAGTGCAAAGCTGCGATTGTTATTGCAAGATAAACAAATCATGCTTACAAACAAGAATAGCGATTGTATTACTATTTTAATAGAGAAAAACTCCTGATCAATAGACCAGAAGTTTTTTGTTGTATTTTTAGTTGTCATCATCATTTTGTTCTTCTAATGGTTTAAATTCCCATACATCATCATAGTATGCTGAACCAGCTCTACCCAGTATTACAAAACCACGTTGATTAATTGCAAACCCAGAAGCATCTGTTCTTGCAGAACCTTCAAGCGGTGTTTTTTCATTCCATAAATCAGTTGATGGGTTGTATTCCCAAATCGATTTTGAGCTTTCGCCACAAGCGATATATCCTAAACCATTCATAGAGAAACCTACAGCATTAGCTCTTGTGATTAAATAGGTATCGTGATCATCTTCTTCATCATCAAGATCTCTTTTTTTAGTCCAAACATCGGTACTTGGATCGAATTCCCAAAAATCTACTTGGTACACTCCGTTGTTGATTCCTGTTCCAATATAGGCTTTATCATCGATTACAAATACAGTAGCGTTACGACGTTTATTACCTCCAAAACCGGTAACTAGTGACCAGTTGTTTGCAGTGTCGTCGTACTGATAAAAATCTTTAAGATAATTTCCGTCGTATCCAGTTCCAAAATAAGCTTTACCGCCCACTTGAAAACCTATAGCAGAATAACGACCCGTTCCTGCAAAGTCCGTTTTTTGTGTCCAAGTATTGCTATTAGGATCGTATTGATAAAAGTCACGTAATTTATTTGTACCATCATAACCTAATCCTACATATCCTTTTCCATTAAGTTCAAATGATGATGCTGCGCTTCTAGCTACTCCAGTAAAATCTGCTTTTTGCTCCCAGAAATCTCCATCAGAATTGTATGCCCATAAGTCAGTTAAATATTGGTCTCCGGTATAGCCGGTAGCAATAAAGGCATACGACCCAATAACAAAATTAGTAGCACTTGAACGCGCTGGCCCGTCAAATGACGATCTTTTGATCCAGTTTCCTAAAGCATCCTCATCGTCATCATTGCTGCAACCTACAAAGGCAATACTGATAAAAAGTGTAGTAAACAGCAATCCTTTCTTTAATATATTCATATTCATCATTTTTATTATAAGTTATATTTTGAATCCACTTAAAAAAGAGTGGTTTTAGTATTAGGTTGTTTGCAAGGTATTGAGACGTTTTATAAGCTGCTAGTTGCTCTTATAAAGCAGTGTTTTCTCAGTCAAAATGAACTTGCAGTTTCAAAAATAACTGCAATAAGTATTCTAAAAAAAGAATATATATAGATGCGCTGATTGTATAGACGAAATTGTCGTTAAAATAGATGAATGCTACCACCATTATCTAAGTTGACCTCGTCGTTAGATAATGACTCTCAATAGATAAAATATGCTTGTTGGTATAACTTATAATTTGGTTGCCGTAATGGACATATATATTTGTTCAAAAACGTTTATGTACAAGTTTATTTGTTTCCTATTTTTAAGCGTGGTCATCACTTCCTGCAATTCTGATGTTGATACGGGAGAATTTGTGGTAGGTGCTGATTACTTAGCACTCAATAATAATGTTATTCAAATTGACACGGTTACTGTAGCGCTATCAACAGTTAAGTTAGATTCGCTAGTTACATCAAGTCAGAGTAGGATTTTAGTGGGTGCCTATAATGATCCTATTTTTGGTAAAATAAAATCAGATAGTTACTTTCAGTTGTATGGTACTAACTATTCTTTATACAATGATAATACCGATACTGAGAGCACAAATTATGTATTTGATTCTATTCGAATGGTTATGAAATTAGACAAATACTATTATGGAGATACGACTAAAACGTATACATTCAATATTCATAAAGTAACAGAGCAAATTAAGACTAGCTTAGAAGATAATACTTTTCACAATGACTCTAAGTTAAGTTATCAGAGCGCGAGTTTAGGAAGCATTAGTTTTAAACCCAAGCCACTAAGTACCGATTCAGTGAGTGTGGTGCTAAGTGATGATTTTGGAAACGAGCTCTTCCAAAAAATAAAAAAGAATGAAATCGCTAATTCAGATGAGTTTGTCGAATACTTAAAAGGATTTGTTGTCACTGCCGACAGTGATAATAGCTCCGCTGTTCTAGGATTTGATTTATCAAGCGAACTCCGTTTGTACTATTCTAAATATTTGTCTAGTAGCGAAACGTCTTATATATTAAATTTCGGAATTTACGATACAAGCAAGCAGTTCAATGCTGTTACGACAGATAGAGCTGGTACTGTGATTGAAGATCTGCCCATTGCAACAAGTAAATTAGTTAGTACAAAAACCGCTAACCAAAGTTTCATACAATCAGGGAGTGGTGTTTCTTGTAGAATTGATTTCCCTAATATAAAGCAACTTAAATTTGCCTTTGATAAAGGTGCTATTGTAGATGCGCAATTATCGATTAAACCAGTTAACGGTACATTTTCTAGTAAGTATCCATTGCCTGAATCACTGCTAGTTTACGTAGCAGATGACCTTAATAGAGTAAAAGGTTTGCTTACAAATGCTGCTGGAGAGCCTATTTATGCTCTTTTAAATCAAAGCGCCGACGAATTTAATGAGAGCACTGCTTATACACTTTCGATAGGATCGTTCTTGCAATCAGAAATGATTAAAGCCTCTGATGCTCGCTACTCCTTGATTCTGGCTTCGCCTAATGTATCAAAAACAGTTGATAGATTGGTTCTGGCTGACCAGAATGCTTCTTCCAACAACTTAAAAATGAAAATTTATTATATTTCTTATTAGATGAAAAATAGCATAGCAGTTTTAGTGTTTTTTGTTCTCTTTAGTTTACAATCCTTTGGTCAAAGTATTTCTAGTTCGCCTTATTCTCTTTATGGTTTAGGTACAGTTTATGATGCCGATTTTGGAGGGATTCCTGGAATAGGTTCGTCAGGAATTGCGTTGCCGTCTACACAATTTATAAATAATTTGAATCCTGCTTCCTTAGGGTTTATGAATTTAAATCACTTTTTATTTGACGTAGGAGGGAAGGCAATTCTAACTAGTTACGAAAATAGCGCTAATAAAGAAAGCCGTAATAATGTTCAGTTTTCTCATTTAGCGATCGCATTTCCTCTAAGTGATAAAGCGGCTTTTAGTTTTGCGCTAAAACCATATTCAAGTAGTGCGTATACTATTTCTAACTTATCCCTGCCTATTATCGATAGTGATAGTGATTACATTTTAGACGCTACTGGTACAGGTGGGCTTAACGATGTAGATATTTCGTATGGTCGAAAATTTTCTAAAAAATTATCACTAGGAGTTTCTGCTTCGGTTTTGTTCGGTAATACTACTGACGACAAAACGTTCACCATTGGAAATTCGATTACTAACAGCTATAAGACTACTAATTATTCGGGCGCACGCTTGTCTGTTGGTGGACAATATGTTGTTGATTCGACATTGACTATTGGTTCGACTTTGAAGTTGCCTACAAAAATCAATGGGACGCAAGTGGGTAATCTAAGTACTATAAATATTTCAGGAAGTAGTACAATTGAATCTGAAGTCACATCAGATGTTGACAGTTATTATATGCCATTTGAAGCAGCTTTTGGAATTAGTAAAGTTTTCAAAAACAATATTAATCTTACTGTTGACTATGAGCGCCGATTTTGGAATAGCACTAATCAGTCTACTATTTATGGTGATTACATTGATCAAGATAAGTTTGCAGTAGGTTTGTCTTATAGCAAGCCTTCAGCAATTAGATCGTATTTTGATCGAATAAAATATTCAACGGGTTTTAACTATGATACGGGATATCTAGAGATAGATAGCAATCGTGTTAAAAATGTATCGTTATCGTTAGGACTTTCATTGCCTTTAGAAAATTCAGGAACGGCATTAAATGTTAGCTATTCGTACGGACAAAAAGGAAGCATTGGTGATGGGTTAATTAAAGAAAACTACCATAAATTATCACTTAATTTAAGTTTAGATGCGATATGGTTCGTCAAGCGAAAATTCGATTAAATTAGAAATCCTTTTCTATAACAGGATAGTCAGTGCCTAAAATTCCTTTTAAAACGGTAGCCTCTGTATTCGAATAGAATATTGCTTTCCTAGATTTTGTACTATTGAAGCCAATGTTGTCAGCTAACAAGTTTTTTGTTTGTTTGGCAACAGCTTCTCCAGAATCAATTATTTTAATGTGATCTGGTAACATCTTTCTAATTTGAGGTATGAGGTAGGGGTAATGACTGCATCCTAGTACTAAATAATCAATATTCTCGGCAATCATGGGTTGGATATACGATAGTAGTAATGCGTGCATCTCAGGCGAATTAATTTTGCCTGCTTCAATGAGTTGTACTAAACCGTGTCCTACTTGCTCGATAATCTTTGTGTTGCTATATTTTTGTATCGCTGAAGCAAACAGCGCGCTACTCAAGGTTCCCTTTGTTGCTAATATCCCTATTGTTTGTGTCTTTGAATATAAGGCTGCGGGTTTAATCGCTGGCTCAATACCTATGAACGGTACCAGGTAATTGCTACGTAATTCTTCAATTGCATTAGTAGTAGCGGTGTTACAAGCAACTACAATCAGCTTGCAATTCATTTCTAGTAAAAGCTTGGTGTTTTTGATACTTAAAGCAACAATTTCTTCCTTAGACTTTTGGCCGTACGGCGCGTTTTTACTATCGGCTAAATAAATTGTTTCTTCACCAGGCAGTAACTGATGAATCTCCTTCCAGATGGAAGTACCTCCAATGCCAGAGTCAAATATACCTATGGGTTTGTCGTTGTTCATTATAACAAAGTTAGCTGCTCTTTTTTAAAATTCCTAAATATTACTGTGGTAAAAAAAGAAACCACTCGATCACGATGTGAAGGAGTGGCTTTCTTATTTATGCTTGTAGGTTTCTTAGAATCCTAAGTCTTTTTTTACATCTGCAGTCAAGTTAGGACCGTCAGCAAGTAATAGAGTAGAACCGTCTAATACGTATTGGTATCCTTTAGCTTTTCCAACCTTTTGGATAGAAAGTCTTACTTTTTCCATTATCGGTTTGATAATATCTGATTCTTTTTGTTGTAATTCTTTTTGAGCGTTGTCTCTAAAGTCTACAATTCTCTTTTGCATGTCTTGAACTTCTTTAGAGCGATCTCCATTGATAGCATCAGATACAGTTGCTGATTCAGTTTCGTACTTTTTTAATTTACCTTGGTATTCTTCAACCATTTTTTTGTAATCTGCATCATATGTTGTACTCAATTTATCTAATTGTTTTTGAGCATCTAGCATAGCAGGCATTTTAGACATAATTTCACTCACATCAACATGAGCCGCTTTTGCTTGAGCATTCATAGTTTGACCTGCTCCTAAAATGAATAATGCAGCAATTACTAAAGTTTTGATTTGTTTCATCGTTTTTAAAATATTAAGTATTAATTTTTGTTTGGTTTTACTTCTGTTCTCTAGACTTCAATATAGAGTCTCTTTGTTTAAGGATTTGTGCTCTTCTTTCTTCTAGAACTTTTTTACGATCTTCAATTAGTTTTTTACGTTCTTCTGCTTTTTGAGCTTTCATGTCATCTAACTTCTGTTGTGCACTTTCATCAGTTAGTTTACTATCAGTTTCTTTGCTAGTACTAGTTGTAGTAGTATTTGCAGAAACCGTGCCATTTTTTCTAGCTTCTCTTTCAGCAGCTATTTTGGCTTTACGATCGTAATATTCTTTTTTCTTTAATTCAACTGCAGCTTTGCGTTCTTCTAATATTTTATCTCTAGCAGCTTTGCGTTCATTTAGCAATTTTTGACGTTCTTGTAAAGCTTCATTACTATCGATTGCATCTTCTTTACTTTCCTTTGCTTCTTGTTGCTCTAATTGCTTTTTACTTAACTGCTCTCTCTTATCTGTGCGGTTAAGTGCTCGCAATACTTGATCGCTTATGTCGTAACGCTTTGCAGCAAACAACATGGTCAAATCAGAAGAGCGATCAAATATGAAATCGTATTTATTAGTTTCAGCTAAATCTTGAACAGCAGTAAAAACTTGATCTTGAATAGGCTTTGTCAACTGCAATTTTTGAAGCATCATGTCACCATTAGCTCCAAATCTCTTTTGTTGGTAATCTAGCATCTCACGTTCTAAAAAACGTATTTCTGCTTCGCGTTCCTCTATTAGATTTTTTGTTAACAGCGCTTTTTCTGCTTGTAATGCAGCTTTTATTTTATCAATCTCTACCTTTTTGACTTCAATTTCTTGTTTCCATTTTTGGGCTTTTTGCTCTAACTGCATATTTGCTTCGGTGTAGCTAGATACATTTTGTAATATGTATTCCATATCAATGTATCCTACTTTTGTACCCTTTGTTTGAGCATGAGAAAGAGATCCAACTATTGTGGCTAAAAATAAAAATAAAAATTGTTTTCTCATATTTTTGTGGTTAGAATATTGATAGCGGTTAATTCTAGAATTGTTGTCCTATGATAAAGTGTGTTTCCCATCCATTAGGCTGAGTTTGACCTGTTGCAGCATCAAATCCATGAGCAAAGTCGATACCTAATAATCCAAATGCTGGCATAAATACACGCAATCCTACACCTGCTGATCTTTTTAAATCAAAAGGATTGAAAGTTTTAAAGTTTTCATAAGAGTTACCTGCTTCTACAAAACCAAGTGCATAAATAGATGCAGATGATTTTAGTGTTATAGGGTAACGTAATTCCATTGAGAACTTGTTATAAACTGTTGCCCCGATCTGTTCTCCGGCGCTATTGATAGGTGTTAACGTATTGTTCTTGTATCCTCTTAATTGAATGGTTTCTCTACCGTCTAGTGAGTAGTTTGCAAGACCATCTCCACCTACATAGAATCTTTCAAAAGGTACAGCACCACGATCTTGGTTGTATGCCCCTAAGAATCCAAATTCAGTTAATGTTCTTAAAACTAATTTACCATAAATTTTAGTATAGGCATCAGCTTTAAATTTAATTTTATAGTACTCTAACCAGTTAAATTTCTTTTGGTCAACAATGGCAGCATCTGCAGCAGCTTCTTGAAAAGTCGAAACTCTATTTCCTGAAGCGTCTAGGTAAGATCCTTTAGGGATGGTTATGTTTCCATTTGCATCTACTTGATCCACCGTGCTCTTTAATTTGTATTCTTCTTTATCACCTAATGTAGCGTAGTTTAATCCGTTTAATAAACTATACGGAGGTGTTATTTTTGCCGAGATACTAAATTCAGACCCATAAGTAGGGAAAATAGGATTCACCCCTTTATTGTTTCTTGTTAACCCAATGGTGTAAGCTAAATTACGAGAATTTCCATCTCCAAAAGTAAATAAACCTGTGTTGTAGTTATTCAAACTATAGTGTTGGTAACTTACAGATTGCGATAGAACAAAAAAGTCATCTGGTTCTGTTAATCTTTTAGCTAAACCTACAGACAATGTCAAGATGTTAAAGCTTTTAGTTTTATCAGCTTTTTGTGTCTGAAAGTCATTTAAGAACTGCTTACTGTATGAGATAGATGAACTAAATTGTACTGGTTTTTTTCCTCCAAACCATGGCTCAGAAAACGAAACACTATACGTTTGAAAGTAAGTACTTCCTTGTAAACGTAAAGAAACTTTTTGTCCGTCTCCCATTGGTAATGGTTTGTAAGCATCTTTGTTTAACATGTTTCTCGCTGAGAAGTTGTTAAATGATAATCCTAATGTTCCAATGAAACCACCTCCACCGTAACCACCTTGTAGTTCGATCTGGCTTGATCCTTTTTCTACTAATTGGTATTCGATATCAACAGTACCTGCTGCAGCGTCCACATTTTTAAATGCTGGATTGATAGCCTCAGGATCAAAGAATCCTAGTTGACCAATCTCACGAATGGTTCTAACTAATTCATCTTTACTATATTTTTGACCTGGTTTAGTTCTTAATTCTCGGTAAATTACACGGTCATTTGTCTTGTCGTTTCCTACAACAGTAATTTTGTTGAAGTAAGCTAATGGACCTTCGGTAACTCTAATTTCGAAATTAATAGTGTCATTCGCAGTTTTTACCTCAACAGCATTGATGTTTGAAAACAAGTAACCGCTGTTTTGATACAGGTTTGTAATGTCTTCACCATCAGGCTTGGTTTTGTCTGCAATTCTTTTTTCAAGTAAAACACCGTTGTATGTTTCTCCTTTTTTAACTCCTAATATTCGTGATAATAACTGATCTGAATATACCGTGTTTCCTAAGAATTTAATATCTCCAAAATAGTATTTTCTACCTTCTTCGATATTCACATTTATAGCTAAAGTATTTTTAGCTTTATTGTATTTAACAGAGTCAGAAATGATACGAGCATCTCGATATCCTTTTTCTTTGTACTTTGCTATAACACTTTCTAAGTCGGCTTTGTACTTGTCTTTGATGAATTTTGACGCCTTTAGAATGCGTAAAAAGTTCTTCTGTTTAGTATCTTTCATTGCTTTACGCAATGTTTTGTCAGACATTTGTTCATTACCTTCAAAGTCAATACTGCTAATTTTAACCTTATCTCCTTTGTCAATATTAACTAACATGTTCACCTCATTTGTAGTTGTGGTGTCTTTAGAGATATTGATGTTTACCTTAGTATTATAGTAACCGTCTTTTTTGTATTTATTTTCAATGTAGTTTTTAGTGGTTGTCAATAAATTCTCATTTACCACTTTACTTTTAGTCAAGCCGTTATCTTTGATAAGTGCTTCAGTTTTGTTTTTCTTGATACCTACAAATTTCACTTCCTTAAGTTTAGGAAGCTCTTTAATATCTAAGTCAAGATAGATACTATCATTTTCAATGTGATTGATATAAAAAGAAATTTCGTCAAAGAGACCTAGCTTTCCTAGCTTTTTGATTGCGCTACTAATTTGCTCTCCTGGAACTGTAATTTCTTGTCCTTTTTGTAATCCTGCAAAGGTTACCACTGTTTGCTCATTAAAGCTTATTTTACTTGTAACTGTTACATTACCAAGTATGTACTTTTTTCCTTCGTCAAAAGGAACTCTGTCTTGGGCTTTAGCTTTTGAGAAACTCGCTATAAGGGCGATGGTAAGGACTGCTTTTATACTTTTATTCAACACTAAAAATTTATTTAATTTGTTCACTTGTTTTTCCAAATCTGCGCTCTCTCTTTTGATAACTAATGATAGCCTCATATAACTCTTGTTCTTTAAAGTCTGGCCATAATACATCAGTAAAATACAATTCAGCATAGGCTATCTGCCATAACAGAAAATTACTTATCCTGTGTTCTCCACTTGTTCGTATCAATAAATCTACATCAGGTAAATTTTGCGTGTAAAGATGCTCATTTATAATTGAATCGTCAATAGCGTCAATTGAAATTATATTATTTTTAACTTTATCGCTTATAGACTTCACAACATTAACAATTTCTTCTCTAGATCCGTAGCTTAATGCTAGAGTTAATGTGAGTTTCGTATTGTTTTTAGTTTTTTCAATTACATCTAGTAATTCCTTCTGAGCCGTTTCAGGCATCTTTTCTAGATTACCAATAGTGTTTAATCGAATGTTGTTCTTGATCAATGTAGGTAATTCTTTCTTTAAAGATTTAATTAAAATCTTCATTAAAGTGTCTACTTCAAGTTTGGGTCTGTTCCAGTTTTCAGTAGAGAATGCATATAATGTAAGGTTCTCTATACCTAGTTTAGCGCAGGTCTCAATAATAATTTTTACTGATTTGGTTCCGCTTTCATGTCCAAAAGCTCTTAGCAAGCCTTGTTTTTTTGCCCAGCGGCCATTACCATCCATTATAATTGCTAAGTGGCGTGGTAAGTTGGTAGTATCTATATGTTCTAGTAAATTCATTTTTTTAGTCTGCACAGTAACATGGTTTTTGTCCAAAAGTATACGTTAACGTAGCTCCTGTAAAAAGGTACCAATCATTATTATTTAAATTTCCAAAAGAGATGTTATTAACAGTCACCGGTCTAACTGACCTGTCAACCAGCTTTAAAGGGGCACTACTGTCTAAATCATCTGTAAAAGTATACCGTGCTCCAACTTCAAGGGCTAAAATAAACCTGCTATTCAAAGTTGTTTTTACTCCTACATTAAAAGGTATCGCAAAGCTGGTATTACTATAATTTTCTTGAATTGTTCTATTTGCTATGGTTGGTATTCCTGAAATACTTGTTCCTACGGGGATATTATGAGTAAGATCTCCTTTGTAAGAAGCGTAACTTATTCCAGTATATATATAAGGTGTAAATTGTCTGCCTGCTCTGTAAAGATCAAAATCAAAAAAGTTAAATTCAATACCTGCAGAAGCTTCAGTCAACTTAGTGTCAAATCGATCTTGTCTACTTTTTCTACCTAAATCGTTAGATTCGGCGTCGTTTGCACTTAATTTAGTGTGCATTAAAGAAATTCTATAGGCTAACCTAGTAGTTTGATTCCATTTATATAATGCACCATAGGCGAGTTTGTTAGGAGCGATGTAACTAGTCGACCCTACGTCACCAACAAAGTTACTACCGCCTACAAATACTCCAATTTCGTTAATCTGAGAGTACATAGAAGCGCTTAAAAATAGCGATAAAATAAGAGTGAAAAATTTATTCATTTGTCTTAAAATTGCGTGCAAATATAATAATTATCGATACTAATCAATGCCTTATCTGTTAAAAGTGCTTATTAATTAGATAATAACAACTATTAATGAGTGCAGTTGATAGTTTATAAGTTTAAAACGAAATAAAACAATGAATTCGTATACTGGTTGTATAATTTATGCTTTAGTTCCTCTTGTCTTCTCCCCATAACAATTTACTGCGTAAGGTTTTTAAGAAAGTTGCCTCGGGAATTTCGACCATATTTATTTTAAACGCTGTTTTTCTAATAGTTAAAATGGAGTCATTACCTACAGATGTGATTCGGGAGTCTAAAGACACGAGATAGTTTTCTTCTCTACCTGAAACACGCAATTCTATTTCGGTGTCATCAGGTATTACCAGTGGTCTTGCATTTAAATTATGAGGTGCGATAGGAGTAATAACTAAGCTTTTTACATCGGGTGTTAATATAGGTCCGCCGCAGCTTAGTGAGTATCCGGTCGATCCAGTAGGGGTAGAGATAATTAATCCATCTGCCCAGTAAGAATTCAAGAATTCACCATTTAAATAGGTGTCAATGGTGATCATCGAAGTAGTGTCTTTTCTGCTTACAGTAATTTCGTTCATAGCAAAATTAATGTCCTGTAAAGCTTCATTAGTTGGCGAGCAACTCAAACTTAGCAATGTCCTTTTAGATAAAGTATATTGTTTGTCTATAACAATTTGTAAAAAAGAAGCGATATTCTCTTTTTGTACAGTGGCTAGAAAACCTAACCTTCCGGCATTAATCCCTAAAATAGGGACTCCAGAATTACGCACTAATGTTGCTGCTCTTAAAATAGTTCCGTCACCTCCTATACTTAATAGAATGTCAAAGCTACTGTCTAACTCCGTGTGCGATGAAAATGTTTTGTAATCTCTTTGAATAATTTCTTTATCATATAGCATCTCTAGAAAGTTAGCTTCAATTACGAGCTCCACATTATTTCGATTAAAAAAAACAAATATGTCTTTAATAATTGGTTCTGTACTATTTTGGTAATATTGACCGTAAATGGCTATTTTCATTGTGTTGACTTGTGCTATTTTATTGTAAGGAGAGCGTGAATAAAGATTTTACTATTTATTTTTTACATGTTCAAGTAACGATCTAAATAATCAGAACGTTCTTTTAAGTTATTGATATAATCGTCTTCATAATGTTCTGAAGTTATTTCGTAATTGTATCTTCTGAATGTTTGAATAATTTCATTGATTGCTCCTGTGGTAATTTTTAAAGTTACCTCCACAGTGTCGTTATCTGAATCAGAAATAAACAAACCTAATAATTTAGCATTATTACTCTCTACTATTTGTGTGATTTGGCTCATAGAATAATCTACAAGTCCTTTGCGAACTTTTATAATACTACCCTGTTCTTTCAAGAAGGTAGTTTGGTGAAAAAAGGTAAGGATATCTTCGATTTCGTAATAGCCTACATAATGATTCTCGTTATTTAAAACCGGAACTAGATTAGCGTGATTTTTTGCAAATACAGTTAATACCTCCAGCCATATTGCGTCAGATCTCGTAAAAAAATGCTCTAAAGTATACTTGAAATCGATCACTTTTTTATCCTCGTCAAAAGTTGCCGTATCTTCAGCAGATATATTCCCAATGAAAACGCCGTTCTCAAGCACAGGAAAGTGTGAAAAATTCGATTCGGTAAAAAAATCGTTGACTGCCGCAATACTATCTTGGCTGTCAATGGCTTTAAAGTCAGTCGTTATGTAGTTTGTAATTTCCATCTGTGGTGAATCCTCTATTTTTATGCAAAATAATCAAAAAAAGGCAAAATCTCCTACCTTTTACTTTGTATTTTTGTACGCAGTAATAAGATAGTTTTAATCAAAAAGTATTTCAATGACAAAGTTAAGTGTAAACATCAATAAAATAGCTACTTTACGTAATGCAAGAGGAGGGAATGTACCTGATTTATTAAAAGTTGCAGCAGACATACAAAAATTTGGCGCACAAGGAATCACAATTCATCCACGTCCAGATGAGCGCCACATTCGCTATCAAGATGCACGTGATTTAAAAGCAATTGTTCACACCGAATTCAATATTGAGGGAAATCCGCAACATAATTTTATTGATTTGGTTCTCGAATGCAAACCTGAGCAGGTGACTTTAGTACCAGATGCAATTGGTGCAATAACGTCATCAGCTGGTTGGGATACAGTAAAAAACCAAGCTTATTTGACTGAAATGATTCAAGAATTCAAGCGTAATAATATTCGAACATCCATCTTTGTAGATCCAATTCTCGCTATGATCGAAGGCGCAAAAAATACGGGAGCTGATCGCATCGAGTTGTACACAGAGGAATTTGCGCATCAATACAGTCTTGGGAATCAGGATGCAATCAATCCGTATGTAACAGCGTCAGTGCTAGCAAGTGATTTGGGACTAGGGATCAACGCAGGACACGATTTGAGTTTAGATAATATTCAGTTTTTCAAGCAGAATATACCAGGATTACTAGAAGTTTCTATAGGACACGCGTTAATCGCAGAGTCACTATATTTAGGACTAGAAAATGTCGTAAACATGTATTTACAAAAATTAAAGTAAGACAATTTGGGCGTGACCTTTATAATCCCGATTGATCTCGGGATTATAAAGGTCGGGCTATTCGCTACAATCTTTTTTAATATTTCGCTATCGCTTCATAATAAAAAAGGATTTTCGCTGCTATCCCTCACGCAAAACCATAAAAACTGTAGAAAATGCTATATTCAAAAATAGAAGGAGAAGGAAAACCGCTTTTAATCCTACACGGGTTTTTAGGAATGTCAGATAACTGGAAAACTATTGGCGTACAATTGTCAACAGAAGGGTACCAAGTACACTTACTTGATTTGCGCAATCACGGTCGCAGTTTTCAGTCGAAGGACTTTAGTTATGCTTTAATGGCACAAGATGTATATGACTATTGTAAAGGAAATAATTTAGAAAAAGTAGCTGTTATTGGGCATTCAATGGGAGGAAAAACAGCTATGTTGTTTGCAACGAGCTATCCTGAAATGATTGATAAATTAATCGTTGCTGATATCGGACCTAAGTTTTATCCGCGACACCACCAAACCATTTTGGCTGGCTTGAACGCAGTTGATTTTGTTAAAAAACCTAGTCGTTCTGATGTCGAAGCGACTCTAGAAGAATACATAACTGATTTTGGTACCCGTCAGTTTTTAATGAAAAGTTTGTTTTGGCAAGAGCCAGGTCAGTTGGCTTTCCGCTTTAATCTTTCTGTTTTTAATGATAAATTAGATGAGATAGGTGTAGCACTTCCTGAAGAAGCTTCTTATGATAAGCCAACACTTTTTATTCGTGGTGGAAACTCCAACTATATTCTAGACAGTGATTTTGACGCTATAAAAACACACTTTCCGTTAGCCATTTTTGAAACAATTCCTAATGCGGGACATTGGCTTCATGCCGAAAATCCAAAGTTGTTTCATCAACTAGCTAAAGACTTCTTAGATAATTAAATGATATATACAATATGAAAATCTTAATTAGAATTTTAATAACCGCACTATTAGTTGTTGTGCTTTCACATTTAATGCCTGGTGTGCATGTAGAAAGTTTTGTAAAAGCAATTTATGTTGCCATTGTTCTCGGACTCTTAAATTTGTTTATCAAGCCTATACTAGTTGTATTGACGTTGCCCATAACATTCATAACTCTAGGGCTGTTCTTACTAATTATTAATGCCATAATGATTTTAGTTTGCGATAATATTGTGGGTGGTTTTAGAGTAGATTCTTTTATAACTGCTTTACTATTTAGTATTATATTGTCTGTTTCTCAATCTATTATGTATGCTATTTTTGGTGAAACAAAATAAATAAAGCGCACTAGTAAAACTATATTAACAACTTTTTAGTAAATTGCTGGTATAGTTTTACTAATTTTGCCCCCAATTACAACGCAATGAAAAAAATCCATTATATATTAATACTCTTGATAGGTGTCTTCTTGATGCCAACATCAGTATTTGCTTGTGGGGATAATTCAAGTAGTAAGTCTTGTAATAAAGAGATGTCTTCTCATAAAGGCATGAAAGACTGTTGCAAAAAAGACGCTGGTTCAAAGGATAAAGAACATAGCGGTTGCACGGGTAAATGTGGCAACGCACTTTGCAGTGTCTCATCATTAAATATAGGAGTTGTTGCGCCATTATATATCGAAACAAAACCTGATGTTTTTAATTTTGCTATTAAAAGACAAAAATTTTATCATTCAGTATCCTTCACCTCTGAAGGGTATTCATCTATCTGGCTTATTCCTAAAATAAGCTAAAAGCATTTTGTGACAGCCATTATTCTGTCAAATTCAAAGCTTTATTCGCTTTATCCCATTACTTATAAACGTTAGAACTACACTTAATAATAGTGCCAATACTGTTGTTTGTATGTTTTATCCGTTTATTTTAATCTTATTTTTATCGAATGAAATCAATTAAAAAAGTATTGATGGTAACAGGCTTGTTATTATCAGCAGCGGCTATGCAAGCCCAAATTAAAAATGCTAAAACTACTACAGCTTCAGTTAAAGGCAACTGTAAAATGTGCCAACGAAAGATTGAAAAAGCAGGCTCAATAAAAGATGTAGCAATGGTTACATGGGATCAAAAGTCTCAGCAAGCAACATTAGTCTATGATGCAAATGCAACTACTCAGGATGAAATACTTAAACGCATTGCAACAGCAGGTTACGACAGTGATCATAGTATAGCTCCCGAAAATGTGTATAAAAAACTACCTTCTTGCTGTAAATACCGCGAAGAGTCAAAATAATTACCAATCAATTCTATTTATTTAATTCAAACAATTTAAAAAATCTAACATGAAAAATTTAGTAAAAGTAGGAGTCTTATCATTAGTTTTAGCGCTAGCATCTTGTAAAGACAACAAAGCAGATTCAGCAGCAGACAAAAAAGAAATGTTGGCTGACAACGAAAAATATTCTTGCCCAATGCACCCAGAAGTAATTGGAAAAAAAGGAGATACTTGTACAGAGTGCGGCATGAAACTAACAGAGAAAGTAGTTGAAAAGGACGATACTGTAGCAGTACAAGAATTACAAATTGTAAAAAGCAAGGCAGCTTTTTCTATCGATTTAATTTTAGATAAATATATCGACCTTAAAAATAAACTTGCTGCTGATAATAGTAAAGCTGCCGCTGCCGCTAGTATGGAATTAGAACGTGCTATTAAAGGAGCAAAGTCTGATGTGATCGAAAAAGAATTGCAAAATCAATACACTACAATCACAAAAGCAGTAGTTGAAGAAACGACTAATATTGCAACCAACTCAGGTAAAATTGCAGATCAAAGAGCACAATTTGCAGCTCTAAGTCAAAACATGACGTATTTAATCCAAATGTTTGATACCGATAAAAAATTGTATCAAGACTATTGCCCAATGTACAACCACGGTAAAAATGGATACTGGATTAGTGAAGTTAAAGATATTAAAAATCCTTACTACGGTGCTGAGATGTTGACTTGTGGTGGAATAAGCAAAGAGTTGTAATAATAAACGCAATGTCCTCTAATCTTTTTGACAAAAAAATAATTTTGTCTAACATCCTCTGGTTATGGTTGAAAAATTAATATCCTTTTCCTTAAAAAATCGTGCAGCCGTGTTGCTCGTTTCTCTTGTCCTTTTTGGATGGGGAATTTATAGCGTACAGCAAAATCCTATTGACGCAATCCCTGATTTGTCTGACAATCAGGTGATTGTTTTTACGGAGTGGATGGGTAGAAGCCCACAGGTAATTGAAGATCAGGTTACCTATCCTTTGGTTTCAAACCTTCAAGGAATTCCTAAAATCAAGAACATTCGTGCCTCTTCTATGTTTGGGATGAGTTTTGTTTATATCATTTTTGATGATGAGGTAGATCCCTATTGGGCAAGAACCCGAGTGCTAGAACGCTTGAATTTTGCGCAACGCTTGTTGCCAGAAAATGTCACACCTACACTTGGGCCTGATGGTACGGGTGTTGGTCATGTTTTTTGGTACCACTTAAAAACAGATAAGATGGATCTTGGGGAACAGCGTGCTTTGCAAGATTGGTACGTGAAATTTGCTTTGCAAACAGTTCCTGGTGTTGCTGAGGTGGCTTCTTTTGGTGGTTTCGAAAAACAATATCAATTGGTATTAGATCCTCTTAAAATGCAGTACTACAATGTGAGCATGATGGAGATAATGAAAGCAGTCAAAACAAGTAACAACGATGTGGGTGGTCGAAAATTTGAAATGAGTGATCGCTCGTATGTTGTGAGAGGATTAGGGTATATTAAGAATATCAAGGATGTTGAGGATATCGCTATCAAAAACTACAATTCGGTTCCTGTAAAGGTGAGCGATGTGGGATCAGTACAGATGGGTGGTGACTTACGTTTGGGTGTATTTGATGCAAACGGTGAAGGTGAGGTTGTAGGTGGTATCGTAGTGATGCGCTATGGTGAAAACGCTGACAAAGTTATTGCTGCAGTCAAAGAGAAAATGATAGAAGTGCAAAAGGGTTTGCCTGATGGCGTGACATTCGAAACCTCTTATGATCGTTCTGATTTGATTTCAAAAGCTGTAGCATCAGTTAAAGGAACACTTATCGAAGAGATGATTGCTGTTTCAGTAGTAATCTTACTGTTTCTTTTCCACTGGCGAAGTGCATTGATTATTTTAATACAGTTGCCAATTTCGGTCGCGGTGGGATTTATTTTGTTGCAAGCTTTTGGTATCTCGTCAAATATTATGTCGCTTACCGGAATCGCTCTTGCAATAGGTGTGGTGGTCGATGACGGAATCGTAATGGTCGAGAACGCATATAGAAGCATATCTGAAAGGCAAGAAGAACTTGATAGTAATCCCTAATTTGGCCATGAAAAAATTATTCAAAAATATATTTAAAAAAGAGCACGATCCGTTGTCTCACGAGGAACGTATGAAACTCATCGAGGATTCTTCTAAGCTTGTAGGACCTGGGGTTTTTTATTCGACTTTAATTGTGATTGCTTCTTTCTTACCGGTTTTCCTTTTAACAGGAATGGAAGGAAAGTTGTTCAGCCCGCTTGCTTGGACAAAATCATTCATACTAATTGTAGATGCATTTGTCGCCATCACTTTAACTCCGGTTCTAATTAGTTATTTAATTAAAGGAAGATTACGACCTGAGTCTAAAAATCCTATCAATAGAAAATTAGAGACCATATATACACCCATTTTGATTTTTTGCTTGAAATGGCGCAAATCTGTTTTGGCTGTAAATATTATAGCTTTACTAATTGGCGGACTCATGTACACAAGACTAGGATCTGAGTTTATGCCGGCTCTTGATGAGGGCTCGATATTATTTATGCCAGTTACTTTACCTGATGTTTCCAATGCTGAGATTAAAAGAATCTTACAGGTCCAAGATAAATTGATTAAATCTATTCCTGAGGTTACCCATGTTTTAGGAAAGGCAGGAAGAGCAAACACGGCTACAGACAATAGCCCAATCAGTATGATCGAAACCATTGTATTGTTAAAACCGCATAATGAGTGGCGATCAGGCAAGACGAAGAGTGATATCGTTAACGAAATTAATAATAAACTCCAAATTCCTGGAGTGACAAATGGTTTTACGCAGCCTATTATTAATAGAATCAACATGCTTTCTACAGGTATTCGCACCGATGTAGGAATCAAGATTTACGGTGCAAGTTTAGACACAATTGATGCGCTTTCGAAAAAAATTAAAAAAGCATTAGAAGGTACAGAAGGTGTTAAGGATCTATTTGCAGAGCCTATTACTGGCGGAAAATATATTGATGTTACGGCAAAAAGAGATGTAATTGGGCGCTACGGACTCACCGTTGACGATGTCAATAATGTCGTAGAAGCTGCCATTGGCGGAATGACATTAACGACAACTATTGAAGGGAGACAACGTTTTTCTGTAAATGCACGCTACGCTCAAGAATATCGAAACAGCATTGACGGACTTAAAAAATTGCAGGTGCAAACTATGGATTTTGGTCCCATTCCTTTAGAAACAGTGGCTGATATTGCCATTAGTGACGGACCTCCGATGATTAATAGCGAAAACGCAATGTTGCGCGGAAGTGTTTTGTTTAATGTTCGTGATCGCGATTTAGGAAGTACTGTCGAAGACGCACAGAATAAATTGAATACCATGATGGCCAAAATGCCAAAAGGATATTACGTAGAATGGAGTGGACAGTGGGAAAGCCAAATTAGAGCCAATAAAACTCTAGCGTTGATTCTACCTATCGTTATCGTGATCATATTTATCATTTTATACTTTACTTACAATTCGATGAAAGAGGCAATGATTACCATGATAACAGTTCCTTTTGCTTTAATAGGTGGGGTTTTTATGGTGTATTTCTACGGTATTAATTTATCAGTGGCGGTGGCTGTTGGATTTATTGCACTATTTGGTATGGCGATAGAAACCGCAATGTTAATGACAATTTACCTCAACGAGGCCATGACAAAAATGGTTGCAAAACACGGAAACACGGCCGAAACGATCAACGAAGACATTATTAGAGAATATGTTATTGAAGGTTCTGCTAAAAGGTTGCGTCCTAAATTAATGACGGTTTTTGTAGCGCTTTTTGGTTTGATTCCTATTCTCTGGTCCACAGGAACGGGTGCCGATGTGATGATTCCAATCACGGTTCCCTTAATTGGGGGAACAATTTCTTCTATAATTTATGTATTACTAGTAACACCAGTTGTTTTTGAAATGTCAAAATTACACGAACTAAAAACAAAAGGTAAAATAGATATTATCGATGCGAAACATTAAAATATATACGTTCTTCTGCTTTTTAATTTTTGGTTTAACCAATGGGCAAACACTTTCTATAGAGGAGGTATTGACAGCTGTAAAAGAAAATAACCCGCAGTTGAAAATGTACGATGCTGAGATTCAAAGTATGGATGCTAATGCAAAAGGGGCTAAAAGCTGGAGTGCTCCTCAGGTAACAACCGGTTTTTTCATGACACCTTATAATACTAAAATGTGGAAAGCCACAGATATAAGTCCGGGAATGGGATCCTACATGATTGGGGTAACGCAGATGATTCCTAATGCTTCAAGGTTAAAAGCAGATGCTGATTATATGTATGCCATGTCATCTGTAGAAACTGAAAACAAAAATTTCACGATTAATGAATTGAATGCACTGGCTAAGACAAATTATTATGAGTGGGTTGTTATAGATAAAAAGCTAAAAATCACCAGAGAGAATTTGCTCTTACTCGAATACATGATTAAAAGTATCGAAGTACGATTCAAGTACAATAAAGACAAGCTTTCGACTTATTACAAAGCCAAATCGCAATACAGTGCACAACAAAGTTTGATTGTAACCATGCAAAATGATTTGATTCAGAAAAAAGTGATGCTTAACACTTTGATGTCTCGCGATAAAAACAGCAATTTCGAAATTGACACTGCGTATACTGTCAAGAATTTTGACTTAGTACTTATGGATGATGCTGCCTTGTCAGAAAGTAGAAGCGACTTGAAAGCTATTGATAAAACAATGGAATTAAACCAAATGAAAATTGCGATCGAAAAGTCAAAATTACTGCCAGAGTTTGGAGTAAAATACGATCACATGGTTCCGTTTGGGGATCGTTCACAACAATTTTCATTAATGGGAATGGTGACTATCCCAATGCCGTGGTCTACTAAAGGAAATAAGGCAGCTATTAATAGTATCCAAATCAAAAATGAAAGTCTGGAGTGGCAAAAGCAAATGATTCTAAACGAAGCTGCTGGTGCCATTTCAGGAATGCGTCAAGAGTTAGTTAATCTCAAAAAGCAGTTCGAAATTGCCGAAAAAAGTATCATTCCCGCTATAAAACGTAATTATGATACATCGGTGTTGTCATGGCAAAATAACACAGGAGAATTATCTGAAGTTTTAGATGCTTGGGAAGCTTTAAATATGGCTCAAATTGATAAGCTAGATAAATTACAGAACATTTTCAAGACGCAAATCGCAATCGAAAAACAACTCGAAATAGAATAAGTATGAACAAATATATAAAATATAGTGTGCTGTTTTTGATAGTTGTATTGGCCGGATTAGCGGTATATTACAAATCAGAATTGTTCCATAATGAAGCAACACATGATAGTGCTACTGATGTGTATACCTGCTCTATGCATCCTGAAATTATCAAGCACGAGCCTGGAAGTTGTCCAATTTGCGGAATGGATTTAGTAAAAAAAGTAAGTGAAGAGCAGCCTGAAGATAGTCAGGATATTGCCTATTTATTGCAGCGCACAGATGGTTTTGTAGTAGGAGAATTTGAAAACACAAGGTTAAAAGATACGGCTATAGGTAGTCTGGTGAATTTACCAGGACTGCTAACATATGATCCTAATTCGGCAGTTACCATTTCGGCTCGAATTAGTGGTCGAATCGAAAGAATGTATGTGAATCGAAAGTTTCAGGCTGTAGCCAAAGGGCAAAAGCTCTTTGATATTTACAGTCCAGAATTGGTGACTGAACAACAAAATTTTATCTACCTCATCACTAACGACGCTGAAAATAAGACCATCATCAATGCCATTAAGCAAAAGCTAGCACTTTACGGAATGACTAAAGCACAAATTAATGCTTTGGCTGCAGCCAAAAAAGTAAATCCTATTATCACTATTTACAGTCCTGCAAACGGAATTGTAGATGGAACCGAGAAAATGGACGCTGCTGCTGAAACTAAAATGCAAAGTAGTACCACCGAAGTTTTAGGATTAAAAGAAGGCGATTATATTACAAAGGATGTTACCGTTTTTAGATTGCTAAACACAGATAAAGTTTGGGGCGTTTTTAATATCATTCAAGGTTATGCTAGTCTTGTGCAGTTAAATCAAGCGATTGCCATTACAACAGAATTAGATGCAAAAGAAGTGATTCATGCAAAAGTAAACTTCATAGACACCCAATTAGATCCTAACGAAAAGACTAATCGCATCAGGGTATACCTTGATAATTCAAAATTGAAGTTGCCCGTAGGCTTGCGCTTAGAAGCAAAAGTTACGACAAATGCCACAGCGGGATTGTGGTTGCAAAAAGAAGCTTTAGTAAGTCTAGGTACAGATAAAGTTGCATTTGTAAAGAAAGAAAAAGGCTATCGTGCTGTTAAAGTAAAAACGGGATTAGAAAGAGAGAATTTGGTTCAAATTTTAGAAGGAGTAACTACTGAGGATGCATTAGTTTCAAATGCACAATATTTAATAGATAGCGGGAGCTTTATAAAAACAAAATAAAGATGAAGAAGCTACATCAATTTGGGATGCTTATTTTAATGATTGCACTTGTAGTAAGTTGTAATTCTAAAAATGAAGAAAAACATGCTGACCATAAGTATCAAGAAAGTATTTATTACACTTGTTCGATGGATCCTCAAATCAAAGAAGAAAATCCAGGGAAATGTCCTATTTGTCATATGGAGCTAACGCCGATGCAAAAGGACAACGGCGCTTATAACGAAATCACATTAAGCGATCAGCAAATAAAATTGGGGAACATTACTATGCAAGAAAGTAGTGCCTCTGAACAATCGAGTCAAGAAAATTTCACAGGAGTTTTAACCCTGAATCAGTCTAATGTCAAGAGTATTTCGGCACGAGCTACGGGTCGTATAGAAAAATTGTACTTTAAAACAGAAGGTGCTTCAATCAAAAAAGGACAGGCGGTTTACCAAATTTACAGCGAGGACATTGCGATCGCAAAGCAAGATTATATTTCGGCTTACAAGCAAATGGAGATTCCGGGAGATTTTGGTAAAAATGCCAAAAGCATGATGCAAGCGGCTAAGCAAAAACTATCTTTTTACGGACTCTCCAATGCGCAAATTGAAGCGATTAAAAGAGGCAAAGAAGTATCACCTTATACTACGCTTTATAGTAATTACAGTGGTACCGTTGCCGAAATCACAGCTACCGAAGGAAGCTATGTCATGGAGGGAGCGCCTGTTTTGAAAATCGGGAATCTTTCAACTTTATGGTTAGAAACGCAAGTGAATGTGAATTACGCCAAGCAATTGCGAGTAGGGCAGACGGCTTTGATTTCGTTTGTAGATTTTCCGTCGAAGGAAATTTCGGCAAAAGTATCGTTTATCAATCCTGAGATTAATGCAAGTTCGAGATTGTTGTTGATCCAGATGGAAGTGCCCAATACTAATTTAACTTTAAAACCCGGAATGCAAGCCATTGTAAAATTGACCAAGTCAAATACTAAAGGAATTTTTATTCCTGCAGACGCTGTAATTAGAGACCAAAATGGTAGTTCGATTTGGGTCGAAAAAAGTAAAGGTGTTTTCAAAAATATAAAGGTTACCTTGGGGACTGAATCTAATGGAATGGTAGAACTTATTTCAGATCTAGATCCTGAAGCTAAAATAGTAATCACTGGAGCTTACGCTGTTAACAGTGAGTTTGAATTTCGAAAAGGAAAAGATCCTATGGCCGGAATGAAAATGTAAACTGGTTTGATTCGAATGCAATAATTGATGAGGTTCGAATGCTGTTTTTAATATAAAATAAACGCTTTGTTTTAATGAAAGTATACATAAAAAATATGGTTTGCAATCGCTGCGAAATGGCAGTAACAAAGGCATTCGAAAATTTAAAACTGCCATTGGTGGAATTAACTTTGGGAGAAGCTACTTTGTCAAGAACGCTTTCAAATGGTGAGAAACAGGATTTAGCTGTGGGCTTGCATGCGCTTGGTTTCGAACTGCTAGAAGACAAAACAACACAAACAATCGAAAAAATTAAGAATAGAATCATTGATTTGGTACACCATCAAAATGACAAGTTAAAGGTAAATTTTTCTACTTATCTCTCAGGAGAACTAGGTCAGGATTATAGTGCTTTGAGTAAACTTTTCTCTGAGGTTGAAAGTATGACGATCGAGCATTATTTTATTGCGCAGAAAATAGAAAGAACTAAAGAATTATTAGTTTATGATGAGTTGAGTTTAGGCCAAATAGCAGAACAATTAAACTACAGTAGCGTGGCACATTTGAGTAATCAATTCAAAAAGGTAACAGGCTTAACTCCAACGAATTTCAAGAAAATGAAAGATAAAAACCGAAAACAGATTGATGCTTTGTAAATGATACAAATGTCTTCCATAATTGTGTAACAACATTGCGGTTTAGTATTCGGATCTTTGTGTTTAAAGATTAAAAGAGCCGCACTATGAAACATACCTATATAATTGACGGAATGTCCTGCGATGGCTGCCGTAAAAAAGTAGAAAAAGCATTAAACGAAATAGAAGGTGTTCAAGCGACTGTCTCACTTGATAATAAAGAAGCGGTGATCACAATGGAAAATCATATCCCAACCACGACTTTTGCTACAGCATTAGCCGCTTTGGGTAATTATACCATAAAGATGGAAGGCGACGAAACAGCTGCTATTCCTGAGGTTGAAAAAAAATCATGTTGCGCATCTGCAACACCCCAAAATCATGATCACGATCATAGCGGCACACATTCTCACACTACAGAGCCAGGTAAATATTATTGCCCGATGCACTGCGAAGGGGATAAAATATATGATGAAGCAGGAGATTGTCCTGTGTGTGGAATGCATTTAGTGCAACAACCTGTTCCTGATCATAGACAACAATTTACGTGCCCGATGCATCCCGAAATTGTTGAAAACGAACCTGGCAAATGTTCAATTTGCGGAATGGATTTAGTGCCTTTAGAAACAAATCAAAAAGCCGCTGTTCCTGCAGCTGAAAAAAAATCATATTGTGCGTCTACAGCACCACACAATCACGATCATAGCGCGACACATTCGCACGCTGCAGAGCCAGGCAAATATTATTGCCCAATGCACTGTGAAGGAGATAAAGTATATGATGAAGCAGGAGATTGTCCAGTATGCGGAATGGATTTAGTGCAACAACCTGTGCTGAATCAAAGACAGCAATATACGTGCCCGATGCACCCCGAAATTATTGAAAACGGACCTGGTGATTGCCCAATTTGCGGAATGGACTTAGTGCCTCTAGAACCAGACGAAAGCGAAGACAATAAAACTTACAATGATTTATGGCGTAAAATGAAAATTTCGATCGCCTTTACATTGCCTATTTTTATCATTGCAATGTCAGATATGATTCCAAATAATCCTTTGATGAAAATCTTTGATATGGAAACGTGGAATTGGGTGCAATTTGTTTTGTCACTTCCAGTAGTTTTTTATGCGTGCAGTATGTTTTTTGTTCGTGCCTATAAATCCGTAATCACTTGGAATCTAAACATGTTTACCCTTATCGGAATTGGTTCTGGTGTTGCGTTTCTATTTAGTGTTTTTGGATTGTTTTTTCCAGATTTATTTCCGGCGGAATTCAAAACCGAAGATGGAACAGTGCATCTCTACTTTGAAGCTGCCACCGTAATTCTGACTTTAGTTTTATTAGGACAATTATTAGAGGCCAGAGCGCACAGCAGAACAAGTGGGGCTATTAAGGAATTAATGAAACTGGCGCCGACTGAGGCAACAATTGTGGTGGACGGACTAGATAAAAAAATCTCCATCCATGATATTAAAAAAGGCGATTTATTGCGTGTAAAACCAGGTGACAAAATTCCCGTTGATGGAAAAATAACTAAAGGGGAAACTACGATCGATGAGTCGATGATTTCTGGAGAACCTATTCCTGTTGATAAAACGGTTGATGATTCGGTGATCTCAGGAACGATTAACGGAACCAAATCGTTTGTGATGGTGGCAGAAAAAATAGGTGCTGAAACCTTGCTTTCGCAAATAGTACAAATGGTGACGGATGCTAGCCGTTCTAGAGCACCAATTCAAAAAGTAGCAGATAAAATTGCAAAATACTTTGTGCCAATTGTTGTTGGGGTTTCCATAATTACCTTCTTCATTTGGGCAATTTATGGACCTGATCCTGCTTTGGTTTACGGATTCATAAATGCTATTGCGGTGTTGATTATTGCTTGTCCGTGTGCATTAGGTCTGGCTACACCCATGTCGGTTATGGTAGGAGTAGGGAAAGGAGCGCAATCTGGTGTTTTAATTAAAAATGCTGAG
Source organism: Flavobacterium aeripolare (assembly GCF_013294025.1). Lineage (GTDB taxonomy): Bacteria > Bacteroidota > Bacteroidia > Flavobacteriales > Flavobacteriaceae > Flavobacterium. The sequence continues at coordinate 192,263 of NZ_JABSNL010000004.1, forward strand.
GCGCTTGAAGCTATGAATAAGGTAGATGTCTTGATTACTGATAAAACAGGAACCATTACAGAAGGGAAACCTTCTGTGGATAAAGTATACGCTACGCAAAAGAATGAGCAAGAGTTGCTGCAAATGATTGCTTCACTAAATCAATATAGCGAACACCCTTTGGCGCAAGCCGTAGTCGATTTTGCGAAAGCGAAAAACACAACCTTAACGGAAGTAAATGATTTTGATTCGATTACAGGAAAAGGAGTTTTGGGAACTGTTGCGGGTAAGAAAGTAGCTTTAGGAAACAAAAAATTAATGGATCAAGTGAATGCTCAAATCGATGCAGAACTTGAAGATGCAATCATAGCTGAGCAAAAACTAGGAAAAACAGTTTCTTACATTTCAGTTGATGGGGTAGCAGTAGGGTTTGTAACGATCAAAGATGCCATCAAAGCTACCAGTGCAAATGCGATTAAAGAATTGATGGCACAAGGAATTGAAGTGATTATGCTTACTGGTGATAACGAAAATACCGCTAAAGCCGTGGCAGATGAATTGCATTTGACTTCTTTTATTGCAGGTTGTTTACCAGCAGATAAATTGAATGAAATCAAACGTTTACAAGCCGAAGGTAAGATTATTGCTATGGCAGGTGACGGAATTAATGATTCGCCAGCTTTGGCTCAAGCCAACGTAGGAATTGCAATGGGAACGGGATCTGACGCTGCTATTGAAAGTGCAAAAATCACGTTAGTAAAGGGAGATTTGCAAGGAATTGTAAAAGCACAAAAATTGAGTCATGCCGTGATGAAAAATATCAATCAGAATTTATTCTTCGCGTTTTTCTACAACGTGATCGGAATCCCAGTAGCAGCCGGAATTCTATATCCATTCTTTGGATTATTATTATCGCCAATGATTGCTGCTTTGGCCATGAGTTTCAGTTCCGTTTCTGTAATTGCAAATGCACTTAGATTGCGAAATTTAAAATTGTAGTAGTAATATAAAAATGATAAAACATGGAAAAATCAAACAACAACAACAACAACAAAAAGTACAATACATTTTTTTTAATGTTAGGTCTTTCATTCGTAGCTATGTATATCACAATGTATTTGAATACTTATTCGATAGACCACGTATATTTTAGTCTTACTAGGTTCTACATGAGCTGTCTGGGGATAGCTGCAATGGCAGTGATAATGTTGTCGCTGATGATGGGGATGTATAAAAATAAGAAGAAAAACGCAGCAATATTTCTAGGGAGTGTCATTCTTTTTAGTGCTGCCTTGTTTCTAGTTCGTACTCAAAAGCCAATTATAGGTGATGTTTTATGGTTAAAAGGAATGATTCCTCATCATTCTATCGCTATAATGACTAGTGAAAGAGCAGACATCAAAGATCCTGAAGTAAAAAAGCTAGCTAACGATATAATTAAAGCTCAAAAAAGGGAAATTCAAGAGATGAAATTAATGATAAAAAGGTTGGAGAATGAGAAATAATACTATAATTCTATTCGCTTTACTACTACTAACTTCATCGGCAATTAAAGCACAGAAGGTAGTTCGATACGACTTGTATGTTAGAGATACCATAGTGAATTTTACAGGAAAAGAGAAAAGAGCTATTGCAGTCAATGGACAAATTCCAATGCCGACTTTAACTTTTACAGAAGGGGATACTGCAGAAATTCATGTGTATAATGAATTGAAAGAAGGAACCTCTTTGCATTGGCACGGCTTGTATTTACCCAATAAAGAAGATGGTGTTCCTTATTTGACACAAATGCCTATAAAGCCAAGAACTGAGCATGTGTACCGATTCCCGATTGTTCAATCGGGTACGCATTGGTACCACAGTCATAGCGGTTTGCAAGAGCAAATTGGGATGTATGGTTCTTTAATTTTAAAGAAAAAAGTAGACGATTCAACTTTTAGGAAAGGCATTGATGATCTTCCGCAAGTTCCCATTATTTTGAGTGAATGGACAGATTATAAACCAGAAAATGTGCATAGAATGTTGCACAATGCTTCAGATTGGTTTGCAATAAAAAAAGGAACGACACAAAGTTATGCCGAAGCCATTAAAGAGGGGCATTTTAAAACCAAATTAACCAACGAGTGGAAGCGAATGTTGGCGATGGATGTAAGCGATGTGTACTACGATAAGTTTTTGATTAATGGAAAAATGGAAAGTCAGTTATCACAATTTAAAGCAGGGGATAAAGTACGGTTACGCATTTCTAATGGTGGAGCCTCTTCTTATTTTTGGTTGACTTACGGGGGAGGGAAAATAACAGTGGTAGCCAATGATGGGAATGATGTTGATCCAATTGAAGTAGATCGATTAATTATTGGGGTATCTGAAACCTATGATGTGATTGTTACTGTTCCTGAAAAAGATACTTCCTATGCATTTTTAGCAACTCCGGAGGATAGAACAAAATCGACTTCAATTTATATTGGAGAAGGTGAAAAAAAAGCCGCCGATCTTCTGCCAAAATTGAAATATTTTGAAGGAATGAAGATGATGAACAACATGATGAATATGGACGGTACCATGGATGACATGGGAATGAGTATGAGCATGCAAAAAATGGATATGAATACCGTTATGTATCCAGAATTATCAGCAAGTGCAAACATGAAGATGGATGGTAAAATGGACCATTCCAAGATGAACATGAAACCAGAAGAAATGGATCATTCCAAAATGGACCATTCAGAGATGGGAATGACGTCTGATAAAGTGGATATGAAGGACGCCAAAATGGATCATTCAAAAATGGACATGAGTTCAAAAAAATCCAAGATGGTAACATTGAATTACGGGATGCTCAAATCTCCAACAAAAACTACGTTGCCAAAAGAGGCATCAGTTCGAGAGCTTCGTTTTGAACTGACAGGAAACATGAATCGTTACGTTTGGAGTATGGATAACAAAGTACTTTCAGAAAGTGACAAGATTTTAATCAAGAAAGGAGAAATTGTTCGCATCACTTTATACAACAATTCGATGATGCGTCATCCAATGCATTTACATGGTCATGATTTTAGAGTATTGAACGGAAAAGGGGATTATGCACCATTGAAAAACGTTCTAGATATTATGCCAATGGAAACCGATGTAATTGAATTTGAAGCCAATGCTGATGGTGATTGGTTCTTTCATTGTCATATTCTCTATCACATGATGGCGGGAATGAACAGGGTTTTTAGTTATGAAAACTCAGCACCAAATCCTCTGTTGCCAAATAAAGAGAAAGCATATAAGAAATTACAAGCCGAAAGTAACGAGCTTCATTTTATGGCCGAAAATGATTTTGCGACCAATGGAAATGATGGTCAAGCGATGTTACAAAATGCAAGATGGAGTTTTGGAACCGAATGGCGATTAGGATATCATGATGAACATGGTTATGAATCTGAAACGCATATTGGGCGATACATTGGAAGAAATCAATGGTTTATGCCTTTTATAGGTTTTGATGCACGGTATCGAAAATTAGATCGTGGTGAAATAGAAGAAAATTTGTTTGGACAAAGTAGTACCAAAGACAAAAGACTGCAAGTAAGTTTAGGATTTAATTATACGTTACCTCTATTAGTAGTAGCTCAAGCCGAAGTATACCATGATGGAAACGTTCGTTTTCAATTGATGCGTGAAGATATACCATTGACCAAAAGATTACGAATGGCATTCATGGTCAATACTGACAAAGAATATATGGGCGGGCTCAAATATATTGTCGGCAAAAATATGGGAATAACGACTCACTATGATAGCGATATGGGTGTAGGTTTTGGATTGAATTTGAATTATTAGACTGTTTTTTCAATTTGTTTGATTGCGAAATTTAAAATTGTAGTTAGTTTTAAGTTGAATTACTATCAGAAAAAAGCCGCTTTCTATTAAAGTGCGCTTTCGTAGTAAAAAAATATTGAATTAAGTTTTTAATGCTATAGTCTAGTTATTAATTATTTAGAATTAATTTTTTAATGAGGCTGTAATTAATTTTGCATTCTCTTTTAAAAATTGCTTGCACAACTGGAAAATAGTGCTACTTTTGCACCCGCAATAGAAAAGCAAGGCCCGTTCGTCTATCGGTTAGGACGCATGGTTTTCATCCATGTAAGAGCGGTTCGATTCCGCTACGGGCTACAAAATTCTATTACGTAGAATAATTTTTTTAAATAAAAATAGTTCGGTAGTAAAAGATGTAAGTTGTTTAACTTACCTATTGCAAATTAAAGATAAGCCTCGAAAACGAACTGTTTTTGAGGCTTTTTTTTGCTTGCTCCACAATCCCTTTTTTGTAAATTTGAGCAAAAATAAAAACCTTATGTTACTACTTTCTGAAATTTGGATCTATCCAATAAAATCTTTAGGCGGAATCAGTCTTGATGCTGCTACTGTTTTACAACGTGGTTTAGAGCACGATCGCCGATGGATGCTAGTAGATGAGCAAGGATTGTTTTTGTCACAGAGAACGACGCCAGAACTAGCTTTATTTAATACGGCTATTGAAGGTGCGCACTTAGTGATTTCGCATAAATCAAATAGTCATGAAGCTGTAAAAATAGATTTGTTTCCGGTATTTACCGCGGTTAGTGAAAAATGTACTGCTGTAGTTTGGGAGGATAGCGTTGAATCTTACGAAGTGGGTGCAGCAGTTTCAGATTGGTTTTCTACTATTTTAAATCGAAAGGTACGATTGGTATACATGCCTGAGGACAGTACCCGACAGGTAGATCCTAAATATGCAGTGACTACAGGAGATATTACTTCTTTCTCAGATGGATTTCCCTATTTAATTATTGGTCAATTATCATTAGACGATCTAAATGCTCGTATGGCATCACCTATTACCATCAAACGTTTCCGACCTAATTTTGTTTTCACTGGTGGAGCTGCTTATCAAGAAGAGACATTCAAGCATTTTAAAATTGGTTCTGTATCATTTTTTGGTACAAATGCATGCGAGCGTTGTGTATTAACTACCGTGGATCCAGAGACCGGAGTTATTGCAGGTAAAGAGCCATTGTTTACATTGTCGAAATATAAAAGATCAGGAAAGAATGTAATCTTTGGTCAAAATGTTATTGCTACAATCTTAGGTAAGATTAAGGTAGGTAACGAAATTACTTTTCCCAATAAGGATATTTAGATATAGAGAAGTAGTAATACAGTATATATAATAAAATTAAGTCATGATAAATTCATGGCTTTTTTTTGTTTAAGTATTTGTTTTATAGTCGATTAATGGTTTTAATCTTCCCTTTGTCTACACTTACGGTTCACTCACCGAAAAATGGAGAATTAAAGCGTAAAGAGGTTGTAAATTAGTAAAAGAGATCAAGGAAATATGATTTAATTACTAACTGATTTTGGAATTTAAAAGTTTCAAAAATAAAACACAACATTATGAAAACGAATATCTTATACATTTTTTTAGCTTTATCATCACTTTTAATGTTTAACTCATGTGCTTCTGATGCGATGGATATCATCACTGAAAAGACTTCTGCTAAATCGGTCTATTATAGTTATAATTCTGATGAGCTTAAAACTATCGAATTAATTAATGACCATAGAGAAAGTGTAGGGTTAAATAGATTAGAAAGAATTAGTTTTCTATCTGTAACAGCAGATGACCATACAGGGTATATGATTGAGAATGCTGTAGCAAGCCACGACGGATTTGCAGAGCGTTGTGATGAAGTTATTAAAACTGTTGCTGCTTTAAAAGTAGGGGAGAATGTTGCCTTCAATTATAACAAGCCTACAAAGGCATTTAACGCATGGTTAGAAAGTGCAAGACACAAAGTAAATATCGAAGGTAATTTTACGCATATTGGAGTGGCAATTAAAAAATGTGAAACCACTGGTAAAAAGTACTATACTACAATTTTTGCTAAAATCTAGTCACTGTTCTTAGTTGATAATCGCAATATGATATTCCAACCACGATTTCAATCGGGCTACGTACAATAATTCTAAATAGTTTTCAGTTAAAAACACATTAGACCAATCAAATCGTTGCGATTGTACGCCGAGGTAAAAAATCCAAACCGCCGCTGCAGCTTCAGGAATTAAACCTATTTCCTTATTAGTTAATTCTCTTACGTTCTGATAGCCTTTTAAAAATGCCACTTTCTTTATTTCATATTCGTTTTTATCGTTTTCAATATGAAATAATTGCTTGCAAAAATAGGCTACGTCTAATATTAGTGGCCCTTTACCACAAAAGTCAAAATCAAATAAGGTAATTTGGTTGTCCTCAGTGATACTCATGTTGTCGTACCAAATATCCAAATGTATAATTCCTGTCGAAACCTTTGAATAATCAATACTTTCAAGAGTTTGTTTTAAGGTATCGCAAACAGTTTTTATATATTGCATTTCTAGATTCTCTACCGGAAAATGTTGTAATGTTAGTTCGTAAGGTTTTTGTAATAAACTTTCAGAATTATACGTAATTCGGTTGCAGCTTTTGTCTACTGTAGTTTGGTGAATTTTCCCCATCATTTCCCCAATTTTAAAACAAGTTTCAGTATTCATAAACCTCATTTTTCCGCCTTCGGCAAAAGAGAAAAGTACCGCATGACGCAATCCTTCGGGCGCATTAATATCTTGGATAAATTGCTTATTTCGATCAGCAATAGGGTATGAGATGCCAATGTTATTTTGCTTTAAATACAACAGCAAATCCATTTCAGCTTCTATTTCGCGCTTAGAACGCCAATTATAGCAATACACTCTCAGCACATATTTATGATCGTCATCAGTAATGAAATACGTATGGTTGATGCCTGTTCTAAACAATTTGCAAATTGCATTCGGACTCAAATTGTATTTTTCGATAGCGAATTGTCCAAGTGCAGTTGCGGAGAGTGTAGTGCTAGTAACTGGAAAATGGGTCATGTTGTGGTTTTTAGTGGAGCACAAAGGTATCATTTGAGGATTGATAATAAGTCTTACAGCTGCTCAATCAATCTTTTTTGTCTTGTTGTTCGGTTTGATTTTGCTTTTGGTGCGGCAAGCTGTCGCCTACATTCATTCCGGAAGCCATTCCGATCATAAAAGCGGTTAGGACTACCATAATTTTTCTTTTAGCCCAAAGAATAGGGTGCGTAGATTGCTCTAAACGCGATTTTTTTTTCTGTTTATACATGATGTAATTTGTAAATGATGGAACATTTGATAGCATCGTTATGCCATAAAAAGCATAAACACTTAGAAAATTTTCTAAGCGATGTATAAACTAGAGAGTGCGTTACGAGAATTAAGGGTCTCGTTTAAAAATAGGTTTTGGGCAATAGAAGAAACGATTTTTTGAAACAGTTGTCTTCTGATTTTTAAGATATCCGGAAGACTTAGACTGAAGCTAATTGCAAATTGAAGGTAGGTAATCGGAATCGAAATTACCGATTGTACCGCTAGAATTTGCTTGAAATAGACTGTTTTTGAGCGAGCTGTTTTTGCATCGCTACTGACAATTGCATTCGAAAAGTGATACTGTTCAACCGAATTAATAGGAGAAACCAAAGCACCATCGTTTACCATCAAGCCAAAAGCAAGAAAGAGCGCAATAAGATATTTTAGTTGTTTGATCAATTGATGGTTCTAAAGTTAGAGCGAATATAAGTGTTTTTGTATTTATATAATAAAGACCTACAAGGTAATAGGTTTGTGATTATTCAAAAAAAAGAATCTACCTCAATTAAGAGGTAGATTCTTTTACATATTCCATAATGTCTCCTGGTTGACATTCTAAAATTTCGCAAATTAATTCGAGTGTAGAAAAACGAATTGCTTTGGCTTTTCCTGTTTTTAAAATAGAGAGGTTTGCGGTGGTGATGCCAATTCTTTCAGCAAGCTCATTAGAGCGCATTTTTCTTTTTGCAAGCATCACATCAACGTTTATTACTATAGCCATAATTATACTGTTAGTTCGTTTTCGTCTTTAAGATTTTTTGCGATTTTAAATACTTCACTTAATACCATAAAAAATAATGCTATTATAATTACAGGAAAATTTAAACCTATGTAATTCAAATTAACAGGGGTGTTTCCTATTTTTATAAGATAGATTATTTTAATAAATAAAATAGGTGTGCCTTTTAATATTGTTGATAAAATTAGACTTTTCCCTATTTTATTTAAAAGTAAAATAACTTGATGGTCAAAAATTTTATTTTCCATGAATAAAAAGACAACTTTTCTAAGTAGATAAATACTATAGATAAATATAAAAGAGCTTACTGTGATAAGACTGAAAACGATTTTTGAATTTACATCAATTATTGATAAATCGATATTTTCTATTTCATACGGCTTTTGAATTTTATAATTAAAAAGTATTTTGCTTAATTTAACAGATACAAGGAAAGTGGAAAAGATAGATGCGAAGAAAAATAAATTAATAAAGAATTTTAAATAGGTTAATTTTTTCATGATTATGTTTTTTAGGTTTTATAATTCATGACAAACATAATAATTAATTATCGATAAACAATAATAAAATAATATAAAACAATATTTTTTTATTTTATGCGGAATTTTAAAATCACTTTCATTTGTTTTTTTGGCGTAAAGCCAATAATCCAAAAATAGGACCAATTGCCAGACAAGAGAAAATCAAACTACTGTTAGTCAACAATTGTAACGAACTAACTAATTGGATGCTAACTATTGTTATGGCAAATCCAATACTGTTTACCAAGGTAAGCGCTGTGCCTTTTACTTCGGCGGGAGCGTTTTGTGCTACTAGTGTAGAAAGCAAGGGTGAATCAGCAACTACGGCCATGCCCCAAAATAGTAGGAAAGTAATAAATAGTGTAGCTGAAGGTTGGTTGAATAGTAATGGCGAAATAAGACAGCAAATACAAGACAATAATAAAGCAATGGTAGCTATTTTTTTGGTTCCAAAACTTTCTGATAAATAACCACTTAAAATGCAAGCTAGTCCGCCAATACCAATGATAATAAAAGATAGAATAGGAACATTGAACTGTGCTTCGGGATGTAGGTTGGAGTAAGCGGTAAGCATCAACGGAGTGAAAGCCCAAAAAGCATAGAGTTCCCACATATGACCAAAGTAGCCAAAGGCAGCAGTGCGTAAATTTTTATTTTCGAAAATTCCAAAGGAGGCTTTGATGTTGACTCCTTGACTTGGTTTTCTAAAAGGGCCGTCAGGAACTAAAAACGCCATCATCAAACCACCTAAAATAGCGAGCCCAGCAGTGCAAAGAATAACAAGTTCCCACGGAAGTCCTGAAGTCATACCCTTTAGGAAATGCGGAAAAGCAGTTCCTAAAACGAGTGCGCCAACTAAAAACCCTAGTGATTTCCCTAGCCCTTTTTCGAAATAATCAGCGGCAATTTTCATTCCTACAGGATAGATTCCGGCTAGGAAGAAACCGGTCAAAAACCGAATGCTTAACATGCTTGCTAGATTATTACCGTCCCATAGAATCCCAAGGTTGCATGCGGCACCAAGTAAAGCACTAATTAAAAACACTTTTGAAGGCGAAAACCGATCGGCAATCGCTAATAATGCAAAGACTAATGTTCCTAGGATGAAGCCAAATTGCACCGCTGAGGTCAAGTAGCTCACAACACTTGGGTTGAGGTTAAAATGCAATACCAAATCACTCATGATGGCATTGCTAGCAAACCAAAGAGAGGTGCAGCAAAATTGAGCGATAACAATTATAGGGAGAACGTTTTTTAAGGGTTTCATTTACTTATGTTTTACAGCCTTTTTAAAGTAGGAAAGCAAAATTAAAGTTTTATTTACGATTGAGCCTTTTATTTAATATTCTTTTGGCTTTATGGTTTAACTAGAATATGTCTAGCTTAAAAAAATCATTGCGAGGAACGAAATGATTAAGGCTGAAAAGTCACAATTTATAAAAGGATATTTCACGAATTAGAAATTAGTTATCTTCATTAACTGGATAAATAGTGCATAAAAATGAAATATTGTACATAAATTTGTACAAAATATAGTAATTATGGTAGTCACAAATATTTCAGATTTCAGAAAAGATATTAAATCGTATTTTGATAGAGTTTCAATTAACTTTGAAACGCTAATTATCAACCGCGGAAAAGATTCAGGAATCGTTGTTATTTCATTGGAAGAATACAATTCGTTAATGGCAACAAATTATGAATTGTCGACCAGAGCAAACGAGAGAAGATTAGATTCGGCAATTGAAAAATTAAAGAATGGAAACTCGTTTTCTAAAGACCTAATTGAGGACTAAAATGAAATATGTATTTGTTGACGAGTCTTGGGAAGATTATTTGTACTGGCAAAAAATAGACAAGAAGAAAGTAAAAAAAACAAATGAACTGCTCAAAGATATTTCGAGGAACCCTTTTGAAGGCATCGGGAAACCAGAGGCACTAAAACACAAATATGCTGGCTTTTGGTCTAGAAGAATTGATGATGAACATCGGCTGATTTATCGATTTATTGGTGATGAGATCCAAATCTTAAAATGCAGACATCATTACGATTGATAGTTCTTAAAGTGATATTAGTTTGTAGCTATTGCTAGTTTTAAATCGTATTTTCGGTTAGTCAAAAAAAAAACTAGAAGTTCGCAATAGCCATAAGTTCAAGAATGCTATCCCCAAAAACAACTGTACTCATCTTTCTCGATTAATCGAATAAAGTCTAATAAGTGCTTTACGACTGGTTGCGGTTTATAGGCATGCCATTTTAAATCGGATCTTTGCCAAAAAGCTTTCCAATGATCATCTTTTTGAACATAAGTGGCTTTGGCAATATCGTTTTCAACTTTCTTTTTGGGATCCATCCAATTAGGTCTGATTTCGAAGATGAACACACTTTGTTTATCAACACGGTATCCAATGTCAATTTGAGACCTCATTTCTTCCTCTGGACGAATGTAGGATAAATAGTTTTCAATTTCTTCTATCTCGATACTGGCTATTTCGAATTTCATTACGTATGTATTTTATCAGTTTGAGTAGTTCCTGCCTTCTGATTGTGTAATTATTGCTAGGAACATGAGCTATCTCAGTTGCTAAATAATTAAGAGGTTACTTTCTTATGTCTTGTTTTAGCGGGACGAGCGAGATGCTAATGCTAGCAGTTTTAATCTGCAAAAGCATAACTTTAATCCATTATGTCTAATTCTCTACTTATAATGAAACGATTTAAATAATTGGATAAATTGTCAAGATCTTGATATATTGAAAATTCATTAACTCCATATTGTTCAAGGTTTCGTAACATCGCTTATTTAGCTGTTCCTTTAATTCGAAGCTTTATAAAAGTATTTTTATTTAAAATTTTTTCTAAACTCAATTGTGGTTTATTAGATATTGTGAATACACCTCTTTGGTTTATAACGCGAGCGGAGAGACCTTTAGGGTAAAATACCCCGGAAACAATAATTTTGCTATCAAAAGGTTTGATTTCTTTTGTTTTTAATACTTTGTTTTTAAAATCCATAATGAATACGGAAGCATCGCTTTTTTGGTTTAAATCAAAAGTTGCGAAATAAAGTGCGACTAATGGGTTTTTAGTCCAATCTAAAAGTCTTGTTGCTAAACCATGATGTTGTCCTAGAGTCAATTCATCCCATTCATCAACTGGACTACTATTTAAAAGATGGCCAGAATATCTCAGCCAAGAACTAATAATATCTTCTTCCTTAAAGTAGGATGGGACGTTTTTAGAAAATTCAGGTCTACCGATTTTAGGAATTAGCTCCCAATCAAAATCTTGCTGACCTCTAAATACATAATTAGCTGATGAATGTTTCTCAATTACATTGTGAAATTCAATAAAATTTTTAATGTCTATAATTTTCATTGTATAGGACTCTCTTTTTAAGAAGTAAATATTTGTTTTTCAACTATAAATTAGTTGTGGGCACGAAACGTTATATGACTTACCCTTTCTCAAATATAAAAGTTATTCTTGTAAAATGTTTTTTTTATTTCTGTTATTTTGAAACAATCGAATTTAGTAAAGTTATTGTTCGGAGTTGTAAAAAAAATATTATGGCGCAGGCAATGCGTGAAGGATGGCAGTGGAGCTCTTTATTTTTTTATCCCGTAGGGTAAATAATAAAAGCGGGAACGAACAGCCTGACCCTTGCGGGCACGCCCAAAAAAAGTGTCTAATTTTTATTTTAAAGTGATAAAAGGAACTGGCTTTTATGTGGAATTACACGCAAAACGATGGTGGATAAAAAAGCTTGGTTGGCTTCGAAAAATTTTATAATTTTGCATTCCGAATTTATAATGTAAATTAAAGAACAAGATGGATATCAAAAGAGTAGCAATAGACGCTGTTAATGAAACAATTGTAATGACAGTTGTGAACATGGATTATAAAGGTCAAGTAGCAAAAAGAATAAATGAAAAAATGCCTCTTGCAACTGTAAAAGGTTTTAGAAAAGGGCAGGTTCCTAAGGATCTTGTTGCAAAACAATACGGTAGAGGAATTAAAGAAGAGGAAGTTAAGAAAGTTGTTGATTTGGCTTTAGAGCGTTTCATTCAATCTGAAAGATTAAACCTTCTTGGAACTCCGCTTCCTAAAGTAGACGAAAACTTTGATTGGGATGCTGAAGAGTTGACTTTTGAGTACGAAATTGGTTTAGTTCCTGACTTTACTTTAGACTTAGAGGCTAAGAATGATATCGTAAAATATGTTGTTACCGCTGATGATAAATTAATTGATGATCAAGTAGCGCGTATCCAAAAACAATTTGGTACTGCAATTCCTCAAGAGGTTGTTGCTGCTGACTCTGATGTTACGGGAACTTTCTCTAACGAAGAAAAAGGAATTAATAACGCAACTACAATCAATGCTGAACTTTTTAAAGATGAAGCAACTTTTAAACTTTTTATAGGTAAAAAAGTAGGTGATGTTGTGACTGTAAATACTAAAGGTTTATTTAATGACGACCACCAATTGATGGACGTTATGAAAGTAGAGCATGATGATGTTCACGGTTTAGAGGTTGATGTAAACTTCACTATCGAAGGAATCAACACGGCTGAGCCAGCTGAATTGAACCAAGAATTGTTTGATAAATTGTTTGGTGAAGGTAAAGTTGCTTCACTTGACGAATTGAAAGCTAAGATTAAAGAAGATGCTGAGAACCAATTTGCAACTCAAGCAGACCAAAAATTATTAGGTGATGTTACTGAGTTCTTAATTGAGAGCACAAAGTTTGAATTACCTGCTGCATTCTTGAAAAAATGGTTGCAAACTGTAGGTGAGAAAAAAATGACTCCAGAAGAAGCTGAAGTTGAATACGAGCGTTCTGAAAAAGGATTGCGTTTTCAATTAATCGAAGGTAGAGCTATGGCTCAATCTGACATTAAAATCACTTTTGAAGACTTAAAAACATTTACTACAAAAAATATCCGTCAGCAAATGGCACAATTCGGACAAACAAATCCTACGGATGAAGAAGTTCAAGGAATTGTTGCAAGAGTTTTGTCTAACCAAGATGAAGTGAAAAGACTTTCTGACCAAGTGGTTGCAGAGAAATTATTGGAATTGTTTAAAGAAAAAGCAAACCCAACAACTAAAGAAGTTACTTACGACGAATTTATTGCTGCGTCTTACGGAGAATAAATTCAAGGTCGTCAAGTTGTAAGTTGCAATAGCAACTGCCTTAATTGTGCGGTAGATTATTAAAATTTTATGATTTGATTACAAAGAGTAAACAATAAAAAATAGTTATATTTGAGCGTCAGAAATTTATTTTTGGCGCTCTTTTGTTATTTATAATTTAGGTGCTCCCAATAATTACAGCTCCTACTTTTTAATTGTAAGTTTTTATACTTGTTTTAGATTTTTATAGATTATAAGAGCCCTTTGCGGAGGCTTTGATATGATTATTTAATTTAAAAATGACGTTTAGAAAGTTATAGCTACAACAAGAGCTAAAAAAGTAAGACATATTGGCACATCTATAAATAGGAACGACCTTTGCAATAGATACCATACTATTAGATAAAAAAAAGTACAACTTAGAACACATACACATGAACTACGGTAAAGAATTTAAAAAGTTTGCTACAAAGCACCAAGGAGTTAATGCCATGTATTACGATAAAATCGTTGCGGCTATGAACCCTACAAATATGACTCCCTATATTATCGAAGAACGTCAATTAAACATTTCACAATTGGATGTTTTTTCTAGATTAATGATGGATAGAATTATCTTTTTAGGAACAGGAATCGACGACCAAATCGCAAACATTGTACAAGCACAATTATTATTCTTAGAAAGCGCAGATGCTTCTAAGGATATCCAAATTTACTTAAACTCTCCAGGAGGAAGTGTTTATGCAGGTTTAGGGATTTACGATACTATGCAGTACATTAAGCCTGATGTAGCTACAATTTGTACCGGTATGGCTGCTTCAATGGGAGCGGTACTATTGTGTGCGGGAGCAGAAGGAAAACGTTCGGCATTGCCACACTCAAGAGTAATGATTCACCAACCATCAGGAGGAGCACAAGGTGTAGCTACTGATATGGAAATCAACTTGAGAGAGATGTTGAAATTGAAAGATGAATTATACAACATCATTTCGCACCACTCAGGGCAAACATTTGATAAAGTGCACGCAGATAGTGAGCGCGATTACTGGATGAAAGCTGATGAGGCTAAGGAATACGGAATGATTGATGAGGTATTGAGAAGAGGATAAAATCAGTTTGCAGTTTACAGTCGCAGTATGCAGTACTGTGACTGTAAACCGAGACTGAAAACAAAAAAAAATGGCGAAAGAAAAATTAGAATGTTCGTTTTGTGGAAGGAAGAAGCCAGAAACTAATTTATTAATAGCGGGTATCGATGCACACATTTGTGATAAATGTATCGAGCAAGCACACGGAATTGTTTTAGAGGAATTAAAAGCATCAGGGAGCACAAATCTTGTGGGTGATTTGATTTTGAAAAAGCCGAAAGAAATTAGAGCTTTTCTAGACCAATACGTTATAGGGCAAGACCAAACTAAAAAAGTGATGTCGGTTGCAGTTTACAATCACTACAAGCGTTTAATGCAACAGCAGCAAGACGACGAAGTAGAGATTGAAAAAAGTAATATCATCATGGTAGGGCAAACGGGAACAGGAAAAACATTAGTTGCTAAGACCATTGCAAAAATGTTAGACGTGCCTCTAGCTATTGTTGATGCTACCGTATTAACTGAAGCTGGTTATGTAGGAGAAGATGTTGAGAGTATCTTAACGCGCCTTTTACAAGCTGCTGATTATGATGTTACCAAAGCAGAACGCGGAATCGTTTTTATTGACGAAATTGATAAAATTGCTCGTAAGAGCGATAATCCATCAATTACACGTGACGTATCTGGTGAAGGTGTGCAACAAGCTTTATTGAAACTATTGGAAGGAACAGTTGTAAACGTGCCACCAAAAGGAGGACGTAAGCATCCAGACCAAAAATTTGTTGAGGTAAACACGCAAAACATTTTGTTTATTGCCGGTGGTGCTTTTGACGGAATCGAAAGAATTATATCGAAACGTTTGAACCGTCAGGCTGTAGGGTATTCGACTTCGAAGACAGCAGATAATATAGATAAAGACAATTTATTGCAATACATCATTCCTAAAGATATTAAAGATTTTGGATTGATTCCTGAGATTATTGGTCGTTTGCCAGTATTGACACATATGGATCCGTTAGATAGAGCTACTTTACGTTCTATTTTAACAGAGCCTAAAAATGCGTTAATCAAACAGTACCAAAAGTTATTCTTAATGGATGAGGTGGAGTTTTCAATCACTGACGAAGCACTTGACTTTATTGTTGATAAGGCACTAGAGTATAAATTAGGAGCTCGTGGATTGCGTTCATTATGTGAAGCAATCTTAACTGATGCAATGTATGAATTACCAAGTTCTGAGGATAAAAAATTAGAAATTGATAGAACGTACGCTGAGGAGACACTTAATAAAAACTTGTTGAAACGTTTAGAGATTGCATCATAATAATTGCATTTTTCTTAAAAATATAAACCCGTTCATTGATTTGAACGGGTTTTTTTAGGTCTAAATTATCGTATTTGTTATTGTTTTAAAAAATAGATAGTATCCTTTCCTTATAAGTTTTAGAATCCCGATTTTTGTTTGATCAAAGCATGTTATTATGACTCTAGAAGACAAAGAGATTATTTTATTAAAAGTTTCGGGACAAGATAAACCGGGAGTTACTGCGGGTTTAACTTCGATTTTGGCCAATTATGAAGCCACTATATTAGATATAGGTCAGGCTGATATTCATGATACATTATCTTTAGGGATTTTATTCGAAATTAAAGCAGGCTCGTCATCGGCACCTATTTTAAAGGACTTATTATTTAAGGCTTATGAGCTAGAGATAAAGGTGAAGTTCACGCCAATTTCGATTGATGATTATGAGAATTGGGTAAAGGGACAGTCTAAAAAAAGATACATTGTAAACATATTAGGAGAAACACTAGCGGCTGCACAAATGGCTGCTGTGACTCAAATTTTGTCTGATCAAAATTTAAATATTTACGCTATTAAAAGATTGACGGGTAGAGTTTCCATTATTGACAAAGGGATGTATCCTCGCTCTTGCGTGCAATTGTCAGTGTCAGGAAATATATTGAACAAGAATTTAATTACCGCTAAGTTCATGGAGATTTCGAGAACGCTAGACGTTGATATCTCATTTCAAGAAGATGGTATTTATAGAAGAAATAGACGCTTAGTTTGTTTTGATATGGACTCTACTTTAATACAAACTGAAGTCATCGATGAGCTAGCTGATCTTGCAGGAGTAGGAGAGCAAGTAAGAGCAATAACCGAATCAGCAATGAATGGCGAGATTGATTTTAGCGAAAGCTTTAAACAACGTATGGCATTACTTGAAGGGTTAAGTGAAGAAGTATTGCAAAAGGTAGCAGAGAACTTACCTATTACGCAAGGAGCACATCGCTTGATGAAGGCATTGAAATATTACGGTTATAAAACAGCGATACTATCTGGAGGATTTACTTATTTTGGTAAGTATTTACAAAAAGAATTGGGTATAGATTATGTGCACGCTAACGAATTAGAAATAATCGATGGCAAGCTAACAGGGAAATATTTAGGTGAAATTGTAGATGGTAAAAAGAAAGCCGAATTATTACAATTAATTGCCGACAAAGAAGGGGTACACATCAATCAAACAATTGCTGTAGGAGATGGAGCCAATGATTTACCGATGTTGAATTTAGCTGGATTAGGAATCGCTTTTCATGCAAAACCAAAGGTAAAAGAAAGCGCGTCGACTTCTATTTCTAGCTTAGGATTAGATGGTGTTTTATACTTGCTAGGGTATCATGACAGGCATATTGATATGATGATGGAATAGTGCCATTAATACTAAGTAAAAAAGCCTTAACTCGTAATCGATTTAAGGCTTTTCTGCCATTTGAAATAGTGGTATTTTAAAAGGGATCTCTTGTGATTACAACGCTATTTTAACTTGCATACTCTTCAATTGCTCCAAATAATCTCTTTGGTTAGATAGTCTAGGGATTTTATGTTGACCGCCTAGTTTGTCTCGCTCTTTTAACCAATCGTAAAATAAATTTTTGCGTGCTATATTTATGATCAATGGATTTAATGTCATGTTGTTGGTGCGCTTCGCCTCGTAATCAGAGTTTAGAGATTGCAAGGTATCGTCTAGTATTTTATGAAAAGCATCTGTGTTTTCAGGAGCTTTCTTGAATTCAATCATCCATTCATGTGCGCCTTTTTCCTTGCCTTCCATAAAAACGGGTGCAACGGTATAATCAACCACTTCGGTGTTGGTTTCTCTACATGCTTTGGCTATAGCCTGATCGGTATTTTCGACCATTAACTCTTCTCCAAAAACATTAATATGGTGTTTTGTTCTTCCGGTAACTCTAATGCGGTACGGACTCAAGGAAGTAAAACGAACAGTGTCTCCTATTAAATAACGCCATAATCCTGAATTTGTAGTAATAACGATAGCGTAGTTTTTAAACAATTCTACATCAGCAAGGCGAACAATTTTTTGGTTGGGCGTGTCAAAAGTGTCCATTGCAATGAACTCGTAAAAGATACCATAGTCTAGCATTAACAGTAAATCGCTAGAATAGTTCAAATCTTGAATGGCAAAGAAACCTTCAGAGGCATTGTATATTTCGTAATATTTAAATTCTTTTTTAGGTAGTATTTTTTGATATTGTTCGCGGTAGGGTTCAAAATTTACTCCGCCGTGAAAATACACTTCTAAGTTAGGCCATACTTCAAAGAGATCTGTTTTTCCAGTTTCTTCAATTATGCGGTTCATTAAAACCAACATCCATGAGGGAACTCCAGCAAAACTAGTAACATTCTCTTTTTTAGTCTCGTTAATGATGGCGGCCATTTTTGACTCCCATTCGCTCATTAATGATATTTTACTGCTAGGCGTGCTACTAAACTCTGCCCAAATAGGCATGTTTTCGATTAAAATAGCCGACAAGTCACCAAAAGAGGTATTGTTGTTTTCATAGATCTGAGAGCTTCCGCCTAAACGCAAACTCTTACCTGTGAACAATTCTGAATTTTCATTATTGTTTAAATACATGCACAGTAAATCTTTACTGCCTTTATAATGGCAGTCTTCAAGCGCACTACTGCTTACAGGAATAAATTTACTTTTTGCATTTGTGGTACCACTCGATTTGGCAAACCATTTTATAGGGGTGTTCCAAAACAAGTTTTGCTCTCCACTACGGGTACGTTCAATCAACGGGTGAATATCTTCGTATGTTACAATAGGTACGCGTTCAGCAAATGTGGCATACGATTTTATAGAGGCATAATCATAATCGGTACCTATAACTGTATCTTTTGCAGCCGTTAGCAAATTCATTAGCAACTCCTCTTGTACCTCATTGGGGTATTTAAGGAAAAGTTCAATTTGATGGATTCGTTGTTTTAAAACCCATGAAGCGAATGAATTAATAATGGTTAGTGGCATTTTTTAAAATTGGAGTTATGAATTATGCGTTACGAATGATAACTTTACCAAAAATAACATTTTTTGTTAAACATCAAACTTTAAAGAGTAAACTAAATGCAATACGAAGGCGTACTGACCAAGATGCAAACTGAATACGGAGACCCAATCCAGTACTACTTGGTTTTTGAAGACAGTTTTTTGAATGTGAACCAATTATTAGGTAAAGATATTTCGATAGATTTCTTGGGATATCAGTGTTTAAATTGTGGCAAAAAGAAAAAGATTTTTCGTCAAGGTTTTTGTTATGATTGTTTCTATTCTAGTGCTGCCGTTGGAGATTGGATTATGAAGCCGGAGTTAAGCACGGCACATTTAGACATCGAAGATCGAGATTTAGAATACGAAAAAAGAGTACAGCTACAACCTCATATTGTGTATTTAGCGTTGTCTAGCGAAGTGAAAGTTGGGGTTACTCGTGGTACACAAATGCCAACTCGATGGATTGATCAAGGTGCAAACGAAGCGATCGCAATCATCGAAGTACCTAATCGTTACCTAGCCGGAATCACCGAGGTAGCTTTAAAAAATCACTTTGCCGACAAAACAAACTGGCGCAAAATGCTAACTAATGATGTTCCTCCAGCCGACTTAATCGCCGAGAGAGCGCAGCTAGAAAATCTAATTCCTGAGGAAGCGAGAAGCTATTTTAATTTAGATAAAAACGACTTGTACCGCATGCACTATCCTGTGATAAACTATCCTGCTAAAGTCAAAAGCTTAAGTCTCGATAAAACACCTAGTTTTCAGGGTAAATTAACGGGAATAAAAGGGCAGTACTTGATTTTTGAAGATGGTACTGTATTTAATGTTCGCAGTTCTGAAGGGTATGTAGTACGCATTCAGGTGTAATAAGCAACTGTTTTGGGCGTGACCTTAGATAAAATTTGTTCTAATTTTATCTAAGGTCGGGCTATTCGCTGTATCTTTTTTTCTTGAAAACAAGATAAAAAGGATGCCGCTACTATCCCTCACGCAGTAGAATGCTAACCACAACGATTAGTTTAAATATCACAAAAAAAGGGATGCACAATTAGCGTATTGTGCATCCCTTTTATTTGTGGTAATAATGAGTTTAAATAACTATTTATCCTCTGTTTCCGTGGCTGGAGTAGTGGTTGCCGGCGGAGTAGTAGTTTTCTTTTTATTCAACAAGCCTTTTAATAAACTCGTAGCTTGTTTTTTGACTTCTACTTTTGCTTGTTCCTGTACTTCGGCTTTAGTTGTAGGTAACACTGTTTTAGAGCTGTCTCCAGGTTTTTTATTTTTGTTAATCAAGTCGGTTAACTTGCTTGTTCCTTTGCTAATTAAAGCTGCTTTTTGCTGTTGGATTAATTGATTTGTTAAATTAGTCACGGCAGTTTTAAGATCGGTAGAGATTTTCGGACTTGAGAAATTCCCTGTCATTAAGGCGTTAATAGGTATGTTTTCTAATTTAGCTGCATCTGCGGGTGTTAACTTAGCTATTAATGCATTAGCATCTGACCCAAGGTATTTTGCCGGTACATCAAATTTTAAACTATAGTTCATCGTTTGGTCAAAGCCATGCGTACCACCTATTGTTGCTTTAATGTCTTTGTATTTAATGTCAAACGGACGCACACTTACCTGTCCGTCTTTAAAAGTGATTGCAGCCTTTAAATCGTTAAAATTGATTTTGCTTAAATCTAAGAACTTGATATTTGAAGTCAGCGCTGTCAATAAAGTCGAGTTACTAGCATTTACAGTCGTAGAAAGTAATTGACCTAATAAGTCTCCGGTTAAACTCTTAAGATCCGGACTCATATCATTAGTCAGGTTTCCGTTTAACTTAATTGTTGAGTTTAATTTACCGTTAATAATTCCTGCAATAGGAGCTAGTTTTTTAAGCATGTCTAATTGCGTAAAAGACTGTGCGATGTCTACTTGATTCAATCCTAAATTCATGTCAAATACAGGTACTTTTCCTTTGGTAGACACAGATCCATTCAAACCAATATTTCCTCCAAAGATAGCTGTCTTTACATTTTCCATGGTTACCTTCTCGTCTTTCACAATTAGTTTTCCTGAGACGTCTTTTAAGGTTAAATTGTCATACAAAACCGTATTGGCTTTCGCGCTAAGCGTACAATTTAAAAAAGCTGGAATCTTCATCGCGTCAGTTGCTTGTGGAGCTGTAGTAGCTGTTTTACCCTCGGTAGTTGTTTTACTTGCTGTAGCGCTTCCGGTAGTCATAAAATCGCTTACCGCAAGTTGGTTAGAAGACAAATTGAAGTTTCCTTTTAACTCTTGGTTTTTGAATATAAAGCCATAGAAATTCTCTAAAATTCCAGTTACGCTAATATCACTTTTACCAGTAGCGGCATTAAATTGTTTTAAGTTAACTTGGCTTGGATTGAATTGTACTAGTGCTGTGCTAATGTTCAATGCTTTTCCGTTTTCATCGGTATATTTAAATCCAGATAAACTCATCGTACCTGCGTTATTGATATTCTGGTACTGACTTTTCTCTACAGATTGCATGTCAAATTTAGTAGTAACATCTGCCTTTAAAATCCCTGATAACGGCTTGTCTAACTTAATAGGATACGCTTGTGAAAGATTTCCTAAATTAACTGTTCCTTTCAACATTGCATCAACAACAGCATTTTGAGTAACATTAGTAATTTTTGCTTTAGCGTTAAAAACATCTTGATCTATCTTGAAAGAAAGCTTATCGAGATTAACGTAAGTATCATTTAAAATTCCTGTTTCGTTGATAATTTTAGTGTCGATTACGATATTTTGAACTGATTTAGGCAAATCAGGATATTTAAAAGAGGCGTTATTTGATGCAATAGCAATACTGAATTTAGGAACAGTGGTGTCAGAATACCTTCCTTTAGCAAAACCAACAATACTAAAATCTCCCGTAGTTTTCACGTTGTCTAAACTAGCAGCGTAAGCTGCAGGAATAACTCCTAGAAAGTTCTTAAATGACGATGTAGGTGTTTTGAATTTTAAGTCATAATCTTGTCCGCCTTCTACAATTTGGATAAATCCATCAAATGCAAGTGGCAATTGATTAATCAGTGCTTTATTTTCTTTAAAGCTGTATTTGCTATTTTCTAGATCGATTCCTAAAACAGCATCAAGTGTCAATGCTACATTTTTCATGTAGTTCACCTTATCCATATCTAGTGATACCTTTGTTGTGGTCTTAGTAACCAAATCTAATTTTGATGCAGCAAAATCTCCAGTACCTTCATGATTAATGCTGTCCAGTACCAACTTAATCTTTGATGATTCATCGTAATATTTAAACCTTAAGTTGTCTACTTTATAATTTTGGATATTCAATGATAATTTGCTATCGCCACTTTCGGTAGCAGGCTTGTCGTCTTTAATAGCAATGTCATAATTGCCTAAGCCGTCTTTATTAAATAAAATATTTACGACACCATTTTTAGTCGAGATTCCTTGAATATTCATGGTCTCGTTAGCATCTTTAAAAAGTTCTTTTACAGACATTTTTAAATCTAGTTCGCCAAGGGCAACTAAGGTGTCGCCAGCAAAAGGTGCTTTGTTAATAATTGTCAAACTATCTAGGGTTAAGCTTGCATTAGGGAAGTTTTTAAAAAGGCTCAAATTGGCGTCTTTAAAACTAACATTTGCATCAACTTTACTGTTGATAATTGTCGTAATCTTAGCGGTAATCTGGTCTTTAAAAAAGTAAGGAATTGCAAATAGTGAAGCAACGAGTAGCAATAGCAAACCTGCAAGAACTTTTAATATTGTCTTTAACATATTGTTTTTTTAATTTATTTAATACTGTAATGATGAAATTAACATCGTTAAGAGTACAAAAATAGCATTTTAACAATACTAGGCTTTTAAAATTTTCACAAATGTATGTTTAGGGGTGGTTACAGCTACTTGTAAAGCATGTGACTGCTGAGTTTATCGCAAAAAAAAATCCGCTACAAAATAAGTAGCGGATTTGAATTTTGGTTAGTGCTAACTATTGAATGCTAATTTCAAATGGCATTAAAGCTTGAACACCTTTTTGCGTTTGCATCTTTTTAACTTTTTGCATTAAGATGTAATTCTCTTCACCAATTTCTTGAATGAATGATTCTTTAGTCTTAGCAAATGGCAATCCAGATAGCATGTCATTAAAGTTCTTTTTGTATTCAGGATAGTTTTGTGTGCTGTATGTTTTTGTTTTCGATAAAGAAGCGGCTTCTTTAATAGCTGCATCTAAACCACCTATTTTATCTACAAGACCAATTTTTATCGCTTCTGAACCAGACCAAACTCTACCTTGAGCAATAGCGTCAACTTGTTCAAAGGTCATTTTTCTACCTTCGGCTACGTGATTCACAAAAGTTTTGTAAATGTATTCTACACCTTCAAGAGTAACGGCTTTGAAATTTTCGTCTAATGGAACAAAAGGGCTATAAGCGGCAGCATTTTTATTAGTATTTACTTGCTCCACATGAATACCTATTCTTGACGTTAGTTTGCTAAAATTAGGTAGTATTCCAAAAACACCAATTGAACCAGTGATCGTGTTGTTTTCGGCAAATATTGTTGATGCGTTGCAAGCGATGTAATAGCCTCCAGATGCGGCATAATTACCCATTGAAACAACTACCGGTTTTACTTTTTTAGTCAACTCAACTTCTCTCCATATTAAGTCAGATGTAAGTGCGCTACCACCCGGACTATCAATACGAAGCACAACTGCTTTTACTTTTTTATTCTCTCTAGCTTCTTGTAATGATCTGCGCATAGATCCTTCACCAATAGTGTTTACATCACCTTCACCACTTTGAATTTCGCCCTGAGCATAGATAACGGCGATTTGATTATCACCTTCAATTTTTTCTGATGTTGTTACTGTTTTTTTAGTGTAGTCAACAATCGAAATTTTATTATATTCTTTATCGCTAGCTACTTTTAATCTCTTTTTAATGTCGTTATGGTATACATCTTCATAAGCAATGATATCTACCATTTTAGTTGCCTTTGCCATCTCTGGCGTACGAGCTAATAATCCATCTGCGATTTCGTTTAATCTTGCTACTGATAGGTTTCTACTTTTCGAAATATCAGCAGTTATAGAGGTCCATATTGACGTCAATAAGGCTGTTACTTGTTCTCTATTTGCAGGACTCATTTCGTTTTCTAAGAAAGGTTCTACGGCGCTTTTATATTTTCCGTGACGGATAACCTCCATTTTGATTCCTGACTTTTCTTGTAGGTCTTTGTAAAACATTACTTCTGATGATAAACCTTTAAAGTCCATGTCTCCCACTGGATTTAAGTAAACGGTATTGGCAACCGAATTAATATAATAGGCTTTTTGCGAATACGTATTAGCATAAGAAAGTATGAACTTCCCTGATTTTTTAAAATCTTCTAGTGCATCTCTTAACTCTTTACTTTGAGCCATACCTAAAGATGATTCTTGATTTAAAATAGAAATACCTTTGATGTCATCATCGGTTTTTGCAGTTGCTATGGCATGAATAATGTCTATAACGCCTACTTTTTCATTGTCAGAAAAAATGGTAACCCAAGGGTCTTCGTATTTACCGGCAAAATCATAACTGATATTTTTTAAGTCAAGTTGAATAACAGAATTTTCTTTTACTGTAACTTCTTCAGAGTCGCCTCCAAAAACTGCTCCTATGAAAATGATTCCAAAGAAAAAGAGCATACAGAATACAAATAAGCCAATTATAGTGGCTAATACATTTCCTAAAAACTTCATAACTATATTTTTATTAATAAGTAGTGTAATTGGGGTAATTGTTACAGCGGACTGCTGTTTTTATTTTTAAAATAATAAGGTAACACTTTATCCAAAGATAGGGCAATTCTAAAATTGTTTTAGTTAATTTGTCCTTAATATGAAAGTACAGCATCAGGTTATATTAGCTATTGGGAGCAATCAAGGCGATCGTCTTGAGAATATCAAACATTCTTTACAATTGATCCATCAAGAGGTGGGAACAGTAGTCAGGGTGTCATCACTTTATGAATCACCATCATGGGGATTTGAAAGTGATGCGTTTTATAATTGCGCGGTATTGATTCATACTTTTAGTACTGCAGAAGTTGTGTTAAACCAAATTCTAGAATTAGAAAAAAAGTTAGGGCGCATACGATTGGAGCAAGAAGGATACCAAGCTAGATTGATAGATATTGATTTAATCTTTTTTGACGATGAAGTAATTGCTACTAGTAATTTGCAAGTTCCACATCCTTTATTGCAAGAAAGAAACTTTGTACTATTGCCGCTTGCTGATTTAAAACTAGATATTGTACATCCTGTTTTAAAGAAAACAATCAAAGAATTAGTTGCTGCATCGGTTGATGATAGTGTGTGCGTAACTATTGGGACTTTACAAAACCCGCTTAGGGATATCCCATTAGAAAATTACAATTACATCGCTTTTGAAGGGAATATTGGTGCTGGGAAAACAACTTTAACTAATAAAATAGCCGAAGATTTTAATGCTAAAACAGTACTAGAGCGCTTTGCTGATAACCCTTTTTTGCCTAAATTTTACGAAGATCAAAATAGGTATGCGTTTCCGCTAGAAATGTCTTTTCTAGCAGATAGATACCAGCAGTTATCAGATGATTTAGCGCAATTTGATTTGTTCAAAGATTTTCTAGTAGCCGACTATCATATTTTTAAATCATTGATATTTGCTAAGATCACTCTTGCAGATGATGAATATCGCTTGTACCGCAATTTATTTGATATTATATATAAGGAAATGCCCAAGCCAGACCTTTATGTGTATTTATATCAAAATTCAGATCGACTACTTCAAAATATTAAAAAACGTGGTCGCGATTATGAGCAAAATATTGCAGCAGACTATTTAGATAAAATCAACAGCGGTTATCTAGACTATATTAAATCTCAAAAAGATTTGAATGTTTTAATCGTGGATGTTTCTGATAAAGACTTTGTCAAAAACCAATCGGATTACCTTTTTATTCTGGACGAAATTCGAAAAAAGCTCGCTTCAAATTAATACTTGAATTGCTTGAATAGGTCCCAAATTACGATTCCTGCACTTACTGAAATATTCAAGGAGTGCTTCGTTCCTAATTGCGGAATTTCGATACAGCCATCGCATAGTGCCACTGCTTCTTGATTTACACCGTGTACTTCGTTCCCAAAAACGACTGCGTAACGCTGCGAAGGATCGATTGTAAAACGCTGTAAAAATGTTGCACTTTCTACTTGCTCGATTGCTAGCGTGATCACATTATCGTTTTTTAATTTTTGAATTACTTCCAATACATTTTCGTGATGTTCCCAACTCACAGTTTCTGTAGCGCCTAATGCGGTTTTGTGAATTTCCTTGTTAGGAGGAGTGGCAGTGATTCCGCACAGATATATTTTTTCGATTAAAAAAGCATCTGAAGTTCTAAAAACAGAACCAATATTGTGCAAACTTCTAATGTCGTCAAGTATAATCGTGATTGGGGTCTTGTCTGATTGTTTAAATGCCTCGACACTTTTACGCTCTAACTCGCTATTCTCTAATTTTCTCATGCTATTTTGTTTGTTGTAAAAAAAAAGCTTCCGTGTGAGGGAAGCTTTTAAAAATATATTTTAGAGCTATTAGCTTTTTGCAGCTGCATCAGCTAATACTTCACCTTTAATAGTAAGTACTTTTGTAGGTTGTCCTGCAGCGTTTGACGTTACAGTTACTGTTTTAGTAAATTGACCTACTCTATCAGTAGCATATTTTACACCAATCACACCTTTTGCACCAGGAGCAATAGGCTCTCTTGGAGAAGTAGGAACTGTACAACCACAAGAACCTTGAGTGTTTGTAATGATTAATGGCTTGTTACCGTTATTTGTAAATACAAATTCACGTTTTCCATCTGCGTTGTGTGCAATTTTACCGTAATCGATAGTTTCATTAACAAATGTCATTCCAGCTCCATCAACTTTAGCAGTTGCAGCTTTAACTTTTTTAGTAGTTTCTTGAGCTTGAGAAGTTGTAACTCCTAAAACAACTAGCATTGCAAGTGTAAGTATTTTTTTCATGATTTTAATTTTATAATTATTTCAACAAATTTAAAGAAAAAATCGTGCCAATAACTTAAAATTACCCTAAAAGTCGTTATTTTTTTTATAGTAATTCGTTATTGAAGATATAATATTTAAATTCGCTGCTGTAATAAACATCATTTAAAAGTAAATATTTTGGCAGCCAAAGATAAAGTCGTTAAGGAAACTCCGTTGATGAAACAATATAATGATATAAAAAGAAAGTATCCTGATGCTTGCTTATTATTTCGTGTAGGTGATTTCTATGAAACCTTTGGGGAGGATGCAGTGCGAGCGTCTAAGATTCTCGGGATTACCTTAACAAAGCGTGGGGCAGGATCTGAAACAGAAACGGCTCTCGCTGGTTTTCCGCATCATTCGATAAATACCTATTTGCCAAAATTAGTAAAAGCAGGTTTGCGTGTCGCTATTTGTGATCAGTTAGAAGATCCTAAAATGACTAAAACTATCGTAAAACGTGGCGTTACTGAGTTAGTTACTCCTGGTGTTTCTATGAATGATGAAGTATTGCAGTCTAAAACTAATAATTTTTTAGCATCAGTTTACTTTGCTAATAAATCTATAGGGATTGCCTTTCTTGATGTGTCTACAGGTGAGTTTTTAACAGCTCAGGGAAATGCAGAGTATATTGATAAACTATTACAAAATTTCAATCCTTCAGAGGTTTTAATACCTAAAAATAACAAAAGTGATTTTAAACAAGCTTTTGGTGAAGACTATCACAGTTTTTATTTAGAGGATTGGATTTATAAAGAAGATTATGCATTTGAGACTTTGACTAAACATTTTCAAACCATCTCTTTAAAAGGTTTTGGTGTCGAAGATTTAAAAGAAGGAGTAATTGCGTCAGGAGCAATCTTATATTATTTAGGAGAAACACAGCATAACAGAGTGCAGCACATCACCGCAATTCAGCGTATTGCCGAAGATGCTTATGTATGGATGGATCGCTTTACGATTCGTAATTTAGAGTTGTATCATAGTTATAATCCTAATGCGGTTACATTACTAGATGTGATCGATAAAACGCTTTCGCCAATGGGTGGTCGTTTATTAAAAAGATGGTTAGCATTGCCTTTAAAGGAGGCTTCAAAAATAAAAAGTCGCCATCAAGTGGTTGCTTATCTCCAAGAAAATCAAGAAGTACTGCAGCTAATGCAGTCTCAAATTAAACAAATCTCTGATCTAGAGCGTTTGATTTCTAAAATCGCAGCCGGAAAAGTATCGCCTCGCGAGGTGGTGTATCTTAAAGAATCATTAGATGCTGTTATTCCTATGAAAACATTGGCTCTAGCAAGTTCTCAGGAAGCTGTAAAAGTAATTGGGGATAGTTTGCATAGCTGTGATTTGTTGCGTGAAAAAATTAAAGTTACGTTAAATCAAGATGCTCCTGTGGCTGTTGCCAAAGGGAATGCGATTGCTAAGGGTATTAGTGCAGAGCTTGATGAGTTAAGAGCAATATCTACCTCTGGAAAAGAATTCCTTGAAGGAATAGAAGCGCGTGAATCACAGCGCACCGGAATTACCTCTTTAAAAATTTCGTTTAATAACGTCTTTGGTTATTATATCGAAGTAAGGAACACCCATAAAGATAAGGTACCTACAGAGTGGATTAGAAAGCAAACGCTAGTAAATGCAGAGCGTTATATTACCGAAGAGTTAAAAGAGTATGAAGCTAAAATCCTTGGAGCCGAAGAGAAAATTCATAAAATCGAAGCCGAGTTATTTGAGCAACTAGTGGCTTGGATTGCTACTTATATTAAGCCAGTACAGTTAAATGCTAACTTAGTTGCGCAACTAGATTGCCTGTGTTCGTTTACACAGTTAGCGATCGAAAATAAATACAGCTGTCCAGAATTAGACGATACATTCGAATTAGAAATAAAAAATGGTAGGCATCCTGTTATCGAAAAACAGCTGCCAGTTGGTACGTCTTATATTGCTAATGATGTGTACTTAGATCGTGAAACCCAGCAATTAATTATGATTACAGGTCCGAATATGTCTGGTAAATCGGCTATTTTGCGTCAAACGGCACTTATTGTACTACTGGCCCAAATGGGAAGTTTTGTTCCTGCAGACAGTGTGCGAATGGGTGTTGTGGATAAGATTTTTACTCGAGTAGGGGCGAGTGACAATATCTCAATGGGGGAATCTACTTTCATGGTCGAGATGAATGAGACGGCTTCTATCTTGAATAATATTTCTGATCGAAGTTTAGTGCTTCTGGATGAGATAGGTCGTGGAACGAGCACCTATGACGGAATCTCGATTGCTTGGGCTATTGCCGAGTTTTTACACGAGCATCCTTCAAGACCTAAAACGCTCTTTGCTACACATTACCACGAGCTAAATGAAATGACAGAGTCACTTTCAAGAATTCAAAACTATAATGTAGCAGTAAAAGAATTAAAAGACAATGTGCTTTTTATTCGAAAATTAGTAAAAGGCGGTAGTGCGCATAGTTTCGGAATTCATGTAGCGAAGATGGCTGGTATGCCTCAAATTGTTTTGTTAAAAGCGCAGAAGATTTTGAAGAAGCTTGAGAAAAATCATTCGGGAGAAGTTTTAAACGGAATTAAGGCAGAGCAAGACGAAATGCAAATGAGTTTTTTCAATTTAGACGACCCTTTATTAGAAGAGATAAAAGAGGAAATATTAAACTTAGATGTTAATACAATCACGCCTGTAGAAGCATTAATGAAGCTGAATGAAATAAAAAGAATGATCACTAGAAAATAATTTATTTTTAAAGTTTAGGTTATCAGAGTATTATAAAATAATTAAAAATATTATTTCTAAAGTACTTGTTTAATTGGATAAATGTCTTAAATTTGCCACCGCAATACACAACAAGTATTGTTGTTCTTATCAAGAATTGAAATGCGAAAATAGCTCAGTTGGTAGAGCGCGACCTTGCCAAGGTCGAGGTCGCGGGTTCGAGCCCCGTTTTTCGCTCCACGTCACATAATGCTCGGATGGTGAAATTGGTAGACACGCTGGACTTAAAATCCAGTGAACAGCAATGTTCGTGCGGGTTCAAGTCCCGCTCTGAGTACTAAAGCCTCTTCTTTTGAAGAGGCTTTTTTTTTGCTTTTTTTTTAAAGCATTTGTATTTATCGTTTTCTCTTTTATTTGTTCAAAATCACAATTATATTTAAATATGGCTTCTCTAGTAATTACAAAACGTTTTAGCGGCGACTATAAATTTGAGCTTACTTCAAGAAAAGGAAAGACGATATTTACTAGTAATCCTTATGAGCTAAGAATGGATTGCGAGGCCGATGCAGAACGATTGAAATTGCTTTTTGAAAGCTGCTCTTATGTTAAGTTTAAAACAACAAAGGGGAAGTTCTTTTTTAGGGTTGTCGTCGATGGAGTGGTGATTGCAACGAGTAGAAAATACAGTACAGAGTTAATGGTGCAGAAAGGAATTGCTGAAATTGTAAAATATGGTTCTAAAGCTGAGATTTTAGATTTTTCCAATAATGATTTTACGTTTACTGATTAAACGTTGGTTTTAATAAATAGCAAAGGCGCTCTTTTTATAAAGAGCGCCTTTTTATTGGTGTTTACTTAAAAGTAAAAAATAGCTAAAATAAAAAAGCCATCACGCTTGCGCGGATGGCTTTGATTTTAGAATTTAATTCTGATTAGTGTGCAGCTTCAGTTGCAGTTTCAGCAGCATCAGTTGCTACAGTAGAAGCAGAATCCATTACTTGTGCAGCAGAATCCATTACTTGAGCAGCAGAATCAACAACAACAGCAGAAGAATCTACAGCCATAGTGTCTTCAGCAGCAGCGTCAGCTTTTTTACAAGAAACAACAGTTAATACAGCAATAGCAGCTAAACTTAAAAATACTTTTTTCATCTTAATTTAATATAAAGGTTAATTATTAATTCGACGCAAAGATATAAAATTTTTGATATGTAAATTATTTTTTGAATTTTTTTTTAAAAATAATTAATCTTTTTTGTCTTAGTGGTTTAGAGCAATATCTGTGCCTAAAAATTGTGCTCCTTAAAAAGGGATTAACGTGCAATTAATTACTGCTGCTTCTGGCAGGAATATTTGAACAAAACAGCGCCTATGAAAAGCTTGAATTAGAAAAGCAAAACGCGGGTATAGACTGTTTTGTGTTGGTTTATAGGTTTTTAAGGCTCTATTTACTTCTACTTTATTTATTGAGCTGCTTTTTAATAAGGCTAATAAATAACCTAATTAATTCTTTACTTATGAATTACTAAAAGCTTTAAGTGTATAAAAAAGTAACACTATAGTAGTGGGGTTATTCTAGTTTAAATTGTAGCAGATTGTGCAACATAATTCATTATGATTTGCGTTGCGCCTTTATTCATGTCAATAAAGGTACTGCAGATGTGTCCTTTTTCATAACGCAGCATTTCGTCACGTACTAATTCCTCCATTTTTAACGTTAGCTCGGCTAAATTTTGAATGGCTGTACAGCCCTCTAAATTGATTAAGGCAGTAGCTTCTGCAAAATGGGAATAGTTAGGTCCTATTACTATAGGTACGCCAAAAGTGGCTGGCTCTAATATATTGTGGACTCCTGGATTTCCAAAACCTCCTCCTACATAAGCAATATCAGCATAGCTGTATATTTTTGTCAAAATTCCTATAGTATCTATAATTAAGACATCGTATTCACTTAGGTCTTTGCCTTCACGTTCTGAAAATAGAATCGTCTTGCGGGTGATGCCCGTTTTCAATTCATTAATTTGCTCAGGTTTTATATTATGAGGAGCAATGATAAATTTGGTTGCCAGCTTCGTTGTATTAATGTATTGTGTTAATAGTACTTCGTCTTTAGGCCACGAACTTCCAACAACTACGGTAAGCTGATCATTTTTAAATTCTGAAATAAAATCTAAGCGGTTGTCTTTCTCTACTATAGCTGCTACGCGATCAAAGCGAGTATCTCCCGAGATGGCGACATTATTTTTGCCTATACTTGCTAACAGTTTTTTTGATTGTTCATTTTGAACAAAAAAGTAGGTAAAGGCGTCGAGTGCCTTTCGATAAAAACCTCCATACCATTTAAAGAATGCTTGGTTCTCTCTTAAAATACCCGAAATTAAATATGTCTTTATGTTTCTAGATTGGAGTTCGTTTAAATAGTTAGGCCAAAATTCATATTTAATGAAGAATACTAAATCAGGTTGTGCCAATGCAATAAATTCCTTGGCATTTCCTCTAGTGTCTAATGGTAAGTAGAGGGTAAGGTCAGCTACTGTATTGTTTTTTCGAACCTCATATCCAGATGGAGAGAAAAAAGTAACAATGATTTTATGTGTAGGGTAAGTGGCTTTTACCTTTTCGATAACGGGTAGCCCTTGCTCATATTCTCCTAAAGATGCGGCGTGAAACCAGATCGTTTTGTCTTGAGGTGCTATTTTTTGTGATAGAATGGTAAAAACATCTTTTCTTCCTGCGACAAACAGCTTCATTTTTGGATTAAAGAGTGCTATTAAAGCAAGTATTTTTGAAGTGATGATTGCAAAACAATTGTATAGGAAAAACATGAGTTGTATTTTTTGGAAGCTAAAATACATATTTTATTCCGAATCTTGTTTTTACTATAGCTCGCCAAGCACTGTACTCTTACTGTTGGCGTCAGCTATGCAAATAAAAAGCTATTCTGAATTTAGTGTGATTATAAATTCTTAATTTTGTATTTATAATTTTTATCGAATGAAAAAAATACAAATGGTTGACCTAAAAAGTCAATACGAAAAAATAAAAGAGACTGTTAACGTTTCTATCCAAGAAGTTTTAGATACAAATACGTACATCAACGGACCCGAAGTTCATAAATTTCAAAAGAATTTAGAGGATTATTTAGGTGTTAAGCATGTAATTCCTTGTGCAAATGGTACTGATGCCTTGCAAATAGCAATGATGGGATTAGGTTTGCAACCAGGTGACGAAGTAATCACTGCCGATTTTACTTTTGCTGCTACTGTTGAAGTTATTGCATTGTTGCAATTAACACCAGTATTAGTAGATGTTGATATGTACAATATGAATATTTCTATTGATGCAATCAAAAAAGCAATTACTCCAAAAACAAAGGCAATCGTTCCTGTTCATTTATTTGGGCGTGCTGCTAATATGGAAGCGATTATGGCTATTGCCAAAGAACATAACTTATATGTGATAGAAGATAATGCGCAAGCTATAGGAGCCAACTGTAAATCGTCTGACGGTGCTAAGCAAAAAGCGGGTACTATAGGACATGTAGGAGCGACTTCGTTTTTTCCTTCTAAAAATTTAGGGTGTTATGGTGATGGTGGTGCAATTTTTACAAATGATGATGCACTGGCACATACGTTACGCGGAATTGTAAATCACGGAATGTACGAACGTTACCACCACGATGTTGTGGGTGTAAATTCTCGTTTAGATAGTATTCAAGCAGCAGTTTTAAACACAAAGTTACCTTTACTGGATCAATATAATGCAGCGAGGCAAGATGCAGCGAGAAAATACTCTGCAGCTTTTGAAGGGCACAAAAATATTATTGCGCCTCAAATTTGTGATATCTGTGACTGTCATGTATTTCATCAATATACATTACGTATTCTTGATGCTGATAGAAATGGCTTAATGCAACATTTATTAGATAAAGGAATTCCTTGTGCTATTTATTACCCAATTCCGCTACACTCACAAAAGGCGTATGTAGACGAAAGATATAAGGAAGAAGATTTTCCAGTTACAAATCAATTGGTTCAAGAGGTATTGTCATTACCAATGCATACTGAACTTGATGACGAACAAATAAAATTCATTACCGATAGTGTTTTAGAATTTTTAAAATAAGGAATGAAGACGCGATTAATCGCGTCTTTTTTATGAAGCAAAAAAATAGCATAACCATTAATATTTAAACATAAAAGATGAAAATACTGGTTACAGGAGGATTGGGATTTATAGGTTCGCATACCGTTGTAGAGCTCCAAAATCAAGGTTTTGAGGTGGTAATTATCGATGATTTGTCTAATACGTCACTAAGCGTTTTAGAGGGTATAAAAAATATTACGGGTAAGGTTCCAGCATTTGAAAAATTAGATCTAAGAGTAAAAACTAGTGTGCAGGATTTTTTTAGTAAAAATCAAGACATTGCAGGGGTGATACATTTTGCTGCTTCAAAAGCGGTGGGTGAAAGTGTAGAGAATCCTTTGTTGTATTATGAAAATAATATCAATGCGCTGGTATATCTTTTGCAAGAATTACAGAAAAAAGACGCGGCTAATTTCATTTTTAGTTCGTCATGTACAGTATATGGTCAAGCTGAAAAAATGCCAATAACCGAAAATGCTCCTATACAAACAGCGATGTCACCTTATGGAAACACCAAACAGATAGGAGAGGAGATCATCACAGATACAGCCAAGGTGACTAATATTAATGCTATTTTATTGCGTTATTTTAACCCTATTGGTTCGCACCCTTCAGCGGAGATAGGAGAATTACCACTAGGAGTGCCTCAAAATTTAGTTCCGTTTATTACACAAACGGGAATGGGATTAAGAAAAGAACTTTCCGTTTATGGAGATGATTACCCTACAATTGATGGAACTGCGGTACGTGATTATATTCACGTAGTCGATTTGGCTAAAGCCCATGTAATTGCTTTAAAACGATTATTAGATAAAAAGAATCTTGATAAAGTAGAGACTTTTAATTTAGGAACGGGAACCGGAAGTTCAGTGTTAGAAGTAATTCAAGCATTCGAAAAAGTAAGTGGAACAAAACTGCCGTATAAAATTGTAGGTCGCCGTGAAGGTGATATTACAGAAGCTTACGCTAATACTGATAAAGCCAATACGGTTTTAGGTTGGAAAGCAGCATCTACATTAGACGAAGCGATGGCAAGTGCTTGGAAATGGGAACAAAAAGTACGTAGCTAATTGTTTTTTACATTAAATTATACTTATCAAAAAATCCCAAACTATCAAGAAGATTTTTTGGGATTTTTTGCTTTATAGCTTAATATAAACTTTGAAGAATGTCACCTATGCATTTGCAGTAGCAGCTTCTTTATCGATTTTTCCAATCAATCCAGCCAAGACTTTTCCTGGACCTACTTCAGTGAATAAAGTAGCGCCATCGGCAATCATTTGTTGTACTGATTGTGTCCATTTTACCGGAGCTGTCAATTGTATGATTAAGTTTTTCTTGATTTCGCTTGCGTCCGAAACTGCGCTTGCCGTTACATTTTGATATACTGGGCAAATAGGAGTAGAGAAGGTAGTTGCTTCAATAGCTGCTGCTAGTTCCTCTCTTGCGGGCTCCATCATAGGCGAGTGAAAAGCACCACCTACAGGCAATAATAAGGCGCGTTTTGCTCCCGCTTCTTTCATAGCTACACAAGCCGCTTCAACAGCAGTTGTTTCTCCTGAAATAACTAATTGTCCTGGGCAGTTATAATTTGCTGCAACTACAACTCCATCAATACTTGCGCAAACCTCTTCTACTACATTATCAGCAAGTCCTAAAACTGCCGCCATAGTTGATGGTTTGATTTCGCATGCTTTTTGCATCGCTAATGCTCTTTGTGAAACTAATTTCAATCCGTCTTCAAATGACAAAGCACCATTAGCTACTAAAGCTGAGAATTCTCCAAGGGAGTGTCCTGCAACCATTTCTGGCTTGAAATCAGTGCCCAAAGTTTTAGCTAATATAACCGAATGTAAAAAAACCGCAGGCTGTGTTACCTTTGTTTCTTTCAATTCTTCAGCCGTTCCTTCAAACATGATGTCTGTGATTCTAAAGCCTAAAATTTCGTTTGCTTGCTCAAATAATTCTTTTGCTAGAGGAGAATTTTCATATAAATCTTTTCCCATTCCTGTAAATTGTGCGCCTTGTCCTGGAAATACGTATGCTTTCATATTTTAAATTTAAAGATTGAATGGTTTACTATTTTCGAAATTAAACCAGCTGCAAAAATAGTATTTTTTTTTACAAACAACATTTTTCTACTTAGAAGCAGCAACTCCCGTTAAGCAACAAGCCATTCTCCCGCTTTTACCTCTATCTCCTAGTCCTTAAAGATCAGGACTAGGAGGATGCCGGTGCAATCGGGGCTAGATATTTCGTTTAGTTTATATAAGGAATTATTACAACAGCGTATCAATTATAATAGTACTCTTCAATAATTTAGAGACTGGACATTTTTCGGCAATGATCAATAATCGTTTCTTTATATCAGCTTCAACAGCAACAGGAAAAGTGATTTTTCTAGTAATTGTTGTAGTGAGTTCGGGATTGCTTTCTTGATGAAAATTTAAGGCAATATTGATTTCGGGTATGTCCCATCCTTTTCGATCAATGTACATTCTTAAAGTAGAGAGCGTACAAGCTGCTAACGAGGCAAGCAGCGTAGTATAGGGATCAGGTCCTAAATCTTGGCCTTCAATTTTTTCAGGTTCGTCCATTATAAATTGGCCGTTGCGCCATGTAATAGTGCACAAATATTTCTGTATTCCTATATGTCCTGTAATGTCATTTTCGAGTGCGTTTTCCATTTGTTAGTATTTTAAAATGTGTATTTGAAATTTAGGATAAAGTGGCTGCCACAATTGGTTTGAGCTAGTGCTAATTTACTGTTTTTTAAATAATTATTTGGAGCTCAACTTATCTAAATTTCCCTAGAATTAACTTTAGGTTTGATGTAACAAAATAAGGATTTATCTACTAATTATTAAATGCTCTTTTATTATGAAAAATATAGTTTCGGGTTCGCTTTTTATTATAGTTGCGATTTTACTTTTTTATGTAGGGATGCCTACAATCAATTACGGTTTTGTGGGATTTCCTATTGCGCTGCTATTCTTAAGTGTGTTCTGGGTTATCATCTCAACAGGTTTGCAAATTTCCCCAGACAAAAAGCAAGTAAAAATTGCTAAAAGGCCTAATAAATTTGTTTTGTACTTCATGCTTGTGGTGCTAGCTTATCTCGTGATTACACCGCTATTGACTAGTTTGCCTGTTTTTAGAACAGCAGCTTATCAAACACTCCTAGGTAAAGTTGCTGATGGTAATAAAATTTCTAATCATATTGCTCCTATTTCTATTGATGAAATTAGAGTGGTAGATGAGGATTTAGCACACTTATTAGGAGAGAAAGTATTGGGATCACAACCTGCATTAGGTAGCCAAGTAGAATTAGGAGAATTTTGTATTCAAAAGGTGAACAATGACTTGTATTGGGTAGCTCCGTTGTTGCACTCTGGTTTTTTTAAATGGATGAACAATAGATCTGGATCAGCAGGATATGTAATGGTTTCGGCTACAAATGAAAGAGATGTGAAGTTGGTGCAAAACATTGGCGGAAGCCCAGTAAAAATTAAGTACCAACCTAAGGCGTATTTTCAATCAAATATTAAACGATTATTGTATTTAAACGGCTATGCTACGGTAGGTTTAGAAGATTTTAGTTTTGAGATTGATGATAAAGGACTGCCTTTTTGGGTAGTGACTACATTCAAAAAAGAAATTGGTTTCAGCGGAGACGAAGCAACAGGAATTGTTCTAATCAATGCACAAACAGGCCAAATGAAAGAATATTCGATTGCAAACACACCTAAATGGGTAGATCGCATTCAACCGATTAAATTTATAGAAGAACAGTTAAACGATTGGGGAGAATACGTGCAGGGATATTGGAACTTTTCTAATGAAAACAAACTTCAAATTACCGAAGGATTGACTTTAGTGTATGGTAACGACAACAGATCATATTGGTACACAGGATTAACCTCTGTAGGAAAAGATGAATCTGCGGTAGGATTTGTGTTAGTAGATACGCGAACAAAAGAAGCTACTTTTTACAAACAAGGTGGCGCTACAGAGTATGCTGCTCAAAGTTCAGCACAGGGTAAAGTGCAGGAGAAAGGATATCAAGCTTCGTTGCCTATTCCATATAATATCAATAATATTCCAACGTATGTGATGACCTTAAAAGATAAAGGGGGACTAGTAAAAATGTTTGCTATGGTTGCCATATCTGATTATACTATTGTGGGAGTAGGGAATACCATGCGTGAGGCATTAACATCGTATAAAAATGTCTACAACATGTCAGATAATAAGGTAAATCCAAATAGTGTTTCTAATAGAAAAGTGCTAACAACAG
The DNA here is from genome assembly GCF_013294025.1 of Flavobacterium aeripolare. Lineage (GTDB taxonomy): Bacteria > Bacteroidota > Bacteroidia > Flavobacteriales > Flavobacteriaceae > Flavobacterium. The sequence continues at coordinate 230,561 of NZ_JABSNL010000004.1, forward strand.
TGATTACTAGAATCCAAAATGACGTTAAAAATGGCAATAGTTTTTATTACTTTAAAGTAAAAGACTATCCTAACATCTTTGTAGGATCTTCTCAAATATCGAGTCAGTTGCCAGTTACAATGATAGGAGATCGTGTAACACTATCTTTTGATGTAGATATGGAAGCCGTTATTGATGTTTCATCGTTTCAAAATTTAGACTTAAAAGATAAATAAAAATAGAATTTGCTTAACAATATAAAGGCTGACACTAATGTATATTAGGAGTCAGCCTTTTTTATTAATTTTAGCAGTATAGCGTTTGCTTCTACAGCGCTTTTACTTTAATGGGTAACTTATCTATATCAAGGGAATTACAATACATCCTTAAAATTAGCATTTTTATCAAAAACATGTGCTACAAAAGGACAAGATGGAACAATAGTGAGGCCTTCTTTTCGAGCATAAGAAACAGCTTCTGTAACCATTTCTTTTCCTAATCCTTTTCCAGTTTCATCATCTGTAACCTCTGTGTGGTCAATGGTTATTTGCTTAGAGCCAGTATGTCTAAAGATCATTTTACCTACTAGTTCACCATTGTTTTCGATATAAAAAACACCTTCTTTTTCGTTATTTTCTAATTGCACTTTTTTACTCATCGTCTTTTTGTTTTTAGTTAGTATTGCATGGGAACTTCCATTAGCAATAGTTCAACATCTGAATTCATTTTTAATTCTAATGTTGCTGTATTCCAAATTCCAAAACCATCTCGAGTATCTAATTCTTGACCGTTAATAGTCAATTGTCCCGAAAGCACAAAAGCATATACGCCGTTACCTTCTTTCTTAATGTGGTAGTCAATACTAGTGTCTTTCTCTAATTTTCCCAAATGAAACCAAGCATCTTGATGAATCCATACGCCTTCGTCCTCTGGATTAGGAGATAGAATTTGTTGTAATTTATTGTGTCGATCCGCCTTATTCAAAGTTATTTGTTGGTAGCGAGGCGTTACATTTTTCTTGTTGGGGAAAACCCAAATCTGCAATAATTTTGTTCTTTGATCATCATTAGGGTTAAATTCACTGTGTTTGACTCCAGTTCCCGCGCTCATCACCTGTACATCGCCATTTTTAATTGTCTCCGTATTCCCCATACTATCTTTGTGTGCTAAATCACCTTCAAGTGGAATCGTTAGGATCTCCATATTATCGTGCGGATGCGTACCAAAACCCATTCCTGCCGCAATAGTATCGTCATTCAAAACGCGAAGTGCACCAAATTGTACTCTTTCTGGATTGTACCAACTACCAAAACTAAAGCTGTGGTAAGCATTTAACCATCCATGATCTGCGTGTCCTCTAGTAGTTGCTTTGTGTAATACAGTATTTTCCATGTTTATAAATTTAGTGATTTATGTTCTACAAATTTACGCACTAAGCAATCAAGAGACACTTAACCTAGATTAAGAAATATTAAAATCACGATAGAATATTTGATAATAGCAATTATTTGGGCGTGTCCCTACGGGTCGGGCTATTTGTTCCCGCTTTTTATATCTGGCAAAAAAGCCATATATAAAAGAGCTCCACGACTATCCCTCACGCAAAACCATGATTATAGTTATACGGTTGCATTATCATACTACTAGCGGTGTAACATTTTACTCTTCATTTTGCTAAAAAACTCAGGAGTTACTCCTATGTAAGACGCGATTTGTTTTTGCGGAATTTTATTGATTAGCTGCGGAAATTTCGAACAAAATTTTTCAAAGCGTTCCTCAGCAGATAGGCTTAAATTATCCATTAAGCGCTGTTGGTTAGCGACCAGCGAGTTTTCGGTTAAGATCCTGAAAAAGCGCTCAAATTTTGGAACCTTCTCATATAGTTGTTCCTGATTTTCTTTCGATAATAATAGCAACTCAGCATCTTCAATTACTTCGATAAATAGATTACCGGGTTTTTGAGAAAGCAAGCTATACATGTCTCCAATCCAGTAGCCTTCGCAAGCAAAATTTAAAACATGTTCTACGATATTATCGTTGATTGTAAAACTGCGTAAGATGCCACTATTTACAAAGTAAGAATGTTTACAAGTCTCTGCCGCATGCAATAAAATTGTTTTCGATTTACAATTTTGAACTGTTATCATACTTATAAAGAGCTTCTCCTCTTCCTTGTTTAGCGTAATGTGTTTAGCAATATTTTTAAGTAAGAGATTTGTATTCATAGCAATTACAATAAACTTTTTTAGGCGGTATAATTTGTAAAATATTAAAATTACAAAATTGTGATTAAATAGTACGTAGTAAGCTGTTGTTTAATTGTGAGGGCATGGCATTTTATAGGTAGTAATGCTTAAGATAAAAGTAAATAAGTGCTCGTTCTCGACTATTTATAAGAAGCTTTCAAAATGTAGTAGGCTAAAATATAGTCGCTAAATAAAATGTTATTTTAATGTAAAATACAAATTGGTTTACCAATTTGATTAACCAAATATTCCATTTGTAGTATTGTTGGTCATTTGTAAGATAATAAGAAGGATATTTTACACTTTATTAAGAAATGGAAATTGTTAAAAATACATAAATGTCTTTAATAAATTTCGATATATTGAATCTTTTTTTGTCGTAAGTGCTGCTAATTTATCTAAAAAAATGCATTTAATGTAAATTTATCACTACAATATTTTCATGTCAATAAATTAAGTATGTTTGGAATCTAAACTGGTAAACCAATTTGTCACACCAATTTTAAGTATTTTTTAATAATCACTTTTAAAAGTTACTTAATCGTTGTAGTAGATTGCTTGGGGGACTGAATACTAAAAACAACTAATATAAAACGAACCAATTATGAAAAAAACTATTTTAATGTTTCTCTTAGTTTTCTCGTGTATTGTACATGGCCAAACTGCGGGAATAAAATTTTCTGGGACAGTGGTCGACAATGCGGGACAGCCTATTCCGGGAGTAACAGTTACCTCTGACGCTAAAAGCACCATAACTGATTTTAACGGAGGGTATACACTTATGGTAGCTGGAACTAAATCGATAGTTTCATTCTCTTACTTAGGGTTTACAACTAAGTTGGTAACTGTAGGTAAAAATACTACGATGACAGTGACCTTGCAAGAGGAGACAAACATGCTAGAGGATGTGGTAGTGATAGGTTATGGAACACAAAAGCGTTCTAGCGTAACGGGATCTGTAGCAAAATTGAAAAGCGATAAGTTTGAAAATGCACCAGTATCTCGATTAGATAATGCCTTACAAGGAAAAATTGCTGGTGTACGTGTTCAAAGTGTTTCATCAGAAGCAGGTGCCGATACACAAATTAATATTAGAGGAATCAGTTCTGTAAGTGCAGGATCTGGACCTTTATTAGTTGTTGATGGACAGCCTATGCCTGATGGATTTTCTGCATTAAATAGTGCCGATGTAGAATCTGTTGAGGTATTAAAGGATGCCGCATCTGCTGCAATATATGGTTCAAGAGGGGCAAACGGAGTTATTTTAGTGACTACAAAAAGTGGTAAAACAGGTAAGACAAAATATTATTTTAAAAACACTTCTGGGGTAAAACAAGCTTATGAAACTTATGATGTGATGACATCAAAAGAGTATGTTGAAAGATTGTACGCTGAACAAAAATTAAGAGATGCAGATCCATTGTGGACTTCTGATTATGGGAGTAGTTTGCCTTCAGCAGACAAATGGCGCGCACAGTACAATATAGAAAATGATTTATTAGGAGGTAAAGCTACAGATTATCAAGACGAAGCTTTACGTACTGCTTACTATCAAGACATGCAATTTAATGTTTCTGGTGGTGGTGAAAAGAATAAATTTTATATCTCTACAGGATATCAAAGTGATGAGGGATTAATGCTAAAAAGCGAATTTGAAAAATTAAACTTTAGAGCTAAGTTTGATTTGAAATTGACTGACAAATTAAAGTTAAATATCAATTTAAACCCTTCTAATACGAAGACATCAAAACCAGCTGTAGGTTATATTGATTTTACAAGATTTCCTAGTTTTTTACCTGTTTATCATACTGCTGCTACAGCTGATTTTATCAATGGTCAACAACCGGGTAGAAATGTGCAAGTAGGAGCGTATGCAGAAGATGACGATTTTGCAAATTTAATATACAGTGGATTAGATCCTAATGGCGTTGCGTACACTACAGCAGCAAATGCGGTTCCATTTACAACTTCAAATACAAATCCTATACGTGCCTTGCTAGAGCAAGATGATAATACAAACCAATTTCGCTTTCAAGGTAGTGTTGCTTTAGATTATAATATTGCTGACGGACTTGATTTTCGTACTGCTCAAAATATTTACTATAGAGATTCTAAAAGAGTGCAAACAGGTGCTTCAAATGCAGCGCGTTTTGGAAATCCTAATTATGCTACGTACACAAATACAAACTATTTTGACTTCTTGACAGAGAATACTTTAAACTATAAAAAAAGTATTGGTAACCACGATTTTGGTGCTTTAGGAGGATTTACTTTTCAATCGACTAGAACAAAATCATTAGTAACTGCTGGAACTACATTTCCAACAGATTTTATTAAAAACTTAAACTTTGCGTCAGTTGTACTTCAACCACAACAGTCTGATGAAAGTGTAGGATTAGTATCGTTTTTAGGGAGATTTAATTATTCGTATAAAGACAAATACTTGTTAATGGCAAGTTATAGAACAGATGGTAGTAGTAGGTTTGCAGATGGTAATAAATGGGGAGGTTTTCCAGCAGTATCATTAGGATGGGTTATTTCAAAAGAAAATTTCATGTCTGAAGTTTCAGCTATTAATAGGTTGGCTTTAAGAGCAAGTTACGGTGCAACAGGGAACAACGGTATTGGAGAGTTTCAATATCAAAACTATTTGAATTCAGCTAATTACTTAAGCGGAATTGGAACAGGAAGTGTTTCTAATGGATTATCAAATACAAGTAACTTAAATAATAACCCTGACATTACTTGGGAAAGAACGTTTTCTTCTAATTTTGGTTTGGATTTAGCCATGTTCAAAAATAGATTTAACTTAAGTATTGATGCATATCAATCGAACACAGACAAGTTATTGTTAGAGCAATCTAACTTATTAATTTCTGGTTCTACGGCAGGTATTGCAAACGTAGGAAGTTTAAGAAATAGAGGTATCGAATTAGAATTGTCTACCGTGAATGTGAAAACTAAGAATTTCTCTTGGAGTACAGATTTCAATATTTCACATGTTAAAAACGAGTTGACAAATCTAGGAGATAAAACAACAATTATTTCACCTACAATTGATGGAAGAAACGGTTTGAATAACTACGCTATCGTAGGGGAGCCATTAATTACCTATTTTGGTTTTAAAACAGATGGTGTATGGAACAGTAAAACAGATATTGCTGATTCAGGTTTAACAACATCTTTGACAAATGGATTGAAAGAAGGTGGTTTAAAAATCTTAGATATTAACGGAGACGGTAATATTGATAACGATGATAGAACTAATTTAGGAAATCCATACCCTGATTATACTTGGGGAATCACAAATAAGTTTACGTTTAAAAATCTTGATTTAAGTTTCACATTACAAGGTGTTCAAGGTGGAGAATTAATTAATGGAGATATTAATTACAACGAGGTTAAGGAAAGAAACTTAAACTATATGGCAGATAGATGGGTGAGTCCAAGCAATCCTGGAGATGGTAAAACGCCATATACTACAAATGGGTACAACTGGGTGTTTACTGATAATGCTATCGAAGATGCGTCATACATGTCTTTGAGAGAGATAACGCTTGGGTACAGTTTAGGAAAAGATATAGTTAAAAAAATTGGTTTAACTGATTTGAGACTTTCAGTGTCAGGGCAAAATTTACTTTTCATCAATAATAAAGACTACAGAGGAATTAATATAGAAGCAAGAACTTCTCAAACAAGTCCTTTAATAGATGGTTATCAAAGAGGAGCTTTTCCAGTTCAAAAAACAATCTTGTTTAGCTTAGAAGTGGGTCTTTAATATAACAGTTTTACAAAGCTTCTTCGAGTCATTAGAAGCTTTGTAAACTTTACAAAATCATAAAAAATTGAAAGCATGAAAAATAAAATATATAAAAATAAGTTACTTATTATATTCTCATTTTTGACTTTAGCAAGTTGTAGTGATTACATCGAACTTGAAAATCAAAATCAAATCCCTCAAGATGGATTTTATAGAGATGAAGCCTCTTTAAATTTGGGATTAACCGGTGCTTACAGCACGCTGAGAAATCCTATTGCTTATGAGTGGATGTTATCAGAGATTCGTAGTGATAATACCTTTATGAACTTAGTGGGTACTACTCAAGCTCAGAACTTGCAAATTTACAGCAACGATATTTTTGAAGCTCCTTCTTACGATTCATTTATCGAGAACTACTGGGGAAGCACATATCAAAGTATTAGAAGCATCAATGGTTTAATGACTGGTATGAATGTTACCTATAATGCTGCTGCAGGTTCAATCGATTACGGTATGCTAGACTACACGATTGCAGATGCTGCTAAAAAAAGAATTGCTGGAGAAGCGTCTTTCATGAGAGCATACCACTACTTTAATCTAGTTAGATTATACGGAGGCGTATTTTTAGTAGACAAAGTATTAACATCAGATGAGGCACTTAAAGTAAATAGAGCTAGTGAAGAGGATATTTACAAGTTTATTGTTGCCGACTTGAACAATGCTATAGCAAATTGTATTTCGTCTACTTATAGCGGAACAGCTGCTACTGATCGTGGAAAAGTTACTACTTGGGCTGCTAAATCGCTTTTGGCTAAAGTATATCTTACCCTAGGTCAAAAGTCGAGTGCTGTGCCACTTTTAACAGATGTTATTGCTAATAGTGGATACTCTCTTTTAACAGGAACAGCGGCTTATTCAGATGTTTTTGCAAGCACAAATGAAATGAATGCCGAAATGATTTTTGCTGTGCGTTTTAAAGCAGGTGGTTTAGGTTATGGTAGTTCTTTGTCTAACTTATTTGCAACAAATACATCTAGTATTGCAAGTCAAACAAAACTAGCACAACCAGCTGGAACTAGAGGAAGTTATAATAATCCTACTGAAGAGTTTTACAATTCATTTGGAACAAATGATATTAGAAGAGATTACAACATCAAAGTATACAAACCAACTACATCTTCTTTACCTGCGACATGGACTTATTGGGCTGCAAAGCATAATATTTCAACTACGGTTCAAAACGACTCTGAATTAGACTGGCCGGTATTGCGTTATAGTGATGTTTTATTAATGTACTGTGAAGCTGTAGGGGTGAATAACGCAACAACATTAGCTTATTTAAACCAAGTGCATATGAGAGCTGGATTAGCGGCTTTAACTGCTTCAAGTTTGAGTACGCAAGCAAATTATGAAAGTGCTGTTGCAAATGAAAGAAGATGGGAATTTGCACTTGAAAACCAACGTTGGTTTGACTTACTACGTTTCAAGAAAACACTAACAACGGTTAACGCTAAAACCATAATGAGTAATCACTTTGCTGCAATGCAACCTTTCTATTCTCAATATGATGGAGCTTACACAACCGCACAGTTGCAAGCTAAAGTTAATGATCCAAAATTTGATTTATTACCTATTCCTAATGTAGAAATCGTAACAAATACTACAAACCCAATCACTCAGAATCCGGGTTACTAATTAAATTTACATTTAAAGCAATAAAAAACTCTGTATGTTATCATACAGAGTTTTTCTATTTGTATCTAAAACTTAAATTTTATAGTAAGCGTTAGGTATTATTTAGTCGCTTCTGGTAGCAATTTGAAAGAGGTAGCGACAAAACGATCGTCGACTACTTTTCCAGTTACTAAGGCTTTTCTAACTGCTTCACAAAAACCATCTGAAGCATGTGCATCGCCGTGATCATCAATAGATGTACCTGCCACGTAATACGCTTTGTCTCCAATCTTTACAGCTAGATCACATCCTTTACCTTTCAGTCCAAATTGGCATTGACCGCAAGAGGCTTCAACAATCTGTGCTTTCTTCGTGTCTGCTTTTTTTTGTGCAGATAGCGTTACCGTTGCAAATAATAAGCTGCTTAAAAAGATGTTTCTCATTTTGTAAAGTATTAGTAGCAGTAAAAATAAGTATTTATTGTTACATGCTAGGTCATTAATTTAGAATTATGACAGCTTTACCTCAAGATTGTATTCGATACTAATTTTACATCGAATAATCTTTGAACATGTACAACCACAGTAAACGGGACATTCTAATATTGATAGAAGCTAAAGCGATAATTACAAACGCAATAATGGGGATAATTCTCAAGTCAAAAGCGGTCGTGAAAAATGACTGAGCAACTACATAAGTGGCTATTCCTTCAGCAACGGTTAATCCATAATTTACATACATCGCACCAAAAAAGTATCCTGGCTCTTTTTCAAACTGTGTTTTGCAATACGAACAGGTTTTATTCATCTTGGGAAAACCAATATTTAAGAAGATGTTCTTTTCATTAAAAACTTTCCCTTTTTGACAATGAGGACATTCATTATTCAAAATATGTGTGAGTGCATTTGCCATGGTTGTTTTTTTAACAAAGGTAATTTACTATTCTCTTGTAGCTATTTTATATCTTCGCTACTTATAGCACAAAAAAGACATTTATAAAATGAAAAAATATCCTATTTATACCATTCAAAGCTTTAATTGCAATGCGGTAGCTAGTGATTTTTACATTAACACTTTCGAAAATCACCTCACTACACACAGTTTTGTTGAAGAGCCACACCGGCATGATTTTTACGTTTTAGTACTTTTCACCGGGGGTACAGGTACTCATGAGATTGATTTTGATCGATACCAAGTGCAAGCGGGGAGTGCATTTGTTTTACAACCCGGCCAAATGCATCATTGGAATTTGTCTCAAGATATCGCCGGTTATGTAATTTTTTACTCAAAGGAAATGTATAATCTTTATTTTGGACAAAAAAACATTGATAGCTTTCCATTTTATTTTTCTGTCCATGCAAAATCAGAAATTATAATGACGCCAGAAGAAATGGTAGCGATCCAGCCTTATTTTGATATGATGTTGCGGGAAAGTGTCGAAAAAAAGCAGTGGAGTCATGATAAAATAATGAATCTTTTAGATAGTATTCATATTGAATTTGCTCGAAAGTACAGCAACGATAGTACTAGTGAATTAGTGCCTTATTCAAATAAAATTAAGCTACTGTCTCAATTGATAGAAGTACATTTTATACAAGAAAAGGCAGCCTCTTTCTATGCCGATGCGTTAAATGTAAGTTTGAAACATCTTAACCGAATTTGCAACGAAAGCTTGAAGAAGACTACGACTCAAGTAATTACAGAGCGCATTATTCTAGAGGCAAAACGAATGCTGATGAATAAGAATTTATCTATTAGCGAAGTTGCCAGCAGATTAGGCTATGATGACTATTCTTATTTTGTTAGGTTGTTTAAAAAACACACATCGATGACAGCAGTAGAATTTAGAGTGTCAAAAACCTGAGTATGTTGCAATATAGCTCACGGCAGCTAATAGTTAGTAAATAGTATGGATAAAAAACCCGATACAGTTGTAGCATCTGGTTTTATATGTGGAGTTATTTAGACGTAATTACAAGTTTATTTCCTGGTTTTAAAATGGTATTTGTGCGTACTCTTTTACCATCTTGCATAACTGTCGCTTTACTAACAACTATAGTTGATGCTGCTTTTTCAGACAAATTAAAGAGTGTAATTTGGGACCCATTGATGTCAATAGCAACGTCAGTAGGTTCATTAAACTGGATGTTATTAGCGGCAATAGTTAATGTCTTTACATTAAATAAAAAGGACTTACCTCCCTTTGATAAACTTTTAAGTTGATCTCCTGTGGCTTGAAAGGGTAAGATATTTTGTTTCCAACCTGCTATTTCTGGTGTTTTTGTTTCTTCATTTATTCGTTTGTCAAAATTTGAATAGGGGTGCAAAATAGTTATAAAACTAAATTCAGACATGTTTTCTTTACTTACCACAGTCCATTCTTTTCCTCGTGTACCTGATTTCTCATTTTTATCTACTGTTGTTAGTTGGTATATATCCAACCCTGTTGCATCTGAAAAATTAGATCTAATAAGATTTGGTTTTAAATCTTCGGTGTAATGACCCTGCCAAACTTGCTTGTAAGTATGTTTTTCTTTCGAATAGAAATTATCTTTCACAATCCATAAATCATCTTTTAAATAAATTACTTGACGGCTGTATTTGACTCCTACATTCTCAAAACCGTCATGACTGCCCACAAATAAATCAAATTGCGGATTGCTTTCCCAACTGATAGTAGTTGGTAGTGGCAACTTTTTAAATTTTCCAAACCCACTACCACCTTCATTAGACGTCCATTCTTTTCCTTGTAATTCATTGTCAACTAAAGCTACATTTTTAACCATTGAGTTTTTGAAAAAATCAAAGTCGGTTAATGAATAACGCACTTGATAATTAGGTAAAATAACTTGGCCATTTGCTACAGCTTGAATTCCTAGAATATCGCCATGTTGATGATCAGGCTTCAAATCGTCTACACCATTGCTAATAATCATCATTTTGTCATTTTTATTCCATCCTTCACGCATGATGTAATAAGCTGTTTCGGGTAATGTGACAGACTCGAAAGCTGGCTTTTTTTTCTCGATTTGTTTTAAAGACTCTAGTTGTTGCTTGTTTAAAAACCAATACATATTTGAGTCAATCAAGTCTTGAGCAAAGTAACCTACGGTAGGATCTTCATATAATACGTAGCCCAAGCTCATTGTTCCTGAAATGGTATTCTTTTCGGCCCAAGGTTCGTTTGTGTCGTCTTGTAAAACAGGAGCTGATTTATCTGGATATGAAATTTTTGCTAAACTTGTGAAAAGAGATTTTAGTTTATCTTCAACAGATTTATCGATCGTAATGTTGCTGATTTTTGCAAGTTGATATACAAAATAATAGGTTTCGATATCACTCATGTGATAATGTACTGAGCGTTCAAACTGAAATCCATCAGGGTTAATTTCCTTAGATAGATGTTCGTTTAATCTAGTCATCGCTCTCTCGTACCATTTATCTGTTCCTTCAAAATCTCGCAACAAAATGGCTAACATCGCCAGTGCCGACATTCCTCTTGTTTGATGATTTCCATCTGTAAATGTGGCGTTAGTCTCATACAAATTTTCAGCATGTTGTAATAGCGTAGCAATAGTATTCAGTTGGTCTTTGTCAGTATATGCTTTTTCTCCTAGAAATAGGTTGTGTATTTCTAACCAATTTAAGATACGGTAGCCAGATCGAAATGCCTCATAGACACCGTTCCCATTCTTAATTGTTTCATACGCATTGTTGTCTAGTGCCGCATTTAAAGACTGCATTTGATCTGTAAAGTATCTAATGTATTTAGGATCCTTGTTATTGTAGAAATAAGTAAAAGCGATATCCACCATTTTGTGCTGTCTCGCAAGATGGCGTAAAGCATAAGCATCTACTTTTCCTCCATTTTGATAGTTAAACGGTAACAACCAAGCACTTGAGGACTTAAACTTTGTCATGTGGTCATTTGCTCGCTCTAGATGATTTGCTTCTGCCTCAGGAAATGAGTTTGCATACAGTTCAAATCGTTCGGGAACGGTATGCCAGTCGTAATAAAAACGTTCTGCAAATGCTTTTCTATAATAAGCTGCAAGAGCAGCTTCACTATTGGGTATTTGATTCTTGATTTCAGCTTTTAGATGACTGTAAAGGTCAGTGGTTTTTATAACTGAATTACTTGGTAAATCTTGTGCAAAAAGGGATAGAGAGGCCATCAATAGACCGGAGATAACCATGGATTTCAATTGCGCCATTTGGATATTATTTTTCTCTAAAAATAGGCAAAATAATTGGTTTACCAAATTGGGTTTGCAATTTGCTCTTTCGAAAAAGAGTACGGTTTAACAGTAGCTGTAGTAGTGAAACTTAAATGCAGTCAACTATTTTGAGAACCTATTTAATTAATTTCCTGGATGGGTTTTAACCGGAATCAATTCTTAAGTTATAAAATAAAAAGCCATAAAAATTTCGATTTTCTTTTTACAATTCATTTGTAAGTTAGAGTAGCGTCCCCATTCCACTATTACTAATATCAGTTACAAATTTCCATAAAAAAAACTACCAAGGTCAGTATCACTTGGTAGTTTTTAAAATTTTAATGTTGGCATTTTAGTTTACTGTTTTTGCTTTAAGTTTCATCAAGATAGCTTTAATACTATTCAATTGTTTTGAAACGATTGCAATTTGGTTCGGCTCCATTTCGACTACTTTTAAAGCGTCTTCATATTGTTCAACAGCTGATTCTTCACCAGTAATACATGCGTTAATAATTGACTCAGTATCTCCACTTGTAAAAGTTGATTTAATGTCAATCCATGCACGGTGAATTGCTCCTAATGCTCCTCCGCCTGATGTGTCTGTCGATTTTCCTAATTTATTGATTTCGTCTTGTAGCTCTACAATGAATAGCGAGCGCTCACGAGCAAATTCTACAAATTCTGATTTGATCATGCTATTTTCTGCATGTTCAGCTGCATTTTTATATCCTAATTTTCCGTCCTCTAGTATTGCAATTAATCCGTCTAATGTGCTTACTACTTTTTCTCTTTTGTCATCTGAATTTGTCATAACGTTTGTTTTTTAATTATTTGTTTGATACAAAGATGGGGCAATAGAAAGAGTTTTATCTTACAAAATTTCAGTGGATTATTACAAGATTACGCAGCAGCTGTTTTTTATTCGAAAAAAAAATGCCTCAAGAATATGATTGTGAGGCATTTTGTAGGACTATTTAAGTCTAATTGACAAAAGCGATTATTACAGTGCTAAAGCGTCTTTAATTCTTTTTAAAGCTTCTTTTAATATGTCATCACTTGTTGCGTATGAAAAACGAATACAATCAGGGTTACCAAAAGCGTCACCTGTAACTGTTGCTACATTCGCTTCTGCTAGAAGGTACATTGATAAATCCATGGCGTTTTTGATTTCTGTTCCTTTCAATGTTTTTCCAAAGAAAGAGGATACATCAGGGAATACATAAAAGGCTCCTTCTGGAACGTTTATTTTCACTCCTGGAATTTCTTTTAATAAACCTACTACTAAATCTCTACGAGAATGGAAAGCATCAACCATGTGCTTTAATACAGATGGATCAGCATCTACTGCTGTGATTGTAGCGCGCTGTGCTGGAGAGTTTGCCCCTGAAGTCACTTGCCCTTGAATTTTTGTACATGCTTTTGCAATAAATTCAGGTGCTCCTATGTAACCAATACGGTATCCTGTCATTGCAAATGCTTTTGCAACTCCGTTAACTGTTATTGTTTTATCAAACATACCAGGTATAGATCCGATGCTGCAAAAAGTCCCAGAGAAATTGATGTGCTCATAGATTTCATCAGCAACAACATATACGTTAGGATGTTTTTCTAATACCGCTGCAAGTGCCGTTAATTCCTCACGACTGTAAACAGATCCTGAAGGATTACAAGGTGTAGAGAACCACATCATTTTTGTTTTTGGTGTGATTGCAGCTTCTAGTTGTGCAGGCGTGATTTTAAAATCAGTATCTATTGATGTGGGTACTTCTACCGGTACACCTCCAGATAATTTTACAATTTCAAAATAAGAAACCCAGTATGGTGCTGGCAAAATTACTTCATCACCATCGTTCAGCATTACTTGAGCGATGTTATATAATGATTGTTTTGCTCCGGTTGACACAACGATATTTGCCGGTTTGTACTCTAAATTATTATCTCTCTTGAATTTTCTACAAATAGCATCTTTCAGTTCTCCATATCCATCCACAGGAGAGTACGTACTGTAATTATCGTCAATAGCTTGTTTTGCTGCTTCTTTAATGAAGTCAGGGGTGTTGAAATCTGGTTCTCCTAAACTTAAGCTGATTATATCTTTCCCTTGTGCTTTTAATTCTCTTGCCAAGGCTGCCATTGCTAATGTTTGTGAAGTCGCTAAGTTGTTGATTCTGTCTGAAAGTGGGTTCATTATTAGTTGAATTGATGCCTTAAATAATAGTTTTTAGGGCAGTAGTTATAGATTAGTTTTTAGTTTTATCTTTAAAATGGAACTCGTGTAAAAGTACAGCAGATCTGTAATTAAATCATTTCTGGCTTCATTCCCAGCTCTTTTAGATGCTTGAAATGAGCAACCACTGCAGAACGCATGGTCTTATATTCATAATAAGGAAGGTTGCATTCTTGTGCTGTCTCCTTTACAATTTTTGCTATTTTACCATAATGAACATGACTGATATTAGGAAAAATATGGTGCTCTATTTGGTGATTTAATCCACCTGTATACCAGTTTACAATGGCGTTTCTAGGGGCGAAATTAGTTGTTGTGAACAATTGGTGAATTGCCCAAGTATTGTCCATTTCTCCTAATTCATTTGGTGAGGGATTTGTAGTTTCTTCAACAACATGTGCTAATTGAAAAACGACGCTCAAAATTAATCCAGCTGTATAATGCATGATGAAAAAACCAATAAGTACTTTCCACCAAGTAATCCCAATCACGATTGGTAATACAATCCAGATAGAGACGTATATAATTTTTGTAATGATCAAAGTTGTCCAAAGAATCTTTGGGCTCTTAGCTTCTCCATAAGATAATTTTCTTTTTAGGTAACTTCTCATCTGTTTAAAATCAGTAGTAATCGCCCAGTTGAAAGTCAATAACCCATATAAAAAAACCGAGTAATATTGTTGGAAACGGTGAAAGCTATGCCATTTTGCTTCTTTTGTAAAACGGATAATTCTACCCGCATCTAGATCTTCATCATGACCAGGAATATTAGTGTAGGTGTGGTGCAATACATTATGTTGTACTTGCCAGTTGTATACGTTTCCAGCAAGAACATAAATGGTTCCACCCATGAATTTGTTAACCCAACTTTTATTCGAATAAGACCCATGATTACCATCATGCATCACGTTCATTCCCACTCCAGCCATTCCTATTCCCATGACGATCGTTAGTAATAGATGCGCCCAGAAAGGCATGTCAAGTGTGAGTATTAAAAAGTAGGGTGCTAAAAATACAGCAAAGAGGATAATTGTTTTTAAGTACAATCTCCAGTTACCTGTTTTTTTAATATTATTTTCTTTGAAGTAGTTGTTAACCCGAGAGTTAAGAGTTCTAAAAAACTTCATTTTGTCTTGCTTAGCAAATGTAGGTGCCGATGTAATCATATATAAATTGTAATAAGTCCCAAAGATAATTATTAAAATTTTCAACTCTGCAAAATTGAGTTAAATATTTAAGAGTTAAAATCAGTACTTTTGTTAAAAAAATTGAACGATGGACGAGATTATTAAGTATTTTCCCAATTTAACCGAGCTACAAAAAGAGCAATTCGAAAAATTGGACTTTTTATACCACGATTGGAACGAAAAAATCAATGTGATTTCGAGAAAAGATATCGATGCTTTGTACACCAAGCACATTTTGCATTCATTAGGAATAGCCAAAGTGATGAAGTTCGAACCTGGAGCTTACGTATTAGACGTAGGAACTGGAGGTGGTTTTCCTGGAATTCCTTTAGCGATTCTTTTCCCTGAAACACGTTTTTATTTGATTGATGTTATTGCCAAAAAAATTAAAGTGGTACAAGGTGTTGTTGATGCTTTAGAATTAAAAAATGTAAAAGCAGAGCAGTTGCGTGCCGAAAATGTAAAAGGTGATTTTGACTTTATCGTTAGCCGTGCCGTTACAAACATGCCAGATTTTGTTTCTTGGGTTAAAACAAAAATAAAAAAGCAACACAAACACGCGTTAAAAAACGGAATTTTATATTTAAAAGGTGGTGATTTAACCGAAGAGTTAGCTGCATTCCCTAAAGCAACAGAATACAATCTAGCTGACTTTTTTGAGGATGAATTCTTTGAAACTAAAAAAGTAGTGCATTTACCACTGAAGTTTGTAGTATAATGTTCGTACAGTCGTAAGACTGACGTTACGTAATGATATAAAGCAAAAAGCCGAATCTAAAATTATAGATTCGGCTTTTTTATGTTTTCTTAAGTGGTAAAGCTTAGTAGCTTAGTCACTCAGAGACTTTGCAACTTAGAATATTATTCTCCCAAAAATGGGTATCTGTAATCTACTGGAGTTACAAATGTTTCTTTGATAGTTCTAGGAGAAGCCCAACGCAATAAGTTCAATGGAGAACCTGCTTTGTCGTTTGTTCCTGAAGCTCTTGCTCCACCAAATGGTTGTTGTCCTACAACTGCACCTGTTGGTTTATCGTTGATGTAGAAGTTACCTGCAGCGTTTTGTAATTTTACAGTCGCTACTTCAATTGCATAACGATCTGTGCTGAAAACAGCTCCTGTTAATGCGTACTCAGAAGTTGAATCTACTAATTCTAAAGTTTCTTCCCATTTTGCATCTTCATATACGAAAATAGTCATCACAGGTCCGAATAATTCGGTTTCCATTGTTGAATAGTGAGGGTTTGTAGTTACGATAACTGTAGGCTCAATAAAGTACCCAACTGATTTGTCGTAGTTTCCTCCAACGATGATTTCAGCGTCAGTATCTTTTTTAGCTTGGTCAATAAAACTAGCTAGTTTGTCAAATGAACCTTCATGAATAACTGCAGTAACAAAATTACTAAAGTCTTCTGGAGAACCCATTTTCATTGATTTAACATCTGTGATGATTTGCTCTTTTACAGCTGGCCACATACTTTGTGGTACGTAAGCTCTTGAAGCTGCTGAACATTTTTGACCTTGAAATTCAAATGCACCACGTACAATTCCTGTAGAAACTTGTTTAGGGTTAGCGCTAGAGTGAGCGATGATAAAATCTTTTCCTCCAGTTTCTCCTACAATTCTTGGGTATGTTTTATAGTGGTGAATGTTTGTTCCTATTTTTGCCCAGATATCTTTAAATACGTGAGTCGAACCTGTAAAGTGTAGTCCTGCAAAGTCACGGCTTGCAAGAACGGTGTCAGTCACCATTAAAGCATCTCCAAAAACTACGTTGATAACGCCATCAGGAACTCCAGCTTCTTTGAAAACTTCGATAATAATTTGAGCCGAAAATACTTGGCTATCACTTGGTTTCCATACCACAACGTTACCCATCATTGCAGCACTCGCTGGAAGATTAGCAGCAATTGCTGTAAAGTTAAAAGGTGTAATCGCATATACAAATCCTTCAAGAGGACGGTATTCTAGACGGTTCCACATATCAGATGTAGAAGAAGGTTGGTCTCCATATATTTGCGTCATGAACTCTACGTTAAAACGTAAAAAGTCAATTAACTCACAAGAAGCATCAATTTCTGCTTGGTGGATATTTTTTGATTGCGCGATCATTGTCGCTGCATTGATTCTTGCTCTGTATGGTCCTGCGATTAGTTCAGCTGCTTTCAAGAAGATAGCTGCTCTTTGTTCCCATGCCATGTTTGCCCATGCTGTTCTAGATTCTAATGCGTTTGCAATAGCTTTTTCAACATGCGATTTCTCAGAAAGGTGGTACGTTCCTACAACATGCTTGTGGTCGTGAGGAGCCGTCATGTTTTTTGTGTTTCCAGTTCTAATTTCTTCACTTCCGATGTATAACGGAACGTCAATTGTAGAATTCCACATTTTAGTGTAAGCTGCTTGTACAGCTGCTCTTTCAGGTGAATTTGGCGCGTACCCTTTTACTGGTTCATTTACCGCTTTTGGTACGTTAAAAAATCCTTTTAGCATGATATTTTGATTTGTTCATCTGCAAAAAAAAAGCAGACAAGGTTAGACATTCCTATTAGTAATAATTTAAGCAGAAATTTGCGAAAAAATTATTGCATAACAAAAGTACGAAGGATAATTCAAAAAAGAGATAAATACGCCCTAAGAAAGTAAAAAATGTTGAATCAAAAAGTTTTAATTCAAAGCAAAAGGAGCTGATAATCTAAAGCTTGGTATTAAAACTTTAAAGGTCTTTGCAGTGGTGAAGTTGATCATATTAAAATAACCTTTCATCGCCCCATAAGGAGAGGCAAGTAAACAGCCAGAACTATACGTGTGTAATTCCCCTGGTTTTAAAACAGGTTTTTTTCCAATGACTCCTTCGCCATCGACTATTTCAATATCATTTAATGCATCGTGAATTTCCCAGTGACGCGATGTCAACTGCACCGAATCTTTACTCGTATTTTCAATTGTTATCTCATAACTAAAAGCAAAGTGAATCTTATAGTCCTTGAGGTACGTTCCCTCAAAACTAGTAAGTACCGATATCTTTATGCCTCTTGTTATTTGAGAAACCATGTAATTTGAGCTATTTGTGTGCGTTAGAATAACAAAAATACGAAATTTTGCTACTGCTTAATTGATTTTAACTAATATTTTAATTGACAACATTTATCGAGTTTAAGTCGGCCTTGCCTACAACTCGATCGTATCTGCCGGTGTTTTCTTTGTAGTAAACAAGTACAGTATAATTATTTTCTGTTTGATAAAAATTCCCGTCGATTGCATTTTCGTAATCTATCTTTCCTTTTATATCGGCTACAGTGTATTCATAATTGGTAAATCCTTGCTTGATTAAAAGGGCTTTTTCATATATTCCTTTTTTCTCGTTGTATTCCATCTTGTTCTCTTCAGATAAAGCATAATTGTTGAACATTCCAGTGATGTAAATGTCTTTATCTAATCTAAAAGAAGGCGCTGAAAGGGTAAAGTATACCCAGGCGTAATCTGCTTCAACAGTATTGTCGCTGCCATTGATATTGTTTACGAGAAAATTCCCATTCACATCTTGCGTGAAGGAGTAGGGGAACGAAGCTCTAGCGTTATGTGTAAAAAGATGGCTTCCATATATAGCAGTATTGGCATCAATTATAGCGACATTGTTTCCAGAGGCTCTAATGTCTTTATTTTCGAAAAATAAAAATTCATTACCCGCCCAAAACTGCGTTTCTGAATCGTATTTGTAAACCAGTTCGTTACCCAAAGTATATTGGGGAGCAATGTTTTTTATTGCGGTATCAAACTTCCCGTTTTGAAGCAACATTACTTTTACGTTTTTTAAAGGATTCTGAAAAGTTAACGCAGTGGAATTTATAGAAAAATCTAAATTGTGTTTATAGGGTAGGTTAGCAGTTGTTCTCGCTCTTTTTATCTGCATTGGGATTTTTACTTCTTCTTCATAGAGAATAAATTTTCGAGAAAAAACAGGCTCTTTAGCATCATTCAGCACGGTGATAATGTAATTGCCGCTCAATTTTAAGCCCAGTGTATTTTGATTAGGTAGTGATAAGGTGTAATGGGAATACAGCTGCAATGTGTTGAATGAATTGCTGTATGTTTGTATGCGTTGGTTGTCAAAACCTTCTAGGTATTCGGCTTTAGGTATTTGTGTGGGTTGCCAGTTGTAGTCGCAATGTGTAATCTCATAATAATAGTCGGCCTCGTTGCCAAAAAGGTCGTCAAATTGCAGTTGAAAGTTGCTGCCTAATACAAAAATAGGTACCGCATTTACATTATTTTGTGTAAAAGATACCGTTTTGATATTTACTGGAGTGGTCGAAGTTTCTTGCACTTGCGCAAAGCAAAATTGAACGAAACAAATCAATATAAAAGGGATGCTTTTTTTCATGTGATGCGATGGCTTTTAAAGGGCTAAAGATACTAATTTACACTATTTTTATTCGAATAAACCTCTTCTATACTATTTATAGCAAATCTTGAGCCATTATTTTCATATTGTCAAAAGATAGCAGTAGTAATAAATAAAGAAGCCTCTATAAGTTGTAAACTTCTAGAGGCTTTTTATATTGTAATTTAATGTGCTTATTTGAAACAAACAGGGATAATTTCCCCTTTAGCTAAGCAATATTTTTCAACTAGTTCGGGTGCTATTTTACTAGTATAGTCCTCTTCAATAACTGTAAAACCTATGCTTCTTAACTTGTCAAAATAATCACGACCATAAATACGCACGTGATCGTATTGTCCAAATATTTCAGCACGTTTTTTCTGGTCTGTTATGGTATCATCGGCGTAGGTAACAGCACGATTTAAATCTTGCGGAATTTGTAAAATTGCCATACCGCCGGGTTTCAATACTCGGTACAATTCCTGCATTGCCTTAGTGTCGTCTGGAATATGTTCTAACACGTGATTACACAAGATTACATCGTATTGATTGTCTTCAAAGGGCAAATCACAAATATCTGCTTTTACGTCAGCAAGTGGCGAAAATAAATCGGTAGTAGTATAATCGAGATTTTTTTGATTTCGAAACAACTTATAAAATGCCTGCTCAGGAGCAAAATGCAATACTTTTTTTGGTGCTGTAAAAAAATCGGTTTTATCGTTTAAATACAACCATAGTAAGCGGTGTCTTTCAAGTGAAAGCGTACTAGGTGATAATACGTTATTGCGCTGCGTTTCGTACCCGTACGGCAACATCGACTTGAAACTTTTACCATCAATAGGATCAGTAAATTTATCGCCTTTTAAAGTGAAAGCAATAATAGGACGCGCCACATAACTCAAACGAATAAGTAGGGGGCGAGGAATGGTATTAAGTACTAGTTTAAACACGGATTTCATTGGATTGTATTTTGATACGAATTTCACGAATAAGCACAAATTATATGCACAGTATGAATTTCACTAATTTGAGTTTATGATAGCATTCGTTTAATAGAAAATTGCACTGCGCAATTCTAAAGAACTAGTGGAATTTTTCTAAATTCATCTTCCTCATTGCTGACAATTCCTAGTGCTTGATACACATAAGCAAATGTTGATAGCAGTTCTGGTTTTCCATCGATTAAAGCTACATCGTGCTCAAAATGCGCGCTTGGTTTATTATCTGCAGTAGTAATAGTCCAGCCGTCTTTGTGCTGTTTTATGTTGCGAGTTCCTTGATTAATCATTGGCTCGATTGCAACAACCATTCCTTCTACAAATAATTTTCCGCGACCGCGTTTTCCGTAATTTGGCATTTCAGGATCTTCGTGCATTTTTTGCCCTAAACCATGTCCTACTAATTCACGTACAACACCATAACCTTGTGCCTCAGTATATTTTTGAATAGCGTTACCCACATCTTCTACGCGGTTTCCTGCTTTGAATTCACGAATACCTACATACAAAGATTCCTTAGTAACTTGTAATAATTTTTTAGTTTCTGGCGCTACTTCTCCTATCTCAAATGAGTAAGCGTGATCACCGTGATATCCGTTTTTAAACGCACCGCAATCTACAGAAATCACATCACCGCTTTGTAAAGGAGTATTGTTAGGAATTCCGTGCACTACTTGTGAGTTCGGACTCATACATAATGAGTTTGGGAAACCATATAATCCTAAAAAGCTAGGTACCGCGCCATGATCGCGAATGAATTCCTCTGCTAATTTATCTAAATGTAATGTAGTTACTCCTTCTTTTATTTCAGAAGCAATCATTCCTAATGTTTTGGATACAATCAAAGCACTTTCACGCATTAATTCTATTTCTTCACGGGATTTTACTATAATCATATTTTCTAATTTTCAGTTTGCAAAAGTACGATTTTAAAATTATCTAATTAGGATTGGCTAAGATTTTAAAAAGACTTGCATTCGAAATGAAATAATTGTTTTCTAAATCAATTGCGGCGAGCTGAGCACTAATCAAACTATTCTCTCTGCTATTGATTAAAAACAGCGAGCTTTCGCCAAAAGAAAACAAACGCTCCTCAGACTGTAGCATAATTTTATAGTCGCTAGCTAAGGTTTTAACGATTTTATTTTGTTTAGATAAACTCTCAATTTCAAATTTTTGAGCATTGATTTTATTCGAAAGTTGGAGCTGCTCTAAATTCAAAGCAAACTCACTTTCCTGTATTTTATATTGTGCTAGTTTTAAACTTCCGCGTTCTTTTCTAAGAAACAATGGGAAGTAAAAATTCACGCTGAGTTTGTAGTTCTCAAATTCGTAATCATCAATATAACTAGGCTCTGAAATATAGGAATATCCCACATCAATCTTTGGTAGCAACATATTAGCTTTTAGTTTTTTGTCTACTGTCAACATGTCGATTTTGTTCTTGAGCGCATTAATTTTAGGATGTGCATCCAGTGAAAAATCTCCTTGAGTTAGGTCGTTAGTGCGCAAAGTTTCTTGAATAGTAAGCTCTAGATTTTTCTCAGGAACCATGGTATCAACAAGTTCAAACGGAATGCTGTTGTCTAGCCATAAGAAAGTAGCGAGCGACAATTGCGCTTTTCGCAGTTTTAGTCGGGCATTTTCAAGACTCAATTCCCTGCTTTTTAAACTTATTCCTGCTTCTATACTGTCAATTGCACGTTTGTCCCCTTGTTTAATCAAAGACTTAATGCCTTCAAAACGAATGATTGCATTTTTATTATATGTCTCATAAAGCTTTACCTCGTTGAATGTTTTTCTCCAAGAGAAATAAGCCACAGAGGCATCATAGAGTACTTCAATTGCCTGCAGTTTTTGCTCTGCTTGTGACAACTGTAGTTGGATTTTTGCCTTACGTACATCGGCCATACGTTGATTAATCAATAAGCCTTGAGCTAATGGAACGGTGATTCCTAGAGCGGCTAGTCCTTTGTTAGGTACAGTATTTTCTGGATTCAAATAAATTCCGTCGTTGTTCTCAAAACCCGCTTTGATTTCGATTCCGTACCATGTAGGTATTTTAAAGCTGCTGTTTAGTATCGAATAGTATTCTTTGTCTTTGAATTGTTTTTCTTTAAAATCCACCTCGATTTTTGGATCAAAACCACCTCTTGCTTGCATTAAGTTTGCTTGTGCCTTATCGATTTCTAAGTTAGCGCTTTTCACCAGTGGATGGTATTTCTTTACGTAGCCTAAAAACTCATTATAACTAAATTCGTTTGTAGGGAGCTCTTGACTGTACATGATGTTTCCAACAAGGATAAAAAGGAGCAATAGCTGTTTCATTATTTTTTCTCTTTAGTTGTTTTAACATCTGATTTGTAGTAGTTAGGAGGGAAGCCGTTTAGGATACGCCAAATTTCAAACCAAATTGGCACAGTGTCTAGTAGTGCAATTGTCTCAGCACCAGAACCGATACTAATCTCTTTAGGCCATGGTTCTGCTTCTTTATCTGGAGCTATCAACATACGGTATTTTCCATTGTCGCTAATGAAGTTCTCTATAGCAACGATTTTCCCACCAAAGGTTCCATAAGACACATCAGGCCATCCAGAAAATACAATTGTAGGCCAACCGTCAAACCACACTCTTATTTTTTCTCCGCGGTGTACTAGCGGTAAATCGATTGGGTCAATATAGGTTTCTACTGCGATATCAAAAACCGCTGGCATGATACTTACAATAGGCGTACCTTCTTTTACAGTTTGACCTATTCCCGCCTGTAAAACCCTATTTACATAACCGCTTTGCGGTGCTTTAATATAATACATACCGTTTCTTATGCTGTAATTAGCATATTGATTTTCTAGCTTATTTACCTGAGCTTCGGTGTCAAACTGGTTGCTTAAAGCAGTGTATTGATCGCTTTGAGCTTTAGACATTTTCTCAGCATATTCAGCATTAATTCTATTGGTTTCTACTTTAGCATTGATGTACTCATTTTTACTCGATAAGAATTTATTTTCTTGCGTTATAATTTTAGCTTCAACCTCTTGTAATTTCAATCTTTTTTCTTCGACATCTGTCAGTGGTTTTAGGCCTTCTTTATTTAATTGCATCGCACGATCAAACTGCGTGTTGGCAATTTTAAGTTGGGTTTTTACCGCAACAAGGTCCATACTGTCGCTCTTAATTTTAAGCAGCGACTGTTTGATTTTGTTTTGAGCCTGCTCGAATTTCAATCCTCTTTCTGATTCAATAGACCTAATCTGGGTTGATAAAGTAGACACTTTTGAACCGTATGATTCTAAAGACATTTTCTTAGCATTTACCTGTTTTTGAGTGTTTGCAACTAAGTTGGGATCCATGTAATCTTCTTTGATCTCAGAGATAAATAAGATGGTATCGCCCTTATTTACAAAATCACCTTCTTGCACATACCAGTTCTCTATTCGACCAGAAATAACACTTTGAATTGATTGTGGTCTTTGATTGGGTTTTAAAGTGGTTACAGCCCCAGAGCCAGATATATTCTGGGTCCAAGGCAGGAATAAAATGAGTACTCCCAGAATAAAAAAGAAAATGATAATCTTGTTTAAAGTTCGTGAATTAGATTTTAAGTTGAGGTTTCTAATGGTTTGGAATTTATCCCAATTTGAAACCCCCATTTTATTGTTGTCAGATATATTTAGCATCGTTTATTATTTTTGTTGGTCTAGTACAATTCGGCCTTTTTCCATGGTGATTTCTCTATTGCACTTGGTTTTCCAGTAAGGGTTTTTTGATGATACAATAATGGTCCATTGGTGTGCTTCATCTGTGATGAAATCTATTATTGCATTTGCCACAATTGTATCCATTGTGTCTGTAGGATCTTCATAAAATAGAATTTTCGGCTTGTGAATGATGCTCCTAGCTAGTAGTATTTTTTGTGCATTAGATGAAGATAATTGGCGACCCTCAGGAAAAATAGGGGTTTCTAAACTATCCGGTAGAGACTTGATGTAACTACTAAGTTGCACGCCATCTATCGCCCACTTTAAATCCTCTTGCGTGATTGCGGGGTCATTAAAGCTGATGTTTTCTAAATAACTTCCTTCAAATGGAGATTCACCATGAATTACACTTCCTATTTGCGAACGGTACTGTCTTAAGTCAATTTTTTTAAATGTGGCATCATTGATAAACAAGCTACCTGTTGTAGGCTTTAGCAAGCCTGACAATACACGCATTAGAGTGGTTTTACCTGATCCATTGTCTCCGTTTATAATAATGCGTTCCCCTTGATCTATTTTTAGAGAGATGGCTTTTAAAGTAGCGTTTTTAGCATCAGGAAATTTAAACTGTAGGTTTTCTGTTTCTAACGAAATATCAGAGTAGCAATAGTCAGTGGTGTCATTCTCAAACTCTTCCTCCAGCTTTAAATCGGTTACTTGGCCTATTTTTTCTACAGAGGTTAGGACATCATAAAAAGTATCTAAACCAATGATGATTTTCTCTACAGAATTAATAACCAGTAAAATGATAATTTCTGCGGCGACAAACTGCCCAATATTCATTTGTTGTGAAACTACTAGAAAGCCACCTATTGACAGCAAACTTGCTGTAATAATGATTTTAAAAACAATTAGTTGTGTGAATTGTCTTTTAATAATATTAAAATGCTTCTCACGATAGTTGAGGTATTCGCTCACTAAGGCATCGTTTTTTTGCAAACCATAATCAAAGTTTAATTGGTTTCTAAAACTATAATTATTACGCGCCATTTCTTGCAACCAGTGGGCTACTTTATATTTGTTTTTAGACTCTTTTAAACTAGTTTCTAGCCCCGGAATATAAGACAATTTGAAAATAAAATAAAGTAAAATAAGTAGCGTGATCCCAAACAAAATGAAGTACGGGTGGTACAACGACAATAAGATGATTCCGAAAACAATTTGCAGTAAGGCAGCTGAAAAATCAATTAATAACTTTGATGTTCCTTTTTGAATTGTCATCGTATCAAAAAAGCGATTAGCCAACTCCGGCGGATACGTATTGTACAGTTGGTCAAATTTTATTTTAGGCAAGCGCACCGCAAATTCAAATGAGGAGCGCACAAAGATTTTTTGTTGTAAGTTCTCTGTAATTCTTAATTGCATTAGGGAAAGGAAACCAACTAATGCTACTCCCATCACTACTAAAAATATCAGTACAATCCAGGATACACTTACGCGCCCTGATTGTATAAAATTAATAATTGCTTGAATTCCTAACGGAAGTGATAAACTAATTAAACCAGCAAAAATTGCATATAAAAAAAGTTGAGTAATGTCTTTTTTGTCTAATGCAAGTAGGTTGTAAAATCTTTTTAATGGTGTCATATTAAATCTGTTTTTTTAAAACTGTTGTAATCAAATGAATGTAAAAATCAGCTGGGCTTATCTCAGTATTGCAGTTAGTAATTGTGGTGAGATGTTCTCTTAAAAACTGTTGATGCAATGCGCCTTCGATAATATTTGAAGCCAGACTTTTAGCAAATGGGTATTCAGGATCTACTTCGTTTATTAAAAGTACAATTCTATTGATTACTCTTTTGTAAATTAAGAAAAAACCTTCCTTATTTTCTTCATCTACCTCTTTTGTATGCAATGTTTTAGTAAACTCAGAGATGATGATTTTATTTAAGATAGATTCGTTAATGTGAGCTGTTGTTTCATCATCTTCCACTTTTTCGGTGACTACTAGTATTGCTTTTTTTAACCTTTCAAATGAATCTGAAATATTTGTAGTGGCAAAAAACAATTTGTATTCCATCCAGCTCCAATACCATGAAGAAAGATATACTAGCAATTTGTGTTTGTTCTCGAAATAGCGGTATATCGAACTCTCATTTGAGCCAATTTTTTCGCCCAGCTTTTTGAAAGTGAAGTTATCAAAGCCTATCTCATCTATCAAGATAATGCTTTCTTGTATAATTTTCTTTCCTAATTTGCTGGTTTCAGGATCTTTAACGTATATTTTTTCGTTTACCTGAATTTTTATAGAAGCGATAATATCTTTCATTACTAATCATTTATTGTGCAAATATAATAGTAATACTATCAAAAACAATAATTTTAAGATAATTTTTATATTAAAAAAGGCTATTCGATTAGAATAGCCTTATGATATAGTATAAATTTTACTGTCTATAAAAGTGAATGTTGCGTCATGACAGCTGGTTTTTCAACTCCCATAAGTGCAAGAATCGTAGGTGTAATATCACCTAAAACGCCATCATTAACTTTTTTAATGTCTTTATCTACTAGTATAAATGGAACCGGATTTGTAGTGTGCGCTGTGTTAGGGCTTCCATCTGGATTAATCATCGTTTCACAATTTCCATGATCAGCGATAACTAAAACTGTGTAATCGTGTGCTATGGCGGTAGTAATGACTCTTTCGACACATTTATCTACAGCTTCACAGGCTAAAATTGCAGCATCCATCATTCCAGTATGTCCTACCATGTCACCATTAGCAAAGTTTAAACACACAAAATCAACATCTCCTTTTTCTAATTCAGGAACTAAAGCATCTGTTAATTCAAATGCGCTCATTTCTGGCTGTAAATCGTATGTTGCTACCTTTGGAGAATTGCGCAAGATTCTTTTTTCACCTCTAAACGGAATTTCTCTTCCACCTGAGAAAAAGAAAGTTACATGCGGGTACTTTTCTGTTTCGGCAATTCTAATTTGTGTTTTATTATTTCGTTCTAATACTTCCCCCAGCGTTTCGGTGATGTTGTCTTTATTGTAAACAACTTTTACCTCTTTGTAAGTTTCGTCATAATTGGTTAAAGTCACATAGTACAAGTTCATCTTGTGCATGTTTTGCTCATGAAAGTCTTGTTGTGATAATGCTTCCGTCAATTCACGACCTCTATCAGTTCTAAAATTAAAGAAAATAACCACGTCGTCTTCCTCGATTGTTGCAATTGCTTTATCATTGGCATCGACCATGACAATAGGATTGATGAATTCATCGGTAATTTCCTCTTGGTAGCTTTTTTCGATACTTACAATGGCATTTTTAGAAGCTTCTCCATGTCCGTTAACAACTAAATCATACGCTAATTTGATGCGTTCCCATCGTTTGTCTCTGTCCATTGCATAATAGCGCCCTATTATCGAGGCTAATTTAACAGTAGTAGGAGCAATATAATTTTCTAAATCTTGAATGTATTTTTTACCTGATTTAGGGTCTACATCACGACCATCAGTAAAGGCATGTATAAAAACGTTTTGCAAGCCGTGGTCCTGCGTAGCATCTATTAACCCTCGTAAATGCGAAGTGTGTGAGTGTACGCCACCATCAGAGACTAAGCCTAAGAAATGGACTTTTTTATTGTTGTTTTTTGCGTACTTGAAGGCATCGATTAAAACCTGTTCTTCTGCTAGTGTCTTATTGGCTACAGCCAAATTAATTTTTGCTAGATCTTGGTAAACAATTCGGCCTGCGCCTAAATTCATATGACCTACTTCGCTATTTCCCATTTGGCCTTCAGGAAGTCCTACATGTAGACCATCTGTCCTTAATTGTGCACTAGGGTAATTTTTGTAAAGACTATTTATAAAAGGAACGTTTGCATTGTCTATGGCAGAAACTTTAGGATCAGGAGATTTTCCCCATCCATCTAGAATCATTAGTATTACTTTCTTGTTCATATTGCTGTGATTTTAAACAAAGATAATGGTTTTAAAAATGCTATCGAAGGATCAAAATAAGTATTGCACATTACTAAAGAATCAGATTAATTTTCTACCAAATTACTTATAGAAGCTTTGTTATTTTAAAATTAATGCACCTTATGATTTACTTTTTAATCTATTGTAGTCGATGAAATATTTAATGCTAATAGAAAAGCTATGATTTAGTGATTCATTATTGAGTAATGAAGTAACATTGCTGTTAAAGTTTTTATTGATTACACTGTCAAAATCTGCAGCATTATTACGATACAATATCGATAATTCGCTACCGGGTGCAAACCACCAAGAATAAGATAGATCCATGTTCCAAGAGTAAAAACTAGAGTCTTTGTTTTGATTGTATAGGGTGTCAGTACTTAAAGTACCAGTGTTTTGTAAGCTTAAAAAATTCTTGTTTTCAGCATACGACCAGTATTGACGTACGGCCATATTAAAATTCATGCGACTACTAATTGAATACTTTGCTGAAAGAGAATTAGAGTATGTCACTACATTGCGATTTGCAAATATAATTTGCTCTTCTGTGGCTGGATTAGAGTCATTGTCAAAAGTAGCCACATAGCCTCTATTGTTATTTCTTCTGGTAAATGCAAAACTATAATTTAGAGAAAACCGATCATTAAAACGGTAACGAGGACCTAAAGAAAATTGATAACTCTCCCTTTTATGTTCGTTAAAAAGTGTGTACGAAGGATTAAAGTCAAATGCAAAACGATTGTTGTAATTTGTAGAAATGTACATTGAAGTTTCATAACTTTCGGGCAGTATTACAAAGGTGTTTTCGGCTCGGGCTTCATAATAATCATAGGATTTAAACGGACTTGCTTTGACAGTAAAGCTAAAATAATGATTGTTTCTAGTATCAAAATTCACCTGAGCTCTAAATTCGTTTCCTTGAATCTCACTGGTTTCTTTATGCAGCTGTGTGTAGGCATTCAAACTTATTTTAAAGCTGTTAAAAAGATCTGTGGGGTTTAAAATGCGGTAGTTTGTGTTCCCGTAAATGCTATAATAATTAGTTTCGAAATTGATTCCTAAGTCGTTATTATCAAAATCTTTAGTCACTAACTCGCCTCCAATGCTGTAGCGGTAATTTCCGCTTGTTTCGGCAAAATTCAACGTGCTGTAACTTCCTTTTTTATCTTCTAAACTATTGATAAAACTGTATTTAAAATTTCCGCTTAGATTGTAGGTATTCTTTTTAGTGTTTAAATCCCAGGCAACTGCAGATACATTTGCGTCTCGATAAGAACCATTTCTAGTAACATTAGTATTAGTAAAAGATACCGATGAATTTTTTCTAAAACGCTGGTCAAGGACAATAACATTATAGTTTGTAAGTGGGGCGATTTCCTCCTGTCGTGTCTCCTGAGTGTTGTTGTTTAAAATGACTGCATTTGTTTTTTCGGTGATGGCATTTAAGAAACCAACACCCAAACCTAATTTAGTTCGGCCAGAAATTTTTAAGGCATTAACCAGCTTTACAGTAGCGGGATTTTCTAAAAAAACTTCTTCATCAGATATTCTGGCACGGCGATCTGGTTTGCCTCCTATTCTTCTTGAATAAAGAAGGTCTCCCTTTGCAAATAAATCGGTTCCTTCTGTAAAAAATGACCTGTTCTCGTTGAATTGTTGTTCAAACGGACCTAGATTTAGGATCTGGTCGTCGTATTTTGTTTGTCCAAAATCAGGAATTAAAATAGCATCAAGTGTAAAAGCATCATTGATCCCGTACTTAATGTCGAGTCCGCCTTTTACTGTTCCTACAGTTTTTTGATCGGCACTAGCATTAAGGTAAAATGAAGAATATGGCATTAAAAATAGTCGAGTAGGAGGTTTGATGTTTTCGATTCCTTCCATAATACCGGCTTGTTGCGTGAATGTACCTAAGTTAGAATCGATAAAATTCCAAGTGTATTTTTGACGGTCTCTGCGTATTTCTCTAAAAAAATTAATTCCCCATGTTTGCTTTTCTTCACTTGAAAAGCGAAGGGCTGCATAAGGAATGCGCATTTCTACTGTCCACCCAAAACTGGTAATTAGTGCTTTGCTTCTCCAGATGGCATCCCAAGAATAATCTTCTCCACTGGCATCAGTATTGATACAATCTGCTTGGCCATCAGCAGCATTTACATAAAATTGAAACTCTTGTTGGCCATCATTATAACCATTAATGTAGGCTGCAAAAACATCAGAAGTACCAAAATCGTCTCGTTGCGAAATCTCTCTTAATATTTTATCGGGTTGATTATCGTACATAACCGCCGAAACATAGATTGCGTCATTGTCATAAAGCACCTTTACAATTGTTCGCTGATTTTCTGGGATTTTCTTACCGTTGTCAGGTCTAAACATGATAAAATCTTTTGCCTCTTCGGCGTTTTGCCATGCAATCTCATCAAATTTACCGTCAATAGTGATCGCTTCACCATTAAGCTTGGTCGTATGTAATACTTTTTTTTGGCTGTAGCCAAAATTAAAAATAAGTACGATTGATACTAAGAGTAGCTTCTTCATGAGTGCGGTTATTGCGTGGTTAAATGGCTAAAAAAAAACACATAAATCAATATGCGTTTTTTTGTTAATTCTATAATAGTAGACTCGGTTTTAGTTATTTTGTTACAGTTAATGCCATGAAATTAGAATTAATTTTTCAATCGATTATAATCTATAAAATAACGTACACTTATTGATAAGATATTCGTTTGATTTGTGCCGAAGAGATTTTTAAGATTTTGGCTTATATTTCTCTCAACTACATTAGCGCTTTCCTGTGAATAATTACGGTATAAAATTGATAATTCACTACCGGGAGCAAACCACCATGAATAAGATAAATCAGCATTGAATGAATTAAAATTTCTATTTTTATTCAAGTTAAATGTAGGGTCTGCAATAACAGTTCCGTCGTCTTGTAAGCTCCAGAAGCGTTTGTTATCTGAGTAAGACCAGTAATAGCGTGCGGTTAAATTAATGGTCATTTTCTTGTTGATAGCGTATTTTCCGGTAAGGTCATTTTGCAATATCTCTCGGTCTCTTTGACCAATTACAATTCCAGTATCATCAAAACCTACCCATCCACGATCATTTTTTCTTTTGGAGTAATCCATAACAAAATAGAGAGAAAATTTATCGTTAAAACGGTACTTGGGACCTAAAGCAAGGCCGTAAGTAATGCGGTCATCTTGATCGTAAACTGCAATGCTAGGAGTAAAGTCAAATGTAAAGGCGTTGTTACGGTTGAACTCCATACCAAAATAGGAAGAAAGACGTTTTGGGATTTGTAAATACCTTCCAACTACACGTGGCTCATAGAAATCGTAGGTTTCAAATGGGTTAAGCACAAGTGCAAATTCCATGTAGTGATTTTTTTTAGTACGTGCTTTAATTAAAGTTTTGTACCATCCTTCTTGCATTTTTCCCGTTGTATTTTGCAATTCTAGGTTGAGTTCTTGTTCTATTTTAAAGGTATTGAAATATTTTGTAGGGTTCAAAATGCGGTAGCTACCGTTTACTAATGCGTTGTGGTAATTAGTGTAAAAAACTAAACCTAAATCGTTTATATCGTAATTGCTCGAAATGTATTTTCCAGACACCGTGTAGCGATACTGTCCGCTTGTTTTTGCAAAGTTTAATGCTGTTTTAAAACCATCATAGTCTTCAACATCGTTTACAGTACTGTATTTAAAGTCACCATATAAATTGTACGTATTGGCTTTTGTACTTAAATCAAAAACTAAGGCAGAAGCATTTGCATCTCTAAAGTCTCCATTACGAGTGGTATTTGCATTAACAAATGAAACAGATGAGTTGCCATTAAAACGCTGGTCAAGAACGATTAAATTGTAATTAGCTAGTGGCTCTATAACTTCTTTTCGGCTACTAGTTTGTGCAATATCTGACGCATCTACTGTTGTGCCTTCGATGGTAGCATAAGTCTTTTTTGTAACGGCATTTAAAAAGCCTATTCCAAGCCCTTTCTCTGTTCGCCCTGATACTTTTACCGCATTTAATAGATTTACAGTACTTGGATACTCTGTAATTTGTTCGTTTTCTGCAACGACAGGTTCCCTAGTAGGAAAACCACCAATACGTCTAGAATAGAATAAATTACCTATGTTGAATAAGTTTGTTCCTTCCGTAAAAAACGGGCGGTTCTCCTCTAATTTTTGTTCGAAAGGATCTAGATATAAAATTGCGTTATCAAATTTAGTTTGTCCAAAATCAGGAATTAATATGGCGTCTAAAGTGAAAGAATCGTTGATCCCGTATTTAATGTCAAGACCCGCTTTAAAAGTTCGATCAGAGGTTATATCGTCCTGCTGATAGTAAGTAGAAGTGTATGGTATAAAGAATAGTCGGGTAGGAGGTTTGATGTTTTCGATCCCTTCTAAAATTCCAGCCTGTGTTAAGACAGCGCCTATTTTTGTATCTACGTGGTTCCAAGTGTAGGTTTGTATGTCTCGTTTAATTTCTCTTTTAAAGTTGATACCCCATACTTGTTTATCGGCTTTTGAAAAGCGCAAAGCTGCATACGGAATTTTCATTTCGACAACCCAACCATAATCGGTAATGGCTACTTTGCTATCCCAGATAGCGTCCCAAGAGTAATCTTCTTCAGCCTCGGTGGCGATACAGTCCATTTGTACTCCAGCAGCACTCACGTAAAAGCGAAAATCCTGCTGACCGTCATTATATCCATTAATATTTACCGAAAAATGATCAGAAACCCCAAAGACATCACGGTTGGTAATTTCTCTTTGAATCTTAGTAGGTTCGTTATCATAAAGTGTGGCTAGAATATAAATTGCATCATTATCATAAGATACTTTTACTTCTGTTTTCCTGTCTTCGCTAATGGGTTTACCGTTATCTGGGTCAAACATAATGAAGTTTGAAGCGATATTTTTGTTCTCAGTCCAGCTTAAATCGTCTGGTTTTCCGTCGATTACAATTCCTTTTGCGTTAAAGTTTGCTTTTAAGGTCTTTTTTTGTGAAAAACTGTTAATTGTGGTAAATAATGCAACAAAAATAAGAATTCGGTAATATTTATACATGAAATTTTGATTTGGGTTGAACAAAAATAGCTTAATTAACTTCATGTGCAAGAGAAATCTGAGCTCCAAAATGTTAATTTTAGTATGTTTAAGGTAGTAACACAATTTTTTTTAACATATAATGTTATACTATTATGCAGATATGTTATAGTTTTGCAATCCCCAATCTAATATTTAAACACATTAACATCAATGAATTATAAGTTTTTTACCCCTGTGATTTTGGCGGCTATAGTAGCTTTCAGTTTTAGTTCTTTTGATACAAATACTACTGTGGTTTCTAAACCTAAAGTTATTGCTGCCGTAATAGAAAAAAAAGTCATCACTAGTGAAGAAGCGGTCTACGAAAAATTAGACGCTAATAATTTTTCTTTACCACAAGTAGAGGTCTTTACAGAAGCATTAAAAGGATTTCAACATTTAAAGGAAAAAGGATTAATAAGTAAAAACATCCTTACCGTTATTGATTTCAGTATGTCGTCTAATTTAAACCGCCTGTGGGTTATTGATTTAAACACAAACAGTGTTTTATTTAATACGCTAGTTGCACACGGTAAGAATACAGGCGATGAGTTTGCTAATAGTTTTTCAAATGTGTCTTCCTCTTTTAAAAGCAGTTTAGGTTTCTATGCTACCGGTGAAATATATGTGGGTAAACATGGGAAATCATTGCGATTAGACGGTTTAGAAAAAGGAATTAATAGCAATGCAAGAGAGCGTGCGGTAGTTATTCACGGTGCTGATTACGTTTCTCAAAATTTTATTAAAAACAATAGTCGATTAGGTAGAAGTTTAGGATGTCCAGCAATACCAGTCGCACTAACAAACGATATCATTCAAACAATAAAAGACAAGTCATGCTTGTTTATATATTATCCTTCTAATGGATATAGGGTAAGCTCTAAATTAGTCTCTTAATACATCTTATTGTTCAAGAATAGTAAAAGCCAGTCATTGTTAAATAATGACTGGCTTTTTTATGTTTATAATATTTAGATACTGTCGAAAAGGCGCATGGACCGCATCTTCATTTATTATTAACTAGCGTATACTTGCTAATGGCGGTTAAATGGTAGTTGTTGCTGTAGATTGATTAGAAAATATAAAAAAAAGAATCTCCGTAATGAATTAGTTTTAAAATGGTTAGAAATTAATGTGGATTTTAAGTCATTTTTTTTCAAATAAAACTTGTTTTGAACTGTTTTTATTCTCTATATTTGCACCACAGTAATGCGAAAGTAGCTCAGTTGGTAGAGCTCCAGCCTTCCAAGCTGGTTGTCGCGAGTTCGAGCCTCGTCTTTCGCTCTAGAATCCGAAACAGAAATGTTTCGGATTCCTTATTTATAGAAGGTGTTGTGTAATTTTTACTTTATTTTTTGTCAAAAATATTTGCTTTAAAATAAAATTATTTTTTATATTTGCACCCAGTTAATGCGAAAGTAGCTCAGTTGGTAGAGCTCCAGCCTTCCAAGCTGGTTGTCGCGAGTTCGAGCCTCGTCTTTCGCTCTTTAAAAAAAAGCCGAAACATTTATTTGTTTCGGCTTTTTTTATTTTAAGTCACTAATGTCTGTATTGTCTTCGATTTCGAGAGGCGCTTCGTTTGCAATAAACAGCCTCGCTTGCAATCCTCCTTTTATAGTAATCGTGTTGTCTCTTACTTCAAGCCAGCTACCTTCTCTAAGTCCCAATACCGGAATATTATTAAACGAATGAAACTCTTTTAATCTCGTTTCACGCGTCTCTCCCATGTGTTTAGAGTTCGTGTCAGGATCAAGATAATGGGCGTTAATATTAAAAGGAATTACCGCTAATGTTTGAAAGCTTGGAGGGTAAATAATAGGCATGTCATTTGTATTTTGCATGCTTAATCCACATATTACACTTCCTGCACTTGTTCCTAAATAAGGTGTTCCATTTTTTATAGCATTTGCTAGTGTACTCATTATTTTATTCTGGTACAATTGTGTCACTAATAAAAACGTGTTTCCTCCTCCTGTGAAGATTGCTTCGGCATCTTTTATAGCTGCTTCGGCATCTTCAAATTCATGTATTCCTTTTACTGCAATATTTATCTTGGCAAAAGCCTGAGCTGCTTTGGCAGTGTATTCATCGTGCGTGATGCCACTAGGTCTAGCGTAAGGAATGAATAGAATAGTCTCACAGTTTCTAAAATGCACTTTTAATTCATCTAATAGATATTCTAAGTAGCTACCGCCATGAATGGTTGAGGTACTCGCAATAATTATGTTTTTCATTTCATTTGTAATTTAATATGTCTAAAGGTAGGTAATCAAACCTTAAATTGAAAAGCGAATATTTTTTTATTAACATTATTTTACCAAGCCTTTAGTAATTAATTTAGAATACAATAGGATACTTTTACTGCAAATGTTAAATAATTTCAATAAGAAGTATGGTTAAGTTAAGTGTTGTGTTTTTTCTTTTATTAACGATAACTTCCTTTGGGCAGAGTGTAGATAATGGTGTTATAAAAGGTACTGTGATTGATGGTTACTCAGGAGTCGCGGGGATATATGTTATAAATGTGCAGACAGAAGCGGCTGCAATAACGGCAAACGATGGTAGTTTTACAGTTGCGGCAAAGATGGGTGAAACGATTCTATTTGCAGGTATGCAGTATAAGTCTATTCGAGTATTACTTACAGATACACTTTTTAGAAACGGACAATTAGAACAACGCCTGTATCCTATTATGAATGAACTTAACGAAGTGGTGATTAAAAGATACGACCATATTAATGCGGTAGATTTAGGTCTTGTTTCTGCTGGACAAAGAAAGTATTCTGTAGCAGAGCGTAGGCTAGAGGGTGCTTCTGCTTTGAACCCGAGTGCTAGTGCAGACGGAAGTGGAATGGCGGGAGGTTCTGTATCTGCAGATCCTATATTTAATATGTTTTCTGGTCGAACAGCGATGTTGAAGAAAGAGCTGGTTAACGAGAAAAAAGAAGTTTTTAGAAGGCAGCTTGAAAGAATGTTTAGTGAGAGTTATATAAAAAATAAGCTTCAAATCCCTGCTGATTACGTTAAAGGATTTGAATATTATGCCGTTGATAATGATAGATTTACAAAGATATTAGAAGGAAAAAATCGTGTAACAATCGAGTTTTTATTAAGTGAATTAGCAACTAAATATAAAGTAATTATTGCGGGTCAAACCAAATAATATAACCATTTTAGTTTTGCTTATTTCGCACATCACCTTGAGTCAAGTAAAGCAGAGAACGATGCTTAAAGGTGTTGTTGTGGTAGATAATGGTTATAAACAAGCAGTAAGAATCGTTAATGTCACACAAAGGTAAAATACGTATTGTGATAACCAAGGAGTTTTTGCTATAGCTGCTCAATCAGGAGATTTGGTTGTTTTCAGTGGTGGTAATATTCAAGATTATGATTACAAAGTGCCAGATAAATTTGACGCTTCTGATTTTATTTCGATAAAAATGACTTCAAAAGCTACTGTGTTAAATGAGGGTTGTGGTTACAAATCATAATGTGATAGATGAGGTGTCACTTGGAATTGTTTCAAAAGATCAAATAAAATATACCCAAGCAGAAAGACGGTTGCAAACTACAGGAGATTTCAAACCTATTGTGTTACTTGGTTTAATAGGTGGATCAATGCCTTTAGACCCTTTGATAAATAAAATAAACGGCCGCACTAAGCGCGTGAAAAAGCAAATAGTAGCGGAGAAAAAAGGTAGTAATATTGAGAAGTTAAGTAGTTATTATAATGACAGTTTCTTTACTGCTCAATTGGGGATTTGCGCAGAGTATGTTTCGGGATTCAAGGTTTATGTTATTGAAAACAATACATTTGCTAAAGAATTAGAAAAAGGAGAGACGGCAATGCTGCGATTTATGATCATAGACTTGGCAAACAAATACAAACAAAATATTTCTTGTGAGGATAAATAATACGTTATTACTTTTTATATTATTGCTCTGTCAATCAATGTATAGTCAAGGAGACGGTTCTAGAACATTGAGAGGACGTATCATGGTTGATAGTGACTATATAGGACAAGTCAATATAGTTAATCAAACATTGAATTTAAGCACCACTTCAAATGAGGTGGGGCAATTTAATATTGCGGTAAAAGAAGGCGATTTGCTAGTGTTTACTGCGGTAAATCTCGTAACTTTACGTAAATACATCAGTAAAGAGGATTTTTTATCAGGTTCAATACTTGTTGAAGCAAAGTACAATAGTATTGCATTAGACGAAGTGGTTATTAAAGAATCAAGCATTACCGCAGAGAGTTTGGGTATTATTCCGGTGGGTCAAAAAAAGTACACACAAGCTGAGAGAAAATTGTATACCGCCACTTCTGGAGGAGGAATCGATGGTTTGCTGAACGCTATGTCTGGTCGAAAAACCATGCTTAAAAAAGTGGTGGTTATCGAGAAAAAGCAGGCAGCCTACGATCGTTTAATCTATATTTTTGAAGACGATTTTTACACGGATAAACTAAAAATAGCAACCGACTATATCAGCGGTTTTCAATACTATTGTGTAGAAGACGATGAGTTTGTTGCAGCCATTGATTCAAAAAACAAGACATTAATCAAATTTCTAATAGTTATTCTAGCAGAAAAATATAAAAAAATAAATACAGATGAGAACGTTAATTAAAGTTATGATTTTAGTGTTCAGTTGCCAACTTGGTTTTGCGCAAGTGAACGGGCGTATGGAGTTGCACGGCCAGGTTAAAAATGATATTGTAAACTTAGATGGGGGGTATGTTATTAATGTGACTGCTGCTACAAGATCGTTAATTGATTCTAAAGGTTTCTTTGATATTATGGCGCAGCTAGATGATGTGCTTATTGTTTCAAGTATGAGTTTTCAACCTAAGAAAGTTGTTCTTACTAATGCTAATTTGCAAGAGCGGTTGTTTCAAATAAAGTTAGAGGTATTTAATAATGAGTTAAGTGAGGTTGTGGTTTCAAATGGATTAAAAGTGCAATCTGTAAATCAGAATACGCAAGGCTATGTAGATAAAAAATATTTTGACGACGCGCAGTCAGCTCCTAAAAATCAGGTCATGACAAGAGATGGCCGCATCACTGATGGGTTTGATTTTGTACGCGTTTTTAAAGAAGTAAAAAAGATATTCAAGAAGCAGTCAAATGTAGATGATAAGGTCATGAATGATGTTGCTTTTTCTGCTTATGTAAAAGCTAATTTTGATCCTATTTTTTTCGAAAGAGACCTAGATCTTAAAGCCGATGAAATTGATTTGTTTTTGCTTTTTGTAAGCGATGATGCTACTTCAAGAGAGTATCTTAAACCAGCGGATAAATTTTTATTGCTCGATTTTCTAGTGTCTAAAAACTCAGAATTCAAAAGAATAACTACTTTTGGAAAATGAAAAAAATAACCATTTGCATCTTAACGACTTTCTTTTTGTTTGCATTGACCTCATTTAGTGCGCATAAATTTTACATGGGAATTTACCAAATCAATTATGCACCAGAGAAAAAAATGCTCCAAATAACGACTAGAATATTTGTCGATGATTTGAATAAAGCTTTAGAGAAAAAATATAAAAAAGCAACCCATTTAGGTACGGCAAAGGAAACTGCTGAAGATGTTGTTCTAATGCAAAAATATCTAGCAGAGAAATTTAAAATTAAAGTAAATGGAACAGCTGTTACCATGAACTATTTGAGTAAGGAAATGGAGAGCGATGTAATTATATGTTATCTAAATGTACGTGGCATTTCAAAAGTAAAAACATTAGACACCTACAATGCGGTTTTGATTGATTGGGACCAAGAGCAGCAAAACATTACACATTTTACGGGCTTTGGTGATAAAGAGAGCTTCTTATTTACAGAATCTGCAACAAATCATGTGTTAAAGTTTTAAATGGTTGTTTAAGATTTGTTAAAATATGTTATTTTCACAATCTTAAATAACTTCAATTCTAACCATGAGAAAAATTACACTCTTAGTTCTTTTTCCTGTACTTGTATTTGCACAGGAGAAAGCAACAACAGTAACCACTAAACAAGTAGGAAGGTACGACACTAATAAGTTCAGTCAAATGTATGACTTATTAGCAACTCCTAATATGTTTCGTACTGCATCTGGTGCGCCAGGACCAGCTTACTATCAACAACAAGCCGATTATAAAATGGATGTTGAGCTTGATGATAAGAATTCAAAATTAATGGGAGCTGAGACCATTACTTATACTAATAATTCTCCTGATGTTTTAGAGTATTTATGGGTACAGTTAGATCAAAACCAAGCAGCAAAAGATTCTGAAACACCATTAGCAGAAAGTGACAGACTTGAACAAACTTTTCCTGCAAACAATTTTACAAACAAATTTTTAAAACAAGATTTAGAACGCGGATTCAATATTGAATATGTAAAAGATGCAAAGGGAGCTCCTTTATCTTATACGATCAATCATACTATGATGCGTATCAATCTAGTTACACCGATGAAGCCGGGAACAAGCATGACGTTCTCTATTAAATGGTGGTACAATATTAACAACTATCAGTTAGAAGGTGGTCGTTCAGGTTATGAGTTATTTGAAAAGGAAGGAAATAAATTATATGTTATTGCACAATTCTACCCTCGTATGGCAGTGTACAATGATGTAGAAGGATGGCAAAATATGCAATTTTGGGGAGGTGGAGAATTTGCTTTACCTTTTGGAAATTTTGATGTAAATATTACTGTTCCGGCTGACCACGTTATGGAGGCAACTGGAGAACTTACAAATAGAGCAGAAGTTTTTACGGCGGCACAAGTTAAAAGATACGAGCAAGCTCAAAAATCTTTTGATAAACCAGTAGTTATTGTAACTCAAGAAGAAGCTGAAGCAGCAGAAAAAGGATTCGCTACTAAGAAGAAAACTTGGAAATTTAGTGCAAAAAATGTTAGAGATTTTGGTATCGCAACTTCTAGAAAATTCATCTATGATGCGATGGCTGTAAAATTGAATGACAAAGTTGTTATGGCAGCTTCGGTATATCCTAAAGAGGCAAATCCTTTATGGGGAGAAACATCTACGATGATGGTGGCACATACATTAAAAAGTTATTCATCACACACATTTGATTATCCTTATCCAAAAGCAGTTTCAGTATCTGCAGCTGATCAAGGAATGGAGTACCCAATGATTTGTTGGAACTTTGGTCGTCCTGACGAAAACGGAGTAACTAGCGAGCAAATTAAAAACGGAATGATTGGTGTGGTGATTCATGAAGTAGGGCACAACTTTTTCCCTATGATTGTAAACTCTGATGAACGTCAATGGACTTGGATGGATGAAGGTTTGAATTCGTTTATGGAATTCATGGCTGAAGATGAATTGGGAACAAACTTCCCTTCTCGTAGAGGACCAGCAAAAAACATTGTACCTTATATGAGTGGTGATCAAAAATACTTAGAACCTATCATGTCAAACTCTGAAGGGATTATCCAGTTTGGAAACAATGCTTACGGAAAACCGGCAACAGGTCTTAATATTTTAAGAGAGACTATCATGGGAAGAGAATTGTTTGACTATGCATTTAAAACATATGCAAACCGTTGGAAATTCAAACACCCTACGCCTGAAGATTTCTTTAGAACAATGGAAGATGCTTCTGGAGTAGATTTAGATTGGTTCTTTAGAGGTTGGTTCTATTCAACTGATTTTGTAGATATCGGGATTAGTAATGTAAAACAATATTATGTTACCGAAACTCCTACTGCAGCCTTAAAAAATGCTAAGGTAAGAAGAGGTCGTTTTGGCGTAGAGTCAGGCCCATTTGTATACTTGGTAGAAGGGGACAATGCAGAGTTGAATTCGAAAGATAAAAAAGCATTAAAAATCGAAGAAGTAAAATTACTTTCTGATTATGTAAGTACACTTACCGCTGAAGAAAAAGGGAGTTTGAAATCACCTAAGTATTTCTACGAGGTAGAGTTCAATAAACCAGGTGGAATGATTATGCCTATATTAGTTGAGCTTACTTATGAAGATGGTACAACAGAGAACTTTAAGTATCCTGCACAAATTTGGCGAAAAGCTAATGAAACTGCTAAGAAAGTATATGCTACTGAAAAAGCAATTAAGAAAATCCAAATAGATCCAAAATTAGAAACAGCTGATATTGATGTGACTAATAACACTTGGCCTAAAGAGGAAACTAAATCTAAGTTTGATTAAAGAATAGTTATATAAAAGGAAAGACTCTGCAAAGAGTCTTTTTTTTATGAATAATTTAAAGAGCAAGGAATGTAAATTTAATATCTTTGCAGTAATAAAAAATCAAAAAATATGTTTGGCATAGGAGGTGGAGAGCTAGTTTTTATTATGTTTATTGTTTTAATGCTTTTTGGAGCTGATAAAGTTCCAGAAATGGCACGTACTATGGGTAAAGCTATGGCACAGTTAAAGCATGCTACAAATGATATTAAAAGCGAAATTCAAAAAGGAGTGGAGGCAAACGGTTTAGATGCTAAATCCCTTTCAGACATGACTGGGAGTTTTAATAACGAAATCACTAAGGTGAAGCAAGATCTTTTAGGAGATTCTATTGTGCAAGCAAACAAAGTCAAAGAAGATATTGAAGAAGCGACCGGTCCTATAAAACGCAGTATGTAATGTTAGATAAATTACTGACTTTAGATACTGAGCTACTGGTTTATTTAAACGGACTAGGTTCTAAAACCTATGACGGGATGTGGTTGTTAATTACCAATCAATTGAACTGGACGCCATTATTTTTACTGCTACTGTATGTAATC
Organism: Flavobacterium aeripolare; assembly: GCF_013294025.1. GTDB lineage: Bacteria > Bacteroidota > Bacteroidia > Flavobacteriales > Flavobacteriaceae > Flavobacterium. The sequence continues at coordinate 272,781 of NZ_JABSNL010000004.1, forward strand.
ATGAAAAAAATAGGAACGCGACAAACGTTGTTTTTCTTATTGGGTTTGGGATTGTTAATTGCGTTTTCAGACCAAGTGACTAATTTATTTAAAAATAATTTTCAGCGTCTTAGACCATGCAATAATCCTGAGATTAAGGACATCATTCGATTAGTTCAAATCAGGAGTTCGTATAGTTTTTTCTCAGGGCATGCAGCAACGAGTATGGCATCAACCATGTTTATTTATCACAATGTAAAGCGCTATTTTAAAAACGTGTACTTATTGTTTTTGTGGCCATTGATATTTGCTTACAGTCGTATCTATTTAGGATTGCATTATCCTATTGATATCTTGACGGGCTATACCTTTGGAGCGATTTCAGGATATGCCGCCTATAGAATATTCCGAGTGTACCAGCATAAATATTTCCCTATTATTGCCGTGGATCCAATTGAAGGGGAGGCTTAGGAGCTATTCCTGCACTACATTACAATCTTATACTTGAAAATAGTTTTTTCAATAACAATAAAGGAGCTTCCGCTGGTCGCTCTTTTTTGTTTAGAAAAAAGTCCATTTTCAAGCACAAGGATTTTCATTTCGATCAGGGCTAAAATGCCAAGTTCATAACAGAGTAATTTTTTAAAGAACTCTGCTTACAGTTAACCCATCTCTTATGGGTAGCAAAACAGTTTCTACGCGAGGATCATTTTTTAAGAGTGCGTTGTATTCAAGAAGTATTCTGGTACTAACATCCTTAGGGTTCAAGGGCTCAAGAACTTTACCACTCCACAACACATTATCAGAAAGTATGATACCACCTTTGTTCATTCTAGGAACAATAAGTTCAAAGTAGTTAATGTAGTTTTCTTTGTCAGCATCTATAAAAACCAAATCAAATTTCACATCTAATGTTGGGATTATTGCTGTCGCCTCACCTAGGTGCTGAACGATTTGTGCTCCCCATTGCGACTTGTCAAAGTGTTTGCGCTGAAAATCAATCAACTCTTCCTTAATATCAATAGTGTGTAATGTCCCACTGTCTTGCATTCCTTCACATAAACATAGCGCAGAGTATCCGGTGTAAGTTCCTATCTCTAGAATATTCACCGGGCGTATCAACTTAGCTAGCATGCTTAATACTCTCCCTTGAAAGTGACCACTCAACATACGTGGTAATAAAATTTTCTGATAAGTTTCTTTGTTTAAAGCGGCCAACAAAGCAGGTTCTTTTTCAGAGTGCTGCTCGATATAGTCTTCTAATTCAGGAGAGATAAAATGCATTTTATTTGTTTTTTATATGGGGGCAAAGTTATTAAAATATAAGGTCGATTTGAAGGTGTTTTGTGATTGATTTTAGGGCTAAACCATGTTTTAATTTTATTAACATTTTTAATAAATATTAACATTTTTAGTAGGTTAACCCGTCTTAATATGCCAAATTTAGCTTGAAATGTCAAATCTAACATTATTAATTTGTTATCTTTTAATGTGATTAAGTTAATTTTAGTGCGTAATAGTCGGTATTAAGCTTGTATATGTGAAATTAATAGGTGTTTTGGGTTATTTATTGATAATTTTTTATTTATTGTTAATAAGTTCTTAAAAAAAGCTTAATTTTACGAGTGATATAAACTGCCCCAAATATTAAAGCTAGTAAATATGAAAAAAAACTACACAAACGTTACTTTTTTAAATCTAAAATTATCTCATTTCACCTTCGTGTTATTGACCATTTTTCTATTGTTGTTTTCAACAATGGCAAATGCGCAATTTGGAGCTGGTGGTGCAAATGCTGATAATGGAGATCTAAGATTAAATTATGTAGCAGGTCAACAAAATGATGTTTTAGCACTTAGTGCATTAGGAACTACTAATACTGTTACTATTACATCTATTAAAGCATCTCCTCAACAATTGCATTCGATGAGAGTCAAAATGCAGTTGCCTCCTGGTATTTTATATACAGCTGGAACGGCAGGTATAACTGTAAATAATAATAATCTAGGTTTAGCGACAGGAACTTATCAGCTTGCAGAAGCAGATATAAGTGATTTAAATGCTCCTGTTTTCTCCATATATAATAATGGTAATGAAATCGACTTGTGGGCAGGTGGTGATTTTGTTACTTTCTCTTATCAAAGAACTGCAGATTGTGATGCGGTAACTTTTAAAGAAAATAAAAATAGCTTTAAGGATAATGCTACGATAACATATGTTAAGTCGTTGTTCCCTGGTAGACAAACTGCTGCAGATATAAATCCTCTAATAGGAAACTATCAGTTATTAGCAGCTTCACTATCTATACAATCTATTACTTCAGTTAATGGTATTGTAGGTGGTAGTCATACTAGAACAGTAACAGATGTAAATGGTGGTAATGCAGGAGTAGCTCAAGTAACTCATACAGTTGTTGTGGGATCTAGTATTACAAATCATACTCTTAAATATACAAATAGTGCAGGTACTAACACCTTAGTAGAAAACAGTAGTAGTACTGATGCTAATGGGGTAATTACTAAAATATATGTTATTAATTTATCAGGTCCTTTATTTACTGGTGGTGCTGGTGGAACTGGTGGGGCAGGAGAAAATGGTGATGGTGTTTTTGGACCAGGTGAGTCTTTGGTGTTTACCGAAGATTTTTCTGTTACAGATTGTGATGATGTTGCAATTACTCATAAAGTAGAGTGGACTTGTCAATCATCTAAGATTGCTCAGGGTGGTGTGCTGTTTGGTGCAAATGCGCCACAACTAGTTCTTGCTGTTGAGCAAAATCAAAATAACATTACAGGATTAAACCATAAAAAAATTAGGATTACAAATACTGGAACAGGTCCAGCAGCTTTTGGGAAAGATATTTTAATTAATGTAGGATTAGGGGTTAATGGTCTTGTTGGTACTACAACTTATGGAAACAATCCACACTGGGGTCCTACTAAATATAATGTAAGGTCATACAGTAATTTTACATTAGGAGATGGTACCACGCAAGTGGCATTCACACCTGATGAATGGGAATCAGACCGTAATACATTTCAAGGGACTAATACCTTTGTTTTGTCGCCTGATAAATATACTTCAGATATTGATGGAGCAGGTGGTCTAACCGATTCAGATTTTGATGGCTTTTTTGATGACCTTCCTGCAGGTGCTTCGGTTGTAATAGAATTTGACTATGAAAACGATCCGAGAACAGATTGTGGTATTGGTAGATTTGATTATTCACAGTGGGAGCATTTATATGTAGATGTACTTACAAAAGATCAATGTGCAGTAGCGCGACCTACTGTAGGTACAGATCTAGGGTACTTGAACTTTATTAGAGATTATACAGTTCCTACTATTACAGAACAAGATACAGATATAGAAGAGCTAGTTCCTTTTGAAGTTGCTATACGACCTTATGTGTACTCAATTTTTCAGCACAATGATCATGCAATGTTAAACAACAATGCAGATAGCCAGTTCACGGTTTCTATCACAGTGCCAAGGGGAGTTGATTTAATTCCAACTGATGGTTTTTCTCAAGTAGATGGATCTTATACTGTAGGTGCTGCTGGTACTGGTACAAATGTGATCACGTATACTACGACTAATCTTGCAAATGGTTATTTAATTAGAGATTTCGCTGATTATTTTGCGAGATTCCCTTTAGTTATGAACTGTGCTGAATTAGAACTTGGTGGTGTGAATAACACAATCAATATTTCGTACCAATCAAATTTGACATTGTTTAATGCCACGGGTGGAGTAGCTTTAAGTAGGGATATTCATTGTGGTGACTTTGAGCCTATTATTGAGCACTCATGTAATACACCATGTGCAGGACCAAATATTAAAAGTTTAGACGCCTACAGAGTTACTGCGGGTTGGACTAACAATAATATGACAGATAAAGTTGATCTTACTGAATTAGTTGGTAATCCGGGTACACCTAAATATGAATTAGATAAATATTTAGCTGGTGATGAAATGGTAGTTGAGACAACAGGAGAAATGAATAACTTGTCGTCAAATAACTTACACTTTATTCAAGATTATATTACTGATGGTACGACTGCTGGTGCAAATGATATTAAATTTGTGTCAGGTACGATTGTAATTACTAAAAAGAATGGATCAGTAACTTTAGAGTTACCACTTTCTGCACCGTCAGTTACTTCAAGCGGTAATAATCATAGTTTAGATTATGATATGTCATCTGCTCTTTCAGATGCTTTAGTGGGTGGTTTAATAGAAGATGAGGATACGTTCTTAGTTAAATTTAAATATCAATTTACTACAGACACTTATACTAATTATGATTATCATATTCTGTCTGGTTTTAGAGGTAGGTATTATGTTAGAGAAACTTTGCCGGCAGGTGCTAATGCAGGTGCTATTGACAATGATAACGATAATGATGGAATAGCTAATGAAAGAATTAGTTGTTTTGACTGGGGTGATCAAGTAGCCTATTTGCGTCCATTTAATCTTTCTTATGGTGTTGCTAACAGCACATTTAAGTATTGTGAAACGATTTGGACAAATTTAGTAAATGATTACGTTTTATCTAATTCTACTCACATGCATACTGGTGAGTACAGACCAGTTACACAGATACAATCTACAGAAATTATTATACCTGATGGTGTTTCTGTTTTAGATATTAGACAATACAATAACTCTGGAGTTAATGGTGGTATAGCCTATTATACCTTAAGTGGTGGAGCGTTAAATATTTCTCCAGCACTGGGTACAGCTACAGATAATAAATATACCATTACTCCTAATAGAGCGGGTGGCTATAGAGATCATGATCAAACATCAAATGCGTCTTATAGAATGCAAGTTCTAGTAAAAGGTAGTTGTGAGTTAAAAGATCAGGTTGAGGGAGCACCTTTACCTACGATAACGTCAACATCTATTGTGCAGCATTTAGCTTATACAGAGGTTCCTCTAGCGGATCAATTGCTTACAAGAACACCTTCAGCTAGATTGACATATACTAAGCCGTCTTATATTTTTCAACCTATTAGTGCGATCGTTATTGGTTACGGTCCAGAGGCGGAATTAGACCTTAGAGTGGTAAACAATAGTGCCGCGGGTGGAAATGTTGGTTTCAACTGGATTAAAATGCCAGCAACGGCAAACGCATATATTACTAGTGCAGTAGATATTACAGATCCTAACACTCCTTTAAATATTGTTAAAGTAGGAGATGATAGTTACATTGAGATAGGATCAATCAACGCTGCAGCTACTAAAAATATTAGAGTAAAAGCTACGTACGATAGTTGTACTGATATTCCAGTTACCTTTAGTTTAGGTTGGAATTGTGATGCCTATCCTACAGACTATGCTGCTGTTACAGATATATGTTATGATGATAGTGCCTCAATAACTATACAACCAGCCGAAGGACAAGTTCAACAATCTATAACAGAGCAACCAATAGTGCCTGTAGCGCTATGTGCTAGTTTTGATGTAGAAGTAGAATACAGTAGTGCCCAAGTAGGTACAATTGTAAATCCACAAGCATTATTTAAATTATTTAACGGAACAGGAGCTGTTATTGTAAATAAAATTGAAACACAATATCCAGCAACAACAGGTTTATGGGAAGATATTACAGCTACTCTTTCAACATCGGGTTCAGATACTTATGTAATACCAATTACACATAGTGCGTTAACTCCTATTTATGGAGGTATTCCTGGTACAGGAGCTGTAGGGCCATCTATAAACGATCGTAAAGTTATTGTTAGATACAATCTTTCAACTACATGTACTTATGTTTCTAATTCTCCAATAAGTTTTACTGTTCTTGGGGATAAAAGTTGTGGTGAGCCAAGTATAGGAAACGGAAGTAGAGCAATTTCAAATGGTATTAAAGTTACCGGTTTAGAACCTACTTATGATGCCTTATCGATTATCTCATTACCTGATTTTGCAAATCCTAATGGAGCGCACATTGATGGTTGCTCAGCGCAAGAGTCGATAAAGATAAATACTACTATTTCTGCATTTCCAACTAGTCCACTAGCAGAAACAGGAAACAATGATTACGGTAGAGTAGAACTTCCTGTAGGGGTAACCTATGTTGATGGTACTTTCTTGAGCACTGGTGTAAATGCAGTGACATTTGTAAGTGCTACTTCAAACGAAGTTGTTATTAAATATCCTGCAGGATTGAAGGATGAAGATGAAACAGAATTTATATTTGATATTATTCCTCAAGGAGGATACTGTGCAGATGATGCAGAGGTAAGTTACTTAACATATGTTGAGAATAATGCAGGAGTTATTTGTGGTACTGAACCTTGTGGACCAACTTTAATATCGACTGGAAGTTCAAGAGAGAGCTTAGATATTAAAAAAGCAGCAGTTGAGATTTCAATGAACTCAGCTATATCTAGTGTTGTCGTTTCAGGCGAAACGGTAACTGCTAATTTCACATTGACAAATACATCAGCAATTGAAATTACGCCACCATCAACAGTGAGCGCATATTACGATACTAATACAAATAGTGTCTTTGATGCAGGGGTAGATCTTCTATTAGGAAGTCAGTCATTTAATACTCCTATTCCAGCAAATTCAAGTATTGTTGAAGAGTTCTCATTTAATGCAACACCTAGTCAAGTATGTAATATTTTATTGGTTCTTAATGTTGATGAAAATCCATGTATTTGTTTACCAGCGAGTGTAGCAATGGGATCTCCATCTGTACTTGCAGGTATTGGTGGTGGTGATGTTCCAGTTTGTGAACTTTACACTACAGCAAAAATTGGTGGAACGCCAAATGCAGCTTATACATACTCGTGGACTGGAGCAACTCCTGCTACTACAGCTTACCTAGATAACCTAACGGTTGCTAATCCAAACTTTACCTATGCAGGCGCTAATATTACAGTACCTACAGTGATTAGTTATACAGTAACAATCACAAGAGAAGGAGGATGTAGTTCAACGGATATAGTTGACGTAACTGTGCTTCCATCAGCAGATGTACCAGTAATTAGTGCTAGTTCATTAAATGTTTGTACAAATGAATATTTGACTATTGACTTTAGTAACGCTTTAGCAACAAACGAAATATTTAAATTATATAAAAATGCTGCTTTAACAACTCCAGCAAATAAACCTAATACAAATGGGTTGTGGAAGTCTACAGAATTATTTGCTGCAGGTCCAGGTATTCTTTACGTAAGAATTGAAAATACTGTTACAGGATGTGTATCTCCGGTATTAGAAGTGCCTTACACGGTTATTGCATGTAATGCTGACCTTGTTACTACAAAAATCGTAGATATCAAGGAGCCAGTAGAAGGAGCAATAATTAAGTTTACACTTAGTGTAACTAACAACGGACCAGACAAAGCTACAACCGTAAGCTTGATTGATAAAATGCCTACTGGATTGACTTATATGTCAGACAATGGAGGTAGCACTTATAATAGTGGTACAGGTATTTGGACTATTGGAACTATGTTAAAAGATGCTGTAGTTTCTTTAGAAATTACTGCAGAAGTTAACGCAGGAACAGCAGGTACTACTATAAATAATATTACTACAGCTGCTAAAGGAGATCAACCTGATACTTCAACAGTAGGAGATGATTTAAATGAGTCAGTAACGGTAAATAATTTCCCAGTAGTTGCTAATGATGATAAATTAGATCAACAAGCTGGTCCAGTTACTGTTTCTATATTAGCAGATAATGGATATGGAACAGATGGAGATCCAGAAGATGGACCAATAAACCCGTCAACTATTAACTTGATTACACCAGCTAATGCAGTTTTACCTGTTACAGTAGGAGGTAATGTTGTTGGTTTCACAGTCCCTAATGAAGGTGTATGGTCACTAGATGCGACTGGAGTATTAACTGTTACTCCTTGCTCTGCAGTGGGACCTAATTGCGCAGCAATATTTACAGCTAACCCAACACCTATAAAATACACAGTAAAAGATAGTAAGGGAGATATTTCAAATCAAGCAACTGTAACTATTACGTATGAAAAAGTACCACCAACTGCGGAGAACGACTTAAGTTCAGGGAATCCAGCAAATTCAGTAGTGACAGTAAATCCACTAGTTGAAAATGGATCAGGACTTGATGCAGATGCAGATGGAACGATAGATGCTACAAGAGTAAGCTTAGTAGTTCCAGCAGGAGCTACAAATGATAATACTGACGGTAAAGGAGATATAACAAGAGTCACAGTTCCAGGAGAAGGGACTTGGTCTGTTGATGGAACTACGGGGGCGATTACGTTCACACCATTGCCATCATTCCACAAAGATCCTACACCAATAAAATACACTGTTGCTGATAATGACGGTAATATTTCTAATGAAGCTACGGTAACAATTGATTATGTACCAGTTGCTACAGATGATACAGTTAATGATTTAGCTGTTGGTCA
>NZ_JABSNL010000005.1 GCF_013294025.1 Flavobacterium aeripolare
ATATAAAACAAAAAACACTTGCAAAAACGTTCTTGCAAGTGTTTGATTAATTATTTTTATCCCAATAATCTGTATCGTTTATTTAGGACTAGACATTATTTGAGCCATTTACATTTTTGGATCGTCACTGATGTTCACTTCAGTTACAGTTCCGTATTTTGAAACAATTTTTCTTATTTCAGATGCTTTACCTACGATAGTGAATTGTAAGTTGTCTTTTGGGAAATAAGTAGCAATTATTTTATTGGCTTTAGCCAAATCGATACTGTCAACATTTTTTTCGAAATCATCAATAAAACTGCGATCTAGTTTGTACCAAAACATTTGCGATAGCAAGCTAGCTAGTTGACCAGAAGTTTCATATTCTGGAGGAAATTGCCCTTTTACATAATTTTTTGCCGAATTTAGATTTTGCTCGCTAATCCCTTTTTCGTGCAACGTTCTTAATACTTCTACTGCTTTATCAAGTGCAGCTTCTGTAGTTTTCACGTTTGTAAAAGTGCTTATCACAAAACTACCTCCGTTCTTATAACTATTAAAACTGCTACTCGCGCCATAAGTAAGTCCGGTATTTACCCTTAATTCGTCATTAAGCATAGAGGTAAAGCGGCCTCCAAATAAAGTATTTACAACATCGATAGCAACAAAATCTGGGTTATTTCGGCTTATTCCGGTACTACCAATGTAAAATGTAGTTTCGTTAGCGTCGTCTTTATTAATCAGCAATACATGGGCTGATGTGGGCTTTTCTATTTTGGCATTAGCCAAATCCTCCTTTTCCTTCGTTTCTTTTTTCCAACTAGAAAATAGTGCTGTGATGCTTTTCTTCATGTCGGCTGTAGCAAAATCACCTACAATCGTTATAGCAGAATTAGTAGCCGTATAATTGGCACTGTAAAACTTTTTTACATCGGCTACGCTCAATTTTTCAACGGTAGTTGTTATTCCACTGTTGATAGTACCGTACACATGGTTTCCGTATAATTGTTTATCAAAATAAGAACCAATCACATTTTTCGGACTTTCTTTTTGTTGCTCTAAACCAACCAGCATTCGGCTTTTTTCTTTAGCAAATTCCTCCTCGTTAAAGGTTGGGTTTAGTAAAATTTCTTTAAAAATTGCAAGAACCTTTTTTTGATCTTTGGCTGCGAAATCTGCTGTAACCCTTGAAAATTCTTTATAGGCCGCTGTGTAGATATTTGCACCTATAAAGTCGAGTTCTTCATCAATTGCGCTTCGGGTATAATTTGTCGTTCCGTGTTTAAGAGCTGTTGCTGTTAGGGAAGCTAATCCAGCCTGTTCTCCATCATAAATAGCTCCTGCAGGTACTACCGCAACTATAGAAATTAATGGAACATCATGTTGCTCCATAAGATTAACTGTAAGACCGTTTGATAATTTAAAAGTCGTGTACTTAGGTAAACTATATCCTTGTGCAATAGCATTAGTTACCGTGAGTATAAAGACTAAAAGGACTGTTATATTGTGGGTTTTATTTTTCATGACTAATTTTCTACATTCGTTTTTAAGATACCTACTGTTCGATTGCTTTTTGTAAAATATTTCTTTGCAACATCTTGAATTTCCTTTGCCGTTATTTTATTGTAAGCTGCAGGAGCATCAAACATTTTTTTATAATCACCAAAAAATACTTCATAGGTTCCTATGTTATTTGACTTACCATTAATGGTTTCTACTTGTTCGTAAAATTCCATTAACTTTTGATTTTTAATTTTCTGTAGTTCTCTTTCAGTTATTCCCTCTTTTTTAATTTTTTCAATCTCTTTGTAAATAGCTTCTTCCAGTAGGATCTCGTTGACATCTTTATTCGCAACAGCATAGATGTTGAATAACGTAGGGTCAAAACTTTCACCGTAATCTGTAAACACCTGCGTAGCTAACTGCTGTTTGTCAACTAAGGCATCATATAAACGAGATGAGTTACCGCTTGAGAGAACAGCGCTTAATATGTTCAAAGCGTAATAATCCTCATGTTTAGACTCAGGAACGTGATAGCCTATCATCATATAAGGGTTAGCCACATCTTTTTGCACGGTTATTCTTCGTTCTCCATTTTGTTGAGGTTCTACAATGTGAACGACTGGTGGAGTAGGTTGTGCGGCTATAGGCTCTAGATATTTTACTGCTAATTTTTTAATTACATCAAATTTCACTGCTCCAGAAATTACTACAACACAATTATTAGGAGCATAATAGGTCTTGAAGTACTTTTCTAGATCTTGCTGTGTCCAATTTTTCATATCATCTTCATAACCTATCACTGGCCAGTGATATGGGTGTTCTTGAAAGGCAGTTGCTTGTAGTGACTGTGATAAGTTGCGCCAAGGTGAATTTTCTAGACCTGTACTTCTTTCACTCAATACCACACCTCTCTCGCTCTCAACCACCTTAGGATCGATACTTAAATTAGCTATACGGTCACTTTCTAGATCAAAAATAACTTCGGTAGCCGATGCAGGAAACCAATCAGTGTAAACAGTAACATTTTCTGTAGTGTATGCATTGTTTGATCCACCATTGAATTCCATTGTTTGATCAAATAATTTAGGACCAAACTTTTTTGCGCCATTGAACATCATGTGTTCAAAAAAATGAGAAAGTCCCGTAATACCTTGATGCTCATTTCGGCTTCCTACTTTGTAGAATAAGTACATGTTTGCATTGGGGATAGAGAAATCCTCAACGATTAAAAATTTTATTCCGTTTTTTAAAGTGAATGTCTTTACGTCATCTGCTTTGATTTGGGCTGTGGCAGATAAGCCAAAAAGAATGATAAGCGGTAGCATTATTTTCTTCATAGTTGCAAGTTATAATGGTTTTAATATTAGATATTCAAAAGAGCTCTTTTTTTAATAGCTTAAGTAATTATAACGGTAGGTAAATGTTGAAAATAGTTCCTTTATTTACCTCAGATGTTACTGCTATAAATCCGTTGTGGTTATCAATGATTTTTTTAACGATTGCTAGTCCTATTCCTGTCCCGTTGTATTTGTCTTTGCTGCCTAGTCGTTGAAATAATTCAAAAATTTTATTGCTGTATTGCTGTTCAAAACCAATTCCGTTGTCCTCATATCTAATGTGACAGTATTTGCGGTCTGGTAAAAGGGTAGGTTGATTAATAGCATTACTCTCGATAATATTACAATGAATAGCTATTACCGCTGCTGCTTCAGTGCGGGCAAATTTTATGGAGTTGCTGATTAAATTATGTAATAGCTGTCTAAACTGAAACGGAATGATACTAAGTTCGCATGAATTTGCCAGCGTGATTACGCCGCCGCTTTCATCTAATTCTTCATATAAGTCATCGATTATTTCAGTTATAATAGTTCGAAGTTCTACAACTTCAAATTTCTGGTCGTTATTATTCGTTCTAGAATAAGCTAGCAAATCTTGAATTAAGGTTTGCATTCTATTAGCAGAAGTCTGAATTTTATAAAAATAGTCTTTTCCAAAATCAGAAAGGTTTTTATTCTCTTTTTCGATAATTCTAGAAGCAAAAGTTTGAATTTTGCGAAGCGGTTCTTGCAAATCATGACTTGATATATAAGCAAAGGATTGTAACTCCTTGTTCATTTTTTCAAGATCTATATTTTTCTGTTCTAATTCATTAGTGCGCTCCAGTACTAGGTTCTCTAACTTATTAGTAAATATCTTCTGGTCTTCAATATCTGTGCTTGTACCTACCCACATTTGCACATTTCCATCTTCGTCCTTTTGAGGAACGGCTCTACTTAATTGCCAGCGATAGCTACCATCATGTTTTCTAAAACGATGTTCGATTAAAAAATCTACCCCTTTTTCAATAGATTGTTTCCACAACAACATATTTTTGTCACGATCTTCTGGATGTACAATATTTATCCATCCTTCGCCATCGACTATTTCTGTTAAACTCAATCCAGTGAAATCAAAAACCGACTTACTGTAATAATAAATATTTCCCTGTGGATCAGCGGTCCAAACCATCTGAGGCATAGAATCAGCTAATAATTTGAACTTTTGTTCTCTTTCTTGTAATTGTTGGCGTATGTGACGGTCTCCAGAAATATCTCTGATTGTACCTACCATTTCTACAGGATTTCCTTCGGTATCAAAAAATACTTTACCTTTTACCTCTGCCCATTTAATCGAGCCATCCTCAAGTATAATACGAGCTGCGTAAAATAGGACTCCAGTTTTATACGCTTCTTCAATCGCTTGTTGCCTAGTGACTAAGTCATCTGGATGAAAGTTTTGTAGTAACGCCGCGTGATCTAAATTAGGGTTATTTTTAAAACCTAAAATAGCAATACAGCGATCAGAGCAAATTGCAATATTAGTTGTTACATTGTATTCCCAAATACCTAATTCACTAGCCTCAATTACAATGCTCAACTTTTGTTCGTTCTCTTCGATTTTATGTCTAGCCACAACTTGCTCAGTCACATCAACACCTATGGCCATGATACCATTTGGGTTGTCATCGTCGTCATATAAGGGTTCGTATGAAAAATCAATGTATATAGTTTCCAGCTTATCATGACGCATTAATTGCAGGGGCAATTCTTTGGCCGAGAAAGGAATTCGATCGTTGTATACACCATCAAGCATTTCCTTTATTCCTTGTGAAATAAGTTCAGGCATTGACGAGAGTAACGGTTTGTTCATCACTTCGAGCTCTGTTCTACCCCAAAGTTCTAAAGTTTTACTATTTAAAATTTCTACGATATAATTAGGCCCTCTCAATACTGCAATTGCTATAGGCGCTTGCACAATCATTTGTCTTAAATTACGCTCGCTCGTGCGCAGTTTTTCATCTTTTTCTTTGCGTTCTGTTATATTAGGGCTTACTGTGGCAATACCAATTGTCTCTTGTGTGACTTGGTCTTTAATTTTTATCCCATTCCATTGCACCCAAAAAGGAGTTCCCGTAGCCTCATTCCAAAACTGTATCTCATCATATTCATTAGTAGTATTTAGCGAGTCTGGAAAATTATTAGCTGCGTTTTCTCTCTCTGAAGGTAAGATGCAATCCATAATTGTTCTACCCTCGTAATTTTTCCATCCTAGCATTTTAAGTCCTGCTGGATTGATAAATTGGATAGAGGAGTCAAGAGCAGTTAAGCCTATATATTCATTACTGGCTTCGATTATAGCAATTAATTTTTGCTTTTCTTTTTCGGCTAAATACTTTTTTGTAATGTCTTGTAAAGTTCCATTAAAACGTGTCGCAGCTTTATCTTCATTAAACCATACACGCCCCTTAACTCGTACAATGCGTTGCTGCTTTGTGATTTTATTTTGAACAGTATAATCAATGTTAAATTTTCCCCCTAGATCATAGTTTAAGGCATTTTCAATTGCTTCGATTACTCTAGATTTATCCGTATCGATAATGGCAGCAATGGCATCATCAATATCAATTTCTGAATCGTAGGGTAGCCCAAACCAATCTTTCATTCTGTTGTTTGCCGTAAACTTGTTAGTGATTGGATTTAAGTCAAAAGTACCTAATTCTGTCGCTTCAATAGCAAAGTTAAGTTGGTCATTACTTTCTCTTAATTTGGCTTGAGCCAAAATCTTTTCGGTCGTCTCTACTACGTTAATTAAAATTCCACCTACAGTGCCATCTTCTAACCTAATGGGACTGTGCGAAAAATCAAAATAGCAATCTTCTAGAAAGCCATTACGATTTATAGGAAACATCATATTGAAAAAGTTGACACTTTCGCCACGCATCACATTTTCAAACATAGGTTCTAAGGTATGCCAGATCTCTGCAAAACTTTCTGCAGTACCTCTCCCTAAAGCGCTAGGATGCTTTAACGTTCCTAGGATAGGGCGATACGCATCATTGTAAAGTTGGATATATTCCTTACCCCAGACAATGTAAGTCCCAAAAGGATTTTCTAACATTGCGCCCACTAAAATTTGCAGGTTTTTAGGCCAAGTTTCTGGACTACCTAAAGCGGTATTCTCCCAATCTTTTGTACGAAATAATTCACCCATTTCGCCACCATAATTAAGAAAGCTGTGTTTTGATTTAGTAGTCATTTTATATATAACGTTAAGCAATAATTAGTAAGTAGACGATCATTGTTGCAGACGATTAATTAGGAACCGCTTTTTAATTTTCGAAAATTGAAATTGTAAACCTAATAAATGTAAATAGTCACAATTTACAAGGAAAAAATCTAGTTCAAAAATATCAAATAAAATTGATTTTTTTATAGTAAACTCAAAGTCTTTAATGGTAAAAGGAAGTAGCGGAAGCAAGAAAGTCATAAAAGAGACAATTTCTAGAAAAATGGATTGCTAGTAAATTTTAAATTACTGATTTAATAATACCTGTAAAATACAACGCAATGGCAAAGAAAGAATGAGTAGCTATAGTAAGCTGTCATTTAGTATTATTTTATTCGAAAACAAAAACAAAAAAAAGCTCCATCTACAGCAGTACTGTAAATGAAGCTTTGAATTATGATAGCTCTTAGTCTTACAAGTGAATTACCTCGCCATAAGCATCAGCAACCGCTTCCATTACCGCTTCACTCATTGTAGGGTGAGGGTGAATAGATTTTAATATTTCGTGACCAGTAGTTTCTAGTTTACGCGCTACAACTGCCTCAGCAATCATATCAGTAACACCAGCACCAATCATGTGGCAACCTAACCATTCGCCATATTTTGCATCAAAGATTACTTTTACAAAACCATCAGGAGTACCTGCAGCTTTAGCTTTTCCTGAAGCAGAGAACGGGAATTTACCAATTTTTAATTCGTATCCTTTTTCTTTGGCTTGTTTTTCAGTTAAACCTACTGAAGCAATTTCTGGAGTCGCATAAGTACAACCTGGTACGTTTCCGTAGTCGATAGGTTCTACATGTAATCCAGCAATTTTTTCAACACAGTTAATACCTTCTGCCGAAGCAACGTGTGCTAGCGCTTGACCTGGAGTAATGTCTCCAATCGCGTAATATCCTGGAATATTAGTTGCGTTGTAAGCATTTACCATGATCTTATCTCTATCTGTAGCAATACCTACTTCTTCAAGACCTATGTTCTCGATGTTTGTTTTGATTCCTACTGCTGATAATAACATATCTGCATGCAATTCTACTTCACCTTTAGCTGTTTTTACAAATGCTTTTACACCATCTCCAGAAGTATCAATTCTTTCAACAGATGAATTAGTCATGATTTTAATACCAGCTTTTTTCAATGAACGCTCAAATTGTTTTGAGATATCTTCGTCTTCAACAGGAACAACATTTGGCATGAATTCTACAATAGTAACTTCTGTTCCCATTGAGTTGTAGAAATGAGCAAACTCCACCCCAATCGCACCAGAACCAACAATAATCATTGATTTTGGTTGTGTAGGCAATGTCATTGCTTGTCTATATCCTATTACTTTTACACCATCTTGTGGTAAATTAGGCAATTCGCGAGAGCGAGCTCCTGTAGCAATAATGATATGATCAGCACTATATTCAGTAACTTTGTTATCTTTATCAGTAACGTCAATTTTTTTACCTGGTTTTAATTTACCAAAACCATCAATAACGTCAATTTTATTCTTTTTCATCAAGAATTGAACTCCTTTGCTCATTGCATCTGCAACACCACGGCTACGTTGTACAACAGCAGGGAAATCTTTGTCAAATGATGAAACAGTCAACCCATAATCAGAAGCGTGCTTTAAATAGTCAAAAACCTGAGCCGACTTTAATAATGCCTTTGTAGGTATACAACCCCAGTTTAAACATACACCACCTAAGTTTTCTTTTTCAATTACGGCAACTTTAAACCCTAATTGCGATGCTCTAATGGCAGTAACGTATCCACCTGGACCACTTCCTAAAACAATGATATCGTATTTCATTTTTATAAGTTTCTAAATTAATTGATTTTGCGAATTTAAGGATTTATTCTCTTTTTTAAAAAAATAAGAGATTCATTTATCAAAACATTGAGAGAATTCCTTTTTTAACCTTCATCGTAAACAAAAATCATGATTTTTATGACTGCAATTTTGCTGCAATGTAACGTGTAATTTGAGTGCTTCTTTTATTTTTTTTGACAAATTTGATGCTAGTTAGCAACACTAAATTGGGAATCATACAAGTTCTTGTAATAGCCATTCTCTAAGTTTACTAATTCCTGATGTGTTCCTTGCTCCACAATCAAACCTTGATCCATAACGACAATTTTATCTGCATTTACGATGGTTGCTAGTCTGTGTGCAATTACAATTGATGTACGTCCTTGTGTAACGGTCTCGGTAGCACGTTGTATTAATTCCTCAGAGTAGGTGTCGATAGAAGATGTTGCTTCATCCAGAATTAAGATACTTGGATTACTTACGTAAGCTCTTAAAAAAGCAATCAACTGTCGCTGTCCAGATGACAACATTACGCCACGTTCCTTAACATCAAAGTCGTAATTATCGGGCAAGCTCATGATAAAATCATGTACCCCAATATCTTTAGCTGCAGCTAAAACTTGCTCTCTACTAATATTAGGATTATTTAATGTAATGTTGCTGTAAATAGTATCTGCAAACAAGAATACGTCTTGTAAGACTACTGCAATTTGCTTGCGTAGTGATCCTAAAGTATAAGCATCAATATTTTGACCGTCAATTAAAATGGTACCGCTATTAATCTCATAAAAACGATTAAGCAAATTAATAATAGTTGATTTTCCTGCTCCTGTTGAGCCCACAATTGCAACCGTTTGTCCTGCTTTAACATTGAGTGTAATTCCTTTGATTACTTCCTCATCTTCGATATAGCTAAAATGCACGTCTTTAAACGAAATATCTCCATTAAAAATAGGTGCCTCAAGTATTCCAGTATCCTGAATTTGATCCTGAGTATCAATAATTTCAAAAACGCGATTGGCAGCAATCATTCCCAATTGCATTTCGTTAAACTTATCAGCAATTTGACGCAGTGGATTGAATAACATCCCTATAAACATAGTGTAAGAAAATAAATCTCCAAAAGTGGTGAAATTATCTCCATTCAAAATTCTAATACCTCCGTAAAGTACAATGAAGCCTAACGTTAATGACGAAATAATATCAGCGATAGGGAAAAAGATTGAGTTGTATAGAATCGTTTTTATCCATGCTTTTTTATGCTTATCATTGATTTCCTTGAATTTTTCGGCTTCAATATCCTCTCTGTTAAATAACTGTACGATTTTCATTCCAGTAACACGCTCTTGAACAAAGGAGTTCATATTTGCGATTTGATTTCGAACCTCTTCAAAAGCAACCTGCATTTTACGCTGAAATACTCTCGTAATCACTACTAGAATAGGCATGGCAATAATAACAATCCACGTTAGTTTCCAGTTCATGTAAAACATAAAAATAAGCACCACAAACATTTTCATTAAGTCACTTATGATCATGAATAAACCTTGGCTAAAAATCCTAGCTATCGATTCAATATCAGATACTGATCTAGTCACTAATTGACCTACAGGTACTAAATCAAAATATTTCATTCTAAAACTCAATATATGACTAAAGAGTTTGATTCTAATATCTTTTACAATGTCTTGTCCTAGCCAGTTTGCCCAGTAAACAAAGTAAAACTGGGAGAACACCTCAAATAGCAACACTACACCCATCAATGTGATATACATTAATAGGCCATTTGCATCTTCTGTTTGTATGTAACCATCTACGGTTTGCTTAAGTAAATAAGGTCTTAAGGCGGCAAATATCGACAGTGAAATGGCAAAAATGATCACGCCATTAAAACGCCATTGATATGGTTTAGTATATTGTAATATTCTTTTAAATAATCGAACGTCAAATGCTTTTGCTTTCATTTTTATTGCTGAATTTAGTTCAGTATTTGGAGCTATTTCCTGCTTTTGTTTCAATATTTTTATTTTTCTAAAGAAAAAAAATAAAAATGATTTCCACGACAATCAGGGCTAGTTAGTGATATAATCGTAATCAATTTCGGTTAAATATAAGCCATGAGCGGGCACCGAAAACCCTGCTTTGTCTCTACTTTTATTAATGATGATTGTATTAAAGTCATCTAAGTTTATTTTATGCAATCCTACATTTATCAATGTTCCCACAATGGATCTTACCATGTTCCTTAAAAAGCGATTGGCTGAAATAGTGAATACTAAATGGCCATCTTCTTCTTGCCATTGTGCGTGATAAATGCTACAATCAAATGTATTCACGTCAGTATTAACTTTTGAAAAACACTGAAAATCAGTATGCTTTAATAAAATATTTGCTGCTTCATTCATCAATGCCACGTCTAGTTTTTGATAAAAATACCAACTCCTATCTTGTAAAAATGGGTTTTTAACTTGATTGATATGGTATTCATAAGTTCGCTTTGTAGCATCAAAGCGGCAATGGGCATCATCATGAACTAGGATAATATCATAAACGGCGATATCCTTAGGTAAATAAGAATTTAACTTATGAGCTAGTTGTTTGCTGTCTATTGGTTTATCAAAGTCAAAATGTGCATACATCAATTGTGCATGTACACCAGTATCTGTACGACCTGCACCCATAATTGAGATAGGACAGTTCAACAGTACAGACAGTGCCGTATTTAATGTTTCTTGCACTGAACTGGCATTAGGTTGTAGTTGCCAGCCGTGATAAAGCGTGCCGTTATATGCTAGTTTTATAAAATATCTCAAGGTAAAGTAATCGCAAAGTTTTAAAAAGCAAAGGTACAAAGTTTTTATGTTGAGAAAAGGTTAAATCTACAAGTTATAATAGGTTCTCATTAAATTCTTGTTTTTAATTAAAGACTGTACCTTTGGATTCTCAAATAGTAATACTAGGGCCAATATAATGAAGAATATCTTACTCCTTTCAGACACGCACAGTCATATCGATGATACGATCTTAAAATATGTGAATCAAGCTGACGAAGTTTGGCATGCTGGCGATATAGGAAATTTAGTCGTAACAGATACATTAAAAAAGCTAAAACCGTTACGTGCAGTGTATGGCAACATTGACGACGATAAAGCCCGTATGGAGTTTCCTTTAAATAATCGATTTATGTGTGAAGGAGTAGCGGTATGGATCACACATATAGGTGGATATCCTGGCAAGTATAATGCTAATGTAAGAGAGGAGCTAGCAGCCAATCCACCTAAGTTGTTTATTTGCGGCCATTCCCACATTCTAAAAGTGATGTTTGATAAAAAAAACAATTTACTCCACATGAATCCGGGAGCATGTGGTAAAAGTGGTTTTCATCAAGTACGCACTATGCTTCGTTTTGTAATAGACGGTGACAAAATAAAAGATTTAGAGATTATCGAAATTGGTAAAAAATAAGTCGTTACGTTTTAGAAAGAATGGGGATTTTAAGTTTGATTTTTGTGCCTTCTTTTTCGTTTGAATTAATTTTAATTTTTCCTTTGATGTTGTTGATTCGGGCTCTAATTTGGTTCAAACCAAAACCGTCGTTAGAGTTGTAAATATCTGTGTTAAAACCAGTACCATTATCTTGGATATGAATAATAAGTTGGTCTTCTTTTTCTTCTATATTAATTTGGGCTAAGGTCGCTTTACTGTGTTTTGTGATGTTGTTAAATAGCTCTGTAATGACAAAGTATATCTTCATTTCAAAATCCTCGTCATAACGTGTCTTGTCCTCTACTGAACTTGAATATTGAAAATGAATCGTTGAATTAGAATTTTTCTCACATAAATCCTTTAAGGTAAAATACAATCCAAACCTGGCCAATAGTGACGGGATCAATTGATGAGATAAATCTCTTACCTTATCATGTGCTTCTTTTAGTATTTGCTTTGTTTTTATAATCTCCTCTGAAGTGCTTTTATTTTTTGCTTGAAAGACGCTCAAATGCAGTCCTGCAGATGACAGTAAAGCACTGATGTCATCATGTAAAAAAGAGGCAATTTTCTTTCTTTCAATCTCCTGACCATTTATCGATGCGTTATAAATGTTTTCTTGAATCTTTGTTTGGATGTCTTTGAATTTGTTTTTCTCTTTCAAGCGCATATTTTGGTAAAAGAAATATAGCATGATTATGATAAACAGTAAGACTGATATGATAACAATACTAATTTGTTTGTTTCTTGACTGTTTCTCCATATGGAGTTCTTCACTTGTCTTGTATTTAGACTCAATATTGTCAATTTCTCTCTTATATTCATCAAGCTCTAAATTAATGCCCTCAATATTTACTTTTTTTGCCTTCTCTTCATTGTTGATTTCGACAACCAACATATTGTATTTTGCTAAATTTTCGTAAGCCTTTTTGTATTCTCCTGTTTTAAGTAAAAAGCGCGAGTATTCTTGATAAGAAAAGGAAAGGTCTGATTTGTCCTCCTCAGATTTTCCGATTAGTATAGCACGTTCAAAGAATTTTTGTGCCTTTGCATTTTCATTATTGTAGCTACAGTACATTCCATTAAGCATGTTCAATGCTACAACAGTGGTTTGATCACCATATTTTTGATGATACTTATTAATATATTGTAAGTAGGGGAGGCCTTTGCTGAAATTTCCTATGTCAAAATAAGCCCATGCAATATTTAAATTGGTAAATACAAGCTGTTCATTGTCGGCTATTTTATTGCTATAGGCTAGCGATTTTTTATAATAATCAATACCTGTACTGTATTCCTTTTTATCAAAACAGTAAATGTTACCTAGATTATTATAGAGCCAATTTTTAAGTTCATCGTCGTTTGTTCTATCAGCATATAATAGCCCTTTTTTATAATAAAAGTAAGCTTTATCAACTTCGGCAATACCATCAAAATTTGCAGCGATGATATTGTAACATCTGGCAATTAGCTGGTCATCATTAGTCTTTATGGCTTTGTCTAATGCAATTCTAGACTTAACAAGTGATTTTTCGTATTTTTCATCGTGCATTAAAATAGTAGCTTCATTGCTCAGTTTTAAGGCTTCTTTTTTTGCCAATTCAATGTCCTGCGCAAAAAGCGTACTGTAAGTAAACAGAATAAAAATAGTAAAGCAGAATTTCGCTTTTAAAATACGCATATGGATTTTTTTATAGGGATAAGGTTCAAGTAATTAAGCTTTAATCAACTTGTTTTTCATCGCATATTTTACTAGGCTAATGGTGTTTTTAGCCTTGAGTTTTTTCATAATATTTTTTCGGTGCGTTTCGACTGTATTGCTACTAATAAAAAGAAACTCACTAATCTCTTTACCACTATATTCTAATGCGATTAAGGTGATGACCTCTATCTCGCGCTCTGTTAATATTTCAGATACGGTAGGATTGTATTTATTGACCTTAATATTGTCTCTAGTAGCAGTATTAAAAATTTTCTCTCTTACGATATTGCAAAAGTATTCCTCACCTAAGTTTACAAAATGAATTGCTTCTAGAATATGTTCTGCTGCGCATTGTTTAGTGAGGTAACCGCTAGCGCCTAGTTTCATGACTTCTTTAATTAATTTAAGTTCGTCATAACTAGATAGAATAATCACTTTGCACGGGAATCCTTTTTCTTTAAACTCTTTTAAAACCTCGATACCGTCTTTTTGAGGCATGCTAATATCTAATACTAGTACCTCAGTGTTGTTAACTGTGACTTCGTTGTACAAATCACTACCATTTAAGGAAAAACCTACAACTTCAAAATCAGCGACAGTATTTAATAGTGTTTTCATTCCATCGATGAGTACTTGATGGTCGTCAGCAAGGTGTATGCGTATTTTATCTTTCATTTCTAAAAAAGGTGAAGCCAAATTTATATAAAATTATGTTAATACCTTTGTTAAAGTAATGATTAATCTGCCTTTTTTAGATTTTGGCCACAAAAAAACCCGAACTTTAACATTCGGGTTTCCTTCGCACTAATAAACTAAGTTTATAGGTTTATCTCAGTCTATCCACAGATTTTACAAGATCTTCGTCCTTTTTGATGGCTTTATTAGCTAAAACTAATAATACGATAGTCAAAATAGGAAGAAACATCCCAATACCTTTCTCTGAAACAGTGGCTGCTTCTCCAGATAAGTTTAGTGAACGATATACAAATAATCCTAATAAAATTAAATTTAATATCATATTCAATCTGCCTAATACAAATTGATTTTGTCTCTTTTTATATGAAATGATAGCAATTGCAGTCATAGCAGTGCTTAGTCCAAAAAGTACAATGTAAACTTGATCTAGCATGAAATAAAAGTCTTGACCGTTGTCTGATTTCCAAAGAGGAAAAACAAATGGCAATACTGCTGTTGCAATGAAAGCTAAAAGCAAATAAATCGTCTGTATTCTTTGTATCATTTTGTGTATTTGTTTTACAAAAATATATTATCTTTTTTAAAAATACTATTGTATCATTAAATTTTATTCGTATTATTGCACCATAATGCCGTAAGCACTTCATACTGCGGTCGATTCAAAATAAAATAATTACTATCTCATCTCCAAAGTAGTATTTCCACATTAATTAAATCCATAGAACATTCATGTTTGATATTTCTGCATTAAAAGAAATGAAGCTTTCTGAGCTTCAACAAATAGCTAAAGCAGCTAAAACAATTAAATTTAATGGTGTAAAGAAAGATACCTTAATAGGATTGATACTAGAACAACAAAATCCAGGTGCAGCTGCTGTACCAGAGGAGAAAGTTGTGAAACCGACTGCCGAAAGTAAACCTAAGCGATCTCGTATTACTGCTACTGAAAATGTAGATGAAAGTATTGCTGAGGCTCCTAAACCCAAAGCCAAGATTATTATTTCTAAAAAAACTAAAGTAGTTGAAGATGCTGCTGTAGAGAATAGTAAGGAGGAAGCTAAAATAGTAAATACTGAGGAGGCTAAAGCTGACGAGAGTGCTGAAAATGAAGGAAAAAAGCCTGCTAAAATTGTGAAATTTAGTAAATCGGCTTACGAGAAAAAAATGGCTTTGAAAAAAAGCAAAGAGGTACCCTCTATTGATGGAGCGAAGCCAGCGGAAGGAGCAGTAGATGAAGTGGTACAACCCGCAGCTGTAGCAGAACCTAGCGCTCCAGTAAAAAAGGTAAATCCAAATCAATTAAACAAACAAAATACCAACCCTAATTTCAAGACTAAGAAAAACAATTTTAGAGATTCTGATTTTGAATTTGACGGGATAATAGAGAGCGAAGGTGTACTTGAAATGATGGCTGATGGTTATGGTTTTTTAAGATCATCTGATTATAATTACTTGGCCTCTCCAGATGATATTTATTTATCAACATCACAAATACGATTATTTGGTTTAAAAACAGGTGACACGGTAAAAGGTGTAGTGCGTCCTCCAAAAGAGGGAGAAAAGTTTTTTCCGCTTGTTCGTGTATTAAAAATTAATGGACATGATCCACAGGTAGTGCGTGATCGTGTATCGTTTGAACATCTTACACCCGTTTTTCCATCAGAAAAGTTTAATCTTGCAGAGCGTCAAAGTAGTATTTCTACACGTATTATTGACTTGTTTTCACCAATAGGAAAAGGACAACGTGGAATGATCGTTGCACAACCTAAGACAGGTAAAACAATGTTACTAAAAGAAATAGCTAACGCTATTGCAGCCAATCATCCAGAAGTATATTTATTAGTACTGCTTATTGATGAGCGTCCTGAGGAAGTTACTGATATGCAACGCAGTGTGCGTGGGGAAGTAATTGCTTCAACATTTGATAGAGAGCCACAAGAACACGTTAAAATTGCTAATATCGTTCTTGAAAAAGCAAAGAGGTTAGTAGAATGTGGGCATGATGTAGTAATCTTATTGGATTCTATTACTCGTTTGGCAAGAGCATACAATACGGTTCAACCAGCATCAGGAAAAGTTTTAAGTGGTGGTGTTGATGCCAATGCATTACAAAAGCCGAAGCGTTTCTTTGGAGCAGCTCGTAACGTAGAAAATGGTGGTTCATTGAGTATCATTGCAACAGCACTTACTGAAACTGGTTCTAAAATGGATGAAGTAATCTTTGAAGAGTTTAAAGGTACCGGTAATATGGAGCTTCAATTAGATAGAAAAATTGCTAATAAACGAATTTTCCCAGCTATTGATTTAACATCTTCTAGTACAAGACGTGATGATTTATTGCTTGATGAAAACACATTACAGAGAATGTGGATCATGAGAAAATATCTTGCTGATATGAACCCTGTCGAAGCAATGAGTTTTATAAATGATCGATTTAGACAAACAAAAAACAATGAAGAGTTTTTAATATCTATGAATAACGGATAATAATAAACGGCTTCTACTCTATAAAAAAAAACTCACTACGGCAAATGCTATAGTGAGGTTTTTTTTTATTTGAAGAGTCTAAAAAAAAAGCACTTTCAATTTGAAAGTGCTTTTAGATATCGTTTTAATTACGCTACAGTGGTTTCTATTTCTACAGCTTTAATCACTTTTGGTTTTTCCACTGCTTCTTTTCTTTCTAAAAGAGCCATGTAAAAACCGTCAAAACCAGACTCATGAGCTAGGATTTTTTGGTCTTTTATAAAAGTAAATTCTTGACCTATATCGGTTTTTAAGAATTTTTCCACTTGTTCTTGATTCTCAGATGGTAAAATAGAGCATGTAGCATATACTAGCTTACCTCCTGGTTTTACAATTTTAGAATAGCTTTCTAAAACTTCTGCTTGAATCTTGCGAATATTGTCTATAAATTCTGGTTGCAATTTCCACTTAGCATCAGGATTTCTTTTAAGAACTCCAAGTCCGCTACATGGTGCATCGATTAATACACGATCTGCTTTTTGGTGCAATTTCTTGATCACCTTAGTGGTGTCAATGATGCGGTATTCGATATTGAATGCGCCATCACGTTTTGCGCGTATTTTTAATTGCTTTAATTTACTTTCATATAAATCCATTGCAATCAATTGCCCTTTATTTTCCATTAAGGCTGCGATATGCAATGTTTTTCCTCCCGCACCTGCACAAGTATCAACTACTCTCATTCCTGGTTTAACATCCAGAAAAGCAGCAACAAGTTGTGAATTTGCATCTTGTACTTCAAAGAATCCTTGTTTAAAAGCATCAGTCATAAATACATTTGCTCTTTCTTTAAGCACTAATGCATCTGGTTGATTTTCTAAAACATCTGTATCAATGTCTAAATCCATTAAGATAGCTCTTAATGCCGTTTTAGTAGTTTTTAAAGTGTTTACTCTCAAGATAACCTTTGCTGGTTGATTTTGAGCTGTAATCTCTTTAGACCAAACTTTCTCACCAAGTTCTTGAACACCTACAGCATCCATCCAGTCTGGTATAGATTCTTTTATTGCTCGCGTTTTTGATAATTCGTCAAAACGTCCTTTTATCTTTCTTTCAGGTGTTCCTTCTAGTTGTCTCCAATCTGGAATAGGATATCCTCTTAATACAGCCCATACTGAAAACATTCTCCAAATATTGTCTCTATCAAACGGTGCTTTAACTTCAGCAACTTCAGCGTATAAACGTTTCCAACGGACGATTTCGTAGATTGTCTCTGCTACAAACTTTCTATCAGAACTTCCCCAACGCTTGTCTTTTTTTAACGCTCTTGCAACTACCTTGTCAGCGTATTCTCCCTCGTTAAATATTGCATTTAGGGAATCTATTGTAGTGTAAACTAAATTTCTATGTAATCTCATTTTTAATAATTGAGGTGCAAAGGTAGTATTAATTGATTGAAAGATAAATTTTTAATAATGATTGTTGTATTTATATTTCATTTACTGTCACTTTATAGCATAAAAAAACCACTGCAAGATTACAGTGGTCTATTTTTGTGCTCTAAAGACGATTATTTTACTCTTGTTAAGCCTATGTTTTTAGGAGCGTGAAGCACCATTGGGAATTTTTCAATTTTAACAGAGCTACTGTCTAATCCAAAAGCGCTCTCCTCTGACAAACTTAATTTTTTGATCAAGAAATAAGAATTCATGATGATTTTTTCATGCCATCTCATATCGCTATCGTTTGATAAGAATTTTTCTGATAAGACAAACTTGAAGTCTCCTATAATATTATTCTTATTTAGAGACTCGTAACGGCTAGTGATATCCATTTCTCCTTTTTTAACCATATCCTTAATTACTTCTTTAAACATCAGGTTGATTTTTGTAGGCTCTCTAAAACCTAGATTAAAATCAACGCGATAAATATCGTCCTTAAGTATTTCGGTTACTTTATATTCTGTTTTATAAGGTTCACTTAAAATATTTACATGGACAAACCAGTATATATCTGCTCTTTTAGGTCTTTTTTGTAAAATAGAGTACATTACTTTTTCCTCTATTTCATCAACACGATTTGCATTAGTCATATAAACTAAATGTGTAGCATACTTAGGGATGGTTAAATCAACGCTCAGTTCACTTAGTACTTTTCTGTAATCTGCTATTTTAACGATTTTAGTGTAGTTTTTGCTGATTTTTTTAGCAAGGTACCATGTCGTCATTATCGAAATTAAAATCAAAGCAATGATCAAAGTAACGTATCCACCATCGCCAAATTTAGTAATGTTGGCTGCGAGAAAACTAAATTCGATTAAAAGATAGACTGTAATTAGAGGTATAATTAAGTACAATTTGACTCTTTTCATTATCAAATAAAAGTTCAGCAAGATGGTTGTCATAATCATACAAAGTATAATCGCTAATCCATAAGCGTGCTCCATATTACTCGATTGTTCAAAGTGGAGTACAATACCCACACAGCCTAAAAATAGTAACCAGTTAATAGAAGGGATATATAGTTGTCCTTTTAACTCAGTAGGGTATTTTATTTTTACTTTAGGCCAGAAGTTCAATCGCATTGCTTCATTAATTAAGGTAAATGAACCTGTTATTAATGCTTGTGATGCAATGACGGCAGCTAGCGTAGCAATGACAATCCCTATGGGTTGAAACCAATCGGCCATGATTAAATAAAAGGGGTTTCCATTCGACCCACCTAATGTTTGTAATGTCTGTCCTTCATGCTGAATTAAGTATGCTGCTTGTCCAAAATAGTTTAATACCAAGGCTGATTTTACAAAAATCCAACTCACACGAATGTTTTTACGTCCGCAATGCCCCATGTCTGAATATAGCGCCTCAGCTCCTGTCGTACATAAGAAAACAAAACCTAAAACGAAAAAACCTTCTGGGTGTATCGTTAATAAATGATAGGCGTAGTACGGGTTGAATGCTTTGAAAACTTCAGGAAACTTTATGATTTGAATTAATCCCAATGTTCCTAACATACTAAACCATACAAGCATCATAGGAGCAAAGAATTTACCCACAAGTTTAGTTCCAAATTGTTGTATAGAAAATAGAACAAAGAGTATCCCTATGACGATAGGAACGGTATTAAGACTAGGGTTGTATGTTTTTATACCTTCAATTGCAGAGGATACAGAGATGGGAGGGGTAATGATTCCATCTGCTAAGAGTGCGCTTCCGCCAATAATTGCGGGGACAATCAGCCATTTTATTTTTGTCTTTTTCACTAAAGCATATAATGCAAAAATCCCACCTTCCCCGTGGTTATCTGCGCTTAAAGTAATCATTACGTACTTAATAGTAGTTTGTAATGTCAGCGTCCAGAAAACGCAAGAGATTCCACCTAATACGATATCAGCATTGATGACTGATTCTCCAAGTATTGCTTTCATTACATACAATGGTGAGGTACCAATGTCTCCGTAAATTATTCCTAATGTAATCAGTAAACCACCTAGAGTAAGTTTGGAGTGCAAATTTTTGTGCTGAGTGCTCATGTATTATTTTTAATATAACGCGTCAAATTTACTCTTTTTAAATATATTAGAATGGTTTATTAACAAAAAAAAACACGGCTTGTACTAGCCGTGTTTTCTAATTAAAAATGTTATTATGACCGTCTGTTCTCTAAGCTTGAACTTGATCTTCTTGAACTGCTATTATTACTGTTCTCTGATCGTTGTGATGCTGATCTTGATACATTTGCGCTTGATCTCCCTGTCCTTGCTGTATTTACTCTAGCGCTATTGTTTCTAGTCGTTGTGTCTTGACGAGTTGCTCTAGGAGTTTCTCTGCTTCTGCTTTGTGCAGGGTTACTTCTTTGTGGAGTTGATGCTGTTCTAGCGCTCCTGCTGTTGCTTGCTTGTGGAGTTGCTCTTTGAGCTTCACTACGCTCTCTACTGTAGTTAGGATTTTGAGTAGCATTTACTGTTCTTTGTGTAGCACTTGATGTTCTTTTACTTTCGACTCTGTTACTGCGTTGCTCACTAGTTGGAGTAGCCGTTCTTGACGCAGTAGCTCTTTGCTTTGAGTTGCTGCTTTCTCTTATAGGTGTTGAACGTGTTCTGTAATTTCCGCTTCTGTAATTGTTATTCCTACTAGTATCGCGATTGTCTCCATAAGTGCTCGTTCGGGCAGTTCTATTACTAGTTCTATTATCTGCATAAGTTCTGCTAGATCTTGAGCTTACTCTGTTAGATCTTCTATTCTGATCTAATTCATAACGGTTAATAACAGTGGTATTTCTTTTCGAAAAAGCGTAGTTAGGATGCAATCTTTCGTATCCATTAGAACGTCTAGAATTGTATATAACTGCCGCATGGCTGCTCCTTCTTGCATTTACGTAATTGTATCTATTATTGATATTAATATTGACGCTAATGTTATTTCTGTAGCGATATACTGGAAAAGGATTCCAAGCTCTGTAATAATTGGGATAATAGTTCCATCTGTAAGTTGATACATAAGGATGGTAGTTTGAACTCCAGAATGAAGCGTATATCAAAGGAGTACTATAATAGGTAGGTTCGTAAATGTAATTTTGACCATACATAAATTCGTTTCCTATGAATTGTACTTGCACCGTATTGTTCCTGTCTTTTTCTAGATCAATCGTTGCTACATCTTGATATACATCGCGGTCAAGAACAGCTTGTATTACAATAACGTGTGTGTTGCGTTCTACTGTTTCAATAACTCTAAGATAATCTACCTCGTTATCATCATTTAAATCTAAGTTCGAAATAGCAATCTCAGGATCGTTTAGTTTTCTTTCAAAATCTTGAATATTTTGAGATTCTCCAAAAATCGAAGCTACTGCACGTAAGTCAAGATTATCACTTACTTCGTAATTTGTAGGCTTTACCTGTGTGTTATATTGTGCTTGAGCACTCAGTCCTAAAACTGTTGTAACAAGGCTTAAAAAGAGTATTTTATTTTTCATAACAATAGAATTAGAGATTGTTATCTTAGAATATCCAATTACTGTGCCAATAAATAAAACAGCCATTTTACTGCTTACATAAATAGTTGTAGATTAGCTCTAAATTAATACCGCTATGAAGAAATTTCTACTCTCTATAACCTTTCTGCTAATCTTAGCAAGTTGCAAATCACAAGTGGCTACTATTGCTTTAATAAAAGCACCCTTATTTAGCAAACTTGCGATCGACACTCTATTTACTAACGATATTAGCATTAGAGCTATTGCAGTCAACGGAAATAAAATATGGTACGCTGGTAGTAAATCAAAATATGGTTATTATGATTTAAAAAAAGGTGTAAATAATTCCCATAGCGTTGATAGAGAGAATTTAGAATTTAGGAGTTTAGCTCAAAATGGCTCGAGTATTTTTATACTCAATGTGGCAAGTCCAGCACTGCTTTTTAAAATAGATAAACAAAATTTGAGTAGTAAAATAGTTTATCAAGAAAGTCATGAGAAAGTTTTTTATGATAGCATGCAGTTCTGGAATGACAAAGAAGGAATTGCAATGGGAGATCCTATAGATGACTGTCTTTCGGTGGTAATAACTAGAGATGGAGGAAATTCTTGGCAAAAGCTGGACTGTAAAAATTTACCAGCGATTGTTGCTGGTGAAGCTGCTTTTGCGGCAAGCAATACAAATATTGTTATAAAAGGAAACAATACTTGGATTGTAACTGGAGGGAAAGAGGCAAATGTTATTTTCTCTAGCGATAAAGGGAAAACATGGGTAAAATATAAAACTCCTATTGTGCAAGGGGAGGCAATGACCGGGATTTTTACTGCAGATTTTTATGATGCAAACCACGGTTTTATTACTGGAGGAAATTATGAGAAACTAAAACAAAATTATGGCAATAAAGCACGCACCTTAAACGGAGGGGAAAGCTGGGAACTCATCGCCGAAAATAATGGTTTTGGGTATGCTTCTTGTGTGCAGTATGTTCCTAATTCAAATGGTAACGGACTAGTAACAGTAGGCGCTTCAGGAATCTATTATTCTAGTGATGCTGGGGCAAACTGGAAACAACTAGCTACAAATCCTAATTTGTACACCATTCGTTTTATAAATGAAAATACTGCCGTTGCTGCAGGTAAAAATTGCCTACTAAAACTACGGTTCTTATAATTAAAGCCAATAAAGTAGCTAAATTATTTTTTAAAATACTCGTTTATAACACTTTTGCGACCTATCGTTTTAGTAATAATGTCTTTATCTAAATCCCACCCTCGAGCCGGGGAATATTGTCTTCCATACCAAATAATTTGTAGGTGTAGGTCGTTCCATATCTCCTCAGGAAAAATACGTTTAGCATCTTTTTCGGTTTGGACTACGTTTTTACCATTAGTCAAATTCCATCGGTACATTAAACGGTGAATGTGCGTATCTACAGGAAAAGCTGGTACTCCAAAAGCCTGTGACATCACCACTGATGCTGTTTTGTGTCCTACGGCAGGTAATTCTTCGAGGTACTCAAAACTCTGGGGAACAATGCCGTTATGTTTGTCTATCAAAATGTGAGACAAACCATGAATTCCCTTTGATTTCATAGGCGATAATCCACAGGGTCTAATAATCTCTTTTATTTCCTCCACAGACATTTTTATCATGTCATACGGGTTATCAGCCTTTGCAAAAAGTAATGGTGTAATTTGGTTAACACGCACATCTGTACATTGTGCCGATAATAGAACTGCAATCAATAAAGTATAGGGATCCTTGTGATCAAGAGGCACAGGTATGGTAGGGTATAAGTCTTTTAACGTATTTATAACGAATGTTACCCGTTCTTGCTTATTCATTTTTGTAAATTTATATCTTGTAAAATTACTATATTTTTTATGATGTGCCTAATCCAGCTGTACGCTACAAGTCCTCATTTATAAAACTTTTTTTCTACGATGGTAAAGGAGCTTCTTGCAGTCGCTCTTTACAATCAAGAAAAAAATAGTTTTCTTAAATTCGGCGCTTTTCACTACCATCTGGGGCAGTAAAATTGTAATTTAGCCAGTACTAATTTTTATTAAAATATAAACCATAATACTATGATAACATTAAAAAAAGGAGATAAAGCACCTGCATTTTCAGGAATGGATCAAGACGGAGTTGCACATAAATTAAGCGATTATGCTGGAAAAAAATTAGTCGTTTTTTTCTATCCTAAAGCAAGTACTCCAGGATGCACGGCAGAAGCATGTGATTTAAGAGATAACTTTGAGCGATTTGAAGCAAATAATTATGCCTTGCTAGGAATAAGTGCTGATCCCGCTGCGAGACAAGCTAAATTCAAAGAGAAATATAATTTCCCCTTCCCACTTATAGCAGATGAAGACAAATCAGTAATTGAAGCTTTTGGTGTTTGGGGTCCTAAAAAATTTATGGGAAAAGAGTACGATGGTATTCATAGAACCACTTTTGTAATCGATGAAAACGGAGTCATTGACGAAGTAATCGAAAAAGTAAAAACAAAAGAGCATGCAGCACAAATTTTAAAATAAGCTAACAAAAAGAAAACGCCAAGAAAGATAATTTTCTTGGCGTTTTTATTTTATTTCGAATCACTCAATTTTAGTTGATTTCTTTTATTGCTTTGTTCGGGTCGTAACCAAAGAGGTAATGCTCCTTAATAATTTCTGCAATTCCAGATGGTAACATAGCTTCCCATCCTGGTTTGCCGTCACTGATCATTTTTAAAACTTCACGAGAGAATACTTCTAATGTTTCGGGATCGTAATCATCAATATCAATTACTTTTCCATTGAATTTGAAGAACTTGTACAGTTCTTTCATTCTTGGATGTACTTTTAGATTGTCAGAGTTGATGATTTCTCCATTCTCATCAAGCATTGGATATAAGAAAACTTTCATGTCTCGGTAAAATAACTTACCAAAGGCTTCTAGAATTCCTCCACTTAAATGGCGGTAATATTTCTCGTCAAAGATGTCTACGAGGTTGTTTACACCCATTGCTAATCCCATTCGAGCTTTAGTATAATTAGCAAAATATTCTACTACTTTGTAATATTCTTGGAAATTAGAGATCATTACTGTTTGTCCTAACGAGCACAATAGTTCAGCACGATCCATAAAATCTCGCTCGTCAATTTCACCATCTGACCTTAAGTTAGATAAGGTAATTTCAAAAACTACCAGCGTATTTTCTTTTTCAACCTTATTTTCTTCAATGAACATTTGCAATGATTTCTCATACATGTCCATATTTACCTTAGTTACCGGACGGAAACTACCACGAAGAGCTAAGATGTTTTTCTTATATAATATAGCTGCAGGTAAGATGTTTTTACCGTTAGGATCAAACATTACAGCATCTGTCATTCCGTTTTTGACTAGTTGCAAACTCATTAAACGATTGTCTACATCGGCAAAACGAGGTCCAGAGAAGTTTATAGTATCAATTTCTAATTGATCTTTATCTAAGTGGTCGTATAAATAACGCAACAAACGTTTTGGGTCATTGTATTTGTAAAAAGCCCCGTAAATAAGGTTTACTCCTAATATACCTAGTGTTTCTTGTTGCAATCTTGCATCAGTTTCTTTAAAACGAATGTGTAAGATAATCTCGTTATAATCTTCGTCAGGCTCAATCTGGTAACGTATTCCTACCCAACCGTGACCCTTGAATTGTTTAGCAAAGTCAATGGTAGCGACTGTGTTAGCGTAACTAAAAAACATTTTATTAGGGTGTTTTTCTCTACTTAAACGCTTCTCAACCAACTCACCTTCCATGTTGATCATCTTTTTCAAACGGCTTTCTGTTACGTAACGACCGTCTTCTTCAATACCATAAATGGCATCACTAAAGTCTTTGTCGTAAGCAGACATCGCTTTTGCAATGGTTCCAGAAGATCCACCTGATCTAAAAAAATGTCTCACAGTTTCTTGTCCAGCACCTATCTCAGCAAAAGTTCCATATATATTTTCGTTCAAATTTATACGTAGGGCTTTGTCTTTTATTGAAGGAATTTGTGCGATGACTTTGTCACCTTTTAATTTTATTCGAGTATCCATTTTGTTTTAAATATGGCTAATATGATACAAAGTTAACTAAATAGGTTTCTAATGAAAGAGAATTAATCCTATTTTTGTAAAAAAATAATAGCGCATTGAAAGTATATTTTCTAGGTACGGGCACATCACAAGGAATTCCTGTAATTGGGAGCACCCATCCAGTATGCCAAAGTACTGATTTAAAGGATAAAAGACTACGGGTTTCTATATGGATAAGTTGGGATGACCATTCTTACGTTATCGATTGCGGACCTGATTTTAGGCAACAAATGCTGACTTCAAATTGTCAAAAGGTGGATGCCATTCTATTTACTCATGAACATGCAGACCATACAGCAGGTTTAGACGACATACGGCCATTCAATTTTAGAATGGGAGCGATGCCTATCTATGCTCATGAAAGGGTAATCGAAAACCTTAAATACCGCTTCAACTACATTTTTGAGACTGAAAACAGGTATCCAGGTGCCCCATCTGTACTGATTAATCAAGTGATTGATGAGACGCCCATACAATTAGGAAATATTGCCGTACAACCCATAAGTGTCATGCATGGAGATTTGCAAGTTTATGGATATCGGTTTGATAAATTTGCCTATTTAACAGATGTTAAAACAATTGTTCAAGAAGAAATAGACAAATTAAGAGGTTTAGATGTGTTGGTCGTAAATGCTTTGCGGGAAGAGCCACACCATTCTCATTTTAATTTAGACGAGGCTTTGCAATTTATTGCATTAGTCAAACCTAAAAAAGCCTATTTAACTCATGTAAGTCATCTGTTAGGTTTTCATGAAGAAATCCAAAAAAGACTGCCAAAAAACGTATTTTTGGCCTACGATAATTTAGAAATCACAATAGAATAAAATACCATGAAAAGATCATTTTTGCTGTATGCCTTCATACTTTTAATTTTAATGAACATTTTTACCTATGCTTTTTACAGTCAAGAGGTTAATTTCGAGCAAAATAGGTACACTAAGGTGACGACAAAGCTAAAAGATAGTTTGAAATCAATGAATACTAAGCTAGTTGATGCCAAGTATTTTTCGCTAGAAAAAAATGAAAACGCTCAAAACTATTTTGAATCCGCAGATGGTTCAACAGTGATACCGCACCAAAAGCTGATTCCATTTGTAACAGAACGATTATTAGATTATAACTCAAATCCTAACGGAAATCCGTATACAGGACAAGATAAAATAGGGGAGAATAAATTTATCATTAATAAAGTGCGCTTACTTAATCACCGATGGATAATTGCTGATTACAGTGATGGCGTTACTTGGGGAGAGGTATTGTTGAAATACTTTATCAACGAAGACCAAACAATCTCTTTTGAGGTCAATCAGTCCTTATTATATTCTAAATAAAAAAAAGAGGTTCTCATTGAGAACCTCTTTTTTTTATGTTAGCAACCAATTTTTAAAATCGTAAAAATTTTGGGGCGATACGCCATGACCTACAGGGTACTCTTTGTATGTCGCGTCAATATTCAGCTTTGATAAAAATGGAGATGTTTTACGTGCCCAATCAATAGGAATTACTTGATCAACAGTTCCGTGTGAGTGGAAAATTTTTATTTTCGAAAAATCATTAGTTTGATAATTGTCAGTAAAAATCTCATCGTTTGCATAGCCGCTCAATGCGATGACTTTACTAATTCTATCAGGATGTGATAGTGCAATGGCGTAACTTAATATTGCTCCTTGGCTAAAGCCGGCAAGAACAATGTTATTTTTGTCGATAGGGTAATTCTCAATTAATTCATCAACAAAGTTCAATATGGCATCACGAGATGTTTTTGCTTGCTCGTTGTCTGAAAATTTATTTTGATCAGCATCAAAATTAATAGCATACCATGCGTAACTATTGTATTGCAAGTCATAAGGTGCTCTCGCTGAAATGATGTAATAGTTGTCAGGTAATTCTGTTTCAAATGAAAATAGATCGGCTTCATTGCTACCGTATCCGTGAAGTAATAATATTACTGGATTTTTGTCTAATTTAACTTTTGGTTCTCTGATGAGATATTCTAGTGATAATTTCATTTTATAATTTTAAGAGATACTTTTAAACCATTTTTGATATAATTCACCTAATAAAGGAACTGGTTTTGTTTCTCCTTTAACGGCTGTAAGCATGCCATAAGACCACAACACAAATACAAAAATCCACATGGGTATTGAAATCATTAAGCTATCAAAATTATTTACAATTAATCCTAACGATATAAATGTAAGAAACAATCCTAAAGCTTGACGTATGTGAAAAGAGGCAAAGGCATTTTTATCATCTGCATTCATTGACATGGCAATAAAAACACCAATTCCTAGAATGTAACTTGTTATTGCAGCAGTTTTTCCGCTTTCAATTGTATTCATATACTTATGATAAAATTATTTTATTTTGATTAATGACACCATATACTGTTCCTTGAACTGTAGTGCCTAAAAACGCAGAATTTTTTGATTTAGATAAAATAGCTACTTTAGAAAAAGATTTACTTCCTTCTGGATTGAATAGGCTAATATTGGCGTTATTAGCTTCTGTAATTGCTGGGGAATCAATTTTAAAGGTCTTCGTTCCTGCGGTTAATTTCTCGATAACAATTTCTAACGGAAGCACGGTTAGCAAGGCCCCAAAAGCACTTTCTAAACCTATAGTACCATCTTTTGCTGTGTCAAATTCCATTTTTTTATGTTCAATATCCATTGGGTTATGGTCTGATGTGATCATATCAATGGTTCCATCTAGTACAGCTGCTAATAATGCAGTTCTATCTGCTTCTGTTCGCAAAGGAGGACTAACTTTATAACGGGTATCAAAATTCTCTAATTTAGCATCTGTAAGTACTAAGTGATGCACACTTACACTACAGCTAACCGCCATGCCTTTTGCTTTAGCTTCCTTAATTAAAGCAGCTGATTTTGCTGTAGAAATTGTAGGTATATGTAATTTTCCACCAGTGTATTCTAGTAAAAATAAATTACGAGCAATTTGAAGTTCTTCGGCTAAATTGGGAATTCCCTTTAAACCTAGTTGTGTAGAAACGACACCTTCATTTACAACTCCATGCCCTTTTATCATCTCATCTTGAGAAAAAGCAATTGCTAAGCCATCAAAATCTTGAACGTACTGCAATGCGATTTTCAACATATTGGCATTGGCTTGGCTCTTATTATAATCGCCAAAAGCTACTGCTCCTGCATTTTTCATATCATACAATTCGGCCATATCCTTTCCGTCACTTCCTTTAGTCAATGCACCTATAGGGTATAGCGCAGTGGCGCTTTGTAAGGCCTTATTTTTAACAAATAAAACTTGTGATTGATTGTCTATTACTGGATAAGAATTTGGCTGTAAAGCAATGGCTGTAAAACCGCTCTTAGCTGCAACTGTGAGTCCGTGTGAGATCGTTTCTCGATCCTCAAATCCTGGCTCACCTAGAGAGACACTGCTGTCAAACCAACCTTTTGAAACGTGCAGATTGTCTTTTTTTATTTCTTCAAAATTATCAGGGGCTGCGATCTCAGTACCAATTTTATTGATTATCCCATCAACAATTAAAATATCTACTATTTGGTTGTGGTGTGTACTCTGTGGATCAATAATCTTTGCCGCTCTAATGATTACATTCATAGTTGTGTTGTTTAGGTGCTAAGTGATAGAGATTTTTTATTTTATGAATTTGATGATGGCCATTTCACTCAATAAAAAAAACAGTGCAAAGATAACAAACCATTTCCATATTTGATTGTCTGTTCTGCTGCTTTGCACGTTTTCATAATAACTTTCAATTGAAGGGATTATTTCTGCATTTTCTATCTTTTTTATTTTGGCTGGAGCCAAATCACTTTCTGTTCGAGAATAATTAAAGCTGATAGTCTCTACTATGCTATCCTTATTCTTAATGACAAAATTCCCTGCCTGAAGTGGTAAATCTGAAAAATACAGCTGCACATTATTGGTAATTACTTGTTGCATGGGAATAAATTGTTCTGTTTTATTTTCGACTTTTAAAACCGCTTCTTTATTGATTTTTGCTGCAACTAGTAGCGTCTCGTTATTACCGATAGTTAATGCTTTGATATTTCCTAACTGCTTTGTAATGCCCATTTTATAAAAAGTGGGTACAATTAAAGGAGATTGCTGTAAATTAGAATTAACACTGTTAATAGCTGCAGCAAATAAATATACAGTTCCTACTCCAAATTTTGTGCTACTTAAAAATGACGATTGATCGCTATATCCTAAAATCTGTGATCCTGAGCCAACTATTTTTAAAGAGCTTTTAGTGGTAGGATATTGAAAGTTGGTTACTTTATTTTCGAATACATTACTGTACAAAGGATGGTCAAAATTAATTTTGGTAATTTTTCTTTCCGTAAGTTCAGCTGTTTTTAATTGCATGGTAGCAAAACTTGTTAGTAAGGAATTATATGCTTTTTCATCAAAATCACGATTAGGAATCACTATAAGGTTACCTCCATTTTGAACAAAGGTTTTTAAATTAGTTTGCAGTGCCTGTGGAATTGTAGTTAACTCATCTAATAGAATAGCGTCCTGCTTTTCAATTTGGTTGTAGCTTAGCCCATTTAATGCTACAGTTTGGAAATCAAATTCTGAAGGCGTATAAATACGACTTAAAAAGCTGTTTTTATTGGTGTCAGTAATACTCATGACCTTGCTTTTCTTGAGTTCACTCAAAGAGAAAAATAGTTTGTTATCATAAGCCATAGCGCCATCTTCTATAGAAACATACCCATTGAAGGCTTCTTTAGGGATGTTAAAAGTGACCGTTTCTGATCCTTTCTTAAAGTTTAGCTGACTCTTAACCAAAAGTTTATTGCCGTCATAAACAGCAATAGGGATGTTACTTTGTGTGGTTCCATGCTGAGAGACTTTTACATTGAGCTCATGAAAATTACCAGTTGATTCACTTATGAATACACTATCGATAGCAGTATTGCTCTTTTGTTCATTTTGCGGAATAAAAAAATAAAGCATATTCTTTGAATCAATTAAACTCGAATTGGGCTCCAGTTGTGGTGCATCACTTATAACAACAATATCCTTGTTGTAAGCTGTTTTTTGACTGTTAATTTTATTGATTTGGCTTTCTAGTGAAAACGGTATTGCGCTGTATTTTAAGTTTTGTAACTCACTCTTAATAGATTTGATATCGGTATTCCAAAAACTTTCTGTATTTGTAAGTAGCGAGAATTGTTCTGTCTCGGGCATGTCCTCAAGAAGTTCCTGTACTGCACGCTTGAGTAATTCTCCTTTTTTACCTTTAGCTTGCATACTGTAAGAGTTGTCTAGTACAATAAACAATTGATTCTTTGAATTATCAGTATCTTTTGCTGGAAAGTAGGGTTGTGCAAATGCAAAAATAGCAGCTGTAAGGAGCAGCAAGCGACAAGATAGCAACAACCATTTTTTTATTTGAGAGTTCTTTTGCGTTTGCGCTTTAATTGTTTTAAGTAAGCGAACATTTGTAAAAACTTGAGTTTTAAATCGTCGCAATCTAAAAAGGTGTACAATAATAGGTACTAGCAGCAAAAAGAGAAAGTATAAAATTTCAGGATGTTTTAGTTGCATGCAAGTGATTCTTTAACGCTTTGAGTTATTTTTTTTTAGTAGTCTTAAAACTGACCTTTCAAAAATACAAATTTGTTAACAGTTTGTTGGTTCAAAAGAAGTTTTTTTGATGTTGTAAACGAATCCATTTCAGGAGTTGAAATTTTCCGTAAATTAGCTTCATAAAAAAAAGGTATAAAAATGAGAAAGCTTTGTTTTAGTTTATTACTCTTGCTGCTGAGTATTGCACTTCAAGCACAAGAAAAAACATATAATTTATTAGTAGGAACCTATACTAATACTTGTGATAGCAACGGAATTTACGTGTATAATTTCGATTCAAGTACTGGAGATTTTAACTTTAAAAATAGCAGTACGCCAGTAGATAATCCAAGTTACTTGTCGATTAGTGCTGATAATAAATATATTTACAGTGTAAATGAAGCAGGAAATGATAGTCAAGCAAGTGCTTTTAGTTATCAAGCTGCAGATGGTACGATTACACTCTTAAACAATCGCGCTACGCAAGCTGCTGATCCTTGCTACTTAATTAATGACGCTGAACATGTGATTACCGCTAATTATTCTGGTGGAAGTATTTCGGTATTTTCAAAGAATAGCGATGGTAGTCTAGGGGATTTAAAACAGTCAATCAAACATACTGAAAAGGGAGTGAATGCTAAACGCCAAGAGGCTTCGCACATACACATGGTTTCCTTCTCTCCTGATAAAAAGTTTGTTCTTGCTGCAAATTTAGGAAATGATAAACTGTATAGTTATGCGTATGACGCCACTAGTTACGACAGCCCATTGAAGGTGGTTGATAGTGCTGTAGTTGCTGCAGGAAGTGGACCTCGTCATTTTACTTTTAGTACTGATGCGACAACTTTATACCTAGTGAATGAGTTAAAAGGGACTGTTAATGTTTACGATTATAGTAACGGACATTTAAAAATTAAGCAAACAACATCTATTATTAGCAAAGGTTTTAAGGGTGCATTTACAGCCGCAGCCATTGCTAGTTCTCCTGATGGAAGATTTTTATATGTTACAAATAGGGGAGAAGCAAACACAATTTCAACCTTTGAAATCTTAAAAAATGGAAAACTTAAGTCTAAGGGAGAAACAAGTACATTAGGAGACGGTCCTAGAAGTTTTGCCATTGATCCCACTGGAAATTATTTATTAGTCGCGCATCAGTATACTAATAATGTTGTGGTCTTTAAGCGAGATATGATTACTGGAGCCTTAACTGACACTGGAAAACGAATTGAGTTGTGTGCGCCAGTTTGTTTAGTATTCACGGAGCAGTAATAAATAAAAAGTCCCGAAATCAAAATGTGATTTCGGGACTTTTTATATTTTAGAGAAACTATTTTTTCTTCTTTTTCTTCTTTTGAGCTTGAATTTTTAACATATTTCTGTTTACAGAACCGTGTGTTTTTTTCTTTGTAACTCCAGGTCCACCTAAGTTGACCTTTTTGTTTTTCTTACTCTTCTCTTGGAACGCTCCATCACCTTCAAGTTTCACTTTTTTCATCATGAACTTCATCGGTTGTCTGTCTTTTTCAGGTTCGATTAATTTTAATGAAACTTCAACTTCTTCAGGAAAAGTATCGATACTTAATTCCATATTCATTAAAACTTCTACCTCTACTTTAAACTCTTCCTCACGAGGAGTAACAAAGCTTAATGCAGTACCCGTTTTATCTGCACGACCCGTTCTACCTATACGGTGCATGTAAAGCTCAGGCATTTCAGGCATTTCAAAGTTAACAACATGTGTAATATTTGAGATGTCTAATCCCCTAGCCATAATATCTGTAGTAATCAAACCACGTAGATTTCCTTCTTGAAATTCTGCCATCGTTGTTAAACGATAGTTTTGTGATTTGTTAGAGTGAATAACTCCAAATTGACCATCAAAATCTTCTTCGATTCTTTCATGAACCATGTCAGAGATTTTTTTATTGTTTACAAATACTAAAACACGACTCATGTCTTCGTTAGTCGCTAATAAATGCTTTAGTAAATTTATTTTTGTATTAAAGTTGGGAACATTATAAGTAATTTGCTTGATGTTTTCAAGTGGTGTTCCTGAAGCAGAAAGTGTAACTTCTTGCGGGTAGTCAAAGTAATCATTCAAGATAGCATCAACTTCTTCAGTCATTGTAGCTGAGAAAAGAATGTTCTGACGTTTTTTTGGCATCATTGCTAAAATAGAAGTCAGTTGCACGCGGAAACCCAAGTTTAGCATTTCGTCAAACTCATCAATGACTAACTTTTGCATGTCTTCAAAACGGATTACGTTATCAAGCGTTAAGTCCATTATTCTACCAGGAGTACCTACAAGGATATCACAACCGGTATATACTGCGGTTTTTTGAGTGTTGATGTTTACCCCACCAAAAATTCCAATCGTTCTAACTGACATGTATTTTGTCAATTTTTCGATTTCGTCTACAACTTGCACTACTAGTTCACGTGTAGGAACTAGAATTACAATTTTAGGAGTATGACCTGGAGTAAATTTGTATAATTTTAAAAGTGGTAATAAGTAGGCAAATGTTTTACCAGTACCAGTTTGGGCAATTCCCATCATGTCTCTACCAGACATAATCACTGAGAATGTTTTCTCTTGAATGGGAGTGGGTGATGTAAAGCCTAAATCATCAATTGCTTTTTGTACTGATTTAGGAAGATTAAATTGCTCAAAAGTGCTCATAAAACGTATATTTTTTGCAAAGATACGTTTTTATAAGGATAGTTGTCTTTCCTACGGGATGTTTAGCGCTAAAAGCCTTCGAATATGCCTAAACCAAAAAGAGCAAAATCATATTTTGAAGGATCATTTGGATCTAATAATCGCAATTGTGTGTCTAATTCAAGTAGTGCTTTGGCATCGTTTTGCTTTCGCGAAAGCAACTCTAGCTTGCGAGCCACATTACCAGAATGTACGTCTAGTGGACAAGATAGCAAAGAAGGAGAGATGGTTTTCCAGATTCCAAAATCGACTCCATTATTGTCCTGGCGCACCATCCAGCGCAAATACATATTAATCCTTTTTGCAGCAGAGCCTCTTCTAGGGTCAGAAACGTGTTTTTGTGTGCGCTGATCATGATCAATCTCAAAAAATACTTTCTTGAATTCAGAGATGCTTTCTTGCATTCCTATAGTAGGAGCATGCTTGCTGAAAACTGCTTCTAAGCCACCGTGATGCGTATAGATGTTTTTTAAACTCTTTATAAAGTGTGTGAAGTCGACACCATTAAAGGTACGGTGCACAAATTGCTCTAGTTCCTCGAGATTAGCATCAGAGTGGGACATGACAAAATCATAAGGAGCGTTTCCCATTAAATCCATCATGCGATGGCTATTTTTAATAATCATCGTTCGGTTTCCCCATGCGATGGTTGCACTTAAAAAACCGGCGATTTCGATATCTTCCTTTTGAGTAAAGAGATGCGGAATTTGTACAGGATCACTTTCAATAAAATTAGGCGTGTTGTATTGAATCACTTTTTCATCAAGGAAGGATTTCAATTCAGATGAGTCCATAGCACTATTTCTTT
Source organism: Flavobacterium aeripolare (assembly GCF_013294025.1). Lineage (GTDB taxonomy): Bacteria > Bacteroidota > Bacteroidia > Flavobacteriales > Flavobacteriaceae > Flavobacterium. The sequence goes on from NZ_JABSNL010000005.1 coordinate 34,440, forward strand.
ATTAATTTGATTTGTGGGTATAAGCAATTGTAATTATGTGCAAGGAATCCATAGCCCAGATAGCAGTGGAAATCCTTTTATGGCCTGCTTTTTAAGGGCATAAAAGATTGTAGCGAATAGCTGGAAATAGCTCCTAATTGCTAATTAATCCATCGACCATAACTAGTTTTCTGTCGGCCATGTTTGCTAGGTCTTCGTTGTGCGTCACAATTACAAATGTTTGTCCAAATTCATCACGTAATTTAAAGAACAGCTGATGTAAATTTTCGGCAGATGCAGTATCTAAATTTCCAGATGGTTCATCGGCAAAGATTACTGCAGGCTTGTTGATTAATGCTCTAGCCACTGCTACACGCTGTTGTTCTCCTCCTGATAATTCATTTGGTTTATGGTGTAAGCGATGTGATAACCCTAAATAGTCTAGTAATCTTGTTGCTTCAATTTCGGTTTCTTTCTTGTTTTTATTTGCGATAAAAGCCGGTATACAAACATTTTCTAAGGCAGTAAATTCAGGTAGTAATTGATGAAACTGAAAGATAAAACCCAAGTTTAGATTGCGAAACTTAGAAATATTCTTATCGTTCATCTTTAAGATGTCTTCACCGTTGATTATTAGCGAGCTGTTAGCATGTTTTTTAGGAAGGTCTAATGTTCCTAGTATTTGTAAAAGCGTGGTTTTACCCGCACCCGAAGCTCCAACGATGGAAACAATTTCTCCCTTCTTGATATGCAAATCAACGCCTTTTAAAACTTGAAGTTGGTCGTAATATTTGTTAATATTTTTAGCTTGAATCATTTTGTGCTGTTTTGACAAAGAAACAAAGATTTTAATAATTATAAGAATATTTGGTGCGCAACAACTTATAAATTTTAGTTAACTATTTATCTATGATTTAGAAATAGCTTAAATTTGGAAGAATGGCTTATAACGAGTCTTATAATGTTTAAAAAGAGAAAATAAAGTAGATAATGGATATAAATAATACAGAAGTTGCGATTTTAGCTGGAGGATGTTTTTGGTGTACAGAGGCAGTTTTTTTAGAACTTAAAGGAGTAAGTGAAGTCATTCCTGGATACATAGGAGGGGAGATAGAAAACCCTACGTATGAGGCAATTTGTACTGGACAAACTGGTCATGCCGAAGCCATAAAAATAACCTTTGACAATAGAGAGATGAGTTTTGGCGAATTATTAGAGGTGTTTTTTGCAACTCACGATCCCACAACCTTAAACCGCCAAGGAAATGATATAGGAACGCAATATAGAAGCGAAATATTTTATTTAAATGATTTCCAAAAAGAAATGTCTGAGGGATATATTAAGTTATTGAATGATGAAAATGTTTATGGTAGTCCTGTAGTTACCCAACTCTCACAGGCACCGCATTTTTATCCGGCTGAGAAATATCATAACAATTATTATAATCAAAATAAAGCGCAAGGATATTGCTCTTATGTAATAACGCCTAAGATCGATAAATTAAAAATGTATTTTCAACAAAAGCTCAAGTAAAATGGCACTCAATTTGCAATAGATCCATTGAATAATTTAATATTTACTTATGGAAGTTAATGATCTTGCTGTCGCAAAAGAAGTCATGTATAGAAATCTAATACTTGGTATTGCATTTGATGCTATAGGAATGTTATCATTTGCAATACCCTTTGTAGGCGAATTTTCAGATGTTGTGTGGGCACCTCTTGCGGGATACTTAATGACGCGCATGTACAAAGGTACTGTGGGAAAAGTAGGAGGTATAATTGCTTTTATCGAAGAAGCTCTACCCTTTACAGATGTGATTCCAACCTTTACATTAACTTGGATTTACACTTATTTAATTAAAGGGAAACGCTAATTCTTAAACAAGAAGCCTAGTCCCATACTGCGTAACATTTTTTTTTCGAAAGCCCAAAAGAATGTAAACTGTCCGAAGATAAAGCCTATCATTACCAATAGTACTTGATATATTGGGAAAATCATAATTAAACGTATAGGGGTGTAAAGTAGACCCAAATCTACTTTTGTAAAGCCAATTAATGCACATAAAGGTTTAGATAACCATGCCGATGCTGATCCTGTAATTGCAAATACTACAAATATGACTGCTAATTGAAAATTAGATGTTATGCCCCAACGCTCTTTTAATTTCTTCATTTTTATTTATAATGATTACAAATATACTAAGATTATCTCGTGGGAACGTAACCAAATAGTTTTTGTTTGTAGGTATTTTGAAAATAGATAAAATAATTATAAATCAGATAATTTACTTCATATCCATAATCAGTAATGTGGTCGTAGCTTATGGTCATTTCATACAAGTTTGGGTTATAGCGATAGGGTTGTAATACTCTGCGATTCCATTCGTCTACCCATAGTCGGTTTTTATTCTCTAAAAAAGATTGGGAGTGATAATTTCTAGGAAAAGCTCTCGAAGCTAACCAGGTACTATAACCGGGATCAATAATAATTACCTCATATTCTAGTTCGTCGTTTGCAATTCTAGTAGTATCACTTACGCTTGAAGTAGTAATTTGTTGTTGCCGGGGAAGTTCTTTTGCGGCATTGCAACTACAAAAGATAACGGCAAGTAGTATTGTGGTTATAAATGTTTTCATAATTAGTGGTTTGTTCTTAAAATTACGAAATTTTGACTGCGGGGGTTTCTATTTTAACAAAAAAAAGCACTTACGATTGTAAGTGCTTTGAATATTTTTATGTGAATGAGAATCTTATTTTCCAAAAAGACCACCTAACATTCCGCCAATACCGCCTTTTTTAGTCACTGCATCCATTGCGTCACTCATGTCTACTTTTCCGTCACCATTTTGATCTAAACCAAATTGGCCACCATATTTAGATATTGCATCCATGATACCTGCATTGTCACCTCCACCAGAGATAGCGCCAATAATATCTGAGATTTCAAAACTTGAGTCGTTAGGGTCTTTTGCTTTTCCTACTAATGATCCTAAGATTTGTGGAATTAATTTAGAAGCCACTCCAGTAGCATCAGATGCGCTAAATCCAAATTTTTGACCTAGGTTACCAGTTAGCTCTTGTGTTAGCTTTTGCACTACCGGGTTGTTGCTATCAGCAGCATTGTTTCCTTGAAATAGTCCAGCTAATTGATCCATACCACCCTCTGAAACTAATTTTTGCAATCCGCTCATTACTGAGTTACTTGCTTCACCTATTACAGCTTCGTTTTTTTCGTTTGGTACAGCAGGATTATTAATTACAGAATCTACTCCAAATTGTTGTGCTAATTGTTCGAACATATATTTTAAATTATTTTTGGTTTCAGGTACAATATACCAAAAAAATAGCGATTATCCAAATAAATTGAATAATCGCTATTGTAACTATCTGTTAGTCAGGATTGTTTATCCAATTAAACTAATGATTTGAGACGCTAATTCAGTTCCTATTCTATCTTGTGCTTCTCCAGTTGCAGCTCCAATATGCGGAGTTAGAGAGATTTTTGAATTCATTAGAATAGTCATTTCAGGAGTTGGTTCGTTTTCAAAAACATCTAATCCAGCAAATAAAACTTTTCCGCTGTCTAATGCTTTAACTAGAGCAACTTCGTCAATGACACCACCACGAGCACAATTTACAATTCCTACACCGTCTTTCATTGTAGCGATTTCTTTTTCCCCAATGATATACCCCTTTTGTGCAGGTACATGTAGAGTGATAAAGTCAGCTTCTTTAAAAACAGATTCTAGCGATTGTGATGTAATTGTTGTTGTGATTGATTGACCGTCAAAGAACGATACTTTTATATCTACTGTTGGTATAAAGCTATCAGCAGCGATAACTTTCATTCCAAGTCCCAATGCCATTTTTGCAGTAGCTTGACCTATACGGCCAATACCTACAATACCTAAAGTTTTACCTCTTAATTCAACACCATTTGCATACGCTTTTTTCAAACCGTCAAAATTACTGTCTCCTTCAAGTGGCATGTTTCTGTTTGCATCATGCAAGAAACGTACTCCAGAGAAAAGGTGAGCAAAAACTAGTTCAGCCACAGATTCTGATGAAGAAGCAGGAGTATTAATTACATGAATTCCTTTGCTCTTAGCATAATCAACATCAATGTTGTCCATACCTACACCACCACGACCAATGATTTTTAATCCGGGGCAAGCATCAATAATATCTTTACGAACTTTTGTTGCACTACGCACAAGAACAACGCTTACGTTATTTTCATTTACATAATTTGCAATTTGTTCTTGAGCTACTTTTGTAGTTATTACTTCAAATCCACCTTTTTCTAAAGCTTCAATACCGCTTTTAGAAATTCCGTCATTCGCTAATACTTTCATTATATTTTTTTGTTTAATTTGTTTAATGTTCATTCTGTTTAACGTTGTTTAATTAACTTTAAACTTTTAAACTTTAAACTTTGTTTTCTAAAGCTTTCATAACATCTACTAAAACTTGTACGCTTTCAATGGGCATTGCATTGTACATAGACGCTCTGTAACCTCCTACTGAACGGTGTCCAGGAATTCCTGAAATTCCAGCTGCTTTCCACATCGTGTCAAAAGTGTCTGTATGTGCAGCATCGTTCAATAAAAAAGTGGCATTCATATTAGAACGGTCTTCAATTGCAGCAGCTCCTTTAAATAAAGGATTTCTATCGATTTCTGCGTACAATAAAGCGGCTTTAGCATTATTTAATTTTTCAACCGCTGCAACACCACCTAGTTTTTTCAACCATTGTAATGTTAACAATGAAGCATACACAGGGAAAACAGGAGGAGTGTTGTACATACTCTCTGCTTTAATATGTTTTTCATAATCTAAAATACTTGGAATCGTTCTGCCTGATTTACCAAGAATTTCTTCTTTTACAATTACTAAAGTAGTTCCAGCAGGTCCCATATTTTTTTGTGCTCCAGCATAGATAATATCAAATTTAGTAAAATCTAAAACTCTTGAAAAAATATCTGAACTCATGTCGCATACCACTGGCATATCAACAGATGGAAAGTCTTTCATTTGTGTCCCGAAGATGGTGTTGTTACTCGTGCAGTGAAAATAATCTGCATCTGCAGGAACAGTATATCCTTTAGGAATGTTATTATAATTTTGATCTTTTGAAGATGCTACAGTAACTGTTTCTCCAAAGAATTTTGCTTCTTTAATTGCTCCGCTTGCCCATGTTCCTGTGTCTAAATAAGCAGCTTTTCCGCCTTCTTTCATTAAATTGTAAGGAACCATCAAAAATTCTAAACTAGCACCGCCAGCAAGAAATAATGCTTGATATCCTTTTCCTTCTAAACCTAATAATTCTAAAGCTAGTGATCTAGCCTCATCCATGATGGATACAAAATCTTTACTTCGGTGTGAAATCTCTAAAATAGAAAGCCCTGATTCGTTAAAATTTAAAATAGCTTGAGCTGATTTGTCAAAGACCTCTTGTGGTAAAATGCAAGGTCCGGCGCTGTAGTTGTGTTTTTTCATGGTGTAGTTTATGTCCGAAAATTTAAGAAGCAAATTTCGGCAATACAACTTGAATATCTGTTAAATTATTCGCAATAATTAACCAATTTTAGATTATGTTATTAACAAAAACGATATAGTATCAATATTATCTGCATAATCCCATAAATGCGGTTTTTGAGTCTCTCCAAATGAAATACTACCTTCGATCAAATCATTGCTAACGATACACTGAATTTGGTCTTTTTCGTCATGTAATCGCTGTTGCAAAAGTTCCAAGTTTTCATAACGTTCATAGAAAACGCTGGAAATAGGCGAGGCATGGCTTACGTCTTCTTTTAATGTCAAAAATCCATTATCTAGCAGTTTAAAATTACTCATTAAAAATACAGCCTTATTATAATCGTAATTATTAGCATATTTTTCATAATGAATCACATCTTGATATTCGAAAATAGCTTCAAAAAAAGCGTCAAAAGAGTAGTCTTTAGGTACAAATAACTTAGAAACATTGCGACAACCTAAACCAAAATATCTAAAAATATCTTCACCTAGTGCAATTAATTGTTCCTTAGATTCTGTCCCATTAATAACGGCAACCGAATTTCTGTTTTTTCTAATAATCGAAGGCTTGTCTTTAAAATAATATTCAAAATAGCGTGCTGTGTTGTTGCTTCCTGTTGCGATAACAGCATCAAAGTTTTCTAATTTTCCTTCGACAAAAGTAATTTTGTTAGCAAATTGCGGTTCTAATGCAATGATGTATTTAGCAAGAAAAGGCAATAAATGTTGGTCGTTTGATGAGGTTTTTACAAGTACGCTATGACCTGTAATCAACACTGAAAGAAAATCATGGAAACCAACTAATGGAATATTTCCAGCTAGAATTAATGCAACATTTTTAGGGGTTACAGTATCAAAATCATAATTTGAAACCCATTGCTCTAGGCTTTCCTTTGATAACGCTTCTGCCCATGATTGTATAGCAAAGTAGACTTGCTCTGGGGTATACCAGCCGTTATGAGATTGCGATAATTCTATTAATTTGTTAAATTCATTAAAAAACAAATCATTTTTAAGGACATTTTCGTTCTTAACGGTTTCATTATTATTGAATTGCTTTAAAAAGTGACCTAATTCAATGAAAATGTTTTTTTTAACTTCTAATGTCATAATGTTTGTTTATGAATTGTTTTGATTGTAATTTTGCACAAAAATAAGCATAATTAAACCGAAAGTCAAAAAGCAATATCTTAAAACAATATTTACTTTATAGAAACGGATTGCTTAAAGATGGTATAACGATCAATTTAAGACTAGAATCATGGCGATAATAATAACTGACGAATGCATTAACTGTGGTGCATGTGAACCAGAATGTCCAAACACTGCAATTTATGAAGGTGCTGACGACTGGAGATATAAAGACGGAACTAAATTAACAGGGAAAGTAATTCTTCCTGATGGAACAGAGGTAGATTCTGATGATGCGCAAACGCCTATATCTGACGAAGTTTACTACATTGTTCCAGGAAAATGTACAGAGTGTAAAGGTTTTCATGATGAGCCACAATGTGCTGCCGTTTGTCCTGTTGACTGTTGTATTCCTGATGATAATCACGTAGAATCTGAAGAAACTTTGTTGAATAGACAAGCTTTTTTACACAACGAATAAATTCACTTCAAGTGAAGTAATAAATAAAACCTGAGTACATTGTATTCAGGTTTTTTTATGCTTAAAATAAATGCTTTCATAAATTCTTGAGATGCCGAAGAATTTTGAATTATAGCTTAAAAAAGTCCTAAACAATTTGTTTGCTTAGGACTTGAGAATTTTTATTATCTGGAAATAGATTATTTATCTACAGTAAAAGTAGTTACTATTACACTATCGCTAGCTGCATCATAATTCTCTAAAATTAGATTTCCACTTTTATCAAAGTAACCGTATGATGTTTTGTCATTTGTTTTATAAATGTAGTTGTTGTTAGATGTTTTTCTTAACACGCCGCTATTTTGTCCATCAGGGAATGTTACTTTATAGCCTACATTATCTGTGCTAATTTTATATTTTTTTCCATCTAGGTCGTAGTAAGCAGATCGATCAACGTCTATCATTCTCGTTACACCATTAGCGGTGATTTTAGTAGTAGATGTTACGTCTACTGGAGAAACAATTGCGTCCTTATTTAATGAATTCGAATCGGCGTCTTTTAACTCGATTGCTTGCGTTTCATTAGTCTCTCTAGATTTTACCATTTGCTTCTCTCCATCAGAATCTTTAATGGTTGTAACTCGTGTAGTAATTTCAGATTTTACATTTTTAATTTGTGCCTGCATTGAAAGAGAGCATACAACTGCTGCCATTCCTATAAGTATCTTTTTCATAATAGTTTGTTTAAATATTTATAAAGCAAATTTACAGTATAATACGCGCTAGGTTGTTATAGTGTGATCTTTAAAGATTATAGAATTATTCACTTCGACGACAAGATGGTTACTCAAAAACTGTTCATAAAAAAAGGAGCGCCAATAGACGCTCCTCTTTCAAACAAAAATAAACTCAATTAAAATCTGTAGTTCATTGATAAATTCAACATAGTACCTAGTTGGCTAAATTGTGAACCATCATAGGTAGTAATATCATATCTACCATTGAACGTTATAAGATTGTACTGGTTTTTAACTGCTGCAGCATCGCTTAAAAGAGCTGTTCCAGCAGCATTCTCAGCTTTAAATTGCCATTCTGGAAGAATGTTTAAAATATTGTTTGCATTGAATGAAAACGTTAACTTTTCTGTTGCAGAAAATGTAATTCCAAGATCAGTGATAATTTTAGGAATAAACTCTGTTCTTAAATCATCGCTAAGACCAGCTTGTTTAAATGTAGTTGTTCCAAAGTAAGTGTTGTTTAAAGAGAAATTAAACTTACCTAGGTCGTAGTTAGCGCCTAAAATCCATTTTGTCTCCGGTCTTGAAGTGAACATCAAAGCGTCTAAAGTAGGGCTGAAGTTATCGTTTTTAAGTGGCGATATTCTCTTATTTTCAAAAGTTATATTTCCAGATAAGTTAAAACCAAGTTTCCCTGCTCCTAATTCGATATTACTGTAATTTGCAACTACATCTAATCCTGATGTTCTAGAGTCAAATGAGTTCTCAAACCAAGCTACATCACCAAATTGTGTTGCTACTCTATCTCCTAATATGATTCTATCTTTTACTTTAATATTGTAGTAATCAGCAGTAAAATTAAAGTTTCTTGAAGGCTTTAGTCCAACACCAACAGTGATATTAGTAGATTTTTCTGCATCCAATGGGTCAATGTTTAATAGTCGCGCTTGTGGCGAAACATTATTTATAATACCACTTATTTGAATTCCTTCTCCTGGTGTAAATGAATATTGTGATTTTTGAGTATATATTTGGTGTAATGTTGGTGCTCTGAATCCTGTAGATACAGATCCACGTAGTGTCACTTTATCTTCAGCAAATTTGTATCTAGAGCTTACTTTCCAAACTGTAGCACCACCAAAATCACTATAATCTTCGTAACGAACAGTACCGTTAATTAAGAAATCTTCTGTAACATCAAAGGCAACATCAAAATAACCACCTAAATTGTAACGATTGTATTTTCCTGAATTCTCAGGTAAGTTTCCAGCAAATGAATCTGAACCTGAACCATCCCAAGAAGCTTGTTCACCTGCGATTACTTCAAAAGTTTCTGTTCTCATCTCAGTACCAAAACCGATACTGATTTTATCTGATAAAACTTTTGAAATGTCTAAATTCCCAACAATGTGATTGAAAGATGTTCCTCCTGGTCTAAATGAAATAGGGCTATTTTCTCTGTAAATATTTTCTCCATTTGCATCCTTAATATCTGATGGATTTTGAGAGTTATTAACAGCATATGTTTGTGAATTTCCACCCACAGTAATACTTGCGTCTGTATTCCAGTCATTTACGGTTGATTTGTATCCTAAAGTACCGTTGTAATCGTTAAGCTCTCCTTCAAATGTAGGAACATATCCTTCATAAGAAGCGTCAGTACCATTACCAAAAAAGTCTTTCAAATATGGTAAATCTGATAATTGTTTCCAGTACGGTGTTCTATAGTTTGCAAATGAATTTACCTTCTTGTAAACGTAAGCAGCATTATAATAAAGTGAAGAAGTTTCGCTCATTTCTTTACCACCATTTACTAAGAATTTAGCAGCAGCAGTCTCTGGGGATCCGTTTATATTACGTGCATCTGAATATTTAGATAGAAATGAATTCACTGTAGCAACATCGGCAGCAGAACCACTTAGGAAGTCATTAGCTTCTCCTTGAGCGTCTACTTTACCTGGACGATTAGCCTGATTCACTTTTGAGAAATCAACAGTATAATTAATATACCCTTTATCACCAATTGTTGAGCCATTATTTAAACTTACTCCTATCATTTCTCCATCGCCTTCAGTAGTTATACCAGTACGCAATGTTGCTGAACCACCTTTTGTGCTTTTTTTCAAAATGATATTCATAACACCTGCAATAGCATCAGATCCGTACTGAGCAGAAGCTCCATCACGTAAAATCTCAACTCTTTCAATTGCATCTGTAGGAATAGCAGAGATGTCAGCACCTGTCTCTCCACGTCCTGGCGAAGTTTGTACATAAAGTAACGAACTTAAATTTTTACGTTTTCCATTAATTAAGATTAACGTTCTAGATGGTCCCATATTTCTAATTTCGTATGGATCTAATAAAGACGTTGCATCATTTACAGGCGTTTGTACCGTATTAAAAGACGGAATTTTGTACTGTAATGCTTTGTCAAATGTGGCTTGTCCGGTAGAAGCTAAATCTTTTGAAGAAATAACATCAATAGGTAGCGCAGTAGTAGTATTGCTTCGAGGAGCAGTACGTGTTCCTGTAACGACAATCTCGTCTAATGCTTGTCCTCCTTCTTCAGATAATATAACATTAATAGTGCTGCCTGTGGCTGCTTTCTCTACTTTATTGAAACCTATATAAGTAAACACAAGGGTAGCTCCTTCTTTAACTTTTATTTTGTAAGCTCCATCTATATTAGTAGAGACTCCATTGTTTGTTCCTTTTTCTATAATATTTACTCCTGGAAGTCCGCCTCCAGTATTGTCTTTAACAACTCCAGTGACTTCCTTTTGGGCAAAAAGGAAACTGACGTTCAATAACAAAAATAATAATGTGATTTTTTTCATAATTTAATAGTTTTGGTTTTTTTTGGTTTTATTACTGTCGCAATATACTAATTTTTTAACAAAACTTTAATACTTTAACGCTTTTGTGTGCTTAATTAATAATAAGTAGTTAAAGAGGTGTTAATTTATTTTGTTGCTATAAACAAGGCGTGTTATTGTTGATTCCTAAATTTTTACAACTCATAAATAGGTCAAAACTTTAATTAAACGATTTTAGTCACTTACATATATTAAATGGTATATTTGCAAATTTTAAAGTAATTACAGAAACGTGTAGCTGTCATCGCTATAAGTAAATATAAATATCATGAAAGCAGGAATTGTAGGATTACCTAATGTTGGAAAATCAACTTTGTTTAATTGTTTGTCTAACGCAAAAGCGCAAAGTGCAAACTTTCCTTTTTGTACCATAGAACCTAATATTGGAGTGGTAAACGTACCAGATCCTCGTATTAACAAACTAGAAGAGTTAGTTAAACCAGAGCGCGTACAGATGGCGACTGTTGATATCGTAGATATTGCTGGTTTAGTTAAGGGAGCTAGTAAAGGAGAAGGATTAGGGAACCAATTTCTTGGAAACATTAGAGAGTGTAATGCTATCATCCACGTTTTGCGTTGTTTTGATAACGATAATATCGTTCACGTAGATGGAAATGTAAACCCTATTCGTGATAAAGAGACAATTGATATCGAGTTGCAATTAAAAGATCTTGATACTGTAGAGAAACGTTTAGAAAAAGTAAACCGTGCAGCAAAAACTGGGAATAAAGAAGCAATCACTGAGAAAGCGCTTTTAGATCGTATCAGAGAAAATCTTTTACAAGCAAAATCAGCGCGTACAATTACTTTAGAAAGTAATGACGAAGAAGTTTTAATGGAAGGTTTTCAATTAATTACTGCAAAACCAGTTTTATATGTATGTAATGTAGATGAAAACTCAGCAGTAAACGGAAATAAATATGTTGACCAAGTAAAAGAATTAGTAAAAGACGAAGATGCTGAGGTTATTATTCTTTCAGTAGGAGCAGAGGCTGATATTACTGAGCTAGAAAGTTTTGAAGAGCGTCAAGTTTTTCTTGAAGACATGGGATTAACTGAGCCAGGAGCATCAGTTTTAATTCGTGCCGCTTACAAATTATTAAAGCAACAAACCTACTTTACAGCAGGTGTAAAAGAAGTTCGTGCTTGGACAATCAACATCGGGTCAACTGCGCCACAAGCAGCAGGAGTAATCCATACTGATTTCGAAAAAGGATTCATCCGTGCTGAAGTTATCGCCTATGAAGATTTCGTTCACTACGGTTCAGAAGCTAAATGTAAAGAAGCAGGTAAATTCAAAGTAGAAGGAAAAGAATACATTGTGAAAGATGGTGATGTAATGCACTTCCGTTTTAACGTGTAATTCTTGAGAGAATAGAATAAGAATGATAGATTCTATCCTAGTAATATAGATAGTAATTAGGGAAAACCTGCAAAAGTAATTTTGCAGGTTTTTATCTTTTTGTTAAATTGACATAAACACGCAATCGATGAAATTTTTAAAGCAATTTGGAGCCAAACCTTCAGCAACAGATTTAGAACGGTATTCTGTATCGAAGAACTGGACAGGCAAGATATTCGAAAACATGGAGGAAACTACTATGGATTTCTCGTGGTCAGAATTACCATCGTTTTTAAAGAAACAATTTTTCGAAAAGAAAGGTAAGACACCAGTAAATTCTCTTGAAATTAAGCCATTCAATAATCAGAATTTTGCTAATTCAAACGATTTAATGCAGAGTATCTGGTATGGACATTCGGCTATTTACATGCGATTAAATCAAGTGAATATTCTAATTGACCCCATGTTAGGTCCTGATGCGGCTCCCATAGCACCTTTTGCTGTTGCGCGTTTTAGCGAGCATGCACTGGATGTAATTAATGATTTGCCACACATAGATCTGGTGCTACTGTCACACGATCATTACGACCATCTAGACTACGATAGTATTTTGCGATTAAAAGATAAGGTAGGTTGCTTTTATGTGGCTCTAGGTGTCAAGCGACACCTGGTTTCTTGGGGAATAAATCCGGATATTATAACTGAATTTGACTGGTGGGAAAACAAAACCTTCAAAGACATCACGATTACATTCACGCCTACACGTCATTTTTCTGGACGTGGAGTGGGAGATCGCGCACAATCGTTATGGGGTGGTTGGGTTTTAAAAACCGCCAAAGAAAATATATGGTTTAGTGGTGACAGCGGTTATGGCAAACATTTTAAAGAAATAGGCGACCAATTAGGACCATTTGATTTTGCTTTCATGGAATGTGGACAGTACAATAAAAATTGGCACCAAATCCACATGTATCCCGAAGAAAGTATTCAAGCAGCCATCGATGCTAAAGTTGTCAATTGTATGCCGGTGCATTGGGCAGGTTTCGTACTAGCGCAGCATTCTTGGACTGATCCCGTAGAGCGCTTCACAGCTAAGGCAACCACCGAAAACTTAAAATATATTGTTCCAAAAATAGGGGAGTTGTTCACTGCGAAAACTAACGATAGTGAAATGTGGTGGAGAGAGGTGTAGTTTTTTAATTTTAGACATTCAATTATTTATCCATTACAATTCTATAGTATTGTCAAGTTGAAAGTACATGCGTAAACCATTTACATTCTATAATATTCAAGCGATTAATTATTAAAATCTACAGCCAGCCGTACAAATAATCTTGTTTGAACCAAAATCCCACTTTTCATTACAAGATTTTGTTGTCTTCCCTTTATTTAAAAGCCATAAAAGGAGCTTCTTTCAGTCGCTCTTTTTTGACAATAAAAAATAGGGAATCCTGTCAAAATGCTTTTCATTACAATCGGGGGTAGGGCGTGGTTGTTATTAGAATTTTTGAAATAAGACTAGATATTCTCTCCTAACCATGATATTGGTGTTTTACAGTTTCGTCTTGCAGAAAGCATCTCACGCAATATAATTACGCATTACTAAATCACAAATGCATTCCTCAATATTGTTACGCTGAAAGCATCTCGCACAATCCAATTACGCTTTATTAAATCACAAAAACTTTCCTCAATATTATCACGCTGAAAGCATCTCACGCAATATAATTACGCTTTACTAAATCACTAATGCATTCCTCCATCTTGTCACGCTGAAAGCATCGCATACAATCCCATTACGCTTTATTAAATCACAAATGCATTCCTCAATCTTGTCATACTTAAAGCATTCTATTTACATCAAGCAAGTTTTAATTAGTTGCAAAAGCATTTCTCAATCTTTTTATGCTGAAAGGATCTCACACAAACCAATAATGCTTTACTAGGTCACAAAAGTTTTCCTCAATCTTGTTGTGCTGAAAGCATCTCACGCAACCTAAGCACGACTTACAAAGCAAGAAAAACCCAATTCAGTCTTATCGTAAAAATAGTACAACAATCGAGTGTAGTGTTGTTGTTTACTTTACTTCTAATCGTCTAGATTCGGCTAAAGATTCTTCTAAAGATGACAAAGCAGACATAAGTTTTAATTGCCTAGCCTAGATTGCTATTCTAGATTTACTAACTTTATAAAAAAAACGATGAAAATAGTAGCTTTTGGTGCCAGTCCTAGTAAAAAATCAATCAACAAGAAATTAGCAACTTACACAGCTTCACTTTTTGAAAATTGCGAAGTTGAGGTATTAGATTTAAATGATTTTTTAATGCCTATTTTTAGCGTTGATGCTGAAGAGGGAATTGGCCAACATGCTTTGGCGCAAAGCTTCTTAGATAAAATGGCTTCAGCTGATTTCTTGGTGGTCTCTCTTGCTGAAAATAACGGAAACTTCTCATCAGCCTTTAAGAATATATTTGATTGGTGTACGCGCATTCAAAAAGAGGTTTTTCAGGGAAAACCAATGCTTTTAATGGCTACTTCACCGGGTGGAAGAGGAGGAGCAACTGTTTTAGCAATTGCAGAAGCAGCCTTTCCTCGTTTTGGTACGGAGGTGAAAGCAACATTTTCATTGCCTAATTTTGATGCGAACTTCGATACTGAAAAAGGACACATTTCTAACCCGCAAATCGATCTTGAATTGAAAGCAATAGTGCGTGAATTACAGCGATAAAAAGTTGGTTTTGAATAAAAAAAATGGACTAAGTAAAGCGTTATTTTTTATGTTTAAAATGGAATTTTCTTGATTGTTTTTGGGAAATATTCCTTGAAAATCTAAACGTTATAATTACCCCCGACAGCAGCGGCATCCTTCTGGTGGCAAATCCCGAAAAATCGGGATATGGCAACAGAAGATACAGCGAATGGCGGGACTGCTGGTTCTTTAAGGTAGCGTACTTTCTGGTCCTTAAGATCAAATTAGTCGTGCTTTTTTAATAAAATGGGCGTAGAATATAGGATGGAATTTTGATGTAAATTTAATTCTTAATAATTTTGGACGTTGGTCTTTTAAATTATATTGAGATAGCTTATATTAGCACAAAATCGTTAAATCCCCGCAATGTCTGATCAAAATCAATATACCGAAGATAATATTCGGTCACTCGACTGGAAAGAACACATCCGTATGCGTCCTGGTATGTATATTGGGAAACTGGGTGATGGTTCTTCTGCTGATGATGGTATCTATATTTTATTAAAAGAGGTGCTCGATAACTGTATCGATGAGTTTGTTATGGGTGCCGGTAAGACGATTGAGGTTTCCATTAAGGATAAAACTGTTGCGGTGCGCGATTATGGTCGTGGGATTCCACTAGGGAAGGTGATTGATGTGGTTTCTAAAATGAATACAGGGGGTAAATATGACTCGCTGGCATTTAAGAAATCAGTTGGTTTGAACGGTGTAGGAACAAAGGCAGTGAATGCGCTGTCTAACTATTTTAGAGTAGAATCTGTTAGGGACGAAAAACAGAAAGCGGCAGAGTTCTCAGCAGGTAACCTTGTTCTAGAAGAGGATGTTATTGATACCACAAAGCGTAAAGGGACAAAGGTTACTTTTATTCCAGATGAAGCGATTTTTAAGAATTACAAGTTCAGAAATGAGTATGTGGTAAAAATGCTTAAAAATTACTGTTACTTAAATGCTGGATTAACGATAATTTACAACGGTGAGAAATACTTTTCGGATAATGGATTGAGAGATTTATTAGATGAAAACATTGCCGAAGAGGATATGGTCTACCCAATTATTCACTTAAAAGGGGATGATATCGAGGTAGCTATTACACACAGTAAATCACAATATAGTGAGGAATACCACTCGTTTGTAAACGGACAAAACACCACTCAAGGGGGAACACACTTAGTAGCATTTAGAGAAGCGGTTGTAAAAACAATCAGAGAGTTTTATAATAAAAACTTTGATCCATCTGACATTAGGAAATCTATTGTGAGTGCAGTGAGTGTGAAGGTAATGGAGCCTGTGTTTGAGTCACAAACAAAAACCAAATTAGGATCTACTGATATGGGTTCTGAAGAGGGAATGCCTTCGGTACGAACATTTGTAAATGACTTTGTTAAAAATAAATTAGACAATTACTTACATAAAAATCCTGAAACGGCCGACTTGCTTTTGCGAAAAATTTTGCAGGCAGAAAGAGAGCGTAAAGAGCTTTCAGGTATTAGAAAACTAGCAAAAGATCGTGCTAAGAAATCCAACTTACACAATAAAAAACTGCGCGATTGCCGCGTGCATTTACCTGATATCAAGAATGCCCGTTATCTAGAAAGCACCTTGTTTATTACTGAGGGAGACTCGGCTTCGGGATCGATTACTAAATCGCGTGATGTGAATACACAAGCGGTATTTAGTTTGCGTGGTAAGCCTTTGAACTCGTACGGTATGAGTAAGAAAATTGTGTATGAAAACGAGGAATTCAACTTGTTGCAAGCGGCGCTAGATATCGAGGACGATATGGAAAACCTGCGTTACAACAACATTGTAATTGCAACAGATGCCGATGTCGATGGAATGCACATTCGATTATTATTAATAACCTTCTTCTTGCAGTTTTTTCCAGAATTGATCAAGGAAGGACATTTGTACATTTTGCAAACACCACTGTTTAGGGTTCGAAATAAAAAAGAAACGATTTACTGCTACTCAGATGAGGAGCGTAAAGAGGCGATAGAGAAATTGAAACCAAAACCAGAGATCACTCGATTTAAGGGATTAGGAGAGATTTCGCCAGATGAATTTCAGTTTTTTATTGGGGAAGATATACGATTAGATCCTGTGATGATGGATAAAAACACCTCAGTAGAGCAGTTACTTTCTTTTTATATGGGTAAAAATACGCCAGACCGTCAAGAATTTATTATTAAGAACTTGAAGGTAGAACTGGACGTGGTAGATAAGGAGTAGAGTAATAACCTTTTGCGAATAAATACAAGTGTCAAAAAGTCTTCAAAATAAAGTTTTATTTTCTCAGGTAGTCGCGCTTTTGCAAAATGCACGCCAGCAGGTTTTACGTACGGTAAACGCAACGATGACCTATACTTATTTTGAAATAGGTAGAATGATTGTTGAAGAAGAGCAAAATGGAAAAGAAAGAGCTGAGTATGGTAAGCAATTATTGAAAGGACTCTCGGAAGATTTGACAAAAGAATTTGGGAAGGGTTTTTCAATGAGAAATTTAGAACAAATAAGAAAGTTCTATAAAACATATTCAAATTCGTCATCACTGTCGACGATTTTGTATAATCAAATTCCGCAGACAGTGTCTGCGGAATTTGATAGAGTCTATTTTAAGATATTTAGGTTTTAGGAATAGCAACACACCTTCACTAGTAAATACAAAACCGATTTACTACATGAAGAAGATTTAATAAAATTAATTTCGTAATCACTATATGAAAGACGAAGAAGAAGAAAATAGCATCCCTAACTCAGACGACGCAAACAACGCCGAAGAGCAATCTGCGGACGAAAATCAAGAAGAGGAATCAGTTGAAGAAATACCATCTTCGAATGAAGGAGGACATTTTTACGATAATAACGAAGACGGAGCAGAGACGATTACTAAGGTAACAGGTATGTATAAGGATTGGTTCCTAGACTATGCCTCGTATGTTATTTTGGAACGTGCCGTTCCTGCTATTGAAGACGGTTTTAAACCCGTTCAACGCCGAATCATGCACTCGCTAAAAGAGTTGGATGACGGTCGTTACAATAAAGTAGCCAATGTTGTTGGGCACACCATGCAGTATCACCCTCACGGGGATGCGAGTATTGGTGACGCTATGGTGCAAATAGGTCAAAAAGAGTTATTGATTGACTGTCAAGGGAACTGGGGGAATATCCTTACGGGTGATTCTGCAGCAGCATCGCGTTACATTGAAGCACGTTTGTCTAAGTTTGCCTTGGAGGTCTTGTATTCACCTAAAATTACAGATTGGGGAATGTCGTACGATGGTCGTCGTGCAGAACCGAATAACTTACCGGTAAAATTTCCGCTATTGTTAGCGCAAGGGGCGGAGGGAATTGCTGTAGGTCTTTCGACCAAAGTATTGCCACACAATTTTAATGAATTGATCGATGCTTCGGTTAAAATATTAAAAGGAAAACCTTTTACAATCTATCCTGATTTTATGACACAAGGTATTGCTGATGTGTCTAATTATAATGATGGAATGCGTGGCGGTCGTGTGCGTGTGCGTGCTAAGATTGCGCAGCTCGATAAAAACACATTGGTGATTACTCAAATTCCTTTTTCGACAAATACTACGACACTTATTGATAGTATTTTGAAAGCAAACGATAAGGGGAAAATCAAAATCAAGAAAATTGAGGATAACACAGCGGCAAATGTCGAGATATTAATTCACTTATATCCTGGTGTTTCTCCTGATAAGACCATTGATGCCTTGTTTGCGTTTACTGCTTGCGAAACTTCGGTGGCGCCATTAGGTTGTGTGATTGAAGATAACAAACCATTATTTGTAGGGGTATCTCATATGTTGAAAATTTCGACAAATAGAACGGTGCAATTGTTAAAAAGCGAACTCGAAATTCAATTAGCAGAGCTTGAAGAGCAGTGGCATTTCTTGTCTTTAGAAAGAATTTTTATCGAAAACAAAATCTATCGTGATATTGAAGAAAAAACTACGAGAGAAGATGTAATTAAGGCAGTTGATGACGGATTGAAACCCCATATCAAACATTTGAAACGCGCGGTAAACGAAGAAGATATCTTGAGATTATTGGATATCCGAATCATGCGTATTTCTAAATTTGATAGCAATAAAGCACAAGATAAAATCGAGGCGCTTGAAGGTAGCATCGAGCAAGTTAAGCATGACTTAGAGCACTTAATTGATTTTGCTATTGCTTATTTTGTTAGGCTAAAAGAAAAATACGGTAAGGGTCGTGAGCGTCAAACAGAGCTTCGCATTTTTGACGATATCGAAGCTACTAAAGTGATACTGAGAAACACCAAACTGTATGTAAATAGAGAAGAAGGTTTTGTAGGAACGAGCTTGAAGAAAGACGAGTATGTTACCGATTGTTCTGATATTGATGATGTGATAGTATTCTTGCGTGATGGTAGCATGATGATTACTAAAGTAGATGCTAAAACCTTCGTGGGTAAAGACATTATACACATTGCTATTTTTGACAAAAGTGATAAACGTACCATATATAACGTGATTTATAGAGACGGTAAGTCAGGTCCATCGTACATTAAGCGCTTTAATGTATCTGGTGTTACTAGAGATAAATTGTATGATTTAACTAATGGTACAAAAGGATCACAAATACTGTACTTTACCTGTAATCCTAACGGAGAAGCGGAGGTAATTACCGTGATTTTGAGACAAGTGAGCAGTATTAAAAAGTTGAAATTTGATATTGATTTTGCTAAACTAGCTATTAAAGGTAGAGGGTCAAAAGGAAATCTAGCGAGTAAATATCCAATTAAGAAAATTGAAATAAAAGAAAAAGGAATCTCTACATTATTGCCAAGAAAGGTATGGTATGATGATACCGTGCGTAGATTGAACGTTGACGGTAGAGGGGATTTATTAGGTGAGTTTAGACCAAGTGACAAGATTTTAATTATTCAGCAGTCTGGAAAATTAAAGGTTGTCATTCCAGAGTTAACGACGCATTTTGAAACAGACATGATTGTATTAGAAAAATGGGTGCCTAAAAAACCTATTTCAGCTATATACTTTGATGGAGAGAAAGAACGGTATTACCTAAAACGCTTTTTGGTGGAAACCGAAAACAAGGAAGAGATTTTTATTACTGAGCATGCTAACTCACAATTAGAGATCGTATCAACAGATTACAGACCTGTGGCCGAATTGATTTTCCCAAAAATTAAAGGCGTTCAGAAAGAAAGTATCACCATTGATGTTGAAGATTTTATTGCAGTAAAAGGTTTTAAAGCATTAGGGAATCAATTAACTACTGATAAACTGAAGCAGGTGAATATGCTAGAGCCATTACCTTATGAGGTTCCTGTAGAAGTAAAACCAGAGCGTACAAAAATTGATGGCGACGACGATAGTGATGTGCAGCTAGATGATGATGGACAAGTGATATTGTTTTAATTACTATTATAAATATAAAATCCGAATTACCATTAAACGTAATTCGGATTTTTTTGTTCCTTTTATTCTGCGAAATATATTTTAAATGTAGATCCAACACCTTCTTGACTATCGACACTGATTTTTCCGTTCATCGCCTCGAGTTGGTTTTTAGACATAAATAAACCTATTCCTCTAGCGTCATCATTACCGTGAAAAGTTTTGTACATACCAAATATTTTGTGACCATATTTTTCCATGTTGATCCCTAAGCCATTGTCTTTAAAGGTTAATATGGTGTTGTTCTTTCTAAGCTCATAACCTATTTCTAGTTTAGGTGGTCTATCAGTTGATTGATATTTAATGGCATTAGTGATCAAGTTGAGTAATATGCTGTCTAAATAAGCAGGAATTACATCAATAATCAGGTTATCAGGGATCAAGTTTGTTATCTCAATACGGCTTGCCACTATTGTTTGGCTCAATGATTTAATGATTTTCTCAATCTCAGTTTTGATATTGACACCCGTGCGCTCGATATTTACATTGCGTTGAATTGTAATAATGTCATTGAGATATTCGATCGTTTCTGCTAGTTTTAGTGTGCTATCTTTGAGGTAATCGGCATAAGATAACTTCTCAGTAATGTCATCTGTATGTTCCATAACATCTAATATCATCGAGAGATTGCTGGTGTGCGATCTAATATTGTGCGAGACGATATGAGTAAAATTGTAAAGCTTATTGTTCTGTTGATTAGTAAATTCTAATAAACTTTTCATCTCGAGTTCGCGCTCTTTTCTTTCGGTAATATCGCGGCCAACACCCACAAATTTAATGCATTCTCCGGTGCTGTCAAATAGGGGCGTAATGTTCAACTCAAACCAATATTCCTTGAGATGTTTATCGTAGTTTAGCAAACTAACCTTTACATTTTTTCTGTTTTTAATGGCAGCTCTGATGAGGTTTGTTTTATCAGGATTAGTCTTAGGACCTGAAAGCATATGCCCCGGTTTTTTACCTTCAAGTTCGATCAAAGAATAACCAGTCAATTTTGAAAAGGCTTTATTGATCCACAAAATTTCTCCATTAGGATTTGTAATCACAATAGCGTCTGTTGTTTCCTCTGCTACAAGAGAT
The DNA here is from genome assembly GCF_013294025.1 of Flavobacterium aeripolare. GTDB lineage: Bacteria > Bacteroidota > Bacteroidia > Flavobacteriales > Flavobacteriaceae > Flavobacterium. The sequence continues at coordinate 55,801 of NZ_JABSNL010000005.1, forward strand.
AGCATTGTGATATTTTCGTTTGCTTTTTTTCTTTCGCTAATGTCTCTAAAAAAACAGACTAAATACGTTTTAGAAAGCACATTGAATTTTTTTCCTGAAGCTATTTCTATAGGGATTCGCTCATTCAATTTATTTACAATACAGGTTTCTGTGACTGAATAGCTGTCTTTTCGCAATTGATTTTTATAGAACACGCGTACTTCTTTCTTTTTATCGAAAGGGAAAAGATCGGCGTAGTGCATGTCTAGCAATTCTGCTTTGTTGTAGTGTGTGAGTTCGTGGAAACGATTGTTACAGTCTCCAATCAATCCCGTTTCTGAATCGATAATTACGATAGCGTCATTTGCACTTGAAAAAACAGATGAGAATTTCTCCACACTGTTTTTAAGTTCCAAAATTAGATTCTGCTCCTTTGTTATATCTTGAAAAGTTCCCACTAGCTTGCTTGCGAGACCGTTTACAAATTCGATTTCGCAAACACATTCTATATGTTTTAAATTATTTCTTTCGGTGAATATTTCAAATTTATCGTTGAATGAAATTCCGTCATTTAATGCAGCTGCAAGATAGTTTTGTATGCGATCGCGACTTTGCCCTTCAGTATAAAAGCGCAGTCCATCTCCTAAAACAGGAATGTAATCATCTTTTACTTCGAGTATTTGCCTCACTACTGTGTCCCAATAGATTTTATTATCTTTTAAATCTATTTGCCATATTCCAATCTTAGCAGATTTTGCTGCTTTTAAATAAATATCTTGTGTGTCATTCATTGATAGGTCGTTTTGGGGTGCTATAAAATAGTATAAACCACATAATTTCTTATCTCTTTCAACCGTAGGTGGTTAGGAGTTATTACGAGATTTATTTGTACTAATTTATTCTTAATTACGGCTGCAAATTTTTTATTTTGCTATTAAAATCTTATCTTAAGTAAAGTTGAAATTAACAGCAGCTAAAAAACTGGTAACTATTAGTTTATAGAAGTTGGAATTAGTTATACAATATTAGCGTTTTTTTTGATTTCTGCTTGTTATTATTTAATGTAAATTTGTAAAAAGAATTCATATATGGAAGATACTTTTATTCAATTCAAGAAACCGTCGTACCCTATAAATAAAGCTTTGTTTGAATACCTAGAGCGTTTTGACCGAATCTCTAAGGTTTCAATATGCTATGATGATCTCTTGCGCTTTTCTGGTGCGATAAATGTTTATGATAAAGAGGATAATGATACGCTGTGGGCACGTGTTTTTTATAATGAATTTGAGCGCAATGAGATAGATTTAAATTTGAAAAAAATCTATTCATTACTTCATTCTGATGGAAATTCAGATATTTTAAAATTCCTAAATGTGGATGCAATAGATTATTGCACTTTTGGGAATTCGAAGCCCTTTCGAATAAAAGTAAGAAATATTTTAAATGATAATTACGTTCATTTTTATATTAAAAAAGCTGATGCTTCTCGTATTTACGGCTTAGAGTTAGAGCATATTTTATCTCCAGATAAAATTAACTTTTTAGTATATGAAGATACATTAATTGAGGAGCATATTATAGGTATTCCTGGTGACGTTTTCATGGATACCTTACTGAAAAAATGTACAGAAACAGAGAAATCCCAAATAGCTAAAGAGTTTGTTAAGTTTAATGAGCGCTGCATGATTAGACTGCTAGGGGATATGCGTGCCTATAATTATGTTATCGTACCTATTCACGATTTTGATCAGGTAGTGTACAAAATTAGACCTATTGATTTTGACCAGCAGTGCTATGAGGGGAATTTCAAGGTTTACCGTCCGCAGTTTTTCAAGGAAAACTATCCTATGGTACGTTTAGTCAAGGAGAAATTACAAGAAAGTTCGATAGAACAATATAAGAACGAAGAAAGAGCGGTTCTAGCTAAGAGAATTTTATCTGCAGAGACTAGAATTAAACGTATTCTAAAAATCTTAGGACAGGATAACATCGCTCCCGAAGAACACATTACGCAGTTAAAAATGGATCTATATCGCTATACAAATGATCTAAATTTCAAGAATGCTAAGAAAATGGGGAATGTGCTAAGTGCTGCATTTAGATTTGTTACGCGTAATTATAAGAATACAAATTTATTTAAACCAGGTTTTTAATCCTGCTCAAATTACAATTGATTACACCAGTTATGAAGAGTTATATTTACATGATTAGCAGTTCTATTTTGTTACTTGCCTGCCAGCAGGATACTAAGAAAATTAAGACAGTTTACAAGTTTCCTAAGAGTTTAAAGGAGGTTTCTGGAATTACGTATAGTAATGATACAAAAACGTTATGGACACTTGAAGACAGCGGTAATGCTAATAAAATCTATGGTTTAGATAGTCGCGGAAAAATAAGTAAAGAAATCACGATCTCAGGAACAAAAAACGTAGACTGGGAAGATTTAACAAAGGACAAAGAAGGAAATCTATACATTGGAGATTTTGGGAATAACAACAATGATAGAAAAGATTTGTGTATCTATAAGTTGAGCAAAGATAAACTGTCTCGAGAGCATTTTAAGCCAGAGTATACGGTGAAATTCTACTATCCAGAACAAAAGAATTTTCCACCGAGTAAGAATGACTTACTATATGATGTAGAGAGTTTCTTTGAATATAAAAACAACTTTTACTTGTTTACTAAGAACCGAAGCAAGAATTTTGACGGAACCACCTATTTGTATAGAGTTCCTAATAAAGAAGGGAATTTTAAAGCGAAATTATTAGGTAGTTTTAAAGCCGGCAAAACATTTGATACCGCCGCTATCACTAGTGCTGATATAAGCCCCAATGACTCAAAAGTAGCACTCTTAAGTCATACAAGGGTTTTTATATTTGAAAATTTTAAAGCAGATAATTTTCTATCTGGAAAAGTTAAGATCTTCAGTTTAGGACACAATTCTCAAAAGGAGAGTATTATATTCAAGGATGAAAATTCATTACTTATTGCAGATGAGAAAGATAAAAATACTGGAGGCTATTTATATAGCTTAGATCTTAGGGAAGCCAAATTAGAATCCCAACCCTAGACCAAATGTGAAACGGCCTTGATCGTCAGCACTTTTAAAGTATGCGATTCGGGCTGTTATAAGGTCTAAACCGTTTAGCCATAATCCGCCACCAATAGACTGGTGCCATTTATCTGAAGTTTCTCCATTTAACCACACGCGTCCATAATCAAAACCTCCTAAAATTCCGTACGACATAGGTATTACACTTTGTTTTATTTGGCCTATATTCCATCTTAAGTCTGTGCTTTGAAAGAAAGACTGATTCCCTAAAAAGCGTTCGTTTCTAAAACCTCTTAGGTCATAATCGCCTCCTAAGGTGGCTCCTTGATAAAACTCAAAGTTGTTATTTAAAATTGCTTTTCCTTTTAGTAAAGTGGCTAAAACTAATTTTCCGTTTGCATCAATTTTGTGATTAAAATTAATTTTAGATTCGATGGTTGGAAAATTTCTCTTAGTATCTTCTAAGTTCATTTTCCAGCTTCCTGTGATTGAAAAACCCATTCCTATCAAGGGGAATGCCGCGCTATCAGCATTGTCAAAACTATATTTAACGCTAGCTCCAGCAAATAATTGATTCTCAAATACATTAGGATTCACCGCATTTGCAATCCCAATAAAACGATCGTTTGTACGCTGAACATCATAATTTTCAAATTCAGTTTTGATATTTAAGACGCTTCCATTTTTTCCTAATCTAGTGATCTGTGGAGCAGCTTTTATCATTCTTATCTTGACTCTGTTGTAATCTTTACCTTGTGCTTCATCATCATTGATTGTATTGTTTCCGTACCCAAAAAAGTTAACTGCAAAGTTGGGACTCGTTATTTGTGCGGCTAAGTCAAAATCAAAATCTTTGATCATTTTTGGAACACTTAAATTATAAAGCAATTCAAACCCTGCTGTTGCAAAGTAGTAATTTGCTTTAAAAGTATGCTTTCTGGTGTAGGGATCAAGTTTGAATTTATTTACAGTATAATTTGCAACAATTCCTATCTTAACGCCATCATCAGGATTGAATCCCATTGTTGGTAACCCACCAAAAACATTGTATTTAGGTTTTCTATAATCGTAGAGTATTGTTTCATAGTTATCTGTCAAAGATTTCTTTGTTTTGGCATCAACATCATAGGTGTTGTCTTTAGACTTAAAATCTACTATCTGTACTTTTTTACCATCTTTAACATTGTAGATGTCATTATTTTGACCACCTATTAATCGCAATTTAATTGATGAATTAGCTTTTCCAGATACGTCAAATACATCGTCATCATCTAACCCATAAAACCACATGTTTTTAGTTTGTTTTCTAGTATAAGTATTGGTGTACTGTAACTCCTCACCATCTTTTTTCAAGCGAGAGACAGTTACTGTTATTTTATTTTTATCTGAGCGATCAATTTTAAAACGATCTTTCTTGTTAGTACCTACAATCAGAACTCTTTTTTGGAGCACGTCAAAGTATTCACTAGCATATTTAGTTAGTTTTTCTCTTCGTAGTTTTAAATTTTCCTTAATTCCCTCTATGGTTTTGTCTTGAACCTCTTTTGGTAAATTATCAAACGCGCCATCTATATCTGGATCTGTTAAATTCTTTTCAATAAATGCTGCTTGTTTTATCCAGTCTTTTTCTGTGGCTGTCTTTAAAAAAGCTAAATCTAAGGTATAAGCTTCTCTATTTAACCATTTTACACTACGTATGTCTTTCTTAAAGGTTTGCATATGGCGAACAGCTGGAATATTCATTAATATAGCTAGTAATGCACCATCATATTTAGGAAAGACTTGATCACGATCTCTAGGTATCGGTCTATAAATAACTTTATCTCCCTTTTTATATTCACCCCATCTCCATTGATCATAGTGGCGATCCCAATCTCCTAAAAGCATATCAAATAAGCGCGCTTTGATATATTCATCTTCATCGATTACATATTTTTCGTCCTTGCGTAGATTTTCTAATACCTCATTTGTGCCAATAATATCTGTTGGCTTTTCGCCAAAAATAGCAAGGTTTTTTTGTTCTTTAGAAGGACGCTCTTCCACTAGGTATAACTCGTCACCAAAAGCGGCATTAAATTCTCCTAGTTGATTTTGTTTTGGAATATAATATAACAAAGGGTTAGTATGAGATATACCAATCTTCTCTGCTAAATTACCCACAGCTAACGGGGCATAAGGATGTGCGGTGGTGTAAAAGTCGTATAAAAAGTCTTCAGCTACAGTGTTTTTAAAACGATCTTCAACATATTGATCTTTGAACGCTACGCTTTGTAAAAAGCGAGAAACACTCTTTTTTACAGCTCGCATTACATATTCTTTACCATTGTTATCCTCAAGGCGTAGCGATCGCGATTGATGTCCTCCACCAGCAATGGTAGGATGTACGCCACCATAAAGTTGATCTAAGCTAATCGTTTTTGCATTTATAAGTTGGCCATAATATTCTCTGTAATGTTTTCCAAAGAGCAAAGAATGCAGCCAGCTTTTATCAACCATATCTGCTGTATAGACTGACGTTTCTTTATTTGCAGCAAAGCTTTTAGCATAATCTAATGTTAATTTTGTCTTTAGAAATAAGATCGTTTTCTTAAAAAGAACTGTTAGTTCGTCATTCTCTTTTCCTGAGTAAGCAACAGTAGCTTTACCATTATCGTATAAGTCTAGAGTAGCAAATCCATTTTTACCATATGAAAAGTCATTAGGGTAAACAGCCTTCGCAGCCTGTGTTTTAGAACCAGCACCACTTATAATTTGTTTGATATTGTCTTTATCAATGTACTGCAAGTTGTGATCGTGTCCAGAAACCACAATGACATTATCAAAACCCTTTACTAAGGTTTGAATGCGATCACTTAAGTTACGGTATTTTTTATTTTGAATATCTTGCGGACTAATTCCTGATGTTTTACGCAACAAGTTCATGAAAGATCCTATAAGTGGTAAAGGAATAGGTTGTTCTAGTGGGAACAATTGTTGTTTTAATGAGAATTGCCCACCGTGACTTCCATTACTCATTAATGGGTGGTGCAAGGCAAGAACTACTGTTTTGTCTTTGTTTTTACTTAAAAGACTTTCTAATTCAGATAAAAAATCTTCACGTGTTTTAATGTCACAATTGTCATTTATAGTAGGGATTTTATCCCAATCTTCTAGAAACCATTGACTGTCGATGGTGATTAAGGTAACTAGACTATCAATTTTAACATCATCGATTGCACAAGTTTTTTTAGGTAAAAAAGCTTCTTTGTTCTTCAAGTAATCAGTGATAAAATCAGCTTCTTTTTCAAGCCCTTTAATGCCACTATACCAGTCATGGTTACCTGGGATAAAAATCGTATTCCCTTTAAAACCTTTAGTAAGTTCTAGTTGTGAAAGTAATTTATTCTCTGCGATGTCATGATTTTTTTTGTCACTTTTGTCAGGCATTCCTTTTGGGTAAATATTATCACCTAGAAATAGCAACGTAGTATTCTTATCGGCTGTTTTAATCTTGTCATGAAACAGTTCAAGAAATTTTTTAGGCTCAGCTTGATCTGCATTCCCAGCGTCACCAATTAAATAAAAACGGTGTACAATTTTTGCAGTATCTTTCTCGTTAGTAGGAACTGGATTTTCTACGTTTTTACCATATTGCACGTGCTTAGTCGCACATGCTTGCAACATCAAGATTGATATTGGAATAAATAACAATATTTTAGTTTTCATAAATGTATTATCCGGAAACAATTTCATAATTTAGTAGTATAAAAATTTGTTTATGACCCTTATCGCGCAAGCCAAAGATTTTGTTGGTAAATTACTCAAAGATAGCCTTTCTATTTCATTTACCTACCATAATTTCAACCACACTTTAAAAGTGGTTGAGGCCGCTACAATACTAGCAAAAGCAGAGGGTTTGGACGAATCTGATACTGAGATTTTATTGGTTGCAGCTTGGTTCCATGACACCGGTTATACCATGGGCTGCGCTAATCATGAACAATCTAGTATTACCATTGTTTCTAGATTTTTATTCGAAAATAATAAGGATCAAAACTTTATTGACGCTGTCGCGAAAGTGATTGAAGCTACCATTTATGATCGTAGTCCACGTACGCAATTAGAGAAAATAATTAAAGACGCTGATTACTCCCATTTCGCCCAAGAAAATTATCTCACAGTTTGTGAAAAGCTACGAAAAGAGTGGGAGATTACAAATCAGAAATTTTACTCTGACTTAGAATGGGCAAAAGAAAACCTACACATTATCTCTCAATTTCACGTATATTACACTCAGTATGCCTTAGAAAATTGGCAACCTATTAAAGAAAAAAACATCAAATTGATTCAAGAAAAAATTAATACCGTTACTGATAATGTGGTCCCAACAAATGATGCTGTTAAAGATAATAAAAAGAAGAAAAAAAAGTCTAATAAATCAAAGACGAGTAGAGGAGTAGACACGCTTTTTAGGATTACATTAAGCAATCACACGCGTTTGAGTGGTATCGCAGATAGTAAAGCTAACATTCTACTTTCAGTAAATGCCGTAATTATCTCTATTGCTTTGTCTTCGATTATTCCCAAATTAGACAGTCCAAATAATAGTTACCTGATTATGCCTACGTTCATTATGTTGATGTTTAGTGTGATATCAATCATCTTTGCTATTTTGTCAACGCGACCTAAAGTGACAACAGGTACTTTTACTAGGCAAGATATCGAAGACAAGAAAGTCAATTTATTATTCTTTGGTAATTTTTTCAAGATGCCATTAGAAGAGTATGAGTGGGCGGTAAATGAGATGATGAAAGACGACAAGTACTTATACAATTCCATGATTAAGGATTTGTATTTCTTGGGATTAGTACTAGAAAAAAAGTACAGCTTATTAAGAATTACCTATAATATCTTTATGATAGGTATTATTGTTTCTGTGATTTCCTTTGTAATCGCTTTTAATTCAATTCACGCTTAACTAATCTCATTTAGCAGGTCCTCGTAGCTATACTCTTTATCTGGCACATCAGTGTTGTGTACTTTAATACGTAATGCTCTTAATCCAGATACACCTTGTAATTCTTGAACGTCAAATTGCTCAATCGTAGGTTCTAAAATATTTTTAAATTGCAAAAATTTAATGTACTTTAAATACTCTTTCTCCTCGTAATCGTTAGAATATACAATGGTGATTTTTTCCTTTTGAGTGATGCGTTCAGTAGTGCCTTTTATATTGGCTTTATCAATACGTTTTTTAACTACTTCATAGCGCGCATTATAGGTTCCGTCAACATCAAAGCGTTTTTCATCCATTCTAAAACGAACAGATATAGGCGAACTAAAAACTAGAATAAGCGAGGTCACATCTAGTTCGTAGGGTAAGATTGCTTTCAAGCGATGATGTTCTAATTCCATCTTGCAAAGTGTTTGCAACTGCCATAACCTTAAATTACTCAAATACATGCTGTCAAAAGTTTGCATGGGAGCAATAGAGGCTCCTATGTATAGATTATGCTCTACACCATCCGTTTTAAAGCGCTCAAAATAATGTGGAAATATTTTTTGAGCCTCTTTTTGCTCGTGATCTAATATCGATGCCATCTTTTTATTAATAATCGACATAGCATCATCAAAGTTTTTTCTCGAATGATAAAACAAAGCTGTTTTAGAATCAAGTTCAGAAAAGTAGTTTGCTATCAATACTTTATTGTCTTCATCAATTTTCTCATTTCCTAAAATAGGATGAATCTCTTTCTGTATGTATGCTTGAATTTGCTGCTCTGTATCTGCTTTTAATTCTAAACTTAATTCATTAAAATAACTCTGCATTTCAAATTTAAGTTGCTCTAGCAATGGTACGTTATTGATAGAATTCAATCGATCTATAATATTCAACAATGTATTTAATTGATTCTTTAAATCCTCTTTTACCGTCTCATTGCGGTGTTCAGATGATCCTTTAATATCAATTTGTCCATACAACGGATAGACATCTTTAAAAACAATTTCCTTAAAAATGTAATCTTTATTTTTATTGCTTGATTTTAAATATTTCTCTACTTCTTTTTTAAATTTCCAATAAACGCTGGAGTGGATAGCAGTATACTCCCGTTGAATAACGGCTTCAATTTGGTTTTCTACATCAACATTGTAGCGTTCTATAGTATCTATGACAAATGGAAGTACTAGTTGTAAGTTAGTTGCGTTAATGCTGTTCAAACTTTTAGCATTAGTAGAAACGACCTCTATTATCCCTAGTAATTTTCCGTTTTTAATTACAGGTGAAAAAATGCAACTTCTAATATTTTGTTTTAATAAATGCTCCCCTAATTTTTCATTTCCAGCTATTTGTGCAAAATGAGCCACATTCGAAATAGAAAGTGTTTTTTGTTGGTCAACTACATGTGCGATAGAGCAATCCATAAAAGCACTGCTGCAGGTCATTTCAGCATGATCTGCTAGCAGAAAACTCTTTACATCGTCGTTATTGTATGGTGGTCTAATGAATTTGTCTTCTTCTTCATTGTACATTATTAGACCAACTCTTATATCATTTAATTTAAATATAGATCTAAATATTTTCTCAAACTTTGGGTTGCTTCTTTCCTGATTATCATCCTTTAAAAGTAAATTACTTTTTAGGTTTGAAATTGCACTTTCGGTTGTAGCGTCAAAAAGAGTAATGATACCAAAACCTTTTAAAATCCAACTCTCATGAGGGAATTTTGATTTCCACAAATCAATATCACCATAATTATCGATTAGTTGTTCGATATCTTCGTTGTTAAGTTCTGGAGCGTTAGCTGTTTTTAAAATTTCTATAAAGTCAGCGTTGTATAAAATTCTGTAATGTTTGGTGATTCCGTTCTCGTCTGGAATATCATAAAACAAAGGCTTGGTAATATCAAACTGTTGTTTATAGTGCACATTCAATATCAAGATGCAACTCATGATGTAATATTGATCTGCATCAAAATCACGAATGGTGATATCAAAGGCGCCCCCTGCATTTTTAAGGATTTTCTTAAAACGCTCAGAATAATTGAACATCAAATTTTGAAACGGAATAGTAACCGCTTTAATTTCGTTGTGCGTGAGTAACGTAGGGAACAAGTCAGATAACAGGTTCTTTACTAGCTCTTCATTTTCATATATTACAGTCAAGTCGTTTATTCCTGATTTTAATTCCGGCAGATGCGAGATTTCTTGTAATAGCGATTTGGCGTAAATAGCACGGTAGTCTATATCTGATACAGCAATTTCTTCTAAAGATTCAATCAACTTGTGAAAAGAAATTTCAGTTTTAAAGGGACTTTCTGAGAAAAGATTATAATTCATTGTGGTATTTTAAAGGTATGCAAAATTACAAATTTAGTATCGCCTAGAGCCCATTGGGACAGAATAATTTGCTGTAAAAAAAAGAAGTCCCCATTCACTATCGCGATTGAGGACTTTATATTGTGTTAAGCAATTTTGTCGCTTATGATTTTTGTTCTTTATTGAAATAAACTAAGTAGTAATACATTTGCTTTTCTTCATCCCAACCTTTTTCAACAAATTTCTCAGCACTTTCAGGGTTGATAAAATCCATTTTTATTTGGATGTTGGTATCTAGATTGATCACGTTTTTGATTGATTTGCGAGCATCAGAAACAGCTGCATTTGCAATAGGAAACGAAGTCACATCTTCAATACTGTATTTTTCTCCTTTATCTGTTTTGTAGTTCTTAAATTCCGGAATTAAGTCAGGATTGTCCAATACTTCATTTAAGAAATTTGTTTCTTCGAACTGATCATTCTTAGCAAAATAATTTACAGAACGGTTCATAAACATCACTTCTTCCTTTTTGTCTTCTGCTGGAAAAACTACGTCTTTAGCAAAATTTTGACAGAACTTTAGATATTTCTTGGTGATGAAATTTTCATCTTCAAAGGCATCTACAGATAGAAAATGCTCTAGCCAGTAACGGGCATCGTAGCGGTTGCTGTCTACAGTTAATATTTTATAACCTTCTTCTTTTTTATGATTAAAAATGATACATCCTTTATCTAATTTACTCAGGTTTACCCCTTGTTGCAAGATCATCTCTAAGTGTGTTCCTTTTTCTTCAAACTGCAAGAAGTCAGCTTGTAATTCACTTTTAAAAATCCCAATTGCATCAACAGGAGTGTTGTCAATATTAACGTTAGTTAAATAAGTAACATACACCTCTCCATTTTTAATATGCGGATGATTTGATTGCTCAAATAAATGCTGTGTGATTTTTTTTGAAGTTTCGTGAAGCGTTTCTGGTTTCTCAAAGATTTCAGTCGCAAACTTGAACATATCATTATAATCTAAATCTACCTCATGAGCAAACTGGTAATAGTTTTCCTCTTTTTCTCTAAATGGTTTTAGAAAAAATTCTTTCATAAGTGGCACGATCTCATCATTTAGACTAAAAGGCTGCTCTGATAAAAAAATAGCTTCGTTGCGACTTTTATTTCCTACTCTGTGAATAGAAAGCGTCTCGATGTGTGTGTTGAATAGGTTGATCATCTTTTTGTAGTTTCTGAGATACTTAGTCGGAAAGTTTCTAAGATGTTATTTGTTTTCCTTCAATTTTTTAAGGAACGCAATTAGCATTCTTTCTATTTCTCGACTATCCTCATATAAGTTGTTAAATTCTTCGGTATTTAAATATAAAATGTTCTTAGCGATTTCAAGCTGTGTCTGTAGCTCAAAAAGAGAACCTACGGAAATATTTATAAATCTAATTAATTCGGGGTTACTATCTCTTCCAATACCTTCCGCGATATTACTTGGAATTGAAATAGTGCATCGCCTTAACTGCGACGTTAACCCAAATATTTCTTCTTTGTGGAACTTTTGTGTACTAGTATAAATCTTTGTTGTAAGTGACATGGCTTTTTGCCACACCAAAAGCTTTCTAAAATTGCTCATTTTAATTAATTTATAAGTTTTGAACTTATAAGTTATAAAATAATGAAACATAATATGTGAAAACTTAGCAACTCAGATTCTGAGTAACTTAGCAACTTAATAAAACTAATTCCACAAATCCTCAGAGCCGTAATCCTCAAAGCTATCATCGCCTTCAAACATGTCTAGATCATCTTCGTCTAAACCATCTTCGTAGTCGTTTGCATAATCATCTGCATTGTCTGCTTCAAAGTTTTTCTCCATTGCTTCGTCTGGCATTTCACCATGAGAAAATAAAGTTTCAGGATACAAAGCATTTGCTTCCTGTTCTTCAACAGCCGCTAGCTCAACTAAAAAAGTCCACATGTTGATGAAGTCATAAACATAGATGATTTTAGTGTTTTGATCGTCTAAGATATCTGATAATTTATAATCACTCATGATTTTTTGTTCACCTGGAACATCTCCTGTATCAAAAAGCGAAATCTCATCTTCTTGGTTCCAAGTCTCATCACAAGTATAAAAAGAGGCAACTTCCATACCATCAAAACCAAAAGAATTGAAGATTGCATTGTGTAAATCCTCTAAAGTATCATCATCAAGTATTGCAATATCTCTAAAAATATCTTCCTCGGCATCTAGAATTACTCTGAATTTGTAAACCATAATCTTTGTTTTAATTGAAAGGTCAAAGGTAAAATTTAATTTTAAATATCATCTTGCTGTTGGACCACAGTTTCCGCTTTTGTTAATAAGATTTTTATTGTTCCAGTTTTAAAAAGGATAATAGACTGCTGTTCAGTATAAAAAATAAAGCACCTCATGTGAAGCGCTTTTGTATTATCAATTTTCTAAAATTAGTCTGACACGTATTAATCTTCATTAGTGTTTTTGTGTAATAATTTTCGAAATTTTCGATACCTCTTATGATTAGGGTAATAGCGATTAGGAGTCATATTATTTATTACTATAGCGATAAATAATAAAATCAAGACACCTATTAGCACCGGTGATACAACATACCAGTAGCCCATAGCTTTAATATGAGCAGATCCTGTTACTGCAATCAGAGCAGTTGCTCCTCCTGGCGGGTGTAATGTTTTTGTAATCTGCATTAGTATAATAGCAAATGAAACGGCTAGTGCCGAAGCCAACCACATCACATCAGGAACTAACTTAGCGATTGTAACTCCTACAATGGCAGAAATCACATGGCCACCAACTAAATTTCGCGGCTGTGCTAGCGGACTCTGGATTATACCATAAATCAAAACACTAGAGGCACCAAAAGAGCCTATTAAATACATTACATCAGAGTCTGGTAATGTTTGAGATTGCAAATATGCTAGAACGCCGATACCTAAAAACGAACCTACAAATGACCAAAAGTGTTCTTTAAAATCGACTAATGTTTCCTTGTACAGGATATATTTTGTCTTGCGATAGCTTCTTTTTATTTTTTGCATGAAGGTAAATTTTATTTTGATAAACTTGCTGCATAAGAATAAACCGAATAGGGATAAATACGAGCAGCCGTAAACTTAGCAGTAAAGCTCACGATCGTTAAAGGAAAGAATAATGTATAATCATTTGTCAAACCACAAATCAAGAAAATAGCAGTTATAGGAGCATGAATACTTGCGCTTAATGAGGCTGCCATACCTAATACCATAAAATTCATAGGAATAATAGCTGCATGAAAGTAAGTATTTAAAAATAACGCAATAAACAAGCCCAGAAAAGCGCCAATAAATAAACTAGGCGCAAATACACCACCGTCTCCTCCAGAAAAAAGTGTGGCAGAGGTGACTATAGGTTTTAAAATGATGATACCGATTAGCGAAATTATAAGGGTGCTTGTTAATTGTAAGTGATTAGGATCAGTGAAAATAGTTTTTATTGCGTGGTACCCTTCTCCATACAGTTGCGGAAAGAAAAATAACGAACAGCTTAAAATTACTGAACCGAACACGATTTTATAATAATGACTCTTTATATGATTTAGATTATTCTTGAAAAACAACACGCATTTAGTTAAGTAAACTGCGTTCACACCTGAAATAACACCTAACATAATAAAGTAGGGTAGTGCGTAGTAATGCCACTTAGTGATTGAAACAGCAAATGTAGGTTCCTCATCTATCAAATAAACCAGTCCAAAAGCGATCGTTACAGAAATAATATTGATCAGCAAAAAAGGCTTTGTGATTTTTTTCGAAATTACCTCACAGACAAAAAATAAACCCGCAAACGGACTACCAAATAAGGCCGTAATTCCCGCAGCTATTCCCGCAGAAATTAGTGCCGTTTTATATTCTTTAAAAAAGTTGTGTTTTTGTTGTGCTACTGACCCAATAGTTGCTGTGGCTACAACAGTAGAAACCTCAATACCAGTTGAACCGCCAAAAATCACAGTCAATAAACCGTTTATGAAGTGAGATGCAATTTTTGACTTCGGTAGGTTTTTTGTTGGTGAAGCCGTGCTCTCAAATACTTCGTTTATACCTTTGTTAATTTTTTTATTAAATACATTTTGTCTAATGAAATATATGACTGTTAAACCAAAAACTGGAAATACAAAGATGAATATAGGATGAAGGCTTGCTTGATTGAAAAATATTTGCTCGTAGTGCTCTGTTAATTTCTTAAGGGCTATTCCTAAAAAGGCTGCTAAAAAGCCTATCAGTATCGATACAATAATTAATTTTTGAAGTTTAATTAATTTGATGTTGTCTTTTATAAAACGGGAAGTTTTCATTTATTGTGGTGTTGCAAACCTTGATCAAATAAGGTTTAAAAGGAGTGCAAAATTAACCATTATAAGTAAAACAGCTTGCAATACTAAAAGCTAATTCCCTATTTTAAGAAAGCTTTATGATTGCAATAGTTTTAGAAAACGTTATCGCTCGTAAAACTCGATTGGCAAATCATCAGGATCAGCAATAAAGAAAAAGCGTTTCCCTGTAAATTCATCCACCCGAATCGTTTCGCAAATAATCCTTTCTATAATTAACGCATCCCTGCAAACAGCAACCGAATCGACCTCAAATGCCAAATGACGCAAACCACAACTCTCAGGCCTTGAAGAGCGTTGTGGCGGATTAGGGAACGAAAATAATTCGACCACATAATCACCATTGAGCGCCAAGTCGAGTTTGAATGAATCGCGCTCCTTTCGATAAATTTCCTGAATAATAGTCAACCCTAAAATGTGCGTATAGAAGTGTTTTGACTTTTCATAGTCCGAACAAATAATTGCAATATGATGTATTTTGTTTAATGCGAGCATGTTATTCTTGATTTAATTTCCTGATTACTTTTGCAGGATTCCCCACTGCCAATGAATTTTCAGGAATATCCTTCGTTACAACAGATCCCGCACCAATTACCGATCCTTTTCCAATTGTAATTCCGGGACAAATCACCGTATTGCCACCAATCCAGCAATCGTCGCCAATGGTTATGGGCAAGGCGCTTTCGAGTGTGCGACGCAATTCGGCCTCGAGTGGGTGTGTAGCCGTGTACAATTGCACATTGGGCGCAAAAAACACATTCGAACCAATAACCACCGGCGCACAGTCCAACACCACGCAATTCACGTTGAAGTAGACATTCTCGCCACAAGAAATGTTGTACCCATAATCACAGTGAAAAGGTGGCTCAATATATAAGTTCGCACCTGCATTTGGAATTAGTTCCTTGATGATTTCGCGTGCTTTTTTGGTGACACGATATTCGGTAACATTCAATCGGTGCAACAAGTTTTTGGCACGTCGGCGGTCTTTAACTAGGGTTGCGTCACCCGCATTGTAATAGTCGCCCGCAATCATTTTATCTTTTTCTGTCTTCATTCTTTACTTTTATATTTGGGCATGCCCTACGGTCGGGTTATCCGCTATATCTTTTTTGGGGCATAAAAAGCCCCAAAAAAGGATGCCGCTACTACCCCTCATGCAAAACGCCTTGGTAAATAATTGTATTTAGTTGCAAATATAAACCAAAATTATAGTTGTAACAGTTCTGTACTCAAATCAAAAAAGTAGCTAATCAACAATTGTATCAGCGCAAATCTGCAAAATCTGCGTGCTAACAACTTATTTTTTTTTATCGCCTGCAAAAACGGCAACAACTCATCCTCAAAAATCAACAGTTCGGTTTCTTTAAATTTTTCTGCTTCTAGCGTGCTAGTACTTTTGGAGTATCAAAATCAAACCAAATGAAATCAATCGCAACAACTATCATTTTATTTTTTAGTAGTTTTCTTTTTGCTCAAGCTACCCTTTCAGGAAAAGTAGTCGACAAAAAAGGAAATCCAATCGCGGGTGCCAACATTTACAGCGATGGCACATATGATGGTGCTACTTCTAATGCAAAAGGACAATTTTCGTTCAGCACAACAGTAACTGGGGAACAAGTTCTAGTGGCTAGTTTTCTAGTTTACGAAACCTCCAAAACAGCAATTGATATTGCTAATTATCAAGACAAAACAATCGTTTTAAAAGAAAGCTCCAATACATTAGATGCTGTAGTCATTTCTGCAGGAGTAATGGAATCTGGAGACAAAGCTAGGGTTGCAATGCTAAAACCTTTAGATATTGTTACTACTGCTGGTTCAGCTGGAAATATAATTGCTGCACTGCAAACTTTGCCGGGAACCCAAAGCGTAGGCGAGGACGGCCGACTTTTTGTACGAGGTGGTGAAGCCAACGAAACCCAAACATTTGTTGACGGAATTAGAGTGGCGCAACCTTATAATGCGACCATTGTCAACGTACCCACACGAGGACGTTTTTCTCCCTTTTTATTTAGCGGAATCGCATTTTCTACCGGTGGTTATTCAGCCGAATATGGCGAAGCACTGTCCAGTGTTTTACTTTTAAATACAGAAGATAACCCCGATCAAAACAAAACCGAGATTTCCGTGATGACGGTTGGACTAGGAGTTGGACACACTCAAAAATGGAGCAAAAGTTCCTTAAGTGTCAACACCTCTTATGTGAATTTAGCACCCTACCAAGCTGTGATTCCGCAAAACGTAGAGTGGAACAGTCCTTTTCAATCCTTATCGGGAGAAACCGTCTACCGATACAATTTCAATAACGGAATTCTGAAAGTCTATGGCGCATTCGATGCTTTGAGAATGGATATCAATCAGGAAAATATAAATGGTCCAGATAAAATTAGAATCGGCTTGAATAACAATAACTTTTATTTCAATAGTTCTTATAGTGGCCATTTTGGAACGGGATGGAAAATAGTGAGCGGGTTGAGTTATGGCTACAGTAAAAACCAAATAGGACTAAACTTGGACAAAGTGGCTAACGATGAAAATGCAGCTCATTTTAAAACGAAACTTAAAAAACGATTTTCAAATGCCTTTACGCTTTCGTTTGGAGCAGATTATTTCATTACCAAATTCGATGAAAATTTCACGCTCAATTTAGGTTCAATAAAAACAAACGGCTACAATTCAAATATTGCTGCAGCCTACACCGAAGCCGATATTTTGTTTTCGAAAAAAATAGCAGCCAAAGTCGGTTTTCGAGTATCAAATAATAATTTGCTTGATGAAACATCACTATCTCCACGAATTTCAATGGCGTACAAAGTGGCGAAAAACAGCCAGTTTTCATTGGCATACGGAGATTTCACGCAAAGTCCAAGTGTGGATTATATTAAATATTCAAAATACCATCAATTTGAAAGTGAGAAAGCTTCACACTATATTCTTAATTTTCAATACAGCAAGGACAAACAAACATTACGTGCCGAAGCCTATTACAAAAGCTACAACAATTTGGTCAAATACGATACGCCAACAATTGCATACAATTCAGTATTTAACAATTTGGGATCAGGTTATGCCAAGGGACTGGATCTGTTTTGGAGAGATGGGAAAAGCGTGAGAAATCTAGAATACTGGCTTTCCTATTCCTATATTGATAGTCAAAGAGATTACAAAAATTTTCCTTCTGAAGTGACGCCTGGTTTTGTTGCCAACCACAGTTTGTCATTGGTTACCAAATATTTTATCACCGACTGGCGTTCACAAGTGGGTTTTACAAATTCGTTTAGTTCAGGTCGTCCGTACAATAATCTAAATGAAACCCAGTTCATGAACGGGAATACAAAAGCGTACAATAGTCTCAGCTTTAATTGGGCCTACTTAATTAGCCCGCAAAAAATTCTGTATTTCTCTGCCTCAAATGTTCTAGGGACGCAAAATGTTTTTGGATACGAATATGCAAATAGTCCTGATCTCACAGGTACGTATACGAGACGCGCCATCACACCCACAGCAGATCGCTTCTTTTTTATCGGTTTCTTTTGGACCATTAGCAATGATAAAAAGGACAATCAGTTGAAGAATTTGTAAAGCAGGTAATTACAATTGTAGGGAATCTGGGTTTTGTCTTGTATCGTAAAGTCGCAAAACTTTTATCCTTGAATTAGTCTCTCTATAATAAAGCGTATTTTGTTTAGTTATCACACATTTTCTTATCTGGAACTCTGTATTTATAAAAGGAAATTACTTTGGGTTATTTCGAATTAAATCAATGCAGAAATCTAATTTATTGATAAATTGAGTGCACACATTTTTATTCCATCGAATTTCTAAATAATCAAGAATTTTCGCAAAATCATCTTCTGCAAGAGACGACCATTTGATGGTTCTACGCATGCTTTTTTCTGAATTTGTCCATGATGGATTGATGGTCAATACCTTCTGATGAATCCAATTCTTCAATGGCTTCTAATAAACCACTTTGTTGCATTTGCGATAATGAATTCCATTCTTCGGTGTCATTTTCTTTATTTAGAAAATTAAAAAGCAAGCCATAAACTTGTTCCAATTTGGATTGATCCAAAGTGTCGATTTCTCGGAATAGTTTTAGTTTTATTTCGGCTGTACTCATGAGGATGTTTTTATCAAATTTACAAAAAAATCAATTGAATAACTAAAGTATCTAAAACATTACAATCTGAAAAAGAATATCTAATAGAGGTTCATCTGCAACGAGTTTTTATTACTACCACAAATCAAAATCTTAGTAATTCAGAAACTAAGCATCTCAGCTACTTTAAAAAAACAACAACTCATCCTCAAAAATCAACAGTTCGGTTTCTTTAAATTTTATTCGGAAATAAACAATCCTATTTTTGAATAAGAAATCAATACACAATCAATTATCATAAAAAATAGAAATCATGAAAAAAATTATCATCACCATCGCATTAAGTATCGTTACATTTATCTCAGCGCAAAGCCAACAAGTTCCAACTGGAGGACAATACGAACAAGGAATGGGTAAAGCTTTCGGACTTTGGAAAAAAGGAAAAAATACCGAGGCTTCGGATTTATTCGAAAGAATCGCCGCTGCTGAACCCACCAAGTGGTTGCCCAATTATTACGTAGCTTTGGTAAATACAACTGCAGCTTTTGGCATCAAAGACAAGGAGAGTATTAATGCACTGCTTTTAAAAGCACAAAATGCACTGGATCTTGAAATGACAAAAGACCAGAACAATGCCGAACTTTATGTGATGCAAGCCATGATTAATACCGCTTGGATTGTGTATGACCCAATGACAAACGGACAAAAATTATCTGGACCAACAATGGGATTGTATGCAAAAGCAGAAGCATTAGCACCGAATAATCCAAGAGTAGTGTTCTCAAAAGCAGAGTTCGAAATTGGAAGCGCTTCTTTCTGGGGGAAAGATACCAAACCAATGTGCGCACAAATTGACAAAGCC
This sequence comes from Flavobacterium aeripolare, assembly GCF_013294025.1. Taxonomy (GTDB): domain Bacteria; phylum Bacteroidota; class Bacteroidia; order Flavobacteriales; family Flavobacteriaceae; genus Flavobacterium. The sequence continues at coordinate 75,492 of NZ_JABSNL010000005.1, forward strand.
ATTGCACTTTTTGCTACTTTTAAACCAGAAACAGTTTTCGCTCCAAATTGGGGATTAGACAGAGCAGTAGAAGCTCAAAAAAAATGCAAATAATTATAGAAAATGAATCCAAGTAGATTTTTAAAAGAACTCCCAAGAGCACATCTTATTTCGTTTTTAATATTTATTGTCTTGGTAACTATTCCGGTTTTGAATGGCGGAACAATAACATTCGATACACATTTGAAAGTCAATTTTTTCTACACGATGTTGTATGGGATGGTTTTATATTACGGTAATGCTATTCTCTATATATTTCTAGATTCGTTTTTTGAAAAAGGAAGGTATAGTTTAAAAAGAGTTATTGTAGGTTTCTCAACTTCTTTCGTTCTTACTTTATTTCTAATTTTATTATTGCGAATATTTGAAGATGTAATCATCGAAGAAAGTACTTTGACGGATTTTTTTCAAAATGAATCTGCTTCTAACTATGTAGTAGCTTCTGTAGTAACATTTGTGGTCTTACTAGGTATTCATGGCTTGTATTTCTATAAAGCATACAATGAAAACAAGGTAAAAGAACAGAAGATTATTGCGGGAACGGCATCGGCTAAATTCGAAAGTTTAAAAAACCAAATCGATCCTCATTTCCTTTTTAATAGTTTGAATGTATTGAGTTCGTTGATTGAAGAAAATCCCGAAAATGCACAGCGTTTTACAACTTCATTGTCTAAGATTTACCGATATGTTTTGGAGCAAAAAGACAAAGATTTAGTCTCGGTAGAGGAGGAGTTGGCCTTCGCCAAAACGTACATGAACTTACTAAAGATGCGATTTGAAAACAGTTTGTTTTATGAATTGCCTGATAATAATAATAATAATCCAGAAGCCAAAGTGGTGCCGCTATCCTTACAGTTGTTACTGGAAAATACAGTAAAGCACAATGTGGTTAGTGAAAAGCGTCCTTTACACATCAGGATTTACCTGAAAGAAGGGTATTTGATAGTCGAAAATGATTTTCAAAAGAAAGAAGTATTACAAAATAGACGAGGTGTAGGCTTGCAAAATATCATCAATCGATACGGCTTAGTTACTAATAGAAAAGTACTTATTGAGCAAACGGATAGAGTATTTGCAGTCAAAATACCAGTATTAACAAAACAAATTTCAACCATGGAATCAACAGCAGATCATAGCGAAAAAAATGCTTATTATAGAGCAAAGAAAAGAGTTGAGGAACTTAAAGGATTTTATGGTAATCTTATATCATATTGTTGCGTAGTTCCTATAATTATTTTTATTAATTTGAGATTCTCTCCACAATTTCATTGGTTCTGGTTTTCTGTTGGAGGTTGGGGTTTTGGAGTCATTATGCATGCTTTTAAAGTGTTTGGGATCAACCCAAACTGGGAAGAACGAAAAATTCAAGAGATTTTGAATAAGTCTGATAATAATAAAAAATGGAAATAATGATAGAGACAAATCAGAACAGCGATATACAAAATCATAGCTTTGAGCTAGCAAGAAATAAAGTCCAAAAATTAAAGACTTTCTACATACATTTTATAATTTATTTGATTGGATTAAGCTTTTTTATTTTGAAAGAATATTTTAAAATTGGATTTACTGTTTTTCCATTCAATCAGCTGAACTCCTTTGTTATGGCTATTTGGACAGTTGCTTTTTTAATAACCTTGGTTGATACGGTGGTGAGTTTTGTATTATTTGGAAAAAAATGGGAAGATCAAAAATTAGCGCATTTTATGAAGGCAAGTAATAAAACTCAAAAATGGAAATAGTCATGGAAAATAAATATGTTAACGAAGATCGCTATTACAAAGCTAAAAAGCGCGTCGATGAGATAAAAGGATTTTACGGCAATTTGATCAGTTATATTGCTATTAATTCATTTCTCATAGTTCTTAATTTAACGACATCACCTGAGTATCTATGGTTTCTTTGGCCTTTACTATGTTGGGGTGTAGGAGTTTTTATTCATGGAATGGTGACATTCCGTTTTATGCCGTTTCTAGGTAAAGATTGGGAAGATAAAAAAATCAAGGAATTTCTAGAGAAAGAAAAACAAAACGGGCCTAAAAGAAATTGGCAATAACATAAATAATAATAAGATGAGACGATATAGACGCAGTAAATATGATAATTATATAGTTGATGAGAATAATCCAGATGCGCGTTACAATATGGCGTATAAAAGAATGAAAAGAATTAAAGGGTTTTATATTCATTTATTGATTTATGTTCTAATAAATGGGTATAATCTTACTTCAATTTTTAATCATAGCAGTATTAATGAAGGCGTCTTCTTAAGATGGGAAACATGGAGCACGCTGGTCTTTTGGGGAATTGGACTAGCGGCACACGGTTTGTCTGTTTTTGGAGGAGATTTATTTTTTGGTGCAAACTGGGAAGAAAAGAAAATTCAAGAGTTTATAGATAAAGATGCGGCTACAAAATGGGAGTGATTTTTGTAGGAAAAGCAATTTTAAGTTAACTACTAATTAATAAATTTTTCAAATTGAAAACTATAATAATTGAAGACGAAAAACCAGCTGCAAGATTGTTGCAACGCAAACTCGAAAAGCTACAAATAAAGGTCGACATACTGTTGCACTCTGTTGAGGAAGCGATCGAGTGGTTTACCAAAAACGAGCATCCAGATTTGATATTTTTAGACATCCAATTGTCGGATGGTTTGTCTTTTGAAATATTCGAAAAAATCGAAATTAAAAGTGCTGTAATTTTTACCACAGCCTATGACGAATTTGCATTACGAGCATTCAAATTAAACAGTATTGACTATCTTTTAAAACCCATTGATGAGGATGATTTAATTATGGCAGTTGCCAAATATAAAGATCGGGTACCTAAAAAAGAAAAACTGCAACTGGACTTTGATGAAATTAAAAAGGTGCTTGCCAATCCATTTGAAAAAGAATTCAAAAAAAGGTTTACTGTAAAAATTGGACAACATTTAAAAGTGATAGGAGTGGAGGAGGTAGAGTGTTTTTATAGTGAGAACAAAGGAACCTATCTTCACACATTTGATAATCGAAATTACCTAATTGAGACGACTCTGGAAATCTTAGAACAGGAATTAGATCCTCAGAAATTTTATAGAGTAAGCCGCAAATTTATTGTTCCAATTGCCGCAATTAAAGAAATTGTCTTATATAGCAATTCTAGATTAAAAGTAATTTTGCCTTCGTATAATGAGGAGGATGTTGTGGTGAGTAGGGAGAAGGTTTCTCAATTTAAAGACTGGATAAACTGATAGTAAATAGGATCAGTTAAATACATAAAAAAGCGGTTTCAAAAAGTGTGGTTTTCTGTTTTCTTCAAAACAAAAAATGACGTTCTTTTTAAAACCGCTTTCTATTTCTAACTGGCATTGTTTTACTCAAACAACGACTGGATTTCTTTTTTAGTCTTACCTAATTTTTGCTGTAGTTTACCCCACATTTCGTCTTCTTGTCCATCTTCATATAACAAGTCGTCATCTGTTAGGTCAGCATATTTTTGTTTTAACTTTCCTTTCATTTCGTTCCAATTTCCTTTTAATTCTTCTGAGTTCGGCATAATAATATAGTTTATGTGATTGTTAATATTGTTATGTCAAAGGTGGGAATAAATGAAGCAAAACCTGTTACAGTATTTATAGAATTAGTTATAATATTGTTAGAGTATCACTATGTTTTTATCGTTAAATAGATTAATGTTTTGCTTTAGATTGTAATATTTAAAACATTGGTAAACAATAATATAAACATACAGTATAGATTTTTTCTATTTTATGTTTTTGCTCTAAAAAGTAATTTTCGAAGGCTAATTAATACTGCGATAAACATGGTATAACCAATGAAGAAGGGCATTACTAGATTTACTTGGTTTAAGACTAATAAGACTGCCATTATCAGTAATTGGAATCCTAATCCGTAAATTGAAACAAAGGTCATGAACCAGTTTGGGAACGTTTTTACTTTGTAAGCATCACTATCTAAGGCGTGAATTATTTTGTCAAATCCACCGTAGACTACGGTGTAAATTTTGAATAGAATATCAACAGATTTTTGGCTTTCCTTTCCAAGTGCTCTTGGTGATTTGTATTCAAATACTTTACTTGTTGTGTCTCCTCCTACTGATTTGTTACGTAAGATAACGTAGTAATAATTGTATAATGTGCCTTGTAATTGGATACAAAAAAAGGCTCCTAAAGTAGCTATGAAAGTGCTTTCAGATACATAGCAAAAGGCGCTTAAAAAGAAGAAGTTTAAGAAGATGTCAAACACGCTGTCAAGATATCTTCCAGTGTAAGATGGTGTGTTTTTTAATCTAGCTAGTTCACCATCGGCGGCATCAATACCTGATTTTAACACGATGAAGAATGCCGCTAAATAATAGTGATTATAAAGAATGCAGTACACGGCAATCATCCCTGAAACTCCAAAAAGGAGTGTAACATGAATAGGTGTAAAGCGTGTACTTTTTAATAGATTAGCGAGCATTTTTCCAAATGATCTCCCGTAATCTGATAAGTCAATAAAACGATCCTGCGATGCAAGTTTAGACATTTATTTGTGTGAACAAGTAGAAATGTGACAATATAGTCAAAGTGTAAAAAGGCTATTTAATACCTACTTAGATAATCGATGTAAGGTATAAGTCATAGCTGATAATAAGAAAAAAGCATTAATTTGGTGTGCTAGTCCTAACCATAGTGGTACGCCATATAGTAATGTAAATACACCTAGTGCAAATTGTAGAAACACCAAAATTACCAGTAAATTGATTCCCACTGCTTGCCCTTTATTTAGCGTTATTTTGCGACTTTTGTAATACAGTAATACCATAAATGCAACCACTGCATAAGCTAATGTTCTATGGATAAATTGCACGCCACTTTTACCTTCTGTAAAGCTCAGTAAAAGATTTTTTTGTTCGATAAAAATACTATCGTGCATGAATTGTCCGTCACTCATTAGTGGCCAGTGATTGTGAATTAAGCCCGCATTTAAACCCGCAACAAATCCTCCGTAAATGATTTGTACCAATAAAAAAACAAGTGCAAATCGCGCTATTTTTTGTAGGAATTCGATAGGTACATTTCTCTCTGGATAGAGTAAGTCTAATGCTACCCAAAAAGTATAAGCAAAGGTTATAAATGCAAAAGTAAGGTGCAGCGCCAATCTAAAGTGGCTCACATCTGGATTGTCTATAAGTCCGCTTCTCACCATGAACCAACCCAAGAATCCTTGAAAAGCACCCATTCCTAGTAAGACGATGCATTTATTAATGGTAGGTTTGTCGAGCTTCTTTTTAAATAAAAAGTAGAAAAATGGAATCAAGAATACTAAACCTATTATGCGGCCGATAAAGCGGTGAAACCACTCCCAAAAGTAAATAAATTTGTAATCAGATAATTGAAAATCATTGTGAATGTTGATTTTTTGATATTCTGGAAACTTTTTATACTGATCAAATGCTTCTTGCCACTTGGCGTCTGTTAGTGGCGGAAAAGTGTCTGTAACTAAGTGCCAATCGGTCATTGAGAGACCTGAGTTTGTTAATCTTGTAATTCCGCCTACAGTCACCATTAGGAATAATAAAACACAACCTGATAGTAACCAAATTATAACTGATTTATTCGCTTTTTTCATTTTTAAAAGTAATTATCCTTATAAGGAAGATCTTGTATTTAATTAAACAAAGATACCGTATAATAGGCAAAATGTTAATTCAACATTAGTTAATCTTTAAGCCTAGCTTATTTGCTTTTTTAAGCATGAAGTCATAAGCCGCCTGATATTCATTAGCGATTACACCTTCTAAAATTGCCTCTTTTATGGCTTCTTTTATCATTCCAATTTCTTTTCCTGGTGTGATATTGAAGATTTCCATTATTTCTTCTCCAGAAATTGGTGGCTGAAAATTACGCACATGATCACGCTCTTCAACTTCAACAATTTTGTTTCGAACAATGATAAAATTGTTATGGTACTTCTTGAATTTATTGGCATTTTTAGTAGTGATATCTGCCTCGCAAAGTGTCATTAAATCTTCGACATCTTCTCCTGCATCAAAAACTAACCGACGCACAGCCGAATCAGTTACTTCATCCTGAGAAAGCACAATAGGGCGTGAGCTCATCATAACCATTTTCTGGACAAATTTCATTTTTTGATTTAATGGCATGTGTAAACGTTCAAAAATTTTCTTAACCATTTTTCCTCCTAGAAACTCATGCCCGTGAAAGGTCCAACCTTGTTTTTTGTTGAAACGTTTTGTTGGTGCTTTTCCTATATCATGTAGTAAAGCGGCCCAGCGAAGCCAAACGTCATCTGTATTTGGACATATATTGTCAACTACTTCTAGGGTGTGATAGAAGTTGTTTTTGTGTGTCTGGCCTTCAATTTCTTCAACATTGTTTAATGCTGTTAATTCAGGTAATAGTAGGTCTAATAAGCCTGTTTTATATAGTAATAAAAAACCTGTAGATGGTTTAGGTGTCGAAAGGATTTTATTTAATTCGTCTACTATTCTTTCGCCAGATATGATTTTGATTCGTTCTGCATTTTTAGTAATTGATTGTAACGATTGCTCTTCGATTTCGAAATTCAATTGATTGGCAAAACGTATGGCGCGCATCATTCTTAAAGGATCGTCAGAGTAGGTAATATCAGGGTCTAACGGTGTTTTTAATATTTTGTTTTCAATATCTTTTAATCCGTCAAAAGGATCTAATAAATCCCCGTAATTAGCCAAATTTAAAGAAATTGCTAATGCGTTTATAGTGAAATCTCTACGGTCTTGATCGTCTTGCAAAGTTCCGTTTTCTACAACGGGATTGCGACTTTCAAAATGATACGATTCTTTACGAGCACCTACAAATTCAATTTCGGTATCTTCAAAACGCAACATAGCGGTACCATAGTTCTTAAAAACTTGTACTTTAGGTTTGTTAGGTATTAATTGAGATACTTTCAGTGCTAATTCGATTCCGCTTCCTACAGCAACAACGTCAATGTCTTTCTTAAAATCTCTTCCTAATATAAGATCTCTCACAAAACCTCCTATAACGTAGCTGTCTACATTAAGTTCTTGAGATGCTTGAGAGATGATTGAGAATATTTTATTTTGTAATGCTTCTTTGTAATTCATAATTTTCTACCGCAAATTCGCAAATTATTTTTTTTGAATTTATAATACGTTTGTATTCTAGGGATGTTAAATTGAAATTTGCAAGTATGGCTAATTTATAATTAGATACTTTTAAATAATTTAGACATTGATTTAAATGGCTATTATTGAAACAGTCCACAGTTTTTATTTCTAGTATAATTTTGTCTTCAATAACAAAATCAGCATAGAACTTATGTTTGAGCGTTGTATTTTTATAATTAACTGCAAATTCTTTTTCTCTCTGATATGGGATATTTTGCTCTTGAAATTCATATTCAATCGCATCCTTATAGACAATTTCGGAAAATCCTTTTCCTAAGTTTTTATGGACTTCAAATAGGATCCCGATAATTTTATAACTTTCATCTTTGAATATATATTCCTCCATAAAATTTATAAAATAATTTGTGAATTTGCGGTCAAAAGCTATTTACGAATCACTTTTACCTGCGAATCACTTGTTAATTTGATAATTGTTGACGGTTTGCCAGCAATTTTATCGCGTTGCAAATTTACAACATAGTCCACACCTTTAATAATCTCAGGGTTGATTTCTTTGAAACTTTTTGGTGTAGGTTGTCCAGAAATATTTGCTGATGTCGAAACTAATGGTTTTTTCATTCGTTCTAATAGCTTAAAACAGAAAGGTTCTTTAATAATTCTTACACCTAAGGTTTTATCTGTTGCAATTATATTTGCAGCTACATTTCTAGGATTGTCTAAAACTAGGGTAGTGGGATTTTCTGAAAAATCTAATATTTGCCAAGCCACTTCAGGAATGTCATTAAATACATTATACATCATCCTTTCACCATTCATCAAAACGATCATGCTTTGTGTTTCGGCTCTTTGTTTTAGCTTGTATATTTTGGCTACAGCCTCAGGATTTGTTGCATCACAACCTATTCCCCATACTGTGTCAGTAGGGTATAAGATGATTCCGCCATCCTTGATAACTTCAAATGCTTTCTGGATCTCGTCGTTAAGATTTTCCATTTATTATAATTGTAGTTTGTTTGACAAGTTTATATTTGCAAAGAAACGAATAAAAATTATGAAAATATTACATATTTCAGGAGCAAAAGTATGGGGAGGTAATGAGCAGCAAATTATATACTGCATTCCTGAACTTGAAAAACTAGGATGTGAAAATGTTGTTTTTGGAATGGGGGAGTCAAAATTAGAAACTGAATGCTTTTCTAAAGGCATTTCCTTTATCCAAGTAAAGGGTGGTAAATTAAATAGTTTTAAAAATGTTGCTTATTTTGCATCGTTGATGAAAATTGTTAAACCAGATATAATTCATCTTCACACCAGTAATTCTCTTACTTTTTTTATAATCGTTAACTTAATTTATAAATTAAAAGTTAAATGTGTTTTTTCTAAGAAAGCTGTAAGTGCAAGTAGTAGTTTTTTGAGTAAGTATAAATATAATTCTTCAGGAATTGATTCAATATTTTGTGTTTCAGAATCAGTTCGAATTGATTTTTCTAAAATACTTTCTCATGAAAATAAAAAGAAGGCAATTGTTATTCATGACTGTGTTTCAATGAGTATTCTCGATACTATTTCTTCAATAGGGTTAAGAGAACAATATTCAATCTCAAAGAAGCGAAAAATTATTGGTAATATTGCTAATCATACGGATGCGAAAGACTTAATTACATTAATTAATGTCGCTGATTATTTAGTTAATCACTTGAAGATTACAAACATTGTGTTTTTTCAAATTGGAGAGTTTTCGAAGTTAACCACAAATTTAAAAAGAATGGTTCAAGAGAAAGAGCTGGATAATTATGTGATCTTTACTAATAAAATTGTAAATGCTTTTGCCTTAAACTCACAATTTGATTTGTTTTTGATGACTTCGCAAAGAGAGGGTGGGCCAACATCAGTACTTGAAGCAATGCTAATTGGAACTCCAATTGTTTCTACAAACGTAGGAGTAATTCCTGATATTATTATAAGTGGTTTGAATGGATACTCTTCAGAGGTTAAAGATTTCAAAGACTTAGCTATTAAGATAAATAATGTTTTATTTGATGAAAATTTGAAAAAACTATATATAAATAGGTGTAAGGATATTATCTTTGAGAGATTTACAGCATCTCTTATTGCTACAGAAACTTTTAGAGAATATAGAAAAATTTTATCTGTTTAGATTTAATTTTTTTTAGCTTATTTTCTAAATTGTAATAAAAATAAAAATGACAATTAAAATTATGTTCTCTAAATCGGTTCAAAATTCTAAGCAAATTCTTAATTGTATTAAGGAGTTCAAATCTGATTTAGGCACTGTTTTTGGCAATGGCGATCGCAATATTATCAAACTCTTTGATCTAGACGGACAAACGATAAATATCAAATCGTTCAAGATTCCTAATATTGTGAATAAGGTAGCTTACAAACATTTTAGAAAATCAAAGGCAAAACGTTCGTTTGAGTATGCTACGATATTGTTGCAAAAAGGGATTGGAACACCGCAGCCATTGGCATATTTTGAGAATTTCAATAAATTTGGTTTGCTGGATAGCTATTATGTAAGTGAGCATTTAGATTGTGACTTAACCTTTAGAGAATTAGTCGAAATTCCGGATTATCCTGATTACGAAAATATTTTGAGACAGTTTGTAAAATTTACTTTTGATTTACACGAAGCCGGAATCGAATTTCTTGACCATTCACCTGGAAATACGTTAATTAAAAAAGGACAGGATGGAAAATATAGCTTTTATTTAGTCGATTTAAACCGCATGAATTTTCACGAAAGTATGGATTTTACCACTCGAATGAAAAATTTTAGTAGGCTGACACCTAAGAAAGAGATGATCCAAGTTATGAGTAATGAATATGCTAAGTACTACTCACAATCTGAAACAGTGATTTTTGAAAACATGTGGATGGAAACAACTACTTTTCAAGAAAAATTTGCTAAAAAGAAGCGCTTAAAAAAGCAATTAAAATTCTGGAAAAAATAAAATTGTACTTAGGAAGCTTTCGAAAATAAATATAAAAGCCTTATTTTTTCTCTTTTAGTTATAAATTAGTATTCAAAAAATGCCTCAGTTGCTCCTCAAACAATTGCGGTTCAAATTTTTCATATAAGGATAAAGCTTCTTTTTTTAATTCTTTCTCCGTTTTTGCTACAAATAGTTCTTGTTTGAAATCTTGCAGGTGCACAGATAAATGGTGAATCCCATCTTCAAATGTTGCCCAAATTTTCTTTTCGATCCATGGAGAAAACACTATAAATGATGGCTTGTCTAATGCTTTTGCCATGTTTATAGCGCCACCGTCGTTCCCTACTATTAAATCGCATTGATTCATAAGTGCGATATAGCCACGTAAATCAGGTGCTAATAAATCAAAGAATATTTTATCTCGAGTACTTGCTTTTGTGGCATTGTACACGGTTCTCGCATCTTCAATTTGTTTAGGGAAATAATTAAACAGGATGTTTATATCACGTCCTTCGGCTATTGTGTCTACTAGCTTAGCCATGTATGCGAGCGGATACGTTTTTAATTTCTCGCTTCCTAATAAACTGATCATTACCGTTTTTTTACCTGCCTTTAATTGGTGCTGGGAAAGTAAATTTTGAGCAACTTGATTTTCGTTTTCTGTAACAAAAAGTTTGGGTAAAGGATCGATTTTAATATTTAAGTGCAATGGTTCTAGTAATGACAAACGTCTTTCGATGGCTAATCCCAAATTACTTTTTGGACTAGCGGCAAAAGGTACATTGTCAGTATATAGCAACGTACGTCCTGGTTTTTTATAGGATATTTTTCTTTGAGCGCCACTCAATGCTGATAGTATCCAACTCTCAAGTTTAGAGTAGGCATCGATTAGTACATCGTATTTTTCGGCTCTTATTTGTAGTGCAAGTTGTAAGAGCGCCTTCTTGCTGTCGCGATGTTCTTGTGTGAAAGAAATGATGTTGCTAATGCTATTGTTGCCTTCAAGCACTGCTTTTGTGCTTTCATAAACTAGGTAATCAATTTGGGCATCAGGATATGCTTTTCTCAAACTATTACATATAATGCTGCTTACCAGCACATCACCAATCATCTTTTGTTGTATAACTATTATTTTCATAGATAAAAAAAACCTCCCTGTTTAAGGGAGGAATATACAATAATAATTCAATTATTTTAACTTTTATACCGCTACGTTATATTCGCGTAAAGCGTCGTTTAACGATGTTTTTAAATCAGTCGAAGCTTTTCTTTGACCAATGATTAATGCACAAGGAACCTGAAATTCTCCTGCAGCAAATTTCTTAGTATAACTACCAGGAATTACGACAGAACGAGCAGGAACAAATCCTTTCATTTCTACTGGCTCATCTCCGGTAACGTCGATAATTTTTGTAGATGCAGTCAAGCAAACATTAGCACCAAGTACCGCTTCTTTACCCACATGAACTCCTTCAACAACAATACAACGCGAACCTATAAATGCACCATCTTCAATGATTACTGGAGCAGCTTGCAATGGCTCTAATACACCACCTATTCCTACACCACCACTCAAGTGAACATTTTTACCTATTTGAGCACAACTACCTACTGTTGCCCATGTATCAACCATGGTACCTTCATCAACATATGCACCTATGTTTACATAACTAGGCATTAGAATAACACCGCTAGAGATGTAAGCACCATAACGCGCAACAGCATTAGGAACAACTCTAATTCCTTTTTCTGCGTAACCTGTTTTTAATAACATTTTGTCGTGGTATTCAAAAATACCTGATTCCCAAGTTTCCATTTTTTGGATAGGGAAATACATTACAACCGCTTTCTTTACCCATTCATTTACCTGCCAAGCATCACCTTTAGGTTCTGCAACACGCAATTTCCCAGTATCTACAAGTTCAATTACTTCTCTAATTGCCTTTGTAGTTGCCTCTTCTTGTAGCAAAGCTCTGTTTTCCCAAGCTTGCTCTATAATTACTTGTAATGATTCCATTTGTCTGAATATTTTTAGCAAATATAATTCGATTTTTTATAAAAGGAAAACCTTTTGACAATAGTAACATAATTGTTTATTTTGTTTTATAATAAACAATTGTTCTTTTTGATTTTATGGGCATATCAGTTAAAAAAGGGAGTACGTCTTTATAGTAATAGCAACTGTAGTATGCCTTTTTTAACTGTCGGGCTATTCGTTGCAAGTCCGCAGCAAGTAAAGCTATCGCATTACTTGCTTGTGGGCTATCCACTACTATCCCTTATGCAAACAAAGGCATTCCAGGACAATTTGAATTTACTAAAAATAAGCAATGAAACAACAGCAATTATGTACCAAGATAATCTCGTATCTTTGACATCTTAAATTACAATTATGCCTAGAATACTGTCTATAGATTACGGTCAAAAACGAACAGGGATTGCTGTTACTGATGAAATGCAAATTATCGCTTCAGGATTAACAACCGTTCCTAGCGCTACAGCTATTGCCTTCTTGAAAGACTATTTTAGTAAAGAAAAGGTAGAAGCGGTATTAATAGGGGAACCCAAACAAATGAACGGACAACCCTCTGAAAGCGCTTCTATCATCAAAGGATTTGTAACCCATTTCACCAATCATTTCCCGGATATGAAAGTCATTAGAGTAGACGAGCGCTTTACTTCAAAAATGGCTTTTCAAACAATGATTGATAGCGGACTTAATAAAAAGCAAAGACAAAATAAGGCGTTAATCGACGAGATATCGGCTACTATAATGTTGCAAGATTATTTAAGTAGTAAGCGTTTTTAAATGCTCTTTATGAGTGAAGTATTGAAATTTAAAAAGATTGTAATTTTGTAACTTTTCTACCCTCAATTATGCTTTTTTTTGCAATTATAAACGGTATCTTTGTGTTTTAAAATTTTTTGCTATGCCTGATACAACCATACGTTCAAATACTGAAGTAGTTCTTATAGGAGCTGGAATTATGAGTGCCACTCTTGGTTTAATTCTTAAAGAACTGCAGCCTGATATTAAAATAGATATTTTTGAAAGATTAGATATTGCAGCGGCAGAAAGCTCTGATGCTTGGAATAATGCGGGTACTGGACATTCTGCTTTTTGTGAACTAAACTACACGCCTGAAAAAGCTGATGGTACAATCGACCCTAAAAAGGCGGTTAGTATCGCTGAATCTTTTGAACTGTCAAGACAGTTTTGGTCTTACTTAGTCGAAGAGAAGAAAGTTCCTTCTCCTGAAAATTTTATTAAAAGTATTCCACATATGAGTTTTGTATGGGGAGAAAGTAATGTAGCATTTCTTAAAAATAGATTTGAAGCTTTACAAAAAAACCAACTTTTTAAAGACATGATTTTTAGTACTGATATAGAAGTGCTAAAACAATGGATGCCTCTTGTTATGGAAGGTAGAGCGTTAACTGATAAAGTAGCTGCTACGACCATGAAACACGGTACCGATGTAAACTTTGGTGCATTAACAAGAAGTATTTTTGAATATCTTACAACTCTAGATGGTGTAAATATTCATTACAATCACGAGGTAGATAAGTTAAAACAACGTGAGGATAAAACGTGGAGAATCAAAATCACTGATTTAGCTACAAACCAAAAAAAGAAAGTATACACAAAATTTGTTTTTATAGGCGCTGGTGGTGGTTCATTGCCATTATTAGAAAAAGCTGATGTTCCTGAAGGTGACGGTTACGGCGGATTCCCGGTAAGTGGGCAATGGCTTAAATGTATCAATCCTGAGGTAATCGAAAAACATGCTGCAAAAGTGTACGGAAAAGCAAGTGTGGGTGCACCACCAATGTCTGTTCCTCATATTGACTCTAGAATGATCAATGGTGAGAAGCAATTATTATTTGGACCCTTTGCAGGTTTTTCTACTCGTTTCTTAAAAAATGGATCGTACTCTGATTTACCGTTATCAATCACAACAGATAATATCTGGCCAATGATTTCAGCTGGGATCAAAAACATTCCGTTGACAAAATATTTAATTGAGCAAGTACGTCAGTCTATGGACGACCGTATTGAAGCTTTACGTGAATATGTTCCTAGTGCAAAAGCAGAAGACTGGGTTATCGAGCGTGCTGGACAACGAGTGCAAGTAATCAAGAAAGATGAAAAAGAAGGTGGTATACTAGAATTTGGCACCGAAGTAATCACCACTGCCGATGGAACACTAGCTGTTTTATTAGGAGCTTCTCCGGGAGCATCTACTGCAGTTTCAATTATGGTAGATTTAATCGAAAGATGCTTTAAAGAACAAACTGCCACTGCTGAATGGCAAGCAAAATTCAAAAAAATGATTCCTTCATACGGACAAAATTTGAATGAAAATCCAGCACTATCAGACGAAATTAGAGAACATACTGCTACAGTATTGAAACTAGTTAAATAATAGACATCCTTTGATGTCACAATCATAAAAAAAGAAGCTTAGTAAATTACTAAGCTTCTTTTTTTATGTTCATAAGTAAACGAGTGGATTTGACAATATTCTCAGAGAGGTTATTCAGCCAAATGAGCTGCTCTATAATTAAATGTGCTTCCTGCATTTTCAATTGGAATTCCTCTTCGCTTATTTCTCCTTTTCTTTTCAGCTCGTTTGCTCTTATATTTTTTAATTCGGTAAAACGCTTGCTAATATCTTCGTTTTGCAGTTGCATTAAACTGTCGTTTTCAGTAGCTGATAGCAATACAATTGAATAGTCTAAATTTTGAATAACCCGGTCAACAACAGCATTGAAGGCTTCTGATGCTTCTGTAGTTTTGTGAGACTGAATATAAGTACCTAGAGAAGCTGCAGAGGACAGTAGGGTATGGTTAAGTACGGCTAGTTTATAAACTTGTGGTAATTGATTCTGTTTAGACTTGGGTTCTTGTAACATGCGCTGAAAAGAAGCCATTAAATTACCAATTTCTACAAAGGCTTGTTTTCGCGCTAAGCGATAGGAGCTAGGTACTTCTCCTTTTTTATTGTAAAAAAGAGAGGTTTCTTTCAGGTAGTTTCGATTAGCAAGAATTGATTTTTCTAAGTATACTGGGACATTTAAAAACTCCCATGAAGGCCATATAAAACTATTTGCGAGATAGGATAGCACAGCACCTACTAAGGTGTCGAGCACGCGGTATTGTATAACATCTTCAATATTAGGAGTCAAAATACCGTACACAAATATCACATAAATAGTGATAAATGTAGCGCCTATTTTATAATTTGTAGGGGTAAACGAAAAGCCCAATACCATAGCAACGACAGCTAATCCTCCTATTACCTGTGGTTGATGAATAAAATTCAATAACCCAAAGGCAATAATACCACCCACAAAGGTTCCGAAAATTCTATGGTAGGTACGTTGTCTTGTCAATCCATAGCCTTGTCTCATGATAACCACAATGGTCAAAATAATCCAATAGGTATTTTGAAAAGGCAATATTTTACCTATAATGACACCTACCATCAAAGTGATTGTTAATCGCAAGGAGTGCCTGAATATCGTTGAAGAAAAACTGAAATTTTCTATGATCGTTTCTAATGGGTAGTATTGTGGCGTTATGAATTTTTCTAAATCACGGTCTTTATCCTTAAAGTCAGATATGACACTTTTACTGGTAAAAGTTCGCTCTAATATTTTTATTTTCTCGACCTGTTTCTCAGCATAGTGTAGCATTGTCGTGAGCATAAACACGCCCTCAGTATTTGCCTCGTCTTTTGTTTGCGATTCGTATTCAAGAATAGCCAACTCAAATTTATATAAATCGTTAAGTAAATCGTGTTGCGCTAGGTAAGGTTTGCTCTTTTCTATTGCTTTCCCCAGCTGTTTTAAGGTTTTTGCTAAGTTGTAAGCTAAGTTTTTATAGTTGCTTAATATTTGTGGGTGATTATCAAATTTTTGATGCAATTTATTGTGATCAAATGAGTTGGTTATCGCTAACTCCATGATTTCGACTAAGGCAATAAACGTCATAAGCATCTTCCTATTTTGATTAGAAGATCCGGTGTTTGCTCTATTTCTAACTAATACTTCTCGAATGTTTTCATGAATAACGTTCAGTTCTACCTGTAGATTAAGCTGCTTCTTAGTGATTTCTGTTCGATCTGATTTTAATTTCCATAAGTCACCTCTAAGTTTTAAGTACTTAGCTGTTAATTCGATACATTGTGCAAGCTGTAATTCGGTATAGCGATGCGGGCGTATGTAATGAAATAAAAGAGAGATGAGTAGGTAAAAAATACCACCTGCAAAAAGTAATGCAGTGTAGTTGAGAATGGCCCAGCCAGTTTGAATGTGTGCAAAAGCAAGCGATAAGGCTAATAATGCTGAGAAAGAGGCCATTGTCGCTCGTTGTCCATACACGGAAATCATAGACAGGCTAAAAATTAATACCGTAAGTAAGGGGTAAAATAAATAAGGAAAAGGATAGCTTATATTGATTAAGAGACTCACTCCAGAAACAATTATGGAGGTAACGATGATTCCATTTATTTTATGTTTCAAATTACTAGGAATATCACTAGGATAGGCAAAGAAAGCACCTAAAGCCATTGTAAACCCCATTTGAAAATGACCTAAATAGGTAAATATCAACACAGGTAAAACAGAAGCAATAGTGACTTTTACTGCATTTGTAAAATAAGTAGAATCAGTGAATTTTTGAACTGTAGCAATCATTTAGGTATAGGTTACCATTCAAAGATAATAATTGTGCCATTTATCAAGGCATAAGTTGGAGCTATTTAGGTTTTAATTATAAAAAAAGACTATTTATCAATTTGTAATTATTCATTGTCTAATTTTTTACTATTTTTGCCATCCATATTTAAGGATAGAAGATTCTTAACAAATGGCATTTAATACTTAATACAATTACGATGATTTTACCAATAGTAGGATATGGAGATCCGGTTCTAAGAAAAGTAGGAGAGGAAGTTTCAAAAGACTATCCTAATTTGACAGAAACGATTGCTAACATGTATGAAACAATGTATAATGCTTCGGGAGTAGGACTTGCTGCACCTCAAGTAGGCAAAGCACTTCGTTTATTTGTTATCGATACGACACCATTTAGCGATGATGAGGATTTAGAAGCAGAGGAACAAAGCCAACTTAAAGGTTTTAAAAGAACATTTATTAACGCTAAAATGATTCTGGAAGATGGTGAAGAATGGTGTTTTAATGAAGGTTGTTTAAGTATTCCTGATGTGCGTGAAGATGTTTATAGAAATGAGCGCATCACAATAGAATACTGCGAAGAAGATTTTGTGGTAAAAACAGAAGTTTTTGACGGACTTATAGCTCGAGTAATTCAGCACGAGTACGACCATATCGAAGGGATTTTATTCACAGACAAAATCTCGTCTTTGAAAAAACGCTTGATTCAGAAAAAATTGAAAAATATTACTGAAGGGAAAACGTTCCAAGATTATAGAATGAAATTTATTGCAAAAAAAGGGAGATAATAACCAGATAGGAGATTATTTGCACACTTATTGCTAAACAATATATAGTAAAATCAAATTCTTAAATAATAATAAAACAAGATGAATTTAGAAAAAGTATTAGCCGTTTCTGGTAAACCAGGTTTATATGTTCTTAAAGTACAAACACGTTCAGGCTTTGTTGCCGAGTCATTAGCAGATGGAAAGAAAATTACAGTAAACTTAAAAAGTAATGTAAGTTTATTATCTGAGATTTCAATCTACACTTACGATGGTGAACAACCGTTAGCACAAATTATTAATAATATCGCTAAGAAAGAAAAAAATGGTCCTGCCATTTCTCACAAAGAGGACAATGCAACTTTATTAGCTTACTTTAGAGAGATCTTAACAGATTTTGATGAAGATAGAGTATATCCATCTGATGTAAAGAAAATCTTGAACTGGTATAACATTTTACAAGCTAAGGGATTAGTGACTGATGAATTACCAAAAGAAGAAGAAGCATCAGTTGAAGCAACTGAAGAAGCTAAAAACTAAGATCAAAACAATCTTTTGATCCATTATAAAGAATCCTGTAATCTACTTTTTTAGAATACAGGATTTCTTAATTTTAAAGAAACTACCGCTATGAATTCAAGACAAACACAGTTAAAAGCTTTTGAAAGATTATTAGATATCATGGATGAATTACGTGAGCAATGTCCATGGGATAAAAAGCAAACGATGCAATCGCTACGCCACCTAACCATTGAGGAAACCTATGAACTAGGTGATGCTATTTTAGATAATGATCTCAACGAAGTTAAAAAAGAACTTGGAGATGTATTGTTGCATATTGTTTTTTATGCAAAGATAGGTAGTGAGACAAAAGACTTTGATATCGCTGATGTTTGTAATGAAATATGCGAAAAATTAATTCATAGACATCCACATATTTACAGTGATGCCGTGGTTGCTGATGAGGAAGAAGTAAAGCAAAATTGGGAAAAACTAAAACTGAAAGAAGGAAGAAGTTCCGTTCTTGAAGGTGTTCCTAAAAGTTTGCCTGCGTTAGTGAAGGCCAGCCGAATACAAGATAAAGTAAAAGCAGTAGGATTTGATTGGGATGAGCCTCATCAAGTTTGGGAAAAAGTACAAGAAGAATTAGAAGAACTTCAAGTTGAGGTTAAAGCCGGTGATCAAGATAAAATGGAAGCTGAATTTGGGGATGTTTTATTTTCGATGATTAATTACGCCCGTTTCTTAAAAATTAACCCAGAAGACGCATTAGAACGTACCAATAAAAAATTCATTAAACGTTTTCAATATTTAGAAAGCAAAGCAGGCGAACTAGGAAAACCCTTATTGGACATGACCTTGGCTGAAATGGATGTTTTTTGGGAAGAGGCGAAGCGTCTTCCCAAAAAATAGGAATTGGAAAATCTTCGATTTTCAAATACTCTAAATTGGGAAGAAGCGAAGCGTCTTACTAAAAAATAGGAGTTGGAAAATGGTTGATTTTCAAATACTCTAAATTGGGAAGAAGCAAAGCGGCTACCTAAATAGGAATTAGAAAATCTTCCATTTTCAAATATTCAAAATTGGGAAGAAGCGAATAAAGTATAAGTTTGTTTTTTTTCGAAAGTTAAAAGCAAAAATTTAAGTCAATATACCTTTAAATATGTCAGATAACAAAACGGAGTTAAAGCGCTCTTTAGGATTAATAGATGCTACTAGTTTAGTGGCAGGTTCAATGATAGGTTCAGGAATATTTATTGTAACTTCAACTATGGCAAGAGACATTGGTTCTGCTGCTTGGTTGCTCGTTATATGGTTAGTGACAGGTTTAATTACTGTAGCCGCAGCGCTAAGCTACGGTGAACTAGCTGGAATGATGCCTAATGCTGGTGGACAATTTGTATACATTCAGCGCGCTTACGGTAGACTCGTTTCTTTCTTATATGGATGGACGGTTTTTTCAGTGATTCAAACAGGGGTAATCGCGGCTATTGCGGTTACTTTTGCTAGTTATGGAGCAATTTTTTTTCCTATGCTAGACGATACTTTAATTCAAGTAGGTAGTTTTGCTTTTACAAATAGTAAGCTCTTAGCAATACTGAGCATTGTGCTGCTTACGTACATCAATACCCAAGGTGTGAAAAGCGGAAAGATTGTGCAGTTAATATTAACTTCGGCTAAGTTAATCGCTCTGTTTGCGTTGATCATTCTTGGAATTTATGTTGGTTTAAAAACAGATGTATTGGCTAATAATTTTGATAATATGTGGGACGCTAGTCGCACCGTATTAAATCCAGATGGAACAGTTACAGTAACAAAGCTTGTAGGTTCGGCATTACTTGGAGCTGCAGCTGCAACCATGATTAATTCGCTGTTTTCAAGTGATGCTTGGAACAATGTTACTTTTATCGCTGGAGAGATTAAAGAACCTAAAAAGAATATTCCACGCAGTTTATTTCTAGGTACATTAATCGTTACTATTATTTATGTTCTAGCTAATGTAGCTTATTTAGCGTTGTTACCCATGCAAGGTACTCCAGGAGCTGCAACAGCTTTTGACAGCGGAATCATGTTTGCCAGTAACGATAGAGTGGGAGCAGCTGCTGCTGGAATGATTATGGGAAATATTAGTGTTTTTGTAATGGCAGCTTTAATTATGGTGTCGACTTTTGGAGCAAATAGCGGCCTCATTCTTTCGGGAGGAAGATTGTTTTATGCTATGGCAAAAGACGGTTTATTTTTTAAGCAAGCAACAGAACTTAATAAAAACCAAGTCCCAGCTAAGGCACTCTGGGTACAGTGTGTTTGGGCGTGTATTTTAGCACTTTCAGGAAAATTTGGGGACCTATTAACCTATGCTACTTTTGCATCGTTATTATTCTATATTCTAACGATTGTAGGGGTGTTTGTACTTAGAAAAAAAGAACCCAATACAGAGCGACCGTACCGTGCTTTTGGATATCCGCTTGTGCCGGCGCTATACATAGTGGTAACTACCGGAATATGCTTGACATTATTAGTTTATGACACTGTCAATACCGGTTTAGGTCTAGGTATTGTGGTGTTAGGGATTCCAGTATATTATCTATTTATGAATAAAAAATAAGGCGTTTATTCTGCTAGTTTTTTAAGTTTATTTAATTCTAAAATCGTGATTTTCTTTCCAGATAAATCGATGAGTCCTAATTTTTTAAAGTCAGATAATAATCGAATGCAACTCTCTGTTGCAGTACCGATCATTCCTGCTAGCTCATCGCGAGTTAGTTGAATATGTAGCGAACCGTCTTCGTTTTTACCAAAAGTACTTTCAAGATAAACTAAGGTTTCGGCTAATCTTTCTTTTACAGTTTTTTGAGCCATAGAAATGGTATGTGTTTCGGATTCTTTTAGATCACCACATATGTTCTTCATCACATTCATAGAGAACTCATTGTTGGTATCAAAAAATCCCATCACATCTGTTTTCGGGATATAACAAACCTCCATATCTTCAAGAGCTACTGCACTTAAATTTACAGCTTCATCACTAATCATGGAGCGTTGGCCTAATAACTCTCCTTTGGTAACTAATTTAATGATTTGCTCTTTCCCGTTTTGACTGAGTTTACTTAATTTACAAACACCGTCTTTTATACAAAAGATTCCATTTACCTGCTCGCCTTCACTAAAAATAGTGTCGCCTTTTTTTATAGTAAACGAAGTCTTGCAGTCTGCAATTTTAAGTAATTCGTCTTTTTTTAGTGCTTTGAGTGAACTAAACTCTCTAACGATACATTGTTCGCATTTACTCATCACAATTTGTTTTTTTGGTTTGTATCCAAAATTAGTCAATAAGTATGACATATATCATATTTAAGTTAACATATGTTTAAGAGCTTTGCATCAGGTAAAATGAGCAAAGTTATGGACACACAAAACTGTTTCCATTGTGGGTTAGATATTATAAAATCAGAAGAAATTATTTTTGACGAAAAAAAGTTTTGTTGTAACGGTTGTAAGACGGTGTACGAGATTTTTAGTGTCAATGATATGACATGCTATTATGATTTTGAAAATGCCCCTGGAGCAACTCCATTAGATATAAATGGGAAATATGATTTTTTAGAAAATGAAAGTATTGTCGCAAAATTATTGGATTTTCAAGAAGCTGCAACCGCTGTGGTTTCACTTAGTATTCCTCACATACATTGTAGCTCGTGTATTTGGATTCTGGAAAATTTACAACGTCTTCAACAAGGAATAAGTACTTCACAGGTTAATTTTCCTGAAAAGAAAGTTAGAATCACGTACAATCCCGAGGTGGTTTCTCTTAAACAAATAGTGTATTTACTAAGTGCTATTGGCTATGAACCTTACATCAGCTTGGAGAATTATGAGACCGGAAAAAACAATGTCGATAGAAGTTTAACTTATAAACTAGGAGTCGCTTTCTTTTGTTTTGGGAATATTATGTTGCTTTCATTTCCGGAATATTTTGAGGTAAAAGAGTTTTGGTTGGATAGTTTCAAACCTTTTTTTAGAGGATTAATCTTTGCATTATCACTTCCTGCATTTTTCTATTCTGCTTCAGATTATTATGTTTCGGCTTACAAAAGCATCAAATCAAGAATGCTAAATATTGATATTCCTATAGCCTTGGGAATTATCGTCATGTTTGTTAGAAGTGTAGTCGATATTTTATTCGATTACGGTTCGGGCTTTTTTGATAGCTTGACGGGTTTGATCTTTTTCATGCTTCTTGGTAAAATGTTCCAAATCAAAACCTATAGTTTTTTAAGTTTCGAAAGAGATTTTAAATCCTATTTCCCTATAGCAATTACCAGAATCAATAGCGATACTTCAGAAGAGAGTGTGCCTATTTATGATATTCAAAAAGGTGACCGATTATTAATTAGAAATCAAGAACTAATTCCCGTTGACGGAATACTAATTAGTGATAAAACCGCCATTGACTATAGTTTTGTCACTGGAGAAGCAGACCCTATAACTAAAAACTCTGGCGATAAAGTATTTGCTGGAGGAAAACAAATGGGCAAAGTCATTGAAATGGAAGTCTTACATTCGGTTTCACAAAGCTACTTAACGCAATTGTGGAGCAACGATGTTTTTCAAAAAAATGTAGAACGCAAACACAAAACCATAACCGATACCATTAGCAGGTATTTTACTCCTGCATTATTATCAATTGCATTTTTAGCTTTTGGTTATTGGATTTTTATTGATACTAATACCGCTTTTAATGTTTTCACGGCAGTGCTTATTGTTGCTTGTCCTTGTGCGCTGGCGCTGACTGCCCCGTTCACTATGGGAAATGTACTTAGAATAGTAGGTAAGCAGCAGTTTTACCTTAAAAATGCGTTGGTAATTGAGCAATTAGCGGCAGTAGATACGATTGTTTTTGATAAAACAGGAACGATAACAACCAATAAGAAATCAAATATAGTGTACGAAGGAGCGGCGCTTTCGAACCAAAATACAATACAATTAAAAAATGTACTTCGAGCGAGTAATCATCCATTGAGCCGAATGTTGTATGATTATTTGCCAGACAGTAAAAAAATTAAAACCAGCCACTTTGAAGAGATCACTGGGCAAGGAATCATGGCGACAGTTGATGGAGTTGAGGTGCAAATAGGTTCTGGGATTTTCGTACAAAATAAAGTTGAAAGTAATAATCTACAAACAGCTGTTCATGTAAAAATTGACGGTATTTATCTAGGAAAGTATATTTTCAATAATCAATACAGAGAAGGTTTAGAATTATTATTTAAAAACCTTAAAGGCGATTACCAAATCAAAGTATTATCAGGAGATAATGAAGGAGAACGAGAAATTCTAGAGGCATTATTACCCAAAGGAACTGCACTTATTTTTAATCAAAAACCAGAACAAAAGCTGGAATTTATTAAAAAACTACAAGACGAGGGTAAAAATGTGATGATGGTGGGTGATGGTTTGAATGATGCGGGTGCATTGGCACAAAGTAATGTAGGGATTTCAATCTCTGAGAATGTGAACGTTTTTTCACCGGCTTGTGATGCTATTTTAGAAGCTAAACAATTCGAAAAATTAGATTATTTCTTGAAGTTGTCTAAGAAAGCAATGTTGACTATTAAAATGAGTTTTGCCTTATCATTATTATACAATGTTGTAGGATTAACATTTGCGGTCACAGCAAATTTAAAACCTTTGATAGCCGCTATTATCATGCCTTTGAGCACCATAACCATTGTGAGTTTTGTAACTATAATGAGTAATTATTATGCTAAAAATTTAAGAAGAAAAAAGCATTAATAATTTTACCATAAAATAGGTAAATATGATATATATCATATTTAATGATTAACCAATAAAGTAATTTTGTTAACATAATTTTAAGGTATGAGTGTCATTTATTTATTAATCGGAATCAGCATAAGTGTTGCTATTGGTTTTTTTGTAGCGTTTATAATTGCTGTAAAAAGTGGTCAGTACGACGATGATTATACGCCTTCAGTACGAATGCTATTCGATGATGAAATCAAGAAAACACCAAAAAAAGAAATACAAACAATAAAAGAAAAACAAATTTAATTATGGAAATGCAGCAGTTTTATTATGACAACAAAATTGTAAAGAATTTCATTTACGCTACCATTCTTTTTGGTGTAGTGGGAATGCTTGTAGGGCTTACATTAGCTACAATGTTTCTTTTTCCTAACCTAACTGATGGAATTTCATGGTTGAGTTACGGGAGATTAAGACCTTTACATACTAATGCAGTTATTTTTGCTTTTGTAGGAAATGCTTTTTTTGCTGGAATGTATTATTCTATGCAACGATTGCTAAAAGCAAGAATGTACAGTGATTTTTTAAGTAAGCTTCACTTTTGGGGATGGCAATTAATTATCGTTGCCGCTGCAATTACCTTGCCTTTAGGATACTCTACATCTAAGGAGTATGCAGAATTAGAATGGCCTATAGATATTGCAATTACCTTTATATGGGTAGTGATGGGTATCAACATGATAGGAACTATGATAAAAAGAAGGGAGCGCCATTTATATGTAGCAATCTGGTTTTATTTAGCAACATTTGTTACCGTTGCTGTTTTACATATTTTTAATAGTTTAGAAATTCCTGTTTCATTGTTTTCAATGAAAAGTTATTCTGTTTATGCAGGAGTTCAAGATGCATTAGTGCAATGGTGGTATGGTCATAATGCGGTTGCATTTTTCTTAACTACGCCTTTCTTAGGGTTGATGTACTACTTTGTGCCTAAAGCAGCAAATCGTCCAGTGTACTCATATAGATTGTCTATCGTGCATTTTTGGTCTTTGATCTTTATTTACATCTGGGCTGGACCGCACCACTTATTATATTCTGCTTTGCCTAACTGGGCTCAAAACTTAGGAGTTGCTTTCTCAATCATGCTACTTGCTCCATCTTGGGGAGGTATGATTAATGGATTATTGACTCTACGTGGTGCTTGGGATAAGGTACGTGTGGAACCAGTACTTAAATTCTTTGTGGTAGCGATTACAGGTTACGGTATGGCTACGTTTGAAGGACCCATGTTATCACTTAAAAACGTAAATGCTATTGCGCATTTTACAGATTGGATTATTGCTCACGTTCACGTAGGAGCTTTAGCTTGGAACGGATTCATGGCTTTTGGTATGATTTATTGGTTGGTTCCAAGAATGACTAAAGGACCTTTGTTTTCTACTAAATTAGCCAACTTCCATTTCTGGATAGGAACACTTGGAATCATATTATATACATTACCAATGTACGTTGCAGGTTTCTTGCAAGCTTCTATGTGGAAACAATTTAACCCTGACGGAACCTTAACTTACGGTAACTTTCTTGAAACTGTAACGCAAATCATGCCAATGTATTGGATGCGTGCAATAGGCGGTACTTTATATCTTATTGGAATGCTTGTTTTAGTTTATAACATCACTAAAACGATCATGGCTAATGAAACAATTGAAGATGAATTAGCAGAAGCGCCTGAATTACAAAAAATTAGCAGCAGTCGTATTAAAGGTGAAAAATTCCACCCTTGGTTAGAAAGAAAACCAATCCAATTAACAATTTTAGCTACAATCGCTATTTTAATTGGTGGTGTGATCCAAATTGTACCTACAATTATGGTGAAATCTAATATCCCTACAATTGCAAGTGTAAAACCATACACTCCTTTAGAATTAGAAGGTCGTGATTTATATATTAGAGAAGGTTGCGTAGGATGTCACTCGCAATCAGTACGACCATTCCGTTCAGAAGTGGAACGTTATGGGCCACAATCTAAAGCAGGAGAATTTGTTTACGACCACCCGTTTTTATGGGGATCAAAACGTACAGGACCAGATTTACTTAGAGTAGGTGGTAAGTACAATGACAACTGGCACTTTAACCACATGTGGAGTCCACAAAGTACTTCACCGGGATCTATTATGCCAGGTTACAAATGGTTATTTGATAATAAACCGTTAGATATTTCAGATATTGAAGGAAAAATGAAAGTGATGCAAACACTTGGAGTTCCTTACAGTGACGCTGAAGTAGCAAATGCTCAAAATGCTATAAAAATGCAGTCTCAAAAAATTGAAGATAATTTGCATGCTGATCCTGACTTTGTAAAAAGTTATGAAAACAGCAAGAAAAAAGCAGCTGCAAAAGGAGAAGAATTTGTACCAATGCACCAAAGAGAAATTGTTGCTTTAATAGCATACATTCAAAGGTTAGGTACTGATATCAAAGTAAAAGATAAAAAGTAATTGAGAGGCAGAGTTTCAAAGTCAAGGATTACAGATTTTCGAATCTAAAAACTTTGAAACTTTGTACTTTAGAAACTAAAAAAATATAAATATGTTCGAACAAATAAAACACAACATGGAAACCATCGCAGGTGTTGCGATTTATCCCATTCTGTCATTATTGATTTTCTTTATCTTTTTTGTAGGATTAGGAATTTGGGTTTTCTCTTATAAAAAAGAAAAGATTGATGAGTTGAGTCAAATGCCATTGAACGATAAATAAAAGTATAATTTCAAAATAATTAAAATGAAAAAATTAATCCCAGCATACGTAAGAGTACCCGTAATTTTCTTTTTCGTGTTTGGCGCAATGGAATACTTCATAGATTCAGGTTCGCAGCCCGCATTTATAAGGTACCCTATGGTTTCTTTATTCTTATTTGTATTCCTGTTTCTTTTAATAGCGATCGAAATAACAATGAAAGCGATTGATAATATTACGTATCAAATGCTTACTGAGGAACAGAAAGAGCAATTAGCAGTAGCAAGTACAGTTAGTTACAAAGAAAGCGAATGGTTCAAAAATTTAATGCAAAAATTAACTAAAACGGAACCTATTGAAAACGAACTTGATATTTTATTAGATCATGATTATGATGGTATCAAGGAATTAGATAATAATTTACCGCCATGGTGGGTATATTTGTTTTATGCTAGTATCGTTTTTGGGGTCGTGTATTTTGTTCATTTTGAGATGATGGGTGGAGACAACCAAGAAATGGAACTGAAGAAAGAATTGGCTCAAGCCAAAATTGATGTAGCTGAATATATGAAGACTGCTCCAGATTTAATGGATGAAAAAACAGTTACATTACTTACTGAACCAGCTGATTTAGCAGAAGGAAAAACAATATTTACCACTAATTGCGCTGCTTGTCATAGAGCTGATGCGGGTGGTCAAATTGGTCCAAATTTAACTGATGATCATTGGATTTTAGGTGGCGGAATTAAAAATATTTTTCACACTCTTGTTAATGGAGGTCGTGATGGTAAAGGAATGATTTCTTGGAAAGGAACTTTAAAGCCTAAAGAAATGCAAAAGGTAGCAAGTTATGTTATCTCTCTTAAAGGAAGTAATCCTGTAGACCCAAAAGCACCAGATGGTGAAGTATGGGTAGACGAAGCAGCAGTAGCTCCTGCAGCAAAATAATAGCACTGATTTACTAGCTTTTGAAATTGCTGTAAAGGGAATCAAAAGATAGAATTAAAATACCATATCAAATGTCAAAATTACCAAACGAAGCGTTTAGAGATACCATTGGAACTATAGACGAAGAAGGTAAAAGAAAATTTATTTTTCCTAAAAAACCTTCAGGGAAGTTTTATGATTACCGCAAGTGGGTTAGTTATTTCTTACTAATCATCTTAGTTGCTAATCCGTTTATAAAGGTAAATGGCAACCAATTTATGATGTTTAATATATTAGAACGTCGTTTTAATATTTTTGGTTTTCCTTTTTGGCCACAGGATTTCTACATTTTTGTACTATTTATGATTGTAGGTGTGGTATTTGTGATTTTGTTTACAGTAATTTTTGGACGTATATTTTGTGGGTGGATTTGTCCGCAAACTATTTTTCTAGAATTAGTTTTTAGAAGGATAGAATATTGGATAGAAGGTGATCGTGGTGCGCAAATTAGGTTGTCAAAACAAGAATGGAATGAAGACAAGATAAAAAAGAAAGGGTTCAAATGGTTTCTCTTTTTATTAATATCTTTTGCTATTGCCAATGTGTTTTTAGCCTATTTAATAGGTAGTGATGCGCTGATCCAAATGATTGAAGATGGCCCCGAAACGCATACAAGTACCTTAATAGCGTTATCTATATTTACTGGAGTTTTCTATTTTATATTTGTATGGTTTAGAGAACAAGTTTGTATTATAGCTTGTCCTTATGGTCGTTTACAAGGGGTGTTGCTGGACAATAAATCAATTAATGTTGCTTACGATTTTGTACGTGGTGAAAAAGAGGAAGGAAGAGCTAAATTCAATAAACAAGAGGATAGAGCAAGTACTGGAAAAGGAGATTGCATCGATTGCAAACAATGTGTAAATGTTTGTCCTACAGGAATTGATATTCGTAATGGTACGCAACTTGAATGTGTAAACTGTACCGCTTGCATTGATGAATGTGATGTGATTATGGAAAGTGTAGGCTTACCAAAAGGATTGATTCGATATGCCTCTGAAGACGAAATTGAGAAAAAAGAGCCTTTCAAATTCACTGCTAGAATGAAAGGATACTCCGCTATTTTATTAATATTAGTGGGTATTTTGACAGGATTATTGTTTTTACGTACTGAAGTTGAAGCGGTTATTTTAAGATTACCTGGGCAGTTATTTGAACATAAGGGAGATAATATTAGTAATATTTACACCTACAAAGTGATCAATAAGACTAATAATGACTTTAAAGACATTCATTTTGAATTAGTTGGAATAAAAGGAACGCTTAAACTTGTGGGTAACCAACATTTAAAAGTGGTAAAACAAGGGATGAGTAGTGGTACGATGTTTATAGAAATCAACCAAAATTTGTTAGAAAGCGACAAGACAAAATTGAAAATTGAGGTTTATGATGGCAACAAAAAAATTGAAACAAGTACAACGAGCTTTTTAAGTCCGCGTAGTTTTGATTAGTTATAAAAGGCTTTCCTAATTTCAAAAATAATATCCAAATAAAATGGAAGACAATACAAATAAATCTGCTGGGGTTTCTTCAGAAAAAAAAGGTTTTAAGATTAATTGGGGAGTAGGAATTGTCATAGCTATGGGGTTGTTTATGGCATTCATATTGTATTTTGTGATCAAAGTGCAGATGAATTCTAAATATGACAACGAATTAGTTGTTGAAGAATATTACAAACATGATGCTAAATTTGGTGATGAAATGGTTCGCGTGCAAAATGCACATGATTTAGCTCAAAAACCAGTAATTACTAAAACAGAGGATGGGGTTACTATTGAATTCCCAACTGTTTTTGCACCTGAAAAGATTAAAGGAAAAGTATCCCTATATAGACCGTCTATGAAAAATTTAGATTTTGAAATTCCTATTTCTCTGTCTAAGCCAACTTTGCTCATACCTAAATCAAAATTGTTAGGCGGTCGATGGGATATTAATATGGAATGGCATTATGAAGGGAAAGCATACTTAACCAAGGAGACTATTTATATTGATTAGATTGTTTAAGTTTCAAAGTTTCTGAGTCTCTGAGCTGCAGAGTTTTTTAGTTTCAGAGTGAAATAGTGTTTCTTAACGAGAAATGTAGAATTCACAATAAATAACATGTTATACACCGCTTTTATATTTGGATTGATTAGTAGTTTGCACTGCATTGGTATGTGTGGTCCTATTGCTATGATGCTTCCTGTAGACCGAAATAACAAAACCAAAAAAACGATTCAAATCATGACGTACCATTTGGGCAGGTTGGCAGCTTATGGTACTATAGGATTGGTTTTTGGTTTAGTAGGTAAGGGGTTTTTTATGGCTGGTTTGCAACAAAAGATGTCCATCTTCATTGGTGTGGCAATGATTTTAATCGTCATAATTCCGGAAAGATCATTTGCAAAATATAATTTCTCGAAACCTGTTTTTCGATTAATATCAAAAATCAAACAACATCTCGGCAGTCAGTTTAAAAACAAAAGCTATAAATCACTATTTACCATTGGTTTGCTCAACGGTTTTCTACCCTGCGGAATGGTTTATGTAGCCTTATTTGGTGCTATAGCAATGCAAAGCGCTAGTTTAGGGGTGCTGTATATGATCTTGTTTGGATTAGGAACAGTGCCTCTGATGAGTGCCGTGGTATATGCAAATTCGTTTATAACATTACGCATTCGAAACAAAATTCAAAAAGTAATTCCGTACGTTGCTGTATTTATAGGGTGTTTGTTTATTTTAAGAGGTCTAGGTTTAGGGATTCCCTATGTTTCCCCAGCTAATACGAGTTTGTTTATTCAAGCTACTCCCAATTGTCATTAAATAATAGGTAAAATTTTATTTCTAACTCATAAATACATTAAAATGGAAAGACACGATTTATTACACGAGTTTCCTGAATACCAGGAAAAAATTCACGAATTAAAAACCACTGATGCTCACTTTAAAAAATTATTTGATGAGTACAATGAAATGGAGCATGAGGTGCACCGTGTAAATACAGACACTGAGGTTGTTACTGACGGGCATGCGCACGAATTAAAAGCAAAATTATTGTTCTTGAAAGATGAGCTGTACGCTATGTTGACAAAAGAGTAATTCAAGAGTATAATGTTATTCTACATTGAAAAAATCGCAAATTCACAAATTTAAAAGCACTATAAGTACTAAATAATTTGCGAATTTGCGGTTTGCTATAAAGTAATTTTCTTTTATATTGTCATAGAAAACAAGGCTGTTTCAGGTGCTTTTCTTTTTAAAAGTACATCAAAAGCCATACAGATATTACGAACATATGGTTTGCCATTTTCTGTTACTTGTATGCCATCTTTACAAAGGATTACTAAGCCGTCTTTTTCCATTTCTTGCAACTGAATCAATATATCTGGGATTTCTTGAAAATATTCGGTAGCATTTTTCCATGAAGTTTCAAACTGACACATTAAGTTTAAGATGTGTTTTCGAATAATTAAATCTTCATCAGTTAATAAATGACCTCTATAAATAGGCAATTTATCCCATTCTAATAATTGGTAATAATCTTCTATACTCTTCTCATTCTGAGCAAAACTATACCAACTATCACTTATTGAGGAAACACCCAAGCCAATCATCAATTTTGTTTTTGACGCACTATATCCCATGAAATTACGATGTAGAGAACCTTTTTTGGAGGCGTCATACATACTATCAGTTTCGAGAGCAAAATGATCCATTCCTATTTCGTGATAACCACTTTGTAGCAAAAGTTCTTTTCCTATTTGGTATAATTCTCTTTTTTCTCTATCCTTTGGAATATCCTCATCTTTAAAACCACGCTGTCCATTTCCTTTGATCCATGGTACGTGTGCATAGCTGTAAAATGCCAAGCGATCTGGCTGTAACGACTTTGTTTTTTCGATAGTATCAATTATATCTTTAGTAGTCTGAAAAGGAAGTCCAAAAATAAGGTCGTGACTTATTGAAGTGTACCCAATCTCTTTTGCCCAAAAACTTACTTTTGCTACGTTGTGAAAGGGTTGTTCACGATGAATTGCTTTTTGCACTATTGGAGAGTAATCCTGAACACCAAAACTGACTCTTCTAAAACCCAATTGGTACAATTTTTCTAGATGTTTGTATGTGGTATTGTTAGGATGACCTTCAAAACTGAATTCGTGATTAGGTGCAATTGTAGCATAGGAGAAAATTCCGTTTATTAAATCTTCCAAATTTTTATTCGAAAAAAACGTTGGCGTTCCTCCTCCCAGATGAATTTCTTTAATCATTGGTTTTTCAGGCAGCATCTTGCAGTAAAGTGACCATTCCTTTAAAACAGCTTCTATGTAAGGGTTTTCAACATCATGATTCTTAGTAATGCGCTTATTACACCCGCAAAAAGTGCACATACTCTCACAGAAGGGAAGATGAATATATAAGCTAATGCCATCAGAACTATTACTTTCTATAAAAGATTTTTTTAAGGTATCGATCCAATTTTGATATTCAAATTCGGTTTCATTCCAGTACGGTACAGTAGGGTAGCTGGTATATCGTGGTCCCGGAACATTATATTTTTGAATCAAGGTGTTTTGCATATCTAGTAATTTTATCTTGACTTCAAAAATAGGGTTAACCCTTATTATTTAAAATGATAAATATCATCCCAATACAGATTTAGCATTAGACCAAAAAAAAGAGGCTTATAAAAAGCCTCTTAGAATTTATTATAAATGTTAGTTAGAAATGCATTTGTCTATAAGTGCTTTCCATTTTATGGCTAGTTGATGCTCCTCATATAACCTAATTTGATTTATTTGATCGTTTTCAATTGTATAAATAGTAACGACGTCTTTGCTAACAGCATCTTTGTACTGAAATTCTAGATCAATTTTCACGATTGTTTCCTTTGAGCTTTTTGTAGTAAGTACTAGATCACAGCTTTTAACAACAGTTAGGTCTATAAAAGCAGTGTGCTCTTGGTTGTTATTAAAGTCCATAAATAGAAAAGCCTTATTGCTTTGGTCTATACTCATAACCTTATTATTGAGTATTTCGGTTAGCTCATAGTTATAGGTATTGTTTTTACTGTGAGTAGCCTTTATGGTTTTAATCTTCTTATTAGTGATCATACTAGAACGAAGGACAAAAAAGAGTGGTGTTGCAAGTAGTAATGTAATTACAAGACCTATAATTGTTACGGATGTATCCATTTTTATTTTAAATTAATTTATAGAACAAGACCAGCTCAATGCAATTGATTAAGCTGTATAAAATAGTATTGTGTAAGTATAAATGAATTTAAATCACCAGAAAAAATGGAACGGAAAGAGTAATATAGATACTTTTTCGCATCTATTTATATCTTGGTTTAAGTATGATTTACAGTAAGAAGCTGCTACAACAGATGTTCTAGGCGTCAAGAATGTAGCTTGCCATTTAATTAGGGGATTGCTATCTTTTTCTACTTGTAAATGTGCACTATACTGCAGCTGCGGTTGAATGAAAGCCGAATTCTGGATTTTCTCTACAGCTAGTTTTGGGCTGCTTTGCTTTTTGGTTTTAAAGGGCATTGCATTTGCTGTCGCTGAAAAAGCAACAAGTAAAACATACATAAGTCCTATAAAAGCGAGCGTTCTCTTAACCCAATTCATACTGCAAATTTATAATTTTGTTGCTAGTGAGCCTAATTTACATGAGCCTAAATAGTCGGGATTTTAAGCATAAAAAAAACCTCAAACTAAAGTAGTTTGAGGTTATATAAATAGGGTATTTGTTTATTATTCTTGGTTTAAAGTTCTTAATTGGGTTAGTTTTTCTTTCCAAACGTCCAAACTTTCTTTGTGGATAGCGATGTTTTTACGAACCTCTAATACAATTGAATTTTCTTTCTTAGCATTTTTAGTGTTGGTGAAAAACTGAATGTTGTTTTCTAACTGAAATATCTCATTTTGCACTTCATCGATTTTGCGCATAATGAAGATTTTCTCATTCTCAAGTTTTCGAGTATCGTTGTTTTCCGCTAGTTGGTCAATCCTAGTCGAGAAACGCATCATATCAGTATCTTTTTTACTTAAGCTTAACTTGTCAAAAAGAGCATCAAGTATCTTATTAAATTTACCTTCAATATGTCTTCTAGCATGAGGTACACGCCCTAATTCCTTCCAGTTAGCGATGTGAAGTTTAATGGCATCTAAGTCTTCTTTGTGCGATCCTATTAATTCAAAATCTCTCAAAGATTCTAGATAGTCTTTCTTTGCCTCAAAGGCAGCCATTTCTTGTGCATTACTCTCATTTTTAAGCTCTTTTAAACGATCAAAATAATGGTTGCAAGCGGTTTTAAATTCTCCCCATACCTTATCAGATGATTTTCTAGGTACATGACCTATTTGTTTCCACTCATCTTGTATGCGTTTCATCGTATTTGTAGTAGTCTCAAAATCATCACTATCTTGTAACGCTTGCGCTTGAGCAACTAAAGCGTTCTTTTTATTAAGATTATCGTTTTGGTCTTTTTTAATCTCTTTGTAAAACGAGTTTTTGAAAGAATTGAAATCTCTAACCGCATTTTTAAAAGAGCTCCAGGTTTTTTCATTCAATTCTGCTGGTACTTTTCCAGCATTAAAAAAAGCGGTTCTTAAAGCTTCTACTTTTCCTATTTGAACCACCCACTGAGAGTGTGAATTCACTTTTACAGTAGCTAATGCTTCTATATCAGCAATAATTTGTTTTTTACGCTCAAGATTTTCTAATTCAATAGCATGTTGTTTTTCAAACAATAGCTCTCTTTTATCGTGCATCCTCTTAGTCAATTCACTAAAAAGGTTCCATATTTCCTCACGATGTTCTTTCCCTACAGGTCCTATGTCTTCCTTCCACATACGGTGCAGGTCCTGTAATTCTCTAAAGGCTTTTTGAATATCATCCTCTTGTAACAACTCATCAACGCGTAAAATTATTTTTTGCTTTTGCTCTAAGTTATGTTTAAAATCTAGATCTCTCGCTTCTCTATCTAAGTGTAAATAGTCGTAGAAATTCTCTACATGAAAGTGGTAATTATTCCAGACGTGGTTGTATTTATCTTTAGGTATAGATCCTGCGTTCTTCCATCGCTCTCTTAATTCGTTGAAATGTTTAAGAGTATCTTTAATATCTTCCTGCGGATTTATTAACTCTCGCATTTCTTCCACAATAGCTAATCGTACCTCTAAATTAGATTTTAAATTAGTTTGCAGACTTTTAAAATGAGCATTTTTCCTGTCCTTATATAGGTTATAATATTCGTCAAACTGTGTTTTTAACGGTAAATGATATTGAAAATCCTCTGTGCTATCTGGTTGCTCTGCATGAAAAGCTTCTTTTTTCTCTTCGATAAAGTCATTGTATTTTACTAAAAATGATTTTTTTATCTCATCTACGTGATCCTTTACAGACATCACTTTCTCTACAGCAGTAATAATTTTTAAAGATGCTACAAGCTCTTCCATTGATAGCGTGTCATAATCTTGCATAGGGATGTCGTGGCGATCTTTCAAAGTCTCATCCTCACTTTCCTCAGCGTTTGAATCCTCAATGGCATTCATCGCTTTTTGTTGATCATTTACAGGCTGCTCATGAGTAGTTTCATCTTTATGATCAGATACTACAGTAACAGTTTCAGTAGACTCAGTAGCTAATTTTCCATCTGCATCTTGCAGGTTATCATTCTTTTCTTCTAACATTGGTTCAATGTTTACGGTTGTTAATAAATTGAATTGGAAAGATAGTAAAGCAGTATTTAATAACAAAATAAAACGCTAATTAAGAGTGGTTTTAAGTGTAGGATACAAATTTTTGGAGCTGTTTCCTGCTATACGCTGTATCTTTTATTGTTTTAAACAAAACCATAAAAGGATGCCGCTTCTATCAGGGCTATGGGATACGATTTACCTGAAAATTTATATATACGATTACTTGCAGGTATATGCTAAGTCTTAGGGGCCTATATGGTAGCTGTGAAATAACTACTCTTTTAAAGTTCTTTATTCAAAAGCAAAATAATACGATCTTAGTGAGAAGAAAATCAATTTTTATAATTCTTTTATTACTGGATAAGTTGATTTATTTTTTAAATTTTAGTTGGTAATCAAATAGTTATTAGGTCATTAAGTGGTATATTGATTGACAATAATTTTATCTATACCAAGATTATTGCCTTTAATAAGCTTTTAAAACCATGAAAAATAGAAAAAGGAATCGAAAATTAAACTATGATTATTCTAGAGATAATTTATATTTTGTTACCATATGTGTTCAAGATCGAAGATGCTGTTTTGGTTGGGTCGAAGAAATAGCGGAAGGCATAGAAAATGCAAAAAATGATGTATCTGCAAAAACGCATAAAGTAGATTTGAATGATTTTGGCAAGATTGTGGGCGATAGAATAATGTGGTTAGAAGAGCAGTATCAATATGTTTTGATTCATAATTATGTGGTTATGCCCAATCATGTTCATATAATCGTAGAAATTAATCGATCAAGATTATCAATAGGGACAGGTCGCGACCTGTCCGTACGCAATCCAATTCCCCAAAATAATCCAATCCCCCAAAATAATCCAATCCCCCAAAATATTCCAATCCTGCAAAATAATCCAATTCCCCAAAATAATCCAATCCCCCAAAATAATCCAATTCCTCAAAATAATCCAATCCCCCAAAATAATTCAAACCTGCATAATAATCCAAATTCCCAAAATATTCCAATCGTGCAAAATAATCCAATCCCCCAAAATAATCCAAATTCCCAAAATAATCCAATCGTGCAAAATAATCCAATTCCCCAAATTAATCCAATTCCCCAAAATAATCCAATTCAAAATGATTCAATTCAAAATGATTCAATTCAAAATGATTCAATTCAAGATGATGCCTTTCAAAATATTGTTGTAAAGTATGTGGCTATGGATCAAGAGTTATTAAATTCCAGACAAACCCACCTAGATGTAAAAATCAAGTCATTATCAAGCCTTATGGGAGCGCTAAAAACGACCTCTTCAAAATTGATACACCAATCTGGACTAGAAACTTTTTCATGGTAACGTTCTTTCCATGATCACGTTATACGAAGTGATAACGCGTACGATAGAATTTCCAATTATATAGATGCTAATCCACAAAAGTGGTTTGAAGATACTTTTTATAAAAAAAGAAGCAAGCTATAATAAAAGCGATTACAATGGTCAGTTTATAGTTAATGTTGACTAGTAATCAACGATAGCTACAATTGCCAGCATATGAGAATAACGTTACTTAAGATATTTACTTACTTCGACGTTTCCCAGTAAGATATTTTAGAATATGCGAAATTATATTAAAGTAGTTCTAGATGGCTAGATCGTTTTTCATTACAAAGTATATCTCAAAATGTCACTAGTTTATATTTTGTTTCAAAGTTATCTCATACTTTAGTAGTCTTTTCATGAAAAATGCCCCAAATAGAGTTTAACTATTTGGGGCATTTTCTATAAATAGAGTGCTTTGTAATTTTAGAGATATGATAAATAAACTATTCACTCCATATTTTCCAAGCCTTTTCAGCCTGATAGACAAGCATATCGTAACCGTTTTTTGTTTGCGCTCCTTTGGCGGAAGCCTTACTTAAAAATTGTGTTATTGCGGGATTATAGATCAAATCAAATGCAATATGCTGAGTGGTGAAAAATTCAAACGGGATAGCGGGGTAAGCGAGTATATCAGGACTCGTACCTACTGGAGTTGCATTAATTACAATAGTATGCGTTGTAAATACCTCTTGATCTAAATCTTCGTACGATATGGTATTTTCGTTTTTTATTCTTGACACAAACGTATAGGTAATTCCTAGCTCGTCCAGAGCAAAGCAAACTCCTTTTGATGCGCCTCCAGTACCTAAGATCAATGCTTTTTTATGATGATCAGCTAGTAATGGTTTAATAGCCTTTTTAAAGCCATAATAGTCTGTATTATACCCTTTTAGTTTACCGCTTCGAGTAAATTTAATGGTATTCACAGCGCCTATTAACTTTGCTTTTTTAGATAGCTTATCTAGAAATGGAATAACTGCTTCTTTATAAGGAATTGTTACATTGATTCCAGCCAGTTCTTCATGATTATCTTTAATTAGTGTTTCGAACTCGCTAATAGTTTGAAGATCAAAATTTTCATACGTACAATTATTTAATGCAGCTGCCTCAAATTTTTCTGTAAAATAACCTTTCGAAAAGGAATAACTGATGTTTTTACCAAGCAAACCAAATCTTTTCTTATTACTATTTGCCATTAGTCTTTTTTATATTTTTCAATGTAATTGCGTACTGCTTTATTTGTCCACACTACTGGAAACAAGTCCTCAAGTAAGATGTAATTGTCAAAATTTAATCGTAGACCGTTGCTCAAATGAAACTTCGCCTTCGTTTCCTCTTGCGCCATAAAATACAATCCTGCTAAACGGTATTCGATTTCGTTTTCTTCAGGAAAATATTCAGAAGCCTGCAACAAGGTTTGGATAGCGGTATCAAATTCTCCTAAAAACTGTAAAATATTCACCCAGAATAACCAAGTGTCTAATTCTGTATCTCCAAATTCTACTGCTTTTCTGAAACCAAATTCAGCTTCTTCAAAGAAATTCATTTCTTTATTAATTTTTGCATATCGCTTCCAGTAAAGTCGGTTTTGATTGTCTATAGCTAATGCTTTGTTGACAAAAAAGAGCGCTTTTTGAAAGTTTTTTTGACGAATGTAAAAATCAGTTATTGCAATCCAACCTTTGTCAAGTAATGGATCTTCGTGTACTGTTTCATTATAATACTTGATGGCCTGAGCTGTATTCCCTAAACGTTCGTGACATTTACCTATGCGTAATAAGGCATAAGATGTTGCGTCATCAAGCGCAATTGTGCGATTATAGCTTTCGATGGCTTCTTCATACTGTTTCATTCTTTCGTAGGCTTTTGCTTTTTCCATAAAAGCACCTAGAAATTCGTCATCAATTAGAGTCGCATAATCAAATGCACGTATCGCATTTTCATAATCTTTTAGATCATAATACAAACGCCCCATTTGGTGCCAAGCAATTTCGCTATAAGGATTTTTATCGATGTACTTCGTTAAGTAAGCAATGGCATCTAAGTTTTGATCTAAAAATTCAAAGCAGTACACCACATTATACAAAGCAGATTGATCTTCTAAATCTTCTTCAAGACATTTAATAAAGCTTTCTTTTGCTTCTTCTAATTTGTCCATAAAGAGATATTCCATGCCTATTAAATTATAGACATCAGCATAATCTTCAGTATAAGTAAGTGCTATTTTTAGAAACTCGACTGCTTTTTCATGTTGGTCACGTTTCGAATAAATATTTGCTTTTTGTATGTAAATTTCTTCATTATTTGGCTCGATAGCATAGAGTTCGTTCAAGAGCTTCTCAGCAATTTCTAGCTTATCATCAAATACTAACATTTCGACCTGTACTAGCTTTAAGCCAACAGATTTTGGATGTTGATCCAAACCTAGTTTTAGTGCTTTTTTAGCTAATGCTGCCTTACCCATATCTAAATAATGAAGAATGATTTCTTCAAACTCTTCCGAGTCAAAAAAGAGCACTTTGTTGGTTTTCAACATAGACTCAAATTTAGATAATGATAAGTTATAGTCTTCTTCTTCGTTGCTTAATTGCATGCTTTGTTTTTTTGAATTTGACCTAATTAAAGTTAGGTATCATAACTATTGCTGCTTGAAAAAAACAAAATTGTTGTGAACAATTTAATTAACAATAGTGTGGTGTAAAAATAGTGTTGGCTTCGTGGACCTATTTTGATGCTAAGATTTCATCCATTACTTCTTTTATAATGGCACATCCTTCTTCAATTTCTTGATTCGAAATAGTCAAAGGAGGTGTAATTCTAATCGCACAGCCCTCAAATAATAACCAGAACAATATCAGTCCTTTATCTTGGCATTTTAAAATGACCTCATTTGTTATGTCAGCCGTCTCCGTCATGGCAGCAAGCATCAGTCCTTTACCTCTTACTTCCTTAATCAAAGGATGTACCAAAAGAGTACGGAACAATTTTTCCTTCTCTAATGTTTGTGGGATCAAATCAGTTTCAGTTAATTCTTGCAAAGTAGTTAAACATGCTGACGCGATGACAGGGTGACCACCAAAGGTTGTAATGTGGCCTAGCTTAGGGTTGTCGCTCAGCAAGTCCATCATTTCACTTGAGGCGGTAAAAGCACCTACGGGCATTCCGCTTGCCATTCCTTTTCCCATAACGAGAATATCTGGAACTACATTGTAATTTTGGAAACCAAAAAGCGCTCCTGTCCTACCAAAACCAGGTTGGATTTCGTCTAATATTAAAAGTGCTCCTACAGCAGTACATCTTGCTTTTATTTTTTCGAGAAAACCGTTTTCAGGTTGGATAAAACCAGCGCCTCCTTGAATTGTTTCAAGTAATACTCCAGCAGTTTTTGTCGTAATCCTCTCTAGATCAGCTTCATTATTAAAGGTAATAAAATCCACATCAGGAATCAATGGACGAAACACTTGTTTTCTTTCTTCAAATCCCATCACACTTAATGACCCCATCGTATTCCCGTGGTAGGCATTATGGCAAGATATTAATTGGCTACGACCAGTAACCCTTCTGGCTAGTTTTAATGCGCCTTCGATAGCTTCTGTTCCTGAATTTACCATGTAGGTTTTTTCTAAAGGAGCGGGCAAGAGAGATGCTAATAATTTGCAATAGGCAACAGCTGGACTTTGCGAATATTCGCCATAAACCATGACATGTGAATATTTATCAAGTTGATCTTTTATGGCTTGGTTTACGCGAGCTGGCTGATGTCCTAGTGTACATGCAGAAACTCCGGCTACAAAATCCAAAAATTTTTTATTGTTTGTGTCGTAAATATAGGATCCCTTTGCGTAAGAAACTTCCATAGCTAATGGGTAGGGAGAAGTTTGCGCTTGGTATTTTATAAAATCTGTTTTCAATAGTTGATTGTTTTAATCTGTTGGCTTAGTGTGCCTAATTAAATTAAAGTGAATTATGCTGTTTTAAACTTAATAGACAGCAATACAAGAAAATATTATTTTATTTTTGGTTTCTTCTTGTCGTAATTTAAGGTCTCTTTTCTCACCTTTAATGGGACGTTTTTATCTACTTCATCCTTCTTAGCAGCATCGATCATTTTATCGTTGTACTCATTTTCCTCCTCAGTAAATAAATCTTCTTTCTTAAAAATGCGCTCGTCAGCTCTCCATACTAATCCTCGTAATTTTCTCGCATTTTCAGGAAGGTCAGCT
Source organism: Flavobacterium aeripolare (assembly GCF_013294025.1). Taxonomy (GTDB): domain Bacteria; phylum Bacteroidota; class Bacteroidia; order Flavobacteriales; family Flavobacteriaceae; genus Flavobacterium. Next base: position 116,374 of record NZ_JABSNL010000005.1, read on the forward strand.
TCGGGATAGATATCACCATCTACTTGCTTAAAGAAGGTGATAGTTTCAATAGCGTTATTATCGAGAATCATATTGATTCTACTACTAATATTCTTATTAATCCCTATAAGTTCGTTTTCATTGTTACGCATATAGAAAATAACTTCTGCATTTTTTACAATGTCTACGTCATGCAATTTTCCGTCTAAGAATTTTCCATATAAGTTTAGTCCTTTTACCTGATTAAACCCTGTTCCTAGTGTATCTTTAGAAACTAAAAAAGTATTATTGAGCACCTTGAGGGAATCTATTTTTTTTGTAGTGTTATTACCAATTAAGTGAATCACATCACCTGTAATTTGGTTCTCACCATTCCACAGGATAGGATTTCCTATCAACTTTGTTAACGAATTCTTTGAGCTTGAATGAATACTGTCGCATTTTCCACTCATGTCTTTCTTTAAAAAACGTACATTATTGTATGCTCTAATAATTCGATCACCTTCTTTACCAGTAACCATTAAACGTTTACCGTGAATATAAACAGAGTCGTTGTCTACAAAGTTTATTGCAAGTGCTCGTTTAGTAACAAACATCGAGTCCTTCTTTTTATAAACTTCCCCATAGTGGCCTTTGATAATAGCGCGGTTTATAGAATCTGTAATTTTTACATTGCGCGTAGCAGATGCAAACTCCCTATTTCGATCATAATATAAACTATCACCTTCGATTAATCGGTCGTCATATTTTATGTATGATTTTCTAAGAAAGTGCGCTAGATTTTTCTTTGTGTCATAGAAACCTTTCTCGGTGTAGATGTAGTTGTTTTTACTAGTAATCGTCGATGGTCCTAATAGATAAGAATGCCCAGAGTTACTGTAATAATCTAAGTGATTAGACTTTATAACGTATTGTGGGTTAGTAATAGTCACGGCAGTCAAAAACTGAAATTTCTTTTGCTCCACGTAATAGCGTCCAGATTTTGATTTAAGCGTATTGTCTTTATTGACGATTGTTCCCAGGGAATTATAATAAGCTTCTTGGGTGTTTCTATCAAAATTTATGGTGTCTGTGGTAAGCGTAGCATCAGGGGAGCTCATGTAAGCATCTCCAGACGCAAAAGCTCGCTTCATGTTTCCGTTGTATTCAGCATATTTACTGTTTAGAAATAAGGTGTCTCCTTGAACTAACTGCACGTTACCAAAAGCCTTGATGTAGTTTTCCTTCTTAAAAAAGTAGGCTTTATTACAGGTCAGGATCATGCCGTCATGGTTAATTTTAACGTTGCCGTTTAGATAAGCACCTTCTGGCATATCTTCGGTATTTGTCTCACCATAATCAGCATGTTCAACAATTATTTTTTTTGGCGCTTGCGCAAAAGTTGATTTCGAACAAAAAAGCAACAAGAAACAGCCTATTAAGAATAGATATTTATTCAATGGATTTATTTTTTGTCAAATTTAAGAAAAAGGAAACAATCCTAATCGATATTAGCATTTATTTATAGATTGGGAATAGGATGAAGTAATCTAAATTTATGATCAAATAATATTATTAACATTCAAAGGAACTCTCACGTTGTAGTAGGGTTTTTAATAGTATTTGTGAGTGTAGCAGTACATGTTATACTGCAAATTTGCATATTTTACAGTAAATTAGATTACTACCTTGTTTAATGACAAGGTTGTGGTTATTTAAAATAGAAACAATGAGAAATAAAATAGCTTTTACAGCAGTCACCTTTGCAATTATTGTTAGTTCGTGTAAAACTAGCCAACTTGCAAATGAAGTAACAAATCAAGATCATAAACACGAGAAAAAAGTTGTAGTGTACCAAGTTTTTACGAGACTTTTTGGGAATAAAAATACGACCAATAAACCTTGGGGAACTATTGAAGAAAATGGAGTAGGTAAGTTTGATGATTTTACTGATGTCGCTTTGCGCGAAATAAAAGATTTAGGTGTCGATTATATTTGGTACACTGGAGTGCCACATCATGCGGTGATTGCAGATTATACAAAATACGGAATTTCTAATGACGATCCTGATGTTGTAAAAGGCCGTGCGGGTTCTCCTTATGCCGTAAAAGACTATTACAATGTAGATCCAGATTTGGCTGTAAACCCTGAAAACCGAATGCAAGAGTTTGAGGCGCTAATAGAACGAACGCACAAATCAGGTATGAAGGTAATTATTGATATTGTACCCAACCATATTGCACGTAAATATGAAGGTAAAAATAATCCCGAGGGTGTTGAAGATTTCGGTGCTAGCGATGACACTTCTGTTGCCTATAAAAGAGACAATAATTTTTATTATATCCCAAATTCAGAATTTGAAGTTCCAGACACGGTTAAACCATTAAACGGTGAAAGTAACCCTTTAAGTGATGGTAAGTTTACTGAGATTCCAGCAAAATGGACTGGTAATGGATCTAAATTAGCCAAGCCGGATAAAAATGATTGGTATGAAACGGTTAAGATCAATTATGGTGTGCGCCCTGATGGCACAAAGGATTTTCCTGAACTCCTTGCTGATTATGCAAGCAAATCTACGGCAATGCATTACGCTTTCTGGAAAGGGAAAGATGTCCCTAATTCTTGGGTTAAGTTTCGAGACATTGCGCTATATTGGACTGCTAAAGGCGTAGATGGTTTTAGATATGACATGGCAGAGATGGTGCCTTATGAATTTTGGAGCTATATGAATTCTGCTATCAAAAGAGCAAATCCAAATGCTTTTTTAGTTGCAGAAGTGTATCAGCCAGAGCAATATCGCAATTATATTCAGTTAGGTAAAATGGACTACTTATATGATAAAGTAGCAACCTATGATAAATTAAAGGCTATTACGCAAGGCACGGCAAATACTGCAGATTTAACTATGATACAAAAGGACATGGCTGATATAGAACATCACATGCTTCATTTTCTTGATAATCATGATGAACAAAGACTAGCAAATGACGCTTTTGCTGGATCTGCCGAGAATGGTAAGCCTTTAATGGTTGTTTCAACAACAATAAGTAGTGCGCCTACAATGATTTATTTTGGACAAGAAGTAGGGGAGGCTGCTCTTGAAAATAGTGGGTATGGTACCGCTACTCGAACCTCTATTTTTGATTATGTGGGAGTACCTAATCACCAGCGATGGATGAATAATGGTAAATTTGATGGTGGCGGCTTATCGCCAAAAGAGAAAGAGCTTAGAATTTTTTACAAAACATTGCTGAGTTTTTCACGCACAAGTGATGCCTTGATGGGGAGCTATTCGGCTTTAGAAATTGAGGGAAGCCAAAATAAGGATATATTAGCAAAGACAATTTATGCTTTTACAAGATGGTCAGATAATGAGAAGTTAATTATCGTCAGTAACTTTTCTGCCGAAAATACAAGTAGTTTTAATGTTGTAATACCAAAAGCTGTTATAGCACAATGGAATATAGCTGACGGTAAATACGAAGTATTAGATCAGTTATCGCTGCATACTAAAGGAGAATTGAGTATTGCTAAGGGTGAGGGGATTTTAAAAGTCACGGTAGCGCCGCTACAATCTTTTATTTATAAACTATAGGCAACTCGCATTCGAACAAAAAAAAATGCTGATGATAACGATATGTTACATCAGCATTTTTTTAATTTATAATGGCATTCCTATTTGTATTTCTTGCGTAATGCTTCCTCATAATTTTCATTAATTTGTTTCCAATTAATTACATTAAAGAAAGAATCAATATAATTTTTTCTACGATATTGGTAACCCAAATAATAAGCATGCTCCCACAAATCAAGTGCTAAAATAGGTGTTCCAGGCACAGCTGCATTTCGCATTAAAGGGTTGTCTTGATTTTGCGTACTTGTAATTCTTAATTTTCCGTATCTATCAACGATTAAAAACGTCCATGCTGATCCTACTTGGCTAGAAGCCTCAGCTTTAAAAGCTGATTTAAAATTAGCAAAAGACCCAAAGTCACGATCGATAGTTCCTGCAATTGTATCTGTAGGTGTCCCGCCTGTTTCAGGAGCCATAGATTTAAAGTATAAACTATGGTTGTAGTAACCACCAGCATCGTTGCGAAGTTCTGTATCTCTAATATCTAATTTAGACAAAATGTCTACAATTGATTGGTTTTGATATGGAGTACCAGCAATCGCTGCATTTAAACCATTAGTATCTGATAAATAATGTTTAGAATAATGCGTCTCTAAAGTCAGTGGTGATACTGTAGGAGACAAAGCATCATAAGCATAGGCTAGTTTATCAACTTGAAACGATCCTTCTTTTGCTTTGACATCTTCTGGATATCCTATAGAAACTTTTTCTTGTGCAGTAGGTAGTGGAACTTCAACAACTTCTGTGAACTTTTTATCTTGACAAGAAAAAAGTAAAGTTACTGCTGTAAACGCACTTGCAAACACGACATTATTTTTCATTTCCCTTATTATTTTTTAATATGCTATTAATGATTGCTATATATTCCTGTTTAGCTTCCATAGCTGACATATGGCTAATTTGCATCCAAGCATTTGTTTTAAAAGCATCTCTTAAATGGTACGAAGTGGTTTGTCGTATCTCGACAGTACCAAGTGTAGATTGCTTATAGTATGCATATAAACGCAACTGGACGTCTTGTGGCAATGATGCTTGCGTCATCGCTGAGGCACTTTCGACAGCTTTTTGAAACTGAAGATCTATATCATTTGTGTTCATTATGCCTTAGTTGCAATAATTGTTTTTCCACCTATTGCTTTTTGATTCAGCACAACATTCACTGGTGTTCCTAATGGTAAAAAGATATCTACCCTTGAACCAAATTTAATAAAACCAGCATCTGTTCCTTGCACAACTTGCATGCCTTCTTTTGCATAATTTACAATACGACGTGCTAGAGCACCTGCAATTTGACGGTACAATACCTGACCAAAATTTGGGTTTTCAATTACAACGGTTGTTCTTTCATTTTCTTCACTCGCTTTTGGATGCCATGCAACCAAAAATTTACCTGGATGGTACTTACTAAATTTTACCAGACCGCTCAATCCATAACGTGTCACATGTACGTTAATAGGCGACATGAATATAGAGATTTGTATGCGTTTGTCTTTAAAATATTCTGCTTCAAATACTTCTTCGATTACTACAACTTTCCCGTCTACTGGAGCCAGTATTTCTGTTTCACTAAGGATGGCAGTTCTTTTAGGATTTCTAAAAAACTGTAAAATAATAACTAAAATGATAAATGCGGCAATTTGAACTGTTTTTTGCAGCCAAATTAACGTGATAAATTTATCAGATAATAACAATACGGCTGTTGTGAAAATTGAGCCAAATAAAATTGTTTTAATTCCTTCTCTATGAAACATAATTTAAAATTTGATAAAATAAAAATACAATTGGTGCTACAAATATAACACTATCTAGTCGATCTAGTACACCTCCATGTCCAGGCATTATTTTTCCGCTGTCTTTAACGCCAGCTACTCGTTTAAACTTTGATTCTATTAAATCACCTATCGTTCCAAAGAAACCAACAATGATGGCAATTATAATCCAGATGTAAATATTCGATTCAGCTATTTCTATGTAATATTTAGCAATTACGTAGCTCACCACTACTGCAAATACGACACCTCCAAAGAATCCCTCGATAGTCTTTTTAGGTGAGATTCTTTCAAATAATTTAGTCCTACCAATAGATTTCCCCACGATGTAGGCAAATGTATCGTTCGTCCAAATTAATATAAAGATGCTTATTAGTATTTTAGGATTATAACCGTCTTTTCCAAAAGGGATTTTTGTGATTATAATAAACGGTAAAATTATGTAACCTAGTAAGTACACATACTTAGAAAACGAATCTATTTTAACGGCTTTATTATCGAATAGGAAATGGATGCATTTTATAAATACAAATAGGGTAAAGAATAATACAGATAGGTCAAAGTTCTTACTAAAACGTAGATCGAATAAAATTCCATCCCTAGCTGAAGATATCATGTAAAACAAACTAAAGCATCCTGCAGAAAGAAGCACAGGAATTATTTTATTAATTTGTACCAAGTTACAGAACTCAAAAGTTGCTATAAGTAAAAATATCCCGAACAGAATAAAAAAACTATCAGTAGAATATAAGATTGAAGCGATTAATAAGACAATATAAACGGCTCCCGATATAGATCTCTTTAAAGTTTCATTCATTTTAAAGGTCTTCTAAAAGCAATAAATAAAGATTCTTTGGAGAACTTCCGTAATGTGTGAAGTCTTCCTCTTTTGCTTTTTCAAAATATTTAATTGCTGTTATGTTAGTAGGGAAATCTCTTTCGTATTTCTTTTTTATAGCAGTAAGTCCGTCGCTTTTTGTACCCAGCATCTGACTTGTGGTTGCGTAAACTACAATGTTAGTTGGTAGTTCGTTTGGTTTGTGTTGCTTAATTTGTTTTGAAGAAAAAAGTACAGAACCTTCTTCGGCAATTAAATTTTCACAAGTAGAAAACAAAAATTTTGTGTTGGATGTCATTCCGTATCTTAATTTGTTTTCGTCTAATAATCCAAATAATTTAGGATCGTAGCACAGCACTTGGCTTTCAAACCAGTCGTTCTCTTCCAGTATGTTTTCAAACTGCTCTTTCAGTTCGTCCATGTTTTCACAGTACAAAAATTTACCACCATTCTTCTTAAAATGATAGGTAAATTGTTCATCTATAGACATGTTGCTAATGTTTGAAGTTTCTTGCTCTTCTCTCACTTTCTCCTCATCTGCGGCCGAACTACTAGAACCAAAAAATTTACTAAAAAGACTCATATATTATGGTGGTACTTTACATATTGTTTGAAACGTCCAAAGATAAAAAAATCTTAATTCAAAAAGTCAATTTTGAATTAAGATTTTAATTTTTTTTAGTCTATGTAAGTAATTACGATACTACTGGTTCTAAATTAGCATCGAATGTTCGTTTACCAAAAATAGCTTCTAAATCGTCTTTGAAGATTACTTCTTTTTCGATTAATATATCTGCTAATTGATTCAACTTATCTTTGTTTTCTTCTAGTATAGTAATCGCTCTTTGATATTGACCCTCAATTAGTAATGAGATTTCATTATCGATAACTCTTGCTGTTTCGTCAGAATAAGGTTTTGAAAAGTTGTAATCACCTTGACCCGTAGAGTCATAATAAGTAACATTTCCGATCTTATCATTCAATCCATAAATAGTCACCATGGCTCTCGCTTGCTTAGTAACTTTTTCTAAATCACTTAAAGCTCCTGTAGAAATACGGTCAAAAGTTACTTTTTCTGCAGCTCTACCACCCATTGTTGCACACATTTCGTCTAGCATTTGGTCTGGACGTACAATTTGGCGCTCTTCTGGTAAGTACCATGCTGCTCCTAAACTTTGTCCACGAGGCACAATAGTTACTTTAATTAAGGGTGCTGCATGCTCTAGCATCCAACTTACAGTTGCGTGACCAGCTTCATGAATAGCGATTGCTTTCTTTTCCTCTGGGCTAATGATTTTATTTTTCTTTTCTAATCCACCTACGATTCTATCTACAGCATCTAAGAAATCTTGTTTGTCTACCGCAGTTTTATTATAACGGGCTGCAATCAATGCTGCTTCATTACAAAGATTTGCAATATCTGCTCCTGAGAATCCTGGAGTTTGCTTTGCTAAAAAGTCAAGGTCTAATCCTTCTACTTTTTTCAATGGAGCTAAGTGTACTTTGAAAATTTCAGCACGCTCACGAATATCTGGTAAGTCAACGAAAATCTGTCTGTCAAAACGACCTGCACGCATTAAAGCTTTGTCTAAAACATCAGCTCTGTTTGTTGCAGCAAGTACGATTACATTAGAGTTAGTACCAAAACCGTCCATTTCTGTCAATAATTGATTAAGAGTGTTTTCTCTTTCATCATTTCCGCCAGACATATTACTTTTTCCTCTCGCTCTACCTACAGCGTCAATCTCATCAATAAAGATAATAGCAGGAGATTTTTCTTTTGCTTGCTTAAATAAGTCACGAACTCTTGAAGCTCCTACACCTACAAACATTTCAACGAAGTCAGAACCTGACAATGAAAAGAAAGGTACTTGTGCTTCTCCAGCAACGGCTTTTGCTAATAATGTCTTACCAGTTCCAGGAGGACCTACAAGTAAGGCTCCTTTTGGGATTTTACCTCCAAGGTTAGTGTATTTTTCAGGGTTTTTTAAGAACTCTACAATCTCTTGTATTTCCTCTTTAGCACCTTCTAATCCAGCTACATCTTTAAACGTAGTTTTGATATCGGTTTTTTCATCAAATAATTTAGCTTTCGATTTCCCGATGTTAAATATTTGACCACCACCTCCAGCACCTCCGCCAGACATTTTTCGCATGATAAATAACCATACACCTACAATAATAATTATTGGTAAAAGTGTAATGAATAAGTCAGACCAGTTACTTTTTGCTTGAAAACTAAAATCTTTCAATTTTCCTTCAGCTACTGCTTTCTCTAATTTAGTTTGAAATATTTGATCATTACCAATGTCAAAGGTATATTGTGGACCTTTGTTAGTATTGTCAAATAAATCTTTAGAAACCTTTGCGTGTTCTTTTAGTTTTAAAGCATCTGCTTTTAAAAAAACTTCGGCTTCTAATTTATTATAAACTATTACTTTTTCAATTTGTCCTTGTTCTAGGTACGTATTGAATTTAGAAGAGCTCAACTGGGAAGGTTCTTGTAAACTTGAACCACCAGTTATAAAGCTAATAAATAAAAAGATTAGTAAAATAGCAGTGTAAACTAGCCACGGACTTACTTTAAACTTATTAGGGTTTGGATTATTATCTTTAGCCATTACTTGTGTTTTTCTTTAGTATTTGTTTTCGATTGTAGTGATCTTAGCATCACCCCACAAACTTTCAATATTGTAATATTCTCTAATTTGTTGTTGAAATACGTGAACTACGATGTTTACGTAATCCATAAGAACCCATTCAGCATTGTCGGATCCCTCAACATGCCATGGTTTGTCTTTTAATTCTTTCGAAACGATTTTTTGGATAGAGTTTACAATTGCGTTTACTTGTGTATTAGAATTACCATTACAAATTACGTAATAGTCACAAACGGCCGTATCAATTTCTCTTAAGTCTAGAATGCTAATGTCATTTCCTTTTACTTCTTCTATTCCCTTAATGATGTTTGCTAGTAAGTCATCATTATTAATTGTCTTTTTTGCCATGAAAAATTTTTATATAAGTTGGTAAAGTTACCATTTTTTGTGATTATTTTTGACCCTTAACAAAATATTAAATTCTGTTGCACAAAATATAGTCAATGAAACTAATCAAACTCGATGCCATAGATTCAACAAACGATTTCCTTAAGGGCTTAGCCAATAAGCAGTTTGTTGAAAATTTTACCGTTGTAACTGCCGAAATGCAAACAAAAGGAAAGGGGCAAATGGGGTCTGTATGGCAAGCCGAAAAGGGTAAGAACCTAACAATGAGTGTTCTTATTAAAGATGTTTTACTGGATTTAAACCAAATTTACACCTTGAACATTGCTGTGGCTCTTGCTGTAATTAGGGCATTACAATTTTTTAAAATCCCTGAATTATCTATAAAATGGCCAAACGACATTATGTCATATAATTACAAAATTGGCGGTATTTTAATCGAAAATAGTATCAAGATTGACGGTTCAGTTAATTCAGTGGTGGGTATTGGACTCAATATTAACCAAACCAATTTTGAAAACCTTCCTAAAGGGTCTTCTCTAGCTGTTATCGCTAAACAAGAATTTGATAAACAATCAGTATTACTTTCGATAGTTAAAGAGTTAAAGGATGCTATGATTGTTCTTAAAACAAATCCAGATTCATTGTGGAGGGACTATTTGCAATTGCTCTTTAAAAAGAACCTGCCTATGCCATTTGAATTGCCAGAAGGGAAGCGATTCATGGGAATTATTAAAGGAGTCTCTATGCAAGGGAAATTAGAAATCTTGCTAGAAGATGACTCTATTGTGACTTATAATATTAAAGAAATCCAAATGTTGTATTAACTAAAAAGTCCTTTAAAAATAAATTTAAAGGACTTTTTTATAAAGGTATAAGTGTATTAAAGTTTACCCATATTTGTTGCTAGTGTTTCAATGAATTTTCCAATAGGCCCTTTGATCATCATAGCCATCATAGGATTAAAGTCACCTTCAAAGTCTAATTTCACTGCGCTTGTAGCGTCAGATACAGACTCGATATTAGTTACTAATGTAAAAGGAAGTTTGTCACTAGCAGCTCCAAGAACTATTTTACTAGGAGATACTTTATCTTTCATTTTTAGTTTGATCTCAGGCATTCCTTTCAATCCAAAAATAAAGGCATCTTCACCTATAACTTCAAATTTAGCAATATTCTCAGGCATCAATTGTTCAAAATTTTTCACATCTGTTAATAGTGTAAATAAATCTTGAGCTGATTTTTGAACAGTTACTTTTGGGCTTTCTAAGTTCATATTTGTATTTTTTATTTTATTTCGTTGTTCCAAGTAGATGGGTTTACACTCCATTCTCTTAGTGTTGTTTCTTCTTTTTCGGTAATGTAACTTTTGGCTACAGCCAAGTTTAATAAATTTTCATAATTACTTAAAGTGAATAAATCGACATTAGCATCTTTGAAATTTTGTGTAGAAATATCAAAGCCATAAGTAAATATTGCAGCCATCCCTTTAATGTTTGCTCCAGCAGCACGTAAGGCTTCTACAGCGTTCAAGCTACTACCACCAGTACTAATCAAGTCTTCTACAATAACCACGTTTTGTCCTTTTTGTAAAAAGCCTTCAACTTGATTTTGACGACCGTGTTTTTTTGCTTCTGGGCGCACATATACAAATGGCAACCCCATACTCTCTGCAACTAGCATACCAATTCCTATTGCTCCAGTGGCAACACCGGCAATTACATCTGGCTTACCAAATTGTTTTTCAATATGTTTAGAAAATGCATCTCGCACATAATTTCTTATTGGTGGAAATGAGAGTATTAGCCTGTTATCACAATAAATAGGTGATTTCCATCCAGAAGCCCATGTAAAAGGATTTCCTGGATTCAATTTAATTGCATTTATTTGCAAAAGCAATTCGGCTGTTTTTTCGGCAGTATCTTTATTAAAAATCATAGTACAAATGTATAAAGTTTTTGTGAACGACAAACCACTTTTTTTGACAAATAAAATTTCAAAAGAGACAGATTTTCAATTGTTTTTGTTAGAAAGCATTGATATCAAACAGCTTATCGTAAAAATGTTTCAAAATAAAATTCAGAAGGCCTGTTTATATCATCCCGATGATAAGGAAATTATGAAGACTTTGAAGACAAAAATTCCTGTGAATAAAGCAGGCGGTGGCTTAGTGTATAATAAAAAAGGACAAATTCTCTTTATTTTTAGAAACGGCAAATGGGATCTACCTAAAGGCGGAATCGAAAAAGGAGAGGAAATTGAGGATACCGCCATGCGAGAGGTAGAGGAGGAGACTGGAGTAAACAAATTGAGAATTGTAAAAAAACTCCAAAAAACCTATCATGTTTTTAAGCGTAATGATGTTTATAAACTTAAAGTAACCCACTGGTTTGAAATGCATTCCGACTTTGAAGGTACTCCTCAAGGGCAATTAGAGGAAGGTATCGAGAAGGTGGCTTGGTTTAAACCTGAAGATGTTCCAGAGATCTTAAAGAACTCGTACGAGAATATTAAATTGCTATTTGAAGAAGAAGATGAAATTTCTACTTCTTTGTAATACTTATGTTATAAAATAGGGATTACCATGAAAAACGGACAAATGTTTACAAATCATTTGTCCGTTTTTTTATTTTTATATTGCTGTTTATCTCATGCGATAAATGGGGTACTGCAAATGTGCCTTTTCATAATGCATAGAGTTTTTATAAATCCAGTCTAGTTGAGCAGGAGCATCTTTCGCAAAAGCGGTATCCTTATCTTTTTTAGCTTCAAATGCTTCCTTTATCTCCGGGTTGTCTAGTAATATCTTTGTGGCGGTATCTTCAAAAACATATTCAGAATAGCCTTCCTTTTGCTGTAATATGGTATCAAAGAAATTCCAGTTAAAAAAGGAATCAACTGCAGCGGGTTCCAGCGTTTCTAGTAAATATTTCACACCGGCTTGATCTGTTGAGACGATGTAGTCACCTTCATTAAATGTGCGTGTTTCAATTGTTAATTTAACCGTGGTGTTGCGGTGTAGATAATGCCCTTCATAAGGCGTGTTTGTAGTGTTGTAATTATCTATTTTATAGCTTTCTACAGGGACTTTTGTTTCTTTTAATAATTTGTTTACGACGATGCCATTATTTTTTAGTAATGCAATAATATTCCAGTATCCTTTAGGAATAATATACGCTTTTGGAATTGTCACTGCTGCTACAGCTAGGTAATTTTTTAAGTAGGGGATGGTTTTTTTATATGTTTTTGCTCGGTCATAATACAGCCTTTTACCCGTAGTTACATCACTGTTTTTGTAGGCACCTTCGTAACCTAGAAAATCAAATTGCGTCACCGCTGTACTATCGATTTTGTAACTAAGGGCATATTTTGATCCTGATTTATATAACGATTCGTTTGCCGCTCTTTTTTCTTTTATTTTCTTATAATTATCATTCGTGTATGTCAGCATTGTATGCATGAACTCATAGGTTGCATGGACTCTTTCATCATACTTTTTTAACATATGGGTCTCAACCACATAACCAATGGTGTTAAATAGCGAGGCGTAGCCAGTTGAATAGCGTGGACTATCGTAAAACTGCATAAATCCGCTATCAGGTGTGTCGCTAAAAGCGTTTACATAAGGTGTCATGGGTAGTTGCTTTTTTTCTAAATCTTTAACTATGGCAGTATTCATCTCTTTGTCCATAAAATCCCCTAGAATAGTGCCTATTTTGTTTTGCTGCGTCATTATGTAGGTTAATTTATATTGATAATCTGCACCGTTGCTAACGTGATTGTCGATAAATACATCAGGCTTTAAAAGCTGAAAAATCGTAGCAAAACTTTCGGTATTGCGAGTATCTGATTTTATAAAGTCTCGGTTTAAGTCATAATTGCGTGCATTTCCTCTAAACCCGTAGCTCTCCGGACCATCTTGATTTACTCTTGTTGTACTGTTGCGGTTGAGAGCGCCCCCTATATTGTATACCGGAATCGTAACCAGCACAACATTTGAGGGTATCGCGATTTTGCCTAGTGCTAAGTCGCGATACAGCTGCATTGTTGCATCGATTCCGTCAGGTTCTCCGGGATGAATACCATTGTTTATTAAAATTATTGCTTTATCTTTTCGAACAGAATCAAAATCAAAATCACCATTAGCGCTATAAGTAACAATGTGAAGTGGTTCTCCGCTGTCTGTGAGTCCCATTTCTTGAATAGAAATAGTTTTAAAATCTTTCGCTAGGAGATTATAATATGCTATGGTTTCATTGTAAGTAGCAGTTTGATTGCCATTTCCTTTTTCGAAAGTAGTATCATAAATTTTGTTTTTTTGTGCAAAACAATAGCAGGATAGCAAGAACAACAGGACAGTTGGGAATTTCATTTGGGATTGGTTTTATGGTTATCAAATATAAATAAAATGTGTTTTAAATAAGAAAGTGGGCTTCATTAATCTAGTGTAAAGATAAAAATGGAAATTCTAGACTAGAACTGCATAATTCATTTTACCTTTGCACAAATATTTAAAAATGAATAAGAAGCACCATTCTAATAATATACTATTGAATTTAGGTATCGAAAGCCTAAACGAAATGCAAGAAGTAGCGCAAGATGCTATTTTGAACGATAACAACGTTTTGTTGTTGTCACCTACAGGTTCAGGAAAAACATTGGCCTTTTTGTTGCCTATTTTAGAAATGTTACAACCAGAAATTCTGTCTGTTCAATGTTTGATCTTAGTTCCTTCAAGAGAATTAGGATTGCAAATAGAACAAGTTTGGAAAAAAATGGGAACCGATTATAAAGTGAATGTGTGCTACGGTGGACATTCAATTGATACTGAAATTAAAAACTTGAGTAATCCTCCAGCAGTTTTGATAGGAACTCCTGGGCGTATTGCAGATCATATTGATAGAGGCACTTTTAGAGTTGATAAAATACAAACCTTAATTTTAGATGAGTTTGATAAATCGTTGCAATTGGGTTTCCATGAGCAAATGTCTTTTATCATTGGAAAATTAAGCAAACTGAACAAGCGAGTTTTGGTATCTGCGACTAGTGATATCGAAATCCCAAAATATACTAGAGTAATCAATCCAACTGTTTTAGACTTTATTCCGGAGCACGAAGAGGCTAGTAATTTGGCCACCAAATTAGTAGTGTCTAAAGATAAAGACAAATTAGGGAGTTTGTTTAACCTGATTTGCTCTTTAAAATCAGAATCGGCTATTGTTTTTTGTAACCACCGAGATGCTGCAGAGCGTATTAGTGATACCTTAAACGAGAAAGGAATTTACTCAACATATTACCATGGAGGTATGGATCAAGAGGAACGCGAGCGTGCTTTGATTCAATTTAGAAACGGAAGTGTGAGCTACCTCATCACTACAGATTTAGCTGCCCGCGGACTTGATATTCCTGAGATGAACCACGTTATTCATTATCATTTGCCATCAAAAGAAGATGAGTACACGCATAGGAACGGTCGTACAGCTCGTATGACAGCCTCTGGAACGGCTTATATCATCACGCATGATAGTGAGAAAAAAATGGATTATATTGATTATGGTATGAAAGTGCTTGCTGTTGACACTGCTGTGAATTTGCCTAAACCGCCTCAATTTCAAACAATCTACATAAGCGGTGGTAAAAAGAATAAATTAAACAAAATCGACATTGTAGGTTTCTTTTCTCAAAAAGGGCAACTAGAAAAAGGAGATTTGGGTTTAATCGAAGTGAAAGATTTTATTTCGTTTGCTGCTGTGAGATTCGGGAAGGTAAAGGATCTGTTAAGTAATATTAGAGATCAAAAAATGAAAGGCAAAAAATACAAGATCGAAGTAGCTCGTAAAGTGATTAAAAAAGAAGAGGAGCAATAGCATACTATTTTTTATTCATTCAATATAAAAAGGCCCTGTAACATCAATTTGTTACAGGGCCTTTTATTTACTGGTATGGGCTAATTATTTTAGACTTCCCACCATATCTTCTGGTTTTACCCAAGCATCAAAATCTTCGGCAGTTATATATCCTAAACGTACAGACTCTTCTTTCAATGTTGTTCCGTTCTTGTGTGCTGTTTGCGCGATTTCTGCTGCTTTGTAATATCCTATTTTAGTATTTAAAGCAGTTACAAGCATTAATGAATTATCAACTAATTCTTTAATTCTTTTGTGATTAGGTTCGATACCTTGAGCACAGTGCTCGTCAAATGATTTACAAGCATCTCCTAGTAAACGTGCTGATTGTAAAAAGTTAGCAGCCATTACTGGTTTGAATACGTTCAATTCATAATGACCCTGCATTCCACCCACAGTGATAGCAACATCGTTACCCATTACTTGAGCACATACCATAGTCAACGCCTCACATTGTGTAGGGTTTACTTTTCCGGGCATGATAGAAGAACCTGGTTCGTTTTCTGGAATAATCAATTCCCCAATTCCTGAGCGAGGTCCAGAAGCTAGCATACGAATATCGTTTGCAATTTTGTTTAAAGAGACAGCAAGTTGCTTCAAAGCACCATGAGATTCAACGATAGCATCATGTGCTGCTAGTGCTTCAAATTTATTTTCGGCAGTGATAAAAGGGTGTCCAGTAAATTCAGCAATGTATGCTGCTACTTTTACATCATATCCAGCAGGTGTATTTAAACCTGTACCCACAGCAGTTCCTCCAAGAGCGACCTCAGATAAGTGTGCTAAGGTATTTTTTACTGCTTTTAAACCGTAGTTTAATTGTGCAACGTAACCAGATAATTCTTGTCCTAAAGTTAGAGGAGTAGCATCCATAAGGTGCGTACGGCCAATTTTTACTACATTTTTGAATTCAGTTGCTTTTGCGTTTAAAGTATCTCTTAATTGTTCAACACCAGGAATAGTTACTTCTACGATCGCTTTGTAAGCAGCAATATGCATTCCCGTAGGGAAAGTATCGTTTGACGATTGTGACTTATTCACATCATCATTTGCCTTAATAAATTGTTCTCCTTCACCTATCGCAAAACCTTTTAAAACTTGTGCACGGTTAGCAACAACTTCATTTACGTTCATATTACTTTGAGTACCAGAACCTGTTTGCCAGATTACTAACGGAAACTGGTCGTCCAGTTTACCTGCAAGTATTTCATCACATACAGCTGCAATAGCATCGCGTTTTTCGATTGGTAAAACACCTAAATCACAGTTAGCATAAGCAGCTGCTTTTTTTAAGTAAGCAAAACCTTCAACGATTTCTTTTGGCATCGAAGCAGATGGTCCTATCTTAAAATTATTTCTAGAACGTTCTGTTTGTGCACCCCAATATTTATCGGCTGGGACTTGCACTTCACCCATAGTATCCTTCTCTATTCTAAATTCCATTTTATATGTGTTTGTGTTATTTGAAAAATTACATGTTGTTGTATATTTTGTGAGTTAGCCCAGATAGTAGCGGCATCCCACGCTTTTTATGCGTGGATATAGCGGATAGCTGGAAAATGCTCCTAAATATGAGCTCAAAAATACGGATAAATACTATTTTATAAAAATTGATGCATAGTTTTTATAATTTTTTATTGGTAGGGATGGATAATAAACTTACATTTGTGGCTACATTCAAAAATTCCGGAAAACATGTTTGAATTTTCACAGTATTTAGGCTTTTTACTTTTTTTAACCATCCTTACTTTAGGATTCTGGTTAATGTTTTTTCTAGTTAGTTTCGTTTCCTACTGGGTAGGCGGTGCATCTTGGGAAGCATATAAAGAAAAAAAAGCTAAAAAGAAGCAAGAACAACAATCACTATAATATAGTAGATTGTGTCATAAAAAAGGATTCGGTAAACGGATCCTTTTTTTTTGTGCCCTACTTTTTCGAATAGGCAAAAAAAAATACGGATTCGTATTTAAACGAACCCGTATTCAAGAATTAATTAACCTAACTAAATTCTTGTGTTATCCTGGAAATCCTCCACCATCTTCATCACCACCACCTTTAGGAGCTTCTCTATCTTTATCAGATTTTTTCTTGTTGATGCGGTATGTGAATGATAAATTAAATTGTCTTTTTCTAAACTGGAACTCACTGTAATTACTTACTGAAGCCAAATTAGTTTCTGATCTCATTCTGCGTGAGTTAAAAATGTCACTTACGTTAAATGCAATCGTTGCTTTGTCTTTTAAGATATCTTTACTTAAAGCAGTATTGATCATGTATTGACCCAAACTTCTTCCTTGAGCAGTATTGCTAGGTCCAAAGTACATTCCGCTTAATTGCCATTCGATTTTGTATGGTAAAGTATATCTAGAATTTACTCTCGTAAACCATGAAACTGCTTCGTTGTCTAAATTAGTCGTTTGTACAATTCCTTGAGAATCTGTGTAGACAAACGCTCCTGTTGTTTTAGAATCGAATAAGTTAAAGCTACTATTCAGTTTCCATTTTTTGCTAGGAGAGTAGTTTAATGTGAATTCGAAACCAAATTTTTGTTCTTTTCCAATGTTGATTGGCGTACTTAAAATAACTGGCGTACCACCTACAAGTGTTCCTGTACCATCGTCAACTCCGTTTACAAAATCACCGCTTTCATAACGTACAAATGAAAATACGTCTGTCGTGTTTTCGAAATAAAGTGAGGTATTGAAAGTTACTTTATCCCATCTTTTAATATAACCTAAATCAAATTTATCTGTTAGTGAAGGATCTAAATCAGGGTTACCTCTAAAGATGTTGATGTTACTAGAAATATTAGGAGTAGGGTCTAAGAAACGTCCTCTAGGTCTTGAAAGACGTTTACTATAGCTTAATGAAAGGCTACTTTCATCTGATATTTCGTAGTTTACAAAAGCACTAGGGAAAAACTTATTGTACTTTTTATTATTAAACTCATTAGTGTCTAAGAGATTGACATCAATATTAGTGTCTTCCCAACGCAAACCAAATAAGTATGAAAATTTGTTTACTTTGAAACCATATTGTGTATAGATGGCGTTGATTTTTTCTTTGTATTCTAATGTGTTAGAAAGTGAATTACCTAAGCTGTTTCCATTTTCACTAGCAAAAATATCGTAATCTTTATTCAAGTCATTGAAGTTTCCTTTGTAACCTGCTTCAAATTGACCACCTTCACCTATCGGTAAAACGTAATCGGCTTGAAATTGAAATTGTTTTTGAACTTCATCATTCATTGTAGTACTAAACGACGATTGATCAGGAAAAGTCTCGTTTACAGCAGTAATAATCGAATTGTCTTTATCGTTATTTCTTGAATACGAACCGTCAACTGTTAATTTGTGACCTTTGTCATTAAAGTTTTTAATGAAATTAGAAGTGAATTCAAAGTCATTTCCACTGTCATATCCATTATTCAAACGGTAATTATCGAAAGTGAATTGGCGTGCTTGATCAAAATTTCTATAAGTAACTAAATCCTCATTGTCTCCGCGATTGTCTCTATAACTAATTGCATTTGTCCAGAATGTTGTAGGTGTTATTTCCCACTCAACACCTGTCTTTGTACTAATTCCTTTTCTTGTACGTTGTGTATCACGAGTTTCATCTATGAATTTACTAGTAGAACCATCTAGATTGTAATATTCTGAATTTGTTTTACCAGCACCTTCATTTGTTCTATAGCTATATCCTGTAGAAGTGAAATAATTCATCTTCTCAGTTTTGTAATTCAAGTTGGCACTTAGACCGTATGTTTCTGGATATCCTGTAGAGGCAATAAATGTTCCGTTAAAACCTTGATTTTTTCCTTTTTTAAGTATGATATTCAAGATTCCGGCACCTCCTTCCGCATCATAACGTGCAGATGGGTTAGTAATCACTTCAACTTTATCAATAGCGTCAGCTGGAATTTGGCGTAAAGCCTCCGCCATATTTAAGGCATTAGAGGGACGGCCATCAATAAAAATACGTACGTTATCGCTTCCTCTTAAACTTACATTACCTTCAACATCAACAGATACAGAAGGAACATTTTCAAGAACATCACTTACAGTTCCTCCTTTTACAAGCATGTCGTTACCTACATTGTAAACCTTTTTGTCTAATTTGATTTCGACTGTAGATTTTTCAGCACGAATTACTACCTCATTTAATTGAGCAGCATCTTCGCTTAAAGCAATCGTTCCTAAATCTGTATCTTCTTTAAGCACTTTATCTTTTAATTCGATTGATTTAAAAGAAATGAACTCTATTTTTATAGTATACATTCCTGGAGAAACAGCAATATTAAAAGCTCCTTTAGGATCAGTAATTCCTCCTGAAACAACTTTGGCTGTCCTAGAGTTTGTAAATGAAATTGTAGCATATTCTAAGGGTTGCTTACTAATTTTCTCTATAACAGTTCCAATAATACTAATTTTTGCTGCTGCTGGACCTTGTCTTGGTGGACCTTGCCTTTGTTGTGCAAAGCTACAGACTAAGGTTAGAAAAAATGTAAGTGTTAAGTAGGTTTTTAAATGATGGTACATTAGTATTTTAGTTTAGATTATCGTGTTAGGATTAGTAAAAGCGAAATAGGTTTAATCACTATTTCATAAATAAATGTTAAAATAAAAAAGAGCGTTTTTTATAAGGTTTTTTGAATGCTTTCTAAATCTCTAGCTATGGTCGCTTTTCCATCTTTAATTATAATAGGACGTTCAATTAAGATTGGGTTTTCAACCAGTGCGTCTACTATTGCATCATCTGTTAAGGACTGATTTTTATACCTCTCAATCCAAATCTTTTCTTTTTTACGCACCAGTTCTAATGGGGCCATTTCAAGCATTTCTAAGAGTGCAATAATTTGTTTTTTGCTGGGTGTTTGTTCTAGGTATTTTATGGTTTCAAATTCTATATTGTTCTCTGTAAGATACGCCAAACAGTTTCTAGATTTGCCGCAACGTGGATTGTGATAAACTTGCATTTTAAATAAGGTTTTAATAGGATTTATATCAAATAAAAAAGGTAATTTTAAAATCACAAAAGTAGCTTTTAAGAGGTTGCTTTCAAGAATAATAAAATAAAATTTTAGAAATGTTTATAGCCCAGGGTTTTAAGAAGGAGAATAGTTTTGCAAGTTATTTATTTGGTTCATTTTTATTGTTTCTAGCGGCAAACATTGGTTCGATACCTCTTGTAGTGGTAACTGCTATTTATTCGCATTACAGTGGTAAACCCATGCCTACGGGGATGGAAGGTTTTGCTACTTACTTTGACTCCAATCTCTATTTAGCCTTGATGCTACTTTCTTTTGTGTTTGTGCTAGCTGCATTGTTTTTAATTTTAAAAAAATCGCACAATCAAAACATGTTATCTATTACCACTTCGCGGCCAAAGGTTGACTGGAAGCGAGTCGCCTTTTCATTTATAATCTGGGGGGCGTTCTTGATAGTTTCGGTTATTGTTGCTTATTTTTTAAATCCTGAGGAATACGTTTTAAATTTCAAACCCATCCCTTTCCTAATATTAGTAGTGGTGGTACTGCTTTTAATTCCTATTCAAACGAGTGTTGAGGAATTAGTTTTTAGAGGCTATTTAATGCAAGGTTTTGGGAATTTAGCTGAAAATAAATGGTTTCCTTTATTGATGACGACACTTATATTTGGTGGAATGCATTATTGGAATCCTGAAGTATCGCGTGTTGGGAATTTAATTATGCTCGAATATTTAGCAGTAGGACTTTTTCTAGGAATTATCACCTTAATGGATGAAGGTCTAGAATTAGCTTTAGGCTTTCATGCTGCAAATAATATTTTTGGGGCATTGCTGATAACAGCAGATTGGACCGCTTTTCAAACCGATTCTATTTTAAAAAGCGTAAGCGAACCCACCTATGGCTTGACAGATGTTCTATTATTACTTATAACCTATCCTGTGCTCTTGTATATTTTTAGTAAACGATACAATTGGACTAATTGGAAAGAAAAATTAACAGGCAAAATTACAGCAAACAGCACTTCTAATAGTATTTAAAAATCACAAATTATGGCAACTGAAGTTACTTATAAAAATGTACACAACCGTTTCAAGTTAAACGGATACCATCTTGATAGAGATGATTTGTGCCGCGTATCCTATTGCTTAATTAAAGAAGGTGACGCATTTGAGAAATCTATTGGTGATTTTCTTCTAGATTGGTTTGACAGTAAGGAATATATCACGCTGAAAACTTCAGGAACAACGGGAGCGCCCAAGCTTATCAAAATGGACAAACAAAAAATGGTTAACTCTGCATTAGCTACAGGAGACTTTTTTAATTTGAGTCCAGGAGATAAAGCACTTTTTTGTTTGCCAACAGAATATATTGCTGGTAAGATGATGTTAGTACGTAGTTTTATTCTAGGTTTAGACGTTGATTTTGTTGCGCCAACTTCTACACCACTAGCAAAAAATGAAAAAGTATATGATTTTGCTGCTATGGTACCTTTACAAGTACAAAAGTCTCTTAAAGAATTGAAAAATATTAAGAAACTGATTGTGGGCGGTGCAAAAATGAGCAAAGAATTAGAGAAGAGCTTGAAGAAATTAAAAGAAACAGCCGTTTATGAGACTTATGGTATGACAGAAACCATCACTCATATTGCTGCTAAAAAAGTAGGGGAGTCTGCATTTACCATTTTACCCGATATCGTTATTTCACAAAATCACGAGCAGTGTTTAGTAATTAATGCTCCTAAAATTTCAGATCAGGCCATTGTCACAAATGATATTATCGAAATAATAAATGCCCATCAATTTAAGTTTTTAGGGCGCGTAGATAATGTGGTGAATAGTGGTGGTATAAAATTAATTCCAGAGCAAATAGAGGAGAAGTTATCCGGATTGATTCCATCCCGATTTTTTGTTGGCGGTATTGCTGATGACGTTTTAGGCGAAAAATTAGTATTAGTAGTAGAAGGAGATAAAGGCATTTTTGACGAAAGTCTGCTAGCAGGTTTAGAAAAATACGACCAGCCAAAAGAGATTTTTTACAATATCTTGTTTCTAGAAACAGATAACGGAAAAGTTAAGAGAAACGAAATCCTAAAAAGTTTAAATCAATAAAAGAAAAGCACCTTTAAAGGTGCTTATCTTTTGCTATTCTTTGTTTGCTTTTATGTCTTCAAGTATCCATTCAAGTTGGGGATCTTTTTGATTAAGTACATCATTTATGGTCACTTCAATCTTTTTGTTAGGATATACTCCGTGGCCTTGAACTGTAGTTTGCTGATGCGGTATAACGTGCATTAATCCCATTCTAATTTTTAAATCAGAATGCGGTAATTTAATAATAGGTATAATTCCCGCTACGGTGCCATTGAAATTCCCACCAGTTTCTTCACCTACAAATGTAGCTCTTGAAGTTCCTTTTAAAGTTGCGGATAATATACTAGATGCCGAGAAGCTTCCTCCATTAATTAGTACATATACTTTCCCCTTAAAAGCCAGTTCATCAGCTTCTTGTTCTTTTGTATAAATTTTTTGATAAAAACTTCCATCCTTATCTTTCTTAGTAGTTAATAAAGAAATAGTGAAAGTAAAGGGGAAAAGGATTGTCTTAGCTACCTGAACTACTACAGGCGCATTAGATAAGTAAGATCCTATTGCTACACTAGAACGCGAAACAACCTTTGACTTCTCTAATAATACATAGTTTGTGTCAGTTAAAAGAGAATAGAGATAATTTATTTCACTTAATCTTTCGCCACCATTGTCTCTTAAATCTAATATTAAGTTTTTCGATTTGAAGTTCTTGATTTTTGCAAAAGACTCCTTGTAAAACTTTTTGTAAGCCCTATTTTTAAAGCCTCTAATTTTGATAATTACGGTGCTGCTATCTTGACCTCTAAATTCAATATTTCGAGTATAATTACCTGCAGTAGCATCGTATCCTTGAATGCGGTTTTTACGTTTTAATGCCTTTGTCTTTTCTCTATCTACTTTTATTTTAGGAACTTTTACAACAGCTGCTGAATCATTTTTATTTTCTTCTTTCTTAAAGCGTTTTATTAAATGGTTTTCAATGCTGTCATTGTATTTAAAGGTGTATAATAGGCTGTCTTTAATCCCGTGATCGATGACAAAATAGTTAGCAAGACGCGTGTTATAATAATTGGGTTTAAATGTAGTATTAAAACCATCAGAGGTAAAATAGTTATTATGTTCTTGAATGATGTCAGTTACTTTAATATTATCGACACTAATAAGTTGGGAACCAACATGTATGGTACTATCTGTAGATTTATTTTTTAAGACATATAATTTGTTTTCATTGAAACCCAATTCAATTTGTGAAAATGGTCCCATTCCTTTTTCTTCAAGTGCTTTACTTTCGTTCTTACTTAATCGCTTCATAGGAGGGTAGACAATCATATGCCCTTGTTTAACTGCAGCGACAATAGGACTTATTTTTTTGTAAAATTCTAAGGGTTTTAATGGTGTTTTTAAACTGTTTTTCAAACTATCAAATTTATGGTCTAAATCCTCTTTACTGATGAAACCATACAGAAAAGGATGCAAATGCTGTAATTTTTTATAGGTGAAGTCAACATCGCTTTTTAAGTCGTTGACAGGGATTTTAGTGTCATAATGTTGGTTGTATTTTTCAACAGAATTACATTGTATAAAAACCGCAAGTATTGCAATAAATAGTAGTACTTTTTTCATGTGCTTATTATGCTTTTAGTATTTTTTCGTAGGCTCTTCTAGGGCTTCCTCTAAAGTAAACTTCACCACAATATACGTAGTGTAATTTCTCAAAAATAGCAATCATGGCTTGATTGTCAAAGCTGGTGTCTGCTTTAATGCTTTTTATAGAATGGACTGCAGCAAATTTTTCGATCTCTTGCATTAAGATTTTGGCAATTCTTTTACCTAGATATTCCTGTGCAATCGCTACACGGTGAAAAACCACGAAATCAGAATCACTCAACCATTTACCTTGAATATTTTCGTACTCGGGTTCGTCGTTAATTAAAATTGCAGTGTACCCTATAATTATTTCTCCATCTAGAAGTATGTATCCCGCAGCTTTATTGATGTCATTTAAAATAACTTCAGGATTTGGATAACCATCTTGCCATTGCTGGCTTCCATCGGCTTTGCGTCTTGCAATAGCTTGCTTTAGAATAATCCATATTTCGGGAATTTGAGCAGCTACTGCTTTTTTGAAATCTAAATTCATTGTAATCTTTGTATTAAAAGTACTAAAATAGTTCTTTATGGGGCTATTTTAAACTTATTTACACGCTATTTTTAATTATGGAGTAAAGTAGATTCTGTTGTATTTTTCACAAAAATAATAGCATCAAAAGAATATATTAATCTTTCCTGTATAACCATTTTAGGATCGAAAGTAGAGCCAATTCCTTGATGTGTTACTTTAGAGTTAAGATAATCAGCTAAAACGGAAGTTTTTATTGCCGTATTAAAATCTAGTAAGTAAGTGTCAAAGGTACATTTATCGAATAGTTCATTACTCGTGTTTTTCATTACGTTATCGATTACACTTGTGGTGAGGCGGTTTTTAGAAAGGTCTAATGCGTTAAATTTTCCAGTGGCAAAATCAAATCCTACGCTGTAATATTGATTACCATATTTTTGTTTGAGATGGTTTCCCATCGATGGGATATTAGACTGTATTTTATCTTTATTCACATGTAAATTATGAGCCCAAAGGAAAACTTTACCTTCTGCTCCAGCTGAAGTCAATACTTTATTGACGTTTTCTGCCATTTGTGTGTCTCTAGTTGTTTGATTGTAATTCAAACTAAATTCAATGTATTGTATGATAGCTTCTTGTGTTCTTACATAAAAATCGCTGCTATCTATTGCGTTGTTATTTAAGACGGTTTTTAGATCTGTCATAACTACTAAATGATTTTTTAATTCTTTCCTATTCGCATCTTTTATATTCTGTGTCTTGCTATAAGTTGCAATGATTTTTAAATATTCTTCTTTCTTTTCTATGTTACTCACTTTTATGTAATCATACATTATTTTGGCTGCAGTAGCACAATCCTTACTATCTACACCATGAAAACTTAATTGCTCACTAGTGTTTTTACCCCTGTTGTAAACCTTCATCCATTCAATAAGATCTAATACTTCGGTGCAGTTCCATATCCAAAACCCAATGTTATTCAACGCGATTTTAGGATTAATGTTTTTACCGTGTATGTAATCATTGATTGCGATGCAGTTTCCGTAGCTAGCTTCAATTGCAAAGTTTTTCACAGCTTGATTTTTTACCACATATTTAAAGAATTTAACTTTTAAGTCAAAGAATTCTTTTGTGCCATGCGTCGCCTCTCCGAAACCAAAAATTCTCACATCTTTAAAAATACTGTCTAAAGTTGGATTCTTCTCCACTTCAATATTTGGATTTACATCTTTGATTCTGAATGCATTTTCATTGATGGCTTTTACGATTTCATTGGTTTGGCTCAACATTATAAAATTACATAGCAGCATCAAAATTGAAAAGTGGATCTTTTTGGTCATAATCGAATGTTCAATGTGGTTTGTTTTGTACTATTTCACAAATCATTTTGAGAAAAAATGCCTTTTATAAAGATGTTGTAATATAGATAATTATGTTATTTACCTTAAGTGGATTTGTATTGCAGGCTTTCCAAATATACCATTAAATCCCAAGAATAAACTTTGGTTTGCAAGATAAATCTGTAGAAGTATTTATGAAAAACAGTCGTAAAAAAATAGCCCCGATAGCAGCGGCATCCCCTTTTTAGGGATACAGCGGATAGCGGGACATAAGTTATTATGAAAATGAGAGTGTCTTGCTCCCAATAATAGAAATATTCTTGTTATACTTGGATCACTCCTAGGTTAAATTGTTTCTCGATAGGAGCGTGGTCTGCAGCTTCAATACCCATTGAGATCCATTTTCTAGTATCTAGTGGGTCGATGATTGCATCTGTCCATAAGCGAGAGGCAGCGTAATAGGGCGAAACTTGTTCGTCATAACGTGCTTTTATCTTTGCAAAAAGGGCTGCTTCTTTCTCTTCATCTACTACTTCACCACTTTTCTTTAATGATGAGGCTTCGATTTGTGCCAACACTTTTGCAGCTTGCGTTCCACCCATTACGGCAAGTTCTGCGCTTGGCCAAGCAAAAATTAATCGTGGATCGTATGCTTTTCCGCACATGGCATAATTTCCAGCACCATAAGAGTTTCCTACAATAACGGTGAATTTTGGCACGACAGAATTACTTACCGCATTCACCATTTTAGCACCGTCTTTAATAATTCCGCCTTGCTCAGATTTTGATCCTACCATAAAACCGGTAACATCTTGAACGAAAACTAACGGAATCTTTTTCTGGTTGCAATTTGCTATAAAACGAGTCGCTTTGTCAGCACTATCAGAGTAGATAACACCTCCAAATTGCATTTCGCCTTTCTTGGTTTTTACCACCTTTCTTTGGTTGGCTACAATTCCTACAGCCCAACCGTCGATGCGTGCGTAACCTGTGATAATTGTTTGACCGTAACCATCTTTATATGCCTCAAACTCTGAGTTGTCTACTAAACGATTGATGATGTCCATCATGTCATACTGTTCGTTACGCGCTTTAGGTAAAACACCGTACAATTCTTTTTCGTCTAATGCTGGTTTCTCTGACTTCACACGGCTAAAACCAGCCTTATTGTAGTCACCAATCTTATCAACAATATTTTTTATTTTGTCTAAGGCGTCTTTATCGTCTTTAGCTTTATAATCAGTTACACCTGAAATTTCGCAATGTGTTGTCGCTCCACCTAAGGTTTCGTTATCGATGCTTTCACCAATAGCTGCTTTTACTAAATAGCTTCCAGCAAGGAAAATACTTCCAGTACCTTCAACGATAATTGCTTCGTCACTCATGATAGGCAAGTAAGCACCACCGGCAACACAACTTCCCATGATAGCAGAGATTTGTGTAATTCCCATGCTACTCATTTGAGCGTTGTTTCTAAATATTCTACCAAAGTGTTCTTTATCAGGGAATATTTCGTCTTGCAAAGGCAAATACACTCCTGCGCTATCTACTAAATAGATAATAGGCAAGCGATTTTCCATTGCAATTTCTTGTGCTCTTAAGTTCTTTTTGGCTGTTATAGGGAACCAAGCACCTGCTTTTACAGTAGCGTCATTAGCAACAACGACACATTGCTTCCCTCTAATGTATCCTACTTTTACAACAACTCCACCAGAAGGACATCCGCCATGTTCTTTGTACATTCCTTCACCTACAAAAGCGCCTATTTCAATTGCTTTTGCTTTAGGGTCAAGAAGGTAATCGATGCGTTCTCTGGCAGTCATCTTTCCTTCTGCATGTAATTTTTCAATTCTCTTTTCACCACCACCTAATTTCACTTTTGAAAGGTTGTGTTTTAATTGAGATAATAACAGTTTATTGTGATCTTCGTTCTTATTGAAGTTTAAATCCATGTTGTAATAGTGTTATAAATAGTTGGTGCTAAAATACAAAATCCATCGAAATAATATTTACTATTTTCGATGGATTATAATAATTTTTCGATATAAAATTAAAAAAACGATGCGCAACGTCTGTTTTTTTATGAATTTGATAAATTGTGCTAGTTTACTTCTTTGAATCGTTAACTAGACGTTTTAAAATTGCCCATTGTTTAAGTGCATCTCTAGCTTCGACAGCTGGATAACCTAACATTGTTTTTCCTGCTGCTACGTCACCAGTCACTCCTGATCCTGCGCCTACAATTGCACCGCTACCTATTGTTGTGTGGTCTTTAATTGACGCACTACCACCAATGATTACACCGTCGCCTAAAGTAACTGATCCTGCTAGACCACTGTTTCCAGCCATGATGCAAAAACGACCTAATTTACTGTTATGGCCTATTTGTACCAAGTTGTCTATTTTGCAACCATCGCCTACAACTGTTGAGCTAAATTTACCTCTATCAACGCAAGAGTTAGCACCAATTTCTACATTGTTGCCTATGATTACATTACCTATTTGCGGAATTTTTACTAATCCTCGTTGTGCGCAAGGGCTAAAACCAAATCCATCGGCGCCAATTGTAGCATTAGGATGAATAATACAGTCACTCCCTATATGGCAACGTTCTCTAATTACTGCTCCAGACCATATTATGGTATTTGCACCTATCGTACATTCATCAAGTACGGTCACATTAGGATAGATAACTGTATTTTCTCCAATGGTTACATTAGGTCCTATGTAAGATCCAGCACCTATTTTTGCTCCATTTGCAATGTATGCACTCATATCTACTACTGCAGTAGGGTGGATTGCTGAACTGAATACTGGGGCAGGGGGAGCAAATAAATGTAAGACTTGCGTCATCGCTAAGTCGGCATTTTTTACTTTTATAAAGGCTCTATTATCTCCAGGTTCAATGCTAATATCGTCGTTAACTACTGCTACGCAAGCATTAGAACTTTGCCAAAACTTCTCATACTTTTTACAACCAATAAATGTAATATTGTTCTCCTTAGCAATTTCTAGTTGCTCGGGAGCTGTAATTTGATTTGAAGTATTTCCAACAACAACGCCATTTAAGATTTCGTTGATTTCGTTTACAGAGAATGATTTCATTAAGTTTTTGTTAGTATAAGAGTTTAATAAGTACCAAATAAAATGATTTAGGTGCATACTTCCTAATATTAAGTAGCTGTTTAACTATTTTAAGGTGATATTATTATAACTTTTTCTTTTAATACAGTAAAATTAACATTTCATGTTTGTCTATTTTTGCGAGCTAATCCTATAGCAATGAAACTATTTCTTACTCAAATTGTCATTTTACTACTTATAATGATGCCTTTTAAGGGTCAAGCCCAAATTCAGGCAATGTTTAACAATAAATCTCAGTTAAGAAATATGACAGAGCGATGGGAGCTGGATTCGACCGTTACCAGAGGAACTTTTCTAGTTACGCCCTATAAGCCTATTTACATTTTACCTACTAGATGGTCTAGCAATCCTAATGAAAAGCCGGTGTCTGGAAATCCAAGTCCGGATTATATTTCTCAAGATGGTTTAAATTATAACAATATCGAAGCCCGTTTTCAACTTAGTTTTAAAACGAAGGTGGCTCAAGATATTTTTTGGGGTAAAGGAGATTTATGGGTTGCATACACGCAAGTATCGCACTGGCAGTTATACAACAATACCCTTTCTAGACCGTTTAGAGAAATCAATTATGAGCCAGAGGTTATTTTAAATTTTCCAGTTAATTTAAAGTTATTTGGTTTCAAAATGAAAATGGCAGGAGTAGCTTTTAACCATGAATCGAATGGTAAAAGCCAACCGTTGTCTAGGAGTTGGAACAGAGTAATCTTTCATGCAGGATTTGAGAAAGATCGCTGGAGTGTTTACATCAGGCCTTGGTTGAAAATGAAAGCAACTAAGGATGATAATCCAGATATTAGTGAATACTTAGGTTATGGCGATATCAACGTGATCTACGCTAGAAATGGTAATATTTTTTCTTTTCAGGGGAATCACAATCTAAGGTTGAACTCTAAGTCAAAAGGAGGTGCCACTTTTTCATGGGCATATCCTATCAAAGATAATTTAAAAGGACATTTACTTATTTCTCAAGGCTATGGCGAAACCTTAGTAGATTACAACAATAAGCAAACAACAATAGGAGTAGGGATCTCTCTAATCGAATGGTTATAAAGCAAAATCTCCTTTACAAGAATAATTGTAAAGGGGATTTTATTTTTATTTAATAGTTATAGGTATACTGTAACTGATATCAGCAATTTCTCCATCAAGTCTACCAGGAGTCCATGCTGGACTGCTATGTAAAACTCTCAAAACTTCGACATTCATATCGTAGTTGAGTCCTTCTAATATTTCAAATTCACGTAATTTACCATCAGTCTGAACAACAAATTTCACTTTGATTGTTCCTTTAGCATCGTTGGGTTTTTTAAATGACTGGGATATATATTTGTAGAATTCCTTTGCGCCTCCTGGGAATTCAGGTTTTTCATAGTAGGGATAAAATTCGATTTCTTGTCCGCCATCATTGTAACAATGCCCACTAATAAACTGGTCATTATCATAAGTTTCGGTGCGTTTTGTCCTATTGTTTGTATAATAAGTCTCAAAAACGCCTTGCTTTTTACCCTTCTGCCAAGTTTCTTTTTTCACTAAAACTGCATCGCTATTCCATTCATAAGAAACTCCATCTATGATACGCTTTTTATAATTAGTAAAATAAATGCTGTTTCGTTTTACTCCGCTCATGAAATAAGTCTCTCTTTTCACTCCCTTTAAACTGTCTTTATACGTGCTGTAATAAGTGGCGAGATCAGGAGATTTTACTTCTTTAAAATCTTTTGTAAAGTAAATTTTCTCTTGGGCGTTAAACGTTAACGATAAAAAGAGGAAGGCTACTAGAATACAATTTTTCATGCTGTGTACGATTTTTTTTGGCGAATATAAATAAAAAATCCTACAGAAAAATAAGTTTTTCTCTGTAGGATTTGATATTAACAGTAAAATAATGCTATTCGTCTTCGTCTCGTTGTCCCATCATCATTAAATAAGCTTTTAAAAACTCATCAATTTCACCATTCATCACGCCGTCAACGTTGCTACTTTCATAGCCTGTACGCACGTCTTTTACTAATTTATAGGGTTGCATTACATAATTTCGTATTTGCGAACCCCATTCTATTTTCATTTTTCCGGCTTCGATATCAGCACGTTGCGCAAGCTGCTTTTTAAGTTCGATTTCATACAACTGGGAACGTAGCATTTGCATGGCACGCTGTCTGTTGTCTTGTTGCGAGCGTGTTTCTGAACACTGAATTTGAATTCCAGTGGGTTTATGAAAAAGCTGCACTTTAGTTTCTACCTTATTTACATTTTGTCCTCCAGCACCACTAGAGCGCGAAGTTGTGATTTCGATATCAGCAGGATTAATATCAATTTCGATACTATCATCCACTAACGGATACACATATACAGATGCAAATGAAGTATGGCGTTTTGCGTTACTATCAAAAGGGGAGATGCGTACTAATCGATGCACTCCATTTTCTCCTTTTAAATAGCCAAAAGAGTAGTCTCCTTCAAATTCAAGCGTTACAGTTTTAATTCCAGCAGCATCTCCTTTTTGAAAGTTTAACTCTTTTATTTTATAACCGTATTTTTCACCCCACATCATATACATTCGCATTAGCATCGATGCCCAGTCACAACTTTCGGTACCACCGGCACCAGCTGTAATTTGAACTACCGCACTAAGCGTGTCACCTTCGTCAGAAAGCATGTTTTTAAACTCGATAGCGTCAATATGTTTTTCGGTTGCTTCATAATGCGCTTCTAGTTCTTCATTTGTGAGTTCGCCTTCTCTATAAAATTCATAGGCAAGTTGCAACTCATCGGTCATCTCGACTGCTTTATCGTAGTCTTCGATCCATTTTTTCTTGTTTCTAAGGTTCTTCACAATAACCTCTGCTTCCTTGGCGTTATTCCAGAAATCAGGGGCAAAAGTCTTCTCTTCTTCGTTAGAAATTTCGATTAATTTGGCATCAACGTCAAAGATACCTCCTCAACGCACCAAGGCGCTCTACAATACCTTTAATTTGTTCGGTAGTTGTCATAAATTGTGTAATTTTGTTGGACAAAAATAATAAAATTTAAGAAGAGACAAGTAGTGACTTGTCTTTTTAAATAAATATAAAATGGCTATATGGAAATAAATTTAGTTAGCGATACGATTACTAAGCCCACTTATGAAATGTTACAGTATATGTTCAATGCCGAAGTAGGTGATGACGTCTATAAACAAGACCCTACTGTAATAGAATTAGAAGATACAATAGCCCAACTTTTTGGAATGGAAGCCGGTCTTTTCTTTCCGTCTGGTACTATGGCAAATCAAGCTGCATTGAAATTGCACACACAACCAGGAGAACAAATCATTGCTGATAAATACGCACACGTTTACCTTTATGAAGGTGGTGGTGCGTCGTTTAATAGTGGTGTGTCTTTTTCGTTACTAGAGGGAGATCGAGGAATGATCACTGCAGAACAAGTAGCTGGAGCAATCAACGATCCAGAATTCTATCACAGCCCGTTAACAAGTTTAGTTTGTGTTGAAAATACAACTAATAAAGGGGGTGGTGCTTGTTACGAACTAGAAGACTTAAAAAAAATCAAAGCGGTTTGTGATGCAAACAATTTAAAGTTTCATCTTGATGGTGCTCGTATATGGAACGCTTTAATTGCTAAAAAGCAAAATCCTAAATCTTACGGAGAGATTTTTGATACAATATCGGTGTGTTTGTCTAAGGGATTAGGTGCACCTATTGGGTCTGTATTGTTAGGAGATAAAAAGACCATTCACCGTGCCTTGCGTGTGCGTAAAATTTTAGGTGGAGGTATGCGACAAGTTGGTTATCTAGCTGCTGCAGGATTATATGCTTTAGATAATAACATCACACGTCTTGCCGAAGATCACCGTAGAGCAAAAGAAATTGCTGGAATTTTAAATAAAAGAGAATGGGTTGCTAAGGTAGAGCCGGTAGAAACGAATATCTTAATTTTTACTATAAAAAGCAATTACAGTGAAAAGCATCTGATTGAGAAGTTGAAACAAAAAAATATTTCGATTAGCTCGATGGGACAAGGGAAGTTAAGAATGGTCACCCATCTTGATTATAGAGAAGTGATGCATACATATGTTCTTGAAACATTAAATAAATTAGAGCTTTAGACTACCGTTTTTTTTAACAGTAGTTGTAATAGTTATAAAAATAAGCGCCACAATTTAAAAGAAATACTTGCAGATTATGCTGCACGTCCTTTTAAATTGTGGCGTTTTATTCTTGGCTTTAAGCCAAATCAACAATTTTATGGTTAAGCCAAAGTTACTTGCTGATGTATTGTAATTTTGTTCTTATTTGAACATGTTTTCCATTCCTGGAATCATAGGCATGTCCATTTTTGCAACAGCATCAAGTTCAGCGTCGTTTACTTTAGACGCTTTTTCGATCGCTTTGTTCATCACTAGTATAAGGTAATCTTCAAGTTGCTCTTTGTCTTCTAATAATTCGTCAGCAATAGTCAAAGATTTTACTTTTCTATTTGCTGTCATTGTTACTTTCAATAATCCGTCAGTACTTTGCTCATCAACAAGAACAGAATCTAAACGCTTTTTTGTTTCTTCAATTTTATTTTGGGTTTCTTTTAGTTTCCCCATCATTCCCATTAAATCCATTTTTGTTCTTTTTAAAGTTATTTAATACGAAATTACAGTTTTTACGGCAATAAGCAATAGTAAATAACATCAAAAGCTTTTGTGTACTCTATGTCGATTGTGTTATTTTTGTAAAAATTAGTAAGTACACAAAATGATAAAAAATATACAACCACCCGTTGCAAAACAAATTCCGACTGTTCTTGAGAAATTTGGAGATATTAGAACTGATAATTATTTCTGGTTAAAAGAGCGCGAAGATCCTGAGGTTATTGATTATTTAAATAAAGAGAACGACTATTACCAGCAAATGACGGCGCATACTCAAGATTTTCAAAAGGAGCTTTTTGAAGAGATGAAAGCCCGCATTAAAGAAGATGATGAGTCGGTTCCTTATTTGTATAACGGCTATTACTACATTACACGATTTGAAAAAGGGAAGGATTATCCTATTTATGCTCGAAAGAAAGAAAATCTAGATGCTCCAGAAGAAATCATGTTTGATTGTAACGAATTAGCTAAAGGACATAAATATTTTCAGTTAAGCGGATTGAGTATTAGTGTAGATAACCAGCTGGCTGCTTATGCAGTTGATACTGTAGGAAGACGTATTTATACACTACACGTTAAAAACCTGACTACAGGTGAGATTCTAGCTGATAAAATAGAAAGTACGACTGGAAATTCTACTTGGGCAAACGATAACAAAACAATGTTTTATACCAATCAAGATGCAAAAACATTGCGTTCTGATAAAGTATTGAAGCATGTTTTAGGAACGGCTACAGAAACTGATGAGTTAGTCTATTTTGAAGAAGACGATACCTTTGACGTTGCTGTGGGTAAAGAAAAATCCAAAAAATACATTCTAATAAGTTCTTCGAGTACGTTGACAACAGAGTTTCGTACCCTGCTAGCAGATCAACCGAATGGCAAATTCAAAGTATTCCAAAAAAGAGTGCGAGGATTAGAGTATAGTATATCGTATTACGAGGGTCATTTTTATATTGTAACAAATAAAGATAAAGCAACCAACTTCAAGTTGATGAAAACAACTGAGAAGCTAATGAATAGAAAATATTGGGAAGAGGTAATCATGCACCGCGAGGATGTTTTACTAGAGGATATTGATATTTTTAAAGATTTCTTGGTAGTTTCTGAACGTAGTAACGGTTTGAACCGCATTAGAATCATGCCTTGGAATGGTGATACAGAATACTTTTTACCATTTGATAGTGAAACGTACACTGCATATACAACTGCAAATGTAGATTTTGATACTTCAATACTTCGTTATGGATACCAATCTATGGCAACACCGTCTTCATTGATCGACTTTGATATGAAAACTAAAGAGAAGGTGGTTAAAAAGGAGCAAGAAGTACTAGGAGGGAATTTTGATAAAAATAATTACATCGAAGAACGAGTTTGGGCTACAGCTAAGGATGGAACAAAAATTCCTATGTCAATGGTGTACCACAAAGACATGCAAAAAAATGGAGAGAATCCGTTATTATTGTATGCTTATGGTTCTTACGGTCACTCTATGGATGCTTATTTTTCGACCACAAGACTGTCGTTGTTAGACAGAGGATTTATCTATGTGATTGCACACATTCGTGGGGGAGAAGATTTAGGTAGACCTTGGTATGAAGGAGGAAAACTTGCTAAAAAGAAAAACACATTTACTGATTTTATTGATTGCTCAAAATATGTTATTGAGCATAAATATACTTCAGCAAAACATTTGTATGCCGAAGGAGGTTCAGCAGGAGGATTATTAATGGGAGCAATTATTAATATGGCGCCACAATTATACAACGGTATCATTGCACAAGTTCCATTTGTAGATGTGGTAACAACCATGCTAGATGATTCGATTCCTTTAACTACTGGTGAATATGACGAATGGGGAAATCCTAACGTAAAAAAATATTACAAATACATGAAATCGTACTCGCCATATGATAACGTGAAGGCAAAAAAATATCCAAATATCTATGTTTCTACAGGATTACACGATTCACAGGTACAGTATTGGGAACCTGCGAAATGGGTTGCTAAGATGCGAACGTTAAAAAAGGATAATACTGTTTTATATTTAGATACAAACATGGATGCTGGACATGGTGGTGCATCAGGAAGATTTGAAGCATTAAAAGAATTGGCAAAAGAATTTAGTTTTTTGTTAGATTTAGAGAAAATTACAAATTAATTAGAGAATTTTTTGTTAAATTTGAGAGCTATCAAGGTTCGTAGAACAACCTTTATAAACCGTTTTATTTATGAAAGAGGAAATAAATGCTTACAATAATGTCTTAGAATTGATAGGGAATACACCCCTTATTAAACTGAATAAAGTCACTGAAAAGTTAGAAGGTAATTTCTATGCAAAAGTAGAAGCTTTTAATCCAGGGCACTCATCAAAAGATAGAATTGCATTATATATTATTGAGGAAGCTGAGAGAAAAGGGATTTTATCACCCGGAGATACCATCATAGAAACGACCTCTGGAAACACTGGTTTTAGTTTGGCTATGGTGAGTATTATCAAAGGCTATAGTTGCATTCTTGCAGTAAGCTCTAAATCATCAAAGGATAAAATTGATATGTTACGTAGCCTGGGTGCAAAAGTATACGTTTGCCCTGCGCACGTAGCTGCAGATGATGCCCGTTCTTACTATAATGTGGCTAAGAGACTTCATGAGGAAACTAAGGGGTCGGTGTACATCAATCAGTACTTTAATCAATTGAATATAGATGCACATTACAAATCTACTGGGCCAGAAATTTGGAAACAAACTAACGGTAAAATAACCCATCTAGTTGCTTGTAGTGGTACGGGAGGAACAATCTCTGGAACGGCGAAGTATTTAAAGGAGCAAAATCCCGAGATTAAAATTTTAGGTGTAGATGCTTTTGGGTCGGTGTTGAAAAAGTACCACGAAACTAGAGAGTTTGATCATAACGAAATCTATCCTTATCGAATAGAAGGACTAGGGAAAAACCTAATACCTTCTGCTACTGATTTTGATATGATTGATAAGTTCATGAAAGTGACTGATGAGGAAAGTGCACACACAGCAAGAGAAATTACGCGTAGAGAAGGGTTGTTTGTAGGGTATACTTCGGGAGCAGTGATGCAGGCGATAAAGCAATATGCAGAAGCAGGCGAATTTGACGCTAACAGTAATGTGATTGCGATTTTTCCCGATCATGGGTCGCGCTATATGAGTAAAGTATTTAGCGATGATTGGATGAACGAACAAGGATTCTTTGACAGCGTTAATGAAGAAGACGGTCAAAAAATAGAAATGATCAAGTAACAAAAAAGCGCTATTGTACTTATAGAAAAAGTCCCATTTACAAATTTGTAAATGGGACTTTTTTATGTATAATGAGTATGCAATCTAGTCTTCTAATAATTCTGGTCGACTTAAAATTAGTTCAATTTTCTTAATGGTAATCGTGATTTGACTCATTTGTAATTCGATATTTCTAAAGAATAAACTAATATCTCTATTTACCCAACTCTCAGAGATTACTCTTGATCCCAAGCTAATTCTTAAGATGGCACTTTCAATTTCATTAGAATATTTTACGTTCACTGCTTGACCAATATGACATTTTTGAGCAGCAAGACGTATAATCTCTAGCGAAGAGTCAGCAAATTCATCTGACAAATCAGAGTTCAACAAGCTGTATAATTTTTTAACTTTTTCTACTGGTAAAGCGGTGTTATTATCTAAGATAAAAAACGGGAAAATGGTACGGATGTTTCTAATCCCGAATGCTTTACTATTGTAGCTTTTAGTTTTAGCTTCGTCAGCGTAGATAGGCTCTAAAAAAGAAGCTTCTTTAATCGAGTCTTCAACAAAGTTACAGAACATTTCGATACCCATGTTACGGTATAAAACGGGTGTTTTATAATAACGGTCCATTTCGACAACTGCAGCATTCCAGCGCATGTACGACCCATAATTATAGCCGTCAGAAAGTGCTTTTGAGCATTCCCACGTTGTAGGCCAGTCTGAGTGGTTGTAATATTGTGTAAGCCCTGCAGGCAGTACATTTTTTGAAGACTGTATAGCGTTGCTCACATTCTTAGGTAGAATCAATGCGCCACAGTATGGAGGTCCTGTAAAGAATTTACTTCCTGTAATAGTAACAATGTATCCTTTATTCAAATAATGCTGAATGTCTTTTGGGTCTAACCTTAATTGAGATCCATCAACAATAATTTGCATTGATAAATCCTCCAAAGTGTTTAATTTTTTGATGAACTCGTCACTAGGCGCCTGATATCCTAATTTTGATTGATCCATTGTGTGTAAAACAACGTGTCTTCCTAATTCTTTAGTTTTAGAAACGGCACTAAAAACTTCGTCGTCCAATTGTTTAGCCGACTTTAAATCTCCATTTTCGTCTCTAAACGGAATCTTGATGACATCAACATCTCTAAATCCTTCAATTTTATCTCCTTTTTTAATTGGGAAGTTTAGTGCAGTAGTGTTTTCAAAATGGCAGCCTTTTAATGCAGCAGCTACACCACTTCCAGTTTCGTCAGAAGCCACAAGGATATGCGTGATTTCGTTATCAGACATTATCTGTGTAATAGCAGCTATTTGTAAAGAAGAGTCTGTACCAGAAGGGGAGAAGATAATCTCACACTCCTCATTTAACTTAAAGGTTTTTCTAAGGTTTGTTTTCAATAACTCCGAGAAAGCAATAGTGCTGTCTTTGAAGCCATTTTTCAAACTATTTCTAATCAAAATGCTTCGTACTTTATCTGTCTTATCAAAGGCAAAGTTAGAAACGCTAGACGCTGTTGATGACGCAAAAGTAAAGGCATCAGGTCTTGGAAACGGACGACAACCATACTTGTTTAGCAAGTGAATTTCGTCAATATTCAATCTTAAATCTCCTCCCGACATTAATAGGTATTCGGTAGGCTTTGCTAGGTTTTCAACAATTGCTTTCCACGACTCTTTTAATTCTGTGCTTGTACTTTGCAATCCGTGAAAAGACTGTAACTCACTATTTCCCAGCGTTGGTGCTGCTGTATTATTAGCAGCCTCTTTAATTAAATTGATTAAAAGAAAATCAAGATCTTCAAGTTTTTCTTTATCATCTTTAGGTAGCAGGTTGTAAAATATTTTGATCACTTCAAGGGCGGCAATATCACATAGAACAGTATCCTTTTTTTCGTGATCGAGTGCTTTGTACCACAACTGCCACTCTATACCGTATCGCAAATATAATAGCGCTAAGATTGGTTTGTCTAAAAAAGCAGTACCTATAATAATTGATTTGTTAGGAACAATTTTAAATATTGTAGGCTGTGTAGTTGAGGTAATAATGTTGACATTATTTATTTTGGGTACCGTATTGAAACGTTTTAATATGCGAACCAAGTAGTTTACATTCTCTTTTTCAAATAAACTGGTTCTATTGTATTGATTCTCAATTAAAATATTGTTTGTCATAGGTACTATTATTTTTTGCGTTCGCTAGAACGTTTTTCTTTCAAGCGTATTATCGCTGCGTTTTTTCTTTATCATTTTGTAGTCGTCTGTTTAAAACACGACTACTTTTCCTTTATTCATTTGGCTTACCTATTTTCATTACGAGAACAAGTAAACAGTATCACTTTCATGCTAGTATGTTAAGCTATAAATTGATGTGATTTTCTTTAATTTTTAGCAGCCTTCATGAAACGCATCTGTTATTGTGATTTTGCTTAAACTCAATGTCCAAATATGAGATCTAACAAGCAAAAAAAATCCAACTAAATCCTGTTTTATCAAGAATTTAGAAAGGTAAAAAGCAGGCAAATATAATGAACTTAGAGCGATGGTGAAAATAAATGTTTTACGGACAGTTTAGTAAACTTTGAATTGCTTCATTTTTTATCTTCTATACGTACGTCAATTATCTTTAAAGTCAAAAGTTTAGCAAATAAATCTATTATTAGTTTATAAATATCTGAAATTTCGATATTTCCATGTACGGCAGTTCTTTTAATTAACCCTTTTTCAATTAGGTCATCCATTGAATTATTATATCTGTATTTTATTTCGAATGCTCTTATTTCAATACAAAGCTGGCTTACTTCAGCTATAATCTCTTCATCGATGTCTAAAGAGTGAAAACTTATAATTGTTTCTAATCTATTTTTTAAGATGTCTATTCTAATTTTTTCTGCAGTAATTAAAGTAAAAGCATCGTCAGGACTTAAATTATCAATACTGTTCAGAACTAATTTTCTCACTTCCAAACGAGTTATCTCTTGCAAAATATTTAAATCAATAATTCCAATAAATCTATGATTTTTGATATCTTTTTTTGTGGTGTAGATGATTAATTGTTGTGACGTTAATTCTTTATTTTTAAAAGGAGTTTTCTCGATAAATTCACAAAGTTCCTGAATTATATATGAAATTTTTGTAGACATGAATTTCTTCCTTCTTTTTTTTAATAGTTTTAAGGTAAAATGAGGAATCACTATTATTGATAATATAATGCTGATTATTAAAAAGATTGAACTGACTAAAGCATTCATATAAAATGATTCCCAATTAAAATTCGAAAAAAAATTATTCATAAATGTTTTAGTTTTACCATCTGAAAACAGAATGGCTTTAAGTTTTAGTTATCAAATATACATTCTTTAAATTACTCCATATTATAATAGCACCAATTACATTATAATCATGATAGAATCTTATAGAAAGTTTTTTTTAATCTTGACATAGAAAAAACATCTTTACATTATTAACTAACTATCATTTGTGAATACGTAATCAGCACAATTGCTAGTAATGCAAATGCAAGTCCGATGTAATTTTTAGTATTCAGTTTTTCTTTAAAAACAAGAACACCTACTATACTTCCTATGATGATTACACCCATATTCATTGCAGCAAACACTGTCGATGGGTTTTTGGCGAAAGCCTGATGTGCTTTTAAGTAAAATAAAATATTCCCAAAATTGAACAAACCTACAAGCAATCCAAACAAAAGATTTTTCAGCTGCATTTTTGTTTGCTTCAAGGTGATTTCAAAAATAACAACAGTTAGAATAACGATAAGCGAAATCATAAAAGTAATTAATAGCGAACTCGTAAAAGGCAGGCTTGTTGCCAAAGCGATTTGCTTGAACAAAATATCGATTGCTCCAAATCCCACTAGCACAACAGCAGGATAGATCCAATTACTGTTCTTATTATCGGTTTTTTTAGAAAGGATGAGTAGTAGGGCAGGTAGTGCGATTAAAAAAGCAACTAGCTTGTAATTATTGAAATCTTCGTCAAATAATAACCAAGCGGCAACAATGGGGATAAAGAGTGATAAACGCTGAGCGGCATCTGTTTTGACAATCCCCATGTGCTTTATAGAGGCAGCCAATACTAAAAAAATCACAGGCAATAAAATCCCGAGCGGAATGTATATTTCCCAAGGCGCCGTGTGGTCAATTGCCGATAACTCTGGCTGAAAAAAGAAAAAGCAAAGTACAATTGCCATGACATAATTCCAGGCCACAACTTGGCTTATAATTAAGTTTTTCTTGCGACCCACTTTAAAAATCACGCCTACTGTAACGCTACATAAAATGCTTAAAATAAGAAATAACATGCGTATAATTTTAATTAAAATATCGTTTACATAAAAAAACTCCAGCCTAAGCTAGAGTTTTTATTATAGTTGGGAGTAGGTTTTATGCCTCTTCCATAGTGTGATAAACGTTCATAACGTCATCATCTTCTTCTAATTTCTCGATTAGTTTCTCTACATCAGCCATTTCAGCTTCAGAGATTGCTTTAGTAATTTGCGGAATTCTTTCGAAACCAGAAGATAAAATCTCAAGATTGCGATTTTCTAATTCTTTTTGGATTGTTCCAAAACTTGCAAAAGGAGCATAGATTAAAATTCCGTCTTCGTCTTCAAACACTTCTTCAGCACCAAAATCGATTAACTCTAATTCTAGTTCCTCAGCATCAAGTCCTTCAGCAGGAATCCTAAAGTTACAAGTGTGGTCAAACATGAATTCTACAGATCCTTGCGTTCCCATAGTACCATTACATTTGTTAAAATAACTTCTAACATTAGCAACTGTTCTATTGTTATTATCAGTAGCAGTTTCTACTAGAATAGCAATTCCGTGAGGTGCATAACCTTCAAATAAAACCTCTTTATAGTTAGCTGTATCTTTATCGGTGGCTTTTTTAATCGCACGCTCTACATTTTCCTTAGGCATATTAGCTGCCTTAGAGTTTTGAATAACGGCTCTCAATCTTGAATTGGCATCAGGATTTGGTCCACCTTCCTTAACGGCCATTACAATGTCTTTTCCAATTCTGGTAAATGCCTTAGCCATTGCTGACCAACGTTTCATTTTTCTACCTTTTCTGAATTCAAACGCTCTTCCCATTTCTGATTTTATTTTTAATGCGGTGCAAAAATACAATTATTCTGTAAGTTTCAAAGATTCTACGTCGCTAAGTTTTTAAGTTGGCTTACTGCAAATTCTTGACAATAAATACCTGAATGTGCGCAGCAATTTATTATTGTCTTAAAATTGGAAACTAACTTAGAAACGCCGGATCTCAGTAACTCTTTTTTATTTTTTGTAAAAAGGCAATTTTACCACCTTAGCAGCAACATCTTTTTTACGTATTCTAATATAAATATCACTTTCAAGAGCACTATTATCCATAGTTACATAACCTAGTCCTATTCCCTTATTCATAGAAGGTGACATTGTTCCTGAGGTTACAATTCCAATCACATTTCCAGATGCGTCTACGATTTCGTAATCATGTCTAGGTACTGCGCGTTCTTGCATTTCAAAGGCTACTAATTTTCTAGTAACACCCGCTTCTTTTTGTTTTTTTAAGTTTTCAGAGTTTGTAAATTCTTTAGTGAATTTAGTAATCCATCCTAAACCTGCTTCCAGTGGAGATGTTGTGTCGCTAATATCGTTTCCGTACAAACAAAAACCCATTTCTAAACGCAATGTATCTCTTGCTGCTAAACCTATTGGTTTGATTCCGAATGCTGCTCCAGCTTCAAAAACTTTATTCCAAATCACCTCAGCATCGCTGTTTTTACAGTAGATTTCAAAACCACCTGAACCCGTATAACCAGTCGCAGATATAATTACATCATCAATTCCAGCAAAATCAGCAACTTCAAAGTGGTAGTATTTAATCGCGCTCAAATCAATAGATGATAAGGCCTGCATTGCTTCAACCGCTTTTGGTCCTTGAATTGCTAATAAAGAGTACTCCGCAGAAAGGTCTTTCATGTCAACACCTAAATCGTTGTGAGACGAAATCCAGTTCCAATCTTTTTCAATATTTGAAGCATTTACTACTAATAAATACTCATCTTCTTTCATTTTATAGATAATCAAATCATCCACAACACCACCGTCATTGTTAGGTAGACAAGAATATTGCGCTCTACCAATTGTTAAAACTGATGCATCATTTGAAGTTACTTTTTGTATCAAAGCCAAAGCATTTGGACCCGAAAGTAAAAATTCTCCCATGTGCGAAACATCAAAAACTCCTACGTCATTACGCACCGTTTCATGTTCAGCATTAATTCCCTCATAGGTAATTGGCATATTGTATCCAGCAAACGGAAGCATTTTTGCTCCCAAACTTTCGTGTATGTGCGTAAGCGCAGTATTTTTCATTGTGTGTTTGTATAAAATTTGAAGTGGCTAATTTATTGAAAAATTATCATATTTAAAGTATCATTTATGTTTATTCAGTACTTTTT
This sequence comes from Flavobacterium aeripolare, assembly GCF_013294025.1. Lineage (GTDB taxonomy): Bacteria > Bacteroidota > Bacteroidia > Flavobacteriales > Flavobacteriaceae > Flavobacterium. The sequence goes on from NZ_JABSNL010000005.1 coordinate 159,541, forward strand.
AGGAGCTATTTCCAGCTATACATTGCAATCTTTTACTTTTTAAGAAAAAAGTAAAAGGATTTCCATTGCTATCTGGGCTAGGGACTTTCTGGACTTCAAGACGATATTTTGAAATCAGCGTAATTTTCGATAAAAAAAAGACAAACCAAAATACGTATGTGATCTGTCTTTCTTTACTATTTTTTGTTTAAAGATTAGCGTGACTTAATATTTGGCTGCAGCTCCAGCTTGTGGTAAAGATTTTTTAATAAACGTTCTAATATCCTCGTTAGCAGTTTCTAGATCTTGTTTTCTAAGGTACATCATATGTCCGCTGCGATACCCTTTCCACGAGATACGTTCTTTCAATTTGCCGCTTGGGTCCATTTGCCAAATGTTATATTTAGCATTAAAGTAATCACAGGCTCCATCATAATACCCTGATTGAACCATCAAATTCAAGTAAGGATTCTGTGCCATTGCTTGGCGTAAATTCTCTGCAGTTTGATCATTCGATTTATCCCATGGGTACACATTACCAAACATATTGTATTTAAAATCAGTTTTATAGTTTAATTCGTTTCTAATATACATATTTATCGATGGCGTAAAGGAATGCAACCAAGAGGTAAGTTCGGCATTAAAATCAGGTCCGTCACCAGCATCTTTGCGGTCAATTCCTTTGTAACGAGAATCAAGACGACCTACCGTGAACCCTTCATCGCGCAACAATTCCTTCCAGAAATAGTTAAAAGGAACATCAAGATTGTTTTGCAAAACTACTTTTTCAGATAGTCCAGAGTAGCGTGCAATTTTAGTTGCTATCTCTTTCTTCTTTTGATCGTCTAGCGAACCCCCTTTACTAATAGCGGGAAGTAATTCGTTTATGGTGAAATCTTCTACCTCCGGCAGCATTTCGGTCAAGTCTTTTGCTTGTAAATCGCTAGGAAGTTTTTTATGAAACCATGCTGTAGCGGCAAAATAAGGTAATTTCAATGCGGCATCAGCAGCCACTCCACGAGTAATTCCTAAGGTAGTTGGGGAAACTAAAATCACACCATTTAAGTACATCCATTCACTGTTTTGTAGTTCAAGTGCAAGTCCAGAAACTCGTGTGGTTCCATAACTTTCACCAATGAGATACTTGGGTGAAGCCCATCGATTAGATCGCGTTACAAATCCGCCAATCCAGTCGGCTAAATATTTGATGTCAGCATTCACACCAAAGAATTTCTCTTTTGGAATGTCCTTATTTGTGGCTCTTGAATACGCAGTATTAACGGGGTTTACAAAAACAATATCCGCCACATCTAATATGGAGTATGGATTTTCTTTAATTCCGTAGGGCTGCACAGGATAACCTTCGTCGTCAATATTGAGTAATTTTGGTCCTGTGTAAGCAATGTGCATCCATACTGATGCAGATCCAGGACCACCGTTAAACGAAATCACAAGAGGGCGAGAGTCACGATCTTTCACATCGGTACGCTCGTAATAGGTATAGAACAATCCCGCAATTGCTTTGCCGTCTTCGTCCCAAACTGGCATGGTACCTGTCGTTGCTTTGTAAGGAACTTTTAAGCCTTTGATGGTAGTTACATGATTTGTAATGGTGCTTTGATCGGGATTAAAAACAAGATTAGATGCTCCCGTATTTTCCTTTGTAGTCTCTTTTAATTTTACAGCTGGTTCTTGTGCGTTAGATAGATTGATTGCCGCTAGTAACAATAGTGAAAATAATGTTTTTTTCATTGGTACATTTTAAAGTTTGGTTTGATCTTACTAAAGTATTCTTTTTTAGGTGAATAAAAAAAAGAGAAGTCAAATTAGGTTCTGATTATAAAAACGGATAGGGAAGGATTCTTGCTGTTTAGATTTTAGTTTCTATTTATTATTAGTAATTTTAAAGAAACTAATTATAAAATGAATACGCTAGCTATTACTAAGAGAGAAGTAAAAAAACGATACAAACCTGTCGACTTTAAGGCGCATAAAGGAACTCAAGGACATGCTTTGATTGTTGCAGGAAGCTACGGTAAAATAGGAGCAGCAGTACTATCTTCAAAAGCTTGCTTGAAATCAGGCAGCGGACTGGTAACGGCCTTCGTTCCTAAGTGCGGGTACCAAATCCTCCAAATCTCAAATCCTGAAGTAATGACGCTCACAGATGTAGAGGAAGCTTTTATTTCGAATATACATTTTGATATTAAACCACAAGCTATCGCTATAGGACCTGGCTTAGGGCAGGAACAGCCCACTCAGAAAGCCCTGTACCAATTTTTAAAAACGAATGCAATTCCCTTAGTTCTTGATGCCGACGCTTTAAATATTCTTTCAGTTAATAAAGACTGGCTGTCACTTTTACAACCGAAAACCATACTGACACCACATCCTAAAGAATTGGAACGATTAATAGGAAAATGGACTTCTGATGAGGAGAAATTGGCTAAGACAATTGCTTTTAGCATACAGTATGATGTAATTGTAGTGATGAAAGGAGCACCTACCTTTATAATTGACGGGGAAGCTGTTTATGAAAATAGTACCGGTAATGCAGCACTAGCAACTGCAGGAAGTGGAGACGTACTCACTGGAATCATTACTAGTCTCGTAGCACAATCTTATAAAGCTGTAAACGCAGCAATTTTAGGGGTGTACCTGCATGGCTTAACTGCCGATATCGCTTTACCTGAAACGGGACATCATGCCTTTATTGCTTCTGATATTATTGACTATTTAGGCAAAGCTTTCCTGACTTTAGAAAACGAATAATTTCTAATTAGCATAACGCTAGTAAATAGGATATAATTAACGAATTCCACTGTACAAATTTGTAAGTTTGTAGCTTAGTAAAACCCGAATATGAAAACCAACTTAGATCTTCGAACCGTTAATGTTACGCGGTATATCACGCCTTTGCGCGAGGGCGGTTCATTGCCTGCTCTGGCAGAAGCCGATGATGATTTTAAATATGTACTTAAATTTAGAGGTGCTGGTCATGGTGTAAAAGCCTTGATAGCCGAATTAGTAGGTGGCGAAATTGCCCGTGCTCTTGGTATGAGAATGCCCGAATTAGTGTTTGCTAATCTCGATGAAGCTTTTGGTAGAACTGAAGCCGATGAGGAAATTCAGGATTTGCTGCAAGGCAGTCAAGGGCTTAATTTGGCGCTGCATTTTCTCTCAGGGGCGATTAATTTTGATCCCGTAGTGACTGCAGTTGATTCGGTGCTAGCTTCGCAGATTGTGTGGCTAGATGCTTATATTACAAATGTAGACAGAACATTTAGAAATACCAATATGCTGATTTGGCACAAAGAATTATGGCTCATCGATCACGGTGCAAGTTTGTATTTTCATCACTCATGGACCAATTGGGAGAAACATGCTCAGAGTCCGTTTGCACTGATTAAAGATCATGTACTATTACCACAAGCGTCAAATCTTGAAGCAACAGATGCAGCATTCAAGAAACTATTGACTCCAGAGGTATTAACTGCAATTGTAGACTTGATCCCTACAGACTGGTTACAATGGGAAGACGTTGACGCCACAGCAGAAGAATTGCGAGCCGTATATTTACAGTTCTTGACGACTCGATTAAATCATTCAGAAATTTTTATAAAGGAAGCAAAAAATGCGAGAGAAAAACTTATATGAGTATGCTGTAATTCGGGTTGTGCCTAGGGTAGAACGCGAAGAATTCCTGAATGTAGGGATTATTCTTTTTTGCAAGCAATCTAAATATATAAAGGTAAAACACTTGGTACCGCTTGAAAAAATTCTAGCATTATCAGTCGAAGCCGATGTTGAACAAATTCAAGCCAATATTTACGCTTTTGAAAAAGTGGCGCACGGAACAAAAGACGGCGGTCCTATTGCGATGATGGATATTCCCTCTCGTTTTCGTTGGTTGACGGCTTTACGAAGTTCTGTTATTCAATCTTCAAGACCGCATCCGGGAATGTGCGATGATCTCGATAAAACGTTAGAACGGCTGTTTACAGAATTGGTTTTGTAATTTTAAATTACGTAAGATAAAAAATAAGAAAGGTGCTACCGCTATGTGTATCACCTTTTTTATTATACTCTTTTTTCTAATACCATAAATTCTAATGGCTCCTTTGTAATAGGTATATGAATGTTACTAACTGGAAACGCTTCTCGTACTCCGGTATCATGATAACCGTGACGATTATACCATTCGATTAATTCTTTCCTAATCGAAATCACTGTCATTATAATGCTGTTCAAGCCTAGCTGCTTAGCATAATCTTCGGCTGCTGCCAATAATTTTTTACCAATACCGCTATTTTGTAATTCTGGCGATACGGTCAGCATTCCTAGGTATAATTTGCTTTCTTTTTCGATTAAAAGAACACAGCCTATTATAGTTTCTGCTTCAGTAAATTTCAATAAATTTTGTTTGGAATCTTTTATAATCTGCAGTATTTCGGTTTCATTGGTGCGGCTGCCTTCTAGAATAGTGGCTTCGGTGGTCCATCCTTTCTTTGAATTTTCGCCACGATAAGCCGAGTTAATCAATAAAGCTAGTGCTGAACTGTCTTCATTTGTTGCTATTGTAATCATTATAGTAATGTCTGTTTTTTTAAGTAAAAGTAAATTTAATTCTCAAATAGTGCTTAAACTATCGTTTAAAAAGGCCAAGATTTCTTTGGGTAATTCCCCATGAAAAGCACTTCTATCAAAACCTTCTGGATCTGTTGATGGTAGAAAATCAGGACTTGTCATTGCCTCTGGAAACGGACTTATAAAAGAGAAGTGTCCTGCGTTTTGAATTTCGCGTAAGCGCACTAATTCCGGATTGGGAACGCCTTTTAAAATGACATCTGCAGTCCATTGCTTTGGAGTATGATGATCCTGACTACCAATGTAAAGTAAAATAGGAACTGTAATCGCACTTAGCGCAGCATCTGGACTAAAGTAGCCTGCCGCTGGTGCCATAAGAACGATGGCTTTAACGCGATGATCTCTTTTAGTCGCAATTTCTTCTGCCTGCATTGAATAAGCTTTCCCTCCAGCAACGGCTAAGGCAGCGTAACCGCCAAAGGAATGCCCAATGACAGCAATTCTAGTAGTATCAATTTGACTGTGAAAATCACTATCATTTAATAAAAAGTCAATCACCAGACTAAGGTGTTGCGGTCTGTATTCTAAATTTTTCACACTTTTTGAAAGTACATTGTCCCTTCGGTTATTGCCATAATGCTCTGGCATCGCCACGATGTAGCCACGGGCAGCTAGGTGTGTGCTAATTGTTCTGTAAAGATATTGTGAACCGCTTTTACCATGCGAAATGATCACTAGTGGAAATTGACCATCTGGAATTGTCCCATCTACAGCAACATCGATTGTAAAAGGGCCAAAATTATTGGGTGTACTTACATCCATAGTAGGGTAGTGGATAAGAACGGGGAAACTTAGGTGGTTTACAACATCATTTATCGTGACTGTAGTGCTAGCGACATTATAAGGTGGTTTTTGCATTATTTTTCACTGTTTTGTAATTTGGCTAATTCTTCCTTAGCATGTATATTGCTGGGGTTTAATAATACTGCTGTCCTGTAGTTTGCAATTGCTAATTTTGTGTTGTCATCTGCTACGAAGGCGTCTCCTAAGCTATCAAATGCATTGCTCGACGTTTCAAAATTAGCAGTATTAATTTGAAAAACCGCAATGGCAGCTTTAATTTTACCATCTTGTAATAACTGATAACCAGCATCATTAATATCTGATTCTGCGATCGCGTAGGTATCTTGCTTTTTGAGTGCTTCCATTTTATTTAAAGCGGTATCCACGTCATTACTATGAAGTAAATTTAACAGCGTCGTCGCCAGCGATGGTTGCGGAAGTGCATATGGCTTGTCATACAAAATAGCTCTTATCGAACTACTGATTTCGTCTAATACAGTATTACCTGTATTATTAAAGAGAAGAATTAAATTTTTATCTTCAGGTATTCTCGAAATAAAACTACTGAAGCCTTCTATGCCACCGCCGTGTTCAACAACTTTGATTGGATGTTGTTTGAGATTGGGAATCTCTCTAATAAACCATCCGTAGCCGTAGTTTATATTGCGTAAAGTAGCGTAAGTATTAAAGAGAGAATCTTTGAATTTTTGTGGCAATAACTGATCAGTGTATAAAGCATGATCCCACAACTGCATATCTTCAGCAGTAGCATACATTCCGCCTGCTGCATAAGGAACAGACATATCTGAAAATGAGGCTTTTTTAAATCCGTCAAAATCTTTGAGGTAACCCGAAGCACGATTTTGTAGAATAAGATCATTTTGATCGTAACCCGTGTGCGTCATTTGTAAAGGATCAAGTATGGATTCCTTCAAGCATTGTCCATACGTTTTACCAGTGATTTTTTCGATAATATATCCTAATAAAAAATATCCTGAATTACTGTATGCTAACCGCTCTCCGGGCAAAAAATCTAACGGACGATTCATAAAAAGACCTATGAAATCGTCAGGAGTATAAGCGTGATTGGCAATTTCTGTTTGGAAATTATTAAACGACGTAAAGTTGGGTATGCCTGAAGTATGCGTTAGTAAGTGATGTATGGTAATAAGGGAACCATTATTTTTAGGGTAATTGGGTAAATAGCTGTTTATAGGTTCGTCTAACTTGATTTTTCCCGCAGCAGCAAGTTGCAATACGAGGATAGCTGTGAATTGCTTTGTAACAGAACCAATCCGGAAGACTGTATTTGCTTGGTTGGGCATGTTCCATTCCATGTTAGCTAAGCCAAATCCTTTTTTATAAATTTCTTTGCCGTTTTCAGCTACTAATAAGGTACCATTAAATTGATTGTATTGATGATATTTGGTTATTAGCGCATCAATTTTTTCTGCCTTAGTTTGGGCGAATGCAGTTGATGAAATGAAAAGTAGGGATAAAATAGCAAAACAATATCTTGTTTGTACTGTTGAGGTTAATTTAGTTATTAGCTTCATTGTTATTGAGTTTGATTTGCACTTCTATATTTGATAAGTAGTCGCTCTATAAAATTTGTTATCATTATTGTTTGCGGTAGCTAATATATAAGCCTGTAGTCTGCTACAAGATAGGCTGAAAATTGCTAATTAATCATTCAAATAGAAAAAGCAGGGTGATTAAAACTTATTTACCACCAAATATACCTGATTTTATTTAAAGTAATAAATTTCTTATTTACATATTCGAAAAGGAAATTAAATAAAATGCTAAAAAACGCACTATAGACAACGGTTGAAAATGATTTCTAAATTTATAAGAAGTGTTATATTAATAAGTTAGAGGTCTAAATGTGATCAAAATACAACATGTGATTATAAAGTTATAACATTGTTATTCAGTTAGTTTGTGCTGTTAAAAGTAAAAAGTTTTATCTTTGAACTAATAAAAACAATTAATTATTTTAAAAAGAAATATTATGAAAAAAGTAAATATGATCATGTTGGTATTGGTAGCTTTTGCAATCAACACGACGGCAGTTTTCGCTCAATCAGACGCTAAAAAGACTAAAATTATAGAAGACAGCAGAATGGCTAAAATGGAGTTTGTGAAAAGTGATGCTTTAATGGCAAATCTTTTTGACAGCGCTGCAGGATATGTGATTTTTCCTAACGTAGGTAAAGGTGGTTTAGGAGTAGGAGCAGCTGCAGGAAACGGAGTTGTTTATGAAGGTGGTACTATGGTAGGTATGGCAAAATTGTCTCAACTAAGTATTGGTTTTCAAGCTGGTGGACAAGCATACCGTGAGGTGATCTTTTTTCAGTCAAAAGCTGAATTAGAACGTTTTAAAGAAAGTCGTTTTGAATTTTCTGCACAAGCATCAGCAGTGGCTGCAACAGAAGGAGCATCTGCTAATGTAAAATACACTGAAGGTGTAATGGTATTCACCATGCAAAAAGGTGGCTTAATGTATGAAGCTTCAGTAGGTGGACAAAAATTCAAATTCAACAAAATGTAATAATTATAGTAGCCTTCGGGTTACTTTTAAATATAAAAAAAGGTACTCACTTGATTGTGAGTACCTTTTTTTATATAACGAAATTATCTAATTACTTTTTATTAAAAGCCACATCTGCGTGAACAGCAACTTCGCTCCATGTTTTGCTAATACCATCTTTACCAGTGTGTAATGCTTCACATGCTTTATTGATTGAAGCTACAGCTCCAAGAGCATCCCAGTTTTCTAAGTTCATAACACCATCAAAAGAGGCTCTTGTATCACCATTAGCAGTATATTTCATAGGAATGTTTGCTGTTTTACCGTTTAAAACAACGTCAATCGAACAAGTATTATCTGTAGCTACTTTGAATTCTCCGTCAATGTTTGCCGTGTTTTTCATTGCTCCAAAAAAGAATTTTAAGATTTTTGGATCTCTTGTTCCAGTAGTTTCATTTGTAAATAAACTACTAACAGGGATGCTAAATTTAGTTCCGTTTAATGCTTCAAGCGGCGTCTTCCCTTCTGTAGTGTTTGAAAGTTTGATTTCCTTGAATGTACCACCTACAGCTACTTTATCTGTGGTTTTGTATGCTGTAAAACTAACCTTTGTAGAGTCATTGATTACTGTGTAAGTACCTTCGCTTGTAGCGGTATTCTCAGTAGTTGTCGTCTCTGTTTCTGCTGTTGTTTCTTCAGTTTCTTTTTTGGTGTCTTTGCAGCTTACTGCTGAAATCATAATAACACTAAGCGCGAGAAATTTTAATTTTTTCATTTTACTAACTATTTTATAAAGTTTATGTAAAATTAATCAATATTCAAGAGATGCTGATTTTTAAGCGCTTTTTGTTTGCAAGGTGAATGTTAAATTAGGCACAACTAAATGTTAACAATTGTTAATTAATTATGCTATAAATGACCTGAAAATTATTCTATTGTAGATTCTCCGTTTAAATCAGTTGTTAAGACTGCGCTCATGTAGTCAAAAAAAGGTCTGATACTCTGGTAAATTGCATTGACGGTTTGAACAAAATCAGGAGCTTGAACTTCTTTGTCAGTAAAACTATGCTTAAAGGTGAACTGTTTGTGTCGTAATAAATCAATTGCTTCGTTGTCTTTATCGTAGCCTCGAGGTTGGGTGAGTACTTTTTCTCCAACCATCTCTTTAAAATTTTTAACGATTGCTTTATTTTTAAGTACGTCACGCCATTCGTTTGAATTTCTATCAATATCTTGCCTAATCCTTTTTAAGTCGGCTGCATTGGGAGACGAGAATCCACAAGCTAAGTAGCTGTTTCCTCTTGCAATGTTCATATAATAACCACCTCTTCTTGATGCTGAAGCTCTAGTAAGTTTAAAAGCAAAGCGAACCTTGTACGGTAATTTGCTTTTACTAAAACGGACATCGTTATAAATGCGGTACACACTTTTTTTACCCGTTTGCTCTTCAATTACATCGTGGGTATTCATTAGTGAGATAAGTTCGCTTACAAAGGCAACCACGTTTTCTTGAGCGTCTAAGTAGGTTGCTTTATTCTCATTAAACCACTCTCTATTGTTGTTTTTATCTAGAGTTTTTAAAAAGTCAAAAGTGCTAGGCTTAATTGTAACGCTACTCATATTAGGTGTTTTAAAAAGTTTATTATTGGATACATCCAAAAATACAGAAGTTTTTAAGTAGAATCTTAATTGAGTAGTTAAACTTTTCTTACAGTTTCAATGCGCTCTGGTTTAAAGCTGAAAATGTAGCATATAGGGATAATGAGACACCTGGTTTCTCTTTATATGTACACATTGTAGAGTAAGACTATAGTTTGATTTTTATTCGAAAATTAAAAAGACGGTGGAAACAGGAAAGCTTGACAGTGTAGATCGAGTTGCTGATATAATGACAGTAAGCTGAAAATGTCATGTTGTCAGATTATATTCGGTCATTTTAACATAAACTGACAATTACTATAGTTGAAATGTGTTGGCACAGTGATTGCTTTACAGTCATCAAGTATTAAAAATGAGTATACATTAAATTAAATATATTAAAAATGGGTAAAATAATCGGAATTGATTTAGGTACGACAAACTCTTGTGTTTCTGTAATGGAAGGTAATGAAGCAGTTGTTATTCCTAATGCAGAAGGAAAAAGAACTACACCATCTATCATCGCTTTTGTTGAAGGTGGAGAAATTAAAGTGGGAGATCCAGCAAAAAGACAAGCGGTAACAAATCCAACTAAAACAATTGCTTCTATTAAACGTTTTATGGGACAAGGTTTTGGTGAAGTTTCGGCTGAAGCAAAAAGAGTTTCTTACAAGATTGTAAAAGGAGACAACAATACACCACGTGTTGATATTGATGGTCGTTTATATTCTGCTCAAGAATTGTCAGCAATGACTCTTCAAAAAATGAAAAAAACTGCTGAAGACTATTTAGGTCAAACAGTTACTGAAGCAGTTATTACTGTTCCTGCTTACTTTAATGATGCACAACGTCAAGCTACAAAAGAAGCTGGAGAAATTGCAGGTCTTAAAGTAATGCGTATTATCAATGAGCCAACTGCTGCGGCATTAGCTTACGGATTAGACAAAAAAGGAACTGATCAAAAAATTGCTGTTTACGATTTAGGTGGAGGTACATTTGATATCTCTGTTCTTGAATTAGGAGACGGAGTTTTTGAAGTATTGTCTACAAATGGTGATACTCACTTAGGTGGAGATGACTTTGACCATACTATTATTGACTGGTTAGCTGATGACTTTAATACTGAAGAAGGTATTGATTTACGTCTTGACCCAATGTCATTACAACGTTTAAAAGAAGCTGCTGAGAAAGCAAAAATTGAATTGTCTTCTTCTACAGAGACTGAAATCAACTTGCCTTACGTTACAGCTACAGCTTCAGGACCTAAGCACTTAGTAAAAAAATTATCTAGAGCTAAATTTGAGCAATTAACTGATTCATTAGTAAAACGTTCTATGGCACCAGTTGCTAGAGCGTTGAAAGATGCAGGTTTATCTGTTTCTGATATTGACGAAGTTATCTTAGTAGGTGGATCTACACGTATGCCAAGAATTGCTGAAGAAGTTGAAAAATTCTTTGGTAAAAAAGCGTCTAAAGGAGTTAACCCTGATGAGGTTGTTGCAATTGGAGCAGCTATTCAAGGTGGAGTTCTTTCTGGAGATGTAAAAGATGTATTGTTACTTGACGTTACACCTTTATCTTTAGGTATCGAAACTATGGGTGGAATTATGACTATCTTAATTGAAGCTAATACTACTATCCCAACTAAAAAATCTCAAGTTTTCTCTACAGCTGCAGATTCTCAACCTACTGTTGAACTACACGTTCTTCAAGGAGCTAGAGCAATGGCTGCTGATAACAAAACTATCGGACGTTTTAACTTAGACGGTATTCCACCAGCACCAAGAGGAGTTCCTCAAATTGAGGTTTCTTTTGATATTGATGCAAATGGTATCATCAAAGTTTCGGCTACTGATAAAGGAACTGGAAAATCTCACGATATCCGTATCGAAGCTTCTTCTGGATTAACTTCTGAAGAAATCGAAAGAATGAAACAAGACGCTGAAGCTAACGCTGAGTCTGACAAAGTTGCAAGAGAAAGAGCTGAAAAATTGAACGAAGCTGATGGAATGATCTTCCAAACTGAAACTCAATTAAAAGATCTCGGAGATAAATTAGCTGATGATCATAAAGTTGCTGTAGAATATGCATTAACTGAATTGAGAATGGCTCACCAATCTCAAGATATTCCAGCTATTCAAACTGCACTTGATAACATCAATGCTGCTTGGAAAACTGCTACTGAAGCAATGTACGCTCAAGGAGAACAAGGTCAAACTGCTGGAGAGCCACAAGCTGCTGCACAAGGAGATGATGTTCAAGATGTAGACTACGAAGAAGTAAAGTAAGTAGAAAACCAATTTTGTTTAACAAAATTGTGTGAATCCCGATAGTTATCGGGATCTAGAATCTTACAACATTATATTAAAACCGTTCACTTAGGTGAGCGGTTTTTTTTGTGCCTATTTTTTACACTAGCAGTAAATTGCTTTTTGTAAATTTGATGCAGCTCTATCACTGAGGTAATTATATTTGATCAACCCACTAAAGATGGACTAGGAGGTGGTTATAAAAAGTAATTAAAAAGGATTGTAGTTTGGATATTAGTTATTTAGCTGTTGCGCTACCTATGTCGTTTTTTTATTGCATAAAAAAATCCGTCTCAAAGCTGAGACGGATTTTAAAAATAGTGTTTAAAAGTATCCTTTATTTAGGATCAAGAGCTTGCTCAATACGGAATGCTAAATCCAGTAAATGTAGTTTAGATAATTTATCTGTTGACTTTGCAGCAGCTGCTTTTAAAGCCACTTTCAAACTCATTAATTGACCTCTAGTGATAGAAGGTAAGTCGGTGTCGTTTAAGTCTAGTTGTCTTGTTTTAGACCTCGAAGAAGAACCTACAGAAACAGTACCAGGTGTTAGCATCTCAGATAATTTACTCACATATAATTTTTGCAAATTACGTCTGTACATATCAATAGGAGCGTTTGTTTTTAACTCAGAAAAAATACCGTCACGTAAGTCGGTCATTAAATCATCTACAGAGTAGTATTGTTTGCCCTGAGAAGATGCCTCCATTAAGCGTAACATTCGGTCTCCAGCTAAAACACTGTTTAAAGTTGATTTTTGCATCTCTTTTATAGCTTCAACTCCATTGTCTGGGTTGATTTTAGCATATATTTTTTGATCCATCAACCATTTAGGAGTAGTAAAAAGCTGCTTGTTTAAAAACGTTACCGCTTCGATTTGAATTGCTTTAGGTACGATTTCGAATTGATCGCCTTCCATGTCATAGGTTTTAGGTGTATCATAAATACCTCCAATGTTTTTTGTAACATGCCCCATGTATCTTTTAAATTGTCCAGTTAAAGCACTGTACATGTCATCTAATTCAGAGTAGCTTTCTCCTTTTTCAGAGCTCCATTCAATTAAATTAGGAAGAATTCTTTGTAGGTTTTTAATACCATAAGCCGATGCTTTCATAGCATTGTCTCCAATATCTTCTGTTTGATATCTCGGATCATAAGGACTAGATTCAGTTCCAAACCAAAGGCGGCGATTTTTATATGCCTCTTTTGTCATCTCGTTTAAGATGCTTTTTTCTTCTTTCTCTGTTTTAGCTTCTGGAAAATAAGAATATCCCCATTTGATAGCCCATTTGTCATAGTCACCAATTCTTGGAAAGAAATTAGTAACCCCATCTTCAGGCTGTGCAACATAGTTAAAACGTGCGTAATCCATGATAGATGAAGTGTGACCATTTTTAGCTTGATACTCCTTGTCTCTTAATTTTTCAACTGGTGTTGCTGAACTAGCTCCCATATTGTGACGAAGACCTAAAGTATGTCCTACTTCATGAGAAGAAACAAAACGAATAAGTTCTCCCATTAATTGATCGTCAAATTGTTTTTTTCTAGCTTGAGGATCTACTGCTGCAGTTTGAATTAAATACCAGTTTCTTAATAAACTCATGATATTGTGATACCAACCAATATGACTTTCAAGTATTTCTCCCGTTCTAGGATCATGAACATTTGGTCCGTAAGCATTTTGAATATCTGCAGCAAAATATCTCAAAACAGAAAAACGAGCATCTTCTAAGCTCATTGTAGGATCATTCTCTGGCCAATATTCGCCACGAATGGCATTTTTCCAACCAGCAGCTTCAAACGCAACTTGCCAGTCATCGATTCCAGCCTTGATAAATTTTCTCCATTTTTCTGGAGTCGCAGGATCTATATAATAAACAATTGGTTTTGCGGGTTCGATTAATTCCCCATTCTTTTGTTTAGCAGCATCTTCTGCATTTTTAGGTTCTAATCTCCATCTTACAGCAAAAACTTCTTTCTCTGATTTTTGAGACTCCTCTTCAAACACATCGTACTGGTTTGCAAAAAAACCAACGCGAGGATCAAATGTTCTCTTACGCATAGGCACTTTTGGCAAGGCGATCATCGAAGTATTCAGCTCTACCGTTAACACACCTGAATCTAAAGCTGATGGCAAATTAGTACCAATTTTTGGTGTGGGACTTAAAGATATTAAATTAGGAGTCGTAGCATAGGTTTTTACCGTTTGAATCTCTGTATTAATGGGGTAACTACTCACCTTTTGAATAAAAGAGCGGTCTTTTTGGAATGCTTGGATATTTAATGACTGTTTTTTTCTAGGATCCAATGAAAAAGTCTGTACGTCTGCCTCAAATGTAGGAGTCATATCAATCACATACGCCAATTCTTTTTTGCCTCCATCTTCTTTTTTAATAGCTAAGATATCGTAGCTAGCAATAATGGGGTCAGTTGAAGAGTTTTTAACTGCTTGTGCCATAGGTTTTCCTTCATCAGGAGACATAATCACATATGTTACAGAACGCATTAAGATCGTGTTGTTAAGGCCTTTTTCAAACTTGATCACTTGTCGATTGACTTCTTCACCGCCAAATATTCCACCGCCAGCTGGTGTTCTTGAGAAACGAGTTATCGTCATGATCTCAGTATCAATAAGCGCTGCAGGAATTTCGAACAGGTACTTATTATCTATTTTATGAACATCAATTAATCCTTTTTGAGTAACCGCACTAGTGTCAATTACTTTATTATAAGGTTTAGGTTCTTTTTTCTCGTCTTTTTTGGGTGTTGCAGCAGCTGTCGTAGGTTCCTTTTTCTTTTTGCGCTGTGCAAATGTTTCAGTTGTACTGCATGCAGATAATGCAATAGCAGCCAATAGCGTAATTCTTAATTTTGACATATCAGTTTTAAAGGTTAGGGTTATTAGTGTAGTATTAGCATAAATTATAGTACTTAAGAGCTAATTTTATGTTTAAATTCACTTAAGTGAATGATTCTAGTTTAATAATGCAATACTTTCGTGAGACGCTAAAAATTGAATTTGTTACAATTTGAAATACTATTTTAACTTTTGTTAATCACTTTTATCAAGATGTTTATCTCTTGTGCAGCTTCACACGAGTAAAAACATCTTTTAAGCCATAAAAGTTGTTGATTTTTATCAATCAAATAGCTAATCAGTGCCAAAACTTTTTTGTAATATTACTGTATATAAGAAGTGGAATGAGAAAGATTAAATACAAGAAAAATAGAAAAAACCAGATTAATCCGCTGGAATATACGGGTAAGCATAAGAAGTTTGAATCACAAATGCAGCTCTTTGTTTATAATGATGAAAATGTAGTAGAATACGAAGATATCGAATTTGAAGATTTACCTAAAAATATTGCTAGTGATCAAATAAATTGGCTCAACTTACATGGCCTTAATGAAATAGAATTGATACAATCTATAGGTTCACTCTTTAAATTAGATAATTTTATTTTATCAGACATTTTAAATACCTCCAGAAGAACACAAGTAGAGGAATCAGCAGACAATTTGTTTTTTAATATAAAATCGTTACTTCCCACAGAGCACTCCGACAATATTAGTGTTGAGCAAATTAGCTTTTTAATAAAGGATGGACTACTGATTTCGTTTCAAGAAAAACGTTCTGATTTTTTTACACATATTAGAGAACGCATCAGGCAACATACCGGCATGGTACGTTTAAAAGGAGCTGATTTTCTTTTATACTTGCTTCTGGATGCTATTATGGAGAATTTTTATATCACAATAGAAAATGAGGAAGACAAGGTTGAGGATTTAATTAGTTTATCTAAAACCAGTGCTGACCCTGAGATTCTTGTTCGAATTGAAAAGCACAGAGATAATTTTAATTTCTTAAAACGTTCTATCATTCCGCTGCGAGATTCCCTTTTTGCTATTAAAAGTTTGAAAGAAGACGATGATTTTGAGATAATTAAACAAGAAACATTCAGTTATTATTCTCGTTTGCATCAAAAAACTTTAGAGTTATTAGAACAAATAGATTCTGATATGATGATATTAGAGAGTGCGTCTAATTTTTTCTTTTCGTCTCAATCTCATAAGATGAACGAAATCATGAAAACATTGACCATTGTTTCTGCGATTTTCATTCCGCTAACATTTATTGTTGGAGTGTACGGAATGAATTTCGAACACATGCCTGAATTAAAATATCAAAATGGATATTACACAGTAATAGGTATCATGGTTGTAATTGGAATCATCATGATATTTTATTTTAAAAAAAGAAAATGGTTTTAAAACCGTTTGAAAGGCTTATTTTTAGTAAATAAAAGTACAATAGTAAAAATATAGAGGATGAATAAAGCCATATATATAGCCACATCTGAACACAACAGTGGTAAATCAATTATCACGCTTGGCTTGATGAATATGTTGATTGGTAAGACAGCTAAAGTAGGTTACTTTAGACCTATTATCGAAGATTTTGAAGATGGTAAGGTAGACAATCATATCGAAACCGTTATCTCTCATTTTGAGTTGGATATTGCTTTTGAAGATGCCTATGCAATCACAAAAAGTAAACTGATAAAGAAAAAAAATAAAGGTAAAATAGGAGAGGTCTTAGATCTTATTATCGAAAAGTACAAGCGCTTAGAAGAGCAGTTTGACTTTGTTCTTGTCGAAGGAACAAGTTTTAGCGGAGAAGGCACAGTTATCGAATTTGATATGAATGTGCTCATCGCTAAAAACTTAGGAATACCTACCATAATTGTGGGTTCGGGAATAGATAAAACAATAGAAGAACTTACAGATAGTTTGTACTTAGCATACGACTCGTTTAAGGTACGTGAAGTTGAAGTATTAGCCGTGGTTGCAAACAAGGTGCTTGAGGAAAATATAGTACTCGTCACCGAAACGCTAGCGGCAAGCTTGCCTGCAACAGTCTTAGTAAACGCAATTCCTATTATATCTAGCTTGAACAATCCTACTGTTAAAGAAATGGTTGATGCGCTAGGCGCTACCGTTTTATTTGGTAAGGAATTTTTGAATAATGAGATAGGAAATTACAGTGTAGGAGCAATGCAACTGCATAATTACTTGCTGCACTTAAAAGAGCATGCGCTAGTAATTACTCCAGGAGATAGAGCTGATATAATTTTAGGTGCTTTACAAGCGAATGAATCGGCTAATTACCCTACAATTTCTGGAATTATTCTAACTGGAAATATTGTTCCTGAACCGAGTATTATTAAGTTGATCGAAGGTTTAACTACTATCGTTCCTATTCTTGCTGTAGAAGGAGGTACTTACGGAATCACAAATAAAATAGGGAACATTAAATCCCAAATTTATGCGGATAATACGATGAAGATCGAAACCTCGATTAACACATTCGATAAATACATCAATACTGAAAAGCTAGACACCAAATTAAGTGCTTTTGAAGCAGAAGGCATGACACCTAAAATGTTTCAATACAACTTAGTTAAAAGGGCTAAAAAGCACCGTAAGCACATTGTTCTACCCGAAGGAAATGACGACCGAATATTGATTGCTGCTTCTCGTTTAATGGCCATGGATGTGGTGGATATTTCTATCATAGGGAATAAGAAGCAAATAGAAAGTAAATTAATCGAACTTGCAATTACATTAGATTTTAGTAAAGTAGACATCATTAATCCTACAGAATCAAGTAAGTACGATGATTACGCAGCAACCTATTATGAATTGCGTAAGAATAAAAACGTAACTATTGCCATGGCTAGAGATTTAATGGAGGATGTGTCTTATTTTGGAACTATGATGGTTTATAAAGGTGATGCAGACGGTATGGTTTCTGGTGCTGCGCATACCACACAACACACAATTTTACCGGCTTTACAGTTCATTAAAACTAAACCGAATTCAAGCGTAGTGTCATCAGTATTTTTCATGTGTTTAGAAGATCGCGTTTCTGTCTTTGGTGATTGTGCTATCAATCCTAATCCCACTGCAGAACAATTAGCGGAAATAGCCATCTCCTCTGCCGATTCTAGTATGGCTTTTGGTATCGAACCTAAAGTAGCCATGCTATCGTACTCTTCTGGAGCATCTGGAAAAGGAGACGAAGTAGACAAAGTTCGCAAAGCAACCCAAATCGTTAGAGAAAAACGCCCCGATCTTAAAATTGAGGGACCTATTCAATATGATGCGGCTGTCGATAAAATCATAGGGTTGAGTAAAATGCCAAATTCTGAAGTTGCTGGTCAAGCAAGTGTATTGATATTTCCTGATTTGAACACAGGGAACAATACGTACAAAGCAGTGCAAAGAGAAACCGGCGCACTAGCAATAGGCCCAATGCTTCAAGGTTTAAACAAGCCCGTTAATGACTTAAGTCGCGGTTGTACAGTTGATGATATTATTAACACAGTAGTAATTACAGCTATTCAAGCGCAAGGGTTATAAAAGGAAGTTTAAAGTTTATGGTTTAAAGTTTAAAAAAAATATATACAGAATAATTCAATCCACTCACCTTAATCTTTGGAGAGGGGTGGGGAGAGAAAAAAATAAGTTCAATGAAAATACTCATTATAAATTCAGGTAGTTCTTCGATAAAATATCAAGTAATTACGATGCCAGAGCAAGAAGTGATTTGCACTGGTATGATTGATAGAATAGGTTTAGAAAGTTCTAATTTTACCTATACCACAGACAAAACTAAGTTAGAAGAGCGTTTGCTTATTCCAGATCACAAGTCGGGTTTACTTAAGATTGCCAATTTGCTAATGAATGAGAATGTAGGTATTATAAAATCTACTGACGAGATCGTGGCAGTAGGTCACCGTGTAGTGCATGGTGGTACCTTCTTTTCAGGAACTACAATTATCGATCAAGATGTAAAGGATAAAATCGAGGCCTTAGCTGTTTTAGTGCCGCTACACAATCCTGCTCATTTGGTGGGAATCAATGTAGCTGAAGAAATTTTTGCAACAGCAAAACAGGTAGCTGTATTTGACACCGCTTTTTATCAATCAATTCCAGAAGTTGCGCATAAATATGCAATTCCGAATGAATTTTATGATAAAGATAAAATACGTCAATATGGTTTTCATGGAACTAGTAATAAATATGTTTCTGAAAAGGCGATTGCTTATTTAGCTAAGAGTAGTAAATTAATTAGCATTCACTTAGGCAATGGTTGCAGTATTACCGCTATTAAAGACGGCAAAGCTGTAGATCATTCCATGGGATTTTCTCCCTCTAATGGATTGATCATGGGAACAAGAAGCGGCGATATCGACCACTCTTTAATATTTTACTTGATTAACACGTTAGGATATAGTAGTACAGCAGTTAATGATATCTTGCTAAAGAAAAGTGGTATGCTAGGTTTAACAGGTTTTAGTGACCTACGAGAAATTGAATCAGAAGCTGAAAAAGGAAACGAGGAGTGCCTACTGGCATTGGCCATGAATGCCTACCGTATCAAGAAATACATCGGTTCGTACGCTGCAGTTTTAAATGGTATTGATGCTATTATATTTACGGCAGGAATTGGTGAGAATTCCTCAAACATTAGAAAATTGGTGTGTACAGATATGGACTATTTTGGAATCGAAATCAACGATGCATTAAATGAGACGCGCTCTAAAGAAATGCGTGAGATCAATACTTTAACTTCAAAAGTGAAACTACTAGTGATTCCTACAAACGAAGAAATGGAAATTGCCAAGCAGGTTTATGAGCTGTTAGCAGTATAGATATGTAGCATTTAAATAATCACAAGCTTCTCTCAAGAGAGGCTTTTTTTGTGCTGTTTTCTAAATAAATGTAATTATATTTGAGAACAATTACACTTCTGATAAAATTTCTCGTCTTGAAAAAAATCATACTTACAACATTTCTTCTTTTCTTAAATACGTTTCCAAATTATAGTCAAGAGTTATTGCCTTTTGTAGAAAATTACAGTAAATCTGATTATAAGGGTGACAACCAAATTTGGAATATCGCTCAGGGAAATGACAAAGCATTGTATTTTGCAAACAACCACTATTTGCTAAGATATGACGGAATCAAATGGGAGAAAAATACACTTCCAAATAAAACTATCATCCGTTCGGTATTTGTAGAAGGAGATAAAATTTACTCTGGTTCTTATAAGGAATTTGGTTACTGGAAAAGAGAAAAAGGTAAGATGATTTATACCTCTATTTCTGAAGGTAAAAATATTTTTAATGATAGTGATAATGGAGAGATTTGGAAAATTTTCAAATTTAATGATAACATCTATTTTCAGTCATTCAACGAAGTATTTATTTTCGATAGAAAAAAAGTCAAAAAAATTAAATTGGCACCTTTAATCTCCTATTTTTTCGATGTTGATAAAGAGCTATTGGTCGCTACCGTTAGTGATGGTGTTCAAAAATTGCGAGGTGATAAGTTGGTCGAAATAAAAGCTTGGAACGTTTTGAAAAACAATGTGGTTCATGCCATCGAAAAATATAATGGTAATACCTATTTCTTCACTAAGAAAAATGGAGTTTATATTAGTAAAAATGGTTCATTGTCTACATGGCAAAACCCATTGAATGAAGTTTTAAAAAGAGCCAATATCAACGCAGCCAAATTTCTTAAAAACAATAGACTTGTTATAGGAACTGCAAATAAAGGGCTCTTCCTATTTGATTTTAAGACTAATTCTTCGATGAATATAAATCGAGATAATGTCTTAATGAACAACAGTATTTTAACGATTACTGAAGATAAAGAGAATAATTTATGGTTAGGACTAGATAACGGTATCGCATACATCGAAGTAAATTCTCCTAATCTTATTTTCTATGATAATTCTGGAACTTTAGGATCTGTATATTCGGTCGTGAAAACAGATCTCGGCTATCTTTTGGCTTCAAATCATGGTGTTTATAAATACGAAAACAAAGACTTTTCATTAGTGCCAAATTCTCAAGGGCAGGCATGGAGTATTAACAAGGTTGGTGATAACTACTTGATAGGGCAGGATGAAGGAACCTTTTTGTATAAAGAAGGTGCATACTCTAAATACAATAGTATTAATGGCGGCTGGACATTAGTTAAAAGCAATGTTGATAACTCGTATTTACAAGGAACCTATAGTGGGGTGTATGTTTATAAAGATATAGCCAACTCAGCAGAGGCGGTTCTATTAAAAGGCTTTTTGAAACCCATAAAATACGTAGCACAAAATAAACGAAACGAGATTTGGGCAGCAGATAATTACAGAGGATTGTACCGCATTATATATAACGAGCAATACCAAACCAAAATTGAAAACATCACTCAGAAAAACGGTATTAAAAATGATTTTGCTGTAAAGATTTTTGAGTTTCGAAACGAAATTTTATTTCTCATCAATCACCAATGGTACACTTACAATGCTGTTGCAAAAAAGCTAGTGAAGAACGAGCTATTCAATACTAATTTTTCTCAAGTTTCTGACGTTGTGAAAATTGATGAAAATCATTTTGTGATTTTGCAAGGTGGACTCTTATACCAAGTTTATGCTAGTGCTGATACCACTTTCGTGCGTAGCTTAATCCAAGATAAATATTATAAAGGTAAGATTATCAATGATAATTTGAACATATTTAAAAACGGTGATAACTATCTATTAAATCTAGATGACGGCTTCATCTCATTAAAATTGAATAATAGCAATATAGCGATTCCAAATTTAAAGGTGGAGGCTTTTGCCAATGATGAATTACTCGATGTTGATGATACGGTTAATTACAATACAGAAGTTAATATTCACTTAATTTCTGGATTTTACGGATCGTCTAAACCAAATCTATTTTATAAACTCGAAGATTCTAAAAATCCCATTCCCATTAATGATGGTAAGGTAACCTTAAACAATTTAAAAAGTGGGTCGGTAGTTTTTACAATTTACAATCATGACGGACTTAAATACAATAAAGTCAAAAGTTTTACTTTTTCAGTAGCAACTCCGTGGTATTTCTCAATTTGGATGATTTTAGTCTACACCATATTAATAGGTGTGATATTATACATTTATTACAAATGGAATAAAATGCGCTACATTCAAAAGTTAGCATTAAAAGAAGAAGATTTAAAACACCAAAAGAAAATCTTAGAGTTAGAACTAAAAGCACAAAATGATCTCAATACACAACAATATGAAAAGCATATCTTAGAATTAGAGCTGCTGTCAAAATCTTCACAAGTTGCAGGAAAATCCCTTTCTATTGCAAAGCAAAGTGAAATGATCGAAAAGGTGCAAGGCATACTTGAAAAAGAAACAGACATTAATAAATTAAAATCAGAAGTTAAAAAAGCGATTAAAATTAATGCCGTTAATAAACATGAGTGGGAATCATTCGAAACAAATTTGAACCAAATTCACAACGAGTTCATTACTACACTTTCTAAAAAGTTTCCAAATCTTACTTCAAAAGACATCAAATTATGTATCTATCTTAAGATGAATTTATCATCTAAGGAAATTGCTCCTATGATGAATATTTCATTCAGAGGGGTAGAATTACATCGCTACAGATTGCGTAAGAAATTACAATTAGAAACTGAAGAAAACCTGTCTCAGTTTCTATTATCATTATAAATAAATAGTTATAATTATAGATACTTTATTTTTTAACGTATTTTTTTAAGTTATTCCCACACATCACCACTACATCATGGATGTTTATAATTTGTAAAATTGGCATTCATAGTTAATTGATTTACAATATTTTAATTATTAAAATTACTGTTTTGATGTAGTAATGTAGTAGTGTGTTTATGCTTACTATAACGATGTAATTATCTAATTTGGCTGCACTAACTTTAACAAATTATTAATTCATGAGAAATTTTATTTTAAGCTTTTTAGCACTCATATTACTTCCGGCATATATGTCAGGACAAGTGATCAAAGGTAAAGTATTGGATAAAGATGGAATTGGGGTACCAGGCGCTATCGTCTTAGGAACAACATCTAATGCTAATACTGATACCGATTTTGACGGTAATTTTTCGATAAATGCAACTAATGGTGAAACATTAAAAATAAGCATGATAGGCTTTGAGACTTTATCAATCAAAGCAAGTACATCATTTATGACAATTACATTAAAAGAGTCTCAAGAAATGACTTTAGATGAAGTTGTAGTAATCGGTTACGGTAGTCGTAAAAAAATAGATAATACTACAGCTATTACTTCTTTAAAAGCAGAAGAAGTTTCTAAGACCAAAGTTTTAAATGCTTCGCAAGCAATTCAAGGTAAGGCAGCTGGGGTGCAGGTAATCTCATCTGATGCACCGGGAAGTTCGCCATCTGTTGTTATTAGAGGTTTAGGAACGGCTACAGGAGGGAGAACTCCATTGTATGTAGTTGACGGTATGCCTACGACCAACATTAATAATATCAACACAAATGATATTACATCTTATGAAATTTTAAAAGATGCTTCTTCACTTGCTATTTATGGTACGAGAGCTGCAAATGGTGTAATTATTATTACAACTAAACAAGGTAAAGGAGACAAAGTAACTGTAGAGGTAGAAAGTTTTACTGGATTTAGAAAACCACTTAAAAAAGTAAGAATGGCAGATAGTAATGCTTATGCAACTTATACTAATGCCGCTCTAGGAACAAACACTTTTTCAACTAATCAACCAATAAACACAAACTGGTTAGATGCTATCACAAGAACTGGAAATTATACACAAAATAACGTTTCGATTTCTGGATCAAGTGAGAATGTGAAATACTTTTTTAGTGCAGGGAACTACGAAGAAAAAGCAGTTTTAAACGGTTTAGATTATAGCCGTTTTACTTTTAGAAATAATAATGAATATAAAATTTCTGATAAATTAAAAATTACTCAAAACTTAAGTTTTACATCAGCTAATTCTACTCCACAGCCTTTTAGCGCTTTTACATCAGCTTACAAACAATCACCTATTGTACCTGTTCGTTTCTCAAATGGGTCTTATGGTATATCATATGTAGGCACTGACGGAACTTCGGGAACTTCAGGATCATCTTTTAATAATGTTGGAAACCCTGTTTCTCAATTAGATTTTAATAACGAAGAGCAACGTAGCGTAACCTTACAAGGGGGAATAAAATTGGATTACGATATTTTAAAATCTTTAAAATTTACTTCACAGTTTAATGGGGAATATTATACTTGGAAAAATTACAATTTTAAGGATACACAAGCGATCTGGCAAGTAAACAACAATCCAGCTAATTTGAGTTCGATCGTTTATCCAGATGATAAAAATATAAACCAATTAACAAAAGGTAGAAATCAGTATTTTAATTGGAACTTAACTAACTATGTTACTTATAATGAAATTTTTGGCGACATTCATGATATTGAAGTAACTGCAGGTATTGAAACTTCAATTCAAGGAGCGAGAGAGGCACTTACTGTAACTAGAAAAGATGTGAACCCAAATAGCAATTACTGGTCTTTAAAGGATGTGAATTATGTGGGAACAGTAACTAATTACAAAGACGAAGTTTTCAACGAAACTAAATTGGCTTCTTATTTTGGACGTTTTCAATACAAGTTATTAGACCGTTATTTATTGACAGGTACCGTAAGACGTGATGGTTCATCAAATTTTGGTAAAGACTATCGTTGGGGAACTTTCCCAGCATTCGGAATTGGATGGATTGTGTCTAACGAAAATTTTATGGCAAATGTGAAAGGAATCGACTTATTAAAAATTAGAGGTGGATGGGGTAAATTAGGAAATCAAAATGTACCGCTTAACAATCAATCGTACTCATCTGGATTATCATATTATACTGGAGGTTCAATCTTAAATGAAGGAACAACAATCAACTCTCAAATTGATCCAAGTTTATCATGGGAGGTTACTGAGGAGACTTCAGCAGGTGTTGATTTTGAGTTATTAGACAGCCGTTTAAAGGGATCATTTGATTTGTATGATAAAACCACAAAAAATGTAATCTTGTTTACAGTTCCTTACATTACTTCAGGTATTAATGCGTCATCACCAGCTCACGTAGGCGAAGTAAACAATAAAGGATATGAAATCTCATTAAGATGGGATGATAAAATTAATGACAACTTATCCTATTGGCTGGGCGGAAATTACTCTAACAATACTAATAAATTATCAAGTTTACAAAACGCTAATATTTCGCCAATTAAAGGTGGAGGTTTAGGAAACGGACAATGGACCAAATTATTAGATAACAGCTCAGTTGGTCAAGCATTAGGAAGTTTCTATTTATACGATTACGCAGGTGTAAATCCAGAAAACGGGAAAATGCTCTACTATACTGCTGATGGTGAAAAGGTAACTCAAGATAAATTAGCTGAAAGTGATAGAGATTATTCAGGTTCTATTTTACCTACATCAAATTATGGTGTAACAGTAGGAGTAAACTATAAAAACTTTGATTTATCTGTAGATGGTTACGGTACGGGCGGATCAAAAGTATACAATGGGAAAAAAGCACAACGTTTTACGGGTGAGAATGTAGAAGCTTCACTAGCTGAAAATTTCTGGACAACAAGCAATACAAGTGCTATAAATCCAGCACCATTCAATTCGGTTCCAGTCGCTTCAACTTATTACTTGGAGTCAGGAGATTTCTTCAGAATAAACAACATTAGTTTAGGGTACAAATTGCCTTTAAGAGAAGGTTTTATTAACTACTGTCGTCTTTATGTAAATGCAATTAATCCATTTATTACTCAAAAATTCTCCGGTTTTTCTCCAGAGTTAAACGGTAACGGAGATCCGTACGGAACTCAAGGAATCGAGTTAGATGCTTATCCTACGTTGAGATCAGTTGTAATTGGTGCTAATTTAAAATTTTAAGATCATGAAAAAAGTATATATTTCAATGTTTGTACTATCCTCAATTTTTCTTTCAGGATGTTCAGATGATTACCTAGATGTTAATGAAACAGAATCAATCTTAACTGAAGACATCGAATTATTTAATAGTAATGAAGGTGCTGCAACATTTACAACAGCAGTTTATAATAAATTTCTAGATTTCAGTATGAGTTCGTTTTCATGGGTAGGGATGACTAGCATTGCTTCTGATGATGCTGATAAAGGATCATCACCTGGAGACACAGGTTCTGATAAAGATCTAATGGATGCACTGACTTACAATCCTTCTTCACCCTCAACTTCAGAAATCTTCAGAGCTAATTATGAAGGTATCAATAGAGCGAACCGAGCGATCTCGATAATCCCAACATTAGACAAAGCCGATGCTAATATCCGTGAACGATTAGTGGGTGAAGCTAAGTTTTTAAGAGCTTTTATGTATTTCACATTGGTGAAAGCGTACGGAGGTGTGCCAGTAATTGATCACGTTCCTAATCCTGCATCTGAAGAAGACCGTCTAATGCAATTAACACGTAAAACACCAGCTGAAGTGTATGCTTTTATCGAAAAAGACTTAACAGAAGCTGCGGCAATTTTACCATTAAAATCAGCTTATTCTGTTTCAGAAAAAGGGAGAGTGTCTCAAGGAGCAGCTTATGCACTATTAGCTAAGATTAATTTATACCAAAAGAACTGGCAAAAAGTTGTGGATAACTGTAATCTAGTAACAGGATATTCACTAGTTGCAAATTATGCTTCTATGTTTAGACTTGCAGGAGAGAATGATGCTGAGTCTATTTTTGAAATTCAAGGAACAGGTACTGTGCCAATAAAAGGAATTGCAGGATATTCTAACATTCAAGGTGCTCGTGGTGCTGGAGGATGGGGATGGGGTTTTAACACACCATCTCAAAGTTTATTAAACGCTTACGAAGCAAATGATGTACGAAAAAATGCTACCATTATTTTTGCAGGAACAACTTTATACGATGGTCGAGTGGTGCCTACTACTGTAGAAAATCCAATGTACAATTATAAAGCGTATTCCTCTTCGTTCACTGATGCTTGGGAAACAGACACTAATATAAAATATTTACGTTTTGCCGAAGTTATCTTAATGAAAGCGGAAGCATTAAACGAATTAGGACAAACAGCAGATGCTATTGTAGTGTTAAACCAAATTAGAAATAGAGCTGGATTAGCAAATTCAACGGCGGTTTCTCAATCTGATTTGAGAACAGCAATTTGGAAAGAAAGAAGAGTCGAAATGGCATTTGAGCACGACCGCTTTTTTGACTTAGTAAGAACAGGTCAAGCAGCCGCAGCTTTTACTATCCACGGTAAAAATTTTGCAACGGGTAAGCACGAAGTTTTCCCACTTCCTCAAGCATTTATTGATGAAGCAGGCGGACTTTCAACGCAAAATCCTGGATACTAATCTATTTTAGATTTTGATCTGATTTATTTACAGTCACAGCAGTAACAGTGACTGTAACCAAAACTTCTTACTAAACAAACCATCATTTAAAGTATTTAAAATTGTTTTCCATGACTTCAATCGCTTGAGGTTATGGAGCAGTTTACTGCTGTATTAGTAAAAGTATTATTTAAAATTTAAAGCTTTCTAAAAAATGAAAATAGCTGCATTCATATTGCTTTTTAGCCTTATAAGTTCTTGCTCAAGTGCTTCAAATGGGGACAACGCAAGTTCTTCTGATCCCAGTGTCAACACTAATATACCACCACTTACAGATCAAGAAGCACTAGACCAAGTTCAAAAAGATGCTTTAAAATATTTTTGGGACTATGCTGAATCAAATTCAAAATTAGCAAGAGAACGTTATCTAGTTGACGATCCTGATTTCGAAAAAAATAAGGTGACAACAGGAGGATCAGGTTTTGGATTGATGACTTTAATTGTTGGAGTCGAAAGAGGTTTTATTCCAAGAGCAGAAGCTGTGAGCCGCATGACTACTGCGATGCAATTTCTCAAAAAAGCTGATCGTTTTCACGGTGCTTGGGCACATTGGATGGATGGAGCAACTGGTAAAGCAATCTCTTTTGGAGGCAAAGATGATGGTGGAGATATTGTCGAAACCGCATTTTTAAGTCAAGGTCTAATAACTGTTAGAGAGTATTTCAAAGACGGAAATGAAGCAGAGCAAAGTCTCGCAAGACTAGCTGATGAATTGTGGAAAGCCGTAGAATGGAGCTGGTACACTAATGGAGAAAACGCCATGTATTGGCATTGGTCTCCAACGTATGAGTGGGAAATGAAATTCAGACTAGAAGGATATAATGAATGTTTAATTGCATACATCCTTGGTGCGGCATCAACCACGCATCCAATTCCTGCGGCAGCTTATCATGAAGGGTGGGCTAGAAGTGGAGCGATCAAATCAACAAAAACGCAATTAGATATTCCTTTATTATTTAAATACAACACCGTTAGTGGCGATGTTGGTCCGTTGTTTTGGGCTCAGTATTCTTACTTGGGATTAGACCCATCACAGTTGGTTGATCAGTATGCAAACTATGGTGATCTAACAAAAAATCATGCTAAAATTATGCATAAGTATTCTGTAGAAAACCCTAAAAAGTGGAACGGTTATTCTGACACAGTTTGGGGATTAACTGCTAGTTATACCCGCAATGCAGATGGTTCAACAGGCTATGCTGCTCACGATACTGACAGTGATTTTGGAGTAATTACTCCTACAGCGGCGTTATCTTCATTTCCATACACGCCTGAAGAATCATTGAAGTTTTTACATTACATCTATGGTGAAAAGCGAAATCAATACGTAGGAAAAGCAGGTCCTTACGATGCTTTTTCGCCACATTATAGTTGGGTTACCAAAAGATATTTGGCGATAGACCAAGGAACAATAGCTCCTATGATCGAAAATTATCGCTCGGGATTATTATGGAAATTATTTATGAACGCTCCCGAAGTTAAACCTGCTTTAACAGCATTAGGTTTTCATTCTAGCAAGTATAATCTCTAAATTATGAGACAGCTTAAATTAATCGCAATTGCGTTAGTGTTTTCGAATTTCAGTTTTGCTCAAAAAGACATCGCTGGAACGGTAAAAACAGAAGTAGTGAAGAAAAAAAGCATTCAGTATGCATTACACATTCCTGAAAACGACAAAGATAAAAAACCGCTGATCGTCTTTTTACATGGAGCAGGAGAGCGAGGAACGGATATCGAAAAAGTAAAGGTACATGGTCCTTTTAAATATTTAAAGACTAATGTATTAGATGCATATATTCTGGCGCCACAGTGTGCAGATAATGAATATTGGGATACCGATGCGCTTTATGAGTTAGTATTAAAAATTCAGAAAGAGCATAACATCGATGCTAGCCGAATTTATTTAACAGGTTTAAGCATGGGTGCTTGGGGAGCTTGGAATTTGGCTACAGCCCACCCTGAAAAATTCGCTGCCTTAGTAACTATTGCCGGAGCAGTAGATCGAGTAGTTTTATTAGAAAATAAAAAATTAGCATCGACGCCAATCAAAATTTTCCATGGACTGTTAGACGATGTAGTCGATATGAATTATTCTGTAATGATATATAAAAGATTAAAAGCTTCGAATGGGAATGTAGCCTTGACCATCTTTGATGATGCAAATCATGACAGTTGGAGTCGCGTGTATGACAATAAGGAGATTTATGAGTGGATGTTCAAACAAACTAAAGATAAATAAAATGAATAGTAAATTAATTGTGGCTTTGCTGTGCTTTTCGGCATTTGGCTACAGCCAAAAAAAGAGTTCGAAAAAAACAGTTAAGATAAAACCTAAGGCAGAATTTGTAGCTGATTTAATGGCTAAAATGACTATTGATGAAAAGATAGGTCAGTTGAATTTACCTACCTCAGGAGATATTACTACTGGTGCTGGAAGCGAAAGCTCAGATGTAGCTAAAAAAATTGAAGAAGGTAAAGTAGGCGGACTTTTTAATATCAAATCTGTTCAAAAAATCAAGGAAGTTCAAAAGATCGCAGTAGAAAAAAGCCGTTTAAAAATTCCGTTACTTTTTGGGATGGATGTGATTCACGGTTATGAGACTACTTTTCCTATTCCGCTAGGATTGTCATGTAGTTGGGACATGCCTTTAATCGAAAGAACAGCTCAAATTGCCGCTCAGGAAGCAAGTGCTGACGGAATTAACTGGACATTTTCACCTATGGTAGATATCTCTCGCGATCCTCGTTGGGGAAGAGTTTCGGAAGGTTCAGGTGAAGATGCTTATTTGGGTAGCCAAATTGCAAAAGCAATGGTGAATGGGTACCAGCAAGACAACCTTTCTAAAAATAACTCTATTTTATCATGTGTAAAGCATTTTGCATTGTATGGCGCTCCTGAAGCGGGACGTGATTACAATACTGTTGATATGAGTAGAATCAAAATGTATAATGACTATTTCCCTCCTTACAAAGCGGCAATTGATGCTGGTGCAGGATCTGTAATGGCTTCGTTTAATGAAGTAGACGGGATTCCAGCTACAGGAAACAAATGGTTGATGACTGATGTACTTAGAAATCAATGGGGTTTTAAAGGTTTTGTGGTGACTGATTATACAGGAATTCCTGAAATGATCGCACACGGAATGGGTGATTTACAAACGGTATCAGCTCTGGCATTGAATGCAGGAATCGAAATGGACATGGTAGGGGAAGGTTTTCTTACTACTTTGAAAAAATCATTAGAGGAGAAAAAAGTGACTACAGAGCAAATTGATAATGCAGTTCGCCTTATTTTGAACGCTAAATATGACTTAGGGTTATTTGAAGATCCTTATAAATATTGTGATGTGAGTCGTGCTCAAAACGAAATATTCACAAAATCAAATCGTACTGAAGCTAGAAACATAGCGGCACAATCATTAGTGTTATTGAAAAACGAAAACCAACTATTGCCTTTAAAAAAGACTGCAACTATCGCTGTTATCGGACCCTTGGCTGATGCCAAAGAAAATATGGCAGGAACTTGGAGTGTAGCAACAGACATGGAGAAATCAATTTCTTTGTTAGCTGGTATTAAAGAAGTCGCAAAAAATGCAGCTACTATTTTATATGCTAAAGGAAGTAATTTAGACTATGATGCTGCCTTTGAGGAAAAAGCAACGATGTTTGGTAAAACGCTACATAGAGACGACAGAACTAAGGAAGAATTATTAGCCGAGGCTTTAAAAACAGCTGAAAAAGCAGACGTAATCGTTGCTGCTCTTGGTGAATCGGCTGAGTTGAGTGGAGAAAGTAGCAGTAGAACCAACTTAGAAATTCCGCAAGCACAGCAAGATTTATTAGCGGCGCTGCTTAAAACAGGAAAGCCAGTTGTGTTAGTTCTTTTTAACGGACGACCATTAGTTTTAAACTATGAAAAAGAGAATGTACCTGCAATATTAGACGTTTGGTTTGCAGGTAGTGAAGCAGGAACGGCAATTGCTGATGTATTGTTTGGAGATGTGAATCCGTCAGGAAAATTGACGACAACTTTTCCTAGAAGTGTAGGGCAAGTGCCTATTTATTACAATCAAAAAAATACTGGTAGACCATTAGGAAACTCAGAAGGGAAGTTTGAAAAATTCAAATCAAACTACATCGATGAGAGAAACGAACCTTTATTCCCGTTCGGTTTTGGATTGAGTTATACCTCTTTTAAATATGCTAATTTGAAATTGTCAAATACTAAAATGACGGCTAACCAAACTATCAAAGCAAGCGTAGAAGTTAGCAATACAGGAAATTACGATGGTAAAGAAATTGTTCAATTGTATATTAGAGATGTTGTGGGATCGGTAACGCGACCTGTGAAAGAATTAAAAGGTTTCCAAAAAATATCCTTGAAAAAAGGAGAAAAGCAAACAGTGACTTTCCAAATCACAATTGAAGATTTAAAATTCTATAATTCAGACTTGAACTACGATGCTGAAGCTGGCCAATTTGAAGTGTTTATTGGAACTAATTCAGATACAGCAAATAAAGTTGACTTCCTTTTGGATAAATAATTTGGTTTTTATTGCAACTTTGTTACCCTTCGGCCTAATCTCCGAAGGGTTTTTTATAACCGCAATATCTTAATCGAATTTAGAATCTTTACTTTAGCAACAGCAAATAAATACCTAGAAATATGAAACAGTTATTAGTAGCCTTAGTGCTTTTTTCTACGAGTTATATAGGAGCGCAAACTGCCGTATCTCCTTCAAAAAAAATTGAGGTAGATTTTAAACTTAGTGCCGCTGGTCAGCCTACCTACTTTGTGAAATACAATAACAAGACGGTGGTTGAAAAGAGTGCGATGGGAATTACTTTAAAAGATAAAGCAGCGCTTACTGCTGACTTTACAATTGAAAAAGCGGAGAATTCTAGCATCAATGAAAGTTGGAAACCCGTACTAGGGGAACAAGCTAGCATTGTAAACCATTACAACGAACTAAAAATATCTTTGATACAGAAAGGATCAAATATCAAAATGACTATTTTCTTCAGAGTATTTGATGAGGGAGTTGCCTTTAGATATGATTTTCCAAAACAGAAAGAACTGAACTATTTTATCATTTCTGATGAAGTTTCGCAATTCAACTTAACTGAAAATTACAAAGCATTCTGGCTTCCTGGTGATTTTGATAGTAATGAATACGAGTACAACGAAACCAAGTTATCAGCGATTGATAATTCGAAAATAGATATGGACAACGGTATTGGAGTTAAATCGATTCCCGGAAAATACATTGTACAATCGCCGTTAATGATGAAATCAGATGCTGGTTTGTATGTAAATATTTTTGAAGCAGCAGTAGTTAATTATCCGGTGATGCATCTTAATGTTGATGTGAAGAATTTTGATTTTACATCACAGTTGGTTCCTAATGCAATTGGTGATAAAGCTTATTTACAAGCGCCATGCGTCTCGCCCTGGAGAACAATCATGATTAGTGATGATGCTAGAGATATTGTAGGTTCTAAGATGATTTTGAATTTGAACGATCCTTCAAAAATCGAAGATACATCATGGATCAAACCGATGAAGTATGTTGGAATCTGGTGGGAAATGCACGTAGGGAAATCAACTTGGGATTTTGCGGGTTCTCAAAATGCTCAAAACTCATTAACACAAGATTTGATTCCGTCAGGAAAACACGGAGCAACCACTGAAAATACCAAGAGGTACATTGATTTTGCTGCTAAACATGGTTTTGATGGTGTACTAGTAGAAGGATGGAATGTAGGTTGGGAAGACTGGTTTGGAAACTGGAAAGAAGAAGTTTTTGACTTTGTCACCCCGTATCCTGACTTTGATATTGCCGCAGTTTCGGCTTACGCAAAATCAAAAAACGTAAAAATGATCATGCACAACGAAACTTCAGGATCAGTGTCTAATTTTGAGCGTCATTTAGATCGAAATTTTGAAAATATGGTAAAGTACGGTTATCCAGCAACCAAAACAGGATACGTAGGAAAAATTATCCCTCGAGGTGAATTCCATGACGGACAAAGTATGGTAAATCACTTTAATTTTGTTGCAAGACGTGCAGCAAATTATAAGTTAATGGTTAATTCTCATGAGTCGACTAGACCTACTGGCTATAGTAGAACTTATCCCAATTTTATTGCTGCAGAAGCTGCTCGTGGAAATGAATTCAACGCTTGGAGTAACGGAAATGCACCTATGCATGAGACTATTTTACCATTTACTCGCTTATTAGGAGGTCCTATGGATTACACTCCGGGAATATTCGAAATAAAAATGAGTCATTACGATAAATCGAAAACGGAGCAAGTTCATACTACTTTAGCAAAACAATTGGCATTGTATGTTACAATGTACTCTCCGTTACAAATGGCAGCTGATTTACCTGAAAATTACGAGAAATATAGCGATGCATTTCAATTTATAAAGGACGTGGCTGTTGATTGGGACGATAGTAAATATCTAGAAGCAGAGCCCGGAGACTACTTAACGGTAGTTAGAAAAGCAAAAGGTTCCGAAGACTGGTTCCTAGGTGCAGTTACAGATGAAAATGCCAGAGAGACCATTATTAATTTAGATTTTTTAACTAAAGGGAAAAAATACAAAGCAACTATTTACGCTGATGCAAAAGACGCTGATTGGAAAGCGAATCCAATTGCTTATACAATTTCGACACTTACAGTTACAAGTAAATCGAAGCTAAAATTAAATTTAGCAGCAGGAGGAGGAACAGCAATTAGTTTCCAACCTATAGACTATTAATTGAAAATTTTCTAAACTGATGCAAAATGTATGGCTTAGAATAATTTTCGAAAAGTAGCCTTAAAAGCCTGCAAGTTCGCGTGTTCTTGCAGGCTTTTTTTTATCGAATAAAAAAACATTAAAATCCAAATGATGATGTATAAAAGTTTAGTGATTAGCAGTTTATTAATGATCGGCCTTAGTTTTATAGCTACTGATGCAACTGCGCAAAACAAAACGTATTGTAATCCCATAAATCTAGATTATGGCTATTGTCCTATTCCAGATTTTGTTACTCAAGGAAAACATAGAGCCACAGCAGATCCTGTAATTACTTATTTTAAAGGGGAATATTATCTTTTTTCAACCAATCAATGGGGATATTGGCACAGTAAAGACATGTCTGATTGGAAATTTATTTCTCGAAAATTTCTAAGACCAGAACATGATGTCTACGACGAACTATGTGCGCCATCACTTTCATTTGTCAACGATACTTTGCTCGTTGTAGGTTCGACACACGGGAAGGAATTTCCAATCTGGATGAGTGAAAATCCATCGACAGACGATTGGAAAGAATTAGTTCATAAATCTGAAGCGGCTGCTTGGGATCCAGCTATTTTTTGGGATGAAGATAAGGATGAACTTTATGAATACTACGGTTCGAGTAATGTATATCCATTATACGGTGTAAAATTGAACAGAAAAACTTTTCAACCCGAGGGAGAAGCTGTGCCGTTAATTGCATTGAACGATGATGAACACGGCTGGGAACGCTTTGGTGAGAACAACGACAACACATTCATGCAACCTTTTATGGAAGGTGCATTTATGACCAAATACAATAATAAATACTATTTGCAATATGGCGGACCTGGAACAGAGTTTAGCGGTTATGGAGACGGCGTATATGTTGGTGACAAACCATTAGGGCCTTTTACATATCAATCTCACAATCCATTCTCTTATAAACCAGGTGGTTTTGCTAGGGGTGCAGGACATGGTGCAACGTACCAAGATAGTAATGAAGATTACTGGCATGTTTCGACAATTGTTGTTGGAACAAAAAATAATTTTGAAAGACGCATCGGAATCTGGCCTGCTGGCTTTGACAAAGATGATATTTTGTACTCGAATACTGCATACGGAGATTACCCAACCTACTTACCTTCAGAGAAGAAGAATCATCTGAATGAAAACTTCACGGGCTGGATGCTGTTAAACTACAATAAAGCAGTGCAAGTTTCGTCAACACTTGGAGGTTTTCAAGCTAATAATGCGGTGAATGAAGATATCAAAACTTATTGGTCGGCAAAAAGTGCTGACAAAGGCGAGTGGCTTTCTACTGATTTGGGTGAAAAAAGTACCGTTAATGCAATACAAATCAACTTTGCTGATCAAGACGTTACTTTAATGGGAAAACCAGAAACAACTGTTGGTCACAAGTATATTGTATACGCATCAGACAATAACAAAGATTGGAAAGTTCTTATTGATAAAAGTAAGAATGATAAGGATGTTCCTCATGATTACATCGAATTAAAAAAGCCAACTCACGCACGTTATTTAAAAATTGTAAATATGGGAATGCCAACTGGTAAATTTGCTTTATCTGGATTTAGAGCTTTTGGAAAAGGGAATGGCGAAATTCCGAAATCTGTAAATAATTTTGTTCCTTTACGTTCTGCACCAAAAGTGAAAGGAGAACGCCGCAATGTTTGGTTTAAGTGGCAACAAGAACCCTCTGCCGACGGTTACGTAATTTACTTTGGTAAATCTCCAGATAAAATGTACGGTGCAATTATGGTTTACGGGAAAAACGAATATTATTTTAATGGACTGGACAGGTCTGATGCTTATTATTTCCAAATAGAAGCGTTCAATAATAATGGTATCGGAGTCCGAACACCAATTGTAAAATCAGAATAAACTAAATTATATAACCAATGAAAAAAATAACGGTAGTCGCATTATTTCTGTTAGGAACTAGTTCGCTTTTTGCGCAAAAAACAGACGAGCAAGTATTAAAAGAAATCTACAAACAAGCATTAACCAATTCTAAATCATACGCATGGTTAGATCATTTATCGAATGATATTGGAGCGCGATTGTCAGGTTCTGCAAATGCTGAGAAAGCGGTGCAATACACCAAAGCTGAAATGGAAAAATTAGGTTTTGATAAAGTGTATTTGCAGGAAGTGATGGTTCCTAAATGGGTAAGAGGCGAAAAAGAGACGGCCTATATTTTAGATAATAAAACAAAAACCGTTGTGCCAATTTGTGCCTTAGGAGGATCAGTGGCTACAGCCAAAAATGGTTTAAGTGCAGAAGTTATAGAAGTTCAGAATTTTGATGAATTAACTGCACTAGGAGCAGCAAAAGTAAAAGGAAAGATTGTCTTTTTTAATAGACCCATGGATAATGAACAGATAGAATCGTTTCATGCGTATTCAGGAGCTGTGGATCAACGTTATGCTGGAGCACAAAAAGCAGCAGAACTTGGCGCAGTAGGAACTATTGTACGTTCGCTAAATTTAAGATTAGATGATTTTCCTCACACAGGAACGCAAAGTTACGGAGATTTACCTAAGTCAAAATACATCCCTACTGCCGCAATTAGTACTAATGGCGCAGAATTGTTGAGTAAAACTTTGAAGAAAAATCCAAAGTTGACTTTCTACTTCAAGCAGTCTTGCGAGCAGTTTGACGACGTGCTCTCTTATAATGTCGTGGGCGAGATTAAAGGCGCATTAACCCCAGAAAATATTATGGTTGTAGGCGGACATCTTGATTCTTGGGATCTTGCAGATGGATCACATGATGATGGAGCAGGAGTAGTGCAAAGTATGGATGTGGCTAATATTTTTAAAAATATAGGGTACAAACCAAAAAATACGATTAGAGTGGTACTTTTCATGAATGAAGAGAATGGTTTAAGAGGCGGAAACAAATATGAGGAGCTGTCTTTGAAGAATAAAGAAAACCACATTTTTGCTTTAGAAAGTGATTCAGGTGGATTTAGTCCAAGAGGGTTTTCATTAGAGTGTGACGCGGCTAATTTTGATCAAATTGCTGGGTTCCGCAAATTATTCGAACCGTATTTAATCCATAGTTTTGTAGAAGGGCATAGTGGATCTGATATAGGACCATTAACCTCTAAAAACATCGTGAAAGCAGGTTTAAAACCAGATTCACAGCGCTATTTTGATTATCATCATGCAGCTAATGACAAATTTGACGCTGTTGATAAAAGGGAGTTAGAGTTAGGGACAGGAACAATGACGTCGTTAATGTATTTAATGGATCAAAGAGGGATTTTAAAATAAATTAAAACAGAATTAATAGCCTTCTAAAAAAAAGTCAGCCAAAATAATTTATTTATTGTGGCTGACTTTTTTTTGTAGTTTATAGTATAGTATTGAGCACTAATCCTTGAATGTAATTGTAAATGAAGTGCCGTGATTTTGCTTGCTATCTACAGTAATTGTTCCGCCTAAACTTGTGATGTGGTTGTGTACAAGGTATAATCCTATTCCCTTACTATCAGCGTGCTCATGAAACTTTTGGTGAAGACCAAAGATTTTATCTTTTACTACATCCATGTCAAAACCAATACCGTTATCATTTATGATTAATTGTTTTTTATCATCCACCATTTTAGATTCTATAGTAATTTCAGGCAGGGTGTCTACTTTAGAATATTTGATTGCGTTTGTAATCAAATTTAGAAAGATACTTTTTAAATTTGCGCTGTTAAATTTCACGTCTTTTAAAGCAGTAAAATCGCTAACTATTTTCGCTTGTGAATTGTCAATAAGCGCACTAATTGATGTTATCACCTCCTGCAAAGTTGTTTTGAAATCAACCTGCTCAAGATGCTCATTTATTTCGTTGTTTTTATCCAGCAATGCAACATATCCATTTAGTGTTTCTTTTAAGTTAAGCGCTGTCATTTCGATTAATTGAATGTATTCTAGCGTGTCAGCATCAGCTACGGTTGTAGTGTCAAGTAAGTCAAAAATACTTAGCAAGTTATTAACGGGTGATCTTAGATCGTGTGTCGCGGTATAGGTCAGCTTTTTAAAATTTTGATTGATCTTGATTAAGTCTGCTAGGTTTTGATTGCGTTCTTTTTCTAATTCTTTGATGTGTGTTATGTTTTTTGCTATTGCAAAAACTTGTTTGTCATTTTCAATAGGTAGTGAGGTCCATAATAGCCACACGACAGCACCTTCCTTAGTGAGGTATCTGTTTTCGAAATTGAACAAGGGAATTCTTTTTCGTAAATCATCTCTAGCTATTTTAGTAGCTTGCTTATCTTCTTGAAAAACAAAATCATTTATAGGTCGTTCTAATAATTCTTTTTGGCTGTAGCCCAATAATGCTGATACAGCAGGATTGATGCGCTTAAAGTAGCCATCAAAACCTGCCACACATAATAAATCTGCAGATAGATCAAAAAACTTTTCAAATTTATTGAAGCTATCAATAGCTGTGTCTGTTAGTTGTTGGTTAGCTCTGATCATTTTGACTTAGGTTTTAAATCTTTTTGGATCTGGTTTGTAAGAGCACTAATTTATGTATAAAAAACTGTAAACAAGCTATTTGATGCTAAAAGTGTTTACTAAATTTCACAATAATATAAAATCGTAATAATCGCTATTTTTTAGCAAAAAAAGGGATTGTATTGAAACAATCCCTTTGTGATATAATGGTAAAAAATCAATTATATTCTGAAAATACCGCCAAAAGCAATTAGTCTTTGTAAAAAGAAAAAATCTTGTGAAGCGCTATCATCGGCACTTTGCGTGGTGCGAATGTCTTGCATATTAATGTAACCTCCTTTTAACTCTCCTTGTATATAAAAGTGTTTTAAGAACGTTATATTTAAACCGGCTTTTACCGATGCTCCGTATCCTGAGACGTGAAAGTCATCGTGACGTTCTTTACCTAATAAAGTAGTATTTGTTTTAGGATACAATAGTCCTACACCAACACCTTCAGTAAGGTTAACTTGAATTTTATCAGTATTTCCTATTTTGAACAACGATGAAATATCATCATGTCTAGAAACTTCTGTGTTGATATAGTTTAATCCGTCAGTATGCTCGTAGGTCAAGAATGGGATACCATTTTCTTCTGTTCCTTGGGCAAAATCAACAGGTCTATTATTGTATTCTCCGTTGTAAATTGCTCCAGCTTCTCCGGCAGGTAAATTGATGTTTCCGGTTACGTTTGCAATCTGGTCTTGTGTCATCACGTATTTCATGTGATCCCAACCTATAGCAACACTATAATGATCGTTAATAAAATACCCCATTCTAAAGTTAGTTTGAGGAATAGTCATATTTGCAGGATTAATATAATCAACATGCCATCCTTTTGGTTTATCATGCGCAGTCATATTATCAACTGTGAAATCGTAATCTTTTCCCTTGAAATTAACGTCAGATTTAGTGTAGCTTTCTCTGTTTCCACCCCATGACACAAAGAATTTTCCTTTGTTATGAGCGGTGTATTTTTCTTGGACTTTAATTTCTTCTTGTGCGCTTACCGCAGTCGTAGATACAAGCGCTATGAATGCGCTGTATAAAAATATCTTTTTCAATGAACGTATTGTAAAATTTAAAAATTGTTTATAGTTTGTCTGATCGCAACTAGTTTAGTCATTAGTGCTTCAAAGTAGTCAAGGTGCAACATGTTAGCCCCATCACTTTTTGCGTTAGCAGGATCAAAATGAGTTTCGATAAAAATTCCGTCAACACCAACAGCAATTCCAGCTTTTGCGACAGTTTCAATCATATCAGGTCTTCCACCAGTTACACCCGCAGTTTGATTAGGTTGTTGTAATGAATGTGTTACATCAAGAACCGTAGTAGCAAATTGTTGCATTGTAGGTATTCCTCTATAGTCAACAATCATATCTTGATAACCAAACATGGTTCCACGATCTGTAGCCATTACGTTTTGATTGTTACAATCTAAAACTTTTTGTACTGCGTGTTTCATGCTTTCAGGACTCATAAATTGACCTTTTTTAAGGTTCACTACTTTTCCAGTATTGGCAGCAGCCATAACTAAATCAGTTTGACGAACTAAAAAAGCAGGGATTTGCAAGATATCAACATACTCAGCAGCCATTACTGCATCTTCGTTTGTGTGAATATCTGTAACTGTAGGTACTCCAAAAGTTTCGGATACTTTTCTTAAAATTTTTAGTGCTTTCTCATCACCTATCCCTGAAAAACTATCAATTCTAGAGCGGTTAGCTTTCTTGAAAGAGCCTTTAAAAACATAAGGAATAGCCAACTTATCAGTGATTCCAACAAGTTTTTCAGCGATTCTTAATGCCATTTCTTCTCCTTCAATTGCGCATGGTCCAGCTAGCAAAAAAAAGTTTCCGCTGTCTGTATGCTTAATTTGTGGTATATTTTGTATGTTCATAAAGCTGTGTTTTTAAAGCTGCAAAGATAACTATGATTTAGCAGTTAGCCTTTACAATTTAACTTTTTTTATAGACTTAAATAGGCAACTTGATGGTATCATGAAGCGGTTATAGTCAATAGGTTCTTTGCAGAGAATCTATATTCGAGAAAGATTATTTAAAGATTATTTTTTAAGACCAAAACCCACTGGAACCTTCAAGTATCCTTTTTCATAGATGTTCATATAAAGTGTGATAGGTATTTTTAAACCTTCCCAATCGATTTCATATACATCTAATAACCCAGCACCCATTTCGCTTCTTTTAGAAGGAAAAGGACAACAGCTTTCAAGTTTTTTAAAAGTTATTTTTTGTCCCTTTGGTCCCGCTAATGCATTTAAAAAACGCTCTTGATTGATTGTCTCATTTCTAGTACTGTAGTAGAAAACGTTGATTGGGTAATCTTTATCATAACCGTATCTCTTATCTGTGCTAAATTCAGTAATAACAAACGTATTATCTGTAGAAAGTAAAGGGATAGGGGCATTGTCATCTACATTTTTTAAGGTAGACTTTGTACTCACACATGAAACAGTAAGAAGGGCCAAATATAAAAGTGTTATTATTTTTTTCATTTTTTTCATTTTTTATTTCACAGTATTCAATAGCACAACGCATTGTGCTCTAAGATGTATAGTGCAAATATAGTTAGAACTTTAATAGATGGGTTGTGACAAATAATCTTTATATAATTAAATACCGTGAAATCATTATTTAGTAGCTTTAAAACAATCTTATTACAATGATGGGTCAAATTTTAATGTTGGTGATCAATTTTTATAGAAAGCAACCTTATTTTTTTTAAATTTTTATTATCTTTAAAGGGCACTTAAGGTACTTGACAAGGTGTGCCTTATAATACAGATTTATGGAAGAAAAAAAGCTCTCTTATGAAGATCTAGAAAAGAAAGTAGCAGCCCTTGAAGAGGCTGTGGTTGCCTTGAAATTAGATCAAATAAATCGGGAGAGTATAAATCCTAATGTTGTGGCTATTCAAGAGGATATCCATTTTTGTGTTGTCGAAAGAATTACTGATGCCTTTATAGCTCTTGATGCAAATTGGTGCTATACGTACATGAACAACAAGGCTGCAGAATTTTTAGAGTGCAAGGCAAGTGATGCCTTAGGCAAATGTATTTGGGATTTATTCCCAAACGGAATTGCGTTAGAATTTTACGATGCGTACCACAAAGCGTTTGAAGAACAACAATACAGTTGTGTAGAACAATACTATCCCACTTATGGATTATGGTTCGAAAATCATATTTATCCTTCCTCTAATGGTATTTCTGTTTTTTTTAAAGATATAACCGAAAAGAAAATTGTCTCTCAAGCATTAGAGCGTAGTGAACAAAAATTTAGAGCATTAGTAGCATACAATCAAGAAGTAATTTCAGTATTTGGTCGCGATAAAGAAGTACTATTTAGGTCTGAAGCCGCCCTCAAAATTACAGGTTACAGTGCAGAGGAACGTGCAGTTATGCCATTGGATGATCTCATAGATCCTCCATTTTTAGATTATTGTCATGAAAAATTTCAAATGGCACTTGATAATCCAGATGAAGTGATAAATGTTTTATTTCAGATTAAACATAAGAACGGACATTTAATTTGGTTAGAAGGTACCTTGATCAATAAATTAAATGATCTCGCGATAGAGGGTGTAATTATGAATATTCGAGATGTTACGGCACGAATGGAAGCCAAGGGAGTACTTGTTAAAGAGCAGATTAAGTTTCAGAATATTGCAGCTACATCTCCCGGAATGATTTATTCGATGCGACAAAACACGGATGGAACTATTTGTTTTCCATATGCGAGTCATGCTATGAAAGATTTGTGCGGGTATACATTTGAAGAAGTAGAAAAGGATCCCAACTTAATATTTTCAAGTGTTCATTTAGAGGACATTGAGCTGCTCTTGCATAAAATCATTACGACAAAAACAACATTTGTTCCACTAAAGCATGAATATCGTTACAGACATCCTCAAAAAGGATTGATTTGGCATGAAGTTAATTCATTACCTGTACGCGAGCCCGCGGGTACCGTAATTTGTCATGGTGTGATTACGGATATTACAGAAAAAGTCATTACTAACCATAAGGTTTTAAAAGCAAATAGATTATATCAGTTTATTAGTCAAATCAATCAAATGATTGTACGGACTAAAGACAAAGAAACTTTGTTTAAAGAAGCGTGCAACATAGCGGTGAATTTGGGTAAATTTAAAATGGTATGGATTGGACTACTAGACGATAATAATACGATTGTTCCCCAGGTAATTGATGGGGAATACCACGAATATCTCAGCACTATAGCTGCAATTACTACTGATCCTAGTACTGCAGAAGGTAATGGACCTATTGGTACCGCAATACAAACTAGTAATTATTGTGTTTCTAATGATATTGCAACTGATATTAAAATGCTTCCATGGAAGGATGTTGCTATAGCAAATGGATATCATTCTGTTATGGCAGTTCCAATTAAGGTATTTGATGAGGTGATTGGTGTTTTTACCTTTTATGCTGACGAAAAAGATTTTTTTGATACTGCCGAAATTTCCTTGCTTCGAGAAGCTACAGGTGACGTGGCTTTTGCCTTAGAAAATTTTGAAAAAGAAAGGCTGAGAAATGAAACTGAAAAAGAACTGGTTGAAAGTGAAGGAAGATATCACACCTTAGCAGAGGTCTCTCCTGTTG
This sequence comes from Flavobacterium aeripolare, assembly GCF_013294025.1. Lineage (GTDB taxonomy): Bacteria > Bacteroidota > Bacteroidia > Flavobacteriales > Flavobacteriaceae > Flavobacterium. Next base: position 202,692 of record NZ_JABSNL010000005.1, read on the forward strand.
GAATATTCCGTTCTGACTATTATGGTAATATAACGTTTGTCAATTCGAATACAGTAAAGATTCTTGGATTGAGTCATGCCGAGATTATAGAGCAAGGATGGTTCCAGGCTGTACACGAGGCAGACCAAGGGAATTTGCGGGTATTGTGGGATGAGCTAATTCGTACTGGGGACGAACAAACTATTGAGTTCAGATTTGTTCAGCCAACTTTAAAGGTAATTTGGGTTTTAGGGACTGCCGTAGCTGAAAGAGATACAAATGGAAGAGTGGTAGGCTACATTGGTACTATGACCGATATCACCATTCATAAAATTAGTGAACAAGAGCTAAGAGTTTCAAATGAGCGATTTGAAAAAATTGCTAAAACCACAAATGATATTGTCTTTGAACTCAATCTGGTTGACGGTACTAGTTGGCATAACAAAAGTTACAATGATATTTTAGGTTTTTATGATGATGATGCTACTCCAGAGGAAAATCAAAGATTGTGGCGTGCGCGTTTGCATCCCGAAGATAAAGAGAGAATAATTGAGTCGTTTGAGCGAGTTCTTGCTGAGAAAAAGAATTATTGGGCATCCGAATTTAGATTTCTAAAAAATGACAAAAGCTATGGCTATTTTTATGAAAGAGATATAATCATTCGAGATGAAAATTTAGTTCCAATAAAAATTATGGGATCTATGCTAGAAATTAGCGAAATCAAAAAAGCTGAGGAAGAATTTAAAAAAGTGAATACGAGGTTAAAAGGGGTTTTTGACGCCTTACCTGACTTATTATTTGAAATTAGTGGTGATGGCATAATTGTAAGCTACCATTCTCATAGTAATGATTTACTGACCACACCATCGGAATACTTCATTGGAAAAGAGTATAAAGAAATACTGCCTGCACATGCATCTGAAGTGGCAGAAGCTGCAATGCTTGAAGCATACAATAAAGGCATTTCAACGGGTAAGCAATACTGGTTAGAGTTATCCACAGGAATTCATTGGTTTGAATTATCGGTTTCAAAGCTAGATGGCAAAAATTTTAAGGACACTTTGTTTATCTGTTTATCGAGGGACATAACGTCTACTAAAAAAATCGAACAATCATTACTAAGAAGTAAAAAAAGGTACCGTGGATTATTAAGCAATCTTGAAGCTGCAATAATTGTATACCGCCCTGATAAAACAATTTTAGCCAGTAATAATAAAATACTCGAACTCCTTAATACTACGATAGACAATAAAGAGGATTTAAAGGAATTGATCGAAAGCTTAACTTATGTTGACGAAAACAAAAAGAAATTTTTAACTAACGATCACGTAGTTAATAAAATCCTACGCACTAATGAGCCGATTAAAAATTTAACGGTTGGTATCAAGATAGGGAAAAGTAAAAAAACTATTTGGGTACAAATGAATGGTTTCCCGTTATGGGGTGAGGACGGCATTATTGATGAAATTGTATTGAGTGTTATAGACATTACAGAGCAAAAAGTAATGCAAAATGAAATTAAGAAAGCTAAGGATCAAGCTGAATTTGCCAATAAAGCAAAAACACAATTCTTAGCTAATATGAGTCATGAAATTCGTACGCCGTTGAATGGCATTATTGGATTCTCTTCTTTATTGAAAGAAAAAAATTCGAAAAAAATTAGAAAAGAATATATTAATACTGTCAATGAATCGGCAAATAGTTTGATGCGAATTGTAAATGATGTTCTTGATTTTTCTAAAATTGAATCGGGCAATGTTGAGCTCGATATCCAAAAAGTAAACCTACACGACCTTTTCAACAAGACAATTGATTTATTTAAGCAACAAGCTGCACAAAAGAAAATTGTACTTACCTGCGTCTATGACAAAGATGTTCCAGAATGGGTGATGGGCGATGAGGTAAAACTGAAACAAATAGTAGTTAATTTAATTGGGAATGCGCTTAAATTCACAGAACATGGTGTAGTTTTATTCACCATTAAAAATATTCCAATAAAAAAGGAAGATCAGGTAAAAGTTTTGTTTTCGGTAAAGGATACCGGAATTGGGATCAAGTCGCACAGTAATAGTAAAATTTTTAAATCCTTTGTTCAAGAAGATAATTCGACTAGTAGAAAATTTGGTGGGACCGGTCTTGGTTTGACTATTTCAAATCAATTGCTGGATTTAATGGGCAGTCAATTAGAACTTAATTCAAAAGTAGGGATTGGCAGTGAATTTTCATTTGTACTAGTATTTAACAGCGTTTTAAATGATAGCATTACAGCTGTAGAGAAAACCATTGTTAACGATCCTATAGCTTTGAAAATTTTAAATGTTAAATCTATTTTGCTGGTTGAAGATAACAAAATCAACATGTTACTGGCTCGCACGTTATTAAAGAAAATAATGCCTAATTGTGAAATTCATCAAGCTTTAAATGGTGCGCTAGCAGTAGACAAATGTAAGTTAGAGAAAATCGATGTTATTTTCATGGATATACAAATGCCCGTGAAGAATGGTTATGAAGCAACCACAGAAATTAGGCAGCTCGAAGGCTATAAAAAGGTGCCTATAATTGCATTAACAGCAGGAATATTAGTAGGAGAAAAAGAAAAATGTTTTGAAGCTGGTATGGATGATTACCTTTCTAAACCAATCATTTTTGCCGATTTAGAACGAGCAGTTTCTAGATGGTGTACTGTTTAATCTGTTCTATTAGCATTCTAATTGTTACAGTAGCTATTTGAAATGGTATCTTTTAAATGTTTTTGCACTATGACTGTTTTAGTAAAGAGTGTGCCTGCTATACTTTTATCTTTATGCTACTATATTATAAAACCGTTAGTTCTTTTTTTAATCAATTTGAAAGAAGGGGAATTAGGTGTCTGTGTCTTTACATTATGTGCTTTGACTGCTAAATAAAAATGTGATTTAATGTTTAAATTTTGTTCGAAAATTTTAAATGTAACATTTCTCACATTCAGAAAAATATATCTGTCTTATCTTTGCAGAAATAAAATAATTATCATGGATATACTTTTCTACACTTGGCCTTGGTATGTGTCAGGTTTTATAATTGGACTCATTATGCTTTCCTTAATCTATTTTGGAAAATCTTTTGGGATGTCATCAAATTTAAGATCGATGTGTACCATAATGGGAGCTGGAAAGCGCACGGCTTTCTTTGACTTCGATTGGAAAGCACAGCGATGGAATTTAGTTGTGGTTGTAGGAGCAATGCTAGGAGGGTTTGTAGCTGTAAATTTTATGAGCGACCCTTCAAATGTGACAATTAATCCTAAAACTATCGAGCAGTTAGCAGCTTACGGTATCGATGCGCCAAATGGTAATTTAGCACCTCAAGTCCTCTTTGGTAACGAAGTTTTTACTTCGATAAAAGGTATCGCAATTTTGTTAATAGGTGGTTTGCTTATCGGTTTTGGAACACGCTATGCAGGAGGATGCACTTCTGGACACGCTATTTCAGGTTTAAGTAATTTGCAAATCCCATCCTTAAAAGCAGTGATCGGTTTCTTCATAGGCGGACTCATTATGGCTTATTTAATTTTTCCTTTAATATTCTAAAAATGAAAGTACTTAAATTTTTACTGGTCGGTTTCGTATTCGGAATCGTATTGACAAAGTCGGAGGCTGTTTCTTGGTACCGCATTTACGAGATGTTTCAATTTCAATCTTTTCATATGTATGGTATAATTACTACGGCAATAATAACTGGAGTAATAGGGATTCAAATTATCAAGCGAAATAACTTAAAAGACATCAACGGTCAAGCTATTGTTATAGCAGATAAGGAAAATAGCAATGCAAGATATTGGATAGGAGGAATTTTATTCGGACTTGGTTGGGCTCTCGTTGGTGCCTGTCCTGGCCCTATTTATATTCTTATTGGTGCTGGGTTTTGGAGTATCTTTATTGTGCTATTTGGAGCACTACTAGGAACTTATCTATATGGAGTTTTTAAAGATAAATTGCCACACTAACATAATTATGTGCTAGTATAAATTAAGAAAGCATCTCAATTTGAGATGCTTTCTTAATTTAGTCTTTTCGATAAAAGTTAAATACAATATCTAACGGCTGTTTTTAAATGATTTCAGCACTTATACCAGCTTCTAATAATCGTGTACACTGTGGTTTCAATTTATCTAAAGGGCCTGTTTTTACAGTGCATTTACCGTTATAATGTACGATTAGAGAACATTGTTCTGCTTGTTCAGCTGTATGCTCACACACGCGAATTAAAGTTTCTATAACATGATCAAACGTGTTGACGTCATCGTTATACACTATTATTTCATTGTTAAGTGTAGGAGCTTCTTTTCTACTTACTTTTTCTCTTACTTTTTCTTTAGTACTCATCTTTGTACGCTTTGATTTCGTAATTTATTAATTCTACTAATTTACGTATTTTAATGAAACCCAGTTGTTTCTTTGAAATTTTTTAACATATGTTAGTCCTTTTTCTGTACACGATCCATCTATAAATGGAATGTCCTCCTCATAGAATCCGCTTAATAATAATGTCCCTTTAGGGTTTAAACAGTCCACATAAGCCTGCATATCATTCAACAAAATATTTCTATTGATGTTAGCGATAATAAGGTCGTATTTTTTATCTTTTAGTAATGCTGCTTCACCTTCATAGACCGTGATGTGTTTGCAAGCATTGCGTTCTGCATTTTCAATTGAATTTAAGTAACACCAGTTATCGATATCAATTGCGTCAATTGGTTGTGCTCCTTTCATTTCAGCTAGAATTGCAAGAATTGCAGTTCCACAACCCATGTCTAAAGTTTTCATTCCTTTAACGTCAATTTCAAGTAAGTGCTGAATCATCATGTGCGTAGTTTCATGGTGACCTGTACCAAAACTCATTTTAGGCTCGATAACAATATCAAATTCTGCATCAGTTTTTGGGTGAAAAGGGGCGCGAACATGGCAGTTTCCATCCACATCAATTGGTTCGAAGTTTTTTTCCCATTCTTCATTCCAGTTTACTTGATCGATTTCTTCAAAGGTATATTCGATAGTAAACTCTTCTGATTTTAAAATTTGAATATCTTCTACTATTTTATCGTCCCATAAATCTTTTTGCACAAATGCTGAAACACCAGTTTCAGTTTCGGTGAAGCTTTCAAAGGCCATTTCTCCTAATTCAGCAATTAAGATCTCTGAAGCCACTTGAATCGCTTGCTCTCTATCGTCAGTTGCTTTTGGTTCAATAGTAAAATGGTATCCTATGTATATATTTGACATGTCTAATTTTTTTTGCAAAGGTAACATTTCTCTATTACGTAATATTATAAAAATAAAAAAAGCGATAAAATCAATTATCGCTTTTATAAAAAGTATGCTGTTTTATTTATATAGCATTTACAATTGCTATAAAATCGTCTGCTTTTAAAGCTGCACCACCTATTAAACCTCCATCTACATCTGGTTTAGAGAAGATTTCGTTTGCATTTTCTGGTTTCACACTTCCACCGTATAATATACTAACTTCGTCAGCTATTGCTGCACCAAAGTTTTTACGAATGTTTTCTCTAATAAATTCATGCATTTCCTGTGCTTGCTCTGGTGAAGCTGTTTCTCCTGTTCCTATCGCCCATACAGGCTCATAAGCTAGTACAACACTTTTCCAAGCTGCTTTATCTATATGGTATAAACCATCTTTTAATTGGTTTTCAACAACATTAAAGTGCTGTTTTTCTTGTCTGTCTTTTAATTCTTCTCCAAAACAAAAGATAACAGTCATGTCATGCTTTAATGCAGTATCTACTTTACTTGCAATTAATGCATCTGTTTCATTGAAGATAGCTCTACGCTCAGAGTGTCCTAAAATTACTGTGTTTACCCCAATGCTTTTTAACATGTCTGCAGATATCTCTCCAGTAAAAGCACCACTTTCTGCTTGGTGCATGTTTTGCGCAGCAACATCAATATTGATAAACTCTAAATGATCAACAGCTGAAGCCAAATTTACAAATGTAGGAGCTACTATAATTTGTGTTTCAGAATCTGTTGGTAATTTATCGATAAGGTCATTTAAAAGATCTTCAGTTTGTTCTGAATTTTTATGCATTTTCCAGTTTCCGGCTACAATTTTCTTTCTCATTTTAGTTTTATTATATGGTGGGTATTCGTTTTTAGTTCTTATCTACTTATTTCAAGCTATTCAATGTTGCATCAATTTTATCAAAATCTGTTTCGATTGCTCTATACAATGCAATTTTACCTGTTTTATCAATTACAATATATCTCGGAATCCAGTCTAAATCTATTGCATTTGCAAATACACCTTTCATCTGATCATTTGCCATATAGTGGTCTCCTTTTAAATCATGTTTTGCGATTCCTTCTTTCCATTTATCAGCGGTTTTATCCATAGATATAAATACATAATCTACCTCAGGATGATTGGCTTGCAGCTCTTTTAATTTTGGCATTGCTTTTACACAATCACCACACCATGAAGCCCATACTTCGATAACGACCGTTTTTCCTTCATGCTTTTTTAATACATCTTGAAAAGCTACTTGCTCGTCTTGTGTATTTGCGATGGTTTCATTTAAAGCTTCCTTAGAAAATGAAGTCTGCTGTGCTTTTGAATCATTGCAGGATATGGCTACAAGAGCAACGAATAAAGCTATAATTTTTTTCATAATTTATATTTTTAACAAAGTTAAGGAAACAATTTGATTGATAATCAAACTTTGATTTTTTTTGATTTTAGTGAAATAAATGGAAGTATTTGCTCTATTCTATGTGAAAAAAGCAAAATGAAAACGTAATAGTAATGTGAAAAAATAATGTGACTAACTTAAATTGATTGCTTACAGTAGTTAGAAATGAATTATAAAATAGAAAATCCGCTTATGACAAGCGGATTTTTGGGTCTAAATAGGCATAAATAATGTCTACTAATATATTGATAACAACAAATGTTGTCGAGATTACTAATACTGATCCCATAATAACGGGAAGATCAAGATTATTAAGCGCTTCTACTATTTCTTTACCTAAGCCGTTCCAACCAAAAATGTATTCAACAAAGACGGCACCTGCTAGCATGGAGGCAAACCAACCCGATATAGCAGTTACAACTGGGTTGAGTGAATTTTTTAACGCATGCGTGCGAATGATTTGAAATTCAGATAATCCTTTAGCTCGTGCTGTTCTTATATAATCTTGACCAAAAGTCTCTAATAAGGAATTACGCATCAATTGAATCACAACTGCTAGAGGACGAATGCCTAGGACCACTGCAGGAAGAATGATGTTTTTCCATTGTATGTAACTTCCTTCTCCTAAATCGTCTACTTCATATAAGCTTCCTGTCATATTGAGATGAGTGTATTTTTGAAGTACAAATCCAAACAGCCACGCAAATAGTATTGCGCTAAAAAAAGAGGGGATACTCATACCTAGAGTACTTATTAATGCAATCACGCGATCAATCCAAGTATCTTTATGTAAGGCCGAAACAACGCCTAAAATGATACCAAAAACAATAGCGATTACAATAGCAAACAATGCTAGTATTGCGGTGCTAGGTAAGGTGTTGCCTATGATTTGCGATACTTTCTTTCCGCTTTTTTGAAAACTTTCTCTTAAATAGGGCGTCTTTATAACGATTTGCGTGTTAGCAATAGCAAACAATGATTGTGCATTGTATTTCCCTTCGCTCAAATAAGTATAGTCAGTACTGTCAGTGCTGTGAAAAGAGATAGGGGATAAGTCATTTAAATAATATAGATACTGCGTGGCAATGGGTTTATCAAAGCCATATTTTTTTTTTATTAATGCTAATTGATCCGAATTTTCATTTTGATCAAGCATCATTCTAGCAGGGTCTCCTGGTAAAACATTAAATAAAAAAAAGATAACAGTGATTACCCCATATAAAGTGAGCAATGCATATCCTAACTTATTGAGAAAGTATCTTAACATTTAATGTTGGTTCTAATGGTAAATTTAAGTATTAAAAACACAATGCTTACAGTTTTAAATCTTCGATGTCATTGTAGTGTACCTTTTGTACAATAGTACCTTTCTCTAATTTAACAATACTTGGATTTGCTCTTTCGATTGTTTTTAAAGCGATGGCATCACAGGTATAGTATTCAAAATCTAAATTGTATTGCTTTTTTACAGCGTCAATTATTTCTTTATTAGAGTTGGTCATTCCTACAACTTTGTACCCTTTGGCTACAGCCGCATCATTTAATTTTTTAAGCTTTGACATCCCTGCTTTATCAGCAATAGTTAAATCATAACTCACTAGCATAAGTAATTTAGGTTCTTGTAAAAACTCCTCTTTGTAATCAGAGTCGTCTTTCATCATTGTGAAATCATGAATAGGAGGAACATAACCTTCTGATAGTACATTGTCTTTTCTTTCAACAAATTCTGCTCCTTCGGGAATAGCCATTAGGTCAGCTTCTTTGAACTCAGTATTGACTCCATTAACCTTATAAATAAAGACCATCTCTACTACAGATTGAGGTGCGCCCTCAGGGATTTCCATTCCTTTTTGAATATTTTGTCCTACAGCATAAGGTCTAAAATCAATAAGAGGCAAATGATTTAATACCCATACAGCCATAAATATGCAAAGGACGATACTTGCATAAGCAATAATATTTTGTATGCTTTTAACAAATAAAGGTTTTACTAATTTCTGGTTTACAAATAAGATTAGTATAAAGAACAAGAGTACTTCATCTTTTGTAAATGACTGCCATGGTGTAAGTTTTAATGCGTCTCCAAAGCAACCACAATCTTTAACCACGTCAAAATAAGCAGAATAAAATGTTAAAAATGTGAAAAATACAATCATCAATAACAGGCTCCAAATTGTAAATTTTGATTTGTATCCAATAAGAAGCATCACTCCCAATACAACTTCTATGACTACTAAAAATAATGCAAGTCCTAGTGAAAGCGGAACCAGAAAAGGCATATTGAAAACGGGTTCGCTAAAATACTCCGCTAGTTTGTATGAAAAACCTATAGGGTCGTTCAATTTTATTAATCCTGAGATTATAAACAGTAGACCAACAAATATTCGAGAAAATTGGGTGATGATATTTTTCATGTTTATTATGTATTTATGCGTGTGCGTTCATTAAAATTAGTGCAAATATGGAGTAGTTAATCATGTCTTGGTAGTTGGCATCAATACCTTCAGAGACGATTGTTTTTCCTTTATTATCTTCAATTTGCTTCACTCTTAAAAGTTTTTGCAAGATTAAATCTGTTAGTGAACTCACTCTCATCTCACGCCAAGCTTCACCATAATCGTGATTTTTAGCCTCCATCAGTTCTTTAGTTAATGTTACTTTAGCATCGTACAAAGCTGTTGCTTTAGCTAGGTTTAGATCAGGTTGGTCAACAACTCCTAACTCTAATTGAATCAAAGCCATAATTGAATAATTAATAATACCAATGAATTCTCCTTTTTCATCCTCGTCAATTTTACGTACTTCATTTTCCTGTAAGCTACGAATGCGTTGCGCTTTAATAAAAATCTGATCTGTCAATGATGGTAGTCTTAAAATACGCCATGCGCTTCCATAATCTGTCATTTTATTACTAAAAAGTGAACGACAAATTGCGATCACAGCATCATATTCTTGAGAAGTATTCTTCATTATTGGTGTATATTTGTATAAAATTTGCTCAAAAATAGCGATTAATTTTAAAAAATAGCGAAGTTTGAACTTGAAAGTTCAGTATACCAACGGCTTCGATACTAACAACAAAGTATTCTAAAGCAACGCAAATAAAAACAAAATAGTAATGACAATAAATTGCAAGGGAGAACTAATAGATTTATCTACACCCAAAGTGATGGGAATCATGAATATAACGCCAGATTCTTTTTTTGATGGTGGTGCTTATAATGAGGAAAGCAAATTATTAAATCAAGTAGACAAAATGCTTACTGATGGAGCTACATTTATTGATATAGGTGGCTACTCTAGCAAACCTAATGCGGCAGCGGTTACTGAAGAGGAAGAATTAAATAGGATTGTTCCTGCTGTGAAATTAATTCTAAAAAGATTTCCTGACGTTTTATTGTCGATAGATACCTTTAGAAGTACTGTAGCTGCGGCTTGTTTAGATCATGGTGCGGCAATGGTAAATGATATCTCGGCAGGAAAGCTAGATGATCGCATGCTTGAAGTCGTAGCAAAGTACAATGTGCCCTACATCATGATGCACATGCGTGGAACCCCTCAATCAATGCAGGAAAATGTAGCATATAACGATGTTGTAAAGGAAAGTATCGCTTACTTTGCTGAACGTATAGCAGCTGCAAGAAGCTTGCGAATAAATGATTTGATAATTGATCCCGGTTTTGGTTTTGCAAAAACACTGGAACATAATTATGAAATTTTACAAAAATTAAAAGTGTATGAGCTTTTAAAATTACCACTGTTAGTAGGAGTCTCCAGGAAATCGATGATACAAAAAGGAATTCAAGTAACCGCTAATGATGCTTTAAATGGAACTACGGTTTTAAATACTATCGCATTAATGAACGGTGCCTCAATACTGCGTGTACACGATGTAAAGGAAGCAGTAGAAGCAGTGAAATTATTTAACCTTTTAAATTATGAATATGAAATATAGTGTTTTGTTACTTTGTTTTTTTATGTTGGCATGTACTAGTAAAGAGGATGTTTTACTACCTAAATCGGATCATACTGTAGTGGGTGATGTCACTGATCATTCCCCTATTTATATGTTTTTTAAAACTAAAGACAAAGATACTCTGGTAGATGTCAATAGAAAAAACAGCATCATCTCGACAAATTGGATTTTAAACATAGACAAGCGCTTGCCTTTAAAACTAGTGATTCCAGAAGTGATTAAATTGCAAATGAAAAAGAGAGAAGAAAAAGCACATAAAAATGCGCTGGCTGAAAATTATTATTCTTATGCAGATAGCGTGGGTAAAAACATGGCTTTTCTACCTTTTACTCATGTATATTATGAGATAGGTACACCCATGAAAGCTGATTTAATCTTGTATTTTAAAAAGGGATCTAAACTAGTGCTATGCAATAACACAACATTTGATAGAGCGAAGATTCTAACCTATTTAAGTGGGTTGAATCTCGAAGTGACCCCAAGAATTATTTTGGCTTTTGATAAAAATATGACTTTTGATCAATACATTCAAACAAAAGTCGTTATCAGGGAGGTGGATTCTTTTACTAATGAAACGCCACGCGAGTTCTTGTTCTAAGTGAAAATAACAAGCTATTTATTGATGGTGATACGGTTCGTTTTTCAAAATCGTAAAGCCACGGTACACTTGTTCGATAAAAAATAAACGTACCATTTGGTGAGAAAATGTCATAAGCGAAAGTGAAATTTTTCCTTTTGCTTTGGCATACACTGTTTCAGAAAATCCATAAGGACCACCAATTACAAAAACTAATGTTTTTACGCCCGAGTTCATCCTTTTTTGCAATTCCTCAGAAAAACCAACACTAGAGTAGTTTTTACCATTTTCGTCCAATAATATTAGCTGGTCTGTAGGCGTGATTTTAGCTAGAATCAATTCACCTTCTTTCTCTTTTTGCTGACTTTCAGATAAGTTTTTGACATTTTTAATATCAGGAATAACCTCTAATTCAAATTTTACATAAAAAGACAAACGCTTTGTATAATCGTCGATTAATGTTTGTAACGCTTTATTATCTGTCTTGCCAATGGCGATCAATTTAATATTCATGGGTTCTTATTTAACCGGAAATTGAGCTTCAAACTTCTTGAATCTTACATCAAGATCTTTGATTAAATCTTGTTTTACTTTGCTGCTTTTTATAAAACTAAAATTGATGCTGTTGTACACATATCTTTTTATTTCGTCATAAGAAACATCCTTGTATCTTTTTGCTAATAACACATATTGCTCTGTCATATTAGTACGTAAGATTCCTGCATCATCTGTACTAATAACGACAGGAACATTAAATTCACGGTACAATGAGATTGGGTGACGGTTCTCTTTAACCTTTAAAATAAACTCGTTGCTTGCTAAATTAATTTCGATAGGAATTTGCTGCTTTGCCATGTATTGTAACAATGAATAGGCATTTTTTTCATACGCCATATCTACACCGTGACCTATTCGATTTGCACCAGCAACATAAATAGCATCGTTAATGTGCCATGTTAAATCTTCTGGTTGTACTAATCCTAGTGTAAGTTCTCCAGCGTGCAAAGTATATTTCACCTCAGGAAAAACACTGTGGCAATAGTTAAACATAACCATATGTAACCAATAATCTTTCATTGACGTCTCGCCATCTTCTGGAGAGACAATATTTACACCAGCCATTAAATCGCTTGAGTCAGCAGAGATAAAAGCGACAACTAAGTTTTTGAATAAATCAACCGGTTCCATGAAACGCAAAACAAAATTCTGGTAACGCATAGTGAAATTAGCATCATCAATCTTTAAATCATTGTGCATTTTTGCAACAAAATTGATATTGAAGTTTTGTGCATCTTTCTTAGCGTCTCTTTTTTGAAAATTTTTGTAAAGTGATTCTAATAGTTTTTTTACCGCCTTTTCGTCTTTATTTTCGGCTGCTTGTCTTAACTGCGAATTAAAATCAACCAAGTCAGCTGTATTAATTTCTGATGGAATCGTAGACAATTGTGTCTCTATATAACTCACGTTTTCTGAGATGGCTCTGTTTTTAAGTTCGATTAATCCCTCTCCAAAATGACCTGGAATTGCTGGACTAAATTTACTAAATGACTCAAAGAATAATTTGTCAGAAGGATAGCTTACGCCATTGTAATCTTTAGCAGACCATTTCTCCATGATTTTCTGTTTGTACGCATACAATTCACCTCTTTTTATTATTGTCGAAAATTGTTCCCAATCTCCGGTATTTGGTTTGTCCTTAAGCACTTCCATTGTGCTAGTGTTTAAATAGAAATCCTCTGCTATTGCATCTTCCAGCATCGGTTCAGCATAAATCGATCCGCTAAAGTGATGGTGCAAGTCGCCTCCTTTAGGCATTTGAGAGAAAAAAGCGGTTAACTCTGCTTCATTATTTCTAATTTTCTCTAAGTAATTGTTGGCATTTTGAGCCTGGCTTAAATTTATTATAGCCGAAAGTATCAGGGTAATATATATTTTCATAAGTTGGATTTAGTATGGGTAATAAGAATGTTTTTTTCAGTAAGCTTTCAAGTGATTTGAAGTTTAATCATTTGTATGATGGCTTACATTTTACTCTAAAACTGAGCAAAGATAGTGGATTATAGCCTTAAAAAAAAATACGGAAGTTCAGTGGCGATTATAGATCCTATAAAAAGACCTGTATAATTAAGGTTATACAGGCGTTATATATTACTTGATGAAGCAGTGTTACTCCTTTTCTTTTTGAATATTTATATTAAAAGGAGGTGCTTTGTAGTCCTTGTTTAAATAATTTGCAGGAATTGTTGAACTGCTACCATCTCGAGCTGCTCTGTAATGTGGAGACATAATTTCTATACCTTTTTCGTTGCATACATCTTGTATATTTTGATGCAAATTAGAGTAAATTATGGCTTGTTTATTAGCTTCTTTAATGTAGGCATTTATTTGGTAAGCCACATAAAAATCCTCTAAACTCGTTTGTAATACAAATGGTTCTGGTTCTTTAAGCACAAAGGTAGTGCGTGACGCAGCTTCGATCAAAGCCTCATGCATTAACTTCCATGGCACATCGTACCCTATGGTGACAGTTGTGTGAATTATCAAACCTTTTTCTGGTGCGTCGCTACTATAATTTATCGTGTGACTTCCCATTACCGTTGAGTTAGGTATTGAAATAATTTCGTTTTTAATGGTTCGAATGCGGGTTACTAGTAATGATTTTTCGATTACATCACCAATAACTTCACCTATTTTAACGCGATCTCCTATTTTGAACAATCGCATATACGTTAATATTAGTCCAGCTACAATATTCGAAAGGGATCCAGCCGAACCAAATGTAAATAAAAAACCTAAAAACACTGATACTCCTTGAAAAACTGGAGAATCGCTACCGGGTAAATAGGGAAAGATTACTACTAACATGAATGCAAAAATGATGACCCTAACTATTTGATAGGTAGGATTTGCCCAGTCAGCGTAAAAACCTGGAATCTCCAAATTCCCTTTTTGAATCTCGCCTTTCAAAAATTTAATCGCCTTTAAAACATATCTAAAAACAACAACAATAACTAATATTGTAATTAAGTTAGGAAGGTAATTCCAAAAACCAATAATGATCTTCTTCAACGGATTAAGGATGTATCCAAATAAGGTTCCAGCAAAGTCTTTTGTCCAAGGGAAAATACCAAAAAGTATGGGTAATGCAATGTATACCAATAAAAGTATTAACAACCATTTGATCACCGTGTTGACATTTAATAAGGCATTTACTTGTTGCTTAGCATCAAATAATGTGAAATTCCGAATTTTTATTCCCCTGATTTTTTTATCTTGTTCTTGCTGTATTTTGAAAGCGGTCCAATTAAAAAGTTTGCGTAAATAGCGAATCAAGATTCCCATTACTATAAGAACTAGCAAGGCTAATCCTACCTCTTTTAATAAGGTGCTGACATCAGTTTCTTGTTTGTACTTAACAACAGCGTTGGTAATGATTTTTTTATAGTTTGCTGCTAAGGCCGTTTTTGTGGAATTATTCCATAAAATATCATTTTCAGAAATACTGATGATGATACTTTCTTTGTAAACCAAGTCAATTGTAGTTTCGGCAGCAACAGTTTTCAAGGAGTCAGCGTTAAATCCAAACTGTTCACCTAGACTCTTAATCCTAGCAGAGATAGCATCAGCTCTATCTTTAGCTGAGAAACTACCTAGTTTGCTATATATAGTAAATAAAGTGTCTTTAAAAAATCCTGATACGGGATACCCTTTTGCGGTAAGCCGCAATAAATTAATTTGTGCTTTTTTTTGAGCAATTCTAATGCTGTCTTTTGAGTACAGGACTTCTAGTTGTTTCTGAAGTTCTTCTTTTTTTAAATTATCGGTCGTTTTTAAAGTCAGAATTTGGGCTTCTAATGTTGCTTTTTTTACTGAATCGCTTAATCGTTGTGATTCTATTACAGCAATTTTTTTATTATAATTAGCAATGATACTCGTATTGATAGAGTCATTTTTTACGTTTGTGCTATCGCTTTGCGCGAATGACTGAGCCGCAATGCTGAGCAAGACGATTAAGATAATTGTTTGCGTATAAAAAGCTAGTGCGTTACAATATTTGTTTAAAAACATAAGAAGTAATAATGGTTGAGCAACAATAAATTTAAAGTAAGCAATTTTCTTTTAAGAGTGCGATATCTGCCTCTAGCTTCATATCTATTTTTGCTCTGTCAAATGCTTGTGACGAATGAAAATAACTTGCTAAGGAAATGTTTTTATGGTCACTTTTAGATAATATATGAAATGCTTTTTGAAGGCGAAGCATCACCTCAATATTTGCTGCTCCATCTCGTGCAATAGGCCTAAAAGCATCTTCAAATAAATCAGTAACTACTATCTCTGGTACAGCAATGCGATCATATAACACATCATCACTTTTTGCAGCTGCATTTATCGTATTCCACATCGAGAAAAGCTTGATATGACTATTGATAATTTGAATTGCTGTACCAGGATCATTAACTGCAGGAGACAAGGCTCTGCTTGCAATTTCGCTTAAAGTTATAATCCCAAAACGTGGATCACTTTCAAAGTAGCGGGTGTTTCCTATAGTAAAAGCATCAAGTATTGCTTTAGTTTCAATTGTAACATCGCTGGTGGCGCAATTGTAGGATAACAGTGGTTGCTGTGCTGCAATAAATTTCCCAGGAATAACGTGTAAGCTAAAAATGGCATTTGCTTCCTTTGCGATTTTTTGCAACGCACTCATATTTATTTGCTGTATGTATCCCGTATCATTGCTGTTTATTACGTCATTATCGCTATTGTGTGCGCTAATAGCGATACCGTGTAGAGTAGGTGAAAGTAATCGGTTTTTTATAGCTATTATCGTGGCGCTTTCAATAAGTTTTATGGTATGTCCCATACGGCCCAACTTAGAAATACGCTCTACCCATCTAAGGAAAGTTAAAATCACAAGCGTGAAAAAGAGTAAGGTAAAAACGAATAAAGTAAATAAACCTGCACGCCCATAATAGCCATTTTTTAGTGCGACTAAAGCGACAATACTAAAAATAAACGAACCAATAAATACTGATAAGGCATTTTTTGAGACATCGTCATTGATAATCAATTTGAAAGACCTAGGTGTGGCAGTATTACTTGCTGCTGCAAAAGCTGAAAGCATAGAACCAACAGTAAATATGGCGATTACAAGCATGCTTGCTGAGATAATATTGAGCAACTCAGAGAGCGACTCTATCTTGATGTCAGGAACAAGTTCATGTAATCGAGTGCGATCTGCAAGTTGAGCAGTCAAGGCAGCTCCTATGGATACAATGCAAAAAAGGAGGGGTCTAAACCACAGCTTTTCTTTTATGCGGTGCACGACAAAGCGTAAATGTTCTTCCATAAATAAGGGTTTGTTACTAATTTAAGTTTTATTTCTCAATTTAGCTATTCTTGCTATCGTATTCTCTATATACTACGGTCTTTTTTTGGATTTGTTTTCGATAAATATATTAGAGAGGAGTATCGTTTTTGCCTGCTTGAATTTTCTCGTTAGCCAGTTTTTTATCTTCGCTGTCAGCCGTCATTTTATCAGACTCGTCTTTTGTGGCAATAATCAAACTAATGCTAATAGGGAAGTGATCTGAATCGATTGGTTTTTCGACACTCATCTTTACTAGTCTAAAATGGCTACTCAAAAAGTAGTGGTCAAGAGGCCATCTCAATAATACTTGTTTAGCATTGAAGGTACTGTACATACCTCTACCGCGTCTTGGATCTAATAATTCACTAGTTTTTAAAAAAAGTTTTGTAGTGTAACTCCAGGCTACATCGTTCATGTCTCCCATTACAAGACAAGGCTTTTTATACTCCTTGGCCATTTTTCCTACCATTAAAATCTCAGCGTCGCGGTCTGTGCTATATTTGTTTTCTTTAGGAACAGGAGGAGTAGGGTGAAGACCGTATATTCGCACGGTTTGCTCATCATAAGTAACATCGGCGATTATCGACGGAATCTCGTCATCAATTAAAAAGTTGATTTCTTGATTTGTGATTGGCAACTTACTATAAAATAGTAGTCCGTAAGTATTGTCTTGCGGAACCTCAATATAATGAGGATAACTTTCTCGTAGTTCAATTACGGCATCGCGCCACTTATGGTCAGTTTCTAATAAAAAAACAATGTCAGGCTGTGCTTCTTTTACTAATTTTAATAGTTTTGAAAAGCTATCATTGTACTGATATACATTTGATACTAAAATGTTCAAAGGAGTTTTGTTACTGCTTTCGGCGCGATCAACCATCGTTTTACCCAACACAGTAAATGGAATAATTACATAGGCAAGATGAACTAATGTAACGCTTAAAAAAAGTATGATCGCCCAATCAATAAGCAATTTACTATCATTAAAAAACACAAACCAAGCAGCAAGAACAATGGAAATGAGCACAAATTTTTGCACTCTAGGGTAATCAAATACTCGGAATAGCCAAAAGTCTTTTTTAACCAATGGTAACAGCACTACTAATGAAAGTAGGAACGAGAATAGATATAAAATTATTTTTAAAGTGATCATGAAGTAAAATTGAATAATGGTACTAATCGTAATTATTGTGTGTTTAATTTCCTCTTTAAAAAGTCAATAGCAAAGCGCTTACTAGTTTCAAAAGCTAAAAAGGATTAAAAGTAGATAATACTATTTGAAATTGTGCTTTTTGAAAACAGAAATTGCAGTGCATAAGCTGTGTTTTTAGTAATAATATTTGGTTCAGGACCTATTTAAATATCTTATTAAACGCCTTGTGTGCTACAATTTACTAGTAGATAGTGATTTAGATATAAATTTGGTAAGGTACGTTAAGTAATTTTCAAGAGCATTGAGAGAGAAGTTTTTCAATCCGTAAAAAAACGAGTACATTAGCACTAAATATAAATTTTGTAAAATGATTAGTGAAGCACAATTTCAAAATGAGTTGCAATTATTAATTTCTAATGCGATACGTGAAGATGTAGGAGATGGGGATCACAGTTCTCTAGCTTGTATTCCCGCAGATGCAGTAGGATCAGCAAAACTTTTAGTAAAAGATCAAGGTATTATTGCCGGAGTAGACTTTGCTAAAATGATATTTAATTATGTAGATCCAAATTTAAAGATAGAGGTTTTTATCGAAGATGGTGCTGCGGTCAAGTATGGTGATGTCGTTTTTCATGTTCATGGCAGTTCACAGTCAATATTAAAAGCAGAACGCATGGTTTTAAACTCGATGCAACGCATGTCTGCAATAGCGAAAAAAACTAGCAGCTACGTAAAATTATTAGAAGGTACAGATACTAAAATTCTTGATACACGTAAAACCACTCCAGGTTTTAGGGTTGCCGAAAAATGGGCAGTAAAAATAGGTGGTGGCGAGAATCATCGCTTCGCTTTGTATGATATGATTATGTTGAAAGACAATCATATTGATTTTGCAGGAGGTGTGGGTTTAGCTATAGCCAAAACAAAATCATACCTAAAAGAAAACAATAAGGATTTAAAAATCATTGTCGAAGCAAGAGATTTGAACGAAGTTAACGAAATCTTATCTGAAGGTGGTGTGTACCGCATCTTACTAGATAATTTTGATTACGAAATGACAAGAGAAGCAGTGAAAATTATTGGTACACAAAGTTTGACAGAGTCTTCAGGAAATATTAACGAGGAAACAATTAGACAATATGCAGACTGTGGTGTAAATTACATTTCGTCAGGCGCTTTAACGCATTCTGTATACAATATGGACTTGAGTTTAAAAGCGATATAGTAAGTTTGGCAAGGTTTTAGTTATCATTAAATAAGATGTTGTCAGTATATAACGAAATGCAGGTAATTATAATGTAAGAACTTTAAAATGGGTAATATTGTTTTAATTGATACATTTTAAAAAAGCGTGATTGATGTCAGCAGAAATAGAAGAAAAAATCAGTAAGATCCCTATTTTAAGTAGGATGGCAGATCCTTTAAAAAAGGTAAAGCTTCCATGGTTAGAAGGACTTACTTTATACGATTTATTAGAGCATTACGGTATAGGTATTGCTGAAGGAGCACTTTCTAACAGAGCCGGTTCTATTGCATTTAGCTTTTTTATGGCGCTGTTCCCTTTTGCACTTTTTATATTAAATCTCATCCCATACATACCTATTGAAGGTTTTCAGGCTGATTTTTTAAAATTTGTTGAAGATGGTGTTCCTCCAAATACATTTTATGCTATCTCAAATATTGTTAATGATATTTTGCACAATAGTCACTCTGGATTGCTGTCGTCAGGTTTTTTATTATCGATATTTTTAATGGCCAATGGTTTGAATGCAATTTTAGGTGGGTTTCAAAATTCTAAACATGTATTAGTAAAAAGAGGCTTTTTTCAGCAGTATTTGATAGCCATAGGGATGTCATTAGTATTATCTGTCTTATTGATTGTTACTGTAGCCACCATTGTTGTTTTTGAGGTATTTATCCAAAAGTTAACAGCTAGAGAATTTTTAAACGAACAAATTCCATTAGTAGTAATGGGTCGTTATGTGTTCTTGATTTTAATGATATTAATCACAACATCAATCTTATTTAAGTTTGGTACTAAACATGATAAAACACGTTCTTTTATATCAATAGGATCTGTATTTACGACAGTTTTTACGATTATTATTTCGTATTTTTTCGGAATTTGGGTAATCCGATTTTCACAGTATAATGAACTCTATGGTTCTATTGGGACGCTATTGATTGTTATGTTCTATATCTGGATTAATTGTATGATTCTACTACTAGGTTTCGAACTGAATGCGACGATAACCAAGTTGAAACGTAAAAATATTAATCCACCAACATAACCAATATTACTATTTTTATAGTATGTTTGGAATTGCATTTAAAACCGAATAATACTGGTTTATGCGTATTCAAACCAATTTTATATAATTAACCTAAAAACAAAAAAATTATGAAAAAGACCTTTTTTACATTTGCTTTATTATTGATCACTACAGTTTTTTACTCTCAAAGTATCACTGGAAAATGGAAGACAATTGACGATGAGACAGGTAAAGCTAAATCTATTATCGAAATCTATGAGAAGTCTGGAAAAATTTATGGTAAGGTAGTAGAAATTTTAGATGCTTCCCGCACTAAAGAGTTATGTCAAGACTGTCCCGGTGAAGACGCTAGAAAGCCTATTATGGGTTTAAACGTAATCAAAGGATTAAAAAAAGATGGTGATGAGTATAGCGGTGGTCAAATATTAGATCCTAAAAACGGAAAGTTATACAAATGTCTAATCGTACTTGAATCACAAGATAAATTAAAAGTGCGTGGATATATTGGTTTCTCATTATTAGGAAGAACACAGTACTGGTATAGAGTAAAATAATTGAGGCGTAGTCTTAATTAGAGTTTACTTTTAAAATTTTAAATAATAACAATGCTTTTTTTTGTAGAAGTAATTTTACCGCTTTCACTTGCCAAGACGTTTACGTACAGTATTTCTGAGGCAGAATATCATTTTATCAAAGAAGGGATGCGCGTGTCGGTCCCTTTTGGTAAAAATAAGATGTACACTGCTTTAGTTCTTGAAACGCATCAAAACGAACCTACATTATATGAGGCAAAGGAGATTAATCAAATTCTTGATGAGACTCCTATAGTTACAGCAGTGCAAATTAGACATTGGCAGTGGATCGCAAGTTATTACATGTGCGCCATTGGTGATGTATATAGAGCAGCCTTACCAAGTGGGCTGTTGCTTGAAAGTGAAACAATTATTTCCTTAAAACAAAGTGCGGTAATTAACTCGCAAGAACTATCTGATGAGGAGTACCTGATTTATGAAGCTTTGCAATTGCAATCGACATTGAAAATTCAGGATATTGTTGGTATTTTGAATAAAAAGAATGTTTTCCCCATTATTCAAAAATTAATAGATAAAGGGGCAATCAGTCTTCAAGAGGAAGTGCTAGATGGCTACAAGCCTAAACTAGTGCGTTATATTCGTTTGCATGAACAATATACTACAGATGGAGGCCTAAGTACCTTGTTAGAAGTGCTTAAAAATGCTGCTAAGCAAAAAGAATTAGTGCTTAACTATTTTCAATTAAACGCCTCAGAGAAGAAACCAATCACAGTTAAAAAATTAGTTGATGCTGCAAACTCTACATCTGTAGCGGTTAAAGCTTTGATCGATAAAGGTATTTTTGAAGATTATTTAATTCAGGAAGATCGCATCGATTTTAGCGAAAATCAATCCAATAGAGAAATTTTACTTAGTCCAACTCAGGAAATTGCATTAGAGCAAATAAAAGAGCGCTTTAAAGAAAAAGAGGTGTGTTTGCTTCATGGTGTTACTGCTAGCGGTAAGACAGAAGTGTATATTAAACTTATTGAGAAGTATCTCGAGACAGGAAAAAAAGTATTGTACCTCTTGCCTGAGATAGCATTAACAACACAATTAGTTAGTAGGTTAAGTGCTTATTTTGGTAATAAGGTAGCTGTTTTTCATTCGAAATATAATAATAATGAGCGTATTGAGGTCTGGAGACAAGTATTGCAAAATTCTGATAAAGCGCAAATTGTAATAGGAGCGAGGTCGGCTTTGTTTTTACCGTTTAAAGAGCTTGGTTTAATTATTGTAGATGAAGAGCACGAGCAAACGTATAAACAAATGGATCCTGCACCACGTTATCATGCTCGTGATACCGCAATAGTGCTAGCTAATTTTCATAAGGCGAAAGTTTTGTTAGGATCTGCTACTCCTAGTATAGAAACCTACTATAATGCTACAAATGATAAATTTGGATTAGTAGAATTATCCAGCCGATACGGTAAAGTAACCATGCCTGAAATTGAGTTGGTAGATTTAAAAGACAAGTATTTTAGAAAAAGAATGACCGGTCATTTTAGTGATACCTTAATTCAAAATATTACCGAAGTTAAAGCATTAGGTGAACAAGTAATTTTGTTTCAAAATAGAAGAGGTTATTCTCCGCTGTTAGAGTGTTTAACTTGTGGCCACATTCCACAGTGTCAGCAATGCGATGTTAGCTTAACATACCATAAACATAAAAACCAACTTCGTTGCCATTATTGTGGTTACTCAATAGCTAAGCCTACACATTGTCATGCTTGTTCCAGTGTGGATTTAACTACTAAAGGTTTTGGTACAGAGCAAATTCAGCAAGAGTTAGAGCTTCTTTTTCCTGATAGTAAAATAGGAAGGATGGATCAAGATACGACCAGAGGAAAATTTGGTTTCGAAAAAATTATTGATAGTTTTAAAAATAGAGAAATAGATATTCTTGTTGGAACTCAAATGCTTGCTAAGGGATTGGACTTTGATAATGTTACCTTAGTGGGGATTATGAATGCAGATAACATGTTGTATCATCCAGACTTTAGAGCATTTGAAAGAAGTTTTCAGATGATGACACAAGTCGCTGGTCGTTCTGGTCGTGCATTGAAACAAGGAAAAGTATTGATTCAAACATACAACCCTGATCACAATACCATACAACAAGTTACAAACAACAACTATATAGGAATGTATAAGGAGCAATTGTACGATCGCCAGATTTACAAATACCCCCCTTATTTTAGAATAATAAAGCTTACGCTAAAACAACGCGACTACGATAAATTGAAAGAAGGAGCAATGTGGCTGTATCAAGTTATGGCACAAAATTTAGCTATTCCGGTTTTAGGACCAGAGGAACCTTCTATTAATAGAATTCGCAATGAATACATTCGAACAATAATAATAAAAGTGCCTACAAATAACTCAGTTGCGGGAATAAAAAAAACTATTCAGAAAATGTTGAATAGTTTTGATGCTGTAGCACAATATAGAGCTATAAAAGTTAGTGTGAATGTAGATTTTTATTAAATCCTAAGAAACTGAAAGTGCTTTAACTAAGTCTTCTTTCTTGTTTCTACTCAATGGAATTTTAGTAAGTCCAATTTCGGCAAATTTACTATTGAAACGTTCCACCTTGTCTATATTGATAATATATGATTTGTGTACACGTACAAATTTCTTGTTAGATAATTCACTTTCAAATGATTTCATAGTAGAAAGAACAAGGTTGCTATCATCTTCTGTTACTACACGAACATAATCACCAAAAGCTTCAATCCATTTTATCTTAGAAGTAAATATCTTTAATTTTTTCAAATTACTTTTTATGAATATATGGTCACCCTCTTCCTCTTTAGTGTCCAGTTTAAGCAAGTGCATATCCATGGCTCTTTTTACAGAAGAGTTGAAACGGTCTAACGCGATGGGTTTTTGTAAATAATCAGTCGCATCATAATCAAACGCTTTCATAGCATATTCAGCTTTTGAAGTGATAAAAATAATCTGCGGCTTGATTTTTAATCCATCTAAGAAGTCGAAACCACTAATTACGGGCATTTCAATATCAAGAAAGATTAGGTCAACATCATTAACAGACATGCACCCTTTTGCCTCTATTGCATTAGAGAAATCACCCACCAGGTTTAACCCTGTGTGATTATTTACTAACTTTGCAATGATCATCCTTTGTATGGAACTATCATCAACAACGACACAATTTAGCTTCATAATATTGAAATTTATATTTAACAGTGTAAATTTAAAATAAATTTTCTCTTAAAACTAGCGCTTTAAGTGTTATTTTTGCGGTTCAACGATTATATCTAATAAAATATTGGATGTTTAAAAAAAAAGCTTACTTTTGCACCCAAATTAACAATAAAATAAATTTTTATGAATCATTATGAAACTGTTTTCATTTTAAATCCCGTTTTATCTGATGTTCAGGTAAAGGAAACAGTAAGCAAATTTGAAGATTTTCTTACTAGTAGAGGTGCTACTTTTGTATCTAAAGAGGACTGGGGTCTTAAAAAAATGGCTTACGAAATCCAAAACAAAAAATCTGGATTTTACCATTTGTTCGAATATAACGTATCAGGAGAGGTTTTAATCGCTTTTGAAACTGAATTCAGACGTGACGAAAGAATTATGCGTTTTTTAACGGTAAGTCTTGATAAACATGCTATCTCTTGGGCTGAAAGAAGAAGAGCAAAACTTAAATCTCAAAAAGCTTAATTATTATGGCAACATTACAACAATCTGCTTCAGGAAAAAAAGACGGAGATATCAGATATCTTACTCCTTTAAATATAGAAACTAACAAACAAAAGAAATACTGTCGTTTCAAAAAATCAGGTATCAAGTATATCGATTATAAAGATGCTGATTTCTTATTGAAATTCGTTAACGAACAAGGAAAAATTCTTCCACGTCGTTTAACTGGAACTTCATTGAAATTTCAAAGAAAAGTTTCTGTAGCTGTAAAAAGAGCACGTCACTTAGCTTTAATGCCATACGTGGCCGATTTACTTAAATAATATTAAAAATAAAGTTGTTGTTTCGATAACCATCGAGACTAACTTCTATAACACAAGGACAACAACATGGAATTGATTTTAAAACAAGACGTTCAAAATTTAGGTTTTAAAGATGACGTAGTAAACGTGAAAAACGGATACGGTCGTAACTTTTTAATCCCACAAGGATTTGCTCAATTAGCTACTTCTTCTGCAAAGAAAGTATTAGCTGAAAACTTGAAGCAAAGAGCGCACAAAGAAGCTAAAGTTGTAGCAGATGCACAAGCATTAGCTGAAAACTTAAAAGCTATCGAGATTAAAATTACAGCAAAAGCTGGTGGTGAAAAATTATTCGGTTCAATCACGAATATTGACATCGCTGACGCGTTAGCTAAAAATGGTCAATCAATTGATAGAAAATTCATCACTAGCGGTATCGTTAAACGTACTGGTAAATATTCAGCTACTGTTCGTTTACATAGAGATGTAATTGTTGATTTACCTTACGAAATTATTGCAGAATAATTTTAAGTTAACATTTTGTTAATAAAATATAAAAATCACTCTTCGGAGTGATTTTTTTTTGGCTACTTTTGCGCTAAATAACACAAAACAAACCAAATGAAAAAAATTATTAACTTATTGTTTCTAGTATTAGGGATGCAACTATCTCTTGCACAAACAACTACTTCAAGCATTAAAGGTACAGTAAAGAGCAGTGATCTGGAGTTACTTCCGGCAGCTAGTGTGCTAGCTATTCACGTGCCTACAGGATCAAAGTATTCTGCAATGACAAACGAAGAAGGTAGATTTAACATGCTTAACATGCGTGTGGGTGGACCTTATCGCGTTATCGTTTCTTATGTAGGTTTTAAATCTCATGAGTACAATGAAGTGTATTTAGAATTAGGTAAAGCATTTAATATTGATGCTATCTTAAACGATGAAGGGCAACAACTAAATGAAGTTACTATTACTGGTTCAAAAAGTAAAGTTTTTGGTAGTGGTAGAACAGGAGCTGAAACCACTGTAGGGCGTAAGGAAATTACAGGTTTACCTACAATATCTCGTTCTGCAGAAGATTTTACAAGATTAGAGCCATCTGCTAGTGGTGGATCGTTTGGAGGTAGAAATAATAGATACAACAGCTATTCGTTGAATGGAGCTGTATTTAATAATCCTTTTGGATTAGATGCTGCTACACCAGGAGGACAAACAGGTTCTCAACCTATATCTCTAGATGCTATTGAGCAAATTCAAGTTGCTACAGCACCTTATGATGTTACCTTATCAGGATTTACTGGAGCGTCTGTAAATGCAGTGACTAAATCAGGAACAAATGAGTTTCATGGTACTGCTTATGCTTTCTTTAGAAACCAAGACTTAACAGGTGGGAAAATTAAAGGAGAGAAAATATTTGTACCTTCTTTAGAACAAACTCAAGCTGGTTTCAGCTTTGGAGGTCCTATTATTAAAGATAAATTATTCTTTTTTGCAAATTATGAAATAGAAAAAAGAAGCGACCTTGGATCGAACTTTACTGCAAACAACGGTGATGGCGTTGTAGGGATCAATGAGTCAAGAGTTTTAGCCTCTGACCTTGTAGCTGTAAGTACTGCTTTAGGAAATCTGGGTTACGATACTGGAGCTTACGAAGGATTTAAACACAATTCTAATTCGAATAAAGGAATTATAAAATTAGATTGGAATATTAATGATAACAATAAGTTAGCCGTTATCTACAATTTCTTAGATGCGTCTAAAGATAAGCCTGCTCACCCAACAGCATTAGGTTTTAGAGGTCCAAATGCATCGATCTTACAATTTCAAAATTCAGGGTACCAAATAAATAATGAGTTAGATTCATTCTTGGTTGAATTGAACTCTAAAATTAGCGAAAAGGTTTCTAATAAATTACAAGCAGGTTATACGCATTTTAATGATTTTAGAAATCCGTTCTCTGCTCCAGCGCCTGTTATTAACATACAAGATGGTTCTGGTGCTAATTATATTATTGCTGGTCATGAGCCATTTTCTACAAATAACACGCTAGATCAAAAGGTTTTCCAAATTACTGATAACTTGAGTTATGTGGTAGGAAATCATTCATTCACCTTTGGGGGATCTTTCGAAAAATACAAGTTTGCTAATTCATTTAATTTGACAGGTTTAGAAAATTTTGGAACATATGGTACTTTAGGTAACTATTACGGAATTTTTAATTCGTATTCTAGTGTAGATGCTTTTTTAGCAGATGCAGCTCAACCAGAAGCAACAAGTTTTGTTAAGCAAAATTTAAAATACGCTCAAGATACTTTTGCAGCTAGAAATTCATTTGGTGTAGGTAAAGATAATGGTTGGAAGTTAGCAGAACTTAACGTGGGTCAAGTGGCTTTTTATGGTCAGGATGACTGGAATGTAACTGAAGATTTTAAATTATCTTTAGGGTTAAGAGTTGATAAGCCACTTTATTTCAATACTTCAGATTTAATTCAAAAATATATTGACACTGAGAACGGAGCTTCTAGAGATAATAGTATTTTATATTACAATCCACAAACTAAAGCTAATGAGCAGTTAATTTCTACAACACTACCTAGTAACAAATTGCTTTGGGCTCCTAGATTAGGTTTTAACTGGGATGTTAATGGTGACAGAACGACGCAACTTCGTGGAGGTACGGGTATATTTACAGGTAAATTACCATTTGTATGGTTAGGGAATCAAGTTAGTGGATCTGATGATGGGTTTTTCCAAATCATGGATAAGGACTTTAAATGGCCACAAGTATGGAGAACTAGTTTAGGTCTTGATCATAAATTCCCTAACAATTATATTACCACTCTTGATGTTTCTTATAACAAGGATGTTAACGGAGTGCACGTTCAAAATTGGGGATTAGTTAACCCTACAGCTACATTAGCAGGTGCTGATAATAGAGCAATCTATAGAGCAACTGATAAAGGTGCAAATAATGCTTACGTAATGACAAATTCTAATAAAGGATATGTTTTCAATACTTCTGTAAAAGTTCAAAAAACTTTTGACGATGGTTTATTTGCTAGTTTAGCATACAATTATTTAGTTTCAAAAGATGTCAACTCTATTGAAGCTGAAATTACAGGAGATGCATTTGCATTTAATCCAGCAGTTGGTAATGTTAATAACGCAGTTTTAGCTAATTCTAAATATGGAGATACGCACCGATTCATTGGGGTTGCATCTAAGAGTTGGAAATATGGAGCAAACAATCAGTGGTCAACTGCTGTTTCTACATTTTTTGAGTACGCTCAAGGAGGTCGTTACAACTATATTTATGGTGGAGACATCAACAATGATGGATCTAGTACAAATGACTTAATTTACATTCCTACTAAGGCAGAAATCTCAACTATGAATTTCTCAGCTGCTGATCAAGGTGCAGCGTTTGACAAGTTTATTGATCAAGACAAGTATTTAAGTGGAAGAAGAGGTCAATATGCTGAACGTTATGGTGCTGTAGCTCCATGGAGAGGTAAATGGGATATGAAATTCATGCAAGATTATAATTTTAAGCCTTCTTCTAGTTCTGAGAAAACAAATACAATTCAGTTTAGTATTGATGTGTTGAATATTGGAAATTTATTGAATTCTGATTGGGGATTAGTTCAAGTTGAAACAAGTAGACAACCAATTGGTGTTTCTGTCGATGCTGCAAATGTACCAACATATACTTTTGACGGTACACAAACTAAGACTTTTAATTATGATGCTAGTTTATTGTCAAGATGGCAAGCACAATTCGGTATTAGATATATTTTCTAATTTTTGAAAATAAATTAAATTTGAAAAGCCTTCTTGTAAAAGAGGGCTTTTCTGTTTTTAAATTTTAAATTTGCAAATTCTAAGACAAATTTTAATTGAATAAAGTAAATGAAATATAGTAGATTAACTAAAGAGCAGTTTGAAGAGTTAACCCAAGAATTTACAAACTTTTTAGCCACACAAGCGATCGATAAGGCTGAATGGGATAAAATAAAAGCCGATAAACCTGAAGTTGCTGAGCAAGAATTAGACGTGTTTTCTGATTTAATTTGGGAAGGTGTTTTGTCTCGAGCAGAATATTTAGAGCACTTTTCTAAAAATCACATTTTCTTATTTCAAAGTTTTGATACGCACGTTCACTCTATTGTTTTAAAATCGCTTGTACCTGAAGTGGATTTTTTAACTAAGGAGGGATTGCAATGGCTTAGTGATAATATGTTTACAGATACTATCGAAATGAAAACAGGCAAAAAAGAGTTTACTGACGAAAGAAATACGTCGCTTTTTGCTTTGATTCAACAAGGAGCTTTCCTAAGTGACGGGCAATTATACAAGCAAATTAATACAATTATAGAATCTTAATTGTACCTTTTTTAAAATTTAATTGGCTATTTTAGTACTCAAATTTGAATACTATCATAGCCAATTTTTTATTTATGGATACCGCGCAATTAATAGAATCTTTAAGACAAGAGTTAAACCGTCACAATTATAATTACTATGTTTTAGATAGTGCTGAAATATCTGATTTTGATTTTGATATGAAATTAAAACAGCTTCAGGATTTAGAGCATCAACATCCAGAGTATTTTGACATTAACTCGCCTACACAAAGAGTAGGTGGTAGTATTACTAAAAATTTTGAAACAGTTCCTCATGATTATCGCATGTATTCGCTGGATAATTCTTATTCAAAGGAGGATCTAGTCGAATGGGAAAGTAGAGTGCAAAAAGTATTGGGTGATGTTTCTTTGTCTTACACCTGCGAACTTAAGTATGACGGTGCTTCTATTAGTATAACTTATGAGAATGGATCACTTGTACGTGCTGTTACTCGTGGAGATGGTTTTCAAGGAGATAATGTAACTAATAATATTAAAACAATTCGTTCCATTCCTTTGCAGCTTCAAGGTAATTACCCAGAACGCTTTGATATTAGAGGAGAAATCGTGCTTCCATTTGCTGGTTTTGAGAAAATGAATCAAGAGTTAATCGAAATTGGAGAGACACCGTATGCTAACCCTAGAAATACCGCATCTGGTAGTTTAAAATTACAAGATAGTGCCGAGGTAGCAAAACGTCCTTTAGATTGTTTATTGTATTTTTTAATTGGGAACAATCTCCCGTTTTCATCGCAATATGAGGGCTTAGAGACGGCGAGAAATTGGGGATTCAAAGTACCAAAAGAAGCTACTTTAGCTAATAACATGCAGGAGGTATTTGATTTTATAGCGTACTGGGACTTGCATCGTCATGAATTGCCCTATGAAACAGACGGTGTGGTAATCAAGGTCAATTCGTTCCGTTATCAGGAAGAATTAGGTTATACCGCGAAGGCACCAAGATGGGCAATCGCATATAAATTTAAATCAGAGCAAGTTGCTACAAAATTAAATAGTATCAGCTATCAAGTAGGTCGTACAGGAGCGATTACTCCGGTGGCAAATCTAGAGCCGGTACAGTTAGCAGGAACGGTTGTTAAGCGTGCTTCGTTACACAATGCTGACCAAATTGCCAAATTAGATATTAGGGTAGGGGACACCGTTTTTGTTGAAAAAGGTGGGGAGATAATTCCTAAAATAATTGCGGTAGATTTAGCTAACCGTCCAGAGGATACTGTTCCTACGCAATACATTACTCACTGTCCAGAATGTGCTACAGAACTGATTCGTGGTGAAGGAGAAGCAAACCATTATTGCCCTAACTATTACGGTTGTCCACCACAAATAGTGGGACGTATTCAGCATTTTATTTCGCGTAAAGCGATGGATATTGAAGGTTTAGGAGGCGAAACAGTAGCGTTATTATATGCTAGTGATTTAGTACATAATTATGCTGACCTTTATGAACTCACAGTAGAGCAAATTCTTCCCCTAGAAAGAATGGCACAAAAATCTTCCGAAAATCTAGTGAAAGGAGTAAAGCAGTCAAAAGACATTCCGTTTGAGAGAGTTTTATATGCTTTAGGAATTAGGTTTGTGGGTGAAACTGTTGCTAAGAAATTAGCTAAGCATTATAAAACAATTACCGCTTTACAAGACGCTACAGTTGTAGAGTTGGTCTTAGTAGATGAAATAGGAGAGAGGATTGCCCAGAGTGTTGTTGACTTTTTTAAAAATGAAGCTAATATTCAAATTATCAATCAGCTTAAAATGCATGGAGTACAATTTGAAACTATTGAGACAATAAACCCTAATGCTACTACAAAGTTAGCCGGTAAAGTGTTTGTCGTGTCAGGTGTCTTTGAAGTGTATTCAAGGGATGAATTGAAAAAAGCGATCGAAGACAACGGCGGTAAAGTGGGGAGTTCAATTACTTCAAAAACTGATTATGTTATTGCAGGCGACAATATGGGGCCGGCAAAATTAGAAAAAGCAAATAAATTAAAAATTACAATTCTTTCAGAAAATGATTTTACACAAATATTAAATAATGCCTAAAATTATTGCTAAAGCCGCTTATGTCTTTTTCTGTCTGTCAACAATTTATTTTAATACTGTTGATAATATGGAAGGTATGACGTGGTCAAAAGCCTTTGTTGTACCTACAATTCTATTGGTTTATTTGCAGCATTCAAACTGGAAAATATCCTTCTTAAAAGCAGCTATTTTTGCAAGCTGCTTTTTAGGAGATACCTACCGATTGATAAGTCCGGATAATTATGAAACGGGACAAGTACTCTGTTTTCTTATAGGGTACTTGTTCTTACTTTACTATCTATTTCCAGAATTTATTAAAAAGAACCTACAGCAAAAACAAAATGTATTTATTACAGCACTTACGGTTACTTGCCTGACCTCGCTATCGTATTTTATACTAAATTTAAACTTTGATGCCCTAGAGACAAATCCTTATATTTTAATATTTTACAGTTTAATATTAGCAATTTTAATCTGTACGGCTATTTTAGAATACAATCGCAAACCCGATGAAGTTAGCGTGAATTTACTTATGCTTACTATGTTTTTTGTGTTTTCAGATGCCTTTTATATTATCAATAAATTTTATTTATCTTTCTCGTTATTTAATTTCATCCAAATAACTACACAAGTATTCTCTTATTATTTTCTACTAAACTTATTTTTAGGTCATAAAAGGCTAGAAGATTCTTTAGACAATTATTGATTTTCCAGAACTTACCTTATTTTTATTGGTGTCAAAAAAGAAATCTATCCGACCTAAATTAATTCCGTAGCAACCCACTTGATTGACTAAAACATCATTTCCTGCAAGGTTTTTTACAACAGTAGGTTTGTCAAGAAAGGTGTGGGTATGACCACCTATGATCAAATCAATGTCTTGCGTTAAGGCAGCTAGGTTTAAATCACTAATCATTTCTGGATCATTCTTATAATCATATCCTAAATGAGAAAGGCAAATTACTAAGTCGCATTTTTGCTCGTGCTTTAAAATACGAACCATATCTTGACTCACTTCAACAGGATCGTTGTACACTGTTTCCCCGTACATTTTTTTATCTACAAGTCCGTCAAGTTTTACTCCTAAACCAAAAACGCCCACTTTAATCCCATTTTTCATGAAGATTTTGTATGGCTTTACAAGGCCGTTCATCATGGTATTTTTAAAATCATAATTAGCCGAGATAAAATCAAAGGTAGCATGTGGCATTTGAGCATATAAACCGGATATACCATTGTCAAAATCGTGATTACCTATCGTAGACAAATCATATTTCATGATACTCATTAACTTAAATTCAAGTTCACCACCATAATAGTTAAAGTACGGAGTTCCTTGAAAAATATCCCCAGCATCAAGAAGTAGCACATTTTTTGCATCTTGCCTAATAGTTTCGATTAAGGCCGCTCTTCTAGCAACTCCTCCCATATTGGGGTTACGAGGATCGTCAGCGGGAAATGGGTCAATATGGCTGTGAACATCGTTAGTATGTAAAATCGTGATTTGCTTTACATCATCTGCTTTAAAACTGCTTAATGACAATCCCAATCCTAATATTGCTGTACTAGCAGCAGTTTTTTCGATAAAATCTCTTCTCTTCATTTTTGATTTTTTTGGAGCTATTTCCTGCTATCCGCTACAATCTTTTTTAAAGCTAAAAAGCTATAAAAAAGGATTTTCACTACTATCAGGGCTATGCGAAAGTGCTCAATTTTAATGTTTTTATTCTACGATGATTCTATTGTCTTGCTTTGCAGTAACAATGGAAACCGACTTGAAATAGTCAATTAAAATATTTCTTAATTTATAATCTAGATCGTATGTGTGTTCTCCCTTTTTAAAGAAATTCATATTGTCACCACCATTTGCTAAGTAGTCATTTGTACCTACATAGTATAGCTTATCTAGAACTAGTGGTTGCCCTTGAACTAATATATTAGCAGCAGTTTTGTCTTTTTTAATTGTAAATGTTAGCCCAGATAGAGGATGAGCTGACTTCTCAGAGATGAAATAAGAAATAAGTTCTTGAATTTGTACTCCTCTCAAAGCGATAACTACTAAGCTATTTTCAAAGGGCATAATTTCAAAACCATTTCTTGAAGTGACATTGCCTTTTGGTAAAATAGCACGAATTCCGCCGCTGTTTAATAAACAAATATCAATTTGTTTGTTTTCTCTTTTTTCAAAAACGGCTGTACCAAATTGCAGTACAACATCAGCCATCATATTACCAATAGTAGATTGCATATTGACTGCTTTTTTATCCAGTGTAATAGGGCAAATAGCAAGAACACTGTCTAAGTCATTATTGATGCGATCGCGATAAGGCGTGATATAATTTTCAATCTCTTGTGACAATGCGTTAGTAGCTGGCGTTAAGGCATTTTCGGTTACTGGAAGTTGTTTTCCTTTTATCGTATTTAAATGCAAAACGTTTTTGCTACACGAAGAAATTAAAAAAAATGTTAAGAATATAACAAAAAGTTTTAAAACATCGTTATACTTTTTTAGATTTACCATTTATAATGTGACTTAATTAATTAATTTTGTAAGCGAGTAAAAATAGTATGTTTTTGAGTGTTATAAAAGATTTTTGTGTAAAAAGAATATTAAATAATAATTTACATAACGTAAAGCACTCGACTAGTGAACAATCTGTAAAAACAGTGGGTATAATAGTCGATCAAAGTTATTTTTTAGAGACAGATAAACTCATTAACGCCATTGTTAAGAATGGAATACCTAGGGATGCGATAGCGATACTTGTTTTTAATGATAAACAAACTAAGGCAGCTACTTATCCAGTTATTAAGCATGCTGATTTGGGCTGGAACGCACAAGTGAATGGAATAATGGCTAGTGATTTTTTAAATAAAAAATTCGATTTGCTAATTAGCTATTATGAGCTAGACAGAGGGATTTTGCTGGCAGCAACTTTTCACTCAAAGGCACATTTCAAAGTGGGTTTTGCAGCAATCGATAAACGGTACAATGACTTAATTATTCAAAGCAAACTATCTGAAGTTACTGTTTTTATTCAGGAGGTTTTCAAGTATTTAAAAATATTAAACAAAATATAATTTAACATGCAATCATTAATAGGAACTGGTGTTGCTCTAGTAACCCCATTTAAAGGAGATTTTTCAATCGATGTAGAAGCATTAACTAGAATAGTTAATTTTTGTGTAGATGGCGGAATTGAATATCTTGTAGTATTAGGTACAACAGCAGAGAATGCAACACTTGATCAAGAAGAAAAAGAATTAGTAATTGCAACAGTCGTAGCGGCAAATAAGGGACGCCTACCGCTAGTTCTAGGTGTAGGTGGAAATGATACTAGAAGAATTGTATCAGAATTAAAAACGAGAGATTTTTCAGCATTTGCTGCAATTTTATCTGTTTCGCCTTTTTATAATAAACCAACACAAGAGGGGATTTACCAGCACTTTAAAGCCGTATCTGAAGCATCTCCTATTCCTGTGATTATTTACAATGTTCCGGGTAGAACTTCTAGTAATATGTTACCAAAGACCGTATTACGTCTTGCTAATGATTTTGAGAATATCGTTGCTATTAAAGAAGCCGCGGGAGATTTGGTGCAAGCCATGCAAATCATCAAAGACAAACCTGAAGATTTCTTAGTAATTTCTGGAGATGATATGATTGCACTACCTATCGTTTTAGCTGGTGGGGCTGGTGTGATTTCAGTTATTGGTCAAGGTTTTCCTAAAGAGTTTTCAGAAATGATTCGTTTGGGGCTTAATAGAAAAGTAAATGAGGCTTATAAGCTACATTACCTATTAGCTGATAGCATTGATATGATTTTTGAACAAGGTAATCCTGCTGGAATCAAGCAAGTATTTGATGCATTAGGAATTGCTGACCCATTTGTACGATTACCACTTGTAGGAGTAGATGAATCTCTAGCTAATCGTATCGCTGAATTTATTGATAATATCGCTAAATAAGCCTTATATTTTCAGTATTTTTTTATATAAAGAAATATTTTGTAGTAGCTAAATTAATAACTAAATTTGCCCACTGAAACTTCGGTTAGGTTTTTCATGACTTACTAGTAAATCATGGATAAAAAAAACAAAAAAATGAAAAAAATCTTATCTCTATTGCTTCTTGTAGCGGTTTTTACTTCTTGTAATGAGTACCAGAAAGCCCTTAAAAAAGAGGATGTTGCAGCAAAATTTTCTATGGGTACAAAGATGTACGATGAAGGAAAATATACTAAGGCAATACGTCTTTTTGAGCAAATAGCTCCAGCATATAGAGGAAAGCCACAAGCTGAAAAGTTATTTTATATGTTTGCTCAGTCTTACTATAAAACAGAACAATTTAACTTAGCGGGATATCAATTTGAGAGTTTTGTTTCTAGTTACCCAAGAAGTGAGAAAGTACAAGAAGCTGCTTATTTAGGTGCTAAAAGTTATTCTCATTTGTCTCCTGTTTACAGTTTAGATCAAACAGATACGTTTAAAGCAATTGATAAATTACAAGCTTTTATAGATACCTATCCTAATTCAGAATACATGAATGAAGCAAATGCTTCTTTGCAAGTATTAGCTGAGAAAATTGAACAGAAAGTATATGAAAACGCTAAAGGATACAATACAATTTCTGATTTTAAATCAGCATTAGTAGCATTAGATAATTTTGTAGGTGATTATCCAGGGACAAAATTTAAAGAAGATGCGTTGTACTACAAATTCGATTCTGCATACCAATTAGGTATTAATAGTGTTGAAAGTAAGAAGGAAGAGAGATTACAAGCTGCTAAAACAGCATATGCTGGTTTAGTTAAGTTTAAAGCAGATACAAAATATAAAGAGAAGGCTGACAAGATGTTAGTCAAAGTGGAAGAAGATTTACAAAAATTTACAAATAAATAAAGTCATGGATTTAAAAAAGACGAATGCTCCAGTAAATACAATAACATACAATAAAACTGTTATTGAAGAACCTACTGGGAATGTGTATGAAGCAATAACCATTATGGCTAAAAGAGCAAACCAAATCAATTCTGAAATTAAAAAAGAATTGACTGAGAAATTAGAGGAATTTGCTACATATAATGACAGTCTTGAAGAAGTTTTTGAAAACAAAGAGCAAATCGAAGTTTCAAAATTCTATGAGAAGTTGCCTAAGCCACATGCATTAGCAGTTCAAGAATGGTTAGACGGAAAAATCTATCACAGAGATTCAAATAAATAATACACTATGTCAGTTTTAAGCGGAAAAAAAGTTTTACTAGGAATTTCTGGTGGAATTGCCGCCTATAAAACGGCATCATTAGTGAGACTTTTTATAAAAGCAGGTGCACATGTCCAAGTGATAATGACACCTGCTTCTAAGGATTTTGTCACTCCACTTACCTTATCTACCTTATCTAAAAATCCTGTGTACTCTAGTTTTTATAATGAAGACGATGAAAATGCACAATGGAACAATCATGTTGATTTAGGTCTCTGGGCTGATATTATGGTAGTAGCGCCTGCTACTGCAAATACATTGTCAAAAATGGCAACCGGTAACTGCGATAATTTATTGATTGCTACTTATTTGTCAGCAAAATGCCCTGTGTACTTTGCACCAGCGATGGACTTAGATATGTACAAGCATCCTTCCACAGTTTCCAGTTTTAACGCTTTAAAGCAATTTGGTAACACCATTATACCTGCTGAAAGTGGCGAACTAGCTAGCGGACTTTCTGGTGAAGGGCGTATGGCTGAGCCTGAAAATATAATCGCTTTTCTTGAAGGAGATTTAGAAAATAAATTACCATTAAAAGATACTAAAATTCTAATTACGGCTGGCCCTACTTATGAGGCTATTGATCCTGTACGTTTTATAGGGAATCATTCTTCCGGGAAAATGGGTTTTGATATTGCAAATTGTGCTGCTGAACTTGGTGCCAAAGTAATTTTAATAGCGGGTCCTACTCGTTTTACTGCAAAATATTCGAATATAAAAGTTATTAATGTTACAACTGCTCAAGAGATGTACGATGCTTGTCATTTATATTTCAAGAGTGTTGATGTTGCAATTGCAGCCGCAGCTGTTGCTGATTATCGCCCTAAAACAGTAGCAACTCAAAAGATTAAGAAAGCGCCAGATAATTTTATTGTCGAACTAGAAAAGACAAAAGATATCTTATCTTCCCTTGGTGACATTAAACAAAAACAATTTTTAATAGGTTTTGCATTAGAAACTGAAAATGAAATTGAGAATGCTAAGGGGAAAATTCAGAAAAAAAACTTAGATTTGATAGTTCTTAATTCGCTGCAAGATCATGGTGCTGGTTTTGGAAATCCAACAAATAAAGTTACATTTATAGATAAGGATTTTAACATTGAGCCCATGCAGTTAAAATCTAAGGAAGCAGTCGCCGTCGATATTTTAAACAAAGTTATAGCTTATATAAATGAATAAATTACTTGTATTATTAATGTTGTTTTTTGTTGGTCAATTTTATGGTCAGCAATTAAATTGTACCGTGACGGTAAATTCACAAAGGGTTAATAGTACAAATAAGCAAGTTTTTAAAACTTTAGAAACTGCCATTGCTGATTTTATGAATAAAACTGACTGGACTGGTCAAGGTTTAAAGCAAGCAGAGAAAATTAATTGCTCCATGTATATTACTGTTATTTCAGGAAGTTCTGACCAATTTAATGCGACTATGCAATTGCAATCTTCAAGACCTATATTTAATTCATCATATGAATCGCCTATTTTAAATTACAATGATAAGAGTTTTTCGTTTAGCTATGTTGAGTTCGAAAATCTTATTTTTAATCAAAACACCTACACCACAAACCTTGTTTCTTTACTATCTTTTTATAGTTATATGATTTTAGGGATGGATGGAGATTCTTTTACATTACAAGGTGGAAATGCTAATTTGCAGACAGCTCAAAATATTGCCACAATTGCACAACAAGGAGGGGCTAAGGGTTGGAGTCAACTTGATGGTAACGACAACAGATTCTTTTTGATTAATGATTTGCTTTCTCCAACATACGATGCAATTAGAAAGACAAATTTTGAATATCATAGTGCTTTAGATAAAATGACAATAGATATAAAAGGTTCTAAAGAGAAAATAAAATCGTCTTTGTCTAATTTAGGAACATTGAATTCAGTTAAGCCTAATGCTTTTTTGACTCGTATTTTCTTTGATGCTAAATCTGATGAGATTGTTTCTGTTTTTTCAGGAGGACCCTCAGTTAATATTGCTGATCTAACAGATAATTTAAACAGAGTATCGCCATTAAATGCTACAAAGTGGGCGACGTTTAAATTTTAAGAACTCGTAGTTTTATCACATTAATTTATTACTTCAAATACAGTTAAATGATTACTTCATTATCTATAAAAAATTACGCCTTAATTGAAAAGTTAAGTATTGATTTTTCAAAAGGATTTTCTATTATTACCGGTGAAACAGGTGCTGGGAAATCAATTATCTTAGGCGCACTTGGATTGATTCAAGGAAAAAGAGCAGATCTTTCTTCATTGAAGAATAAAGAGGAAAAATGTGTTATTGAAGCGCACTTTGATATTTCTAAGTATAAGCTGAAATCGTTTTTTAAAGAAAATGATATCGATTATGAAAATGA
This sequence comes from Flavobacterium aeripolare, assembly GCF_013294025.1. Lineage (GTDB taxonomy): Bacteria > Bacteroidota > Bacteroidia > Flavobacteriales > Flavobacteriaceae > Flavobacterium. The sequence goes on from NZ_JABSNL010000005.1 coordinate 241,327, forward strand.
TACTATTATAAGACGTGAAATTTTACCTTCGGGTAAGTCTCGTGCTTTTATTAACGATAGTCCTGTGAACTTACAACTTTTGCAAGAGCTATCTTTGTTTTTAATAGATATTCACTCGCAGCAGCAAACTAGAGAATTATCTGATGAAACGGTGCAATTTGATATTATTGATGCTATCGCTAAAAATCAAGAACCTATTCATTTATTTCAAACAGCTCTTAGTTTGTATAAGTCTGATAAAAGCAAACTTAATGTGTTACTTAAAAGACAGTCTGAGGCGATTAAAGAGCAAGAGTATCAAACATTTTTATGGAATGAACTTGTAGAGGCCAATCTTAAATCTGGAGAACAAGAAATTCTGGAAGAAGAATTTGAGAAATTAAACAACGTTGAAATTATTAAAGAATCTCTAGATAGGTCACTTGCTATTGCAAATGAAGAGCAAATAGGAGTGATGCATAATTTAAAAGAGATTAAAACGACATTGCAAAAAATTGGCGGCTATGCCCCTGATTATGGTTCACTGTTAGAACGTATTTCTAGTCTTGTGATAGAGTTTGATGATGTTACAGAAGAGTTAGACCGTTGTTCAGATAAACTGATTAATGATCCAGAGCAATTGGAACTCATTAATCAAAAATTGCAATTGATATATAATTTGCAGAAAAAGCATCAGGTTGATACTGTTGACGGATTAATCGAAATCCAAACAAGTTTAGAGCAATCGATTTCTGAATTGAGTAATTTAAAATCAGATATTGATAAACTAACCCTTGCAATAAAAGATAGAGCGGTAACGCTGGATGAAATAGCTACTACTATTTATGATAATAGAATTGTGGCTATTCCGTTATTATCAGACAAGCTTATTACAATTTTAGATACTTTAGGAATGCCAAATGTGCGATTTGATATTCAGCTGATTCCTTCTGAAGCTTATCTGCCTAATGGAAAAGATGAATTACAGTTTCTATTTGCGGCAAATAAAGGAACTGATTTTGGTTTACTTCGAAAAGTAGCTTCTGGTGGGGAAATGTCGCGTATTATGCTTGCTGTTAAAGCAATTCTTGCTGATTATTCTAAATTACCAACACTTATTTTTGACGAGATAGATACGGGTGTCTCTGGAGAAATTGCTATTAAGATGGGGGAAATTATGAAAGATATGAGTAAAACAATGCAAATATTTGCAATTACACATCTTCCGCAAATCGCAGCAAAAGGAAATGTGCACTTCAAAGTATTCAAATCTACGGTAGGTGATGATACGCAATCTGAGTTGAAATTATTGTCTAATGAAGAACGTATTGTTGAAATAGCACAAATGTTATCTGGAACCGTTGTTTCAGATTCGGCGCTAAATCATGCTAAAGCCTTGCTGAACTAGAATTTTGGATTATATTTGTTACAATACAAAATAGTTTGACTTGCCCTACGAGCGAGATAAAAAATAAAATTTACTGAATAAAAGATACAAAATGATTATAGAACCTAGAATGAGAGGATTTATTTGTTTAACAGCCCACCCAGATGGATGTGAACAAAATGTCAAAAATCAAATTGAATACATTAAGTCAAAAGGGGTAATAAACGGAGCTAAAAAAGTACTTGTTATTGGTGCATCAACAGGTTTTGGTTTGGCTTCTAGAATTTCAAGTGCGTTTGGTTCAAATGCTTCAACTATTGGAGTGTTTTTTGAAAAACCACCAAGTGAGGGAAAAACAGCTTCTCCAGGTTGGTATAATTCTGCAGCTTTTGAAAAAGAAGCCCATAAAGCGGGATTGTATGCTAAAAGTATCAATGGAGATGCTTTTTCTGATGAAGTAAAAAAACAGGTAATTGACATGATCAAAGCTGATCTTGGTCAAATTGATTTAGTAATTTATAGTCTAGCGTCTCCAGTGCGTATGGATCCTAAAACTGGAGTCTTACACCGTTCTACATTGAAACCTATTGGAGATAAGTTTACTAATAAGACTGTAGATTTTCACTCAGGAAAAGTTTCTGAAATTTCGATCGAGCCAGCTCAAGGAGATGATATAGAAAATACTGTGAAAGTTATGGGCGGTGAAGATTGGTCCATGTGGATGGATGCTCTAAAAGCTGAAAATTTATTAGCTGAAGGAGCTACAACAGTTGCTTACTCTTATATTGGGCCATCATTGACTGAGGCAGTATATAGAAAAGGAACCATTGGTCGTGCTAAGGATCATCTTGAAGCTACTGCTTTTACAATTACAGATAGTCTTGCTGATATTAAAGGTAAAGCTTATGTTTCTGTAAATAAAGCATTGGTTACACAAGCGAGTTCTGCAATCCCAGTGATTCCATTGTATATTTCATTACTGTATAAGATAATGAAAGAAGAAGGAATTCATGAAGGATGTATCGAGCAAATTCAACGACTGTATGCTGATAGATTATTTTCAGGAAAAGAAATAGCTACAGATGATAAAGGAAGAATCCGTATTGATGACTGGGAAATGCGTCCTGATGTACAAGAAAAAATAGCGAAGTTATGGCAAGAGGCGACGACTGAAAACTTAGCTGAGATAGGAGATCTTGACGGGTACAGAAGTGATTTTCATAACCTTTTTGGATTTGGTTTTAATGGAGTTGATTATAAAGCAGAAGCTAATGAAATGGTAGCTGTAGAAAGTATATAATAAATTTTGAAGAACGCGTCATAAAGCATCTTATGGTATGTGGTTAATCCATATATTATAAGATGTTTTTTTTTTTTTTTGTAAGTGAAAATGTAATTTTTTATTAAATAGCTCTTATATCTATGGGTATTTCTGGTAGTTCCTTCACAAGATTGTAAATGCTTGAATGTTGACAAGTAAGTAAATTGCCAAATTCTTATATTGTTGTTGGATTCTTCGTTGTTGTTAGGGATACAGAGATGAGATTATAATTAAGTTGGTAAGATGAATGTAGCTGGTAAAAATAGATGCATTGGCATATGATGATAATTTGCAAGGATGTATTCCTGTTTTTTTAATATTGGATAATTTAGTGGTGCGTAACTTATGCGTTTTCAATAGTTTAAAATTAAAGTTAAGAAAACATTAAAAAAAAGGTTTAAAATGTATTGTTTATTGGTTTAAACTACCTACTTTTGCACCCGCAACAGCGCATAAGTTCTTTACATGATGGCAAGCAAACCGAAAAGAGTTGAAAATTTATTTTCAAATTATTTTCAAATTATTTTCAAAAAAAGCTTGTGGTAATTAAAAGAGTTTATTACTTTTGCACCCGCTTCGAGAAACATGTTTAACATGCTAACGA
>NZ_JABSNL010000006.1 GCF_013294025.1 Flavobacterium aeripolare
ATTGCACAATAGTAGCCCGAGACTGAATCCCGTATTCTTTTTTAACTTGAGAAATGGTAGTAATTCCTCGTTCAATTTCTTGAACAATTTGTAATTTAAAAGACATTGAGTAATCTTTTTGGGTACGCTTAACATAGCGTGTTTCTTCATGTTTTTCCATAAGGATACTTTTTGTGTATCGCTATTTCAGGACGGGACAGTTTTAAAATATAAAAGAAACTCCTCCATCGTGAGGAGTTTTTTTATGTGGTATCTTGATCTAATACTGTTAAAACTAGATATTAGGATGTTGATTTCTATTATTATTGGTAGATTGTGGTCGTTATAACTTGTTATATGCTGATTGCTAAAAAACAAAATTTAATTGAAATACTACTATGAAGAAACTAGCACTACATTGGAAAATTTTAATTGCGATGGCTCTAGGTCTGCTTTTCGGAATTATAATGAAAAACTTAGATTTTAACCAATTTGTAGTGGACTGGATCAAGCCATTTGGAACTATTTTTATCAACTTATTAAAGATGATTGCTGTTCCCTTAATTGTGGTTTCCCTAATTGTAGGACTTAGTGATTTAAAGGATATCGCTAAAATCTCCAGACTAGGAGGACGAACCGTTTTGTTTTATTTATGTTCGACAATAATAGCAATAACGGTTGGTTTAGGACTGGCTAATGTAATCAAACCAGGAAAGTATATCAATGAAGCGTCTAGAGTGTCTTTACTCGAAAGCTTCTCTGGTGACGCTAATCAAAAGATTGCAATGGCTGAACAGGCAAAAAATAGTGGGCCACTACAGCCATTAGTAGATATAGTGCCTGATAATTTTTTTGCCGCCTTAAGTGATAATGGTAGTATGTTAAAGGTGATACTATTTGTTATCTTAATTGGGATAGGTTTAATTTTAATCGAAGAAGAAAAAGCCAAACCTGTAGTTGATTTCTTTAAAGGGTTGAATGACGTGATCATGAAAATAATCGATATCATTATGCTTGCTTCGCCCATAGGTGTATTTGCCTTGATGGCGGCACTAATGGCAGAAATTCCTGATTTCAGCACATTAGGAGCATTAGGCATATATGGCTTAACGGTTTTAACAGGATTAGCATTCATGGCGTTTGTGTTTTATCCATCATTATTATTGATTTTTGCTCGAGTAAATCCGATAACATTTTTTAAAGCGATTGCTCCAGCGCAGCTGCTAGCTTTTTCTACTAGCTCTAGTGCGGCGACACTGCCGGTTACTATGGAATGTGTCACTGATTTAGGAGTAGACGATGAGGTTGCTAGTTTTGTATTGCCTCTAGGTGCTACTGTAAATATGGATGGAACAAGTTTATATCAAGCAGTCGCAGCTATCTTTATAGCACAAGCAATGTTGCCCGTTCCTTTAGATTTAAATACACAATTGATGATTGTAGTAACGGCAACTTTAGCTTCTATAGGTTCAGCCGCGGTTCCTAGTGCAGGCATGGTGATGCTAGTGATTGTCTTGGGACAAGCAGGTATACCAGAAGCGGGATTGGCATTAATTTTTGCTATAGACCGTCCATTAGATATGTGTCGTACGGTAGTTAATATTACTAGTGACTCTACTATTGCTACAATCGTAGCAAAATCAGTTGGGAAACTACACGCACCAAAGCCCAACGTTTAATTAAGATCTATTTTAAACTGCATTTAATGCTTTGTCTTATAAAAAAAGTGCCTTTCAGTAAAATGAAAGGCACTTTTGTAATAGTGAAGAAAAGGTTATGTTAATACCATCTCTTTTTATTTGATTTAGAAGTCGCTGATTTTCTTGACTTGTGAGCACCACCGCTTCTATTTGAATTCTTAGGTTGGTTTGAAGTTCCCGAAGCTGTTTCTGGACTTCCTGAATGCCATGGGTAAGGATGTTCTTTTACCGTTTCAACATCTACTTTGATTAATTTTTGGATGTCTTTCCAGTAAGCATGTTCGTCTTTACTACAAAACGATATAGCAACACCACCATTTCCAGCGCGACCCGTTCTACCTATACGGTGTACATAAGTCTCGGGGATATTAGGTAGGTCAAAGTTGATTACAAAGGGTAATTGATCAATGTCAATTCCTCTTGCAGCAATGTCAGTAGCTACAAGCACACCAACTTCTTTATTTTTAAAAGCTTCTAGAACGCGTTGTCTCGCATTTTGAGATTTATCTCCGTGAATGGCTTCTGCAACAATATTGTTTTTGCGTAAGGCTTTAACTACGTTGTCAGCACCGTGCTTTGTTCTTGAAAAAACAAGAACATTAGATAGATTATCATTTTTTATTAAATGATAAAGTAGGTTTCTTTTCTCTGTCTTCTCAACAAAATAAACCTTTTGTTCTACGTTTTCTGCTGTTGATGATACTGGAGAAACAGTGACAGTTTCAGGATTAGTTAAAAACATTTCAGCTAATTCTCTAATGGCAATTGGCATCGTGGCAGAGAAAAACAATGTCTGTCTGTTCTTTGGAGTAAGCTTTACAATTTTCTTTACATCGTTTACAAATCCCATGTCTAGCATTTGATCTGCTTCGTCTAATACTAATGTATGTAAATTATCAAAGTCGATAAAACCTTGTTTGTGTAAATCTAAAAGTCTACCTGGTGTAGCAATCAATATATCAACACCGTTTTTTAAAGTGTCAACTTGTGGGTTTTGAGAAACACCCCCAAAGATTGTAAGCTGAGTTAAATTTGTATATTTTGCATAAGTGTCAAAGCTTTGACCAATTTGAACAGCTAGCTCTCTTGTAGGAGTTACCACTAATGCTCTAATTTGTTTGGCTTTTTTTGACGAACCTACAATACGGTGTAATTGATGTATAATTGGGATAGCAAATGCTGCTGTCTTTCCTGTTCCTGTTTGTGCACATCCAATTAAATCTTTTCCTGCTAATACTAGTGGAATAGATTGCTCTTGGATAGGCGTAGGGTTAGTATAGCCTTCTTCATAAACGGCTTTTTGAATACTTTTTGAAAGTGATAAATCTTCGAATAACATATTTTTGATATTAAATACCTTGTATTAAGTACATGATAGTGCGGCAAAGATAGTGTTAATTATCGACTCGATAAATTTTGTTGAATATCAGTTCAATTATTGATTTGATTTTATGAAATCAGTTACGAGGTAGCCAATTAATTTACCAATAAGGTGGTTGTTCTTTTCTTCCCCCAAATCTGGCGCTCCTTCACAGATATGAATGTAGCTTGCATTTTTACTTTTACCACAGAAAGAAATAAACTGACGCAGTTGTTCAACAGAGAATCCACTAGGTGTCATGGCACTACTAGCAATGTTAGGAATAGCATCTAAGTCTATTTCGATTCCAAAAAAATCTGACTTTACAAATTCAAGAGCTGTTGTAAGTTCGTGATCGAATGATTTTTCTTTTCGAATTTTAATACTGTCATAGGTGGTATAGCGTACACGATCTTCTGTTTTTTTGATTAAGTCTAAAACGCTTTTCGAAGTATAATTTTCGTGTAAACCAAAGATGAAATATTTTTTTAAGAAGCCTTCTTCATAGGCATAAGAAAATCCGTTTCCGCTGTGTCTGCCTTCAAGTATTCTAAAATCAGAATGCGCGTCAAAATTGATTGCATTGATAGGTTTTCCTTTTGCTAGAGCGGTACCTTTTATATTACCGTAAGAATTATTGTGTCCGCCTCCTATAATTATAGGGGTTTTGCCGGCTTTGATTATAGTAAAAATAATATGTGAAACCTCCTTGTCGATTCGCTCTACGAGTTGGCTTAATTTAGATCTATCGTCAATGTCGTTAAAATCCAGGTTTTCGACCTCTTTCATTTCGTCTGCAACATCAATTGCTCCCAATATAAGGATGTGACTTCCTTTACAAAAGCGATTATGTTGAATGTTTGCTATGTTTTTCATTGCCGATTCCCAAGCAGATGCTGCTCCTGGACGACCAAAATTTGCTCGAATACCAATATCCTCAGGAATTCCAAGGATGACGTATTTTGCCTCTGTAGCTTCTAAAAAATGCACTGGATCAGTTCCCTTGGGTACTGTGAGCATTTTTTCGCCAAATTTTATTTCCCCACTTCTATGATTAGTCACCTTAGCAAGGTCATTGGCGGTGTAAAGCTTGAGTTTTTCCATAACAAATTATATTTTTTCAAAAATAATATAATTGTGTTAACTTACGTTATAACTTAAATATATATTGTTAAATTTGAAAAAAATAATAATTTAAATCATGGAAAATCAACGCAGCAATTCAAGTCTAAAGGCCATTATCGCCGTCTTAGCAGTCTTACTAACAGGTAGTTTAATTTACATTTTTAAAGCAACTTCTGATGCAGAAGTAGTACAAACAGAATTAAAAAGTACGGTATCTGAAAAAGATTCTGTAATGAAAGATTTACAGGAGCTAAAAGCGACTTACGATGCAGCAATTGCTGAGAACACTTCTATGTCTGATGAATTAATTCAAGAGAGAGACAAGGTTGTTAACTTAATTACCGACTTAAAAAAGTCAAAAGGTGATGTAGCATCATTGGCTAAATACAAAAAGCAATTTTTTGCATTACAGTCTAATATGAAAGTCTTAATGGCTGAAAACGAAGGATTGAAAAAAGAAAATGCTGTGGTAACTTCTCAGCGCGATAGTACTGTAGTTGTTCTTGGAGAGGCTAAAAAATACAACGAAGTATTAGTAGGTCAAAATGAAGAACTTTCTAAAGCTGTAGAAAAAGGAGCGAGATTAACGATCTTGAACATGAAAACGTCAGCCTATAAAATGCGTAATTCAGGAAAACAAATTGAAACTGATAAAGCGAGTAGAGCAGATGTTCTTAAAATTAGTTTTACAATCGCCGAAAATCAAATCGCAAGATCAGGTGATAAAACGTATTACGTTCAAGTAATTGATAGTAAAAGCAATGTTTTAGGGAATAAGAAAACAGAATACTTTGGGGATAGCTCTCTAGTGTATAGTTTTATTACAAATGTTAAGTACGAAAATAAAACAGTACAAGTAAGCGAGGATTTACCTGGTAAAGATTTTGTAAAAGGAACGTACTTTGTAAATGTATTTGATAAAAACGTTTTAATTGCTAAAACTAGTTTTACTTTAAGATAGGTAGCAATAGTTATAATATAATAAAAAAGAGGAGCAAATTGCTCCTCTTTTTTTATGTAATAATTTGTGTTTTTGCTTTTCTAAACGGTACCATAATTCTCTTCAAAAGTAGGAGAGTGGTCTCTTAAATGCTTATCAGCAGTGATGAATGTTTATTCTATAGGTATACAAGCGCTTGCTACAATTATTATATATTGTTCAGCAAAAATAGTTGTAATGCCACTATTCTGAAACTTTAATTTCAAATAGGCTATCCCAGTTTTTACCTGTAACAAAAATAGTTTTAGTACTTGGGTTATAAGCGATTCCATTTAAAACTTCTGCAGTGCTGTTTTTTACAAGTTTTCTTAATCCTGACATGTCGATAATTTGCTCAACAGATCCAGTTTGTGGATCAACGACAGCAATGGCATCTTTTTGCCAAACATTAGCATAAAATTTTCCGTTGATATATTCTAATTCGTTGATTTGCTTGATTTTTGTATCGCCTGCATAAACATTAATGTAGCTAGTTAATTCTTGCGTTTCAGGATTTGTAGTCCAGATTTTCTCTGTACCATCAGACTGATAGATATTTTTACCATCATTTGTCATTCCCCATCCTTCGATGTCCTTGGTGTATGTGAATTTCTTTTCTAATTTTAAAGTAGTTGCATCATAAATAAAACCAGTTTTTTCCTGCCAAGTCAATTGGTACAATTTCCCATTTAAGAAAGTAATTCCTTCACCAAAATATTGATCCTCAAGATTTACCTGATTCAATACTTTACCGGTTTTATAGTCTATCTTTCTAAAGTAAGAACTACCTTTTTGACCGGTACTTTCAAATAAAGCACCATCATGAAACTCAAGTCCCTCAGTAAAAGCTAAGGTATCGTGAGGATAGGTATTGATGATTGTGTATTTTAAGGGCTTAGGTTGTATTGCTGATACAAGTTCGATTCTAGCAGTAGTTTCGGCATTGTTACCATCATAGTATACTAATGCTTTTAGGTTTTGGTATCCTAGCTTTTGATCTTTTAAAGGAAATGATAGTGACTTTGCACCTTTTACAGTAGCTACCTTACTTTCATTGACAAAATAGACAATACTGTCAATTTCCTTAGCACTAGGATTAGTGATGTCTAAATTAAGAGCGTCTGTGCTAATGTATTTGGCCTTAAAAGTGCTATCGTTGAAAGTAAATAAAGAATTTTCATTTTTTTTTGTGTCGCCACAGTTACTTAGAGTAATACCTAATAAAATGATAGATAGTAAGTTATATTTTTTCATGTTTTGATTTTTTGACTATAGCAATATACAATGTTATTTTTAGAGCACAAAGGGCTTGCAAAAATATAAAAAGGTTGTATATTTGCACCGGCAAGTCCTACACGACCAGCTCCTGCAGACTCCCCCAGGATGGGAACATAGCAAGGGTACGTGGTTGAGCGGTGCGATGTAGGTCGCTTGCCATTTTTTACAATCTGTTCGTTACGGCGAGTCAGATTTTTTTTTGTCAATTTTTTAATATTTATCGAAAATAAAGTTAATAATAGTCTTCCATTAGGAGGATTTTTTTATTTTTGGCGTATCCAAATTAGCGTTCTGTACTATTGTATTGCCGCTATTATAAAAAAAAGGAATTAATGAATAAAGTAGTATTGATTACTGGTGGTTCTTCTGGAATTGGGAAATCTATCGGAGAGTTTTTACATCATAAAGGATTTATAGTGTATGGAACCAGTAGAAATCCTGATCGTATTTTGAATTCAGTTTTTCCATTAATAGCACTAGATGTACGCAATCCAGAAACAATTGCAACTGCAATAGCTAAGGTTATCGCAATCACAGGTAAAATAGATGTTGTAATCAATAATGCGGGTGTGGGAATCACTGGTCCTCTTGAGGAAATCCCATCAATCGAAATGAAAAATCACTTCGACACTAATTTTTTTGGTCCCATTGAAGTAATGAAAGCCGTTTTGCCACAAATGCGCAAGCAAAAATCAGGTTTAATTATAAATGTAACTTCGATTGCAGGTTATATGGGATTACCTTATCGCTCGATGTACTCAGCATCAAAAGGCGCTCTTGAAATTGTTACAGAATCAGTAAGAATGGAAGTGAAATCATTTGGTATTCACATTACAAATGTTGCGCCAGGTGACTTTGCTACTAATATAGCATCAGGACGTTACCATGCTCCGGTGATTAAGGGATCTGCATATGAAAATTCTTATGGAGAATCATTGCGTACAATGGATGCGCATGTAGATGGTGGAAGTAATCCTAACCAAATGGCTGAGGCAGTTTATAAAATTATTCAAACAAAGGAGCCTAAAATTCATTATAAGGTTGGCGCATTTATGCAAAAAATATCTGTTGTATTAAAGAGAATACTTCCTGATAAAATGTATGAAAAAATATTAATGAACCATTATAAGTTGTAATTTTACCGTGATTTTGCGTGAAGGATTGAAGTGGAAATCCTTTTATTTTTTTTCTTTAAAAAATAAAAGATTGCAATGAAAAGCCTGACCCTTGGGGCACGCCCAAATACAAACACACAATTAATTAAATATAGAATTATGAAGTTTTTTATTGACACGGCTAATTTAGCTCAAATTAAAGAAGCACAAGCATTAGGAGTTTTAGATGGGGTAACTACAAATCCATCATTGATGGCTAAGGAAGGAATCACTGGAAAAGATAATATCTTGAAGCATTATGTTGACATTTGTAACCTTGTAGAAGGAGATGTTAGTGCTGAAGTAAATGCACTTGACTATGACGGAATGATTAAAGAAGGAGAAGAACTTGCTGAATTACATGAGCAAATCGTAGTTAAATTACCTATGACTAAGGAAGGTATTATGGCTGCTAAATATTTCTCAGATAGAGAAATTAAAACAAATGTAACATTAGTTTTCTCAGCAGGTCAAGCTTTACTAGCTGCAAAAGCTGGAGCAACTTATGTTTCTCCGTTCATTGGTCGTCTTGATGATGTGTCTACTGATGGTCTTGTACTAATTGAAGAAATTAGAGAAATCTATGATAACTACGGTTACGAAACGCAAATTCTTGCTGCATCTGTTCGTCATACCATGCACATTGTGAACTGTGCAAAAATTGGTGCTGACGTTATGACTGGACCACTTTCTGCAATTTACGGTTTATTGAAACACCCTTTAACTGATATAGGTTTAGCGCAATTTGTTGCTGACTTTGAAAAAGGAAATAAATAAGATCTTAATTTAGCGTTTTTAAACTTAAATTATAGCATAAAAAAAGTGCCATTTCGATACGAAATGGCACTTTTTGTTTAGAGTGTACTTTGTATTATTTGCGTACAAATGGTGGTAATAATTTTGAAGAAACTTCTCCAAAACCAATGCGCACTTGGCTGTTTTTACAAAAACCTTTCATGATAACAGTATCGTTATCATTTATAAATTTACGTTCTGTACCGTCGTTAAGTGTGATTGGGTTTTTACCTCCCCATGTAAGTTCTAGCATTGATCCGTAGCTATCTGGAGTAGGTCCTGAAATAGTTCCTGATCCCATCATATCACCAGAGTTCACACGGCAACCATTTGAGGTGTGATGCGTTAACTGCTGGTTCATTGTCCAGTACATGTATTTAAAATTAGAGCGGCTTACTACTGTAGGTTCGGCATCTTCTGGTTGTATGGCAACTTCTAGATTAATATCAAAAGAGTGTTTTCCTTTTTGTAATAAATAAGGTAACGGACTTGGATTTTGTTTTGGTCCAGGAACTCTAAAAGGCTCAAGGGCATCCATAGTAACAATCCAAGGTGAGATTGACGAGGCGAAGTTTTTAGCTAAGAAGGGTCCTAGCGGCACGTATTCCCATTTTTGAATGTCACGAGCGCTCCAGTCATTCAGTAATACCATACCAAAAATATAATCTTCGGCTTCGTTAATAGGAATCATTTCTCCCATAACATTAGCATCTGTAGTAATAAAAGCAGTTTCTAGTTCGAAATCGATTAATCGAGAAGGACCAAAAACAGGTGTGTTTTCACCGGCAGGTAATGTTTGACCGATTGGTCTATGAACCGGAATTCCTGACGGAACGATAGTCGAACTTCTACCATGGTAACCTACCGGAATGTGCAACCAGTTAGATAATAAAGCATTTTCAGGGTCGCGGAACATTTTACCTACGTTTGTAGCATGCTCTTTACTTGAATAAAAATCAGTATAATCACCTATAAGTACCGGTAGTTGCATTTCTACATCTACAATATCAAATATGACAATATCACGGTGTTTTTGAGTATCTCTTAATTTAGGGTTATTGCTATCAAAAATATCTGCAATGCGGTTACGAACGAGTCTCCAGGTCTTTTTACCGTCAGAGATAAAGTCGTTCAAGGTATCTTGCATAAACATATCATCTGTAAGCTCGATACCTTCAAAGTAATTAAGTTGTTGCAGCGCGCCTAAGTCAATAGCAAAGTCACCAATTCTCGTTCCTACTGTTACAACGTTCTCTTTTGTAAGAAAGACTCCAAAAGGAATATTCTGAATTGGAAAATCACTGTTTTCTAGTACTTCTAACCATGATTTGCGGTTGGTGTCGTTTGCTGATATTGGCATAATATGTTAATTATTTTGTTGAAAATTATAGTTCAAATATATTATAATCTAGCAGTTTGACAAACGTTTTTTTGTATTTTTGCTACAAATTAACTAAAAACATACAAATGCAACGCGACGAACAAATTTTTGACCTTATTCTAGAAGAACAAGAAAGACAAATACACGGATTAGAATTGATTGCTTCAGAAAACTTTGTAAGTGACGAAGTTATGGAAGCTGCTGGTTCAGTGTTAACTAATAAATATGCTGAAGGATATCCTGGAAAGAGGTATTATGGAGGATGTGAGGTAGTAGATGTTATCGAGCAAATTGCTATTGATAGAGCTAAAGAATTGTTTGGCGCAGTATACGCTAACGTGCAGCCGCATTCAGGATCTCAAGCAAATACAGCAGTGTACCACGCATGTCTACAGCCAGGAGATAAAATTTTAGGATTTGATTTATCACACGGAGGGCACCTTACACATGGTTCGCCTGTAAACTTTTCTGGACGTTTATACACGCCAGTTTTTTACGGAGTAGATGCTGAAACAGGTCGTTTAGATTATGATAAAATTCAAGAAATTGCTACTAAAGAGCAACCAAAATTAATCATTGCAGGAGCTTCTGCTTACTCACGTGATATGGATTTTGAGCGTTTTAGAATAATTGCTGACAGTGTAGGAGCAATCTTATTTGCTGATATTTCTCACCCTGCAGGTTTAATTGCTAAGGGATTAATGAATGATCCTATTCCTCATTGTCATATTGTTTCTACAACAACGCACAAAACATTGCGTGGACCAAGAGGTGGATTGATCTTGATGGGTAAAGATTTTGAAAACCCAATGGGATTGAAAACACCAAAAGGAGATATTAGAATGATGTCTTCACTTTTAGATTTAGCTGTATTTCCAGGAAATCAAGGGGGACCTTTAATGCATATTATTGCTGCAAAAGCAGTAGCATTTGGGGAAGCATTAAAAGATGAGTTCTTTACTTATGCGATGCAATTACAAAAGAATGCAAATGCTATGGCAGATGCTTTTGTAAAAAGAGGATACAATATTATTTCTGGTGGTACAGATAACCACATGATGTTAATTGACTTAAGAAATAAAGGGATTTCAGGAAAAGAGGCAGAGAATGCACTTGTAAAAGCTGAAATTACAGTGAATAAAAATATGGTTCCGTTTGATGATAAATCACCATTTGTAACGTCAGGAATTCGTGTGGGAACTCCAGCAATTACTACACGTGGATTGGTAGAGGAAGACATGGAGACTATCGTTGCTTTAATTGATAAAGTTTTATCAAATCATACTGATGAGGATATTATCGAAGAAGTAGCTAATGAAGTAAACGAAATGATGAGCGAAAGAGCAATCTTCGTTTTCTAAATTTTTAGGTTTAAAAAGTTTAAAGTTTAAGGTTTAAAGTTCTGTGGTAGTCTATTTTATTACAGAATGAACCTTAAACTTTTTTTTTTGGAAACTTCAAACATGAAACAACTTTAAACTTTAAACAAAAAATCATGGGTGTATTACGATTGCAATTACCTACAGATCCTCGATGGGTCAATATAGTGGAACAAAATATAGAGGAGATTTTGACAGATCATGCGTGGTGCGAACAAAAAGCAGCCACAAATGCGATTACAATAATCACACAAAATTCCGAACATCAGGATTTGGTCAAAGATTTATTGGCCTTAGCCAAAGAAGAGATTGAACACTTTGAAATGGTTCATAACATAATTATCAAGCGTGGCATGAAATTAGGGCGAGAGCGCAAGGATGATTATGTAAATGAGTTGTATTTATATATGAAAAAAAGCAACAATGGCAGTAGAGTGTCAAGTTTAGTAGAGCGATTATTATTTTCAGCGATGATCGAGGCGAGGAGTTGCGAGCGATTTAAAATTTTGTCTGAAAATATTAAAGATGAGGAACTTGCTGTTTTTTATAGAGAATTGATGGAAAGTGAAGCAGGACATTACACTACTTTTATTACCTATGCTCGCAAATATGGTACGGGAATTGATGTAGAGAAGCGCTGGAGAGAATGGATCGATTTTGAAGCTTCTGTAATTGCAAATTACGGTAAGGGAGAGACGATTCACGGTTAGTAGCTTAAATAATTTTATTTTGAGTTAAAAGATGCGGTTTTAATTTGGTTTATAATCAGATAATTACGTCAAATGTTAATTTCGATTAGAATAAATTTTAATTTAAGGCTGATATTTCTGTCTCCATTATTATTTTTGGCATATATTTATACCAATTTTGTTTAATAAATACACTTAAAGTTAGATGAGACTCTATATTAAATATGATGGAATTGTAGCTTGTAGAGTTATCTTACAAGAACAACTAGAAAGATTAGACATAAGTTACAAGTTGTTAGAGCTAGGTGAAATTGAGATAGCAAACTCTGTTTCAAAGGAGAGTTTAGCACAGCTTCAAGAGGCACTTAATAAATATTCTATATTTGTTGTAAGTAACGAGAAAAGCCAACTAATACAAAAGATTAAAGATGCAATTGTAGAGATGGTTTATGAAAAAGATAAACTTCCGTCAGTAACGATTTCTCAATATTTAGCTGATAAGCTAAATTTTAGCTATGGATACATTACCAACATATTCTCTGAGTACACATACACCTCAATTGAGAATTTTATTATTATTCAAAAAATAGAAAGGGCAAAAAAATTAATCATTGAAGATGAATTGACCTTGACTGAGGTTTCTTATAAATTAAACTACAGTAGTGTAGCTTATTTATCGAGTCAGTTTAAAAAAGTTACCGGTTTAACGCCTTCAGCTTTTAAGAGAATTGTTGATAAAAGAAGGAATTTATCAAATTAAAAAACAAGCAAACATACTTACAAATAAACAAACGATAAAGTTATGATTACACACAAGGACTCGATCCATATTTTGATTGCGGATGACGATGAAGATGATCGCGCTTTCTTTAGTGATGCAATGATGGAACTTAAAATGAATAATAAATTAACATTATTTAATGACGGTAAGGACTTGATGGAATATCTAGCCCAACCAGATATTATAATGCCACACATACTCTTTCTGGATTTGAACATGCCGTACAAATCAGGTTTTGAATGCTTAAAAGAAATTCGTGCTGATGCTCGTTTTAAGGAGGTGTCAATTGCTATTTATTCTACATCATCTTCAGAGAAGGATATTGAAGAAACTTTTATCGAAGGAGCCAATATTTACATTAAAAAGCCTAACGATTTTACTAAACTTAAGAAAGTCATAAAAGAGGTTTTGAATATAAACTGGCAATTTCACTCGTCTGGTTTAAACAAAGAAACTTTTTTCTTTAGCATTTAAATGTTCTAAAATGAATTTTAGAAGTTTATATAGAAACTCTCAAATATTCAAAATAGCTTTAGGAATAGCAATTTTGGTTGTTGGATACATTGCATCTGTTTTTTACAAACAGATGCAAAGTTTAGAGTCCTCGGTTAATCTAATTACCAATTCTACAGAGACACAACTTGAATTAGAACGTGTGCTATCAATTATTAGCATCTACGAAACAAATTTAAGAAGCTATATCATTACAAAAGATAAAGCGTATCTCGAACACCGTTTTTTACGCAAGGGTGAGATCGACAGAAATTTTGTTCGAATAAAAAAACTAGTTGCAAACAATTCCGCTCGGAGTAAAGATGTTGATCAGTTAAAGAAAATGATCGATTATAGGTTTGCACTATTTAGAGAGACTTTACTACTTGCCGAAAGTAAAAACCCCGGCAAAGACCAATTAATTACCAAGTTAAAAGAGAGTAGTGATTTTACAGAATCCATGAAGACCTTTGTCTATAAAACAATTAATGCCGAAGGCGACAAAATCAAAATTCATAACGACAACCACCAATTTGAACTTCAAGATTCAATCATTAGTGCTTTTTTACTCGTTATCCTGTCCCTCTTGATCTTATTGCTTTCTTTTAATAAGATGAATGTAGATATCAAAGAATTGAAAACAGCAAACGACGACTTACAATTTTTAAATCACTCGTTTAACAATGCTGAAAAAATTGCAGGTTTTGGTCATTGGAAAATTGATTTAGAAACAAAACTGTACAGTTTTTCAGATAACTTCATGAGGCTCTTAGGGGTAGATCCGGCAACTTTTGATCCCACTATAGAAAATTTTGCTAAGCACATTCATCCTGATGATGTTGACTTTGTCTTGAATTCTCATCGTGAATCTCTGGAGGATCTCGAGCCTACTACGATGATGTTTAGATATATCTTGCCTGATGGTACGATAAGATATATTCAGTCTGTAGGTAGTTTTACTCGAAATAGCAACGGAGACATGATCAAAACTGGTGTTAACTATGACATTAGTGAGCAGTATAAAAAAACACTTGAATTAGAAGAAAACAATAAAGAATTAAAAAGTATCAACGAAGAGCTTGAATCATTTAACAATATTGTTAGTCATGATTTACAAGAGCCTTTGCATAAAATACAAATGTTTATTTCTCGCATCGAATCAAAGGAAATTGACCAAATCTCTGATCAAGGGAAAGTATATTTTACTAAGATTAAGATGTCGGCAAATAAGATGCAAACACTCCTGATTGATCTTGTGAATTACTCCCGAACAGTGAAAGGAGATAAAGTATTTGTTGAAACTGATTTAAATGAAATTGTAAACCAAATCGTAGAGGACCTCGCACTTAATATAGAAGCTAAAAAAGCAATTATATCTATAGAAAATTTGCCTACTATAAAAGTGATTCCGTTTCAAATAGAACAACTTTTTATAAATCTTATTTCTAATTCGCTAAAATATAGTAGGGACGATCTTGCACCGAACATAGCTTTATTTGAAGAACAGATATTCGAAAATGAAATACACGAGGGTAAGGTGATTTCAAATGAGGAGTATTGCAAAATTGTAGTTGCTGATAACGGTATTGGTTTTAAGCAAGAGTATTCTAGTAAAATTTTCAATTTATTTTATCGCCTTGAAAAAGACTTGAAATATTCTGGTACCGGACTTGGATTAGCAATTTGTAAGCGAATTGTAGAGAACCATGATGGCTTCATACAAGTTAGTTCGATGCCAAATGAAGGAGCAGAGTTTGCTATCTTTATTCCACGTAATATATAGCTCTATTTAAGCATTATATTTTCATTTTAATAATTCATTTTTATGATCACAATACGAGAAGCATTAGATAATGAACTCCATTTAGTACAAGAAATTGCCCATAAAACATGGCCACATACCTATGCTGAAATACTTGTTGAGGAGCAATTAAATTTCATGTTAGATTCCTTTTATTCAATTGAAACCTTATTAGAAAGCAAGCAGCTTAAAGGACATATATTCATTCTTTTATTCGAAAATGAAAAATGTGTTGGTTTTACTTCATTTGAACATGAATTCAAAAAGAGTAATAATACCCATATTCATAAAATATACTTGCTTCCTGAAACACAAGGAAAAGGACTGGGTAAAATGTTGTTACAATCCGTTCAGCAAGCAGCTGAGGCTATAGATGCAAGTACTTTATCACTTAATGTAAACCGGTTTAATAGTGCTTTAAATTTCTATAATAAATTAGGATTTGAAACCATTGAAGAAGTGGATATAGCAATAGGTAATGGATATCTAATGCAAGATTATGTAATGGAGAAGAAACTGTTGTAATAGTGCATACTATTAACAAAAAAGGCTGACTGTAAATCACTCAGCCTTTTTTTATTTAATTCCAAAATCCTTAATGATATTTGCAATTCCTTCTTTGTAGCTTGTCACTTTAAAGTTGGGAAATTTAGTTTTAAACTTGCTAGAGTCAAATATATTATCAACTTCGTATCTAGGCAATAGCTCAGCAGTTTCCTTTAAATTTTTATCAACTAAGGCTCCTGCTTTTAGCACGAAACTGCTAAGTACTTTGTAGTCTAATTTGCGACCAAGATTTGAAGCTATTTCTTCAAAAAATTGTTTGTAAGTTAACCTATTATCATCACAAGGTAAATGCCAAGTTTGTCCATAAGCCTCTTCTGTATTTCCTAGTAATGCCATTGCTTTGCTCGCGTCAGGGGTGTAAATTAGTGTGCGAAGTTTGTCATCTCTTAAAAAAACTTTTGGTTCTTTTCCATCTCTCAAGCTTTCAAAAACCATCATATTAGTCAAACCTTTAGTTTTTCCTGGTCCATAGAACTCTGGTGCCCGACAAATCACAGCTTCAATTTCGTTATTGTCAATTGCTTTTTGCAGTAATTCTGCAGCAAGTCGTTTTCCTATTCCTTTCTTTCCCTTAGAGTCCATGGGTGTGGATTCAACTTGGATGCCCACGTTTTGTGGATAGGCATATGTATTGTCAAAGTATACTAATTTACAGTCGTTCATCTTGCATCCTTCAATCACATTCTGCATAACTATTTTCCAGTCTGTTAACCAAATTTCTGAATCGTAAGCTAATCCAACTGTTAAATAAGCGATTGTGGTGTTTTCTAAGGCTTCAATAACATTTTGACCATTCATTAAATCAGCAGAAAAAAGAAGGTCTTCTGGGTGTACTTTCTTAGGGTTACGACCTACTAATTTTATGTCTTGTGTATAATCATTGCGTAATGCTCTAGCTAATTCTTCTCCTATAATTCCGTTTGCGCCTAGTATCGTTTGCATGTTGTATTACTTTTATAGTTCCATAATTGGTATGCTAAGTTACAAAGCAAATAGGGGAATCTATTGTATTATTATGCTTTTTAGTTTTGGTTTTAACACCTGTATTTTTTCAAGAGCTGCCATAATATCTTGGCTGTTTTTGAAAATATAGTGCTTTAAAAATGTAAATTTACACACTGTACTAAAAAATTATACTATGAAAAAAATAAATCAAATTGCACTAGCATTTCTCGCTGTAGTTACAATTGCAACTTCAGGATGTGCTCAAAAAAACCACGATGATAAAGCGGTTGCTACAATTGTGAGCCAAATGGAAACTGCCATGGGTGGAAAAAAAGCCTATGATGCTATTGAAACTTTAGAATGGAATTTTGTAGGTAGAAAATTGTATTGGAATAAATGGACTGCTGATGTGCGTGTTGAAAATCCGAAAGACAAGCAAGTAGTGCTCGTTAATGTCAATACAATGAAAGGACAAGCATTTGAAAATGGCGTTTTAGTAACAGATGCAACTAAAACGGCAACCTTACTACAAAAAGCAAAGGAATGGTGGATCAACGATTCTTATTGGTTAGTAATGCCTTGGAAATTGCAGGACAAAGGTGTAAGTTTAAGTTTTGTGAAAGAAGATAAACTAGCCGATGGAAAAACAGCTTCGGTACTACAAATGACTTTTGATGGAGTAGGAGTGACTCCTGATAATAAGTATTGGGTTTACGTAGAAAACGACAGTCATTTAATCAAGCAATGGGCTTATTATAACAATTTCAACGATAAGGAGCCTGCTTTTTTAAAGCCATGGACTGACTACAAAGAGGTTGCTGGAGTTCTTTTTTCTTATGATCGAATGAACGAAAAAGTAGGGCCTACAAATGTAGTGGCTAACAAGGAGTATTCTAAAGACTTTTTCACAAAGTTATAGTCAAAATTTATAGAGTAAAAAAAGCCTTCAAGAGATGATTTCATCTTTTGAAGGCTTTTTACTTTGAGTTAACTTACCACTTTAAGAAGGAGTAAATTAATTATTAGATACAAATATAATATTAGGCTATTCACTCTTTATCGTACCTAACCCTTTAGGAACTTGGCTTTATTGCTCGTTTAACTAAATGGGCATTCGATAAGTAACTATGTAATTGTAAAAATAAAAAAGACTCCACTTTATAAGAGGAGTCCTTTAATGCATTACTTTAAGATGCTTATAATTTTTTAACGTATTGTGTTATAATAACAATCGTTTGTCCGTCTACTTTTCCTTCAATGTATTCAGCATTTTCATGATCTAATCTAATATTTCTAACTGCGGTCCCTTGCTTAGCGACCATGCTAGAACCTTTTACTTTTAAATCTTTGATTAAAACGACGCTATCACCCACTTCAAGAATGACACCATTACTATCTCTATGGATTACTTTATTTTCGTCTTCTTCACCTTCATTTGTTGCTTGTGCCCATACTAATGTATCTTCGTCAAAATACATTTGGTCGATTAACTCTTGTGGCCATCCCGCTGAACGCAAACGACTCAACATACGCCATGATACTACTTGCACTGCAGTATGTTCACTCCACATGCTATCGTTCAAACATCTCCAGTGATTTAAATCTTCGTTTCCCGGGTTTTCAATTTGGTCTAAACAAGTGGAACAAGTCATTACAGCTTCATCAATACCGCCTTTTTGAGTAGGAGGTACTTGATATACTTTAAGATTTTCAGTGTTACCACATAGTTCACATTTAGAACCACTACGTTTATTTAATTCTCTTTCTATACTCATAGTATGATTGTTTGTTTTTTGCGAAAATAATATTTATTAGCTCACAATACTAATTTATGTAAATGACATCTTACGAGATACTTTTGTACCACAACAAAGTCAAGCGTTTTTTATTTCAATCTGACAGCTTTGGGAACTAATTTTTGGTATTCTCCGCCGTTTCGTAATACATCTCTAACGATGCTAGAACTTATATAAGAGGTTTTGGCTGCAGTTAATAGAAAGACGGTCTCAATTTTTGATAGGTACCTATTTGTGTGAGCAATTGCTTTTTCAAATTCAAAATCAGCTGGGTTACGCAGTCCACGCAATATAAAATTAGCTTCAAGTTTCTTACATAGATCAATGGTCAAACCTTCATAAGAAATCACCGTTACTGAAGGTTCGTTTTTAAACGTTTCCTCTATAAAGCGTTTTCTCTCCTCTAGAGAGAACATGTATTTCTTTTCGGCATTGACACCTATCGCAATCACGATTTCGTCAAAAAGCGGAATCGCTCTCTTGATAATATCTTCATGACCTAGCGTGATAGGGTCAAAAGATCCTGGGAATATTGCTCTTCTCATAGTATTGTAGCTTTTTTTATTTTTTAAGTAATCCTCGTAGTATTTATAGACGGTACCCATTCTTCTCTTTGACACTGTTCACAAACAGCAGTACCTATGCTTTTATGTTCGGTAAAACCGCAAAAGGTGCAAGAGTAATGCGCGTTTGTAGGGATGTGTTTTTGCTTTTTATCAAATAAGTGCGGTAAGATGGGCAAACCAAATACCACCTCTTCATCTTTATAAAAAAAAGTGCTTATCTCACCGCTCGTCTCGATATAGGCATTTTTTATTTGTCCCAAATGCTCTATTGATTTTAGCCGCAGTTCAGAGAAAAACTCGTCTTGAGCTAAACTTTCTTTTTTAAAATTTTTTATCGAAAAACGTCCTTCGTTAATGAAGCATTCTGTTTTACCTTCGATAAAGGTTTCAAATTTTTTATTTTTTGCTGCTATCCAAGTAATCAAGCGATAAAGCAGAATAATTACTGCAAATACCGTAATTGCTGGTAGAATTCCCACATTATCATATAGCATGGGATCTCCAGCGGCAGAACCAAGCGCGATGATGATCACAGTCTCAAATACTGATAATTGTTTAACGCCACGTTTTCCAGCAATTTTTAGTGTGAGTAAAAGCACAACAAACATTACAACAGAACGAAAGACCACCTCTACCAAAAATATTTCTGGCAGATCATTCCATAGTACGCGACTCCAATCAAAGATATCTTTCATGACGTTATCACTATTATTTCAAAGCTAATTGAATGGCATTGTCAAACAAGTTGGTCAAAGTGATTCCGGCCGCCTCGGCTTGTTGCGGAATTAAACTTTCAGGCGTTAGTCCCGGGATAGTATTCATCTCTAGCATGAAAGGTTCGTCATTTACAATTATAAATTCCGATCTTGAAAATCCTTTCATTTTCAGTAATTCGTAGGCTCTTTTTGCGATGTCACCCACTTTCTTTGTCATTTCTGGCGAAATTCTAGCAGGAGTAATCTCTTGTGATTTACCTTGATATTTAGCTTCATAATCAAAGAAATCATTTTCAGAAACTATTTCGGTGATTGGTAAAACAACTATTTCTCCTTTATAATTAATTACGCCTACAGTGACCTCAGTACCGTCAAGAAAACTTTCTATAATAATCTCGTTATCTTCTTTATAGGCTATTTCAATGGCGATAGGTAATTCTGCTTCGGTTTTTACCTTTGAGATTCCAAAACTAGAACCCGCTTTATTAGGTTTTACAAAACAAGGCAAGCCTACTTTTGTAACAATTTCTTCAGTATGAATGACATCGCCTTTGTTCAAGTAGTAAGAAGTAGCACTTTTAATTC
The DNA here is from genome assembly GCF_013294025.1 of Flavobacterium aeripolare. GTDB lineage: Bacteria > Bacteroidota > Bacteroidia > Flavobacteriales > Flavobacteriaceae > Flavobacterium. Next base: position 20,069 of record NZ_JABSNL010000006.1, read on the forward strand.
CGTATGGCTTTAAAACAGATAAAAAATCTCTTTTGTTGAATGTTAATGCAGCCTGGTAATAATCGCAAGACGTTTGCGGAATTTCTAATAACTCAAAATATGCTTGCATTAATCCATCTTCTCCTGGAGTACCGTGAATGGCGTTAAAAACGCAATCGAAAACAATTTTAGTGCCAGCAACTGTAATTGAGAAATCGTTTCTATCAATAGGGAATTCGTTATTGTTTTCATCAACGTAAACCCATTTTTCTTTAAAAATATGAATGCAGTAGCTATTGTACTTTGTTTTATCTAGAAATTTAAAAACCATGTTTCCAGATATTAATGATATTTTGTACTCACTAGAATAGCCGCCCATTATTATGGCAATATTTTTCATTTTGTATGTTTTAAATCCTTTAAAAACCGCTTTGTTAATGGTGATTAAAGTGTGGTGTTATGTAATAGTACCGTTTTTTTTAGCCCCGATAGTAGCGGCATCCCACACTTTTTTGTGTGGATACAGCGGATAGCGGGATTAGCTCCTAATTAAGGACAAAGGAAACTAAATACCATTAAACAAAATTATCATTTTTTTTGGAACGAAATAGGTTTATCTTTGCCACAAATAAAAATATATTTATGAGTTTACGTAACTATCTTATTAGCCGTGTATTTCTTTTACAAGTGTTTCTTGCTGCATTGATTATTGCTGTACTAGGTTATTTGTTTATGCATTGGTTGACTTTTACTACAAATCATGGTAACGAAATCGTTGTTCCTAATTTGAGTAAACTGACAGAGGAGCAAGTTGAGGAAAAATTAGACGGTTTAGATTTGTCTTATATATTATTAGACAGTTTAGATTATAGAAGTGACTACCCTAAATACAGTGTGGTGCAACAAGATCCACTGCCAGGAGCTAAAGTTAAAGAAGGTAGAAAGGTATATATCAAGATCAATTCATCTGGATTTTCATCTGTAAAGATTCCGGATTTAATCGAAAAAACATACCGTGAAGCTGTTCCTACCTTAAAAGCTTTGGGCTTAGAAGAAGGGACAATCACTTATATTCCTAACCTAGGAAGAGACATGGTACTTGATATGCGTTATAAAGGAAGAAGTATCAGACCAGGAGATAGAGTCTTGAAATCGTCTAAAATTGATTTGGTTTTAGGAGATGGAAAAGCGAGTTACGAAGAAGACATAAGAACGGATTCTGTACCAGAATCAATTGATGAAATGCCAAATGAACAATAATATAGAGTCAGAAGACTTAGAACAAGAATTGTACGAACATTTTAAATTTGAAGTTACTAAAGGGACAACACCTTTAAGAATTGATAAATATTTGATGGGGTTGATACAAAATGCTACACGTAATAAATTACAGATTGCAGCTACAGAAGGAAATATTCTTGTAAATGATTTACCTGTAAAATCAAACTATAAAGTAAAAGCGCTAGATGTGGTTCGAGTGATGTTAACGCATCCACCATATGAGAACCATATTATACCAGAAGACATTCCATTAAACATTGTCTATGAAGATGATGCTTTATTATTAATTAATAAAGAGCCAGGGATGGTGGTGCATCCAGGTCACGGAAATTATACAGGAACTCTTGTTCACGCATTGGCACATCACTTTGAGAATTTACCAATGAACAGCAGTGAGCGTCCAGGATTAGTTCACCGTATTGATAAAGACACATCAGGGTTGTTAGTAATTGCTAAGACAGAAGCGGCAATGACGCATCTAGCGAAACAATTTGAAGCTAAAACTTCAGAGCGAGAATACATCGCCTTAGTATGGGGAAATGTGGCAGACGATAGCGGAACAATTGAAGGAAACCTAGCACGTCACTTAAAAGACCGCATGCAAATGGCTGTTTTTGCTGATCCAGAAATTGGAAAGCCAGCAATTACACATTACAAGGTTTTAGAACGTTTTGGGTATGTTACTCTTATCTCATGCCAGCTAGAAACGGGTAGAACGCACCAAATTAGAGCGCACTTGAAACACATAGGTCATCCTTTATTTAATGACGAGCGTTACGGTGGTCATTTAATATTAAAAGGGACTACCTTTACAAAATACAAGCAGTTTATAGACAATTGTTTTAAAATATTACCAAGACAAGCTTTGCATGCTAAAACATTAGGTTTTGTTCATCCTACAACAAAGGAATTAAAACGTTTTGATACAGAGCTACCTCAAGATTTACAAGATTGTATCGACAAGTGGAGAGGCTATTCAAAGTCACATTTAAATGATGATGAAGCTTAATCGCTACTAGACAGTATTACAGCTAATTTATTGTCAATTACTCTAGGGTAATTATAATAATGTAAAAACCCCTATTTTCTGGTAAATAGGGGTTTTTTTTGGTCGGTTTTTAGTAGCTCTTGGTTAGGCTATTTGTGGTACTTACAAATTTACTGCTGTAAATTACAGTACTTTATTTATGTGATTATAGCTTTTTTTGTAATCCTATAGTATCTTACTCAAGTTCTCTCTTGAGAACCATTTATAAGTTTGAATTACTTTTTTATCGCATGTAAAGAGACAATATATAAGTGGATTGTACAATACCCACTTTTAGTGATATTTTAATAATTAACACCTATCTTTTAACTAGTAAGAAAGGCAGCTATTTTTTCAATTTATTTTTATAGATGTTGGATGTAAGTTTGCATAAAGTGCTTGTAAAAAAATAATTCTAATAATTATAGATTCACTATCAATAGGTTATTGCTGCTATATTTTTTTTTGAATTTGCTAGCCCAGTTTATGTTGCAAATGATAATTCTTTAATTAATTTTACAGAAATATAAAATACCACCATTGAAAGATACTGCAAAACATCAAGGGCTTCGAAACCAATTAGTAAGCGTTTTACAAGAAAAAGGAATTACAGACAAAAATGTTCTAGAGGCGATTAAAAAGATCCCTAGACATTTGTTTTTGAATTCTAGTTTTGAGGATTATGCCTATCAAGATAAGGCGTTCCCTATAGGTGCTGGGCAAACTATTTCGCAGCCTTACACTGTTGCTTTTCAGTCGCAGTTATTAGAAATAAAAAAAGACCATAAAGTATTAGAGATTGGGACAGGATCAGGATATCAAACGGCGGTTTTATATTTGCTTGGCGCCAAAGTGTATAGTGTAGAGAGACAAAATGAGTTGTTTAAAACAACAGCAGCATTATTACCTAAATTAGGCATAAGACCTAAGCATTTAACATTTGGCGATGGGTACAAGGGATTGCCTAATTTTGGTCCTTTTGACAGTATTATTGTAACTGCAGGTGCTCCTTTTATACCGCAGCCGTTAATGGCTCAGCTTAAAATAGGGGGGAGATTAGTCATCCCACTGGGGGAAGAGGTGCAAGTGATGACCTTACTTATTAGAAAAAACGAAACACAATTTGAAAAGCACGAACTAGGTGAATTTAGATTTGTGCCCTTGCTCGAAGATAAAAATTAGAGTATAACTAAGCCTCATCATACTATCGATGAGGTTTTTTATTTTATAGAATGTGATGATATTGCATTCGATAAAAAAGCCACGAGTAGTTTTAGTTTACCGCTTGAAGAAAAGAAATACAATAACGTAGGCTATCCTCTTGCTGCTGTATTATAAAGTGGGTAAAGTTGGCGTTCTTCTCCTCTTGCATGCTTGCTATTAATGAATTCATGTAGGTATTTTTACTATCAGCATCACTCTTAATAATAATAGGGGTCATTGTATTCTTTACTAAAATAACGTTCATTAAGAGTCTTGCAATTTTTGCGGTTCCTTGTTTGAATGGTTGCAGTGTTACAAATTTAATTTTGAATGTTGCCACTAGTATAAGTGGATGCAAATGATCTACATTATCGTTTAGCCATAGTAATAGATCATCAAGATCGGTAGCGATATTCTTTGCAGTAGAAGGGGAGAAGAGGTTGTTTTTAACAGTGATTTCAGTTGTTCTAAAGCTACCCGCTTCTTTAGGAGTTATTCCGCGATATAATAGTTGGTGTAGTTCTAAAATAGCTGCAACAGTTAAATTAGTGTTGGTATCGATGATTTTTTGCGTGTACTGCATCGCCTCCTGATGATTGATGACATCAAGGTGTTCGTGCATGCTTTTTCCAGCAATGCTTTGCCCTTCATTTAAAATGAGTTCAGTTTCAATTTTCGAAAGTGAATTCCCGTCTAAGCGGTTACTTTCGTAAAGATAGGTTAGTGCTAAATCTTCCTGTAGTTTTGAGTTACTAAAAGCATGCAATGCATTAGCGGTCTTTTTTAAATGCTCAATTAGCTGTATTTCTTTTTCGAATAAAAAGAGTGAGGACTTCTTTTTAAGTGCTATTTTCGAAAGTATAATTTGCTGTGCTTCTTTTAGTGCTTCAATTGCATAGTCTTCATTAGCGATTTCATTTATGATTTTTTCTTTAAGCCAAGAAATGAGCAAGGGCGCCAGTTCAATATCTAGAGTAATGGCTAATTTTAGTAGTTGGTTCTTTGTGGGTCTACGTTCTCCACTTTCAAATTTGCTAATTAAGGCTTGATCTATGGCTACCATTTTAGAGAGTTCTCTTGTTTTTAAGCCTTTATTCTCTCTAGCAGTGCGCAGCATATTCTTCATAAGTATGAAAATTTTTGACTAAAATTGTCATCAAGGATATCAAAAAAAAGGGTTAATCGCTCAACCCTATTTAATTAATTGTATATTTTTTTTATTCGATCTAAATCTCTTTTGGTATCTTGTTCTTTTAATGATTCTCTTTTGTCATAGGTCTTCTTACCGCGGCAAAGTCCTATTTCTAATTTGGCCATCCCTTTTTCGTTAGTAAAAAGTTTCAAAGGAACAATCGTAAGTCCTTTAGCTTGCACGCTACGCTCTAAGCTTTTAAGTTCTCTTTTATTTAAGAGTAGCTTTCTTTCACTTCTCGCCTGATGATTGAATTGATTACCAAAAGTGTATTCTTCAATATAGGTATTGATCGCAAATAATTCGTTGTTACTAAACTCACAAAAACTTTCTGTGATGTTTGCTTTACCCAATCGTATTGATTTAATCTCAGTTCCCGCTAAGACAATTCCAGCAGTGAATTTTTCGATTATTTCATAATCAAATCGGGCTCTTTTATTGAGTATGTTGACAGTTTTTAGCATAGGATGACAAATGTAGCAACAAATGTACGAATCAGCAATTTTTTTTATAAAATTGGCATAAATTTGCAATATGGAAAAACAACAATCACAAGATCCGCTACACGGGGTTACGCTCAAAACTATTGTAGAACAATTAGAAGCTTACTTTGGGTTTGATACTTTAGGAGAATTAATTAAGATTAAATGCTTTAACGAGAATCCTAGTGTAAAATCAAGTTTGACTTTTCTACGAAAAACAGATTGGGCTAGAAAGCAAGTAGAAGCACTGTACGTTGCTAATTATAAAAAGTTTACTGCTTAGTTTAGTTTATATGAGATCATGACACCTCCTCTATAAGGAAACCATTCACCACTTTTATTGTAATTTTTAGCTTTGTCATAACGTGTTCCATCACTTAAGAGATAGCCCTTGTAGAACCCTTGATGCCAGCCACCACCAAAAAAGCAGTCTAAGTAGAATTTATCATTTAGCTTGGCTTTGTAACCTAAAGTTGCTCCTGCAAAGTAGCCTTTTCCAACTTCGTAGTTGTCTGTGTTTATATAGTTCCATTTCTGGAAGTTGTATTTACTAACACCTACATGACCACCTATATATAGACCATTATCGGTTTCCTTAAAGTGGTAACGGTACTCAGAGGTTAAGGTATAAAATTCACGAGGCTTTCCGTTTACAGATTTCCAAAACGATCCTAATGCATCAAAGTTTAACGTTGATTTATCGCCTATTTTTGTCTCAATCGCGACATTGGGAATCGTTAATAAGGTCGTTAAAGCATTTACTTTAACGTAGGTTTGACTGTGTGAAGTGACAGCTAGAAGAAGTATAGTAAGAATAATTAATTTTTTCATTGTGTGTGTTTTGACCAATGCTAATGTGAAAAACCATCGGTGCTACTGTTTGTTATAAGTAAACACGAATGTACTTATTTTAGTATCCATAACGGTAAATTAATTTTGATAATTGTCATTATTGAGAAGCGAATAAATAACTGTATCCGTATATTTTCCTTCATAAAACTGATTCTCAATAAAGTGTGCTTCTTTTTTAAATCCGCTCTTTTGCAGCACTTTTTCAGAGCCAATATTGTTAGGATCGATCACGGCTTCAATAGAGTGTAACTTCATTTCTTTAAAGCCATATTCCACTACTTTTTTCATCGCTTCAACTACAATACCTTGACGCTGGAATTTAGGACTCAAGATATAGCCTACTTCTGCTCGATGATTGATAGCTTGAATGCGGTAATGGCCTATTAGACCAATTAGCGTATCTGTTCCTTTTAATGTAATTGCCCAGTTGATTCCTTCGTTGTTATTTATGGTCGCGTCTATAGTATCAATATGGGCAGCTGCATCGGCTATTGTTATAGCAAGTGGTCTCGGTATATACTGCATCACTTCTTTATCAGATCGCAGCGCAAATACCTCGTTGACATCGTTTTGTACAACTCTTCTCAATAACAACCGCTCGGTTTCTAGATTGGGAAACGGTTCAAAATTTATAGTAAGCATAAATTGTCTTTTTAATTATAAAATTTCGATACTATATGTTGTTTCAAATCTTGTTCCTGAGGCAATAACTACAACAGCTTCCTTCTCAACTAATTTTCCAGAACTTTCCATCGTGTCAGAATAGCCATACCAAGGTTCGATACATAAAAAAGGAGCATTTTGCATGGTCCAAATTCCCAAGTTTGGAAATTTTTTATAGTGTACGGCTAGTAATGGCGTAGTTTCTTCGATTATTGTAATCGAATTTGATTGTAATGTTTTAAAAATTAGTGCGTCTCTTTCAAATAATGTGTACTGTAATGCTACTTTTCTATCTATTGCAACTAGATCCTCTGTAACAGTAGTGAGTAAATTATTCTCTAGTAAATGATAGCTCAATTTTTCTTCTTTTTCGAATTCTAATCCGTAGCGATCAAAAGCTAATGGAAGCGAGAAAGCAGGATGTGCACCTATAGAGAAAGGCAGTATATGGTCCCCATTATTAACTACCAAATAGTCAACTTTCAAAGAGGTACTTTCAAGCGAGTATTTAACTTGCAATTCAAAAGCAAATGGATACACTTCTAAAGTTGTTTCATTCGAATGTAAAGAAAATGTAGCACTGTCTTCTTTTTTATCTATTAGATCAAATGTTAAATCTCTGGCAAAACCATGTCGTGATAGCACATATTTAGCGTCGTCATAGGTGTAGCTATTGTCTTTCAAGGTTCCCACAATTGGAAAAAGAATAGGGGAGTGCTTTGCCCAAAACTTAGGATCTGCCTGCCACATGTATTCTCTTGAAGTAGCTCTTTTTACAAGAGAACAAAGTTCGGCTCCAGCATGTTTGATTTCTGCTGTGAGGATAGCGTTTGAAATGGTTGTTGTCATCAGAATTTAAAATTATAGCGTTCGATACTGTAAATATATTTTTAAATTTTCACAATACATCTGTGTGGTCGATTTTATGCTGAACTAAATAATGTTTTCTTAAAATTTCATCCTTATTCTGAAATTTATTTACCAATCTGTTTTTTTTTGCTAATTTGGTTGTAAAATTCAAACACATGAAAAATATCAGGTTCAAAGCTGTACTTCACATGGCTTTATTAGTAGGTGTTTCTTCTGTTTATGCTCAAAATGAGCCCGTAAAAACAAAAGAAGCTCCAGTCTCAAATTACAATTATCATGACGCATTTGCCCCGTTTTTTTACACTAAAAACGGTACAACTACACGATCTGCAAGTGGGCAGCCAGGAGCAGAGTATTGGCAAAACCGTGCAGATTATGTGCTTACAGCTAAACTAAATGCTGAGAAAAACGAAATAACTGGTACAGATATCGTTACCTATACTAACAACAGTCCTGATAAAATGAATTTTGTTTGGATGAATGTGGACCAAAATTTATTTAAAAAAGATTCTAGAGGTAATGCTGTAGTGCCACTAACGGGTAGTCGTAACGGTGCTCAAGGAGAAGAATTTGATGGTGGTCATAAAATCACATCTGTCAAAGTGCTAAACAGCGTAAAGGGAAAAGTTACTGAGGTCGAAGCTAAATTTTTAATCACCGACACGAGAATGCAAGTTTTTCTACCTGAGGAGTTAAAAGCTAAAGGGGGAACTGTTAAAATAAAAATTGACTTCTCGTACATTTCGCCAAAAGAAGGTTCTGATCGTACCGGAGTTTTAGATACTAAAAACGGAAAAATCTTCACCATCGCACAATGGTATCCGCGCATGTGTGTTTATGATGACGTAAGAGGATGGAACACTAATCCATATTTAGGAGCATCAGAATTCTATTTAGAATACGGAGATTTTGACTTAAACATCACGGTTCCTGCAAATCACATTGTAGTGTCTTCTGGTGAGTTAGTGAATCCTACTGCTGTTTATAGCACTGTAGAACAAAGTAGATTAGCAAAGGCAAAAGCTAGCGACAAAACGGTCATGATTCGTACGCAAGAGGAGGTTGATGCATTAGCAAAAACAAATCCTACAGCAACTAAAACATGGCACTATAAATTAAAAAATGCTAGAGATTTGTCTTGGGCATCTTCAGCTGCTTTTATTTTAGATGGAGCAAAAATTAACTTACCAAGTGGTAAAAAATCTTTGGCATTATCAGCTTACCCAGTTGAAAGTGCTGGTGATGCTGCTTATGGTCGCTCAACAGAATATGTAAAAGGATCTATCGAACATTACTCTAAAAAATGGATGGAATATACGTATCCTGTTGCTACAAATGTGGCTGGCAACGAAGGAGGAATGGAATATCCCGGAATCGTTTTTTGTAGCTGGGAGTCTAAGGGAGAAGATTTATGGGGAGTTACTGATCACGAGTTTGGTCACAACTGGTTCCCAATGATTGTAGGATCAAACGAACGCTTGTTTGGTTGGATGGACGAAGGTTTCAATACTTTCATCAATTCACTAAGTACAGAGGCTTTTAACAATGGTGAGTACAAATCGCCAGCTGCTGATTTACATAGAATCGCAGATCGATATACAAATGATAAATTAGAAACAATCATGAGTTCTCCTGATAATATGCTAGAAGGAAACATTGGTTTGTTATTGTATGCTAAACCTAGCTCCGGACTGGTTATATTAAGAGAACAAATATTAGGGCCAGAAAGATTTGATTTGGCTTTTCGCACATACGTTGACAGATGGGCCTTTAAACACCCAACACCAGATGATTTCTTTAGAACTATGGAAAACGTTGCTGGAGAAGACTTAAGTTGGTTCTGGAGAGGATGGTTTCAATACAACTGGAAGTTTGATCAAGGAATCACTGGAGTAAAATATGTAAAAAATGACCCTAGTAAAGGGGTAGTAATCACTGTCGAAAATTTCGAAAAAATGCCTATGCCAGTCTTAATTGATGTGAAATTTAAAAGTGGTAAAGTGGATCACATTAACTTGCCAGTAGAGGTATGGCAGAGAAACACTTCATGGTCGTTTAAACATGAATCTACAGAAGAGATTGAAAGCATTACTCTAGATCCACAACACGTTTTACCGGACAATAATCCTACTAATGATGTATGGTCAGCTGCTACAGGCGAAGTGGAAAAAGATGTAATACTTGATGGTTATTTAGGAACTTTTTCGAATACAAAAGCGCCCATAAAAATCACTTTTTCAGAAAAGAACAGCGCACTTAATGTAGCAATTACTGATTATCCTGAATTCACGGTTGAGCCTATTGGTAAAGATTTATTCGAATCAAAAAGAGCAGGTCTACAATTCCAATTTAATGATAATAAAGATGGCTTTGATATGATTATTAGTGCAGATCAAAAAATCCCTTTTACAAGAGATAAATAAGTGAATAGCATACTTGATAAACTAAAAACACCAGCATATAGCTGGTGTTTTTTTATATATCAAATATAAGAATATTTATTATTCTGCAGGTATTTGTTGGCTAAGGCAATGTAAAGTACCTAATCCCCAAATCAAATCTATGGCGCTTATTCCAATAATCTCTCTATCAGGAAAGCACTCAGCTAAGATGTTTAATGCCTTGCGATCGTTAGGATCATTAAAAGTAGGAACCAAGACACATTTATTCAAAATTAAGAAATTAGCATAGCTCGCAGGTAATGTAAGATCATCAAAGTCAATTTGCTTAGGCATTGGCAATGCCACAATAACTGGCGCTTTTCCATTTTCTAATTTGGCTTCCTGTAAGCGCTTCAAATTATCTTGTAAAGGCTTGAAGTTTGGACTTTCAGGATTAGTTTCAACAATGGTTACAATGGTATCTTCGTTAACAAAACGACTAAGATCATCGACATGTCCATGTGTGTCGTCCCCTTGAACGCCATTACCCAACCAGATAACATTTGTTACTCCTAAATATTCCTTAAATACCGCTTCGTAATCAGCCTTTGTAAAGCCAGGATTACGTACTTGAATATTTGGGTCCATTAAACACTCTTCGGTTGTAAGTAAGGTCCCTTTTCCATTTACATCTATTGCACCACCTTCAACAATAACCGCTTTGCCTTTGTAAGTCACTTGAGTCACAGGCAGGTTTAGATGTGTAGCAATTGTAGCAGGAATTTGTCTATCTAATTGATAATTTTTATATTTAGCCCAACCATTAAAGTTGAAGTTTAATGCTTCTCTTTTACCATTATTCCTAACAATCATTGGACCTGAATCGCGCATCCAACTTCTATTTGTTTTCTGAATGACAAAGGAAATGGAATCCATATTAACTTTGGCCATTTCTAGCATCTCAGTAACTTTTGATTTTAGTTTCTCATCGGCAACGACTAAGAAAACGGTTTCATAAGTCGCAACTTTTTTTATAAATTCAACAAAAGCCCATTGAATAGCATCGTATTTTCCAGGCCAATCTTTTCCGTTATGCGGAAAGCAAAGTAATATACCTTCTTGATTTTCCCATTCTGCAGGAAACCTTCTGTTATTTTCAGTCATAATAAATTTCGATTACAAAGTACAAAGGTAAACATTCGAGAACAATTTCTATTTTATTTGCTAGAAGGAAATTTAGAAATAGGCTTCTAGTTATTTGTAATTACAAGCCAAGTCTATTTGTTATCCTCAATAATAAATAAAATTGTTCGCTATAATAAATAGGTAAAAAAAATGGACTGAGGCAATTTGCTTCAGTCCATTATTTCAATTTGCTATGATAGTTGTCTAAATTACATTTTAGGGTCTATCGCTCTTTTTGTAATATCTCCAAAAGCATCGATTCTTCTATCTCTAAAAAACGGCCAGTTTTGACGAATGTTTTCTTGGAAGTCCAGATCTACTTCGGCAATTAAGATTTCTTCTTTATCGTGTGAGGCTTGCGCCAAAATTTCTCCTTGTGGTCCTGCAATAAACGAGGCACCCCAAAATTCAATTCCGTCTGTATCCGGTAAGTATTTCTCGAGACCTATTCTATTTGCTGCAGCAACATAAACACCATTTGCTACGGCATGACCTTTCATAACATTCATCCAGGCACCGTATTGATTTGTCCCGTACTGCTCTTTTTCTCCTGGATGCCATCCAATGGCAGTAGGGTAGAACAATACTTCGGCTCCTTGCAACGCAGTTAAACGTGCTGCTTCTGGATACCATTGATCCCAGCAAATTAAGGTTCCAATTTTTCCTTTCTTTGTAGGTATCGTTTTAAAACCTAAATCACCTGGCGTAAAATAGAATTTTTCATAAAAATAAGGATCATCTGGAATGTGCATTTTTCTATATAAACCGGCTTCAGATCCATCAGTGTCAATTATATAAGCACTATTATGGTAGATTCCGGCCATTCTTTTTTCGAAAAAAGGAACAATGATCACCACGCCTAATTCTTTTGCAAGAGCGCTAAAAGCAATAAAAGAAGTACTGTATAATGGCTCAGCTATTTCAAAATTATCAACGTCTTCACTTTGACAAAAATAGTGGCTGCTATACAATTCTGGCAATGTAATTACCTCTGCTCCTTGACTTGCAGCGTCTCTAACCCAGCTAATACATTTTTTGAGGTTGTTTTCGGCAACGTCATTTAAGTTTAACTGAATAACTGCAATTTTATATTTTTTGTTTGACATAGTAATGATTTTAGAATGCAAATTTAGTAAATTTTATAAACAGTAAAAAATGAAGAAATTTCATTTATGAAAATATTATACAACGACAATATCATGCTTGGCGAGCAAACCATGAACTGCTGATAGTGAAAAGTTTGCTTTTTTAATTGCTGTCTTTTTAGGGTCTATGATATAATTAAAACTGCTGTAGAAGTTAGTTCTAATTGCTTTTGCTCCAGCAAATTCTGAACGGTATAAATCGCAATTTACAAACCAAGCATCTGTTAAGTCACAATCCATAAAGTCGGCGGCAACGATACTACAGTCTTTAAAAGTGGTGCTTTTCATTTTTAAAGCATAGAATTTTGAAAAATCAAGGGTGCACTTTTCGAAATTAATTTCAAATATTAATTTATCGCACATAGCAAAATTCACAGCGACAATAGTACAATCGATAAATTTTGCATTCCTGAAAGCCACATGATTGATCATCGCATTAGAAAAATCACAGTTAGTAAATGTGCAATCTATAAATGTAACAGCAATAAAATTACACATAGAGAAATTGCAATTGTCAAACGTGCAAAATTCAAATTCTTGATGGTTTAAATCATCACGATCGTAGCTTTTATTGTGGTAGTTTTTATCTAATAGGTATGCAGTCATCGTGGGTGTTTTATTATAGATAAATTTTCACTTATTTTGAGTGCAAATTTATAAAAAAAATAGTGGTTTATATGTCTTAAATTGGGATGCTTTTCTATATCCTATTTTGACCTAAAAATAGTGCGGATGGTAGTATTTTTTGAGTCCCTTTGTGCTCCTTTTTCATGGATTTTACTGTTTATTGTTGGAAATCTAAAAATGAAAAATAGGCGCTCATTTCACTATGGGCAGTACATTTTTGAATTATTTTATTTCGATTTATACAATTTCGTTATAAAGTTATAAGATTATAATGTCAGAAAAATAACTTTCAGGATAATGATCATTCTACAAGAAATTCATACAATGTTACAACTTTTTATAAGTTCTTTTTTTTATTTTTGAAGCAATAAAATGACGCTAGTTGCAAACAAAATAATGAAAGAAATTTATCTCAGTTTGAATTTAAGTTCTTGAGTTCTTTTTCGGCCTTTATTAGCGCATTAAATTGCAGCTTAAAAACCATCATTTTATTTTATAATTTATTAAATATTGCCACCACTTAATGCACCGTTTTTACTGCTGTTAAAAACAATTGAAATAAAAAATTATGATACTAATCGTCGATGATATAAAAGCCAATATAATTGCTTTAAAAAAAATATTGGAGCTTCACAATCTTGAAGTAGATACTGCCGAATCTGGTGAGGAAGCTTTGAAGAAAATCCTGAAGTATAATTATAGTCTGATTATTATGGATGTTCAAATGCCTGGAATGGATGGATTTGAAGTTGCTGAGATGTTAGCGGGAAACAATCGCACAAAGGATATTCCTGTGATTTTTCTATCAGCAGTAAACAAACAAAAAAAGTTTATTTCTAAAGGGTATGAAACGGGTGGAGTAGACTACATCACAAAACCTGTTGACTCTGATTTACTTATCCTTAAAGTAAAGACTTTTCTAAAAATCTACCAGCAACAAAAGGAATTATTAGATATCAAAGAATTACTATCTAAGGAAGTAGAGATTAGAAAAGAAGCTCAAGAAAATTTAGAGGTTAAAATCAAAGAGAGAACAAAGGAGCTTGTTACAAAAAATGAAGAGCTTGAATTGCGAAATCACGAACTGCAACAATTCTCATGGGTGGTATCACACGATTTAAAAGAACCACTTCGTAAAATACAGATTTTTATCAATATTATTAAAGATCGGTATTTGGTTAACGACGAGAAAGGAATTGACTACGTAACACGCACGGTTAAAGCCGCTGATCGAATGCAAAACCTTATTTCTGACTTATTGGAGTACTCAAGATTATCTGCTAAGGTGAGTCCGGAGCAGGTAGATTTAAACGAGTTAATTGACGAAGTGTTAATTGATTTTGATTATTTGACAGAAAGTAAAAAAGCAATCATAAATTATAATAAATTGCCAGCAATTAATGGGATCCCTACACAGCTTAGGCAGGTGTTTCAAAATTTGATAGGTAACTCTTTGAAATTTACTAACGATGAGGTAACTCCTGTGATTGATATAACATCAGAAATTGTTGAAAGTAGGGACTTTGATAGTGCTGTTGATGAACAAGGCTCTTATTGCAGAATCATAGTTAAGGACAACGGAATAGGTTTTGACGATCAATACTTGAATAAAATTTTTATGATTTTTCAAAGTCTTAGTGATCGAAAAGTGTATGAAGGAACCGGAATTGGGTTAGCAATTGCTAAAAAGATTATCGAAAAACACAATGGATTGATTACTGCAAAGAGTCAAGTGGGCGCTGGAGCAAGCTTTATAATGATTTTACCATTGCAATTTACAGAATAAATAATAACAGGTTATAGGTCTATGAAAAACAATTTTAGGAGAAATGTATATATCAGCTCATCGATTTCGATGGTGATATTAATGGTTAGTTCACTTGCTTCTTTTATAAGTATTAAAAGTTTGTTAAACAGTAATTCATGGGTAAACCATACCCAAGAAATTATCTACAACCTTAATGAAGGTGCTAATAATATAGTCGAAGCGCAAACAAGTATGAGAGGATTTCTCGTTACTGGTAGAGAGGATTACTTAAGTCATTTTGATCAATCCTTAGAAACTTCAAATGCTGCTTTCGAAAAAATAGAGGAGTTAACCTTAGACAACCCTGTTCAACAAAATAATTTGAAGGAGCTGAAACCCCTTCGAATAAAATTCTTCAATTTTTTACGTTACCGGATCAACGACCGCAGGATGGGTGTTAATGTGCAGGCTTATGATCTTGATACGGGGAAATCATTAATGGAACAGATCAAAGTAGTCGTAAAACGTATAGAGAAAAGCGAACAAGAATTACTGAAGATGAGAACAGCTAACTCGGAGCGTTATGGAAATTATAGCTCAGTTTTAATAGTTGTAGCATTTTTAATAGCGTTTATCATTACTGTTTTAATGGTTGTTAGAATATTAAAAGATTATCAAGAACGTTCTCAGTTACAAGAAGAGCTTTTAAAACGCGATGCCGAGACTGCTGAGAGAATCAAAGCTATAAGCAGTATAGCCACCCAGCTTTCTGATGGAGATTATACTATTTCGGTTACAGATAATCAAAGCGATGCTTTAGGTAGTGTGGGTGTTTCCTTGAATAATATGGGGAAATCATTGCAAACATCTTTTGAGTTGCTTTCTCATAAAGAGTGGTTACAAACAGGTATTGCTCAGCTTAATAACATCATGTTAGGTGAGAAAAAGTTAAGCATTCTTACTAAAGATATTATCGAATTTGTGGCAGTTTACAGCAATAGTAGTGCTGGACTAATGTACATAACAGAAGGTGATGAACTAGTAAAAGCAGCAGGTTACAGTTATATTCCTGATAAGAGTCAAGAACGTTTAAAGATAGGTCAAGGTATTACAGGTCAAGCGGCTATTTCTAAAAAAGTCATATCGCTTAACCAACTTTCAGATGATGACATTGCTGTTTCTTACGGACTGGGATCTGTGAAACCTTCGCAAATAATTGCAGTGCCTTTACTGGATAATAAAGTAGAAGGTGTTATTGAATTAGCGAGTGTAAAGGGATTTACACCTATACAAATGGAGTTTTTAACTGCTGTAGCAAGTAATATTGGTATCGCTGTTAAAGCAACGCAAAATAGAAAACGTGTTATTGAATTACTAGAGGAGACACAATCACAATCTGAAGAGTTGCGTTTACAACACAGCGAAATGGAAGCTATAAATGCGGAACTAGAAACACAAACTGAAAAATTACAAGCCTCTGAAGAGGAACTTAGAGTACAGCAAGAAGAGTTGCAGCAAACAAACGAAGAGCTTGCTGAACGCAGTGTTTTACTGGAAGAAAAAAATTCTGAAATTCAAAAAAAATCAGAAGATCTTGAGTTAACGACGCGTTATAAATCAGAGTTCTTGGCAAATATGTCGCACGAACTTCGTACGCCCTTAAATTCTATTTTATTACTAAGTCGATTGCTTTCAGAGAATAATGATAGCAACATGAACGTAGAACAAATCGAATTTGCTAAGGTGATACAAAGCTCAGGAAATGGTTTGCTAGGTCTTATTGACGAAATCTTAGATTTATCTAAAATTGAAGCTGGTAAGATGGAATTAGAGTTGGATCAAGTGCCCACACAAGATATCACTGACGGATTAAAAGGCTTATTTACAGAGGTCGCTAGAGATAAAAAAATTGCGTTTTCAATTATCGCTACAGATGCACCTGTTGTAATCAAAACAGATAGAATGCGATTAGAGCAGATATTGAAAAACTTAATTTCTAATGCTATAAAATTCACATCAAAAGGAAGTGTAACATTAGAAGTGAAGATTGATATTCATGACCGTAAAATGATTTTGTTCACGGTAAAAGATACCGGTATAGGAATCGCTTTAGAGAAGCAACCACTTGTATTTGAGGCGTTCCAGCAAGCAGATGGCTCTACTAAAAGAAAATATGGTGGAACCGGTCTTGGACTATCTATAAGTAGAGAACTAGCTAAACTACTTCAGGGTGAAATTAAACTTAAAAGTACATTAGGGCAGGGGAGTGAATTTACTCTTGCGATTCCTATTGTAGGTAGAGAGGGTGAGCCTGCTCAAGAGGAAGAAGTAGTCGTTACACCACTGGAAAAAATCACTACAATTGTAAAGGAACAGGAAACAAATAAATATTTGAGTCTTACAATTCCTGAGGATGTACCAGACGATAGAGATAATATCAACGAAAATGATAAGGTAATATTAATCGTAGAGGATGATGTTAATTTTGCAAAATCACTTCTTAGTTTTAGTAGACAAAGAGGATATAAAGGAGTTGTTTCTGTGCGAGGAGATTATGCCTTAAATTATGCCTTATTGTACAATCCAGTGGGAATATTACTTGACATTCAGTTGCCTATAAAAAATGGTTGGCAAGTAATGGAAGAGCTTAAAGCAAACTGGAGAACAAAGCATATTCCGGTGCACATTATGTCTTCTCATCAATTAAAACAAGAAAGTCTTTTAAAAGGTGCTGTTAATTTCTTAAACAAACCAGTTGCATTCGAAAAAATGCCAGAAGTTTTCAGGCATATTGAACAAATCATTAATAAAGAATCGCAAAAGGTGCTGATTATAGAGGATAATCCTAAACATGCAGAAGCACTTTCGTATTTCTTAGAATCATACAATATAAAGTCAGAAATTAAGAGTGAAGTTAGTCAAGGTGTTTCGGCTTTAAGCCAAAAAGAAATTGACTGTGTAATTCTTGACATGGGAATTCCTGATGCTAAGGCTTACGAAATTCTCGAGGAGGTCAAAAAGAATCACGGATTAGAGAACTTGCCCGTAATTGTTTTTACAGGGAAAAGTTTGTCAATGAAAGAGGAGTTAAAAATTAAAAAATATGCTGATTCAATTGTTGTAAAAACAGCACATTCTTATCAAAGAATGCTAGATGAGGTGTCGCTATTTTTACACTTGGTTGAAGAGAATAAGGAAGATGACGGCAGTAAGAAAGATGTCTATAAAAAGAAAAGTCTTTTAAACAATACGCTTAAAGATAAAACAGTTTTAGTCGTTGATGATGATGTGCGCAATATTTACTCTCTTACAAAGGCTTTAGAGGTTTTTGAGATGAATGTGATTACAGCTATTGACGGTAAGGAGGCATTGAAAATGCTAGATGAAAATCCGCATACAGATGTGGTTTTACTTGACATGATGATGCCTAACATGGATGGATATGAAACAGCTGGAATTATTAGACAAAATCCAAGATTGAAGAATCTACCCGTTATTGCAGTAACTGCAAAAGCGATGACTGGAGACCGTGAAAAATGCATTCAAGCAGGTGCTTCTGATTATATTACTAAACCGGTAGATATTGACCAGTTATTGTCTTTATTACGCGTGTGGCTTTACGATAATTTTTAAAAATAATGGAAGTAGAAAAGACTAAAAAACGAATCTTGATTATTGACGACGATGCACGAAACATTTTTGCATTGTCTGCCACCTTACGTTCACGAGCTTATGAGTGTCTATCATGCTTAAGTGCACAAGAGGCATTAGATATTTTAAGAACAGATACGCTTATTGACGCTGTGCTTATCGACATGATGATGCCAGATATTGACGGTTATGAGGCCATTCCATTGATAAAGAATATTCCATCAAGGGCAGAGACCTACATTGTCTCTGTAACCGCACAAGCGATGATGGGAGATAGAGAAAAATGTCTAGAAGCAGGTGCCGATGATTATATTTCTAAACCAGTAGATGTTGATAAATTATTAGCATCGCTAAGCAATATATAACAACGTTTTATGATTGAGGATTTACAACTAGAAACACTTATAAATGTAGTATATGAATACTATGGTTTCGACTTTGGAAGCTATTCGAGAGCATCTTTAAAGCGTAGGGTAGACCGCATCTATCAGCTTGATGGTTTTGAGCGATTTTCAGAATTTCTTTCGAAAATCAGATCAGAACCAGAATACTATAAAAGATTAGTAGAAGAAATCACGGTCAACGTTACCGAGATGTTTAGAGATCCTTCTTTTTATACCGTTTTAAAAAACGAAATTTTACCTAATCTAGCCTCTAAACCTTTTATTAGGATTTGGCATGCAGGTTGTTCTACGGGTGAAGAGGTTTTTTCAATGGCAATTTTGTTAAAAGAAGCCAACTTATTACACAAGGCAATACTATACGCCACAGACATCAATGCTAAAGTTTTAGAACGTGCTAAGAAAGGTGTTTTTGGACTGCAATTAATAAAGCAATACGCTGAAAATTATCGAAATTCTGGTGGAAAAAACGACTTTTCAAATTATTATATAGCAAATTATGGCGTGGCAAAATTCAATGATGAATTTTCTGAACGCATGGTTTTTTCACAGCATAATTTGGTTTCTGATGGTTCTTTTAACGAGTTTGACCTGATCTTATGCCGCAATGTTTTAATCTATTTTGATAAAGATTTACAAGAACGTGCAATAACTTTGTTTGACAGCAGTTTGTCTACTTTAGGCTACCTTGCCTTAGGAAGTAAAGAAACACTTAAATTTGCTTCAATTAGTGACAAGTACATTCAAGTTAATAAAGAAAAAGTATGGAGGAAGTTAAAGTAACAGGTAAATTTGATGTTGTAATCTTAGGAGGATCAGCGGGAAGTTTACAGGTGCTTATGAAAATGTTACCGCTATTAAATGCACCATTATCCTTTGCCTTTGTAATCATCCTGCATAGAAAAAATACCGAAGACAAAACTCTGGAACAGCTTATTGATCTTAAATCTACTACTAATGTAAAGGAAGTAGAAGATAAAGTATTGCTCACACCTGGCAGCATTTATATTGCTCCTTCCGATTACCATTTACTTTTCGAAAAAGAAAATTACCTATCTCTTGATGCATCCGAGAAAGTGAACTATAGTAGGCCCAGTATTGATGTTTCTTTTGAATCTGCTGCTGAGATTTATAAGTCTAAAGTTTTAGGCATTCTGCTCTCAGGAGCAAACACAGATGGGACAAAAGGAATGCAATCGATCAAGGAGTTAGGAGGAACAATTATTGTTCAAGATCCTGAAACTGCAGAGACGCCATTTATGCCGATAAACGCCATTAAATTTGCTAATCCTGACTACATTTTGACTGTTGAAGAGATTATTACCTTTCTAAACGAAATCTAGTATACAATTCCACTACAAATTACAATACAGATACACTTAAATACCACGCATAAAAAAACAGCTTCTATCAAGAAGCTGTTTTTTTATGTAACGATATGTAGTGCTTACAAGCTAACGAATTTTAGTTCTTTCAGGAATTATAGCAAAGACAATTCCTGAAATTAAGTATATGAGGTGCTAAACTAGCTATCTAATTTTAAACTTTCATGAGCAAAGAATAATCCCTTTGCTCATGAAAAAAATATATAGTACGCTTTAAAAGCTAACGAATTTTAAACTTTTCAGAGGTTTGATATACTGTAAATCTCAAACCTCTGAAATCATATATTAAGCTGTAATAGCTAACGAGTTTTGACTAAATTTGTATTCTTTAGGAGTACAATTGTACTTTTCTTTGAAAATTTTCGAAAAATAACTTCTGCTTGTAAAACCAATTGAATACACAATTTCAGAAATGTTTAAATCAGTATTTCTAATTAGTTTTTCTGCTTTTTCTATTCGCATCATAGTGATAAAATCGTTCACGGTATGGTTGTGAATTAATTTAAACCCTTCTTGTAATTTATTTGGCGATAAGCCTGTTTGCTGTGCTAACAATTTGATTGAATACTGCTCTGATGGATCTTTTTGAATCGCATCAGATAACGTTTTAATTTGTTCGATTTGTTTCAACGTCAAGCAATTAACTATCGCTTCAGTAGCAGTGTAGCTATTTATATGGTGCTCAATTTCCATGGCAACAATAATTTGTAACAACCCTTTTTTAAGTAAATTACGAACAATCCCTTTTTGGTTAATAGCGCGTAATTGCTGCACTTTTTGAGCAATTGTGATGTGTTGTATTCCTACATGTGCAAAATTTTCGGTTTTGTTTAGGAACGTTTTTTTAATTTTCGAATTCAGCGAATCTCCTTCTGCCGTTGCAGTGTTTCCTATACCTATAATTGATAGTTTTACAGCCACATCCTTTTTAAAATAAAAAATGTTTGTAGTGTCTTCAACAGTATTTATTACAGCATTTTGATTAGCAGTAATGGCATTTGTTTTTTCATTTTTACCAAAACGGTGCTCTAATGAACCAGATAAACAATACGCAAAGTAAGTAGGTGAGGCACCATCAGATTTGATATTTAATTTAACATCTTCTAGAAAGGTAATATCAAAGTCAAAATAATTTAGGTCTTCTTGAAATGAAGTCGCTTCAATCGTTCCTGAAACTAATTCCGTATCTAATTTTAGGTGGTATTCATCCATTTCCACTCCTAATACGCCATCAAAATTAGCTTTAAGATCCACAATGAAATCCTTAATATTTCCCGATTTGATAGTTATATTTTTCATTAGAAGCTGTTTTAAATTTGGATCTCTTTGATTATTTGTACACTGTACAAGTATTGTTTTTTGATATTTCAAAATTCGTCATAAAGCAGCTGCCATTCGTTATAGTATTTTTAACTAATGTTTCATTATTTTAATTTATCGCATTTTTAGATATAAAAAAAGCCATTAATCTAATAGTTTGTCTATTGATTAACAGCTAGTTCTGTTTTGTAAATGTATAATATTTATTCTAAGGCAGCTTTATCTGAGCAGTTCTCTTCTGGAATTTCATTAAAAAATTCTGCAGCTTCAAGATCTGCTGTGGGACCATATCCTAATAAATACGTTCCTTTTACAGCATCTGCAGTTTCGATAACATATAGGATTGACATATCTTCTGGATTGCTCATTCCTTCATAACGATGTTGCGCTACAATAAATAACTCATCTGGTTGGTATTTGTACTTAGTCTCGGTATCGACCAACCCATCTTTTTGAAATAAAAAATTTGTTGTGTACCCTATAGCTTCGTATCTCTTAATATACCCAATTTCGTGTTTAGCATACTCTTCCATAACCTTTTGTTTTTTTAATTAAAAAGCTCCTCTTTAAATGATTGTAAAGAAGAGCTTTTTATAATTATAATTTACTTCTACCACTTATTAGCGAAAGAATAAATAATACGATGAATATAAAAAATAATACTTTAGCGATTCCTGCAGCTCCTGCAGCGATTCCTCCAAATCCGAAAATTCCTGCTACTATAGCTAGAATTATAAAAATTACTGTCCACTTTAACATGATATTTGATTTTAAGTTAATATATAACGTTTGTTTTGTTATTACAAAGATGCGACTGATTTAGACGACTTCTTGACTCAATAAATTTCATTGTTAACGCAATCAACTCCGATTTACATCTTTTTTAGTATGCTGATGCTACTTCTACTTGTTCCAAAAAAAAAATCTAGTACCGCAGCTGCTGCAATACTAGATTTTTAAAGACGCTATTAGATATGTATACTACAGTTTAACTGTGTTTAATGTAAAAGACATGCCATCAATAGGACCGTCGATTTCGCTTATACGAGAATTAGTATAGTATAATGTATTATTATGAATACTAAAAGTATCTGGCCATTTTACCTCATCGCCTTTCACAAAAATTGATATTACACCGTTTACATCTCTTTTCATAATGGCATTTTGTTCTAGATCACCATAATATAAATCACCATTGGTATTAAAGATCATACCATCAGGAGCAGATGTCTTAGCTATTTTCTCTACAGATTGTGTAATCTCTTTATCAGTGCCATGAATCAACACTAGCGGATCAATTGCATACAGTGTATACCCTGAAAGCGCATGAAAATATAGTTTTTTATCAATTGGGTTTAGCGCGATACCATCTGAGTTAACCACATTTTTAAAGGCTTTTCCATCTATCGTTAAATGATCAATTTCTGCTTTTGTAGCCACGTTATTATCTAAGACTCTTTTTGCTTCGGCTGTTTCCATGTTTAAAACAATTAAACCAGCATGACCAGAATCTGTTAAATAGATGCTACCGTTTTCTTTGTCTACTCTTAAATCATTGATGTAAGAATCTTTGTGGTAGCTACTCTCTGGAAAAGTGTAGGTTTTCTTCAGTTTATTTGTCATTAAATCAAATACAAATAATTTAGGAGCAGCGATTACACCTTTAAATTCTGGATTTCGAGTATCTAGAACATAAAGATCATTTTCGAATGCAACTACTGATTGTACCGCTACAAAAACCGAATCAGATACTGTTTTCCCAATCTCCCAGTTGTTCCAACTTTGGTTAGGGAATGCCCTTGTCTTCCCTTTGATAACTTCACTAACTGATGCTGCAACCCCTTTGCGCCATCTTGGGAAATTAATAAATACTCTACCATCTGTACTTACTGTTACTCCAGTAAGTTGTTGTCCTTTTATAGATGCAATTTCAGTTACTGTGGGCGCTACAACGACCTTTTCTTTTACTTTGGTATCTTTCTTAACTTCTTTTTTACAACTTGTTAAGCTTGCAATGCTAAGTGCTATTAGTAATAATTTCTTCATCTTAAATTGATTTAACGATTGCCTCTTGAGCTAATCGTGATTTGGGTTTGTGACTTGGTTGGTTTCTATCCTCATCATGTCTATATCCTATTGCTACTGCAAATAAACTTCTATAACCATCCATTTTTAAGATTTCCTGGTACTTGTCTGCTTCTATTCCTTCCATAGGAGTCGCATCAATTTCCATTTGGGCGCAAGCCGCTAATAATATTCCTAATGATAAATAAACTTGTTTATCAAACCATACTCGCAACTCGTCAGGAGTTAATTGCACCAGTGTAGTATTGTAATAATCTAATGCTGATTGCGGTAAGTTTTCCTTAATTTGTTTTTCGAATACGGCCACATCATAGATTGAATTAAAAACTACTAGTGTATCGCATTCATTTATTTTGTCCTCGTTAAATAAAGAGGCAGCTGCTAATTGTTTTTTAACCTCAGGATTAGTGACAAATTGAAATTGCCATGGCTGACTATTTATAGAAGACGGACTTAATACTAGTATCTCTTTAAGTTCTTCAATTAATTTTTTATCTATCGCTTTTGTCGCATCATACTTTTTAGTACTGTAGCGTTTTCTCATCGCATTTATGAATTCCATGATCGTGATTTTTATTGTTTATGAGCGTAAATGTACATACACGCAACTTTAACACTATTACAAGATTATCACTTTAACCGTTTTTAACATTATTTTCTGATTTAATTGGGAATTAAAATTGGATCCAAAAAACTAGCTTAAAATAATTTAAACCACTATTACGAAATTGATATTCATTGACTTATCGGTCGTTTTTTTATTTCTTTCGAAAATTAAAATTACTACTTTATACAAATAGAAAAGTGGGATTTGTAGCTCGAAAATTTGTAACAAAATTTATTCTTAAAATAGTATTAAAAATTATTTTTCTTTAAATATTTCGATATACTTTTGACAAAAAAATCACAAGATAGTTTAGGACCTTCTTACAGATTGATTTTTTTGTGCTTGTATTATTAAAAAAAGCGAATAGCTGATGAGAATAGCCTTATTTCTAATATGTTTAAGTATGCTGCTTTTAGGCGGAGGAACAACTGTGCATGCGGCTATCATGCAACCATTCCAGATTAATACGATACAGACTACGTTTACTAAAAATCACCAAATCAAATTTTATCATAAAGATCAGGATAGCGACTTAATTGAAGACGCAGATACTGATACAGAAGACGACGGTCATTATGGTGCAAATGATAAAACCACTACTAATAAAAAGTTAGCTGCCTTTAGCAATATTAAGGTGCAACCATGGTATCATGCGTTTGTAACCCCAGATGTACAACTAACAATCTTACCCATACAAAATCACCAATCACAGTTTTGTGGTTATTCATCACCTACTTTTTCTAGACTACAGGTTTTAAGAATTTGAGCAATACGTTTTTTAATTGCCACAATTTCTGTTTGTAACGCAACAGCGCATCTTAGCGTCTTGTTGTAGTATGCATTAGTTTCTGGCAATCACTATTTTAAAAACGAAAAGAGACCTCTAAATCTCAATCATTTTATTGCTAAATTACTTTTGAATACCATGAAAAAAATCATCATGATCACTGGCTTATTGGCCGCAAGTTTCCTTGTAAGTTGTAATTCTAAAAAGGAAGAAAAAGAAGAACCTACAAAATTTACTGTAACAAGTCCTGCAGTTATTGATACCTCATTCACTAAGCAGTACGTATCCCAAATAAAATCAGTGCAAAACATCGAGATAAGAGCACAAGAAAAAGGGTTTTTACAAAAAATATATGTCGACGAAGGACAATATGTAAAACAAGGTCAACTGCTTTTTAGGATCATGCCTAAAATGTATGAAGCCGAATTGCTAAAAGCACAAGCTGAGGCAAAATCTGCTGAAATTGAATTCCAAAACACAAAGAACTTAGCGGATAAAAATATCATTTCTAAGAATGAGCAAGCGGTAGCAACTGCAAATTTACAGCAAGCTAGAGCCGAAGTTGCCGTAGCTAAATTACACCTATCTTTCACCGAAATTAGAGCACCTTTTTCGGGTACCATTGATAGAATTCCTAAAAAACTAGGGAGTCTAATCGATGAGGGTGAGCTGCTTACTAGCCTTTCTGATAATAGTGAGATGTTTGCTTATTTCAACGTTTCAGAACCAGAATACTTGAGCTATGAAACAGATATTAAAAACAGAGCTGACACTAAGGTGAACTTAAAATTAGCAAATGGAGACATTTTAAAACAATCAGGAAAAGTGGAGTTGGTCGAAGGAGAATTCGATAATGAAACAGGAAATATTGCCTTTAGATCACGTTTTCCTAACCCTGATAAACTGTTGCGAAACGGGGAAACAGGTTCTGTTATGATGGTGGTGCCTTTGCATCAAGCGTTAGTTATTCCGCAAAAAGCGACCTACGAAATACAAGATAAAAAGTATGTTTTTGTTGTAGATAAAAACAACGTTATCAAATCTAGAGAGATTGTTGTAAAAGGAGAAATGCCTGATTTATATGTTATCGAATCGGGTATAACAGTAAACGACAAAATTGTATTTGACGGTATCCAAAAAGCAAATGAAAACGATAAAATTCAATACGACTTTTTGAAACCAGGTAAGGTGTTAAATAGTTTGAGACTTCATGCAGAATAGTTGGTTTAACCAAATAAAAAAGTAAAAAAATGTTTGATAAATTTATACAAAGACCCGTACTTTCGATAGTAATATCGCTAGTTATTGTCTTTTTAGGAGTACTAGCAATGACTGGTCTTCCAGTAACGCAATTCCCTGCAATCTCGCCTCCTAAGGTGAATATTACTGCTGATTACCCTGGAGCAAATGGGGAATTAATGGTGAAAGCGGTAGTAATCCCATTAGAGCGTGCTTTGAATGGTGTTCCGGGAATGAAGTACATTACTTCAGATGCAGGAAATGATGGAGAAGCTTCTGTACAAGTTGTTTTTAATTTAGGTACAGATCCTAATCAGGCTGCAATTAATGTACAAAACCGTGTGGCTTCTGTACTTAATAAATTACCGCCATTAGTGGTGCGTGAGGGTTTAAAGATTACTCGTGAAGAGCCTAACATGTTGTTGTATGTTAATTTATTCAGTACTGACCCCAATACCAATCAAAAATTTCTTTACAATTATGCCGATATCAATATTTTATCTGATTTAAAGCGTGTAAATGGAGTAGGTGTTGCTGATATCTTAGGAAATCGTGATTATGCGATGCGTATTTGGTTAAAGCCAGACCGCATGCTGTCATTTAAAATTTCTGCCGATGAAATATTAGAATCTCTTAGCAATCAAAGTTTAGAGGCTTCTCCTGGTAAAACGGGGGAGAGCTCAGGAAAAAGATCACAAGCTTTTGAATATGTATTAAAATATAAAGGGCGTTACACTACAAAAGAGGGATATGAAAATATTGTTGTACGTGCTGGTGCAAGTGGGGAACTCCTTAGATTAAAAGATGTAGCCGATGTGGAATTTGGTAGTTCGATGTATGATATTTATTCCAGTATCGACGGAAAACCTTCTGCCGCTATTACTATAAAACAATCGTATGGTAGTAATGCTAGCCAAGTAATTACAGATGTTAAAGCAAAACTAGCAGAACTTAAAAAGTCATTTCCTAAAGGAATGGATTACGAAATCAGTTATGATGTGTCTAAGTTCTTAGATGCTTCTATCGAAAAAGTAATTCACACACTTGTTGAAGCCTTTATATTAGTAGGTTTAGTGGTGTTTGTGTTTTTAGGTGACTGGAGATCTACGGTTATTCCTGCAATCGCAGTGCCGGTATCTTTGATAGGTACTTTTGCTTTCATGCAACTTTTTGGGATCACCATTAACTTAATTACTTTATTCGCATTAGTATTGGCTATTGGGGTTGTGGTCGATGATGCCATTGTGGTAATTGAAGCCGTTCACGCTAAAATGGAAGAGGAGCACCTTTCGCCAAGAAAAGCCACTAAGAAAGCCATGTCTGAAATAGGAGGTGCTATTATAGCGATTACCTTCTTGATGGCAGCGGTATTTATTCCAGTTGCATTCATGTCAGGTCCTGTGGGTATATTTTACCGTCAGTTCTCAATTACTATGGCTACAGCGATTATTCTTTCGGGAATTGTGGCTTTAACCTTGACTCCGGCTTTATGTGCTTTGATGTTGAAAAACAATCACGGCAAACCACGTCCACGAAATTTAATCAATAGATTCTTAGATGGTTTCAATAAAAAGTTTGATAACTTATCTGAAGGATATAGAAAGGTATTGACTTTATTTATCAATAGAAAATCAGTTACTATTGCGGTATTGGCTGCATTTTGTGTAGGAATCTTTTTTATCAATAATAGTTTGCCTTCAGGATTTATTCCTAACGAGGATCAAGGAATGTTTTATGCAATTATTCAAACGCCTCCAGGTTCTTCATTAGAAAGAACAAATGAGATTGCTGAAAAATTGCAAAAAGTAGCCGAAAAAATCGATGGTGTAAAATCAGTTTCAGCATTAGCTGGGTACGAGATCTTAACTGAGGGAACGGGAGCCAACACAGGAACTTGTTTGATCAATCTTAAAAGTTGGGAAGAGCGTCACGAGAATGTTGAGGAAATTATCAAGCAGTTAGAAGAAGAAACTAAAAATATTTCGGGCGCTACTATCGAATATTTCCAACCACCAGCTGTTCCTGGGTATGGAGCTGCTGGGGGATTTGAACTGCGTTTACTAGATAAAGCAGGCTCAGGGGATTATAAAAAAATGGAGACCGTAAGTAGGGAGTTTGTTGCCGAACTTAAAAAACGACCTGAACTTACCTCGGTATTTACTTTTTATAGTGCTTCTTTTCCACAGTACATGCTGGATATTGATAACGACATAGCACAGCAAAAAGGGGTTAGTATCGAGAACGCCATGAATACCTTATCAACATTAGTAGGTAGTAACTACGAAACCAACTTTATTAAATATGACCGTCAATATAAGGTAATTGTTCAAGCGTTGCCACAGTATAGAGCGTTGCCAGAAGATATCTTGAAGTTGTACGTAAAAAATGATCGTGATGAAATGGTACCTTTTTCGGCTTTCATGAAAATGAAAAAAGTATATGGATTATCTGAAATTACTAGACACAATATGTACAATGCTGCTGAGATTAGTGGTGCTCCTGCAATAGGATATAGTAGTGGTACTGCAATTCAAGTTGTAAACGAGGTCGCTGCCAAAACACTTCCTAGAGGATTCGGAATTGACTGGGCGGGAATCTCTGCAGATGAGGTTGCTAGAGGGAACGAAGCGATTTATATTTTCCTTATTTGCTTAGGGTTTGTATACTTAGTTCTTGCTGCACAATATGAAAGTTTTGTACTGCCATTAATTGTCATCTTATCACTTCCTGCCGGTATTTTTGGAGCTTTCTTGTTCTTAAAATTATTTGGTTTAGAGAACAATATTTACGCACAAGTCTCCTTGATCATGCTTATTGGTCTGCTAGGTAAGAATGCCGTTTTGATTGTAGAATTTGCCGCATTAAAGCACAGTCAAGGTGTTGCGGTACTCGATGCTGCCATGGAGGGAGCACTGGTACGTTTTAGACCTATCTTGATGACATCGTTTGCATTTATCGCAGGATTGATTCCGCTTTCTATGGCTTCTGATCCAGGAAAAATAGGTAATAGAACATTAGGAACTGCAGCAGCGGGAGGTATGTTTATAGGTACATTGTGCGGAGTTGTATTAATTCCAGGACTGTACTTGATATTTGCTAAAATTTCAGAAAAGCACAAGCTTTCAAAAGACGAAGACGAAAATCCATTAACAGAAGAATTCAATAACCATGAATAAATCAATCATGTACCGCTACGCAGTAGTAATGATGACAGGCCTTACAATTATTAGTTGTAAGGCTCCATCTGCCGCTACTATGCCAGAACCAACTGCTATTCCAGAGAGTTTTGGTTTGTCTAAGGACACTGTAAATACAGGAGCGTTAAGTTGGGAATCGTATTTTAATGATCCTAATCTAACCGCTTTAATTACAGTAGCACTAAAAAATAATCAAGAATTAAACATCACTTTGCAGGATATCGAAATTGCTAAGAACGACATACGTGTTCGCAAAGGGCAATTGCTTCCTTCAGTAGGTTTACGCGCGGGGTCTGGTGTCGAAAAAGTAGGTCGCTATACGAGTCAAGGTGCTGGTGATGCCACTACCGAGATTGCTCCAGGAAAAGAATTTCCAGATCCTTTAACTGATTTTAATATCAGTGCTTTTGCAAACTGGGAGGTAGATATCTGGAAAAAATTGCACAATGCTAAAAAAGCAGCGGTAACAAAATATCTAGCTTCTGTAGAAGGGAAGAATTTTGTAATCACAAATCTTATTGCTGAGGTTGCTGACTCCTATTACGAACTGCAATCTCTAGACAATCAGTTAGCAATTGTAAAACAGAATATCGATTTGCAACAGCACGCATTAGAAATTGTAAAAGCGCAAAAAGAGTCTGCTAGAGCTACCGAGCTTGCCGTTCAAAAATTTCAAGCTGAGGTTTTGTCTTCAAAAAGTTTAGAATTTGATATCAATCAAAACATAGTAGAAACAGAAAACAAAATCAATTTTCTACTGGGGCGTTATCCTGAAAAAATTGAACGCGAGAGCAGTAACTTCTTGAATTTACTGCCTACAGCTGCTAGTGCGGGAATCCCGTCACAGTTACTTGCTAATCGTCCTGATATTAAGCAAGCCGAACTTGAATTAGCCGCCGCAAAACTAGATGTAAAAGTGGCTCGTGCCGAATTCTATCCTTCATTGGATATTTCAGCAGGTTATGGATTGCAGGCTTTCAAAACGTCGTATTTAGTGAAATTTCCAGAATCTATATTGTATAATTTGGTTGGAGATATTACAGCGCCATTGATAAATAGAAATGCGATTAAGGCTGAATTTGCTTCGGCAAATGCACGACAAATTCAGGCACTTTACAATTATGAGCGTACTATTTTGAACGCTTATTTTGAAGTCGCAAATCAGGTGGCGAATATCAATAATTTAGATAAAAAGTACCAAATGAAAACCCAACAAGTAGCGGCTTTAAATACTTCTATTAGTGTGGCTGGCGAATTGTTTAAATACGCTCGAGCAGATTATTTTGAAGTTTTAATGACACAGCGAGACGCCTTAGATACTAAACTAGAGTTAGTAGAAACTAAGGAGCGACAAATGAATGCCTTTGTGCACGTTTATCGTGATCTAGGTGGTGGATGGAGATAATCTTCTAAAAAAAAAGAGTCAAACAATTTTGTTTGGCTCTTTTTTTTTACCTAGCCTTTTTAAAATTAGTAGTACATTAACAATAAAGCTACGTTGAATTCCTTAATTTTAGTAACTTCATTAGGAGTACCTCACGCACTTTTAATGGTATTCGATATAACTTTATAGCTTTATTTATGAAAAATAGTACTACTAGCGCCATGTTGCCATTTCTATATTTAGTATGGTCAGATGACGCGCTTACCGATAAGGAGTTTGATACATTGCACGACTTTATAGCTAAGCAAGACTGGCTTTCCACAATAGATAAAGAGGAGTTAACAGCGGCAATGGTAAAAGAGCAACCGCCAAGCCGTCAAACAATTTCTAAGTGGTATTACCAAATTCAAGAGGTAGTACAAACGCAAAACGGCATACAATCCCTCTTTGATGTAGTGCTTTTTCTTTCGAATAATAATCAAGCTATTGTAGCTGTTAAATTAGATTTTGTTAAGCTAGAAGCTGACTTAGGAGTATTAAGTGAAGAGGTTATTGGGAATTTTAAGAAAATAGGGAATACGCAAACAGCGCAATATCAAAACCGTGAATTATTTGATATAGCAGTTATTACTAAACTCCTCCATGGGGAACAAGCTCCTATTATCAATAGAGTTAAAGAGGTGATTTCGCGACCAGAGTTTGCTTACACGCATACCACAGATACCGCAGTTTACCGAGAGAAGGTTTACGAGTGGTGCAAAATTTTAGCCGCCGAAAATCTAGGTAATATGGCCTATCCTAAGGCGTATGGCGGAGGCGATAATATTGTCGATTATTTCGCCATAATGGAAACCCTAAGCTACCATGATTTAAGTTTAGTAATAAAATTTGGTGTGCAGTTTGGTTTGTGGGGTATGAGCGTACAGTCGCTAGGAACAGAGAAGCATTATAAAGAATACTTACAAGACATAGGTTCTTTAAAAATTCCAGGTTGCTTTGCAATGACCGAAACGCATCATGGATCTAATGTAAAAGGCCTGGAAACAACAGCTACTTACAACCATCAAAACAAAACATTTACTATACACACACCGCATGATAAAGCGCAAAAAGAATACATAGGTAATGCTGCGGTACACGGACAAATGGCTACCGTTTTTGCCAAGTTGGTTATTGATGATCATGATTATGGCGTAAATGCGTTTATTGTACCTCTTAGAGAAAGTACAGGAAAAGTTTTAGACGGAATCACAATAGGAGATTGCGGACAAAAGATGGGATTGAATGGAGTTGATAATGGGACGATACAATTTAACCAAGTTGTTATTCCAAAAGAAAATATGCTAGATCGCTTTGCTTCGGTGAATGAGGAAGGCGAATTTGAAAGTCCGATACCTAGTGATAACAGACGGTTCTTTACCATGCTTGGAACACTAGTTGGTGGGCGTATTGGTATTCCTCGTTCTGCTTTGGCTGCAGCCAAAAGTGGGTTAGCCATTACCATTAAATACAGCGATCAGCGCAAACAATTTGGACCTGAAGGTGGTGCAGAAGTGCCTATTCTTAATTATCGAATGCACCAACGCCGTTTACTACCACCGTTAGCAAAAACCTATGCCGTACACTTTGCTTTGCAGTATGTAACCAAACGATTCATGCATAAAAAAGAATCTGAGATACAAGAAATTGAAGCGCTTGCAGCAGGAATGAAAGCGTATTCAACATGGAGTACCACTGCTATTTTACAAGAATGTAGAGAGGCCTGTGGAGGAAAAGGTTATCTATCTGAAAATAGAATTGACGCTTTAAAAAACGATACCGACATCTACACAACTTTTGAGGGCGATAATACGGTACTCATGCAGCTAGTGGCTAAAAATAGATTATCAGAATTTAGAAAGACCTTTGGCGAAATGGGAATCTTTAATTACGTGTATGAAAATGCAGTAAAAGCAATCACCGAAAAAAATCCTATTGCCACACGTAAAACTGATGTTGAACACCTGCTTGACGGACAATTCCATTTGCAAGCCTTTGAACACCGTGAGAGAACGATACTAGCATCGGCGGCAAAGCGTTTAAAAAAATTGATTGAAAGTGGCTTAGAAGCTTATGATGCTTTTAATGTAGTGCAACACCAAATGATCGATGTAGCACAAGCCTATCTGGATAGAGTGGTGCTGGAGCAATTCCAGTTAGCGATAACTACCGTCGAAGAAAGTGAGGCAAAAAATATTTTGACTAAGTTAGCGCAGTTGTATGCCTTGTCTCAAATCGAGAATTATAAGTCTTGGTATTTAGAGGACGGATATATGGAAGCAGTTAAAACTAAGGCGGTGAGAAAAATGGTGAATCAGCTATGCTGGGATATTAGACCATCAGCAGTAGCACTAGTTGATGCCTTTGCAATTCCAGATTCTTGTTTGGCTGCGCCTATAGCATTCCAGTAAAAAAAGAACATAAAGAAGGCCAGCAAATACTATTTACTGGCCTTCTTTATGTGTAATTAGTCTTTTATAATCGAAATAGGATTTTTGTCATCATCGATGGCAACAAAGGTAAATTCTCCCGTAATAGCTTTCTCTCTTTGATCGTCATACATTTGTTCGATAAAAATTTCAACCTTTACTTTCATACTTGTATTCCCCACGTGTATTACGCAACCTATCAATTCGATAATTGTACCTGCAGGAATGGGTTTTTTAAAGTCAATCTTATCACTACTTACTGTAACCATTTTTTGCCTGCTAAAGCGCGTGGCTGCAATAAAGGCAACTTCATCCATGTGGTATAATGCAGTTCCTCCAAATAAGGTATCATAATGATTTGTCGTGCTAGGGAAAACAGCCTTAAAAATTCTTGTTTCGGCTTTTAATATTTTTTCTTCTAATGTCATAATAAGCGTTGTTAATTTGGCTAGACCATTTAAGTCAGGGACCTATCTAGCAAGTACAAATATAAGATGATTTGTTATTCAATTGTAAGTCTTTTCACTTTTCAGCTGGTTTATCTTCAATTACCTTGGTTAAAATAGTAAGTTTCGTTTGTATATTGTTAGTTAAAAGTCGTGTTCATTAGCGATACAATAATGATAGCTATTTAAAATTTTTAAATGCTGAAAAAATAGGACATTAAATTACATTAAATTTTTTTTATCATACAATTAATAATATATTTGGAAAACCAAATTGGTTAACCAAAATAGCATTCCTAAATAGTAAGGTAGAAGATATTTTACTTAGATAAAAGAGAGTGCAATTAATAGATAAACAATCTTATGTTATTAAATAGTATTAATAAAGCAATCATAATTGCAAGTTGTTTCTTTTTATCGGCAGTCAGTAATGCACAAGAACACCCTAGTCTTGTTATGACAAAAAAAGGAGTGGAGAAAATTAGAGAAAATTTGGGTTCAGTTCCGCTTTTTGATAATTCACTAGCCGATGTAAAATTAGAGGTAGATCAAGCTATTAAAGCGGGAATTGTGGTTCCTGTTCCTAAAGATATGGCAGGCGGTTATAGTCACGAAGTTCATAAAAAGAATTACCTATTAATGCAAAAGGCAGGATTGCTATACCAGATTCTTAATGATGATAAATATGCACTATATGTAAAAAACATGTTGCTGCAATATGCAAAAATGTATCCTACATTGCCGTTGCATCCTCAAGAACGTTCTTATGCAAGAGGAAAATTGTTTTGGCAAGCTTTAAACGATGCAAACTGGTTAGTATATACTAGTCAAGCATACGATTGTATTTACAACTACTTAAGTAAAAAAGAGCGTGCTAATCTCGAGAAAAATTTATTTAAACCCTATGCTAATTTTCTTTCGATAGGATCACCACAATTTTTTAACCGTGTGCACAATCACAGTACATGGGGTAATGTTGCAGTGGGGATGATTGGGCTAGTTATGAATGATCGCGTTTTACTAGATCGTGCATTAAACGGACTCAAAGAAGACCACCTACCGGCAGGATTGAAAGATAATGATGGTGGACTGATTAAGAAAGAAGGACAAAAGACGGGCTTTCTTGCAAATGTTGACGAACCTTTTTCTCCAGATGGTTATTATACTGAGGGACCTTATTATCAGCGTTACGCAATGTATCCTTTTTTAGTATTTGCCGCTGCACTAGAGAATACTAAGCCTGAGATTAAAATTTTCGAATATAAAAATGGAGTATTGCTTAAATCAATATATGCGTTATTAAATTTGACAAATAGTGCTGGAGAATTTTTTCCTTTAAACGATGGTCAAAAAGGGATGTCGTATTATTCTAGAGAATTAGTTTCGGCGGTGGCTATAGGCTATGCATATGGAGCGCAGGATCCCCAATTGTTGTCGATCGCCGAGAAACAAAATAGAGTCGAACTTGATAATAGCGGTCTCGAAATTGCTCTTGCTGTGCAAAAAGGTTTAGCGCAACCATTCTTGAAAAAATCCCTAAATTTATCTGATGGGCCTGATGGCAAGCAAGGTGGTGTTGCTATTTTAAGAAGTAAGGTTAATCAAGATGAAGCAACCTTAGTTTTGAAATATGCTGCTCAAGGATTGAGTCACGGACACTATGATAAGCTATCGTTCTCCTATTATAATAATGACAAAGAGGTCATTCAAGATTATGGACTGGCTAGATTTGTTAATATCGAACAAAAAAATGGGGGAGGCTATTTAAAAGAAAATACTAGCTGGGCTAAACAATCGATAGCTCACAATACCGTAATTCAGAACGAAACTTCTCATTTTAACGGCGATTTTGATATAGGCAGTGTAAATCATTCTGACAACTACCTATTTGATGTATCTGATGCTAACTTTCAAGTTGTAAGTGCTATAGAAAATAATGCTTATCCTGGAACGACATTGCACCGTACTATGGCTTTGATAAAAGACGACAGTTACGAACATCCTTTGCTTCTAGATATTATGCAAATTAAATCAAAGCAGCAAAATCAATATGATTTCCCTTATTATTACTTTGGACAAATCATGTTGGCAAATTTCAAGGTTGATAAAAGCAAAGACTTGTTACCGCTAGGTGAAAATAATGGATACCAGCACCTCTGGAAAGAGGGCAGTGGTGTCGCAACTGCAGAAAATTCAAAAATTAGCTGGCTAGACAAAGGAACTTTTTACAGTTTAACTGCAGCGCTATCTGTAGGAGATGAGGTTATCTTCACGCGACTGGGTGCAAACGATCCTAATTTTAATCTAAGGAATGATCCCGGAATTGTCTCTAGAAAGAAAGCGACTCAAAATGGTACTTTTATAAACGCATTAGAAACACATGGTTCCTATAATACTGTTTCAGAGTTTACATCTAATGCATACAGCAGCATTACAAAACTTGAAAAAGTACTTGATGATGGCAATTATATTGCCGTAAAAATTTATAATAAGGATAAAAGCACCTTATTGTTTATTATGGATGTACAAGACAATTCAAATAGCAAAAAACATCAAGTAACCATAGATGGTGAGAATTATCAATGGACAGGATGTGTATTTCACAATAAAATAAAATAAGAAGCAATACAATAATTTAAAATTTAAGAAGATGCAAAAGTTTGGAGCAAGCAAAGAGTTTTTATTAGGAGACGAAATACCGTGGGAAGTAGTAGGTGAGGGAGTTAAAAGAAAAATAATGGGTTATGACGATACAATCATGCTTGTTAATGTTGACTTCACTAAAGGCGGTATAGGCCCTATGCATGAGCATTATCACGCCCAGGTTACTTATGTGGTGAGTGGAGAATTCAAAATGACTATTGGTGAAGAGACAAAAATTCTTAAAGGAGGAGATTGTTTCTATATCCCGCCTCACGTAATGCACGGCGCACTTTGTTTAGAAAGTGGTGTATTGATTGACGTGTTTAGCCCTATCAGGGAAGACTTCATGGTATAATAGCATTATACTATAATAGATGCTAATTAAGCATATTATGTATTTTTTAATCGTAAAAAATACATAATATGCTTTTTTTTTAGAAAATTTTAAGAATTAATTTTTTTAAGTTAAAATTATGTTTATATTTGGTAAATCAATCTGGGTAACCAGTTTGGAAAACCAAAAAATCACTTAATTTTTGACTTGCTTAATCCCTTGTCTCATTTTGAACCTATGTGGTGAAATACGAATGATTGATATCCTAATCAATCCAAAATAAATCGAACATATCAAAACCAAACAGAGAAATTATGAATTTAAAGATTAAACTTTCCATTTTGATTATTTTACTATGTAACGTGGCTGTATTTGCTCAGAAGAAATACACATTAACGGGTAAAGTAACTGCCGCTTCTGACAAGATGCCTATTCCTGGGGCCAACTTAATGATTAAAGATTCAAAAACAGGAACCATCACAGATTTTGATGGAGGATTTTCAATCTCTGTATCTTCAGGAGATAAATTACAATTTAGTTATTTAGGTTATGAGACAAAAACAATTGCCATAACCAATCAATCTACCTTAAATATTGCTTTAAGTGAAGCGGGTAATCAATTAGAACAAGTTGTTGTAATAGGTTACGGAACTCAAAAAAGAGCCAATGTAACGGGGTCTATTTCTAAAGTTACTAATACTGACTTAGATCAAATTCCGGTTTCCCGAGTAGACGATGCCTTGATAGGGCAGGTCGCGGGGGTTAATATCCAACAAACAAATCCAGGTGCCGGTGAAGCGCCTACCATCAAGGTAAGGGGTCAAGGTTCGATCTCATTTTCATCAAACCCACTAATTGTGGTTGACGGTATCGTATTAGGAAACGATGCTGACTTCCTTTCAAGCCTTGATATGAACGATGTTGAATCTGTAGAGATATTAAAAGATGCTTCTTCATCTTCTATATATGGTTCTAGAGGTGCTAATGGTGTGGTTATGGTTACAACTAAAAAAGGAAAAGAAGGTGCTACCAAATTTTCTTATAATACGTACACTGGGTACAAATTTGTACCACGAACAAACATTTTGTCTACACCAGAGAAGTGGTCTAGTTATGTGAAAGAAAATAACGGAGGCGAACTGACAGATCAAATGAAGTATATTGAAAAACTAGGTACTTACACTAACTGGGAGAAAGAAATTATGGACGGTGGTGTAATCACAGATCATAACCTATCTGTGAGTGGAGGTTCGGCAAATACTAAATTTAGAACTTCCATAGGTTACAACAGTGACGAAGGTGTTTTGCTTAATGACAACTTCAAAAAAATCAATCTACGTTTAAATTTAGATTCTAAAGTAGATAAATTAGAATTTGGTGTGATGATTAATCCATCATTTACTAAGCAAAGAAGGTTTCCTATTAACCTTGTGGATGCTATTAGACAAAATCCATGGTTGCCAGTGTACCTAGATGAAAATTCTATCCAATATGTAAATAGA
Source organism: Flavobacterium aeripolare (assembly GCF_013294025.1). Classification (GTDB taxonomy): domain Bacteria; phylum Bacteroidota; class Bacteroidia; order Flavobacteriales; family Flavobacteriaceae; genus Flavobacterium. Next base: position 58,152 of record NZ_JABSNL010000006.1, read on the forward strand.
TTGAGAGAAAACGGTAGATGGGCTAATGCCAAAGTGGGTGATTATGCCATGGAAAGAATGTTTGATAATTATGATTTAGAAAATGGTGTTCCGGTTGCAAGTGGAGGAACAAGTATTAGTGCTACTTCTAATCAAAATGCTTTTGCGAAAGTAAATGAGATTAACGAACTTAAATACCAGACTAAGTTTTATGGTAACACGTATTTTAAAATAAATTTTACAGATCATTTTAATTTCAAGCAAACCTTAGGAGGAGATTATAGATTTATAAAATCAGAAGAATATAGAGGAGTGCAAGCAACACGTAATGGTGCTGCAGATTCTGGATCTTTCTACAGCTCAACAGAGCAAAATCACATTGTAACAGAAAGTTTGTTTAGCTACAGCAATGATTTTGGAAAACATAACCTTAGTGCAATTGCAGGTTTTACAACTGAGCACTGGTCAACTACACTTGTAGGTTTGTCTGCTGCGGGTTATACTAATGACTTCATACAAACTATTCCTGCTGCAAATTTAACTGGTGGATCTACTAGTGAATACAAAGAAAAATTAATTTCGTATTTATCTCGTGTAAACTATTCTTATGACGATCGCTACTTAATATCTGCTAGTTTTAGAACAGATGGTTCGTCAAAATTTGGACCTGATAAAAAATTCGGATTTTTTCCTGCAGCCTCTTTAGGGTGGAGAGTATCGAACGAAAAATTCTTAGCAGACAGCCATTTTGTGAGAGATTTAAAATTAAGAGTAAGTTATGGTGTTACCGGAAGTAATTCAGGGATAGGTGAATATGATTATATTGGCTTAGTGCAACCAGTAGGAACGGCCCTTGACGGAGTTTCAAATGGTTTCAATACGACAAATATTTCTAATCCTAATTTAGGGTGGGAGCAATTAGTAGAATTTAATCCTGGGGTTGACGCTTCATTGTTTGATGGTGCTTTTGGATTATCATTCGATTATTATACTAGAACAAGTAATGATTTATTAATTGATCTGCCTGTTGCTGCGGTAACTGGATTTGAAACAGCGTTAGTAAATAGAGGAGAAGTGAAAAACGAAGGATTCGAATTAGAATTACGTTCAAAAAACATTAGAACTAACGATTTTTCATGGACTTCATCAGCTTTGTTCACACATAATAAAAATACATTAGTTGATTTTGCTGGTTCAAGTGGATTGATTAGTATTATCGATGACAAGCGTCCATCTGAATGGATCTCATTAGAAGGTCAACCTATTTCCTCTTTTTACGGTTATGTTGTAAGCAGCCAAATTGACAAACAATTTATTAAAAATCCTTTCTACCCTATCAATGCTCAGGCACAGGATGTTTATGTGAAAGATCTTAACGGAGATGGTATTATCGATACTGATGACCGTACTGTTTTAGGAACACCATATCCAGATTTGGTTTGGAGTTTTAGTAATAATTTCAAATATAAAAATGTTGATTTTAGCTTTATGTTTCAAGGATCTGTTGGTGCTGAGGTGCGTAATATAAATTCACAATACATCAATAATGAGTTTGCTTCTAATCAAGATTCAACTTCTGATTTGCCAAATGCTGACTTTACAACACAACGTATTTTTACAAGTGATGATGTGCAAGATGCATCTTATGTGGCATTGCGAAATGTGAATTTAGGGTATACTTTTTCTAAGGAACTGCTGAAAAAATTTGGGATTGGTAAAATGAGATTGTACGTGGCAGGACAAAACCTATTGTACTTTATGTCTAAGGATTATACAGGTTACAATCCTGAAGGAATCACAGATGGATCTAGTAATCCGTTAACATACGGATATCAAAAAGGGGCTGCTCCAATCTACAAAACAGTATCATTTGGACTTAATGTTGAATTTTAAATAGAACAAGAAATATGAAAAATATATACAAACTTTTAGGATTATTTATTCTAGTTTCAAGTACTTATTCTTGCGGAAAAGACGATCTAAATCTAGCTCCTATTTCGCAAATTGGTGACAATGCTTTTTACAAAAATGACGAAGAAATTGAAGGAGCGGTAATCGCAATATATGACGGTTTACAAGAAGTTCCCATGCGAGAATTTGCTTTAACAGAGATGAGGTCAGACAATGCAAAATCAAAATCTCGTGAAGGTGACTGGGCACAGTTTGAAAGTTTTAGTGTGAAGTCTACTAACGTAGCAATTGTAAATTACTGGAGAGCAAATTACAATGTGATTTTTAGAGCTAATGTGGTGCTTAAAAATATCGAAGTAGTGCAAGATGGCGCTAAGAAAAGTCAGTACGCTGCCGAAGCTAGATTTGTAAGAGCCTTATCTCACTTTAATCTTGTTAGAGCGTACGGTGACGTGCCTTTACTAGATAAGGTTGTTACGCCTACAGATAGTGATTATGCTAGTTATTTAGCTAAAACTTCAGCGACAGAGGTACTTAAATTTATACAAACAGATTTAGAATATGCAGCAGTAAATCTTCCTTCTAAGGCAAGTGCTTCTTTTGGACGTGCTACAATGGCTGCGGCACAAGGAATGTTAGCCAAAGTTTACTTAACACAAGGAAATTATACTGCAGCTCAACCAATACTTTCACAGTTAGTTGCAAACAGTCAATATGCACTTGAAGCAGCATACCGAGATGTGTTTTATTCGGAGAAAAACAATGAAATTTTATTTGCTATTCCGTATACGAATGATGATGTAAATGAATCGCAAGATTTCTCATTTGAAATGACTCAAGGCGGGCAAGTAAGTGGATTGGATTTTGTTACAGATGATTTGGCTGCAGCCATAGATCCTGCAGATGTAAAAAGAAAACCAATCTTAATTAATCCTTTAGATCCTAAGGCAAATGCTAAATTTTTAACAACTTCTGGTAACGCACGTTTGTGTGGAAACGACTGGATTGTTTTGCGTTTTGCTGATGTATTGTTACTACATGCAGAAGCGATAATGGCTGGGCAAGCAGAGACAGCCAGTGTAGCTGCTATAAAAAGCTACAATTTAGTGCGAGCGAGAGTAGGATTGAGCACCTTAGCCGAAGACGGTACTGCAAAACTTACAAAACAAATGTTGATGGACGAGAGAAGAATAGAATTGGCGTTTGAAAATCACCGTTTGTATGATCTTATTCGTTTTGGAGAAGCACAAAATGTATTGTCTATTTATGCGACAAATACAGCAGTGAGTTTTTCTCCTACAGATTTATTGCTTCCTATTCCGCAAGCTGAGATCAATGTGAGTGGTGGTGCTTTATTGCAAAACCCAGGTTACTAGTACTAATTACATTAAATTTAAAAAGCGACACTATGAAAAAAAATAGTATTCAAAATATAGCAACGTATATAAAGGTTTTTGTTTTAACAATAGTAACTGTTTCAAGTTTACAAAGCTGTGATAGCTATGGCTCTGAATGGCCTGAAGAAGGTAGTATTGCTGATCAAACACCTCCATCGGCTGCATTTACATCAAAGGTAAACATTGCTAATAATCTTACGGTAGACTTTACAAATATTTCTGTGAGTGCTACAGATTATCTTTGGGATTTTGGAGATGGAGGATCAAGTACAGACAAGGATGCATCCCATGACTTTCCTGATTTTGGAAAATACACGGTAACCTTAACGGCTTCAGATAAGTTAGGGGTAAGCAACACAGTAGTTCAAGAAATTGAAGTGACGAAACCATCTGAAGTTTTCAAACCAATTATCTTGAATTCAGGTTTTGAAAGTGGTACCGAAAGTTGGGAAAATGCAGATTTGGGAGGAAAAATCCAGGTTACATCAAGTCCAGTTGTAGGTGGTAGTCAAGCAGCGAAGTTTCCTAGTGATGGTAGCAGAATTGCATACCAGACAATAACAGTAGAAAAAAATAAAATATATACGCTTTCATTTTACTACACTTTAAAAACATCACCTGTGGGTAATGTGACCATAGCTGTATTGGCGGGAGAGGTAAATAGTAAAGCAGATTTGACTGCAGCAACAATTGGTAGTGTAACAGTAAGCGATCAAAATGATGCGAATACTTACATTAAAGAATCATTAACGTTTAACTCTGGAGATAATGCATCAATTTCGATCTATATCTCTAACCAGTTGGCAGAGGCTCGTGTTGATGATATAAGTATTGCAAACAATTAATTAAAGAATTTAAGCAATTTATGATTTCAAAACAAAATATTATAAGCAGTTTGAGCTTCGGGTCTTTATTGATTTCTAGTTTTTGTGTGGCGCAAGTAGCTGATGAAAAGGACAAAGCGCCATTTGATTTAACACACTGGAAGGTCACAATTCCTAAAGGTAATCCTACATCAATAGGGTATCCTGAAATATTAGGATACAATACAAACCAAAGTATTAATAAGTACATGTACAATGATACCGATGGTGCAGTAGTTTTCTACGCGTATCCTTCAGGAGTTACCACTGCTAATACCCATTATTCTCGTTCAGAACTGAGAGAGCAGATGGTACCTGGAAAAAATGAACCCAACTGGAAGTTTAGCCAAGGTGGAAGAATGAAAGGAACATTAGCCATGGGGCCAGTCTCTAAAAGTAAGGAAGGCAAATACCATAAAGTCATTATCATGCAAATTCACGGTCGCTTAAGTGATGATCAAAAAGAGTTAATTGGTGAAGACGATAACAATGCACCGCCAATCTTGAAAATCTATTGGGACAATGGGAAAGTACGTGTAAAAACAAAAGTTTTGAAAAATAGAAAAGTATCAGATACTGAGATGCTAAATACAAAAGCTTGGATAGATGATAAGGGGTACAATTTTAAAGAAAAAGTGAATTTTGATAAATTTACTCTCGAAGTTATCGTATCAAAGGGTAGGTTAGAAGTGGTTTTAAATAATAATGAATCAGTTGTTTATCGCTCTTCAGATCTTAAAAAATGGGATGTTTTTGAAAACTATTTTAAAGCTGGGAACTATTTGCAAACAAATGACAAAGGTGCATTTGCAAAAGTGAAGTATTATAGCCTTGATGTATCTCATTAACAATGGATTAACATCGAATAAAAAAAGAGTTGTTTTGTTTTTTTATATCGATATTTTTTATATTTTTAACAAACCAATCTGGTTAACCAGATTATACTAAATATATGAAGTATGAATTTAGAGGCGTTAACAAAAAAAGATAATAAAGAAGTTGTAAATAATATCATCGCTAAGATCAGGGATTATATGAATTTTAAAAACTTAGAACCAGGCGACAAATTACCTTCAGAGAGAATGTTGTCAGAACGGTTTGAAGTGAGTAGGAATTCGGTTCGTGAAGCGATCCAGAAACTAGAATTTTACGGTATTTTAAAATCCATTCCTCAAAGCGGAACCTTTGTTGCAAACATAGGTGTAATCGCGATGAATGGTATTATTGAAGATATTTTAAAGTTAGAGGAGTCTGACTTTAGATCACTAGTAGAGACAAGAATTTTACTTGAATTAAAAACGGTAAGACTTGCAGCTACAAGAAGAACTGAGGCTGATTTAGTTGCTGTAAAAGCAGCTCTGGATGCCTACAGTGTAAAGGTGATGAACGGAGAAGAGGCAGTTCAGGAAGATTTACTATTTCACTTAGCTATTGCAAAAGCAAGCGGAAACAGTACGATCAATACCTTGATGTTAATCATAACTCCTGAGATCATCACTAATTTTGAAAAGTATCATGTTTGTGATGAAGGTCAAGCTGTGAAAGGTATTCAAGAGCATCTTGATATTTACAACGCAATTAAAGATCAAAATCCGCAGTTGGCTAAGCAAAAAATGAAAGAGCACTTTAAGGCTTTATATCAGTACTGCTACAATATTTAAATAAAAAATGCTAAGGAAATTGCGCGGTTGCCTTAGTTATTATTTTAAGTATTGAGTGACTACTTTTAGTTCTTTAAAATTAGCAAAACAGTTTATAAATTAATATTCCGTCCTATTCTTTTGAATGGAGATGCAGGTTTTCTTGTGCTTTTTTTAAGCATAATTTGAGCCCTAAATAAAACAATTAACAATGAAAGTAAGAGGATTAAGATGGTGGATTATAACATTAATTTGCATCGCGACTGTTATTAATTATATCGATAGAACTGCTTTTGGAATCATGTGGCCAGAGATGGGTAAGGATTTAGGTATGGATGAAGCGGATTATGCTGTCATGCTTAATATTTTTATGATCACTTATGCAGCTGGTAAATTTTTATCAGGAAAATTATATGACATTATTGGTACGCGTCTAGGGTTTGTCGTTTCTATTGTATTGTGGTCTGTTGCGTCTGTATTTCATGCATTTGCCAGAGGACTTTTTTCTTTAACACTTTTTAGAGGGTTGTTAGGGTTAGGTGAAGCGGGGAACTGGCCTGGTGCGGTTAAGAGTAATGGAGAGTGGTTTCCAGTAAAGCAACGTGCAATTGCACAAGGAATTTTTAATGCTGGAGCTTCTTTAGGAAGTGTAATTGCACCCGTTTTAATTGCTTTTTTATACGGTAGTTTTGGTTGGAGATCAACTTACATTATTATTGGTGCTATTGGTATTTTATGGGTTATTCCATGGTTGATCATTAATAAAGCTACTCCAGAAAATCATCCTTGGATTACAGAGGAAGAATTAAACTTAATTAAGTCTAGTGGGAATGCAGGTACAGCTTCAAAATCTAACGAAAAAGGATTGAGTGTACTTAATATATTAAAATACAGAGAAGCATGGGGAGTTTTATCGGCTAGCTTTTTTATAGAACCTATATGGTGGCTATTTGTGGGTTGGATGCCTTTATACTTACATTCTAAATTTGGTTTTAGTATTGTCGAAATAGGTTCAACAATATGGATATCTTATCTAGGAGGAATGGCAGGAAGTCTGGTTGGAGGTTGGTATTGTGGAAAGTTAATCGAAACTAAAACGGTTGATGCTGCAAGAAAAATATCAATTACAATAGGCTGTGTTTTAATCTTCTTAGGATTATTAGGAATCATCTTTTTAGTAGATGGAGACAGTCCTATGACGTTTATATATATTGTTAGTTTAGTGTTATTTGGATTCCAGTTTGCGATAGGTAATTTACAAACACTATCTAGTGATTTGTTTAAAGGGCCATCTGTAGGAACGCTTGCAGGATTAGCAGGTAGTATAGGTGCATTGTCAGTGATTGTGATGAACTGGTTAATTCCCAAAATCACAACGGTATCGTACACACCTGCTTTTATCATTATTGCAATATTAGCACCATTAACGATAGTTTCAGTATTCTTTTTTATTAGAAAGATCGAACAAGTAGAAAAATAGAGTAAGTCAAAAAATAGAAATAAAAAATTTTAAATAAATTAAGATGAGTAAAGCAGAAGGAAAAGTAGCAGTAATCACTGGTGCAACAGGAGGAATTGGTTTCGCAGTAGCAAAAAGATTAGGTAAAGATGGTTATACAGTTGTTTTAAACGGTATTGAAGCAGAAGCTGGAGCACAAAAAGTTGCTGAATTAACTGCAGACGGAATCAAAGCTGAATATTATGGTTTTGATGTAACTAATGACGAGGAAGTAACAAGCAACATCACTAAAATAGGTGAAAAATATGGTAGAATTGATGTTCTTGTGAACAATGCAGGAGGACTTGGTGGTAGAGCTAGATTTGAAGAAATGACAACTGAATTTTACAGATCAGTAATGGCTTTGAATCTTGACTCTGTATTTTTTGCTTCAAGAGCAGCGATTCCTTTTCTTAAAAAAGGGGAGAATGCTTCTATTATTAATTATACATCAAATGCGGCTTGGAACGCAGGTGGACCTGGAGCTGGAATCTATGGTACTTCAAAAGCTGGTGTGAATGCTATTACAAGAGCATTGGCAAAAGATTTAGCTGAGTACGGAATTAGAGTTAACGCTGTTTCTCCGGGAACTATCGACACGCCTTTTCACGCACAAATTAAAGCGACTAAACCAGAGGTTTTTGCTAGCTGGAAAAATAGTATTTTATTAGGTAGATTAGGTGAGCCAGAAGAGGTTGCATCTGTTGTATCTTTCTTAGCTAGTGATGATGCTTCATTTATGACAGCAGAAACAATCCAAATTGGTGGTGGTCAAGCTTTAGGAATCTAATACTAAATAATAAGTGCTAACCCTGTTAGCATAGTTAATTATACGGCTAACAAGGTGCATTTAGCTTTGTGCGAATGATACTTAATAAGGAATAACAAAATGAATAAAGTAGTCACTTTTGGTGAAATTTTACTCCGCCTTTCTACAGAAAGACATTTGAGGTTCTCTCAAGCGGATTCGTACAAAGCTACCTATGGCGGTGGCGAGTTTAATGTTGCTGTTTCCTTAGCAAATTACGGTGTAGCAGCTGAGTTTATTACAGTGATTCCTGATAACGAACTTGGAAATAGTGCGGTAAAGGAAATGCGTAAACTAGGTGTAGCATGTAATAACGTGGTATTTGCTGGTGATAGATTAGGACTTTATTTTCTAGAAACAGGTTCGGGAACACGCGCTAGCAATGTTATATATGATAGAGCAAATAGCTCGATGGCGACAATTACTCCTGATACTATAGACTGGAGAGAAGCATTAAAAGGAGCTACTTGGTTTCACTGGAGTGGTATTACTCCAGCCTTGTCTCAAAGCGCTGCTGATGCTTGTTTTGAAGCTATTAAAGTGGCTAGTGAAATGGGACTTACAATCTCTACAGATTTAAACTACCGTTCTAAACTTTGGAATTATGGTAAACAACCTAAAGAGGTTATGCCAGAAATGTTAAAATATAGCAACATCATCTTAGGTGATATTGATACGGCCTATTTTATGTTAGGAATGGACAAAGTTGATCCTGATTATAGTAATGAGGCATCCTTGCCAAAACTGTATGACGCATTGTTTACAAAATGTCCAAACTTAAATACTGCTGTAACAACATTACGGTACTCTATTAGTGCTTCTCATCAAAGAATTGGTGGGATATTATATGATGGAGAAAAAGTATATAATGCAGATGTGCAAGATGTCACTCCGGTGGTAGATCGTGTGGGTAGTGGTGATGCTTTTATGGGAGGATTAATCTATGGTTTACTTCAAACTCCTGTCGATAAGCAAAGAGCATTAAATTTTGCCGTGGCAGCTTGTTGTTTGAAGCACACAATAGCAGGAGATTACAATTTAATTACAATTGAAGAAATAGAAAAGTTGCTTGCTGGAGATTTCTCAGGTAAAGTTTCAAGATAAAAAAAATAGAATGGCGCAATATAGCAGAATAGAAGTTGCATTAAAAATGAAGGAAACAGGTTTAGTTCCTTTGTTTTATCATCAAGATATCGAAGTCAGTAAAAAAGTTTTAAAAGCTTGTTATGATGGAGGTGCTCGTTTGTTAGAATTTACTAGTAGAGGCGATTTTGCACACGAAGTATTTGCTGCTTTAAGCAAATATGCCATAGCAGAATTACCTGGAATGATTCTAGGTGTAGGTTCTGTAACTGATGCTGCAGCTGCATCACTATACATGCAGTTAGGGGCAAATTTTATTGTAACTCCTGTTTTAAGAGAGGATATTGCAATTGCTTGTAACCGACGTAAAGTACTGTGGTCACCGGGCTGCGGAACATTAACTGAGATTGCTCGTGCAGAGGAATTGGGTTGCGAAATAGTGAAATTATTTCCTGGTGATATTTACGGACCTGAGTTCATAAAAGGAATTAAAGGGCCGCAACCATGGACATCAATTATGCCTACAGGTGGTGTTTCGCCTACTGTTGAAAATCTTTCTAAATGGTTCAAAGCAGGCGTAACTTGTGTAGGTATTGGTTCGCAATTAATTAAGGCAGATCAAAACGGTGCCTTTGATTTGGTTCAAATTGAAGAAGTAGTAAAAGAATGTTTAAGAATTATTCAGTCTTTAAAATAACACAATAACTATGTAAAGTAGGGTATTAGAAACAGTGGGACTTTTCGTGGAGCTACGTGGTGGTTTTATTTAGATTTTTTTTTTGAGTTTTATAAATTGTTGTAATTTATTTTATCTAAAGGCTTCACGAATTAGTTCGCACTATTACACCAAATATAAATGTAATCCGAATGCATTTATTTTATTTTTTTGTGAAACGCTTCTAGTAATAGAGGCGTTTTTTTTTGTTTTATTTTCGAACAAAAATAAATTATCTACCTGTAATAATCGGTTTCGTTAAATTTTGATGAGGCTTATTGTCTGATCGCTATCACTTAATAAGTTTAACAATAGGTACTTGCAATAATCGCCTTAATACATTCGATAAATTTAAAATTACAAACTGTTATTATGTTCAATTTTGAAATTAATGGTAATTCTGTAATAAATGCCTCTTGAATTATAAATCTAAGAAAAATATAATTGTTAACTTTCGTTTTCTTAATTCCACCAAGAATCCAAAATATATGATTGATCGTTTTTTAGAAGTCAGAAGCCAATCCGAAATTCTTTGTCAGCCATTGCTAATTGAAGATTATTCTGTACAAGCAAGTGAATTTGTCTCCCCTCCTAAATGGCATCTTGCGCATGTTACCTGGTTTTGGGAGGAATTTGTGTTGACAAAATACAGTCCAGAATACAGTCCTTACAACGATGACTTTTCTTTTTTATTCAACAGTTATTATAACAATGTTGGCAAACGCGTTTTGCGTCCGGTACGTGGTTTAATGACGCGTCCTTCTGTGGATGAGGTTTATGCTTATCGCAACTATGTTACTCAGGCTATGGTTGCTTTACTTAAAACCAATTTAGATAAAGAAGTTTTAGATGTTATCGAAATTGGGATTAATCATGAGCAGCAACATCAAGAGCTGTTTGTTTATGATATTAAATATATATTAGGCAATCAGCCTTTGTTTCCTCAGTATGGAAGCGGCTTTACGCCAAAGGAAATTAGTCAAGTAAGTGGTTTCTCAAAAATCGAATCGGGAATTTATTCTATTGGTCATCAGGGCGATCGATTTTCATTTGATAATGAGCTTGGTGCACACAAAGTATATGTTGATGATTTCGAAATCTCTAGCAACTTAGTTTCTAATAAAGAATACCTAGATTTTATTGAGGCGGGTGGTTATTCAGATTTTAATTTTTGGCACGATGAAGGCTGGAGCTGGATCAATGAAAACAAAATTCAAGCGCCACTTTACTGGCATAAATTTGACGGTGAGTGGTGGAATTATACCTTACAAGGATTGCAAAAAGTAAATTTAGATTTGCCGGTCATGCACATTAGCTTTTACGAAGCCTTTGCATACAGTCAATGGAAAGGCATGCGTTTGCCTACTGAATTTGAGTGGGAAATAGCAAGCGAAAAATTTAGCTGGGGACAATTATGGGAATGGACGCACAGTGCATACCTTCCTTATCCTAGGTTCAATAAATCTCTTGGAGCACTTGGTGAATACAACGGTAAATTTATGGTGAATCAAATGGTTTTAAGAGGAGGATCTGTTGCGACTCCTGAGGGACATAGTAGAAAAACATATCGTAACTTTTTTCATGCTAGCATGCGCTGGCAGTATAACGGCATTCGATTAATTAAATAAAAAAACAGGATTATGAAAGCACTTTTTAATAATACAGTAATTGCCGAAAGCAACAATACAATTGTAGTAGAAGGAAACCATTATTTTCCTTTGGATAGTATCAATGAAAGCCTATTTACTGAGACCACGCATCACACAACTTGTCCTTGGAAAGGAAAAGCATCGTATTATACGGTTGCAGTAGACGGAAAAAAATCTGAGAATGCGGCATGGTTTTACAAGGAACCAAAAGAAGCGGCAAAAGAAATAAAAGGTTATGTAGCTTTCTGGAAAGAGGTTACCGTTACAAATTAATAGTTGCTTAAAATAATAGTTATGAAGGAGTTTGATTATATAATTATAGGTACAGGACAAGCAGGCACGCCATTGGCATTTAGCCTAGCAAAGAAAGGTAAAGTTGCCATTATAGAAAAAAGCTTAGTAGGCGGAACTTGCGTAAATAATGGTTGTGTTCCTACAAAAGCTTATGTTGCAAGTGCTAGAAGAATGTGGGACAGTCAGCATGGGGAAGATTTAGGTATCGAAATTCCTGCTGGTGCAAAAGCAAACTTAGAGAAAATCAAAGCACGCAAAGAAACCTTTGTGAACGCATCCCGCAACGGGATAGAAAAAGGATTTGCCGATAATGAGAATATCACATTCTATCGCGCAGAAGCTTATTTTGTTTCTGATTACGAAATCATGGTAAATGATGAAAAAATCACTGCAAAAAACATTTTTATTAATGTAGGAGCGAGAGCGGTGGTACCCGAAGAATATAAGAAAATCGACTACTTAACTAATATTAGTATTTTAGAGTTAACGAATATTCCTAAACACTTAGTCATTGTAGGAGGAAGTTATATTGGTCTTGAATTTGGACAAATGTTCAAGCGTTTTGGTAGTGATGTAACAATTCTAGAACGTGGTGATCGATTAATTAAAAGAGAAGACGATAATATTAGTGAAGCTGTCGCAAAAATCATGCAGGACGAAGAGGTGGATGTCCTTTTAAATGCTAAAGAAATTGCGATGTCCCAAGATAGTTCTGCAATTACTATTGCTGTAAATAAAACGACTACTATTACAGCTTCTCATGTGTTATTAGCGATAGGTAGACAACCGAATACAGATACGTTAAAACTGGAAAATACCAACATTGAAGTTAGTGACAAAGGGATGGTTACTGTTGATGATTTTTGCCGTGCAAATGTTGATGGAATATTTGCCATAGGGGATTGTAATGGCAACGGTGGTTTTACACATACATCATACAATGATTTCCAAATCGTAGAGGCTTTTTTACTTGATAAAGAAGAGCGTAAAATTAGTGATCGTATTACCACATACGGTTTGTTTATTGATCCGCCGCTAGGACGCGTGGGACTAACTAAGCAGCAAGCTGTCGATAAGGGATACGATATTTTAATTGCTAACAGACCAATGTCACGCATTGCGAGAGCAAAAGAAAAAGGCGAAACGCAAGGTTTTATGGAAGCTATAATTGATGCAAAAACAAGCCTTATTTTGGGTGCTAGTGTTTTAGGAGTTGGTGGTGACGAAATAATAAATGGTTTTACTAACTTGATGTATGCAAAGCAACCTTACACCGTGTTTAGAGATGGTGTGCACATTCATCCTACGGTAACTGAATTGATTCCTACAATGTTAGAAAGTCTAAGTCCACCTAAAAAATAATGTCATTTTGAATTTAAAATTATATGAAAAAGTACGTTCAAATAGTCTCTTATTTTATGGGGCGCTCTTTGGCATATTCTTTTTCTTTACAGGTTTACTGGCACCGCAATTATTGACAGATGTGCTCAATCAGATCAACCAGGAATTGTTATCTGTATTTAGCACGTATTATTTGTGGGTTGGTTTAATTGCTGTTCTGGCAGCTGTGGTAATCATCATTTTGCCTATTCGAAAAAAAAGATTGGGTGATCAAGAACCATCCTACTCTTATTTTAGTTGGGTTGCCTTGTTATACAGTACAGGTATGGGGTCAGGATTATTGTTGCGTGCTGTTCAAGAGCCTGTGTATTATTTTAAGAATAGTCCCGTGGTGACTACTGATGCAAAAATTACCGCCTTGCAATACACATTCTTCCATTGGGGTTTTACACCTTGGGCTATGTACAGTTTGTTTGGTCTAATCGTAGCGTACAATTTGTACGTCAAGAAAAATACTAATTTGCTAGATGCAATTGTACCACATGCAAAAAATAAGTGGTTGAAATTCACCGCAATATTATTTATAATTTTAATTACAATCACGGGTGTAATTGCTTCTTTAGGATTAGGGACTGCACAAGTGGTCAACGGCATTAATTATGCTTTTAAGGTTGATTATGGGACTAATTTTTTATTGCTAATGGTAGTTGCAATAGGAATTGTAGCAACCTACTCGGCATTGACAGGTTTAAACAAAATCATTAAATTTCTAGCTGATTTAGATTTTACAATGTCGATTATACTGATGGTATTTATCGCCTATTTTTTAAACTTTGAGAGTTTTGGTTATCAAACAATAACGGCATTTTATAAATACTGTCTTCACTTTTTTGAGATGAGTTTGTCTCTAGGAGATTATAAAACCTCAGAAAGTTTTACTAAGGATTGGACTGTTTTTTATTGGGCTTTTTGGTTAGCATGGGTACCTTTTACCGGAATTTTTATAGCAAGAATTTCGCGAGGACGTACCATAAAAGAATTTATAATAACAACTATATTAATACCTACAGTAGCGACTGTATTGTGGTTTTCGGTATTTGCAAATGCTGCATTTGATATTGTCAGCGTAGGAGATGCAAATCAGTTTGACAATGTTTTTAGTTCGTTATTTGTGTTTTTAGAGCACTTTCCATTGCATCATATCACGTTCTTTATAGCGGGACTGTTAGTGTTAATTTCGATAATAAATTCGGTCGATTCGGCCATATTTGTATTGGGGATGTTTAGTGATAACGGCAATGAAAATCCCTCAAAAAAGCATAAGTTTATTTGGGGATTCATAATTACAGCCACGGCCCTAGGATTAACAGCAATAGGAACAACAGAACTCCTCAACGGAATTAGCAATTTGCTAGTGATAATGGCACTACCATTTAGCTTTTTATACGGCTATATTGTATTTTTCTTTTTTAAAAATATCGTATTTAAGAGAAAAGCGGGCATTGCAAGTGACAAGTCTTAAGGATATTCTTAAGCAATAATAATAGATAATAATTGACAATTTAACGAGATGAAAGATATAGATACTTTAAATAAATCGATGGCCACAGTGGCAATGACAACACAATTTATGAACGATGTTGATCAAGGACTTTCGAGCAAAGAAAAAACATTGCCTTCTAAATATTTTTATGATAAAATAGGGGATGCCTTATTTGTTCAAATAATGCATTTACCAGAATATTATGTGACTAGAGCAGAGCATGAGATTTTCAAAAATCAAAGTCTTGAAATTATATCTGCTTTAAATTTAGATCCGGATTATTACTTCGAACTTATCGAATTAGGTGCAGGCGATGGAACGAAAACTAAAGAGCTGCTGAAAGAACTTACGGATGGCAAGTATAAATTTGACTATATGCCCGTTGATATTTCTCAAAATGCATTAGACAATTTAGAAACCGATTTACAAGATACTCTAGCTGACGTTTCTGTGCAAACGAAGCAGGGAGATTACTTTGAGGTATTACAATCTTTAAAAGAAAATAAAAGGCCTAAAGTAATTTTATTTTTAGGTTCGAATATAGGAAATATGGATGATGAGACTGCAGCTGATTTTATTTCTAAATTAAGCAATAGTCTGCAAGAAAACGACAAAGTATTTTTAGGAGTAGATTTAATCAAAGAAGAGTCGGTGGTTTTACCGGCATACGATGATAGTCAAGGTATCACCGCAGCTTTTAACCTCAATTTGCTTACGCGAATAAACAATGAATTGGATGCCGACTTTGATTTAGGATTGTTTGAACACCGCCCTGAATATAAAGAAAGTGACGGAATAGCTAAAAGTTACCTTGTGAGTACAACAGATCAAGAGGTGTACATTGCAAGCTTAAATAAAACGTTTCATTTTGCTAAAGAAGAGAAAATTTTAATGGAGATATCTCGCAAGTACAATGACGAAATATTGAATACCATTCTAAGCGACACCCGATTTGAAATCAAAACCAGAATCACAGATTCGCAGAAATATTTTGCCAATTATGTTCTAGAAGTGAAATAAAAAGTACATCTAATTTTATTTTTTTAGCACGCAATAAATAGTAAAAGCCTTCTTTATGATTATTCATAAGGAAGGCTTTTTTTAATGTGATATTGTAAGGCTTTTTATAATTTAAAGCCTAATTTTGTGCAAGGTCGAGGGAATTTGATGGGCCTGTTTTCAATTGTAGGACAGCTTCTCTCGTACTATCTTCATCAAAATTACGTACGCAAAGCGACAATTATATGAGTATTAAAATTCTTCACACTGCTGATTGGCACATTGGTAAACAGCTGCATAAAATCGATTTGGCTCCAGATATGGAATTGTTTTTTGATTGGTTGTTACTATGTATTCAAGAGCAAAAAATTGATGTGTTGCTTATGTCAGGTGACTTATTTGATCAGGCTAATCCTTCTCAGGCTGCAATGACACAGTATTATCAATTTTTAAAAAGGCTAATTCCTTTGTCTTGTAAAGTAATAATTACCGGTGGGAATCATGATTCGGCTCATGTGATTAATGCCCCCAAAGAGCTTTTACAACTATTAGATATAAAGGTCGTAGGAGGTGTGCCTGAAGACATCAGCGAACTTTTTGTGGATATCGAGATTGGAGATGATAGCGTAGTGATAGCAGCAGTACCTTTCTTAAAAGATAGAGATATTAGAAATGCGGCGCCTGGAGAATCCTACAGTGACAAAATCCAACTAATAAAAGAAGGAATTGCAGGCTATTTTAAGAGTGTCAACGATTACTACAATTCAAATTATAGTGGTAAAGCATATATATTGATGGCGCATTTATTTGCACAAGGTGCTTCAATTTCAGATAGTGAGCGCGAAATCCAGATAGGGAATCAGGCCTCTGTAGTTTCAGCCGTTTTTGGTGAAGAGCCCCATTATATTGCTTTGGGTCATATTCACCGTCCACAAATGGTTTCTAGACCTTTCATTAGATACAGCGGATCGCCTATTGCACTTAGTTTTAGTGAGAAGAAGGATGTCAAAGAAGTTGTGCTAGTAACAGTAGACGGCACTAGTGTTACTTATGAAGCTCTTGCAGTTCCAAAGTTTAGAAAGCTTGTTTCTATAACTGGAACGATTGAGGAAGTGGAAGCTAAAATTGCTGCCTATCAATCAGAATCAGTGCTGGTTGATCTTGCGGAGATAATTGTTGAAGAAGAGAGCGAAAATATTGCGCATATCAAAGCCTTAGAGAATATACTAACATCAGACTTAGATGGTAAATTACAAATTTTAAAAGGCAGCATCCACTTTAAAAACACTACAGTTGGAACTTCAAAATTGCTGGGTCAAGGGGAGGATATCAAGGATTTTTCGGCGGTTCAATTGTTCCAAAAACGATTAGAACAAGATGAGTCGGTGACTAATTCTACTGAACTAATCCATGCATTCAAAGAGATTTTAGAAGGATTAGATGCAGTTGAGCTAGATGATTAATGCACAATAAGCGATATAAGCTATGAAAATTTGTACTATAAAATTTGAAAATATACACGCTTTAAAAGGCGTACACACTATTGATTTTGAAAATGGAATTCTGGGTGAAGCGGGGCTCTTTGTAATTACGGGCGCCACAGGAACTGGAAAATCAACCTTGCTTGATGTAATTACGCTAGCACTTTACAATAGAATTCCCAGGATAGATAAAGCCATAACAGAATCAGTGATAGAGAATGAAGGCGTGATTCTTACTAAAAATGCTAGCGCTTGTTTTGCAGAAGTTATTTATGAGGTCAAAGGAGTCAAGTACTTGTCTTCATGGTCCATTCGTCGTACAAGAACGGGTTCGCTTGACAAGAGAAAACAAGAACTAATCAATCTTGAAACTGGAGCTATATTAGTGTCTAGTGTGCAAGAGGTGGTGAGTGAAAATGAGAGAATCATTGGGCTTAACTACAATCAGTTTGTTCAATCGATGATTCTAGCACAAGGGCAATTCTCTAAATTATTGTTGGCTAAAAAAGACGATCGCAATGCGTTACTAGAAGAAATAACGGGTTCATCGATTTATCGCAAAATAGGTCGCGCGGTATACATTAGATTTAAAGCAACCGATGAAGCGGTCAAAACCCAGCAGATAAAGATGGGGGAGACTACGATATTAGAGGACGAAGTAGTCAAAGAAATTGCGCACGACATTGCGGCTCAAAAACCTTTATTGATTGTAAAAGAAGCAGCTCAAGATGTTTTTTCGAAAAAGAAAATTTTGAAAGAGAGTATTGCTAAGAACTTGAAACTTCAGGAAAATAACGCACTTGAGTGGGAGCATTTTGCCAAACGAAAAGATGCTTTTTTACCCCAAGAAAAAAGGTTAGCCGTTCATAATGATTTGGTTATTTTCAAAGATCAGATGGTCGCTTTGACGCAAGCCCAAAAAACGATGGAAACAGTCGCAGCACATATTAGCAAAACTAAAGCTAAAATTGCAGATCAAGTAACGATTAAAAGTACCGTGCTTTCAACAGCAAACAGTTTATTAAAACGCGAAATCGACGTTAGCGAATTTGATAAAGAGATTAGTGCTTTTAGATCTCAAGTATTAGAATTAGAACAACATGAGAAAGATTGTTTGTCTAAAGCGCAACAGCAATCGCAGCGCATTCAGGATCGAAATACAGAGTTAAAGGGTTACGGAATAACGGTTACAATAAACGATAGCCTCAGCGATCAAATTAATGTAGAGTTATCAAAGATTTCTAGCTTAATAAAACTAAAAGGCATTACAACAGTAGATGCAATTAGGGCTGAAAAAGACGGCTTGACCGCTCGAATTATGGTTGCAAATCAACTAATTGGAGATAAAAAACTATTTGATGAACGAAAAAACGCGATAGTAGAATTAAAAGCTAAAATCCAAAAACAGCGTAAGACCTTAGCAGATTTTCAAATTCAAGAGAAGGAGACGGCTGCCTTTGTTGAGGTATTAATTCCTAAAGTAGATAAAGCAAAGAATGAATTTGAAGCTTGGAAGCAAAGAAAAAGTTTAGATGATTATCGTCATGATTTGAAAGAGGGTGAGGCCTGCCCATTGTGTGGGTCTGAAAATCATCCTTTTGCACTGGAAGCATCCACTTTACTAGTACACACTTTAGAAGAAAATTATCAAGAGTTGACTGCTAAATTAGAGGTATTCAAAAAGGCATTGCTCGAAAATAAAATTAACCAACAAAGCACTAAAGAAACCACCACTAGAGATGAAGCTTCGTTAGCACAAAGGCAAATTGATTTTAAAGTGCTTGAATCGAAAATAGAAGCGGGCTGCGCAAAATTAGTTTGGAAATCTTCTGATGAACTGGCTGTTTGGAACCAGCATTATGAAGGTTATACCACCGAATTAGGAACTTTAGACCAACTGGAAAAAGCAATAAAGGCTCAAACTGTATTAGAACAAATCAACGTCTTGTACACTGATTATTTAGTTGTTAAAGCAGCATACAGCCAAGCAAAAAATAAATTGGCCGCAGTTTATGATCGCAAAGATATTGCTGGTGAAGTGAGTAAATTAAGTAATCAATTTAGTAGTTGTAATTCGACTTTAAAAGAATTAGAAGAGCAGCTTGCCAGCAGTAATAAAAGTCATCTAGAGGCTGCAACTGAAGCGACGGCTATAGCAGCCGTATTATTGCCACAACTGCAAGAAAAAGGCGTAGCATCAATAGAAGATTTGCAATCTAAAATTGTTGATGAAAATACTGCTAGTCAATTGCGAAATGAGCTGCAGGGTTTAATGGAGCAAGAAATAAAATTGAAAGCTTCTCAGGATGCCATTGCTACAGCATTGTCTGAAGAAATGAAGCTAGATGATACAACCCAAACACTAGAAACGGTAAACACTGCCTTACTAGCAATGGGAGCTGAGCTAGAAACCTTAAAGAAACATATCTGGGAGCAGGAAAAAAAGATAGCTTTAGATAATGCTAACAAGTTAAAGCTTAAAGAAAGCCAAATAATTTTAGACGCACTGTTGAAAGAGTCGGCTTTATGGGGACAAATGAATGCATTGATTGGTGATGCTGGCGGTAAGAAATTTTCCAATTTTGTTCAGGATTTGACTTTGAAGCAACTGCTTGAATATGGTAACCAAAGATTAATTGGATTTTCAGATCGGTATTTATTAGATAGTTCGAGTGACTATGACGGACTTCGAGTAATTGATACTTACATGGGAAACACTAAGAGATCAGTGAGTTCATTATCTGGAGGGGAGACTTTTAAATTAAGTCTTGCATTAGCCTTTGGACTCTCCGATCTAGCTGCAAAAAATGTATCAATAGAGTCGCTATTTATCGATGAAGGATTTGGTTCTCTAGATCCAGAATCTCTAGATCAAGCCATCAGTATTCTAGAAAATATGCAACATGAAAGCAATAAGTCTATAGGTATTATTTCGCATGTTGGGGAATTGAAGGACCGCATTGGAGCCAAAATAAAATTGGTTCGCACTGCGGCTGGTTATAGTTCGATCGAAATTGAATAACAAAAAAAGTGTCTGTTAGAAACAATATAATTGTTCAACAGACACTTTTTATAAAAGATTCTTCTTAACTGGTGTTTAGTGTATTACATAGTTATATATTTTTATTTATTTTCGAAATATATTCAGAAAGTATTAAAAACAAGGTGTATGCCCGTATGGGTCTGCTTCGTGATCAATAGTAAATTTAAACACTTTATTTGAACCGTTGCTTTGATAAGAAACGTAGTCCCAAACTCCTGAATGTATCAATGTGTACTCTCCGTTTACTTTACCATCTATTAACTCATCGTACTTTGTTGTAACGGTAGGATGCGCACCGCCAGCTCTGAAATCCTCACTCTTAAAAACAATTTTTATTGCTTTCTTTTGACCTTGATACTTAACTAGGTTTGCTTTTCCATTAGAGCCAAATTGAATCCAAATACGTTTGTTAGCATCAGTATCAAATGTGTAGCAGATGTATTCAAACTTATCATCAGTTTTACTTGTTTTAGTAGCACTAGCGACAGTATCTACTGCAGTTAGCTCGGGACTAATTTCTTCCATTGGTTTTTCGACCGGCTTTTCAACGGTTACACTATCAATAGTTTTCGTGTCTGTAGTTTCGACTTTATCCTTACAGGAATTTAATGTAAGAAGCGTTACTAGCATTAATGGATATATCGATTTTATTTTCATGAGATTTTGTTTTAAATTTAAAGTAGTAGAAAAGTGTAATTTTAGATTGATGTAGTATTAGTTGGTATTATTTGTTTCGCGATTGTCGAGATATAATTCTTGTACTAGTACAATAACTATTACTGTAACTGGGGTCGCAAGAATAAGTCCCCATCCACCGGTCAGAGCTCCCATGAGTAATTGGGCAATAATAATTAGTGCTGGCGGCATGTTAATAAGTTTTTGCT
This sequence comes from Flavobacterium aeripolare, assembly GCF_013294025.1. GTDB lineage: Bacteria > Bacteroidota > Bacteroidia > Flavobacteriales > Flavobacteriaceae > Flavobacterium. Next base: position 79,280 of record NZ_JABSNL010000006.1, read on the forward strand.
GTACTAATGTGGTAATAAAATTACTTTCTACAAACTGTATTAGCGTGTACAAACCAGCGACTAACAAGGCTGTTTCTGGACTTTGTAATAAGGCTACTAGTACGGCAGGTATTAAAGCAATTATAGGACCAAAATTAGGGATAAAGCTAATTAGACCTGCCAGTAAGGCAAGTACTAACCATAAAGGCATGCCTATCGCCGCTAAACCTATTGCAGTTAGAATGAAAACCACAAACATCGAAAACAATTTTCCTTTTAACCAGTTGCGTAGTTGTTTGTTTAATTTATCCATAATTGTTCTAGCCTTTTCTTGTCCTCTTTTAGGAATAAGTTGGATAATTCCCTCAGTATATGTTAGAGGAGCAATACTAAAAAATATAGCAATGAACAAAATCACATAAACATCACCAAATATCCCGAAAGTGGATTGAAAAAACTTTCCAGCAAAACCTTGCACTTTCTTTGTAGCATCGTCAGAGGAGGCACTGTCTATCACTTCATGACCTACAGTGCTATTATTCATTTGGTGTTTTACATTTTCAATAGTTTTGGGTAAAGTTTCCATTAAATCACCAATTTGCGTTTGCACTTTGGCTCCAATAAGATAAAATAAACCTGCCACAATTAGCAGCGTACCTAGGATGGATATTACGACACAAACCATCTCCTTCCAGCCAGTTTTTCGTTCGATAAAATTACTAATGCCCCTAAAAAAGATAGCAATTAAAGTACCAGCTAGAATTAATAAAAAGACATTTATTGTTGTCTTTAGCATGAGTAGCGAAAGCAGCACAAAGCTGACTATTCCCACTGTAATCCAAACCTTTTTTTGGAAGCTAGGGTTGTTATCAGGAGTATCTTGTTGTGTATTTTTTTCGATCATAGGGGTATATTTTAGTTTACTATTTTGGATAGTGATGTAAGTACATTGTTTGTTTATTTATTAGTAGTAAAAAAGTGTACTATAAAGAGTGAAAAAAAATCAATGTTCCTTGTATTGGCAGCGTTTACTAGCGCCAATAAATTACTTTTAACTAAAATAGACAATTTTTAAACAGTCGGTATATAAAAATTTGTTAATCCGTGTCGCAGTTGTTATTATTGCGCAATAGTTGGGGGTTCTTGACTTAAGGTAATTCTTGTCTTTGGTAGGCTGTCAGGATATTTTGCTTGTATAAAACTGATCATTTTTTCTCTTATATACACACGTAAATCCCAAGAGGTAGGAGAGTTTTTTGCACTCACTAGAATTCTAATTTCGATGGTTGTTTCTTTTGAGTCTGTTACTTGCAGTACGTTGACATTTTTATCCCATAGTGGGCTTAGATTCAACAGTCGAGTAAGTTCTGTTCTTAATTCTTCAAAATCAATTGTGTAATCAGTATATAAAAAAACAGTTCCTATAATATCAGCGTTGGTTCTAGTCCAGTTTTGAAAAGGTTTCTCAAGGAAGTAGGTAGACGGAAGTACTAATCGCCTTTTATCCCAGATTCTCACTACTACGTACGTCAAATTTATTTCTTCGATCCAGCCCCATTCGTTTTCTACTAGCACTGCGTCGTCTATCCGGAAGGGTTGTGTAATGGCAATTTGGATTCCCGCTAATAAGGCACCTACAACTTTTTGTGCAGATAAACCGATGATAATCCCAGCCACTCCCGCCGATGCAAATATCCCTATTCCTATCTGTCTAATGCCGTCAAAAGAGAGTAAGATACTTGCGACTGTGATTAAAACGATTATGAAAATAACCACTTTCTCAAAGATGTTGATTTGTGTGTGTAATTTTCTCGAATGCAAATTGTCTTCTACAGTGATATCGTACCGATTTAAAATATTTTGTTTGGTTCTACGAATCACGATGATTAAAAAACAAGAAAAGCTAGCAATTACAAAATTATGCTGCTGCGAAGATAATACCGCAGTATTAATATTTAGCATGTTTGTCAGCGCCGCTAAGATTGGTCCTAGCGCAGCAGATAAGGCGACAAAACAAACGCTAATGATGAGGTAGCAATTTCTTTTCATAGTGATTATCTGTTTATTAATTTTTCAGATTGTGCATAATTTTGAGTGTGCTTTTTTTTCGAATTTCACTTGTAATATTCCAGCAGTACTCGTATAAACGAAAATACGATAAATAGATTGGAGCTCAAAAGTTGGCGTAAAAAAATAGGATTTTGTTAAGAAATTATGCTGTTTAAAAAGCAATCAGCTATTTAAGTTGCCCTAAATATAGATAATGAAAAAAGCCTGATTACTCCACTCTTATTGGAGTAATCAGGCTTATAATTTCTAAAATTTTTATTAACCAGTTCCTACTTATTAGGATTTGCAGTTGCCATTTGAATTGGCGTTTGCGATAAAGTAGTTCCACCCTTGATTCCAAAATCTAATGTGCGTATAGGGAACGGAATCATAATATCATTAGCGTCATATGCTTTTTTAATATTTAAAATTGCTTGACTTCTTACCTTGTTGTAAACAGCTTGTTCTGGTGTGTTTACCCACATTCTAACAGATAGATTAATTGAACTATCGCCAAATTCCATCAGGAAAACACTCACCTCGTCATCAGGAGATAAGTCCGCTATATCTTTCACAGCGTCATGTGTAATTGCAAGCACGCGTTCTAAATCATCACCGTATGAAACGCCAACGCTTAGGTCAAACCTTCTTTTTTGCAGAATAGTGTAATTTTCAATTGGGTTTTGAAAAACTTCTTTGTTAGGAATAATTACTGTTTTACCTTGAAATGTCTCTACAACAGTGTCGCGCAAGTTGACCATTTTTACTTTACCCATGTACTCTTTAATTTGCACTATATCGCCCACCTTTAAAGGTTTTCTAAATGATATGAAAATTCCCGACATGAAGTTAGCAGCAATATCTTGAAAAGCGAATGCTAATGCCAAACCTAAAATCCCGGCACCGGCTAAAATCGATGTAACGGCTTTGTCTAGATTTAAGATGCTCAAAACTGTAAACAGAACAATACCTATAAAAGCAAAATAAACTACCGAGCTAAACAAGTTGTTTAGTGTAATATTAGTAGATATTTTTGCCACTAACTTTGCTGTAAGTCTTTTAATAAACTTAGCAATGTAAAGACCAATTACTAAGACAATGGCGGCGATAACAATATTAGGTAATAATTTAATGATCATTTCGCCCCAACTTACTAATTTATCGTTTAGTAGTTCGCTCATTTTATTTAAGTCAAAATTCATGTTTTATTTTTGGTTTAATGTTAATTTTTGTTCGAAAACACTAATATAAGGAATGAAATAGCTGCAAGCAACTTTTATAGGTCATTAATGGTTCCTGCCAGATTGCAAATAGAAATAGGACTACAGCTAATTGAAAGCTATCTCCTTCTAATACAGAAGCTGAGCAAGGCACAATTAAAAGTATTTATCGAAAAATATTTTTTGACTTTTTAAGTCTTTTTATAGTTTGTTTTAAACCCCTTTTTTATTTTGAAGCAAGATGTTATCTACAGCATAACTGTTGTTGTCTATATAATTAACTAGGTAAGCAACAAATGCTAGATGCACTAACTGAGAGGTAATAGCATCCCAATTCTCAATAAGTGTGCAACCAAATATTAACGAGATCAACAATGTAGAAAGTACAATAGCAGCTGTTCTAGTGAACAAACCAAGTACAATCATTAGTCCAAAAGTAAATTCTACAATAGGAATTGCATAAGTGAAGGGAACCGTTAAAATTTCTGGTAGAATTGAGTTGGCAAACATCTTTAGCATTCCGTTGCTAAATGCTTGCAGTTTTGGTAAACGAACTAATCCATGTCCGAACATGCTTAGGCCTATTCCTAATCTTACGATTAAATATGTTGTTTTATTTTGCATTCTATTAGTATTAGTTATTAATAATGTTTTGTGAGTATCTAGTCTTGTTTTATAGCTACTATAGTACGTTAACGAAGTTATGAAAATAGGTTCAAAATATAATCGAATGTAAAGTAAATAAAGTAGGTGACTTATTAATCAGTATTAACGATTAAGTACTAGTTGATAACTGTCGTTGTTGACTACTAAAATGTCGCGTGAAGGATCGCAGTGGAAATCCTCTTATGCAGTATAACGGAATAAAAGATTGTAACGAAGAGCCTGACGTTGCTGGAATGCAATGCAAGCTACGGCACGCCCAAATAATAGGGATTGAATCCAAATTAAAAAACCTACTAGATGGCAGTAAAAGTGCGCATTAGTAGGTTTATAATATATATGCTATGTTTTATTAGCAGTCGGCCATATTCACGGCGATTGCTAGACCACCTTCAGAGGTTTCTTTGTATTTATTATTCATGTCTTTTGCAGTTTCCCACATAGTGCTGACTACTTTGTCGAGAGGTACTTTGGCATTTTTAGCATCAGTAGAAAGTGCTAATTCAGCGGCGTTAATTGCCTTTATAGCACCCATGGTGTTGCGCTCAATACAAGGAATTTGGACCAATCCACCTATAGGATCACAGGTAAGACCAAGGTGGTGTTCCATTGCTATTTCTGCAGCCATTAACACTTGCTCAGGACTTCCGCCCATGAGTTCGCACAATGCAGCCGCTGCCATCGCAGAGGAAACGCCTATTTCGGCTTGGCAACCACCCATAGCTGCAGAGATAGTAGATCCTTTTTTAAAGATGCTTCCTATTTCGCCGGCAACTAGTAAAAATTGTTTGATTTCTTTAGGACCTGCTTGGTGATTTTCGATAACCATGTAATACATCAATACCGATGGAATTACACCAGCACTACCATTTGTAGGCGCAGTGACAATACGACCTAATGCGGCGTTTACCTCATTTACGGCTAGTGCAAAACAGCTAACCCATTTTAAGATCTGGCGAAATTTAACTTCTGTTTTTCTAATTTCTTCTAACCACGATTGTGGGTCAGCATAGTTAGATAACCCTATTAATCCTTGATGCATGTCAAAGGCTCGGCGACGCACATTAAGACCACCGGGTAAAATCCCTTCAGAGTGGCATCCTATGTACATGCATTCTAACATGGTATTCCAGATGCGCATTAACTCGTGATCAATGACTTCTTCGGTACGCATTGATTTTTCATTCTCATATACAATTTCCGAGATGCTTTTATTCTCGCTAATGCAAAAATTAAGCAGCTCAGCAGCATTGTTAACCATGTACGGGAAAGCACATTTTATCTTGATCTTTTCCTTAGCATTTGTACGTTCTTCTTTGACTACAAAACCACCACCAATAGAGTAGAAGGTAGCAGTATATTCATCGCCTGCTGCGTTAAAAGCAGTAAACATCATCCCATTAGAATGAAAAGGTAAAAAGTCTTTATTGAATATAATATCTTCATGAATATGAAATGCAATTGCATGCTCATTAGCAAGAAGCAGGGTGTTTGTTTTTTCGATCGTTTTAATGATACCATCGATATTTTCTACAGGAATATACTCAGGATCTTGTCCGCTTAAACCTAACATTACTGCAAGATCAGTGGCGTGACCGCGACCTGTTAAGGATAATGACCCATAAAGATCTATCTTAACTCTTACTGTTTTGTCAAGAAGTTGCTCTTCACGAAGCTCTTCTAAAAAGCGTTCTCCTGCGCGCCACGGACCTAAAGTATGTGAACTTGAAGGACCAACACCAATTTTAAGCATGTCAAAAACCGAAATGCATTCTTCCATAGTACCCTTGTTTTTTTAGACAAATATAATCGAATTTAGCAACGAACACAGTCTTAAATTTATAAATATGAAATTTATATTGGAGATTGCTCACTTTCAATGATTATTTCACAATGGATAACTTCTCGATAATTTATGTAATGTTCAAAAAACAGGTCCTTATTATGATGTAATGCTTAAAATGGATACCCTATGGCTAGGTTAAAAACCAAATTATCACTTCTCCAAGCGCCGTTACCAAAGTTTATTTTGTCTAATACCCAACGTTCACCATCAGGTAAATACGGTTTGCGAATAGGGAAGGCGAGATCTGTTCTCAGTACTAAGAATGAGAAGTCAAAACGTAAACCAGCACCTACACCTACAGCCAGTTCATTCATGAAATCTTTTGAGAATTTTGCTCCCGGTTTTTCGGGATCTTCTTTAAGCAACCAGATGTTTCCAGCGTCTAAAAAGACAGCACCTTTAACTAAGCCATATATTTTTGCACGGTACTCTGTGCTAAATTCAAACTTTACATCTCCTGATTGATCGGGTAAAAAAGTATTGTTGTTTGTAGATCCATCGTAAGTTCCTGGTCCTAGAGATCGCGCTCTAAAGGCACGAAGGCTATTTGTTCCTCCATTAAAAAATTGCTTAATAAACGGCATCTCGTCAGAATTTCCGTAAGCAAATCCTGCTCCCACAATTACTCTACTTGCTAATTGTGAATCTGGACCTAACTTTAAGTAATGGCGAAACTCATTTTCGATTTTGATAAATTGGCTAAACGGTACATCAAAAACTTTAATAGTATCGCCTTTTTTTATGTTTGCTCCAGAAAGTAAACCAGTAATATTCCCTGATAAATCCACACTTCCTTTATAATAGAACGTGTTTTTCTTTCTTTTTTCCATCGTATTAGTATAGGTGTACGAATAGGTAGGGCCAAAAATCAATTGCTTTTCTATCACACGAGCAAGCGACGCGGTAGCATCAATTTGTGATTGATACAATGCAGTAACATTTTGCGGACTCGCATAGGTAATCTCGGTAAGATTAAATAAATGCTCTTTACGCTCGTTTTCTTTCCATAAATATCCAAAAGACGCTTTCAATGTTTGTAACGAATACAACTTTGTTCTATTTTGGAATTCGTATCCTAGAGTAGCTTTTGTTTTTGGAACAAACCCACTTGAAGATTCAAATTTAAATGGAGCAATAATTCTAGGCCATATTAAGTTGGCTTCAGTACCAAAACGGTATACGTTGAAGCCATTATTTTGTCCAGATACTTGCACTTCAACCCCACCAAAAGCAGAGATTGTCAACTGTTCAGCGCCTTTCCACAAGTTGCGATTACTCCAGTTTAAGTTTAGTTCTGTTCCCGTATAATTAGCAGAGTTGGTTTTAGCTAGTAATTCTGCTCGTATTGACTTTTTAGGCAACGGTGTTAAATAGTAGTAGGCATCGAGGTAATTGCCAATGGTATCAGCAACTTTAAATTGATTTTTTACAAATTTAAACGTCCCTAAATTAACCAATCGGTTCAAGGAAAGGTTGTGATCTGTTCTATTATACAAATCGCCCTTTTTAAAGTATAAAGTGCGGTCAAAAATTCTAGGCTTGAATAAATTTTCTTTATCTATAATGGTAAAGTCATGGTATTCTAATTTATTGCTATCTACGGTAGCTGAGCTATCTTTAGAAAGTTTAAAGTTAGGATAAACGACAATCTTATTAATCTTGTATTTGTTTTTAGCTAAGTCTGGAGTTTCGTCTTTGATTTTTACAATCATATCTACTTTATGATCTGCGACAGTGCTGTCTACTTGCACCTTTAAATAGTCCTCATTAAAGTAATAAAAACCTTTTTCTTTAAGACGTGCGTCTATGCGTTCTCGCTCTAATTTAATGTTATCTAAACTATAGCCAGCCTCTTTTTTAAGGACTGTGCCTCGCTTAGTGTTCTTCACTGCTGTACTCAAAACAGTAGAATCCTCTGGGAATTTTACGTCTCTAATCGTGTAAATCCTCCTTGGATCAAGTGTGTATTCTGCGGTGGCTTTCTTACCACTTCGAGTTGAATCAGCCTCAGATGTGGTGTTAAAATAACCGTTATTTTCAGCGTAGTTTTGCAGTACTTTTTTGTTGTATTCTAAATCTACTTTGCTGTAAAGAACCGGTGGCTCGCCCACTTTGTTACGCAACCAATACCTAAATCCTTTATCTTTTGTAGGCTCTCCAGCCAAGTTGTAAAAGAATAATTTAGGACGCATTCCTAGAAAAGAAGCATTTGGTTTAGGACGTAATAGTGGTGTCAAAGCAGCTTCTAATGCTTTTCGTTGTTTTTTAGGAGTGGTTTTACTCACTACATCTACAGAACCACCAGTGTATAAAAGATCTCCTTCAGGTATGTTACGTGTACCCGTGCAGCTTGCAATTAATACAGCGGTCAAAAGGCAATAGCTTATTTTTTGTCTACTCTTTGTCATCTTCGTTATAACGTATTATTTCTTAGCTTCTTTTTCGTTTGTTTTTTTCGAATGAAACAGTTCTCTAAACTTGTTGTAATCAATTGTTAGTACAAATGAAATTCCTGTTTCTACAACCTGTCCTTGCAAGGCAACTTGGTATTTATTGATGCGGTATGCTTTTAATTTATAACGGCCATCTTTAGATAATTGGTATTCGATACTCACATCACCCGCGATATTATTTGTCTCTTCGTTTGTTTGTTGCGGTCCTTCTAGCCCAAAACTACTTCCTACAGTAACTTTCAAGCGGTCGTTTAATAATTTTTTTGAAACGCCAACACTTAGGTCTGTTTTGTTTTCTAATTGTCCTGTTGTATAATCCTCGGTAGAGTTTAAATCAAAGTTTAATTCGACTCCTTCAATTAAATTTCCTGCTAAATTATTCAGCTGCTGTGAAAGGATTTTACTTGCGCTTTCTCTCGCTATAGAAGCTACAGAAGCACCACCGGCCTCACTAGAGAATGGATTTTCACCTATAAAACGATTCAATAGCAATAGCGCAAATACTTGCTTGTTTAATTCATCAGGTTGCTGACGTAACTGAGACAATTTAGCCTGTGTTGTATTGATGATTTCTGTAGACACGCTGTTGTTTCCATCAGGCAAAACAATGTCAAACGAGATAGTAGGTTTCATCAACTCTCCATTCATGATCAACTCCGTTTCAAACGGAATTTTTTGTTTGTAGGTATTTCTTATATCAGATGATGTGCTTCCTAATTGATCGTCAACTAAGTCAATAGGAGCAGCTTCATTTTTATATACTGCGGTGATGTTGATATCTGCAGATGTTGGCTCGCCTGTCCATAAAATGTAGCTGCCGTCTTTAATTTCAAACTTCCTTTTGATAAAATTAAAGTTCATTTCGTATGCACCTTCGTTCAGTTCGTAACGACCAGTAAGTGATGTTTTACCAGAAGGATCAATTCCTCCGGTTAATTCAGCCTCTCCTTTTAATTTTAAGAAATCACCATTAGCTTTGTCAATGATGATAGACAATTCGGCATCTTTGTCGACCTCGATATTTACCGAAGCGTTCATCCCTTTAATTTCAGTTTTACTTAGCGATTCATCAACAGTAATTTTAGTAATTAAAGGCGGATTATCTTGATCAATAAATTCGACAATTCCTTCACGATCTGCGATAGATGGATCAGATTGTGGTAATACAATGGCAAATTTAGTATCTGCGTTTACTTTAATAGTACCATCGATAGTAGGATTGTTTAAATCCCCTTTGATGCGAAGGTTGTTATTCAAGTACATCTCGCCATAATACAAATCGTTGTCTTGCGGCTTAGAGTTTACAGCTTTGAAATTTTCAGCTACTAGCGTTAAATTAAAGCCAGGATTGGTCAAGTCTTTTGTTGTAATGATACCATCAATAATCATGTCGTTGTCTTGATCATCTTTAATGGTGAATTGATCAAAATTAACTCCTGCATCATTAAATACAATATTGTCATTCATATCTTTGAATGTCGCATTTAATGGTGTTACATTAAATCCAATGGCATTAAACTTTAAATTTCCATTAATAGATGGTGCCGAAGAAGTTCCTGTAATCTTTAATTTACCATCAATAAAACCAGTACTTTTTTGTAAATTTCCTAGTGTAAACCCTTGTACACTTTTTAGATTTAACTTGGCTACATCAAGATTCATGTTAAGTCCAGAGGTTGCTGTTTTGTACGTTCCGTATAAATCCAGTTTGTTCTCTTGTCCTGTGATTCCTACAGCAGCATTGTAAGTATCTGCTACGTTATTGTCAACGTGAATTTCGATAGTACCTACTGTATCTTTCTTAAAAGCAAAATCGGCTATATTTAAATCTGAAACAAAATTTGGACTCGCATTTAAATTCTTGATAGTAGCGTCACCGTTAATGTTTCCGCTAATTTGAAGATCACTTTTTTCCACTAAACTGCTCAACGTTTCGATTTTGAAATCTTTAAACTGAACGGCTAGCGGCGCATTTGATTTCTCAGATTGCGACTGAATTAAAATGCTACTTCCTGATTTACTCAACTCAAATTTATTTGCATAAATTGCAGTAGACCCAAAACGAATCAGGTTTTCAGCAGCGACCTGCCACGGTTCGTAATTTAAAACAAGATTCTCAGGATTTAAATGCAGTTCGCTACCAGCAGCAACTGATTTTAAAGTACCAGCAATCGCGTAGCGCTCTACATCTTTAAGATCTTTTAATTGCAGTTGGTATGCTGCTATGTTGTCTTTTAACTGTCCCGTGAATGCGGTATAAGGCAACTGGAATTGATCGTTTTGAATGTCGTCAACAATAAACGAATAGTTTAATGATGTGGCCTCAGTGTTTACGTCAAGTACGGCATTAGTAATAGTATTTTTACCATAAACAAATTTAGGTATTTGTCCTTTTAATACGATCGTATCGTTCACTGTATTATAGCGCCCTGATATAGCGATTGGTTCCATACTTTTAATCTCTGGAAGCAATTGAGAAATAAGCGGACTACTTTGAATTTTCATGTTAAAATCAAAATTCTGTGGTTCGCTAGCAACTTTCTTTGCGCCAGGATTTGTATCATAGTACGTAGCTACTGAGTTTTGTAAAGCAGTAGCAATTTTAGATAATTTGTATTTACCTTTTATAGCAGCGTTTAAAAATGGAGATTTTACAACGATTGCAGTAGTATCAGGCTTAGCTGTTGCAACTAAACTAATAGAGTCGGTTACGATTTGCTGTTTCGCATCGGCAATTGTTAGTTTGACAATATTAATTTTACCGTTCAGGTAATCTAAGTCAGCAGTTTTAATATCGGCATCAATTGCACCTCTAATTTTTAAAGGTCCCGCATGCAGGTTTAACTTTTCAAGATCAGCTATATCAACATTTAATAATGCTTTTAAAGCTGGATATTTGTCTTTGAAATTTCCACTACTAATTAAATCAAAGGTTAGGTTAGGATTGCTCATATCGGCAGCGATATTGAATAATCCATTATTAATTGCGCCTTTTAAAGCCAGATTCTGGTATTTGTATTTGTTATAATCTAAGCTCACTAAAGTTCCTTGTACGGTAGCTTTTGCCGTTTTAGGATCTAATCCTGTTCCTTTAGCATTTCCTTTCAAGCTTAATTTACCAATGGTATTGTCACGCATTAACTTCCCTAAATCAAAATTAGATAGGTTTATTTGCGCATCGTAGCGCTCTTTGTTTTTAACGCGTTGGTCAAATAACGCGTTAACTTTTGCATTACCATAAGAGCTACCTAAAGCTAGGTTCGTATTAAAATTTGTGATCGTACCTTTAAATGTTCCTTTTAAATTCATTTGCGATGGCAATTGAATACTAGCAGGAATAGTTCCTTTAGGAGTAAAAGCTGCGATATCTTTTGATGTTGTTTTTACATCTTTTATATCAAGATCAAAATACGCTTTATCTACATCAGGTAATCCAGTAATTGATCCGCTCGCAGCAATAGTAGTCGCCCCAATACCGCTAACTTCTAATTGCGGAATACTAAGCTGCTTTAATTTTCCGCTTACTTTACTGTTAATTTTTAAAATTGCGTTTGGATTGCCCTTGAAAGGAACTGAGTTTTCCATGCCCGGAACAAAAATAAGAACATCTTGAAAACTCAAACTGCTGTTGTTTAAGTTTGCTTTTACACTTAGCTCTCCAAGATTTTCACTAATGCTTTCGATAGAAGGATACCCCACTTCGATATTGTCTTTTAGTTCGGTTTTAGCTGTCTTTAAATTCAAGTTCTTCAAGTACGCATTTTTTCGACCATAGAAAAAATCAGTGGTGAATGTTTGAATGTCTAAACCGCTCTTTTCTTTAACCGTAAGTGCTTTTAAGTTTCCTTCAATACTCAAAGGGCTGTAATGAAGGTTTGCAAGATCTACGTTTAAAGATTGTAGGTCTAAATGCTGGTAATCGATTCCTTTATTTGCAACAGCAGCATTGTTATTTTCGAAAACAAAATCAATATTCTTAAATTTTGTTTGTTTTATTTTTAGTTCGAGCTTACTCTGCTCTGCAGTTGCTGTAGTGTCTTGAACTGCAGTTGTACGAGTTGTCGTTTTACCAAAGCTTAGTTTACCCTTTGCATTTTCAAATGCAATTTCGTCGATAATAAACAATTGGTTGTTCATATCAATTTTGTTAAACTTTACCAGCAATTTTTTGAAGTCTAAATTAGTAGCCAGTTTACTTTTATCATCTGCGTAAGTCAGGTCGATTTTAGCTAAATCCACTTCACCTAATTGTAAATTGAAGGGCGCATCAGCCGTAGCATCGGCGACATCATCGCTTACTGCTTTGATTTTTTCGACTAATCCCTGAGCCAAAGCCACTTTTAATCCGTTGATTTTAATTCGGGGTACCTCAAAATTCATCTTATCAAGGTCAAATGTTTTCACACGAGTCTCTAGATGATTTAGATTTAAAGCAAGATCATTTTTAGTAAAAGCATCGCTGTATTTTATTTTAACGTCATCTAGATTAATGTATTGTAGTGAAATTTGGAGTGGAGTAGCGGTAGTATCAACCGGCGCTTTTTCTGGCGAAGCAAACGCTTTTATGATGTAATCAAAGTTAAAAACGCCTTTATCATCACGAATTACATTTGCAGTAATCCCTGTTAAATCAATGCTGTTAATGGTTACTTTATTGTTCAGTAGGTCAAACATGCTGATGTCTACAGCCAGTTCTTTTCCTGCTAATAATGTGTCCTTTTTTTGACCTTCAAAATAAACGCCTTCCAGAATAACTTTTTTAGGGAAGCCTATGTCTAGTTTGTCAATAGAAACTTTGGTTTTGATTTTTTCTTCGAGAAATGCTACCGCTTTATTCTTTGCAAAATTTTGCACAGTAGGGAGCTGTATTGCTACAAGTACCACGATGATTATTGCAAAAAGTATTCCTATAATCCATAAGAATATTCGTAAACTTATCTTTAAATATTTTTCCAAGTGTTTCTGTTTTAGGTCAAAAGGCTAATTTGTGCTGTTAGCATCTCAAGAAGATGAAACAGTGGCAAAGATTAAAAATTTAATCTAATATCTCTTATAACTAACAGACTTAATATTACAATATTTTAAGAATTTATTACGGTATTATTAGTTGGTTACGTGCCATAACTTCCTGATTAGAGCACATGATGAAATCAAAGAAAACAAAAAAAGCTGATAGTACTCTGTTTTGAGTGCTATCAGCTTATTATAAGTTATAATTTTAATGCAATTATAGTTCTTTAAAATCTTCCGTTTTTGGAAAACTAGTCAGCGCTTTAAAAGCCATTTCTGGTGTAGGGTTGGCTATTTTTCTAAGCTTAGTATCCATCCAAGCCCCATCTACAGTTATTGTAGCACACAATTGGTCATCGGCAGTTTTAAATTCGTGCACAATAGACCATCTTGACGCATCTGCTCTCATTTGAGATACTTTTGTGTGCATGAAAATCACATCAGATAATTTGATCTCTTTTCTAAAAACACATTCTTCTCTAAATAGTATTGGTCCAAATGAGTTCATTTGCAATACCTTCATCGTCAAACCTAGTTGTTCTAGTATTTCAATACGGTGTTGCGCTCCAAAATCGTAGTAGGCACTATGGCGTACGTGAAAATTAGGATCTAAATCTGCCCATCTAAAGGATAATTGTTTTTTATATGCTGTCATGATTGTTGTTTTTTACTGTACTGCAATTGTCAATACAACGCTCAAAATTAAAAATTTTTTTTCGAAAATAAAGCCAACACAAGTTATAAATATATTAAAATATGCTATCGCTTAGATTATATAAGCGGTTGCAAACACTTAACAGAAACTCCTTTTATACAATTGTAGTTTCAATAGTTTTATTAGAGGGTACCGTTCTCTCTAACACTACCGCATCTTCTTCTAAGGGTGTAATTTGCTTTTTGTGAAACATCGTTTGGATTTCGTTATAGTTTTCCCAGTAAGGAGCAGAGCTAGTTTCGGTTCCAAACATGCTGTCTAAACAAATGTTGTTGTCTTTATATTTATCGTACAAGACAGCAATAATCTTAAAGAAAAAAGCATCTAATTTTGTAATTGCGTCAAATGCTACTTTTAAGCTATCATAGTTAGCATCGTTAACGTCAAGTATTTGTAAAGTAGCTAAGATTTCTGCTTTTTCATCATCGCTAATTGTCGTTTTGTATCCTGATTTTAAAGAATTAAAAACCAAGTTATTCCAAGCCGCGCTATCGTGACCCCATTTCACATCGGGTAAGTGCAATGAATGTTCGCATAGCAATATAATGGCATACAATACGTCATTTAAGTAATCAGCAGGAAATTCGTCTAAACTTCTAAACTCAAAACCACTCTGATACATTTTTTCTTGATTGAAATCCAAGCCAACTTCAGGAAGTAGTTCGTACTCCATTTCGCTTTCAATACGATCTCTCCACCAGATATTATCTTCCTGCGAGAATTTCAATAACTTTCTAAAATCATCTACTTTGTAAGTAAGTATTTTACCTTTTGGCATAGCCTTATGGTAGGTACCCACGCCAATATATCTTGACATGGCACTGCGCATAGACCCCATAGTGAAATTCTTGTCAAGATTGTGTTTCTCACAAATTACTCCCATAATGTCTGGGTTCCCTAAGGTTGCGATAAAGAAAGGTTCAAACCATTGCAGCATGTAAATTGCATTAGCATGGGTTTTTTCAAAAGCATCGTAGTCAACAATACGGCTATCCTCAGTAAGGGTAGGTAAGGTAATGTGAAAATGGTAGGTTCCATTATTGAACAATACTAAGTTTTCTTGATTGGTCATGAACATATTTAACCCAGAGTTGTAATCAGGAAAACGTAATTTTTCTGTTAGTACATTAGAGTCATTAAGCCTATCAATAAATATCTTCTTAGTTGCTTTCAGTTCTTTGCAAGAGTCAACAACGGTTCTATTTTCAAAGTATTTAGTAACAAATTCAATAGAGTCACCATCAAAGTGAACAGAGCCCATGGTCTTTTCTCTTTGAGTAATCATACTCTGAATATTGTACGGTTGTTTTTCTAAAAAAGTTTCCATTATCGATTTCCCTAGAAATTCAGGGTTGTCAATTGTAAGTGGTGTAGCAAATGCAGCTTCTTCTTCGCTTAAAGCAACGCTTGGCAACGAAATGGTTTTATGTTGAAAATTTACATCTAGTTTTTCTAATGAGTGACTGTTCATCATACGACTTACAGCATAGTTCTCATCGGTAATAAATGCTTTTTCTAGTAGCGGCGCTAAACTGTCCTCTTTGTAGTTTTTTGTGTAATCAATACTGTATTTTTCCCTACCTATTTTTTCCTGTATAAAAGCACCACTAACGATTAAAGATTCTTCAAATTGTAAGTAGGTTTCATTTTCTAAACCAATACCCCAATAATATTTTGTTTTGTGATTTTCTTTCATTTATACGATGGCTTTCTTTAGGTGTTATATACTGTTTTGCTTTTTTTTATCCTATAGGTTTTTGTTTAAACGACTTATAATGTGTCTCAAATTGAAGTAGGAACATTAAGCTGTTAAGCAACAAAAAACGATTTTACTTTTAAATTACAGGAATTTAATTTCAGTCTTAGAAATTTAGTTTTTGATCGACCGAAATATTGTTAAAAGGAGCGCTTTTTGAAGTTGGTGATAACGACTTGTAACCGCACTGTAATTCCTTTTGAGACAATCTTTTAAGAAGACGAAGATCCAAAATTAGTTTTTGTTTCTTCTTGTATTTTTCCAAAGTGCAAAACTACTCCATTTTTTTCGAAAATACAACAGCAAATGATAGCTGCGAACTGTTAAATTTTCTGCCGTTTAAAAACAGTCTTATTTATACCGTTTTGTTCGAATATTTTAAAGTTATAATTTTTGTAAGCTGTTCTTTTTTAATGTATTAGTTGGTACTAATATCAAATACTTTTTTTTCGAAAATAAAAGCAAAAGGATAGTGAAAACAAACTTAAAAGAGAACTGCTTTCCCATGTGAGAAAGCAGTCTAATATATTGTAGTATAAATTGTAAATTTAGTCATGATAATAAAACACAGATGAGGAATACAAAGCATTGTTCCACCAGTCTTTTTTAACCTTGGCAAAATACTTATAATTCACTTTTCCTGCCTGTGATTGTAAAGGATAAATTACGCGTCCGTCCTCTCTATATGCTTTATGTGCAGCGGTTTCAGGAACAACAGGAACTATATGTCCAGAGAGCCCTCTAATTTTTCTTTTGGCACATATAATTCCTATAGCGCCTTCATTATTCACTTTTTCTTGTAATTCATTAACGTCCATGGTGCGTTTCCACCCAAAAGCTGGGCCCCATTTTACAAACCAATCCGTGATGGCACTAGAGTAAATTGTTTTTACGGTGTCGTTATATATAGGTGTTACATCTTCTCCGGCTTGCAATCTTTCAATGGCTTCATCTGTCCACCAGACTGTAGGTAAATAAACATTGTTGAAATGGCAATAATCAAAAGAATAAACATTGCAATACGTATCCTCTACGGTGCGCTTGTAGCGAAGATTCTCAATTACATTTAGTTTTTCAATCAATTGTGCTATGCTATGCTTCTTAGTTTCTACGCTAGTTTCGTCTCTAAAAAGAATGGTATCGTCAAGCATGGGCTTGTATTTCATTCTCGTAGAATTTAATCCTGACGCTGCATCTGCTGCAAAAACTGCTGGTTTCATACTTCCTTCTATGATGGTATTTTCTGCTACTTTTTCTGTAGTATAATTGGTACTGTCATTTTTCATTTTAATCAATTTTTAAAAAAGCTATGGGCGTATTTTGAAATTCACCCTAACTGTGATGCATTATTCTATTAAACACATTGTTGTTTTACAGTCGCTTTCTTAGACCTAAAAATAAATGTAGTAATAATAATTTTGATACCGCCTACAGATGCACCTTTAAATTTAAGATATTTTCGCGCTGGCTTATTTTCGAATAAAAAGCGGTTGCAATTAACGCCAATTTATTTTCATAAAATTCTTCTTTTTAATAAAGTCTTTTGGGATTTTTTCTAATATTTCTGTCCGTAAAGCTTCAATCAAAGTATCTTTCGAAAAAGAGTGATGCACTACTAAGCTAACTTCTCTAATGGGTTTGGGATCTGAGAAATTAATACTGCAACCTTGATCATTTTTATTGATTGCCATTTCAGGCACTAGTGTAAAACCACCATAATTATCGACCATGCGCTTCAAAGCTTCGATAGAACCACTCTGGAATTTTATGCTTTTATTACTTTCTATATTGTTGCAAATATTTAAAACTTGATTCCTAAAACAATGGCCATTTTCAAGCAACCATACGTCTTCTAATTGTTCCACATCTTGCGTAGTTATCGTTTTTTTATGATTCAATTCG
Source organism: Flavobacterium aeripolare (assembly GCF_013294025.1). Classification (GTDB taxonomy): domain Bacteria; phylum Bacteroidota; class Bacteroidia; order Flavobacteriales; family Flavobacteriaceae; genus Flavobacterium. The sequence goes on from NZ_JABSNL010000006.1 coordinate 96,873, forward strand.
TCTGATTTTTGACCATAGAAAACAAAGGGTTCGTTGTATAGATTTACTTCCCTGATGTAAGGCTCAGTGATAGGAGTGACAAGAATACCAATATCGATTTCCTTCTTTTGTAACGCCGCAATTATAGCCTCAGACTGCATTTCTTCTATTCGTAAAATAGAGTTGGGGTATTTTTGCGAGAACGAACCTGAGATCAACGGAATCAGGTAAGGTGAAATGGTAGGAAGAATGCCTACTCTAAATTCTCCTTCTAAATTACCGAGCTCGGTATTAACCATGTTTTTTAAATCGCTCACTTCCCGCAAAATAATTTTGGCTTTTCTCACAAACATTTCGCCTAAATCCGTGGGTTTAAATGGTGAACTACTTTTATCGAATAGAGCAAATCCTATCTCGTCTTCTAACTTTTTAACTTGTATCGTAATAGTAGGTTGCGTGACAAAACACTTTTCGGCAGCGGTTACAAAATGCCGGTAAGTATCTAGCGCAACGACATATTCTAGCTGTTGTAATGTCATGCTTATTGATTTTATTAATACAAATATAAATATTATTAATTTGATTAATAAACTTGTTCAAGAGATATTTGTACCACAATAAAAAACAAATTAGATGAAATTACTATTATCAGCATTGGCTTTATCAATTGCATTAGCCACAAGTGCACAAACAAACCCGCAAAAAACCATGACGAGTAACAATGGTGCTCCAGTGGGTGACAATCAAAATTCTAAAACTATAGGGGAGTACGGCTCTGTGTTATTAGAAGACAGTTATTTAATCGAAAAATTAGCTTCATTTGATAGAGAGCGCACGCCAGAACGTGTAGTTCACCCTAGAGGAGCTGGAGCTTCGGGTTATTTTGAGGCGACGAGAGACATGTCTGCCTATACATCTGCAGTGCTTTTTGCAAAATCGGGTAAAAAAACCGACTTGGCTGTTCGTTTTTCGACTGTAATTCACGGGAATGGTTCTCCAGAAACTTTAAGAGATCCGCGTGGTTTTGCAGTTAAGTTCTATACTGAGCAAGGAAACTATGACATCGTGGGGAATAATTTACCTGTTTTCTTTATTAGAGATGCCATGAAATTTCCTGATATGGTGCATTCATTAAAACCATCTCCAGAAACTAACAAGCAAGATCCAAACCGATTTTTTGACTTTTTCTCAAACGTTCCTGAATCGACAAACATGCTTACGAGATTGTATACTGATTTAGGAATTCCTCAAGGGTATCAGTACATGGATGGTAGCAGTGTACACGGCTATAAGTGGATTAATGCAGCTGGAAAAGTGACTTATGTAAAATATTCATGGGTTACAAAACAAGGTGTAAAAAACATGACAATAGAAGAGGCTGCAAAGCAACAAGGCATAGACTGGCAGCACGCGACAATGAGCTTGAGAAAAGACATTGCCGATAAAAATTATCCGCAGTGGGATTTATACGTACAAATGATCGCTCCAGAGGATTTACAATCCTTTGATTTCTGGCCTTTAGACGCCACCAAAGATTGGCCTGCTGATAAAATTGAGAAAATCAAAATAGGAACGATGACGTTAAATCAAAATCCTGTGAATTATTTTGAGCAAGTAGAAAGTATCGCTTTTTCACCAGCGGATTTCATTCCTGGAATTGAAGCTTCAGAGGATAAATTGTTACAAGGAAGATTGTTTTCATATTTTGATACACAGCGTTACCGTTTGGGAGGTAATTTCCAACAGTTAAAAATCAACCAACCGCTAGAGCCAGCAGTAAATTACAACTCAAATGGCTACGGTAGTTTTGCTAATAAAAAGTTTGAAAACCCTGACGTTAATTACCAACCAAGTAACAAAGCTTCATTTGCTGATAATAGTAAATTCAAGCAATCAGAGACAAACTTTACAAATGTTACTATAACGCAAAAGAAAATTACTAAAACTAATGATTTTGCGCAAGCGGGAGATTTTTACAGAGCTCTTAGTAAAACAGAGCAAGACAATTTAATCAAGAACTTGTGTGGTGATTTAGGCCAGGTGACCAACAAAGAAATCCAGAAAAAGATGATTACGTTTTTCTACAGAGCAGATTCGAATTTCGGAATGCGAGTTGCAGAAAAATTAGGATTCTCTCAAAAAGACTTCAGAAATTAAATTATATTTATAAAAGATAGGGGAGGTAGCACTATTTCCCCTTATTTACATTGAAAACATGCAAATCAAATACTTGTTGCTATTATTGATAATTACAGCAACGACACAAGCACAGTCAATATTTGACAACGCTAGAAACGGAGATATTACAGCAATCGAAAAACAATACAAGATGAATCAAGACACCATAAACGCAGTAGATAGCAAAGGGTTTACGCCTTTAATTTTAGCAGCATACAACAATGAAGTTGCTACAGTACAAATGTTGATTAACAAAGGCGCACTGATAGATGCACAAGATAAATCAGGAAACACGGCCTTGATGGGCGTGGCTTTTAAAGGGAATTTAGAAATTGTAAAAATTTTGATCGAAAACAAAGCCAATATTAATCTAACGAATTTAAATAATGCGACTGCCTTAATCTATGCGAGTACTTTTGGGCAAACTGAAATTGTGAAATTTCTCTTAGCAAACGGTGCCGATAAAACCATCAGAGACAATCGCGGAAACACGGCACTAAATCATGCAGCGATGCAAGGTCACGACGCACTTATCGAACTATTGTCTGCAGAGTAATTGTATTTGTACTAGCTTTTAATCAATTTTTAATGCTTTAAAATGAGCTATTTGTATGCTTAGCTTAAACTAAAATGTGATTTTTTGCGTATTTATATTTAAATACCACTTTAATAAATACAAGAAAAAACAAATGAAATTAAGAATGATGAAAGCGAGTAAGGTTATAAGCGCCTTGTTTTTACTAGCCGTTTTAGGAACAGCCTGTTCAAAAACAGATGATACTAGCGAAGAGGCAACAGCCTTAGTAACGGTCAACAATAAAAAAGTAACGGGTAGTTCTTCAAGAGATTTACTCTCTGACGCCAAATTTAAAAGTATGGTTGTCGAGCTAGTTTATGTAAAAGGATTTGAGCCATCTGCGGCTGCGGTTGCTAACTTTGTTTCTTTTATTGAAGCACGTACTTTTAAACCTGGAGGCATTACCGTATTAAAAAGAGAGATTGAATCACCAGCTAAAACGGTCTATACCACCACAGATATTGCTGCAATTGAAGATGCTAATAGAACTAAATTTAACAATGGCACTGAAATCGCTGTTTGGGCTTATTTCTCTGATGGTGCTTCGGCTGAGAATGAAGGGAACAGTGTCGTGTTAGGAATTGCCTATCGCAATACTTCCTTTGTTATTTTCGAAAATACCATTAGGAGAAACACGAGTAGCAACCCGTTTTCAAATACGCGGTCGTTACTAGAAGCCACGGTTATGGAGCACGAATTTGGACATATTCTGGGTTTGACAAATTTGGGTGCGCCTTTACAAAGCAATCATGAGGATCCTGATAATAGTAAACATTGCGTGGTAGAGAGCTGCTTGATGTATTTTTCGTCAGAGATGCAAGTAGGGATAGGTGCAATGGCTGCTGCTGGTGCGGTACCACAGCTAGATGCGCAGTGTCTTGCAGATTTAAGAGCAAATGGCGGTAGATAATCGTTAAATAGTTACATTTTAGTAGAAATTAGGGACGGTTTTGACTATTCTCGAATAGTAAAACCCTTAAATTTCTGTATATTTGAGGCAAAATTAGAACGAGATGATTGCAACAGAAAAAACGACCAAGTTAGAACGTTATTTCCAACAGTATAGAGAAAATATTATAGGTATAGATCAAGAGTTTGTTTCGCCTTATGGAACAAAAAAAATTATCTATACTGACTGGACTGCTAGCGGAAGATTGTACCGACCTATCGAGGAGAAACTGATGAATGAGTTTGGACCGTTTGTAGCCAATACCCATACAGAAACTACCATCTCAGGTACTGCAATGACAAAGGCTTATCATAAGGCGAGACACATAATCAAGCATCATGTAAACGCTAGTGAAGACGATATTCTAATTACTGATGGAACAGGAATGACGGGGGTTGTAAATAAATTTCAACGTATCTTAGGGCTGCGTGTTCCAGAAAACTTGAAAGATTTTATAACGATTCCTGCTGAGAAGAAACCAGTTGTATTTATTTCGCACATGGAGCATCACTCTAATCAAACTACTTGGTTAGAAACCATCGCCGATGTGGTGGTGATTCCTTCAAATGAGGAAGGTCTTTTTTGTATGGAAAATTTTAAAACCATTCTTGAGCAATATAAGGATAGAACTTTTAAGATTGCCACTTTGACTGCTGGTTCTAATGTAACAGGAATTCGCACACCATATCACGAAGTTGCAAAAGTGATGCATGCTAACAACGGACTCTGTTTTGTAGATTTTGCTTGTTCAGGGCCTTACGTGACTATTGACATGCATCCTACAGCTGATCCAGAGGCGTACTTAGATGCTATTTTCTTTTCGCCTCATAAATTTTTGGGCGGTCCTGGAACTCCAGGAGTACTCGTATTTAATAAAAAATTGTATCAAAATCTCGTTCCTGATAATCCAGGAGGAGGAACTGTTTCATGGACAAATCCATGGGGTAAACATAAATTTATCGATAATATCGAAGATCGTGAAGATGGAGGAACGCCAGGGTTTCTACAAGTTATAAAAACGGCACTTGCGGTTCAATTAAAAGAGAAAATGGGAATCGACAACATGCTAGATAGAGAGCATGAGATAGTTGATTACGTTTTTGAATCGCTAGGTTTAGTTCCTAATATTAAAATTCTCGCTGCTCAACACAAAGATCGATTGGGTGTGATTTCGTTTTATATCGATGACCTCCATTTTAATATGGGTGTTAAGATTTTGAACGACCGTTTTGGAATTCAAACACGTGGGGGATGCAGTTGTGCCGGTACATACGGTCATTTTTTATTGCATGTTGATCAAGAAACATCAGATAAATTAATTGACGAAATTTCCCTAGGAGACCTAATAAGAAAGCCGGGTTGGATTAGAATGTCTATTCATCCTACAACGACTTCTGCTGAGATTGAATTTGTATGTGAGAGCATCAAAGCGTTAGCTGCAAATCACAAGCAATGGGCTTTAGAATACGACTATAATAAAGCAACAAACGAATTTACACATAAAAAAGCTGTAGCCATCGATGATCATTTAATTGACAAGTGGTTTAGTTAATGCATAGAAAAGCCCTTTTACTAGTAATAAGTAAAAGGGCTTTTTTTATACTTACAAAAAGCATCAATGCAGTTTTAAGAACTACAAGATAGCATCGAACTACCTATTTTTTGTCTCGCCCAGTCGGGTCTTTTTGCGAACCATTTATTTGAAAAAGCTTCCTGCTCATCATAGGGTTTTTTCAATAACTCGTAAAATTCAGTAATCAAACTATAATCTCCCTTTTCGGCTAGGTCTATAGCCAGTTGTGCCATATAATTGCGCAATACATATTTAGGATTTACTTGATTCATTTTTATAGCTCTTTCAGCATCAGTAGCTTTTTCAGCTTTCAATTTTGTTATGTATTGCGTAAACCAATATAACCACGTTTCTTTAGTTTCCTTGCTTACTTTTTCCAGATTGTAAAAGGCATCACTAATTTTTTTGAAAGCCAATTCTTCATCATCTGCTTGCTTGATTTGTGCTAATAGTCTAAAGAAAATAGTCATGTCGGTCTCATGCAAGAGTAAATTTTGCGAAAGCAAACCAATTAATTCTTTGGTGTCATTTAGAGAAGCAGCCAAGCCTAACTTTTCATTCATCATGGCCGTATAATCCGCTTCGTATTGATCTTGATAAGCTTGTAAAACGGTTTCTAATGGAGCCGCCTCTTCGATCAAGGGATACAAAGCATTTGCTAGTTGGTACAAATTCCACAATGCTATTTGGGGCTGATTTCCATAGCGGTACCTTCTATTTTCGCGATCTGTGGTATTGGGTGTCCAGTCAGGATTATAGTCTTCTAGCCATCCGTAAGGGCCGTAGTCAATGGTTAGCCCTAGGATTGACATATTATCAGTATTCATTACACCATGAACAAAACCCACACGTTGCCACTGCACAATCATTTTGCGCGTATTATTGGCTACAGCCTCAAATAGGGCTGCATAACGTGTTTTATCATCTCCTTTTATTTCAGGATAATACTGCTCTATGGTAAAATCGGCTAGTTTTTTTAAGTTCGGAATATCATTTTGAGAAGCAAACAACTCAAAATTTCCAAATCGTATAAAAGAGGGTGCTACTCTACAAACGACTGCACCTTTTTCATATTCGGCGTGGCCATCATACATCACGTCTCTTAAAACCTGGTCGCCAGTTAATAGTAATGATAGTGATCTGGTTGTGGGAACGCCCAAATGAAACATTGCTTCACTGCACAAATGTTCTCTTATAGACGAGCGCAACACTGCCATACCATCTGCACGACGAGAGTAGGGAGTAGGCCCAGCTCCTTTAAGTTGTAACGTATAATTTTTATTTTGCACGTCGATTTCAGTAAGTACAATCGCCCTACCATCGCCTAGTTGTCCAGCCCAATTACCAAATTGGTGTCCGGCATAACTCATGGCATAAGGACGTGTTCCCTCAAGAAGATCCTTTCCAGAAAAAATAGCTGTAAACGCAGGACTTGCAGCATCTGTTTCTGTAAGACCAATTAGGGCGGCAGTCTCTTTAGAAAAGTGTATCAATTCTGGTTTTGATGGAACTGTAGGACGCATATAAGAAAACGCTGTTTCAGTAACTTGGCGTGTTCCATTTGCTTCCTCGGGATCTGCTGGAAGTAGTGTACTATATTTATTGTTGATCTTTAATTTCATACTAACAAAATTAAAGAATATAACTCAAACCGCTAGTTAATATAAAGTAAAAGTGCCTTTATCTTCTATGTTTCCATCTTTTATGCGTCCAGAAATAATATTCAGGAGCTTCATGAATTTGTTTCTCAACCTCTTTAATAAATTGGTTTGTGATTTCGAAATTAGGAATTGATTTAGGCTCGTCTGTCAAGGGAATCAAGGTGGCTTGATAGTAGCCACGTTTTACCTTTTCTACCTTAGCAAAAAGCACTGTTAAATCGTATTTTTTTGCTAAAACTTCAGCTCCAGTATGCACTGGCACATCGATACCCATGAAATTTCCCCAATGAATAATTCGGTCATTCTTAGGCGATTGGTCACTAGCCATACCGTACATTGATAAAATTCCTTTTCTTTGATTGTTAGCGATTAACGGGATCGTTTCTCTAGTAACAACAAGCTTTGTATTATATTTAGATCGTATGTCTATTACTAATTTATCAAAATATTTATTGGCTAATTTCTTGTACACACCTACCCCTTGAAAAGATAGTTTTTTATTAAGCGCGAGCAACCATTCCCAACTTGCATAATGCGAAGCTAGCAACATGATGCTTTTGCCTTTTTGTTCGTATTCTGTTACTAGTTCAGGATTTGTTATTACAAAACGTTTGTTGATTTCCTCTTCAGATATCGTCATGGTTTTTGCCATCTCTAAGAACATATCACAAAAATGCTGATAGAATTTCTTTTCGATCACTTTTCTTTCTTCTTCAGATAAGTGCGGTAGTGCTAATGCTAAGTTACTTCTAACCGTTTTTTTACGATAACCAATAACGTGATAAATCAAGAAATAGATCACATCAGACAAGGCGTAAAAAATAGGAAATGGAAGTATCGAAACGAACCACAGAAAAGGATAAGCGATTATATATACTAGAAATTGCATGCAATAAATTTTGTTGCAAAGGTAAGGCAAAAATGAATAGCGTTAAAAAATTAAAAAGTTGCAAACGCGTCCCTTTAAGAATGTTTATATTTACTGAAATTATAAAATAAATTTATGAATACCATCTTGATTATTATAATCGCAGCTAATGCTTTAATGAGTTTTAAAGGCTTTAATGACATTAGTTTTTTTCGAAAATATGAATTTCACATGGGAAGTATTCGCGCAGGCGAGCAAGTTCGATTGTTTTCTTCTGGTTTTTTACACGCAGATATAGGACATCTCGCTTTTAATATGTTAACGCTTTACTTTTTTGCACCAGTAGTTATTGGCTATTTGGGAACTGTTTCATTTATTATTATCTATATGGCGAGTTTGCTTTTTGGTAGTTTACTTACAATATTATTTCATAAAAACGATTACAATTATAGAGCCGTTGGAGCGTCAGGAGCGGTAACGGGTGTGCTGTATTCAGCGATTTTACTGCGTCCTGATATGATGTTAGGGTTATTTTTTATTGTTCCTATTCCTGCTTATTTATTCGGGATTCTATACCTTTTATATTCTATTTATGGCATGCGAGCAAAAAATGATAACATAGGCCACACAGCACACTTTGGTGGAGCAATAGGTGGTTATATTGTTACACTGGCAACACAGCCATCATTAATTATAGAGCATACTTTTATGGTAGTGCTGTTGACAATTCCTATCGTGATTTTATTTGTAATGGCTAAAATGGGGAAACTGTAATGGCACGGCTTTTGAATACAGCCTTGTAACATAATAATTACAAACAAAAGAAACGAATTATGAAAAAAGCACTAATCATTTTAGCAATGGTTTTTATGGCTCAGTCATACGGCCAGGAAATTAAACAAGTACCACAAATAAGTGTTAATGGTCAAGCCAAAGTAAAAGTGGCACCAGATCAAGCAACAATTACTGCTACAGTTGAGACAAAAGGAAGCAATGCAAAAGACGTTAAAAAAGAAAACGACAAGCAAATTGATGCTGTTTTAAAGTTAATCAAGAAAAATAATATCGCCACTGCAGATTATAGAACGCAGCGCGTAGCTTTGAATCCTCAGTATGATTATGCTAAGAAGAAAACCAATTATAATGCGACACAAACAATCGAAATCATTGTAAGGAACTTAAATCAATATGATGAATTGATGGAAGGATTAGTTTCTGAAGGTGTGAATCGAATAGACAATGTTGTTTTTCAATCTTCTAATATGGCTAAGTACGAATCTGAAGCTAGACAATTAGCGATGAAAGATGCGAAGATGAAAGCAGAAGATTATGTATCTGTTCTTGGACAGAAACTAGGGCGTGCAATGACAATTTCGGACAATTCACAAAGCTATTCGCCACAACCTGTTTATGCTCGCATGATGAAAGCAGAAATGAGTGACTCAGCTACACCTAGAGAAACACTTGCTGCGGGTGAAATCGAAATTTCGGCTAATGTAAGTGTTAATTTCATTCTCGAATAAAACACATAGTACTTTAATATGTATGCTAAAATCTGCTTATTCTCAACATAGAGAGTAAGCAGATTTTTTTATACAGTAGTATGTAAGCAATGCTTTTCACTGTTTTAGATTGTATTTATTGCATTATTTGCAGTTTAAAGTGGGTTCTTTTAATAATACAAAACCTAAGTATAATTCTGTAACATTGGCAGCGGGTAGAATTTATAATCTTATAAAACAGAAAAGGAACAAAATTTACTGAATTATAGCATTGCTTTTAAAATGGTTCATTCGATAAAAAATAAAACCTTAATGAAAGAAATAATTGACCTGATGCTTGTTGAAACGAAGAACACGGGTAGGCAGGTTGTTGAAGCAGCTGTAACGGCGCATGTGCTTTCCACCCGTTCGTGCATGCAGTAGTGCCTACGTCTTTAATTATAAAGATCAGTTGCCCAACGATGATAGAAGCATCGGTCAATTTTTTTATAAAATAAGCTTTTCTGATAATAAAATGTAAAGTGAAAATTAGCTATTATTAAAAGATACTGACATGAATACAGCAATCGTTGATACTACCGAAGTGGGAACAATAGAACAGGAATTTAAGGATTTTATCATCAATAAAAATCATCCCTGCCTAATGGCAAATACGGTTTTTAGAATGGATAAATACCATTTAAAAGTTTACGATGATATCACAAATGATGAAGTAATCGAACCCATATTAAATGATATAGCTGACTATTTAGAAAGCTATGATTTTGAATCGAATGTTTTTGAATCTTTAATCATCAGTTTTAAGGATAATAATTTTAAAACAGAACTTGCTTTTGAAAATGCCTTATGGCAATTTTTACAAAAGTTGCATGATCAAGACCACACTGAGTGGGATCCTAATGTGAGCCAAGACCCTAATGACCCTACCTTTAGTTTTAGTATAAAAGGAAAAGCATTTTACATTGTAGGAATGCATCCTAAGAGTTCGAGAATGGCTAGAAGAGCACCTTATTGTACCCTAGTTTTTAATTTGCACTGGCAATTTGAAAAATTACGAGAGATGGGTACGTACCAATCTGTAAAAAAGCGGATTAGATGGAGAGATAAAGCTTTGCAAGGAAGTATTAATCCAGTTTTACAAGATTTTGCCGAAGATAGCGAAACCAAACAATACAGTGGTAGGGAAGTAGACGCTAGCTGGAAATGTCCTTTTCACAATAAAAATAGTTAACAATGGGCAAAGAAATAATAATGAACGAATTCAACTTGATTCCGCCGCAAACTGGTGCAGCATTTGCTTTAAAAAAAGGTGATTTTTTGACCGTTGTTGATCCTCTAGGTAGTCAGGTTAGCGATATGGTGCTGTTTAATTTAGATGACAAAAAAGAGAAATTATCTTCAGGCAAGACCTTAGATTTTGAAGAAAGTATTCTCATAAGTGCAGGAAATTTTTTATGGAGTAATCGCTCTCATAAAATGATGGAAATAGTGGAAGACACCAATGGGCGTAATGATTTTTTATTAGCGCCTTGTAGCCCAGAGACCTTTCAGATTATGTATAATAATCATGAAGAACACCCTAGTTGCCTTAATAATCTTAAAGTCAATCTAGCTGCTTACGATATTGAGCTAGACGACATACCTACTGCTTTCAATATATTTATGAATGTGCAGTTTGACGATAAAGGAAAGATTAGTGTTTTGCCTCCCACATCCACTGCAGGTGATTACGTAAAGTTTAAAGCAGAAATGGACCTGATTGTTTGCTTAACTGCTTGCTCTGCCGAGGATAGTAATGGCGGTACTTTTAAGCCTATTCATTATATGGTTTCCCAAATGTAAACTAGGATTACACGAGATCTACATTCGAGAAAAAAAAGAGAATTACGCATAAAAAAAGCCGGTATGTTATTGATTTAACGTACCGGCTTTTATTTTTCTAGCGTTGTATTATTGCCATCCGCCGCCTAAGGCTTTGTACAATTCTGTATTATTACTTAGCTGTTCTCTCTCTAAATTTGCTAGTTCGAGTTCTGCTTGCAACACATTTGCTTGCGCAGTTAAAACTTCTAAATAGTCAGCCATACCATTTTTAAACAACAAGGTAGCATTGAAGGTTGCTTTGTTTAATATCGTCACTCGCTGTTGTAAGAAAGCAATTTGATCTTGCAATTTCTCTAATTTTACCATGGCATCTGCCACTTCGCTTACTGCTATTAAAACTGTTTGTCTAAATTGAATTACGGCTTTCTCACGTTCTATTTTAGCAATATTATAATTGGTTCTCAGCTTTTTATTATTAAAAATAGGCTGTGCAAGACCACCTAAAGCAGTTCCGAATAACGAAGCCGGCATTGTAAACCAATTTGAAAGTTCGAACGAATTCAAGCCCGCTTGCGCAGTAATTTTCAATGAAGGATATAAGTTGGCTTTATTGATTCCCACTCTAGCATTTGCGATTTGTAAAGCCAGCTCAGCACTATGTACATCAGGACGTTTTTGTACTAAAGAAGAAGGAAAACCTATTGCTAGACTATCTTTGATCTTCATGCTCTTGATTGATGCACTTCTTTCTTTCGAATTAGGAAATTCTCCGGTCAAAACACTTAGAGCATTCTCTTGAATAGCGATATTTTGTTCTAATTTGGGAACTAGCTGTTGTGCATTCAGTTTCAGTGCTTCTGACTGTTGAATAGCTAGTGAACTTACCATTCCTGAATCATACTGCAACTTAATTATAGTTGTAGTACTGTCGTTAAGCTGCACATTTTTTTTGGCTATAGCCAATTGAGAATCTAACATTAATAAGTTATAGTACCCCTTAGAAACGTCAGCAACTACAGCTGTTTTTACTGCCTTACGTACTTCTTCAGATTGCAGATAAGTAGCAAAAGCTTCTTTGTTTTGACTTTTAATTTTACCCCAAATATCTGCTTCCCATGAAAGTGACAATGATGTAGAGTAGTCGTCAAGGTGCTGTTGCCCTAACGCTTGTCCCAGATTTTTACCCGTAAAACTATTGTCTGATGGATTTGTAGTGCTTCCTGTTACCGCAAGGTCTAAGCGAGGAACATTATTCCATTTAGATTGTGCGTATTTCTTTTGAGCAATATCGATGTTTTTAATGGCGATTTGCAAGTCATTATTTCTAGTGATCGCACTGTCTATAAGGGTGCGTAAAGCAGCATCGGTATAGAAATCTTTCCAACTAATATCAGCAATACTCGAACTATCACTGGTTGTGCTTGCCCCTCTAAAACTTGCTGGAATAGCAGTCGCAGGTAGTGGCGTGTCCTTACTCACAGAGCAGGATATAAATGTGCTAACTGATATTACAGCTAGCACAATTTTTAATTGATTTTTTTTCATTTGAATAGGTATTAGCATTCTGGACAAGAATCTTGTTTGTCTTCTAATTCTTTTGAGATTCTGTATGATAAGTAAGCCATTGCAGCGACTACAGCGACGATTACTGATGTGATATAGTGGTTCATAAAATTATATGTTGTTATTAGTTTCACTTGGATTTCCAGTGAATCTCTCTTGTAAATTTTGGAAAACAATAAAAAGTACCGGTATAATTAATACCCCTAGAATTACTCCAGAGATCATACCTCCTGCAGCACCTATACTTATCGAATGATTGCCTTGTGCTGACGGTCCCGTAGCTCCCATCATAGGAATCAATCCTACAACAAATGCTAGTGAAGTCATGATAATCGGACGGAGACGTAGTTGCGCCGCTTCGATTGTTGCTTCAACTAGTGGTTGTCCCGCTTTTCTACGCTGTAAAGCAAACTCTACAATCAAGATGGCGTTTTTAGCAAGTAAACCTATTAACATTACTAGGGCGACTTGTACATAAATATTGTTTGCAATCCCCGTTAATCCTATCGCTATAAATACTCCAAAAACTCCCACAGGTATAGACAATATAACTGCTAATGGTAGTATGTAACTCTCATATTGTGCTGCTAATAAGAAATAAATAAATATTAAACACAGTAAGAAAATGGTAGCAGATTGACCTCCAGACGAAATCTCCTCTCTAGTTTGACCAGAGAATTCATGCTTATAACCAGTAGGCAATTGTTTTGCCGAAACTTCCTCAATTGCTTTAATGGCATCACCTGAGCTAAATCCAGCGTTAGGAATTGCATTTATCGAAATCGAATTAAACAAGTTGTAACGTGAGGCTGTTTCTGATCCATAAATTCTAGTCAGTTTTACCAATGAATTGATAGGCACCATCTCGCCATTTTTATTTTTAACAAACACACGATCAATAGCAGAAGGATCTGCACGGTCTTCAATATCTGCTTGTACAACTACACGGTAGTATTTACCAAAACGGTTAAAATCTGAGGCTTGAGCACTACCAAAGTAAGCTTGCATTGTTCCCAGAATATCACTCACTTTTACTCCCAGTTGGTCTGCTTTTTCATCATCGATATCCAGTTGTAATTGAGGATAATCTGCTTTGAAACTTGTGAAGGCAACCGCAATCTCTGGGCGCTTCATTAACTCGCCAATAAAGTTTTGAGAAATCCCACTGAATTTATCTAGTTTTCCACCTGTTTTATCTTGTAAGACAATATCTAGCGCTTCTACATTACTAAATCCTGGAACGGTAGGGAAACTAAATACGAAGAAACTTCCTCCTGAAATCGCACCTAGTTTGCCACGAACTTCATTCATAATTCCGTCAATATCTTTTGTTGCACCGCGTTCCTCATTTGGTTTCAACAATAAAAATATAATTGCCGAAGACGGACTCGTAGAATTTGTTAACAAGTTAAAACCTGAAATAGCAGTTACAAATCGCGAACTCTCGATACCTCTTAATGTAGTTTCGGCATCACCCATAATTTTTTGAGTTCCATTTAGCGATGTTCCTGATGGCGTATTTACGGCAATGGCAATAAAACCTTGATCTTCTGTTGGTATAAAACCTACAGGAGTTGATTTGACCATAATTACTGTAGCAAAAGTGATTAATGCCAATCCGCTTAAACTAACCCACTTATTTTTGATTAAGAAATTCAAACTACCTACATAACGATCCGTTAATTTGTTGAAACTCGTATTGAATCCTGTGAAGAATTTTTCTTTAAAACTAGTCTTGGTAGTTTCATCATGATGCCCATTTTCATTGTGGTTGTCTTTTAGAAACAATGCTGCCAGCGCCGGACTCAAAGTAAGTGCATTTACAGCCGAAATTACAATAGCTATCGCCATAGTAAATGCAAACTGACGGTAGAAAACTCCAGTCGAGCCTTCCATGAAACCTACAGGTAAAAATACTGCAGCCATTACTAAGGTGATCGAAATAATAGCACCTGTGATTTCGTGCATTGCTTCATGCGTAGCCGCTTTAGGCGCTAGTTTTTTGTGTTCCATTTTAGCATGCACTGCCTCAACAACTACAATCGCATCATCGACTACAATACCAATCGCCAAAATCAAGGCAAAAAGTGTCAATAAATTAATTGAGAAACCAAATAATTGCATGAAAAAGAAGGTTCCTAAGATAGCAACAGGAACTGCAATTGCTGGAATTAACGTAGATCTAAAATCTTGTAAGAATAAAAACACCACGATAAATACAAGAATAAAAGCTTCTATTAAGGTATGTTGTACTTGCTCGATAGATTGATCTAGAGAGACCTTTGTGCTATAAAAAATATTGTGTTTAATTCCTGCAGGAAAATCTTTAGAAGCTTTTTCCATTAAGGCATTAATTGCAATCTGGATTTCGTTAGAGTTAGATCCTGCTAATTGAATTACTCCAATTACAGCTCCTTTTTTACCATTCAAACGTGTTAAACTAGTGTAAGAATACGCACCAAGTTCTACTCTCGCAACGTCTTTTAAACGCAAGATAGATCCGTCACCATTAGCTCTTACGGCAATGTTTTGATAATCTTCTGGTTTAGTTAGTTTTCCTTTATATTTGATTACATATTCGAATACTTCCTTACTTCTTTCTCCAAATTTTCCTGGAGCTGCTTCTAAACTTTTGTCTTTTATGGCTGCCATAACCTCAGCAGGTGTAACATTATGCGAGGCCATTTGTGAAGGATTTAACCACACACGCATCGAATAATCTTTGACACCACCAAAAATATTTGCCGAACCTACACCTGGAATACGCTTAATCTCAGGGATAATATTAATTTGAGCGTAGTTAGATACAAATGTTTGGTCGTACTTAGATTCGTCTTCAGTGTACAAACCAATGGCCATTACAAAGCTGTTTTGTTGCTTTGCAGTAATAACACCTTGTTGAACAACCTCACTAGGTAACTGACTTGTTGCTTGTGCAACTCTATTTTGCACATTTACTGCAGCTTGGTCAGCATCTGTTCCTAATTTAAAGAAAACAGTAATAGCTAATGTTCCATCATTACTGGCTGTCGAACTCATGTAGGTCATGTTCTCTACACCATTAATAGACTCTTCAAGTGAGGGTGCTACAGAGCGAAGTACTGTCTCCGCATTTGCTCCTGGGTACACCGCGGTAACAAGTACAGATGGCGGTGCAATATCAGGGAATTGCTGCAATGGCAACTTTGATAATCCTAGTACTCCTAAAATCACTAATAAAATAGAGATTACAGTTGCGAGTACTGGTCTTTGTATAAATATTTTAAACATTTTTCTAGTAATTATTTTTTAATATCTGTTTGTGCAACTTGTTTTACTGCAGTAGTAATTGGTTGAATCACTTGACCTTCTTGTAGTTTGTCGATTCCACTTAAGACGATTTTGTCTCCAGCTTTTAATCCTTCGCTAATTAAATAATTAGTACCGCTTTTGCCTGAAATAGTTAGTGGCATTTTAGTAACTTCATTTTTAGCATTTACAGTAAAAGCAAACACTTTATCCTGCATTTCAATCGTAGCTGATTGCGGAATTAAAATGGCATCATCATGCTGAATTTGCAATCTTATCTTTCCTGTATTTCCTGAGCGAAGAATTCCGTTTGCGTTTGGAAATGTTGCTCTCACGGTAATTGCAGCGGTGTTTTTATCAAACTGACCGTCAATCATATCAACTACACCGGTTTTTTCGTAGACGCTATTGTCAGCAAGAATAAGTTCAACAGCATTAAGGTTTTTCATTTTTTGAGCTAGTGTATTTCCAGCGTAGGTATTCTTGAAATTGATAAAATCACTCTCACTTAATGAAAAATAACCGTACACCTCATGCACATCTGAAAGGGTTGTTAGCGATTCTACATCGGCAGCGTTAACTAAGCTTCCTTGCTTTTTAGGTAACCGACCTATGTATCCACTTACTGGAGCAGAAATTGTCGTGTAACCAAGGTTAATACGAGCAGAAGCTACCATTGCTCTATTTTGCTCAATATTTGCCTGAGCTACTTTTTGCATTGCTTTTGCCGTTTTCAACTGGTAGTCAGAAACCACTTTGTTTTTAACTAATGGATTTAATTTATCCACTTCTATATCAGCATTTATTTGAGCTGCTTCTGCTGCGTGTAAATTAGCAAGAGCATTATTCAATTGTTCTCTGTATGGTCTATCATTGATTTTAAAAAGTGCTTGACCTTTACGAACATAAGCACCTTCATCAACGAGTACTTTATCAAGGTTTCCATTTACTTGAGAGCGAACTTCAACATCTACAGTACCTTGAATTGCTGCGGGGTAAGCAACGGACGTAGTAGTTGATACTGTTTTTAATGTCATAACAGCTAGGGAAGGAGCTGGTGCAGCAGGAGCCTCTGCTTTATTATTACAGCTGCTGATTAAAACAGCAAGAACCATAGTTTTAATAAGGGTATTTTTCATTTTTGAATTTTATTATTTGTTTTCTTATTCTAAATCAATGCAAAATTGATTTTTATTATTTACGTAATTAAATTATCTAACACTGTTAAGTAAAAAGACAAAAGTGTTTGGAGTAAGGTTTAAAATAGTGCTACATAATCATATTAATTTATTTAACAGTGTTAAGTAAGGGTCTAATAGTGTGAATGGCGCTCGCTTTTATAAGAAGCTTGCTATTTAGATTAGATTATCTAAAGGTGTTAAGTTGTTTGTGAAAATTTTTTTATTTGATGGATGTGATAATTCCGCCGATAGCGTCTTTCAAGATTTGGTTATTAATAGATTCAGATACATCGCTTCTATTAATAATATTGATTGCTATTAATCCATGAATAACCGAAAAGAACGTAAAGTATTTCTGTTTGATTTCTTCCTCTGTAGGTGATTTTCCCTTCATAACTTCAGAGATTACCGTAATAAACAGCTGATAAGGTGAATCAGTCACAGTACATTTTTTAGAGCAGCAGCTCACTTGAATTCCGTACATTACCTGATACATCTCTGTATGTGTAAAAGCAAAATTCCAGTAGGCCATCCACATTGCTTCTAATTGATCTTCCGGTGAATCATGTTTAGCTTTAGCTACTTCTAAGTGCTTAGATAATTTCTTAAAACCTTTAAAAGTAAGCTCCTCTAAAATTGATTCTTTGTTCGAAAAATACTCATAGATAATAGGCGCTGTGTACTCAATTCGATCGGCAATTTTTCGCATGCTTAGTCCTTGCCAGCCTTCCTCTTTGACAATCTTGTGGGCTGCCTTGAGAATGCTAGTTCTGGTTTCTTCCTTATGTCTTAAAATTCGATCTTTGCTTGCCATATTATAGTACCCTATTAAATGATTTAACAGTGTTAGGCAAAAGTAATACAATAATTCCTTTTAAGATAAAGCTAGTATTGTTTTTTGTTATTTCCACATCACTTTTATTGATTAAAGGGTAGCATTGAAACTCATATTATTGATTACAAGTTATCTGTACTTTTGAAATTGATTATTAATTTGGACTTTAGTAGTTCGTAAACTGTCATTTGCTACTATCGATAAAAGAATTCAATAGGCTTTTTGCACTTTAAGGGTAAAGCCTTTACGGGATTGTCATCAATAAGAATACGCTGACCAAGATTATACCGATGCTTGTTTGTGTTATCGAATTAAAAACGCGCCCTAACATGTTTGTAGTCATCTAAGCCGTTATTACTAGTATGCTGCCACAGATTAATAGGAATAGAATAAATTTACCTTTTCTTACTAATTATATGCTGCGGCAGCTGTACTCTTAAATGCAATCACGCATTTAATCGGCTGCATGTATTTTAGGATATAGTTTTTTTATCAAGCCTTCTAATCGATTTTGGTAATCTTCCATCAACCAACTTTTATAACTTGTGCTTGCACTATCTAAGCATTTTACATACTGCTTTACGCGCCACTGAACTTCAGGATTTAAGATTGCTGCTAATTCAAGTGCGTGACTTAGGCTTTCGCCATTATCTAAACACATTTTTGCTTGCTGTCTAATTGATTCTTGTATAACCGTTTTATGCTTTTTGTCCATGTCAAGAGCTTCTTGAAAATGACTGTCTATATCAAAAGCCAATTCTAACGTTTTGGGGAAATGGCTTCGCATTTCAGCAGTAATAGCATTCGATTGTGATGAAGTGTTGCCTACCACTTGATAGTGTAATTGCTTAGCAAAGTCGTCTGGGTGTTCAAATATGTATTTCCAGTCTAATGGCGCTTCCCAAGCTCCAAAACGTTGAATATTATTTCCTAAATCGGTGATTCCAAAAGTCTTTTTAGAAGCTAATCTTCTCGCGCCACGTCCTACCATTTGATGGTACAACGTGATGGATGTAGTCGCTCTATTCAAGATAACGTGCTTCACGGTGGGTTCGTCAAAACCAGTAGTCAAAATTGAAACCGAAGTCAGCACTGCATTTTTTGTCTTTTTAAACCATTGCAAGATCTCTTTTCGCTCCTCATCTGCAGTTTTATTGTCTAAGTGTCTCACTGGGATACCAGCAGCCTTAAAGTTTTGTTCCACTTGCTGAGATACGGCAATACCATTATTAAAAATCAGGCTTTTTTTACCATTGGCATTTTCTTTATATGCCTGTAGTAATAGCTCTTGCATGGCTTGAGAACCATAGAGCTCGTTAGATGAGCTTACCGTAAAATCCCCATGTACTCCAGTTTTCAAGGTGTTGAGTTCGATTTCATATTCGTATGACTTTGGCTTAGCCAAAAAACCATTATCAATTAAATTTGCAATGCTTTCACCGGTGATTAAACTATCATAGTAGGTATTCATAGGTTTAGAAACATCTGAACTAAATGGGGTTGCAGTTGCTCCTATTATAAAGGCATTTTTAAATTTCTTTGTCAGTTTTCTAAAAGAGTTGTGGTGCGCTTCATCAATGATAAGCAAGCCAACATTTTTAGTATTGATTTTTTTGTCTTTGATTCTGTTTCTCAATGTTTCTACCATCGCCACATAACAGCTTGCATTGGTCTTAAAATTTTTAGTTTTACTACCAATAATCTTATTTTGCACGGTCAGTTTTTTTAAAGTGCTAGACGTTTGTTTGCACAGTTCGTTGCGGTGCGTTAAGATCATGACCTGTTTGTCGTACTGTGATAAATACTTTCGGGTGATTTCTGAAAATATCATCGTTTTACCACCACCTGTGGGCAATTGATATACTAACTTCTGATTTGGTTTACTTTCTATATTTGTAAATATTGTTTCGATATCTTTCTGCTGATAATCGTAAAACAAGGTCGCGTTTTGAATAGCATTTTTCATAGTCTTAATAATGATAGGCTGCTATTTTGTATTCGAATACAACACTTATATGTGTGCCAAGACCAATTTATATTGATCAAATTTTCGAATACCAACGCAGTCTTTTAGGAATATTTATTTGTTTGGTTTCACAAAATAAAAGTAGACTGTTTGTGCTATCATTATTTTATACAATTCACGGCCATTATTATAGGATTTGGGTGAAATGAACAAGAGTTATTTCAAAATTAACTTTAAGATATGTTTACTATTTATTTGGCTAGTTAGTTATAGTTATTTTATAATTGAATTTTGGGGTCAATTTCTTCTGATTTTTCTAGGCAAATTGTTTCATTCTGAAAGACAATTACTATTCGATTTTGATCCAGGCTTTCCATTAAGAGCTGCACTAATTGCATGATTGCTTCTTGAAGAACCACTTCATCTTTCGGGAATTTAGGATATTGAATAAAATCTAGACTTACAGAGGGTTCCTCTTGACCAAGAAAAATAATTTGGCATAACGTCATTTTGGTACTCAACGCAACATTAAATTCTTTTTTAATTTCTTCTTGAGCTTTACATAATGCCTTTTTAAATGTATTTATAGAAATAAGTTCCTTAGAGTATGACTTGTATAGTCCTACTGTTGCTGTAGCCGTAAATGTTGTTGATGTGATTGTATTCATAATTGAAGTAACTTAAATTTTGTCTGTTAAGCGAGCTATTTTTTTGATTGCGTTATAAGTCTTTTAAAATTGATCTAGTAATAAGGTTTGAAATAATAGCAAACGGTTATAATGCTGTATTCGAGAAATTTTTATTTGAGTGAGTATATTTTTGAACTGCTATATGTTGAATGATGGATTATTCATTGTTTCATTCATACTACTACTACTACTACTACTACTTAAAAGCTACAGTAACTATTTGCAAGATAAAAGTAATTTAATTGTTTTTAACACGGTAAGTGAGAATGTCTATTCATATTGCAATAGTGTTTTAACTAATCAAGAGTACTCCTTAATATATAGGTAAAGATCATTACGGCCGTTTATACATATTTTTCTGCGATCGTAGCCTACAGTTAATTGAAACATTTCTAGATATACTTAGTGATGCACAATCTGTATTATATGTTGAAACGCTAATAAAAGATGCCCAGCAGCCTCTTGAATTATATATTATTAAATTTTCGTTTTGAAATATTTGTTTTAATATAAATTAAAAGATATTTTTTTCCACATATCTTAAAATTATGGTAAAATTTAACAAGTTAAGGGTAATCTTTGTCAGTATGTTTTTAGATAAAGGATATAATTTTACCAAAGTCTTAGAAGGATTGAATAGTCGTATTCAGAACTCCTGATGATAGCAGATCGATATTTTTGAAAATTTGCGGAACCAATTATTCTAACAGAACTTAAACCAAATTAAATGAAAATAAGTATGGACTTAAAATGCAGAAAATTATTGAGCGCTTGTTTGCTCACTTTATTTTTAATTACGGGATCCTTAACTTTTGCTCAGGAGAGTAAAATTGTAGTTGTAGGTGTGGTAACTAGTGCTGAGGACGGTTTACCTGTGCCGGGAGCATCAGTATTGAAAAAAGGAAGTAAATTAGGAGTTATAACTGACTTTGATGGTGTTTTTAAAATAGATGCTCAAATTGGGGATGTTTTAGAAATTAGCTATTTGGGTTTGGTTAAGCAATCTATAATGGTAAAAAGTAAATCTATGAACGTCACCTTAAAAGCAAATGTTGAGGGACTTGACGAAGTAGTAGTAATAGGGTACGGTGCTGTTAAGAAAAAAGAATTAACAGGTGCGGTGGCAACATTGAAAGCAGATGATTTAGCAAAACAAATCACTTCAGATTTGGGTAGCTCACTTCAAGGACAAATTTCAGGAGTAAATGTTGTTACTTCAGGAGAGCCCGGAAGTAGTTCAGAAATATTAATTAGAGGAATAACGTCTATATCAGGTTCAAATACGCCTTTATATGTTGTAGATGGAATACCTCAAGAAGGCGATCCAAGAATCAATCCTAGCGAAATTCAATCTATCGACGTATTAAAAGATGCTTCTTCTGCAGCTATATATGGAACTAGAGGTGCAGCAGGTGTAATTTTAATCACTACTAAAAGAGGTGAAGAAGGACCAATGAAAGTTAGAATAGATGCATCAAAAAGTTTTGAAAGTCTAGGGAGAGGGCAACGATTGCTAAGTTCAGTAGATCAAACGTATTCAGATGTGCTTTTAGCTAGAAATTTAACAGGGAGTTCAGATGATGCTATCAATTTAGCTTACTTGACTAATGCTCCAGACAGGTATCAATATGACAATGATATCTCTAGATTATTATTTACAGATAATGCCAATACTCAAAATTATAACATCAATGTAAGTGGTGGTAGTAAAGACCTTAAGTATTCATTTGTAGGAACTATTTTTGATCGAAAAGGTGTTGTAATAGGTACTGATTATCAAAGATTCAATTCTAGATCAAATGTTAATTATAAGAGAGATAAGTTGACAGTAGATTTAGGTGTAGGTATTGCAAGAGAATATACTGATCGCGGTGCGTCAAATACAATTAGTCAATTATTACGTTACCAACCTACGCAGCCCGTATTAGCGGCAAGCGGGAACTCATTAGATCTTTTTGGTGGAGACGATTTTAATACAAATGTTTCATTAATTCAAAGTTTAAATTCTAAAGATCAAACAAGATTAAATAAATCCTTTACTAACGTATCTGTAAATTATGATATTTTAAAATCATTATCTATCACTACTAGAGCAGGAATCACAGATACTTATACTACTAGAAAAAGATTCAGACCATCACAATCTACTTTTGATGTTCAAAGAGGATTAGAAGTTGTTCAGCCTAGTTTTATTAGACAAGATGCTTCTAGAAATACAGCTATTACTTGGGATGCAGCCCTTAATTATAAAGCGCAATTATTCGAAAATCATAATTTTACTTTAACGACTGCTGTTTCAGGTGAAAAATATGTGAATGAAGAATTTGGCGTTACAAAAGACAATGTTCAAGATAACGATATTCCGGTATTAAATACTGCAACAGGTAATGCATCTGCTACGTCAGGATTTGATTATACTACAAGATTATTTGGTATGCTTGCCAGAGTACAATATGATTACAAAGGGCGTTATTTAATAAGTTCAAGTGTGCGTAGAGATGGATCATCGCGATTTGCAAAACAAAATCGCTTCGGAATTTTCCCTAGTGTTTCAGCCGCTTGGAATGTATCTGATGAAGCGTTTTTTAAATCAATGCTATCTGTTGTAAACAACCTGAAATTAAGAGTGAGTAACGGTACCGTAGGAAATCAAAATTTTCAAGATTACTTCTACAGTACTTCTATTTATAGAGATCATGTATACGCTTTTGGTGATGGTAATGCGTCTAATGGTACTATTCAAACAACAATAGGGAACAGTGATGTAAAATGGGAAAGTTCGACTCAAAGAAACATAGGTGTTGATATTGGGTTGTTTAAAAATAAGGTAAGTGTTACTGCAGAGTATTATAGAACTGATAAAAAGGATATGTTGTTTAACTTGACTGTTCCGCCTAGTGTAGGTCTTGATGATTCTTCTTCAGGTTTTGGAGCGCCTAACTCTATTAGAAATTTAAATAACAACAATCAGGTCGTTTTAAACATTGGTAATATGACAAACAGCGGATACGAACTAGCAATAGGGTACCGTGACAATATTGGTAAGTTAAAATTTAAAATGAACGGGACATTCACAACAAACCAAAACAAAGTGACTAAAATTGCTGATGGTTTTGATGGTCCTATCTTAACTAATGATACAGGTATTGTACCAGGAGGTAATGCTAGTACAAGCCAGATTACTGCTATTGCAAAAGGATATGAAGCAGGTGCTTACTTTGTTTTTGCTACAGATGGTATCGCTAACACACCTGAGAAACTAGCTGAATTTCAAAAAATTAGACCTTCGGCCAAAATGGGAGATTTAATTTATAAAGATGTTGATGGAGATGGTGTTTTTCAATCAGTAGGAGATCGTGTATATGCAGGAAGCGGATTGCCAAAATACGAGTTGGGTTATAATGTAAGCTTTGATTATAATAATTTTGATTTGTACGTAAATATGTATGCTGCAATAGGTCACGAAATTGTAAATGGGGCTAGAGCAACAGCAGTAGGTTTTGGAAGAAGTAGCGAAATCTTAAATTCGTATTCAGATGTCAATCCTAATGGAACATTGCCGGCTTACAGAGGAATTTTCTCGGCACACCCAAATTACCAACCAAACACTGATTTGTTCATTGAAGATGGTTCTTACTTAAGAATAAGAAACATAACATTAGGGTATAACGTGCCTACAAAAATAGCATCATCAATAGGATTCGAAAAATTACGTTTCTTCTTCACAGGACAAAACTTATTCACTTTTACAAAGTACACGGGGTATAACCCAGAGGTAGGAGGGAATGTAAGTTCAAGAGGTTTAGACAAGGGAAGTTACCCTATGACTAAGATGTATGTAGCTGGTTTACAATTTAATTTTTAATGTATCTGATTATGAAAAAATCTATAAATAAATATATTGCGCTTATTTTTACTGCTGGACTTATCGTTTCTTGCAGTCCCGATTTAAATGAAACAAACCCTAATTTTACTGATGCAAGCAGCTTCTGGAAAGATCTAGACGATACTAACTCTGGACTTACAGCAGCCTATGCCACATTACTATCTCCGTACACATTTAATTTACGTGAAGAAATGGTAAGGTCAGATATGGGGTATTTTTCTAATGTACGTCCTACGCCATTTGCTTCTAATGATTTAGCTTATACTTTTTGGTTTCAAAATTATACTAACAATAATCAGTCGATAGACCGCCACTGGGCAGCTTGTTATAGAGGAGTTTTTAGAGCTAATCAAGTTATTGAAGCTTTAGAAAAAATCAAAGCACAAGTAACAGATACTGATAAATGGACGTATCAAATGGCGCAAGCTCGATTCTTGAGAGGGTTGTTTCATTTTTACCTGCATACTTCATTTAATGAAGGTCGTGTGGTTATTGAAGATCATACGCCTATAACTAACGAAGACTTTTTTAAAACAGTGTCTAGCTCTGCTGATGTGATTGCTTTTTTTCGAAAAGACTTAATGTACGCTTATGATAATTTGCCTGCAACCCCTACAGCTGAGAAAGCAAGAGCCTCAAAAGCAGCTGCAGCGACCGTTTTAGGAATGAGTCATTTGTATCAAGGAGAAAACGACTTAGCGATTCCTTACTTTAAAAATGTAATTGACAATCCAGCATATAAGCTATTCGGACTTACAGCAAGTCAGGATCCTATTACCATGTTTTACACAGCTAACGAATTCAATAGTGAATCTATTTTTGAAGTGAACTTTGATGGTAATTTCAGACCAGAACTTGGATTATTTGACGAAGAAAGCACTACAACCCGTAACGCTTTTTTAAGCTTCTCTCAAAATTTACTTTTTAGCGCTCCAGCTTGGGTAGCTTATGCTTACAAATCAGAGCCTATGGATGTAAAAGATGTTAGAAATCACAAAGGGGGTGCATTATCTAATCCATTGCGATCAGTTCCTTTGAGAGCATCGGCTATGGTGATTTTACCAGATGATTTAGATACACCTACTTATGGACAACCAGCAGCGATAGATGTGCTTACAGCAGGATTAACATTATCTGCAGCAAATCCTACTGCGCAAGCGAGAGTATTTGCCTATTATAAAAAGTATTTGAATGTAGATATTTATACAGGAGAATCTGGAAATCCACTTGGTGCTCAAAAATCTTCTAAAAACTTTATTGTTCACCGTTTGTCTGAAGTGTATTTAATGCAAGCAGAGTGCTTGATAAAAACAGGCGATGTTAATGGAGCGCTTGCTTTGATCAATAAAGTGAGAGCGAGATGGGGACTAGTATTATTAGGTACTTCTGGAGAATTTAGTGGGGCACGCACGTATAACGGAGTATCGTACACTGCAAAAACATTGTTAGACCAACTTATGTTTGTAGACAAAGCATTAGAAACTGCTGCAGAAGGGCATGCTACCCGTTTTGCTGATTTACGTAGATGGGGAATTTTAAAAAATCGTTTTGATGATCTTGCTACTAAGACTTTCTATTTAAATGATTTTACATATCAAAAAACTACAAACCCTAACATAGGAACTCCTAATACTAAATTTAAAGCAATAGTAGTAGACGATGTGGCAAAGGTGATCGTTAGGCCTTCTAATGACAACTTAGCAAATCATACTGTACCAAACGAATTTACTATTCCTGCACAAAATTTCCAAGTGGGTGTGAGCGAGTATTTGCCGTTACCTAGTAATGAAGTAGGAAGAAATCCTAACCTAAATAATTAATATATCTAAGATGAAAAATAAAATAGTATTCAGCATGTTGTTTTTAGGAGCGCTACTTACAGGGTGTTCAAATGATTCTGTTACTGAGGCTCCAAATTATTCTGATGTAACTTGGTATGCTAGTACACCGCTTAAAACGACTGAAAATGCGGTTATAGGTGTAGGAAAAGCAATTTCGATATTTGATTTATCGCAAGGTGCACTATCTCATGAGTGGAAAATTTCTGAAGGTAGCAACTTTTTAAAAACAGGTTTTAAAAATGGGGATGGTACTGGAATACCACCAGATCTTACTGCTTTTATTGATGCAGATAAAGGTCTAATGACAACTGATAAAACGGTTTACATCTTGTACCCCACGGTAGGTAGGTACACGATTACTTTAAAAAATACGTTCAAGGATAAGGTGATCTATAAAGGAGATCCAGAAGTAGAATCGGTTTTAGTTGATGGTGTTTGGGTGTTTGAACAAACATTTACTGTGACTGTAATTTAAAACGAAGTCATTTATAAAAAATATAAATGGTAGGTAGGTGACCATTTATTGTAAAAGACATTAGATCATTAGTATCTAATGTCTTTTTTTTGTTTTTATAATGAACAGCTTAATTAATAAGGAGCATCACACTGCCTATAATTGATTTTATTGAATTGTAAGGTCTTAAATGATGATATGGAATTTTTGTTAAGCAGTTTTTCCGTGATTCATTAATTTATAGTTATATAATTGTTATCTTCGTAATGTTAATCATGCATAATTTAATTAAATATTGTTCATGATGAGGTAATTTTAATTAGGTAATAGTAAAATATTATCTCTAACTACAACTATCTATAATTTCACTGCTATGAAACTTGTTTTAAAAAATCCCGAAAATTTTGTAGGTCAAAAAATTAGTATTTTTAAAAAGGAAGTACCTTGTTTAGATACAGCCTGGCATTATCATGCAGAATTTGAATTAATATACATATCAAGAAGCTCAGGTATTCGTTTTGTAGGAGACAGTGTGGCTCATTTTTCTGCCGGAGATTTAGTCTTAGTGGGTTCTTACTTACCACACTTGTGGCGCAATGAGGAAACCTATTATGAGTCAGAGGGGAATTTAATGGTCGAAACAATCATCATGAAATTTACCAGCAATTTCATGGGTACAGACACCTTTGACAATCCTGAATTTAATAGTATTAAAAACTTACTGGAGCAATCTAAATTTGGCGTTAGTTTTAGTGCCGCAATTGCTAACCAATTAAATGTTGAACTCATGGATATTACGGCTGTTTCACCGGCAGAACAATCGATGAGTCTTTTAAATATTTTATACCGCTTGTCTTTAACAAGTCCCGAAGATAGAATTGTATTATCATCAAGTGATATGAGGCAATTTTCTACTGAAAGTCCTGATCGTTTGGATAGTGTAATAAGATACATCTCTGAAAATTATAGGTCAGATATTACTTTAAGCGACGTGGCTAACATTGCTTGCATGACTACTAACTCCTTTTGTCGTTTTTTTAAGAAGATGACTAATAAGTCTTTTACTGAATTTTTAAACGAAATTAGAATACGAAATGCTTCTCGAATGCTTATTCAAGAAAGTACCCCTATTTCAGAAGTTTGTTATAATGTAGGCTATAAATCAATTCCCAATTTCAATAAACAGTTCAAAGCTATTATGGGTGAAACACCTAAGGGCTATCGCTATAACTTATAGCAGTCCATTTAATAGAAACCTTTCAATGCTGTAAAGCGACTTTTCTCAAAAAAGCATAGTTTTTTTAATTTAAAAAGGCACTGTCTAGGCGGTAGTTTATCGCATGCCTATGGTTCTACATGCACTACTTGTAGTAACAGGTAAAATAACGCTGTTATAAGGTAATTTTTGACTGTATATTACTAGTGTTTATTCGTTTTTTTACATAGTTGCAGACTGTGAATTGATGAAATATCTATGATATAAGTTTGTCTATGAATCCATAATATAAAAGTATTTTAAATGATGATTACTACTAGAAATACTTCTGTTTTTTGCACAGCAGTACTGTCTTTATTTTTTGTAAAATGTGTAAGCCAGAACAATATCAATGAAACAAGTGGTAAAGCATTACTGCCGTTATCTGACCCTACAAATAAAGGGCAATGGATCTTAAATACCACTGTTAGTGATGAGTTTGATGCTCCTATATTAGATGAGAATAAATGGTATGTCGTAGGGAAATTTAAAGATGGAAAACCAGAGTATAAACATCCTGACTTACCTAATAAGAAGGTATGGATAGGTCGTGCTCCTTCTCAATTTTCTGGAAATAATTACCGCTTAGAGAATGGCAAACTAATCTTAGAGACTAAATGGGAACCTGACTTCCCCTTCAGTAAAGACTTAGATAAACCATGGGGGAAAGATAACACCAGAAGCAAATTTGAAAATCTTACAACCGCCTGTCTTATTGGGAGAAAATTTTTTCAATACGGCTATATGGAGATTAAAAGCAAAGCTGCTGATGCTGAGATTACCAGTGCTTTCTGGGCGATGGGTCAGGGTTTAGAGGTAGATATGTTTGAACATTTTGGAGATCACAGGCAGCCGAGTAAGTTAGCATTAGATAAAGAATTATGGTGGTCTATTCATGACTGGACTGTCAAAGGAAATAATAGTGTCTACACAGAGCATCATATTTTAGATTTTAGAGTAGCTGATGCTTTTCATACTTATGGTGTAGAGTGGGATCAAAACGGTATTAAATATTATATAGACGGGAAATTATTCACCGAAGCTTCGAAGGAAAAAATAGATTCGTGGGCGATTAGTATAGGATTCCAAAAAGGATATGTTGCAACAAAACCAATTTCGATATGGTTAGATCAAGAAACTTTTCCTTGGCATGGTGTTCCCGATAGTAAAGAAGACTTAGAATTAAATAGTCCCGATGGTAAAAAAGAGGACGGTATCGTAGACTTCGAAATTGAATACGTGCGTGTTTGGCAAAAAAAATAACTGAATAACAAATTATAAAAAATCAAAAATGAAAAACATTGCATTACTA
This sequence comes from Flavobacterium aeripolare, assembly GCF_013294025.1. Taxonomy (GTDB): domain Bacteria; phylum Bacteroidota; class Bacteroidia; order Flavobacteriales; family Flavobacteriaceae; genus Flavobacterium. The sequence goes on from NZ_JABSNL010000006.1 coordinate 126,254, forward strand.
CTGTTGTTACTAGTTTCCTTTTCTTCGGTAAAGGCTCAAAACAAAACACAAGAAAAAAAGATCAACTATTTCGTTGAGGCGGCAGCTACCACCTTTAGTCTAGATGCTAGTAAAACGAAAGAATTGCTTGATGCTCGAAACGTGTATGTGACTAAATTCATGTCCATAAACAAAGAGGGGAAAGCGGGAACTTTATCTGTAGCTGATAAAAGAGCACAATTAAATGAGGTAAACAATGATTTTAACGCAGCATTTTACAGCATTACTGGAAAAACGGCAGCCGAATCTAAGCCATTTTTTGATCGAATGCGTAACGAGTTAAAAGGAGTATAAGCAATAGTTTGTCGGGATTTTGTGAAAAATAAGTCGGTTTTGTATGTTTTACATCACCGACTTTTACGTTCATAATACAAGCTAGAGTCTTGATTCTTTAATTAGGGTAAAAAAGAAGTAGGTTCAGGTAATCTCTAAAATCAAATAATAGAGGCGTTCAGCTATATTTGTTTAGAACAAAAATGAAGTAAAATGGCCAATATAAAAACTTTTGTAAGTGTTGATTGGGGAACTACAAACCTACGTTTAAGGTTGGTAGCAGTTCCAAGTTTGGAAATAATTGAAGAAGTAGTCTCTTCAAAAGGGATTAAAACTATTTATAATGAATGGTTGGACTTTGGCGGTGATAAAGAAACCTACTTTTTGAATTTCTTAAAAAATCAATTGGCTCTTTTTTCAAATCAAATCACTTCAGATGTGGCTATCGTTATTTCTGGAATGGCTTCATCTAGCATTGGATTAAGGGAATTACCTTATGCAAACTTGCCTTTTAAAACAGATGGTAAATCACTTTTTATCGAACAAATAAATTCAGATATCATCCCAAATACAATACACTTAATTTCGGGTGTAAAGTCACAGTCAGATGTTATAAGAGGGGAAGAAGTCGAAATTATAGGTTTAGTAAATGAGCAAGACAAGAAGCAATCGATTGTTTTTGTAACTCCTGGAACGCACAGCAAGCATGTGGTATGTGTAAATGGTGAGATAATCAATTTTTTCACTTTTATGACAGGAGAAATTTTTAGCGTAATCGCAGAGCATACTATTTTGAAAGCTTCGCTAGAACGAACAGATTATAATACAGCAGTTTTAAGCGCATTTGAACAAGGTGTTGCTAAGGCTATGGAAGGAAAATCACTCTTGAATACGCTTTTTACTATTCGAACAAATACGTTGTTCAAAGAAAAATCGAATGTAGAAAATTACTATTACCTCAGTGGCTTACTAATTGGTGAGGAACTGCAAAGTTTACGCCAATTAGATTGTGACTCGATAAAATTATGCGCTGGAGGAAAATTGTTTGAACTGTACCACAAAGCGATTTGTGTGCTAGGCTTAGAGTCAAAAACAGAAATTATAGAAGCCCATTTAGTAGATCTTTCAGTAGTAAAAGGGCAATGGAATATTTTAAAAAACAAACTTTAAAAACACTTGATTATGGGAACAAATTATAAACCAGAACTTTTTGAGCAAATGCCCGTTGTGGGGATTATCCGCAATGTATCATTAGAAACAATTGAAGAAATATTACCTTATTATAAAAAAGCAGGCTTGACGACACTAGAGATCACGATGAACTCTGATAATGTTTGTGCCATTATTAAAGCGGTAGCTGCAAATCATCCAGAGATAAATGTGGGTGCAGGAACAGTTTGCACCATGGATGATCTAATGCAAGCTCTAGAGGCAGGCGCAACATTTATTGTCACTCCAATAATGGACGTAGCTGTAATGAAGTATTGTAATGAAAATAACATTCCTATATTTCCTGGTGCTTTCACTCCTCTAGAGATTTATAAAGCAAACAAGCTAGGCGCTACGGCAGTTAAAATTTTTCCAGCTACGCAAATGGGGCCTGGCTATGTAAAAGATATTTTGGGGCCATTAGACACCATAAAATTACTACCCACAGGAGGTGTAGATGTTAATAATATTCAGTCGTTTTTTCAAGCTGGCGCTATAGGTGTGGGTATGGGCGGCTCTTTATTCGATAAAAAATTAATTGAAGCTAAAAATTATGAGTTGCTTTATCAGCATTTCAAAGCTATTTGCGATGCAGTAAATACTGCTAGAGCAAAGTAAATTTAACTACTGATTCTATGATGATCTTGCTAATTTTAGAATTAATGCTAGATCCTTATCAGGAAGTATTTTAGTAATTAAAGAATTGAATTATTAGTTTATTAGTAATTAATCCCGATGGAATTTCCTTCGGGATTTTTTTTTGAGAAAGGAGGGAACAATCATTTTAATTCAGACTTTTTGTTTGCTAAGTATAAATCGTAAACTAACGTTAAATGTATAAATTGTGATACGAGCTGCTTAAACTATTGCCGTTATTTAAGGTCTAATATATAGTAGATGCGACCTATAATTTAGCACTGTTGTGATTGCATTTAATCTGGTATTACTAAAAAATAAATAAAAACTATAATGAAAAAAGCAATTGCAATCATGCTGTTCTTAACGACAATTACAGCCTTGGCTCAAGACCGATTAACGGATAATGAAAATAGGTTTTACACCAATAAAATTCCGAATAAAGAAATCGAAATCAAATTAACAGGAAAGAATGATGGAACAGATAGCGCTTTGCTAAACGCCAAGATTGCCTCTTTATCAAAAAGTGGCGGAGGAATCATTCATTTGACAAAAGGGAACTACTATTTAATTGATGTGCTACTGCGTTCTAATATTCAGTTAAAGATAGATAAAGAGGTGGTTATCGAACCTTTTCTAGATACAACAGCAAAAAAAATGGGCAATTCTATTTTTGAAGTGGGTAGAAAGTTTCTTGTTGAAAATGTAGCGATAACTAATGCAGAAGAAGATAATGAAGATAAAGCAAATTGGTTTACCGCTAGGTTTCCAAAAGGAGATTACCGAATGAAAATAATTACAGCTTGTAATGTGCGTAATTTTAAGTTCTCTGGTTTTAAAGTGATTGATTCTTACACACCATTTTCGGCTATTGCTTTGAATTTACCTGACAATAGTAACCGCGATGAAGTAGCAAGACAAGGCATTGTTAAGAATGTTTTGTTAACTAATAGTCATGTGGGATATGGAGTGATTCAAATTCAAGCCGGTAAATCTATTTTGTGTAAAAACTTAGAAGGAGTGGGTGGCGTAACTTTGCGAGTAGAAACGGGAAGTGGTGAAACTGGAAAATTGAATGTGCAAACCGTAGATGATATTGTAGGTAGAAATATTACGATAAAAGAAGGAGATGCTGCGCTAACAATTTCCCCGCATAGAGTCGATCAAGGTAGAGTAGATGTCGAAGGGATTACTGCAATTAATTCCACTTTTGCGGTACAACTAGCCGCAGGTTTCAAGGATAGAAAAGAAACTGGAGTTGACAATATAGGAACTTTTGATAGTCGCTCTTATGTGGGTGATATTACTGTCACTGGTGGTAAAGGAGCGCAAGTAAAGTCTAAGGATTTTATGTTTTTTGATTGCGCTGAGCGTAAAGAAATGGCAAGTAAATGTCAGAATCCTGATTTTGAAAGTACTGCAGGACGTTCAATTGGTGTCTTTAGAACCAACTCAACTTTAGAAAGCGGTTGTAAAAACGGTAGTGATGGTGGTTGTTACGAAATCAATATTGGAAAAATTACAAAAACCAATTCTGATTTTTTATTACCGGATAATTTTATTTACAAATCAATGGCGGTTAATGGCTGTGATAAAACGAAAGTGGAGCGAAATGCAGATTGTTTACAGAAAACAGCAACGGAAAATAGTAAAAAAGACACAAAGCCTAAGGGTGTAAATAAGAATAAAAAAAGAGCTTAGTTTTGTTTCGATATAAAGGGTTATGATTGATAACTAACAATACAAAGCTGTCTTTTTTCGAATAATAAATGTGGTCGGGCTAGACTAGGAAATTGGTAATTGTATTCGAATGCTATTATGCACTACAAGAGTTTTTATTAAAATTAGAGCTACTTTGGCAACAGCCAAAAATAAATAAATAATGCAACTACTGTTAGTTAGCTTGACAGTAACTTTAAAATATAAGAATCAGATTTTACTCTTAAACACAATCTGAAAGCACTTAACATGCAGCGCTATAGTTGCTTATTACTATATAAAGAACTGAGTTATGCAAAGTAAATTGACTTTGTGTAATTCAGTTTTTTATTAGACAAATAATCTATATAAGTAAAAAAATTACCCATTTTTTTATTGTTTTCTCATAATAAAGAGATAAAATAGGCTACTTCTTAGGTAATTTATTGACTTAAAAAAGCGTGTAATACATATAATTTAGTAAAAAATAATTCAACATTCATTTTAATGCCTATACCTCTAGGAAGCTGAATTATATATGAATCCTTAAAACTAAATTATTTGTTATGGTTATTGAAAAAATTGAAACCTATGTACTCAAAGATACGCTGTCTAAAAGTTTTTTCTTTTCGCAATGGGAATATGCAGAAAGATGTATTTGTGTAGTGAAAATAACTTGCTCTGACGGTACTTACGGTTGGGGAGAAGGCTACGGACCTGCAAGTATACTTGAGGCTGGAATCGAATTTTTGAAACCTATGGTTATAGGTCAAAACCCATTAGACAATGAGGTAATCTGGAATAGAATGTACCGTAGAACCCTAGATTATGCTCGTAGAGGAATCTTAGTGGCGTCTATGAGTGCAATTGATATTGCGGTATGGGATTTAAAAGGTAAAATTTTAGGGCAATCAATTGCGACTTTACTTGGTGGTGCGCATCGCACAAAAATCCAACCTTATGCAACTGGTTTGTACTTTTCATGTCATGATAATCCGTCTAAGGATTTTGAAGAAGAAGCGAGACTATATGTTTCTCAAGGTTTTAGAGCCATGAAAATGAAGGTGGGTTTAGGGATCAAAGCGGATGTTGCTAACGTGAAGAAAATGCGCGCAATTTTAGGTCCTGATATTCAGTTAATGGTCGATTCTAATCATGCCTATACTTTGAGAGAAGCTATAGAATTGAGTCGATTGATTGAGCCGTATGATATTGCTTGGTTTGAAGAGCCTATTTCGCCAGAGTTTTATGGGCAATATAATGAGTTAAGGCAAAAAACGACAATCCCAATTGCGGGAGGAGAATGTGAATATTTGCGTTTTGGATTCCAACAATTAATTCAAAATAAATCAGTTGATATTTTGCAGCCAGACATTTGCAGTAGTGGCGGACTTACAGAAGCCAAACGTATTTCGGCATTAGCTACAGCAAATGGAGTAGATATTGTTCCGCATACTTGGGGAACAGCAATAGGGATTCATGTGGCGCTGCATTTTATAGCTAATATGGAGTGCATACCAGGAAGAATGTACAATTCAAATTTTTTAATAGAATACGATCAAACAGAAAATGGTCTTCGAGAAAAGTTAACTTTCCCTTCGATAGTAATGAAAGATGGTTATCTTGAAGTCCCAAATCGTCCCGGATTAGGGATAGACGTTGACGAGGACATATTGAAACAGTATGCAATCTCAAAAGATACCATTAAATTAAAACTTTAATTACCAAATTAAAAACAAGATGAAAACACAAGATTTTGGATATAAAAAATTATATATAGACGGTCAATTAGTTGATGCAGTGAGTGGTGAAAAAGCAGCAGTAATTTGTCCAGCTACTGGAGAAGCTATTGCTCAAGTTGCCTTAGCAGGAAAAGCAGATGCTGAAAAAGCATTGATCGCTGCACAAAAAGGATTTAAATTTTGGTCGAAATTATCTTTGGCTGAACGTACCGTTTGGATGACCAAATTAAGAACGGCTATTATCGAAAGAGAAGCAGAATTACGCTCGGCAATGGTGCACGAAATGGGTAAAACCTATGCTGGATCTGCAGAAGATATCGAAGCCATTACCAATGCATTAGAATGGTATCCTGCAGCAATGAAAAACCGTAGAGAAGAGCAAATTCCTGATTACGAGCACACGCATACACACAAGATGGTTGAGCAGGCTGCAGGTGTAGCCGTGGCGTACTTAGCTTGGAATTTTCCGTTATTGAATGTTGGTTTCAAAATTGGACCTGCATTAGCAGCTGGATGTTCATTGATTATCAAACCTTCTGAAATGTCGCCTTTGTCAAGTTATATCCTTGGTGAAATACTACACAGCATTGATTTTCCAGCAGGAGTTGTAAATATTCTTGCAGGTCCTTCTGCAGAAGTGGCTACAACAATGACAACAAGCACAATTCCAGCGGTATTAACCATGATTGGTTCTACAGCGACAGGAAAAAGAATCATTGCAGATAGTACAACATCAATCAAAAAATTAGGAATGGAATTGGGTGGAAATGCACCTTTTATTGTTTTTGAAGATGCTGATTTTGATACCGCTTTGAACTTAGCAATTGGATTAAAATTTGGTAACTCAGGTCAGATATGTGTGGCTGCAAACAGAATTTTTGTACACAAAAATATCTACGATAAATTCTTAGTGGCTTACATTGATAGGGCTTCAAAAATTAAATTAGGATTTAGTATTGATCCTAATGAAAAAGTTGATATGGGACCTGTAGTGGACAGAAAAGCTAGAAACAGAATGTTTGATTTAGTTGCTGATGCTGTAAGCAAAGGAGCAAAATTAGAGTACGGTGGAAAAATTCCTGAGGGTTTCCCAGAAAATGGAAACTGGATGGAACCAACTGTAGTGTCAGGAATCACAACAGATTCTCGTTTGTTTAGAGAAGAAACTTTTGGACCTGTTGCCGGAATTATGTCTTTTGATACAGACGACGAAGTGTTAGAAATGGCAAATGACACAGAGTATGGATTAGCATCTTACCTTTTTACAAACAACCATAAAAGAATTCAACGTTTTACAGAGGATTTAGATTTTGGAGAAATTCAAATTAATGGAGTGAAATATGCCATCTACCTGCCTCATGGTGGAATTAAAAATAGTGGTATCGGACATGACTGTTCGCATTTAGCACTTGATGATTATTTGGTGAAGAAAAGAGTGTCTACTGCAATCTAATTTTAGAATTATTTAAAATGGAGAGAATAAATAAACCTTTAAAAGTGGCACTTTATGCCTTTACCGTAAGTTGCATTCTAGCTAATGTAAGTAATGGTCAAGAGTCAGCGCTTGCTACTGCAAATCGCAACTTTACCGAAGTGGGTAAGGAGTTTTCCATTAAAGATAAAAATCTTAGAAAGTGGGATGCGCCTGTTGTAGTCGATTTAGATAACGATGGCTATCTTGATTTGTTAATTAATGATCATGGTTATGGCGTACAAGTTTGCTGGAATAATAAAGGGAAATTTGAAAAACCATACGACATATTAATAGGAGACGTTCACGGAGTTTCTGTGGGTGATCTTGATGGCGACGGAAATTTAGAGATTATAATGGCTCGCGGCGGTGGCTCTGGTGGTAATGCTCGAAATTCTAAATTGTTCACTGTAAATAAAAAGCGTGAATTTATTGAGCTTCCTGAATTTAATGTACCACTAGAAATGATGCGCGGTCGTACCGTTAAGTTTGTAGATTTAGATAATGACGGTGATTTAGATCTATTAAATTTTGCTTTCCCTGACGCAGATAAAAAAGGAGAAAGTGAAAATTATATCTATGAAAATATAGGTAAAGGGGAACTAGTTCTTAAATCTAAATTACCTGCTATAAAAGCAGACGGTCAAAAAACGTTAGTAACAGATTATAATGGGGATGCTATTGTAGATATCATTATGTATGGTAATGGCAGTGTGAAAGCTTTTCAAGGTTTAGGAGATCTTACTTTTAAAGAAGTTACAGATAAAATATTCCCATTTAAAATAGATGATGTTACGAGTATTAACGAAATAGATTATGACAATGATGGCGATTTCGATTTGTTCTTTACACGCTCAAAAGATTTTGAAATAGGGGAAACATTCTTTGATAAAGAAAGTAAAACATGGGGCTTTTTTACAAAAAGGGGCGCTTTTAAGTTTGCAGATCTTGAAGTAGGCGATGTATTGAACATGGAAAATTTTCAGTCACAATGGCCTAATGCCGATACTTATTTTATTGGAGAATCTGGGTATGATTATAAATTCCCAGCAGAGACGCACTCTGGTAAAAACATTAGATTAGTAAACAGCAATTCTCTTGGGTTTCCTGATAATTATAAAGACAAATCTGGTTTTTACATAGGCTATGTAGGAAATGATAAATGGAGAATCGCAGGATCTCTTAATGCTCCGGCAACAGGTGTGGTACGTGGCGTATTAGACTATCCTGATTACAAGCACCCTAAAGCTCCAAGCACCTTATTGTTAGAAAATAAAGGAGGGAAATTTACTGATGTTACTGAGAAGTCAAAAATATTCTTGAATGAGTTTATCGAAGGAGCAATAGTGGCTGATTTTGATAACAATGGTTTTGCAGATATTTTAATGGTAAAACGAGGCGATTTAATTCATCCCAATAAATCAGTATTGTATCTTAATTCTGGAAACGCCTCATTTGAACCTATCCAAGATTTAGCAATTGTTTCTAATGAATTAGGAGCGATAGGGATGGCGGTTGAAACCATCGATTATGATTTAGATGGAAAAATAGATGTAGTCATTGGGAACGAAAGAGGAAAATGGCACTTGTTCAAAAATGAGTTGGCAAATGCTGCTAAAAATAAATCGGTTACTATCGAAATAGGCAACTCTAAGTCGGGAAAAGCGATAGCTTTAGGAGCGGTGGTCGAACTGCAGTCTTGTAACAAAAAACAAATACAGCGTGTAGGAGCCACTGGAGCATCTTACTCACTTAGCTTCAATAAATTTATCCATTTTGGACTAGATTCTTGTGATAAAGCAATTAAAGTTAAAGTGACCTGGTCAAATGGAGAAACTAGTAAACAATCTGTTAATTCGATCAATAATAAAATTTTAATCGGAACTAAAAACTAACCAATAACCAATTTTTAATACATCATTTAATTATGAGTTCATATAAAAGAAACGCATTTACTTATGCCACAATTGTAGCCTTTGGAGGCTTTGTTTTTGGCTTAGATGCAGCGGTAATATCAGGAACAGTAAAGTTTATTACTGAGGAGTTTTCTTTAAATCCTATGCAATTAGGGATTGTCGTGGGTGCTCCTAGTATAGGTGTCTTGTTGGCTCTGTTTTTTGCAGGTAGTGCCTGTAATGCTTTAGGTAGAAGAACAACCTTAAAAATCATTGCATTATTGTATTTAATTTCGGCGGTAGGAGCAACAATTGCACCTACATATTGGACACTAGTCGCTTCTCGCTTCTTAGGTGGTTTGGCTTTTAGTTCGATTTCTGTTGCGTCAATGTATATTGGTGAGATTGCACCACCTAAATGGCGCGGTAAATTAGTATCGATGACTCAAATAAACATCGTTTTAGGTTTATCAGCCGCTTATTTTATCAATTATCTTATTCTAAATTATGCAAACTCAGATGCTGCTTGGGTTGTGAGTACTGGTTTAAAAACTAATGTATGGCGATGGATGTTAGGATCTGAAATCATTCCTGCGTTTGCCTGGTTAGTAGCTTTATTTTTCATACCTAGAAGCCCAGCTTGGTTGATGCTTAATGGTAAAAAAGAAGAAGCAATTAACACGCTTAGAAAAATTCAAGCAGAGGAGGAAGTAACCATTTTAATTTCAGAAATGGAAAATGAGATCACTACTGGTTCTCAAGATCATTCTCTTGTATCTCAATTAAAAGAAATCTTTAGTAAAAAAATGCGTGTCATTTTAATTATCGCAACCACCATTGCCATTGCGCAACAAGCTACGGGAATCAACGCAATATTATTTTATGCTCCTACTGTTTTTGAACAAATTGGAGGTGGATCAGATACTGCTTTTATGCAATCTATTTGGGTAGGATTAACTAGTGTGGTTTTTACGATTCTAGGTTTATTGTTAGTAGATAAACTAGGACGTAGACCATTAATTATATGGGGAATGGCCTGGATAATTCTAAGTTTAGGGATTTGCTTTTACGGATTTCAAACTGCGAGATATACCATAACTACCGAAGCGATTACAGCATTATCATCAGTTGATAATGTACAAAGACTGCAACCTATTGTGGGTGTGGAGTATGGTAGCGATATCGAATTTAAAAAAGCATTAGAAGATAATTTAGGCGCGGTAGATGCACGTAACTATGAGAGTATTTTGATTCAAAAAGCAGCAACTATTAATTCAATTTTGATTCTAGTAGGAATACTTAGTTTTATTGCTGCATTTCATTTTTCTGTAGGGCCAGTAATGTGGGTATTGTTCTCAGAGATTTTCCCAAATTCTATTAGAGGTATCGCTATCCCATTTTTTACATTGATAACAAGCTTAGTGAGTATGCTAGTTCAGGTATTTTTCCCTAAGCAGCTCGCCACTATGGGAATAAGTTACACCTTGCTATTTTATGCAGTGACTGTCGCTATAGGGTTAGTGATTTTGTACCGCTATTTAGTAGAGACAAAAAATATGACTATTGAGGAAATTCAATTGAAACTCCAGAACAAATAAGTTAGAATTTAAAGCACTACAAACTTAAAGTGTGTGGGGTGTGTTGTACGAAATGATATAATTACCCACAGATTAAATCGTTATAAGCATAGTAAGCTGTTACTAAAATTAGTAGAATTCAGAGCGAGATGTAGTTAAATAGCATGGTTTTGCAAGCTGTTGAAAGTCAATAAAATTTTATTATTAAACGAATATTAAAACAAAAAGAGATGAGATATGTCAGTGTTAATTTGCTATTACTTGTTAGTGCAATAGTATTTTCGAATATAGGTTGTGCGCAGAAAAAGCAAAGTAAATCGGCTATCAAAAGTAAAGCAATCGACCAAAAGGTATATCCGTTTTCTGATCAAGAAAATGCTGGTGGTTGGGTATTAAACGAGGAAGTAAGTGATGAGTTTGATGGTGATACAATCGATACTACAAAATGGTTTGTTGAAGGTCAAAATGGAGATTATTACATCTGGAAAGGGCGAGCACCTTCACAGTTTGCGCCACACAATGTAATTGTAGAAGGCGGTAAATTAAAATTAAGAACACAATGGGAGCCCAATTTTAACTTTGCTAAAGAAAATTATGCAGATGGTGCAAACACTGATGTTTATGGTATGCATGAAGGAAAGCCACTGCCAGTGACGACGGCAGGTATTGTTAGCAAAAAAAGATTTTTAAATGGCTATATGGAAGTAAAGTCAAAAGCAGGTAATGCTGCTATTACTGCCGCTTTCTGGGCTATTGGGTACGAACAAGAGTTAGATGTGTACGAACAAATGGGGAACCCTAAAATTGACGGAACCATCTTATCTAATACCGTTAGAACAGCGATTCATGATTGGAGTCCGCCTGCAATACGTCCTACAAAAGCGTTTGGAAATGACGAATTAGTAAATTATAAAACCGCCGATTCTTTTCACGTTTATGGAGTAGAATGGGGTGCAGATTTCTTAAAAGTTTTTAGAGATGGAAAGCTAACTTATGAAGCACATCAAAAAGAATTAGGTACAGACTGGGTGCTAAACAATCCGATGGAAGTATGGTTGGATTCTGAAATTTTTAAATGGTTAGGTGTTCCTCATAAAGAAGAGCTTCCAGTAGATTTTGAGGTAGAATACATGCGTGTATGGCAAAAACCATCAGATAATTTATTAGCAAGAGACCGTGCATTTTATGGTTTTGAAGGACCTATTTTATTCGAAAATAATCCAAGACCGCTTACTATGGTTCCTGAGGATTCAACGCCTAATGACTATCAAAAGTTTTGGTCAATTGACAGCACATCTGCAAAATATTTGAAAATAGTAGAAGGTGATTATGCTTCTGGTGTCAACAGTTTAGCCTTTTCAGGTTATGGTAAAAACGAAAAATTAGAAGCAGATAAAGTGCAAGCGATCACTCCAGAAGGAGCTTTGAAATTGGCTGCAGGAGCTTTTAAAATTAGCATGAAAGTATGGCTGGATGAAGGTAGAATCGCAGATAAAATACACGTGCAGTTAAATAATCCTAAACTAACTGTAGTTTTTGCCGATCTTACAAAATTAGCCAGGAGACAATGGGTGACGGTTGAGGCTTTATTTACAAGAAATCAACCATCAGAGTTGAATGATGGAATGCTAATCGAAATCAAAAAAGAAGATTTACCAGAGACTAAAGCAGCTAAATTATTTATTGACGATATACAAATTACAAAAATATAATTACCATGTTAAAAACCACAAAAGTTAAATCATTGTTCTTGCTTCCTTTGACCGTATTAATGGGAATAGGTTGTAGCAGTACAAAAGCACAAAGCACAGAAAGGACGCAAAAGACAGAATCAGCTGTTGCTAAATACAATCCTTATTCTGATCCAAAAAATACGGAAGGTTGGGTACTTAATGAAGAAATTAGTGACGAATTTGAAGGTACTAAAATTGACACTACAAAATGGTTTGTAGAGGGACAAAACGGCGATTATTATATCTGGAAAGGAAGAGCGCCCTCACAATTTGCACCTCATAATGTGAGTGTTAAAGATGGTAAATTGAAATTAAGAACAGCATGGGAACCTAAATATCCATTTGCTAAAGAAGAGTATGCCGATGGAAATATGGGAGCGTCTGTATATGGAATGATCGACGGAAAACCGTTGCCTATCACAACGGCAGGCGTTATCTCTAAAAAACGTTTTTTAAACGGTTATATGGAAGTAAAATCTAAAGTAGGTAACGCTGCAATTACTGGCGCTTTTTGGGCCATTGGTTACGAGCAAGAATTAGATGTTTATGAATTAATGGGGAACCCAAAAGTTAAAACGGGAAACATTAAAGAAAATTCATATTTAGCAACGGCACACGACTGGAGTCCTCCGGCAACAAGACCAACAAACGTTTTTCAACACACAGAAAATTTGCCTTATAGAACCGCAGATGCTTTTCATGTGTATGGAGCAGAATGGGGTGAAGATTATTTAAAATTGTTCATAGATGGTAAACTAGTGCATCAATTTTCACAAGACGAAGTAGGGACAGACTGGGTACTAAATAATCCAATGGAAGTTTGGTTGGATTCTGAAATTTTTAAATGGTTAGGTTTGCCTCATAAAGAAGAACTACCTGTTGATTTTGAAATCGAATACATGCGTGTTTGGCAAAAGCCATCTGATAATTTACTCGCTAAAGACCGTGCATTTTATGGTTTTGAAGGCCCTATTTTATTCGAAAATAATAAAAGACCACTTAAAATGGTACCTGAAGATTCTACACCAAATGAGTATCAAAAATTTTGGTTGATAGATGCGCCTTCATCGAAATATTTAGAAATTGTCGAAGGAGATTATGCTTCGGGAGTGAACAGTCTCAAATTTACAGGATTTGGTAAAAACGAAAAATTAGAAGCAGAAAAAGTAATTGCTAAAACGCCAGATGGATCTTTAAAACTACCGGCGGGTGATTTTACTTTATCAATGAAGCTGTGGCTAGATCAAGGACGTATTGCAAATACAATTCATGTGACCTTACAAAACCCGAAGTTAGAAGTCGAGTTTAAAGATTTAGAAAAATTAGCGAGAAGACAATGGGTAACCGTTGAAGCAAAAATTTCTAGAGCACAAGCTTCTGCAATTAATGACGGAATGGAGATTGAAATTCGCAAAGCAGACCTACCCAAAACAAAAGCGGCCAAACTGTATATTGACGATATAGCAGTGCACAAAGTAAAATAGATAAAAGAGAAGATTAGAATATAAAACACACATTATGAGCACAAGTTCAAACAATCATAACAACGCAATTACAAATAACTCTGAAAGTCCTTTTGTAAAATTGAAAAGTATCAATTTTGGTGACTGCAAATGGGATACCGGATTCTGGGCTGATAAAGTAAAAACGGCCGAAGATCACATGCTTCCTTACATGGGCGATTTATTGTGTGGAGATATTGGTCATGGTTTAAATAATTTTAAAATTGCTGCAGGTGAAAAAGAGGGAGAGCACAAAGGGTTCTACTGGCATGATGGTGATTTTTATAAATTTATGGAGGCCAAAACCTATATCTATGGCTTAACAAAAAATGAGTCTATCTTAAAAGAATTGGACGAGTACATTGCTGTTATAGGTAGAGCTCAAGAGGAGGATGGTTACATTCATACTCATATCCAAATCACAGAAGGGGCAGACCGTTTTGAAAATAGAAAATACCACGAAATGTATAATTGTGGGCATTTATTTATAGCAGGTACAGTGCACTATCGCATTACAGGACAACGCAATTTTCTTGATATAGCGGTGAAAATGGCCAACTTACTATGTGCGTATTTTATGCCTGATACAAAGCATTATCAACGTTTTGGTTTCAACCAAACGCAAATAATGGGCTTGGTGGAATTGTTTAGAACGACACGAGATGAAAAATACTTAAAGCTAGCAGAAAAGTTTATAAACCGTCGAGGGACTTATGAAATAAAACACGATTCTACAACTGAGGGATATCCTATAGGGGATATGGTGCAAGAAAGAACGCCTCTGAGAGAATCTAAAGAAGCAGTAGGGCATGCAGTTTTAGCTTTGTACTATTACGCAGGTGCTGCTGATGTTTATGCCGAAACAGGTGAACAAGCCTTGATAGATGCATTAGACGGCTTGTGGGAGAATGTTACAGGCAAAAAGATGTACGTAACAGGAGCAGTTGGTCAAGCCCATTTTGGTGCTTCGACTAATTTAGATATGATTCAAGAAGGTTTTATAGACGCCTACATGATGCCTAATATGACTGCCTATAATGAGACTTGTGCTAACTTGTGCAATGCTATGTTTAGCAGTAGAATGATGGCTATAAAAGAGGAATCTAAATATGCAGATATTATAGAACTTGTACTGTACAACAGTGGATTATCTGGAATTAGTATTGAAGGAAAAGATTATTTTTATTCTAATCCGTTGCGTATGGTCAACAATTCTAGGGATTATGAATCTCATGCTGATGTTACTGAGAGCCCAGTACGACAACCTTATATTGAGTGTTTTTGTTGTCCTCCTAACTTAGTAAGGACCATTTGTAAAAGTTCAGGATGGGCTTATAATTTATCTGAAAATGGTGTGGCAGTAGTGTTGTTTGGTGGGAATACCTTAGATACTAATTTGCTAGATGGTTCGGCAATTAAATTATCACAAGACACAGACTATCCTTGGAAAGGTATCGTTAAAATTACCGTTGAAGAATGTAAGAATGATGCTTTTGATATTAAAGTTAGAATTCCTAATTGGGCTATTGGTAGTAGTTTGACTGTTAACGGAGAAGCGGTTACTACGACCATCAATCCAGGTAATTTTGCTACGATTACTAGAGCCTGGAAAGCGGGTGATGTTATCATTTTAGACATGCCTATGGAGGTTACTTTAATCGAAGGTCACAATAGAATTGAAGAAGTTAGAAATCAAGTAGCGGTTAAAAGAGGCCCTATTGTATACTGTTTAGAAACACCAGATTTACCTGGAGGCGTTTCAATATTAGATGTGTATTTTGATGGTAACGGTCCTAAAGAGGCTGTACATAAAGAGGATTTTCTTGGTGGCATAACTGTTGTCGAAGCGCCACTCTTAATTAGAGCAGCAAAGACAGATGATATGTATCAAACAGTTAATAAGCCAGCATTTCAATCGTATAAGGCGCAACTAGTTCCTTACTATGCTTGGAGCAATAGAGGACAGGCAGAGATGACTGTTTTTCTACCTGTTGTTTGGTAATAATAAAGCAAATTAACAAAGCCGAAAACTAAAACGTTACTTTTTCTAACGTCCAGTTTTCGGTTTTTTTATTGGACCAATCTTGATTTATTGCATAGTACGTGTTGGGAGCAACTTGGGCAATTGTGGTACTTTTATTTATTTTTTTCGAATGGACAACTGTCGCCGAAATCCAATTATCAGTACTAATTAACTCTCTGACATAATAGTCTTTGTTTTGATCTGCAGCAAATGATACTCCTACAATGTTGTTTTTTTCATTTAATAGCATACCATCAAATCCTTCAAATTCTTTTAGTTCGATAATCGTAGCTTCTTCTGGATTTGATAACGGTATTTTTACTAGTTGTGAATGAGCATTGCTATAACTTACCAGTAAATAGCCATCTGGATGCGCTACAATTCCGTTAGGTTTTGAAAAGCCTTCTTTTTCGAAAAAAATAGTGGGTTGGAGATTACTATTAACTTTATAAATCACATCCTCTAAGCGACCTGTTACATAAATATCACTCGATAAACTCACAGCTACATCATTTACTTGATGGCTCATCTTGTTAGTTAATAAAGGAGTTAGTGCAATAGAATGCTGCAAGTTTCCACTAATGAGATTATATATGGCTAGATTTCCTGATAATTTATCGTTTTCACAGGCTAGTAAACGGTTGTTCTTAAAATCTACTTCCAGACCAAAACTGGACATACTTGAACCCGTACTAGTATTCGAAAATACCGTAGCAATACCATTTAAACTTACTGCTACAATTTTTGGCTCTTTGTTTATCGCACTTAGATAAAAGTTGTTTTTACTATAGTCAAATGCAATTCCCTCTGGATTTTGACCAGCTGCATTAAATGTTATTTGGTTAGGATAGCTATTTGTTTTTTTCTTGTATACACTATCAGTTTGCTTTAGTTTACATGAAACGGGCAATAGAATTAAAGGAATGGCAATCGAAAATAGTAGTTTAGATTTAAGCATAATTGGTCGTTTATGTTAGTATTAGAATGAGTTATAAAGAAACTGCAAAATGGCTAATATTTTGCGGTAGAAATTATCCAAGACTTACTGACTATTAACGATTTCAAAATAATTCAGGCTAAAAAAAACACATTTTAATTTTTTATTTGCCAAATAAGGTTAAAATCGAATACTTATATGATAAAATGACCTTTATTAAATCAAATGTTTTTGCGTCAATTTGTAAAGCAACAGTAGTTAAATAATGTTAGTTAGGCTGGTGTTACTAAAAATAAATAAAAACAATGCTATGAAAAAAATAGTACTACTACTTACAATTGTTGGTTTCCAAATGACTGTCAATGCTCAAAAGAAACCCAATATTGTATTCTTATTTTGTGATGATGCTGGTTATGCTGATTTTGGTTTTCAAGGCAGTAAGATTATGAAAACACCCAACTTAGATAAACTGGCAAAGCGTGGGGTAAAATTCACGCAAGGTTATGTTACTGATGCCACTTGTGCGCCTTCAAGAGCAGGACTTATAACGGGTAAATACCAGCAACGTTTTGGTTATGAAGAAATCAATGTACCAGGTTATATGAGTGAAAGTTCAAAGTTTCTTGGTGATGATATGGGGTTACCATTAGATCAAGTAACAATGGCTGATTATCTTAAAAAGCTAGGTTACACTAGTGCTATGATTGGAAAATGGCATTTAGGGGATGCAGATCGCTTTCATCCATTAAAAAGAGGTTTTGATGAATTTTATGGTTTTAGAGGTGGTGACCGTAGCTACTATGCTTACAAAGGAGACTTAAAAGGGAACAACTTAGATAAGAGAATGGAGAATGGTTTTGGGAATTTTGAAGAACCTGATGGTTATGCCACAGATGTTTTTGGAGAGAAAGCAGTTTCTTTTATCGAAAGAAATCAAGACAAGCCATTTTTTCTTTACTTAGCTTTTAACGCGGTGCATACGCCTGTTGAAGCAACTGCTGAAGATTTAAAACAATTTCCAGAGCTAGTAGGGGTACGTCAAGAAGTTGCTGCGATGACCCTAGCTTTAGATAGAGCGTGTGGTAAAGTGCTAGATAAATTAAAAGAATTAGGCTTAGATGAAAATACGATTGTAGTTTTCTCAAATGATAATGGCGGACCTACAGATAATAATGCTTCTATAAATTTACCATTGAGTGGTACAAAATCCAATCATTTAGAAGGCGGTTTGAGAGTGCCGTTTTTAGTGAGTTGGCCAGCGCAATTAAAGGCAAACCAAGTATATAACTACCCGGTAAGCACGTTAGATTTATTGCCTACTTTTTACGTTGCAGGAGGAGGAAATAGCGCAGATTTGAAAGACATTGATGGGGTAAATCTTGTACCGTATTTAAAAGGAGAGGAAACACAAAGACCACATGAAACAATGTTTTGGAAAAAAGAAAATCGTGCTGTTTATAGAGAGAACGATTGGAAACTAATTCGTTTTCCTGATAGACCAGCAGAGCTGTATGACTTGACAAAAGATATCTCTGAGCAAAACGATTTAGCTACAAAATATCCTGAACGAGTTAGAAAGATGTACAAACAACTTTTTAGTTGGGAATTGACCTTAGAGCGACCTTTGTGGATGCTTAAAAGAAAATTTGAAAAGTATGATATTGATCGAATGGACCGTTATAGAAGTCCAGAGTTAGTTAAAAAGGAAATGAAGTTAATGAGTGATCCTTCGTATTTTGGAAAAACCCATTAATTAAGTTGGTTTTTTTTTATTAGTTAGTAAAAATCCAGTATTAGTAGTTCGCTACTGTACTGGATTTTTCTATTTAAACTATGTTTTGTTTCTGTTTTTACGGCTTTTTATTATCAAAGATGTTCAGGTTATCTAGATTTGCATAGAATAATTACAATTAATCGGCTTGAATTTTCAACAACCATTTGGCTGTTTTTTTGTTTTCGAAATGAGTAATAACGCGCTATTTTAATAAGGTAGAGGTAGCGCTATGATTCAAGCTAAGAATTAAGTTTTAATAGTGTCAAGAAAGTGTCGTTATTGATTATTGCTGCTGTTATGCTTGAATGTATTCGCTTCACAGAAAAATGTTTAATTGATACTAGTTTAGTTGAGATAACTAGCTAGCAGTATTACACTACCGTTCATCAGTGAATTCAGCCGTACCTATTATAAAATTAAATCAGTAATCTACCCAAAAAAAAATCCAGCAATAGAAAGTCTTTCTACGCTGGATTCTTCAATACTATCTTAATAAATTACGACTGCTTTTTATTAGATAAAGCTATTAATTCTTTTACAATTTTTGGATTTTGCTTTGCGATATTTACCGTTTCATTTGGATCTTTTACGTGATCGTATAATTCTACGTATAATGGCGTATCGTTGGGTTTTCTTCTATCTTTCCAAACAACAATTCTATAATTATCTGTTCGCATTGCGTAGCCCATTACAAATTGTTCAAATGTTTTTCGATCCCACTTGTCACCCATTTGAGCCTCTATTTTTGCTTCTATTTTTTCGATTAGCGGCATGAAGAAAGTAGTTCTAAACGGCGGTGTAAATGGACGCGCTGCCCATTCACGCAAAGCTGGTGTTGGAAATACGCTAAATGCAGGTTTTGATGATTTTGCAGCAGGATTTTTCAAAAACGGAACTAAACTTTGACCCTCTAAATGTGCCGGTTTATTGATGCCCGCTAATTCACATAAAGTAGGATATAAATCAATTAGCTCAACGGTAGCATCTGATTGATGGCCTTTGGATTTGCTCGTTACACCAGGTGCAGAAATTATAAACGGTACGCGAGTGGCAATCTCATAGTTGGTTGCTTTCCCCCAATATCCCATTTCTCCCAAATTAAATCCGTGGTCAGACCATAATACGATCACAGTATTGTCATACTCGCCAGAATCTTTCAAGGCTTGGATCATTTTTCCTAATTGAGCGTCTATATAACTGATACACGCATAGTAACCATGTTTTAGTTTCCTCTGTAATTCAGGGCTAAATTCACCCGTTTTAGGCATGTCTGCTGAAACGCGTAGCTCTAAGGATTCTGATAGCGCCATACTTGCACCATCAATAGGAGGGCTAACTTGAGTCGCAATTGGAATTTTTGATTCGTCATACAGGTCCCAGTATTTTTTTGGAGCAATCCAATCAAGGTGTGGTTTTTTAAATCCTAGTGCAAGAAACCAAGGTTTGTCCCCCTTTTTAACCATGTCATTTAACGTTGCAATTGCAGACAAGGTGTTGTATCCATCATCATAGGTTTCGTCTGGTACATCAGCAGATTCTAAGGCAGGACCTTTATCTAGCCAATTCTCACGAATAAGTTTGGCGCCATATTTAGCTTCTAATTCTTCTTTATTTTTTGCATACATCTCTTGGCTTGCCGCAAGCGCATATCCTCCAGATATCTTAGGTACATTATCACCCACTTGTACCTTCACCGGTTTTCTACTCCAAGACATTTCATCATCTGTAAACCCAGGGTGAAATACTTTTCCTGTAAAGACAGTTTCATAACCGTTTTCCTTAAAGTGCTGTGGGATCGTCACAATGCTTGGTACATTTTCTCTAAAATCTTGAAACAAGTCAATTACATTTATAGTCTCATTGCGTGCTCCAGTCATGACACTAGCACGTGAAGGACCACAAATAGCCTCTTGACAATACGCACGGTTAAATTGTACTCCGTTTTGAGACAAAGCATCGATATTAGGAGATTTTACAATTTCTGAGCCATAGGTTCCTAACTCTGCGCGCAGGTCATCAACTGCAATGAATAAGATATTGGGTTGTTTCTTTTTCTGCGAAAAAGCACTGTAGGAACTAAGTACTGCTAGTAGTAAAAGTGGGAGTAGTTGTTTTGTTTTCATCGAATAAAAGTTAGCTAAAGTAAATTACGTTTTTAGTTTAATAGATCGAATTACAAATAAGGAAAATATGTCAGTTATTTTAATCATTAAGATTACCCTTTGCTATAAAGATTTTACCCGAAAATTACTTTAAAATTTAACATATCCAAAAAAAAAGCATTTTAAAATAGATAATATGATAGTAATGAGAGGTAAATTTAAGAACTCTTTAATAGCATAAATGTTTTTACTTAGCGAATTACAGTAGTACCAATTTAAAAAGTAAAACTAGTTTAATATAAATGAAGACAAATAAAAAAAATGTACTTTTTGGCGTTTTGATGGTTTTAGCAACCAATGTACAAGCGCAAACGTCAGAAATAAATGTAACTTCTAAAATAGCAAATTTACAAACGCTGATTCACGACCTAGAGGGTAGAAAAATTGATTCTTACAAAGAAAAGATGACGGTACGTGTTGCCGAAGTATTTTTAAAATATGCTCGCTGGGATGAGAAAAACGTTGCTTTTAATCAAGATGCCTTCAAAATGGTTAACATTTACAAGGATCAAGCTGGAAAACTAGCTCAAGAACTACCTGAATTTGAAAGGAAAGACATCCTAACAATGCTTGATGCATCAATAAATACCGCAACACAGCTCAAAGAAGGAAAAATTAGTAGAAAGCCATATCATGAAATAGATTGGTCTAAAATTGTCGTTAAGCAAGATCAATTACTATATAATGATAGACCTGTGTTTCTATCTGATTACACATGGAAACCAGAAACGAAGGAACTAACAGACTATTTTGGACAGCTAGACGGCTACCTTTTAAGTCCGATGCAATTAGCCGATCAAACAGGAGAATTAGTAGCTAAAACAAAGAAAGAGTTACAAGAAAAAGCTTCTGGAAATGCAGGATTTATTTTTATTGCAAACAATAATGTGCCGCAATGGACGGCAAAAGCTTACGGGGATCAATTTAATAAAATCATAGGAAAACCATTTACAGCTTATGACATTGATAATCCTGGCGCTAGAAACATGATGAGTGATTTGTTTGCAAAGACGGTTCCGTTTATAGCAGCTAAAAACTACTCGCAACTAGGCTACATGCTGATAAACGAGCCGCGCTGGGCAAATTATACAAACGGAAAGAAGAAAGTATATTTTAGATCAGATGTGTCTAAATACACTATTGATAAATTCATCACCTGGCTTAAAGACAAACATGATTCTATTGCAGCGTTAAATGCACTATGGGGAACCAATTTTTCAAACTTTGATGCAGTTGCCACTGCTGTACCAATTGATATTTCGACAATGGGAACAGCAAAATGGTACGATTGGACCACCTTTAATCAAGAGCGTGTTACACAATGGATCGCGTTTTTAAAAGCTGAAATTATTAAATATGACCCGGCAGCAAAAGTACATTTGAAAATAATGCCTTCTATTTTTACGAATAATGATGCTGATAGTGGTATCGATTTTGAGGCTTTGACTACCTTAAGTGGTATCAACGGTAATGATGTTGCAGCGCATTACAATAATACAAGAGAAACTGCCGACTGGCAAGCTGATTACGTATTAGGTTGGCGAGAACTGTTTATGGGGTATGACTTTCTAAAATCAATACAGCCTGACCAAATTAATTTTAATTCAGAAAGTCACTTAATAACAACAAACCACGCTAGGGATTTATACATGAATCCCAAATATGTTAGAGCGGTAACCTGGGCGGCACATACATTAGGATTAAATGCTACGCAAACTTGGTACTGGCCCAGAGCAGAGGATGGTTCTTTCAAGAAGAAATTGACAAATGCTTATGCGGGTTCGCTTAATCAACAGCCTAGAGTGACTCAAGAGCTAGAGAGCACGATGATAGATTTGAATACTTTTAGTGAAGAGATCACGGCAATGCAGGAGCAACGCAAACCAATTAGAGTTTTTTATTCTAAAACTACAGCAAATCAAAAGGCTGCTTATATGGATGATCTTTTTAAGCTGTACGAGAGTTTAAATTTTGAAGGCTTGCCTTTAGGTTTTGCTACAAGTAACAGTATCCAGCGAATTGATAGTAAAAATTGGGATGTTATCGCAATTTATAAAACAGAGAAAGTGACTCAAGCGGAGTTTGATGCAGTACAAAGCTATTTGAACAAGGGAGGGAAAGTACTTATTGACGATGTAAGTTTTAAATCAGATGAATATGGGCGTCCTTTAAAGCCACTAGTGAAGGCGGCAGGTACGTTACAAATTGTTTCTGTTGCAGAGAATATGAAAAAGTCAGCACTCGAAATAGTACAAAATCTTGACCATATGCCTAAGGTAACTGTTGAAGAAGTTGTTATAGGAGCTAAGAAAAAATGTACTTGGAGAAGCGTTACAGCTAAGGACGGCCGTCAGGTCTTATCGGTTATTAATTTGGGAAAGGAAGCGATACAGATAAAATTTAAAATGACTAATTCAACACATGGAGTTGTATGTACTGATTTGATTAATGGAGTAGCAGTTGCTGCAACACCACTATTAAAACCGTACGAAGTGTACTTTGTATCGGTCTCTGAGCAAAAGTAAAAAAGCGCACGCTTACCGTTGAAACATTTAGTTTGAGAATATAATGCCTTTGAAAAAGAGGTCTCTTTTGAAACTATTAAAATAATTTAGGAATGAAACTACCCATAAAATACAGTTTGCTGTTACTAAGTTGTGGCATGTTTGCGCAGTCTTACAAAACCGTTTCTGTTGTTGATAATTACAACAATTGGGGTTGGAACAATGTATTAGTTGCTAAAAACAAGTTTATTACTGTTGCTGTAGTACCAGACGCTGCAGGGAGAATGCTCCAATTTGATTTGGGTAAAACAGCTTCATTATGGGTAAATCCTAAACTGCTAGGACGCAAATTTGCTGCTGACGATAAAGTTAAAATGCAAGACTGGCGCAACTTTGGTGGGTACCGCCTTGTGCCCATACCAGTAGATAATTTTGCTGTCAACAGTAATGGAGAAAGAACGAAGCGCTGGCCGCCACCGGTTATAATGGGCGATAGTCCGTATGACGCTTTTGTATCTACTGATGCAGCCGCCCACCAGCTGATTAATGTGAGTTCAGGAATTCAAAATCTTCCCGTACCAGTATTTGATCGCACTATAAATACATTCAGTACTGTTCTTAATTACGATGAGCAATTACAGTACAAGCGTAGTATGTATATCGAGAAAGGGAAAAGTCTGGTTTTTATTACCCATAGCTTGCTAAATAAAGGAGCAACCACAATTGAAAGAGGGCTTAAAATTACTAGTCAGCATCCTACTAGAAGCGAACCTCAACTAGAAGACGGGGAGAATTTTTTAGCTTATATTCCCATTTCTAACAAGGATGTATTGCCAAATGGTAAATCATTTGAAATCATGTTGACACCGCAATCAAGATGGAACTTTGTAAATAAAAACAGGAAACCATTAGATAAAAATAATGCAGAGGATGTAGCTAAATATTTCAATAGCGGGACAAACTGGAAAGGGGAGGTTGCTCCTGGGGTATGTGAGTTGCATTATGATTACGATTTGATGGGTGGCGTGCATTTTATAGCTGCAAAATCATGGATAGGCTTTGTAGACAAATTAAAGAAGACTGCTTTTGTCACTATTTTTGAACCCTATAGTAAAAAACTAAATTATGAGTATGGTGCCAATGCTGAGATTTACAACAGTGGCTTAGAAACAGGATATTTAGAAACAGAAATTAAAACAGCGATTCACACCTTAAAACCTGGACAGCGTTTTGATTATAACGAAATCCAAGCTGCAGCAAAAATAGCAAGTACACCCATTCTTGATGTGAATAAAACAGGTATAATTACACAAAAACTCCATCTAACAAAAGACGGAATAGCTCATGGTGCTTATGGTGTTTTTATCCAAGGTAAAGCTATCGTAATTGCAAAAAACAATCAAGGTGAAATCATTAAAAAAAGAACATTAGGAAATGTAAGTCCGTTAAAAGCGTTTACTTTTGATGCCTATTTAAAAGAGGAAAAAGCAGTGGCTACTATTGCTATTTATATCAAAGCAGCTGGTGATCTCTATTTATTAGATAGTGTTGACGTTACTAGTAATTGAGGGTAATTTCTATTAGTAACGGGATAAAAAACAAGTACGAATCGCGATGTAAAAAGTATAATTTTGAAAGACAGTGCAACTTCTTGTTGTCAAATTTAATTTCGAATAAAAAGAAAGAGATATGAATAAAGTATTAGTTGTGTTATTTGCTGCAACATTAGCGTCATGCACAGGAGCAAAAGGACAGACGGCAGAAACGAAGTCTTCGAGACCGAATATTATTATCGTGATGACGGATGATATGGGGTATTCTGATGTAGGTTTTAACGGCTCTAAGGATATTACCACTCCAGAAATTGATCGATTAGCTAAAGAAGGAACAATTTTCACCTCGGCGTACGTTGCACATCCATTTTGTGGCCCCAGTAGAGCCGGATTGTTAGCGGGTAAGTATCCGCATGAATTTGGTTCTCAATTCAACCTTCCTGCAAACAGTGAGAGAACTGTAGGAACTGGAATTCCGTTATCAGAGAAATTTATTAGTAGCGTTTTGAAAGATTCAGGATATCATACGGGAATCATAGGAAAGTGGCATCTTGGCGCTGTTCCTGGATACGAACCACAAAATAGAGGTTTTGATGAGTTTTTTGGTTTCTTAGGAGGAGGTCATGATTATTTTCCAAATGAGTACCAACCTAAATATGAGAATTTAGTGAAGGCAGGCAATAAAAATATTTTCGAATATTTATTTCCTTTGCTTCGAAATGGGAAAGAAACGAAAGAAACAGAATACATAACTGATGCGTTTTCTCATGATGCCGTTAGATTTGTAAAAGATGCATCTAAAAAAGAAACGCCATTTTTTCTTTATCTAGCCTACAATGCTCCGCATACTCCGTTGCAAGCTAAAGCGGAAGATTTAGAGAAATTCAAGGATATTAAAGATAAAAACAGACGCACCTTTGCTGCCATGGTATATGCCGTTGATAGAGGTGTGGGAGAATTAGTAAAAGTCTTGAAGGAGACGAATCAATTTGATAATACCTTAATTGTTTTCTTGAGTGATAATGGCGGTAGAGTAGATCATGGGGCTAATAACTACCCGCTTCAAGGTGCTAAAGGGGATACTTATGAAGGAGGATTTAGAGTTCCAATGTTTTTCCATTGGCCTAATCATGTTCCAGCAGGAAAGCATTTTGACTACCCAGTTTCTTCTTTAGATTTCTATCCTACTTTTGCTGGTTTAGCACATGCTGCTATTCCAAAAGAAAAACAACTAGATGGAAAAGACATTTGGAACGATGTTATTACAGGAAATAATCCTAGAAAAGGACAAATGATATTTGCTATGCGTCACCGTTCAGGTTTCTCAGATGTAGGAGTTAGATTAGACCAATGGAAAGCTGCAAAAGCCTATAACGGTCCTTGGAAATTGTACAATATTAATGAGGATATAAGTGAAAAGAAAGACATAAGTAGGCAACATCCTGAGCAACTAAAAATTATGGTAGCTGGAGCTAAAAAATGGAGTGAAGGTCACGAAGAGCCGTTATGGTTTGATCCAGTAGAATTAAAGCAAGTTTGGAAAGACAAAAACATGGCTCAGTTTCCCAATACATTTAAAATTGATTAATCGAAGTTTGAAATAATTAGTGAATAGACTTGATTTAATTATCAGGCTCTAAAATTTGATTATAGTTTGTTTAAATAGTTTGGTTCTAAAAGAGAGAAAAATTACTTACCGTAATATTTTCTCTCTTTTTTTTTGTTTGTGACGTAGCGGTAGCTCTTATTTAAAAGCAGTTTTTAGCTAGCGGGCTTTTAACTATGTTATGTTATTGTTATTTTGTATATAATGTTAAGTTATTGATTATGAATCATTTAGTACTTATGTTGTCGAATGTCTTTAGCTAATTTATTCAGAAAGACATTTTATTTACCCTTAGAAACATCCTGCGGAAATAATATTTGAACTTTTACATCATCGGAAATAAATGTGAATATTGTAAAATATATTAGGAAATTTTATTCAGATGCAAATTATAATAAGGGTTGATTACGGTATTCGTAAGTTTACCGTTTCTCAGATCGTTAATCAGTTCGAAAATGATCGAATTTGCATCTTAAATTGATTTTTTTTTAAATATTTTAAAAAGGAAGCAAATTATGACGAGCTATTTGTGATTTCTAAATGCTTAAACACTAACAATTTTAAACTAAGGCCTAATGAAGAAAACCAATACTAAATTAACCAAATCAAGTACTTCACTAAAACTACCTTCGCCTCTAAAGGTCTCAACAAAATTTATGGTGGTGGCTTGCATGGGAACGATGCTTTCGATTAATGCGAACGCGCTAAATTTATCTAATCGTAGTTTTACACATACAACGATAGACAATTTGACATCTACACATGATAGTACAATGTCTTGGAGTACTACGTCATTACTTCCAAGTAATGTAAAACAGCAAACTCAAGTTACAGGAGTTGTTAAAGACGAGGCTGGTTTTCCTATTCCTGGAGTCAATGTCTTAGTTAAAGGTAGTACAAATGGAACCACGACTGATATTGACGGAAATTATACGCTTACAGTTTCAAGCGATGCAAAAATTCTAATTTTCTCCTACTTAGGTTTGAAAACAGTTGAAATAGCTATAACTCAAAGTGGTGTTGTAAATGCTACTTTAAAAAGTGACGCTGCCGCACTAGATGAGGTAGTTGTAGTGGGATATGGCACAGTAAGAAAATCAGACGTTACTGGATCTTTAACTTCTGTAAGCACTGAGGATATTAACAAAACTCAAAACACATCTATAGCACAAGCAATTCAAGGTCGAGCGGCAGGTGTTACTGTTTCTAAAGGTTCTGGTGGACCTGGTGCCACTCCCACAGTACGTATTAGAGGAGTAGGCACAGTTAACAATGCTGATCCATTGTATGTTGTAGATGGTGTGCCAATTACTGATATTTCAAGTGTAAACATGGCTGACGCAAAATCAGTTGAGGTATTAAAGGACGCATCTGCTACTGCTATTTACGGTTCTCGTGGAGCTAATGGTGTTGTTTTAATCACTACAAACAGCGGTAAAAAAGGAAAAACAATTATTAGTTACAAGACATTTACTAGTTCAGAAAAACGTATTGATAATTTAGATGTATTAAATTCTGAGCAATGGGCTACACTTTATAATGAAGCAAATGTAAATGATGGTCGTGCTGCCGATCCTTTCTTAGCCGATCCATCTTCTTTACCAAATTATAACTGGAAGGATGCTGTTTATAGAACAGGAACATTACAAAGTCACCAACTTGCCGCTTCAGGTGGGTCAGATAAATCTACGTTCTATGTTGGTTTTGGGTACATCAATCAAACTGGAGTTGTTGAAGAGTCTAGTTATAAAAGGACTAATTTTAGAGTAAACAATACCTATCAAATAACACCAAAAATAAAATTAGGAAACAACATACAGTATTCAGTTTCAAATACAAATTCGGTTCCCTCATACGGAGTCAACTCTAATGCTAAGGCTGCATTTAGCGGATTTTTTATCGATCCAGTAACACCATTTTTTAATGAAGATGGTAGCTATGCACTACCTAAATATGCCGCACAGCCTATTAACCCTTTTGGTTTAACAAAATATGGCGTCACTCCTGAGAAAAAGGAGAGCTTTTTAGGAAGCGTCTATATAGATGTTGATATTATAAAAGATTTGTCTTTTAAATCTAATTTTGGATTACAAGTAAATAATACTTCATCAGATAACTTTCAACCAGCTTATTATGTATCGCCTATGTTTAGTTCGCCTGTGAGTACATACAATTTAAGTAGGGCAGAGCGACGTTCTATTGTCTTATCCAATACTTTAAATTACAATAAGAAAATAAACAATAAGCACTATTTCACCGCTTTATTAGGACAAGAGATTCAAAACTCGAGTAATAATAATATAAATGCAAGTAGAAATTCAATACCTACAAGTGTGGGACAACCTACCATTAATGCAGGAGACGTGTCTTCTTCAACAAATGGTGGTACAAGAGCTGAGTCTAAGTTGCTTTCTTTCTTTGGGCGATTAAACTACAACTTTGATGATAGGTATATCTTAACAGGTACTTATCGTGTTGATGGTTCTTCCCGTTTTGGATCTAACAATAGATGGGCAAAATTTCCATCCTTGGCAGCGGCATGGAACCTACATAAGGAAAACTTTTTTAAGGTAGATGCAATTAGTCAGTTTAAAGTTCGTGCTGGTTGGGGAGAAACGGGAAATCAAAATATTCCTAACTCAGCAGTGTACAATACATTAAATGTGGGTACAAATTCAATTTTTGGTAAAGATGAGTTAACCGCTTTAGGGATTGCGCCATTAACGCCAGGAAACGCTAATTTAAAATGGGAAACTACGATTACTACTAACATTGGTATCGATATGGGATTCTTTAAAAATGCCATTACCGTTACTGCAGATTATTTTATTAAAAATACTTCGGATATGTTATTGGCTAGTCCAATATTATTTACCTCTGGTTATGCTAATAGTCCGTATACAAATGCTGGGAATATCGAAAACAAAGGTTTGGAATTAAGTTTAAATTACAAAAAGACAATCAAAGACTTTTCTTTTAATGTGGGGGGTAATATCTCTTTTATTCGTAACAAAGTAACAGCTTTAGCCTCAGAAGGAAGTATTATTTTAACAGGAGACGGGAATAATTTTTATAATATTTCTCGTACTGAGGTGGGGCATTCTTTAGCTTCGTTTTACGGATACCAAATGCTGGGTATTTTTCAAAACCAAGACGAAATAGATTCTAGTGCTTCACTATTAAATACACAACCCGGTGATGTAAAATATCAAGACGTTGATGGTGATGGAGAAATTACAGATAATGACCGTAAATATATAGGGTCGCCATTTCCTAAGTTTACCTATGGACTAAATTTAGATTTGGCATACAAGCAATTTGATTTCACTGCTTTCTTTCAAGGTAGCCAAGGAAATAAAATTTATAACACAACAGATTATTGGTTAGAAGGGGATTTGGCTTCAAATTCAAGTACTACTGTACTAGGTAGATGGACCGCTGAAGGAACTTCTAATTCAGTACCTAGATCCACATTTACAAATGCGGGAATTAATAATCTACAATCGAGTCGTTTTGTAAAAGACGGATCTTATTTAAGATTGAAAAATGTGCAGTTAGGTTACACCCTAAACAAGTCTGTTTTAGATGCTATCAACTTGCAAAACTTAAGGGTTTATGTTGCGGCACAAAATCTATTGACTTTTACAAAATATGATGGAGTAGATCCTGAATTAGGAGTGGATAGTTCACAAGATAGTCCTTTAGATCTTGGTATTGATAGAGGTAGATACCCATCAGTGCGATCATTATCCCTAGGTTTAGATATTAATTTTTAATACATAAAAACGATGTATACACACAATATAATAAAAAAGAGCGTAACCTATTCTGGCTTGCTACTAGCAACATTGTTCTTATCATGCAGCAAAGATTATCTAGACGTTGAATCTTTTGGAACGCCAGAAGTAGAGAATTTTTATAAAACTCCTGCAGATGCAGAGCAAGCACTAAATGCTGCTTACTCACCTATGCGCGAAATTTATGGGAAGGAAAACTTTTGGGCTGTGATGGGAACAGATATAATTCAAGGTGATATAGGAACCGATGACTTTATTAAAGGAGGGAATCGACTAAATGACAATGTACCTTTATTTGAAAAAGAAAGTTATACTATTTCGACAACAAATATTGCCATAGAGCAAACTTGGCAAACTAATTACAAAGGAATTTTATATGCTAATTTAATTATCAATAAAGTGGCTGCCATAGATTTTGAAGATGCAGACCGTAAGAAAGAATTAATAGCTGAAGCTCATTTTTTAAGAGCATACTATTACTTTGATTTAGTAAATTCTTTTGGCGGTGTACCCTTGATTGATCCATTACAAGAAGCTGGTGATTACGATATTCCAAGATCAACTACAGAGGAGACCTATCTTTTTATAGAAAATGATTTAAAAATGGCGCTAGCTGATCTACCATCTAGGTTTAGTAAACCTAGCTCATACCTAGGACATGCTGATAAAGGTGCTGCACTGGGCTTGATGATGCGTGTGTCTCTATATCAAAACAAGATGGAGCAGGTTAAATTATATGGCGAGCAACTATTTACCATGCCGTACAAGTTAGTAAATTTAGCTACTGTTTTTCAGCAAGAAGGGGAGTGGAGTAGTGAGTCTATTTACGAAATCAATTTTGCTACTAATGCAAGTATATTAGGTACAGGTATTACGCAACGCATTTCTCCTAGGTCTAAGCGAGGTGGAGGCTTTATGCAAGCTACGGATGATTTACTAAACGAGTTTGAGGCAAATGACCCTAGAAAGGCAACAACATTTTATAAACTTAATGAACCGTCTGCATACGGCACCGGTTGGTATATACGTAAATACTCATGGGATCCTTACAGTAATTACCCAAAACCTACTATCGGAGGAACTAACAATAGTGCAAATAATATACGTGTAATGCGTTTGTCAGATGCTTACTTAATGTATGCTGAAGCAATTTACAAAACTGATCCTTCTACAGCAGTAGGTTATGTAAATAAGGTTCGTCAGCGCGCCAGAGGTACAATGGCTGCTACTATTGTTCCAGATCTACCTACTACATTAACAGGAACCGCAATGCGTGACGCGATTTATCATGAGAGGAGGGTAGAACTAGCGGGAGAAGGTTACCGTTACCATGATTTGATACGTACAGGAAGAATAGAATCGATTCTTGTACCTCGTGGTTTTATCATTGGTAAACATGAAGTAATGCCTATTCCTTACTCACAAGTTACCCTATCTAAAGGAATCTTAGTGCAAAATAATTATTAATGTAAGTAGCAATTGCTTTGTCTCTATATTGATTTATACTACTGATTGAAAATAGGTATTAAACCCATATATGTGTTGAAATACTGATCGAATGATCTCACAACAAATAACAAAATTATGAAGAAATCAGTTTTGCTACTAATGTTAGTAAGCAGCGCGCTAGGAATGGCTCAAACACGTTTGACAGATAATGAAAATAGATTTTATACTGATACATTCAATAAAAAAGAAGTTGAGGTACAACTCACAGGTCAAAATAGTGAAAATGACAGTGATTTATTGAATGCCAAAATTACATCCTTATCAAATGCGGGTGGTGGTACAATCCACATTAGAAAAGGATTATACTATTTAATTGACATTTTATTAAAGTCAAATATTCATCTTAAAATTGATAAAGAGGTAGTACTGCAACCTTATTTTTCTCCTAATAGTAAGAAGGTAAGTAGTACAATTTTTGAAGTTGGTAAGCAATTTAAGGTCGAAAATGTAGCCATTACAAATGCTGATGAGGATAATGAGGATAAGAGCACTTGGTTCTCTGCAGTATTTCCTAAAGGAGACTATCGTATGAAAATAATAACAGCATGTAATGTTCGAAATTTCAAATTTTCAGGTTTTAAGATAAAAGATTCTTATACACCTTTCTCGAGTATTGCTTTAAACTTACCAGATTCAAAAGATCGTAATGAGGTTGCGACAGGCGGAATAGTTAAAGACATCTTGTTAGTTGATAGTCATGTAGGTTATGGAGTAATTCAAATTCAGGCTGCAAAAACTGTTCTGTGTAAAAATTTAGAAGGTATAGGTGGTGTTACTATGCGTGTAGAAACAGGAAGTGGAGAAACAGGAACAGCAAACATTATGACTGTAGATGACATTGTGGGACGTAACATTAAAGTAAAAAATGGAGATGCTGCTTTAAACCTTTCTCCTCATAGAGTAAATCAAGGTCGAGTGGATGCCGAAGGAATTTTTGCCGTTAATTCTAGCTTTGCAGTTCAAATAGCAGCTGGCTTTAAGGATAAAAAATTAGGTGGTGTAGACAACATGGGTACGTTTGATCATAATTCATACATAGGAAATATCAAAGCAACTGGTGGTATAGGAGCTCAGGTAAAAGCAAAGGATTTTATGTATTTCAATTGTGATGAGCAAAAAGAAATGATTGCTAAAAAACAAAATCCAGACAATGAGAGTACTCCAGGTCGCTCAATAAGTGTTATAAGGACTAATGCAACAGCATCAAGCGGCTGTAAAAACGGTAAAGATGGTGGCTGCTATGAGGTGCATATTGGAAACATAGAAAGAACTAATACCAACTTTGTAATGACAGAAGATTATACCTTCAAGAATATGGGAAATACTGATTGTAATGTGGCGATACCGGGCATGAAAGCAAAACACGGTAAAGAGAAATCTAAGGTGGGCTCTAAGAAAAAGTAAACTACAATAACAAACTTTACACCTAAGTAGGTAATGTAATTGATGTACTATTTCCTGTAAATGAAACCATCCAATTTAATAGTGTGCTATGAAAAAATCTATAAAAATATTATCCATTTGCATTCCTGCCTTAATAATGATTGTCTTTCTCTCTAGCTATGTAGAAAGAAGCGGAAACAATGTGAGAGAAAAAGAACAAAGGCCTAACATTATTCTATTTGTTGCTGATGATCACGGTGTTGATGCACTTGGTTCTTATGGTAATCCCGTTATTAAAACACCCAATTTAGATAAGTTAGCGGCTGAGGGAACTCGATTTACAAATGCGTATTGTACAAGTGCTAGTTGTGCTGCCAGTCGCTCTGTGCTACTTACAGGGAAATATGGTCATGCTACTGGCTCATACGGTCATGTTCACGATTACCATCATTTTAGCACTTACGACAGTATTAAGTCACTACCTATTTTATTAGAAAAAGCGGGTTATTTAACAGCAAGAATAGGCAAGTACCATGTGGCTCCAGAAACAGTTTACCATTTTCAAATAGTGCTCGAAGCTAATCCTAGAAGCACTTTTGAAATGGCCGAAAAATGTGAAAGTGTTTTAAATTCAGATAAGCCCTTCTTTCTATATTTCTGTACTGATGATCCACATCGTGGAGGCCCATTTAAACCTGCTGATTGGAAAACACCTAACAATTTTGGTAACAAACCAGAAGGTTATCCTGGCGTAAAAACGATTGTCTACGATCCTAAAGATGTTCTAGTGCCAGATTTCATGCCAGATACCCAGAAAAGTAGAGAGGAAATCGCTCAATATTATCAAAGTATTTCTAGAATTGATCAAGGCTTTGGTAAGTTGATGGAGATGTTAAAAAAATCAGGAAAGGATAAAAACACGATTGTTATTTATATATCAGATAATGGTATGGCCTTTCCAGGAGCCAAAACTACGGTGTATGAGCCGGGAATTAAATTGCCTTGTATCATCAAAGACCCTTTCGAATCAAAAAAAGGTACTGTAAATAATGCCTTGATATCATGGGTCGATATGACGCCTACAATCTTAAATATGGCGGGAGTTCCAATTACTAAAAACGAATTTCAAGGTCGTTCTTTCGAAAAAATAATTGGAGAGGAAGATCCGATAGGTTGGGACGAAATAAATGTATCTCACACCTTTCACGAAATAACCATGTACTACCCAATGCGCGTAGTACGCAAAGGAAATTATAAATTGATTTGGAATATTGCCTATCCATTAGAATACCCTTTTGCTTCTGATCTCTGGGATTCATCAACCTGGCAGGCAGTGTACAGGAATAAAAGTGAATTCTATGGTAAGCGTAAAACGCAAGACTTTTTACACCATCCTCAATTTGAATTATTCGACCTAAAAAATGACCCTAACGAAGTAAATAACTTAGCTACCAATGCAAAGTATGCAACGATTTTAAATGAATTAAAAGTTAAAATAAGGGAATTTCAAACTAAGACAAATGATCCCTGGCTAATAATGTGGGGAGATCACGACAGTAGCCTGCAAGGTTCAGGAACACATCTTTAAATAAGTTAAAAAATGAAGCATATATTGATAAGGATTAACATACTAATTGCGCTGTTTATTTCTATAAGCTCGCTTGCTAAAACTACTATTGAAATCAAGCACCAAGATGGTGATATGACAGAGGTAGTACGTAATGCAATTGAAGGAAATACAGATAAAGAGCTTACGATAGTTTTTGAAAAGGGCAAGTACCTATTCTTAGCTGATTTTGCAGTAAATAACTACAGTTACATCACTAATCACAGTAATGGGTTAAAAAAGATAATCTTTTTATTAGAAGGATATGATTCTGTAGCAATAGAAGGTAATGGATCAGAATTTATTTTTCATGGACAAGTGGCGCCATTTCAAATAAAAAACTGTAAAAAGGTAACAGTAAAAAATCTTAGTATTGACTGGGACATTCCCTTTGTATTTCAATCTAGGGTTGTTGCTGTAAATCAAAAAGAGAGCTATGTAGATGTAAAACCTTTTAGTAAAGGATTTTCATGGAGTGTAGAAAAAGATAGAATCTCATTTCCTAATGTTGATGGGTTTTCTTTTTTTGAAATGGGTAGTACACTGGAGTTTGATTCAAACGAAAAACGAGCTGCAGATGGTGCATTAGATTACTCGCTAGGACCTCGCTGGGTTGAAGTTATGGGAGACAGTATTATAAGAATACATGATCGTTTTAGAAAATATCCTGAAATAGGTAATATTCTAAACTCAAAGGGTGAAGGCGAGCAAAATAGATATGCTCCTGCTTTTCAATATACTAATTCACAAAATATTTTGCTGGAAGGAATTATTGTCCATCATGCTCTTGGTATGGGATTTTTATTCGAAAGATCACAAGATATTGTAATTAAAAAATGTGGTGTTTATGTGCGTGAGGGTGCTGATAGAGTAGTTTCTACAATAGCCGACGCCACACATTTTAGTAACTGCAAAGGAGCTATTTTAATTGAAGATTGCACATTCAAACAAATGCTAGATGATGGAACTAATGTACACGGAACTTATGTAGAAGTCAACAAAATAATCGATAAAAAAACACTTGTTGTAGAATTAAAGCACAAAGAACAAATGGGTTTCGAATTTGCTTCTGCAGGAGATGAGGTTTGGATTATTATGCCACCTAGTCCAGATAGAGCAGCTGTAAATGTAGTTGCAGAGACAAGCATTATCAATGATCGTTTTATCAAAATTAGATTTAAAGAGGCGCTTCCAGTAGGATTGAAAAATGGTGCTATTTTAGAAAATAAAACTTGGAACCCTACATTTACAATGAGAGGTTGCACTATAAAAGATCACCGAGCACGTAACGTGATTATAAAAACACCTTTAAAAATTATTATCGAGAACAACAATTTTTCGTCAATGATGTCTGCTATTCAACTGAGGGGTGAAAGTTTCTTCTGGTATGAGTCAGGTGCGGTCAATGACGTATTAATTCGCAATAACCATTTTACAAACTGCTGCTATGGTGGTGCCGAAGCGGCTATATTATACATCACTCCTAGGTTAGGGAAGGTTTTTGATAGTAAAGCGATCTACGATAAAAACATTCGCTTTGAAAATAATACAATAGAGTCATCTTCTAATAGAGTGGTATGGGCAGATCGAGTGGCAGGATTAACAATTGCTAATAATACTATTATTCAAAAAACAGCTGCGCATAATCTGTATCCCTTAGCGCCTATATTCGAATTTGTAAATTGTAAAGACGTCGAAATAACAAATAACAAGTATGAAGGTGCCAATAAAAACGGTGTCAAAATGGATGTGATCTCAAAGAAAACAGTCACTCAAAATGGAAATGCGGGCTTTTAATAGTCCACTTAATTAATAATATAAATATGCAGCTATGATAAGTAAAAAAAATAATATGATTCGAAATTCCTTC
Organism: Flavobacterium aeripolare; assembly: GCF_013294025.1. Classification (GTDB taxonomy): domain Bacteria; phylum Bacteroidota; class Bacteroidia; order Flavobacteriales; family Flavobacteriaceae; genus Flavobacterium. The sequence goes on from NZ_JABSNL010000006.1 coordinate 162,753, forward strand.
ACCTTCTTAGCCACTATCATTTTGTTTTTTGATGGATATGGTCAAAAGAAAGAGCTGGTTGATTTAGTCAATAAAAAGCCCAATATAATCTTTATATACGCAGACGATTTAGGATATGGGGATTTGGGAATCTATGATTCTCAAGGAATTAAAACACCTAATATTGATAAGTTGGCAATTGGAGGTATAAAATTTACAGATGCTTATGCTACATCAGCCACATGTACACCTAGTAGATATGGTTTGCTAACGGGAAGTTACCCCTGGCGCAATGCTAAAGCTAAAATTTTGCCAGGGACAGCACCCTTGTTGATTGATACACTGCAAATGACTATCCCTAAAATGCTACGTGCTAACGGTTATGATACTGGAATTGTAGGTAAGTGGCACTTAGGTTTGGGTACAGGTAACGTAGACTGGAACAATCACATTAGCCCAGGACCTAATGAGGTAGGTTTTGACTACAGCTTTATTATGGCAGCAACGCAAGATCGAGTGCCCACAGTATACATTCGGAACGGAAATGTTGTTGGTCTTGATCCCAAAGATCCTATTGAAGTAAGTTATAAAACTAATTTTGATGGTGAGCCTACAGCACTTTCTAATCCAGAGATGTTGAAGATGAAGTGGCATCATGGTCACAATCAAAGTATTGTCAACGGTATTCCAAGAATAGGATTCATGAAAGGTGGTGCTAGTGCAAAATGGGTTGATGAAGATATGGCAGATACTTTTCTAGAAGAAGCAAAGAATTATATCAGCAGTCATAAAAAGGCACCTTTCTTTTTGTATTACGCGTTACAACAACCGCACGTGCCTCGTACACCTAGCCCTAGATTTGTAGGGGCATCAGGATTGGGACCTAGAGGCGATGTTATTGTAGAGGCAGACTGGTGTGTAGGACAGCTTATGGAAGAGCTGGAAGCTCAAGGACTATTAGAGAACACCTTGATCGTATTATCAAGTGACAATGGTCCCGTTTTAAATGATGGCTATTACGATGATGCCGTTGAAAAATTAGGCAACCATAAACCAGCAGGATTGTTAAGAGGTGGTAAGTACAGCTTGTTTGATGGCGGTACTAGAGTTCCGTTTATAACGTATTGGGATGGTACTATTCAACCTGGGGTTTCTGATGCTGTTGTTTGTCAAGTCGATTTGTTAGCATCACTTGCCAAGCTAGTAGGAAGTAACGAAACGAATTATGGAGACAGTCAAAATCTGCTTAATGAATTTGTAGGGAATAGCAAAGAAGGTAGAAAAACACTTGTTCTAGAGGCTAATTCTAAAACTTTAATAAGACAAGGAGATTGGATCATGATACCTCCTTACAAAGGTGCTTCAAAGATTAATACAGAAGTAAATATAGAAATGGGAGCAGATGATGACTACCAATTGTATAATACTAAGGAAGACATTAGCCAAAAAAATAACTTAGCTAAAAAGTTCCCTAAAAAACTGAAAGAGTTAAGAGATAGCTTCGAAAAAATAAGAGGGGTAGATTATGGAAATGTAAGCGAACTAAAACTACAGTAACCACAAATCAGAGGTATAATAGGCAATTCTCTAGAAATGGTTTTCTAGAGAATTGCTATTTCTAGTTTATAGTATTTAATTTTTCATAGTATATTGCCAACAAATAAATGAAAAATTCAATTTTGGTGGTTATATTTACATAATAAACGATTTTAAATCATCATTTCCTCTATGTTTTATAAACTCATAAAATATATATTTTTACTACTGTGCACTTTTAATCTTCTAGCGCAGAGCCAAAAAATATCCTACTCTAAGAATATATCTATTTCAGATGGTCTCGTACACAATGGAGTAACATCTATTCTTGAAGATAGTAAAGGCTATATATGGATTGGGACCTACGATGGTTTAAATCGCTATGACGGCTATGAGTTTGACACCTATAAAAACATAGTTAGGGAAGAGCTAATGGTAAATAACCGTGTCAGGTCTCTCGCTGAAGATAAAAAAGGTAACATCTGGATAGGAACAGATGACGGCTTGTCAATTTACAATTATTCGACAGAGAAATTTAAAACTATTTTCACGAGTAAATTATTATCAGAAGGGAAAAATGGTCCTATAGTTAGAAAAATAATTATTGCTCCTGCTCAGGATCTTATTTTATGTGCGACAGAGGGTAGCGGTTTATTAATTTTTAATAGTGATTACAGTTTCAAAACGCGATATATTCCAACTTCTAGAAGTAATGTTACCTTTTACGATGGCTGTTTAGTAGGCAGTAATACCTATATTTTTTCTACGTCTATAGGTTTGATTAGTTTCAATATTTCAACAAATAAATTTGAGAATATTTTAAGTACAGCTATTACTGAAAGTAGGTCAATCATAAAATTTGCTAAGGGTAAATTATTAGTAACTCTTGATAATGGTATTGCCATTGTTAATTATGAGGAGAAAGCAAATTTGCTCTCGTTTAAAATTGTACAAACTGATTTAGAGCAATATCAGTTTGTATGTGCAGCTATTGATCACTTGAACAACTTATGGCTAGGAACTGCTAAGAATGGCTTTCTGAAAATAAATGACAGCAAGTCTTTTTTAAAGAATGAGAAGTATAAAATAACCAACTTCAACCTTGCCGAAAACATGCTGCGGGTAAGCTGCATCGTACCTTTAAAAAACAGTTGTTGGGTGGGGAGCTATAACAAAGGAATTTTTAAGTACAATCTCAATTCTAATCCATTTAAACACTACGATACCAGTTTAGAGCAACCCTATGGATTAACGTCTAATGAAGTATATAGTATCACTGATCTTGATAAAGACAGAGTATATATTTCTACGTTACAAGGAGGTTTGAATTTGTTCAACACACGCTTGGAGCGATTTGAACCACTACCTTTTGCTATTCCAAAAAAGTTAATCAGTAAGATTGGTGCTACTTATGTGGATTCGAAAAAAAACTTGTGGTTTAAAATTTTTGGCGACGGTTTGTATCGGGTAAAAAATAAATCATCAAAATTAGAGAAAATTGCTGCTGTTGATTCTGAGGTTAAAATTGTGGATGCCAAGGGGATCATAACTGAGGATTCCTATGGTAATATTCTCCTAACAACCTCAAAGGAGTGTTATCGAATTATTCTTGACAAGAATGAAGATGTACAAGATGTCGAAAAACTAAGCAAACATGCCTTGTTTTTTAAAAATAAACTTCCTCTTATAAAATGTGTTTATGCTGATCCATTATATAAAAATATTTTATGGGTAGGTACTAATGTTGATGGTTTACTACGCGTGGCATTCGATAAAAGCAAAAAATTACAAAATGCAAGGGTTGACCAATTTAGATATGATGGTAGAAATCCAAGTGCTATATCGAGTAGTTTTGTTACATCAGTATTGCGCTTACCAGATAATAGTTTGTGGGTGGGTACAGAGCGTGGAGGGATTTGTAAAGTAGAAAATAGTAATAAAACTCCCAAGTTTATCTCCTTTTCTGAAAAAGAAGGATTGTCTAACAATGTCGTTAAAAGTATGGTTTTTGACGGTAGAAAATCACTCTGGATTGGTACAAATAATGGTTTAAATAAGTTTGATATCGATAAACAAAGCTTTCAAAAATTTAATGTGGTTGATGGTTTGCCATTTGAAGATTTCAATTATGGTTTTACTAGAATGGAGAATGGCTTACTGCTGTTTGCCGGGTTTAATGGTTTCTGCTATTTCAATCCTAATGCGCTTCCACATTCTGAGGCACTGCCAAAGTTAGAGCTTGGAGATTTGAAAATTTTCAATAGTATTGTAAAACCTAATGATACAATTAATGGAAGGGTGATCATGAAGTCACGCCTGAGTGAACTGCAGGAATTACTTTTAAAATACCACGAGAATGTCTTTTCTATTGGTGTAACCTCGCTGCATTATTCTTCTCAAAAAAATCATTTTATAAAATATCAATTACTACCAATTAATAAAGATTGGATTGAAATTCCGTCAAGCCAGCGCAATATTTATTTCAATGGTTTACCACCGGGATCCTATACTTTAAAAATAAAAGCATCTAATACTCTAAATGAGTGGACAAAAATTAAAGAATTAAAAATTACAATCAGCTCCCCTTGGTGGAAGACCTACTGGGCGTATTTGATTTATTTTTTATTGTTATTAGCTGTGGGGTACGTAATACTTTACTATGTTTTAAAAATGCAAAAATTAAAGCATGATCTCGATGTTGAGCAACTTGAAAGTAATATTGGTAAAGAGATTAATGCAGCTAAATTGCTGTTTTTTAGTAATATTTCGCACGAAATCAAAACACCACTTACACTAATATTAGGTCCCGTAGATTCTTTAAGAAATAGATTCGAAAATAATTCAGAAGTGAGTGATACGCTTCAAATAATCCAGAAGCAAGCTTCAAAGATAGGAGCATTGGTCAATCAGGTTCACGATTTTCAGAAAGCGGATGCTAATCTTTTAAAGATGAATTATTCTTATTTTAATTTTAATCATTTTATTGAAGATTTGGTTTCAGAATATCAGTTTATATCATTGAGTGAAAATAAAAGTCTTGAGATTGTTGCTGCTCCAGCCACTATCTATGTGTACGCTGATAAAGATAAATTAGAGAAAATATTTAATAATATACTTACTAATGCCTTTAAGCATACAAAGGCAAAAGACGCAATACTTGTCAATTATAACATAGTTGATAAAAATTTGAATGTGGCGATATCTGATGAAGGCAGTGGTATTCATAGCGCTGATTTACCACACATTTTTGAAAGATTTTATCACTCAAAAGTTAGTGAAAAAGCCTATTACGGTGGCTCGGGAATTGGCTTGGCTTTTTCGAAACAATTAGTAGAAATGCATTTTGGTTCTATCGATGTTCAAAGTGAATTAGGGAAAGGAACAACAATTTCCTTGCAATTACCTATTGTACATACAGAATATTCATTAAGTCAAATGCAAATCGAAAACGAAGTCTTAGAGTTAGAAAATAATAATATAGAGCCTATCGTTTTAGAGCCTGTTGCAGCAGAGAAATTACATTTTGATTCTTCTTTTTCAGAGGCTAAAATTTTTATCGTAGAAGATAATTTAGATTTACGAAACTATATTTCCGGAATGCTAGAGAAGTATTTAAAAATCGAAGTTTATGTGAACGGTAGAGAATGTCTTGATGCGTTAGAAATTAGCTGGCCTGATCTTATATTGAGTGATGTCTTAATGCCCGAAGTCAATGGTTTCGAACTTTGTAAAAGTGTAAAGTCTAATATTAAAACGAGTCATATTCCGGTTGTTTTACTTACCGCTTGTACAACAATTGATGATCAAGTAAAAGGATTAATTGATGGAGCAGATGCTTACATTGAAAAGCCATTCAATATGCAGCATTTATTAGCAACAATTGAATCAATTTTGCGAAATAGGAAACAATTGCGGGAACGTTTTATGATCGAGTTGCCTCTTACTCTAGAGGTAAATGATAACGCTAATGATCACATTTTTTTAGAAAAATTATATAGTTTAATGGCTGAAAATCTAGATAATCAAGACTTAGATTTAGATCATTTTGCTAAAGATTTATATTTAAATCGAACTCACTTTTATCAAAAAGTTAAATCCCTGACAAACTGTACCCCATTTGAACTATTGAAAGCTTATCGTCTGAAAAAGGCTTCAGAATTTTTAATGGCCGGCACCTTCTCAGTTAATGAGGTATACATCATGACCGGTTTTAAAAGCCGAACGCATTTTAGTAAACTATTTAAGGAAAAGTACAATTACACCCCTGGAAAATATGCTGCTGAGATTGCAAGTAAATATGCCGAATAATATCAGGATAAATAGACCTCTTTTTATAGTCTCGCAGCTACAGATTTTCAAGAAATGGTTAGTATTTCACATTTTGCAGCACGTTTATTTTGCTGTTGATTTATTAATTAAAATACTTCATCGCTACTTTACAGTAATTTCTGCTTTGAAACTGCAAATAATATGAGCTGCATTTGTAATCAGGCGTTTATATAGCTATTAAGGTATAAAATTTACTATAGAAGACTAATATTAGACCTGCAAAGACATAGAAATAGAATAATTATTGAATTTTTGTTGTAATGAATCGACAATCTTATCTACATAAATAATGAAAAAAATACTATTAATTGCCTTTGGTTCGCTACTTGCTTTTGGCCAAATTACAAGGGCACAGGAAAAGAAAGCTAAAAGACCTAATATCTTATTTGCAATCGCAGATGATGCGGGCTGGAAACATTTCAGTGCCTATGGATGCAAATGGGTGAAAACGCCAGGATTTGATCAAGTGGCCAAAAAAGGAATCTTGTTCAATAATGCCTACACGCCCAACGGAAAATGTGCACCTTCACGTGCTTGTATTATCACAGGTCGCAATAGTTGGCAGTTGGAAGCAGCCGCAAACCATTCTCCAGATTTCCCAACGAAGTTTAAAACCTATGCTGAAGTTTTGGGTGAAAACGGATTTTTTGTTGGATTTACAGGAAAAGGTTGGGGCCCAGGAAACCCTGGAGAAATTAACGGGAAAGAGCGTGAATTAGCTGGACCAGAATACAATGAATTTAAATTGAAACCACCTACTACGGGAATTTCAAATATTGACTACACCAAAAATTTTGATGCTTTCTTAAAAGCGAGACCAAAAGGAGAACCTTTCTGTTTTTGGTATGGCGGTAAGGAGCCACACCGTGGATATGAATTTCGTTCTGGTGCCAAGGTAGGAGGGAAAACAATTGACGAAATCAATGAGGTTCCAACTTTCTGGCCCGATAATGAAGATGTGCGAAATGATATGTTGGATTATGCTTTTGAGGTAGAATATTTTGATAAGCACCTACAAAACATGTTGAATAAGTTGGCAGAAATTGGCGAACTTGAAAATACAATTGTAATCGTAACTTCAGATAACGGAATGCCTTTTCCTCGTGTTAAAGGGCAAGTTTATGAATATTCAAACCACATGCCACTAGCGATTATGTGGCCAAACGGAATTAAAAATCCAGGCCGTGTTGTAGATGATCTAGTGAGTTTTATTGATTTTGCTCCAACTTACTTAGAGTTAGGTGGGATCTCTGAAAAGAAATCAGGAATGGCTAAATTATCAGGGAATAGTCTAACGGATATTTTATTTTCAGATAAAGCAGGAGTAGTAAATAAAAAGCGTGACTACCAGTTGGTAGGGAAAGAACGTCATGATGTGGGAAGGCCAAATGATGAAGGGTATCCTGTACGCGGAATTATCAAGGACGGATTTTTATACTTACACAATTTTAAAATTGACAGATGGCCAGTTGGAAATCCTGAATTAGGATATTTGAACTGTGATTCGAGTCCAACGAAGACAGCGGTTTTAGATTCTAGACGAAAGGATGGAATAATGAAATACTGGGAATTGAACTTTGGTAAGCGTGGTGAAAATGAATTATACGACATAAAAAAAGATCCCTATTGCGTTACAAATCTAGCTTCAAATGCAGATTACTTAAAGTTAATGGCGAATATGAATAAAGAATTAACCAAAAAGTTAATCAAAGAAAATGATCCTAGAATTCTTGGTAACGGAGATGTTTTTGATCATTACCCTTATTTTGGTGCTGGTGTACAGAATTTATATAACAATTATATGAGCGGTAAGCCGTATAAAAAAGCAAGAATCAATCCACAAGATATCGATTTAGACATGATGGATAAAAAGTAAGAAGATGAAGAGTACATACAAACTGGTGGCGTTTCTTCTTTTTATTTTGAGTTATGGAAATGCATTTGCGCAAACAAATAAAGACACAGTAAATATAGTTTTGCTAGCAGGTCAGTCAAATATGGCTGGTGCCGGAGATTATACTTCTTTGGATGAATCGGTTAAAAAGCGTTTGGCCAATGCTGTAGATAGGGTTCAAATAAGCAATGATGGAAAAGGACCAACACCATTATCTTTTTATTTGTCCAAAGGGCATAAAAATAAATATGGTTTTGAAGAAGCTTTTGGACCAGAATTATTGATTGGAATTGTCTTAGCAGAAAAATTTCCAAAAGACAAGTTTTTGTTAGTCAAAACGGCTCAAGGTGGAACTGCTTTGTATGGCGCTTGGAATCCTGATTGGACTGCCGAAAAAGCGGCTCAAGTAGAAGCAGAAGGTTTTAAAAGAGATTTAAAATTGTACGCTAATTTTATTGATGATGTCAAGGAAAATATAAAAAGAATCGAAAGAGAAGGCAAAGTGTATAAAATTATTGGAATGGGGTGGATGCAAGGAGAAAATGATGCTGCCAAAGAAGTTTCGGCTTTGAGTTATGAGACTAATTTGGTCAATCTGATCAACCGTGTTCGTGCTGATTTGAATGTAAAAGACATGCCTTTTGTGCTGGGGCAAATTAATTCACATTACGGAGATTTTTCTGCAGGACCTGCAACGGTACGAGCAGCAGAGTGGAAAGTTTCAGAAATAGTATCGAAAGTAAAGACAATCAAAACTACTGCCGATGCACCTTATAAGGATTATCCTAAACACTCGGATAACGTGCATTACAATGCCGAAGGGCAATATAGATTAGGAACTGCATTTGCAGAAGCATTGTTGCAATTACAGTAAGAGAAATAAAGTAATTAAGAGAAATATTATGAAAAAATCAATCGTTGCGTTAGTATTTTTAATGGCATTACAAACCATTTACGGACAAGAGAAACCCAATGTTGTACTTTTTTTTGTAGATGATTTAGGATGGGCAGATGTGGGGTATCGCAACGCAAAATTCCACACACCCAACATCGATCAATTAAAAAAAGACGGAATGGAGTTTAGTCGTGCTTATATTGCTACGCCTACTTGTAGTCCTAGTAGAGCTTCAATTTTAACAGGTAGAGAACCTGTTCGTTTTCAAATGGTGAGACATATTGATGACGGTAACGGACGTGACTTTGACGAAAAGAGTAATTCAATTAACGCCTATAGCTTATGGCCTAATGATCCTGTGCAAATGCCATCGATTAATATGTTGCCTTTGAATGAAGTCACTTATGCTGAGCGATTGAAAGAATTAGGATACTACAACTTTTTCTTAGGTAAATGGCATTTAGGTGATGCTCGTTATTATCCATCTAAGCAAGGATTTGATGAAGAATATGGCGTTTGCAATTTTGGACATCCAAAAGGATACTACCCACCATTCTTTAAAGATGTGAACCCTTTGGCTAGTTTCGATAACACAGAGGTATACCTCGAAACGGTTTTGGCAGACAAAGCAGTAGATTTTATTTCGAACTATAAAAAAGAAGCCCCTTTTATGTTGTCCTATTTTCATTATGATGTACATGGACCACAAATTGGTAGAAAAGACTGGGTAGAACAATACAAAAAAGAAGGTTTAAAAGGAAAAGATGCCGAATATGCCGCGATGATTTCAGCTGTTGATGAATCGGTGGGAAGGGTTAGAAAGGCATTAATCGAAAAAGGTATTGCAGAGAATACGGTAATTATTTTCACATCAGATCAAGGTGGGTTTTTTAGCAATGCTCCTCTAAGCGGAGGTAAAACAGGTGGGAATACTCTTGGTGAAGGTGGAGCAAGAGTCCCATTTATAATGTACTATCCTGGCGTTACACAAGCAAATACGAATACTGCTATTCCAATTCAGACGATAGATGTTTTCCCTACTTTGGTTGATATTGCAGGAGGAAAAGCGTGTAAAGACAAACAAGTTAATGGTAAAAGTTTGTTGCCAATTGTTAAAGGAGAAAAATTTAAAGAAGATAGAAGTTTGTATTTTTTCCGTAGTTATGAGGATCAATATGCTGCCGTTATTGCAGGAGATTGGAAATTGATTAAATACCACAGCGGGCTATTTCATTTGTTCAATATCAAAAAGGATCAAGCAGAACAACATGATTTGATTGCTATCGAATTAAAACAAGCCGCTAAATTGAAAAAAGATATAGCAAAATGGGAGAAGAAAGCGGTTCCTGCTTACAATAAAAAATAAATCAAAAAATGATGAATTTTAAACAATCAATAACTATTGCCTTTGTGTCTTTGATGACGGTTTCGGCAGTGGCGCAACAAGAAAGCAAAAGACCCAATATTGTATGGCTAATGGCCGAGGATATGAGTCTGGATTTAGAATGCTATGGTATGGCTGCTGTAAAAACGCCAAACTTAAATAAAATGGCAGCAGAAGGAATACGTTATGATAATTGTTTTGTCACTAATCCTATATGTTCACCAAGTCGATCTTCAATGATGGTTGGTACGCATCAGTTAAAAATTAATGCGCAACACCACCGTAGTAATAGAGAAGTGCCTCTAGATTCAAGATTCAAACCATTTACTGCTTTGCTACGTGAAGCGGGATACACCACTATTTTAGGAAATCAAGCTGTAATGGGACATGGTCGTAAAACTGATGTCAATTTTAAGTCAGAGCAAATAGGTTCTTGGGATGGTAAAACGCAGTTTGGTTTATTTGATAGATATGATACAATTGTAAATGATGGTAAACCGTTTTTTGCTCAAATCCAGTTGCTTGCTAGTCATAGAGGTGACTGGTGGAACGAAGTACGTGCAAAATCAAAACATCCAGTTGATCCAGCCAAAGTAGTTTTACCTTCTTACCTAGCAGATGATCCAGCTATACGATTGGATTGGGCTAAATATTTAGATCAAATTGAATTTTTGGACAATGAAGTTGGTTTGATCTTCAAAGAGTTGGAAGACAAAGGACTGGCTGATAACACTATCGTAATATTTATTGGTGACAATGGTAGGTGTAATATTAAAGGAAAAGGATATCTTGAAGATCCAGGATTGCATATACCCTTTATTATGCATTATCCTAAAAATTATACAGGTCCACATGTGAGTAAAGAGATTGTTTCGGCTGTAGATATTACGGCTACTATTTTAGATTTAGCTGCTGTAAAAGTACCATCGTTTATGACGGGAAAATCTATTTTGAAAAAAGGATTTAAAAATGATTATGTATACGCTGCACGTGATTTATGGGACGAAATCTTAGAGAAGTCAAGAGCAGTAACCTCGGATAAATGGAAGTACATACGTAATGATAAACCAGAGATTCCTTATGATGCACACCAAGCATACCTTGAATTTTACAGGCCTGCTATACACGTAATGCGACGATTGAATGAAGAAGGAAAGTTGAATGATGCTCAGCGATTGTTCTTTGCACCTACAAAACCGGTAGAAGAATTATATGATTTAGAAAAAGATCCTGAGGAATTACACAATCTTGCATTTGACGCAAAGTATAGTGCTACTTTAAAAAAGTTACGTAAAAAAACAGTTTGGTATGACAAAAAAATGAAGCCAGTAAGTGATGTTTACGAACCCGAAGATGCAGATGCCGTTCAAGTTTTAGAATGGGTTAAAAAAGATAAACCTGAACTGTACCAGCAGATACTTGAAGGAGTTGAAATAGGTTTAAAAACGATAACTAAGGATTATAGAACTGCTAATAAACAAACAAAAAATACCAAAAAGTCAGATGAGTAAGTTTAATATAAATACTATAAAACAGTTGGTTTTGATTGCTGTTCTACTTATGAGTAGTAGTGCAATTGCTCAAAAATTACCTACCGTCAAGTTAAGTTTCAATCACAGTTGGAAATTCTCAAAAATTAGTAACACTACAAATTCAGACGAAGCTTTAAGCAAAACTGATTTTGATGATTCAAAATGGTTGGCTGTAAGTTTGCCACACACGGCAAATATTGAGCCCTTAGTCGTAAATGATCAATGGCAAGGCATATGTTGGTACCGAAAAGAATTCGAAATAGCTTCTGCTAATAAAAATAAAAAGGTAATTATTGAGCTAGAAGGTGCTATGAATCGTGCCCAAGTTTGGATCAATGGTCAATTGGCTGCAGATCATCTGGGCGGCTATATGCCTGTGGTTATTGATGCAACAAATTTTGTCAAAGTAGGACAAAGTAATACTATTGCAGTAAAATTGGACAATACAGACAATCCAATTTCAGGTCCGAAACCTTTGAAGATATTAGACTTTAATATGTACGGTGGTTTGTACCGTGATGCATGGATTAGCTACAAGGATAGAATTTATATTTCGAATCCAATGTTGGCAAATAAAAAAGCTGGTGGTGGTGTTTTTGTAACCTTTCCAAAAGTTGCAACTGACGAAAGTGAGGTTGCTATTAAAACAGATATAGTAAATGAAACTAGTACATCGCAAGATATCGAGTGTGTGCAAACCATTTATTTTAAAGGAAAAAAAGTAGCAGAAAATAAAACTATTTCAAACGGATTAGCAGCTACAAAATCGGTTGAGCTGAATGCTTTGATTCGTATTCAAAATGCGAAATTATGGTCTCCAGCGGATCCTAATTTATACCAGTTAGAAACGAAGGTTGTAGTAGACGGAAAGTTGAAAGATCTAGAAATGAATACTTTCGGAATTCGTTCTTTACAATTTAAAGACAATCAATTGTATGTAAATGGAGAAAAGACTTTTTTGAGAGGGGTAAACCGTCATCAGGAGTATCCATTTATTGGTTATGCACTTTCGGACAATGCACAATACCGTGATGCAAAAAAGATTAAAGAGGCTGGTTTTAACTGTATTCGTTTGTCTCACTACCCACAATCACCCGCTTTTTTAGCCGCTTGTGATGAGTTAGGAATTTTTGTTGTTGATGCTATTCTAGGATGGCAATATTATGCAGATACAGATGCTTTTAGAAATTTTTGCTACAATGCCGCTACAGATTTAATTCGTAGAGACCGCAACCATCCATCGGTTGTTTCTTGGGAAGTGTCATTGAACGAAACTAAAATGCCAATCTTTTTTATGGAAGAATTGAATAAAAGAGTCCATGAAGAATATCCAGGAAGTCAAGCATTTTCATCAGGATGGATGCCAGAAGTATACGATATCTATTTTCAATCGAGACAGCATAGAATATTACATGGAAATGAAAATCATGCTGACAAGCCTTACTTTGTATCTGAATATGGAGATTGGGAATATTATTCCTCTAATGGTGGATTGAATCAAGATAAAATGCCTAAAGGTTTGCGTCTTGAAAAAAGCAGTCGCCATTTAAGAGCCGAAGGTGAAAAAGCATTGGTACAGCAAGCTTATAATTTGCAGGAATCTCATAATGATAATCTTGCAACGGGCGTCATGGGCGATGGATACTGGGTAATGTATGATTACAACCGTGGCTATCATGACGAAATTGAGTCTTCGGGAATCATGGATATTTTTAGGTTGCCAAAATTTGGTTATGATTTTTATGCAAGTCAAAAAAGTCTAAAAGAAGCAATAGTATTGAAAATTGCTAGTTATTGGAATGCCGATTCGAATTTGGACGTAAAGGTTTTTAGCAATTGCGATCAAGTTGAATTATTCTTGAATGGAAAAAGTATTGCTTCTCAAAAACCGGATGTTGATAAAAACACAACAAAAATTAGCCATGCGCCTTTTACATTTAAAATCCCCTCTTTTCAAGCAGGTGAGTTGAAGGCTGTAGGTTATATTGATGGAAAGGAAGTGAAAAAAGTGTCTGTAAAAACACCAGAAGCGCCTAGTAAATTAAAGATTTGGTTTGACGAAAGTGGTAAAAAGCCACAGTCAAATGTAAATGATGTTGTTTTTGTGTACATCGCAGCCGTTGACAAAAATGGAACGGTGATTCCAACTTTCGATAGTAAAATCAATTTTTCAATCAAAGGAGATGCTGAAGTTATGAACGTTGGTCCTATAACAGCCGAAGCAGGAATTGCAACAGCTTTGGTAAGAATTGGTTCGAAAAGTGGAAAAATAGCTTTTGAAGCGGCAATTGCTAATTTGAAAGGAAATACTGTCGTAAAAACTGTTAGATAATTATTCGATAAAAAAACAATAATTATACTCTTTTAAATGTGTATGCTTTACTAGCAACAATAGCTAGTACTTCAATCTGAGACAGCGGTTAGCTGAAAGAGAATCAAAAAACTATAAAATATTTCTTTAAAAAATAGTATTATATCATGACTTTTAAATTACAGCAATATTATCTTTTTATTCTCGTATTGATACTTGGATGTTCGTTCACCGTTAAGGGGCAAACTCAGAACGGTGCCTCACTACTATTTGACGAGAGTATCGCTGGAGATGCTACACCATTACTTTTAGAAACTTTAAAGAATTTAGATAACGAGAATATTAAGGTGCTCAAATTTAAAAAAGGCATATATCATTTTTATCCTGATAAAGCTTTAGAGCGATATACACAAGTTGCTAATCACAACAGTAGTGTGGTAAAAACTGCTTTTCCTATATTTGACAGGCATGATCTGACCATAGATGGGCAAGGTTCCACTTTTATTTTTCATGGTTTAATTATACCGTTTTCTATTGAGAACTCTTCTAATATTAGAATCAAAAATGTTTCAATTGATTGGGGTATGTCCTTTCATAGTGAAGGAATAATTGTAGCAAATAATTTAGAACAGAAAACTTTTGACATGAAGATTTCAAAAGATTATCCGTATGAGATTAGGAAAGGTCAGCTAGTATTTATTAAAGAATATTATGAACATAGTATAGGACAATCAATATTGTTTGATCCAGAAACGCGAGCTACAGCGTTTCATACAGAGGCTTACACGTCGCTAACTACAAAGAGTAAGACGGCCACGCAATCAAACGTAGACGCGATAAAATATAAATATCCTGTTGATTTACGATCACCTGACTATGCAAAAATTGGAATCGAAGACAAGCTGACCGCTGAGCAATTAGAGCCTGGTCTCATAAGGATTTATGGCCATACTAAAAAGATTCCAGAAGTAGGGAAGGTAGTAGTTATGAAGGGTGAGCAAGGGTATAATCGGTTTGCACCGGCTTTTCATATAACTTTTTCTAGCGATGTTTCTTTTAACAATATAGACGTTCATCATGCTTGTGGTATGGGGCTTATTGCAGAGAATACTAAAAACATATCTATAGATAATTTTAATGTAACGCCTTCTCAGGGTAGGATAATCTCAACAACTGCTGATGCGACACATTTTGTGGGTTGTAGCGGTAAAATTGAGATTAAAAATTGTTTGTTTAGTAGTCAATTAGATGACGCTGTTAACGTTCATGGTATCTATCAACAAATTACTGAAATATTGGGTGACCATAAGGTAGCTATAAAAGTGGGACATTTTCAGCAACAGGGCTTTACCATTGGTAAGCAAAATGATAAAATAGGAATTGTTAATTTACAAAAATCCTTTTTTGCTACGGAAGAAATGACTTTGAAAGCTGTAGAAAAAATCAATGGCCGCTATCAAGTAATCTCTTTTAATGAAGTTTTACCACGTTCTTTAAAAGTAGGAGATTATATAGAAAACCTAGATGCTTATCCTGAATTACTTGTGCAAAATTGTAGAATCATAAACAACAGAGCTAGAGGGTTATTACTATCTACTCCACGTAAAATTGTGATTGAGAATTCGTTTTTCAGCACTGAGATGGAAGCAATTTTAGCACCTGTAGAAAGTGGGTATTGGTATGAGTCAGGGAGCGTTCTCGATCTGACTATTCGTAATAATATTTTTCAAGATTGTGCTACTGGTGGTCAAAACAAGGGGGTCATTCGATTTGAAACAGATAACGAAAGTGATCATATTGCATTTGAAAATATCCTGATTTCTAATAATGTATTTAATCAATTTGATAATTTGATAGTAGAGGCAAACAACGTAAATATGCTTGAATTTGTAGGTAATACTATTAATGACTCTAAGAACCATGAAAGTTTGTATCCAGATAATCCGGCTATTATGGTAAACCATTCTCGTAACTTATTATTTAAGAACAATCAGTTTTCTGGAAAAGCTACAGAAATATTGCGCAAAGATAAAATGTCTAGCAATATTATTCTTAAGTAGAAGTGAATATGCTTGACAATTACAGCATGTTTTGTGGATAAAATAAAGAAGATAATTGGTAACAAACTCTGTAATGCCAGCTATTTTATAATTAAATTTGCAGGTTCTATAATTATTCGATAACAACATTTGCGTTTAAAAAAAAATATATATGAGTACTAAAAATAAAACGATATCCGCTATAGCTCTTGTGCTAATTGTAGCTGGGGTAATCTATTTTGTTAATGCTACCAAGTCAAAGATGATTTCTGAAAATGTAGTTTCTGAAAATAGTGCTGACAATGAATCAAAAGTTGGAGACATTGACTTTAGTTCTACCATCGAAAATAAAAACAATAAACCTAAAGATGCTCCAGAAGGCATGGTGTGGATTCCGGGTGGAGAATTTTCTATGGGATGCAGTGTTAGCAACGAAAGTTTGTGCGGTGTAAAAGGGATTACAAATGATGCTAACCCAGTTCATAGAGTTTATGTTGATGGCTTTTGGATGGATAAAACGGAAGTAACTAACAAACAATTTGCCGCTTTTGTAAAAGCCACAGGATATGTTACTGTAGCCGAAATCAAACCCTCTGCAGAAGAATTTCCAGGTGTTCCTGCTGACAAACTTATTGCAGGTACGGCTGTTTTCATGCCCACTAAACAAGAAGTTCCGCTTAATGATTACTTACGTTGGTGGGGCTATGTAGGTGGAGCAAACTGGAGACATCCACTAGGACCAGATAGTTCCATAGAAGGAAAAGATAATTACCCTGTGGTACAAGTATGTTATGAAGATGCAATCGCTTACGCCAAGTGGGCTGGTAAAAGATTAGCCACTGAAGCCGAATGGGAATTTGCAGCGCGTGGTGGAAAATCAGGGGAATTATATGCCTGGGGAAATACACTAACAGTAGATGGTAAATTTCAGGCTAATATCTATCAAGGGAAATTTCCAGTTGATGGTGCAGATGCTGCTGAAGATGGCTTTGCCGGAATAGCTCCAACAGCTCAGTACAAGGCAAATGCATACGGTTTATATGATATGTCTGGGAATGTCTGGGAATGGGTGAGTGATTGGTACGACGCTAATTATTATGCTCAATTAGCAAGTGAAAATAAAGTTAGTAAAAATCCGCAAGGACCAGCCACTTTTAATGATCCTAATGAGCCAGGTTTACCAAAAAGAGTGCATCGTGGTGGTTCTTTTTTATGTACAGAACAATATTGCACGCGTTATATGTTAGGTACTCGAGGAAATGGCGAAGTAAAATCTGCAGCAAATCATATTGGTTTTAGATGTGTGAAATAGTAATTCACTCTATGTTAAAGTAGGGTAGTAGCATGAAATCTTAAGGATGACTCAAATTAATTGTACTATTTTATTGCTTTGCTTATTTTTACATCAAGACCCTTTGCGTTGATTAAAGGAGTTTTGGTGACTATATTTTTACAGATTTATAAATAATACTAGCTATTTTAAGCGGGTAGTAAAAGCAACAAAGCCAAGAACACATTGTTCTTGGCTTTGTTGTATAAGCTAATTTATGACGTATAAATTAAAAATTAGTATCCTGTATTTTGACTTAAGGCCGGAGCTTTTTGGATTTCAGTAAATGGAATAGGTAGATAATACATTTTTGGGTCAAATGCTTTTGTCAATACAGTCACTTGTGTAAATGAAAGATTGCCACTAGCATCTTTTTTCCAATTTAGTCCCTTTATAGGAAATGCAAGATGAGATTCATCCATCCATCTTCTTTCATCAAAGAAGCTGTGTCCTTCAAAACAAAGTTCGACACGTCTTTCTCTTTTGATAGCCTCAAGTAGACTGCTTCCAGAGGAAGTGATTGCAGGTTGCAATGCTCTTGAAGAGACTTTGTTTAAGTAAATGCGTGCAGTACCTTCTTCGCCTAAATGATACAAAGCTTCTGCGTAATTAAGATATACTTCTGCTAAACCATACAATACGTAAGGTCTTTTAGGAGAAATTCCACCAGCAATATTAACAGCTTCGTCTTGAAATTTACGAACATTGTAGCCTGTTTTTGAAGAGTGTTGCGTGTTTCCAAGACCTCTAGGAGAATCTAGTCCGTCAGGGTAAGCACTAGGATTATCTGATAAATAGTACTGAACATCACGTCCTCTAAACTGCGCTCCGTTAAAAAGTAAATCAGCATAGTAGCGCATTTCGCGGTTGCTATTTGGTTTATTTGGATCAAAAGTAGCCCCATCAGTAGTCGTACCATCAGCCATGTTGAATTGTAACGTAAAATTATGCGTAGGAGAAGATAATCCCCAGCCTCCGTAACCACTAGGAGATTGCGTTAAATCACTTAGCGAGTTAGCATCTGTGCCAAATTCATAGTATTGCGAGCTGTACGGTCTTGCAAAAATGATGTCAGCATTAGGAGAAAGATATAGTTTTTGATATTCTGTAGCATTATTCACTGCAATTAGATCACGACCTCCCATTAAGTCAACAACTGCTTTTGCTGCATTTGCTGCATCCTGCCATTTAGTAGTTTTAGTATAAACAAATAAAGGATCGTTAATAGGCGCCGATGATGGATCATGAAGTTTACTTGCAGCGTATAAAAGTGTACGAGACTTAACAGCTAGCGCCGCAATTTTAGTCACGCGACCAAACTCAGCTTCAGAGCGACTAGCAGGTAATACTGCAGCTGCTTCATCTAATTCCTTTACAATGAAAGCAACGCATTCGTCATAACTATTGCGCTTGATGTCAAAATCTGCGTCTAAACCTAATGCGTGTTCCATTATAGGTACGCCACCAAAATATTTTATTAATTTACTATAGCAGTTCGCTCTTAAAAAACGCATTTCGGCTTTTAGGACAGCCACTTTTGCAGGATCTTTTTGCATCGCTTCACTAGCATCAATGCGATCTAAGAATTCGTTAGAGAGTCGGATGTAATGGTAATAATTACTCCATTTGTTGCCTAGCAAACCAACATTACTTGAAGTCCATCCGGCTTGTTCCTTGAATAAATCTAGATTCTTAAAATTAAACTTAGATTCAAAAGAAGCGTTTTCGATATTAAAGCGAATTCCCCACCAATCACTTCTGTTCACTGACCAACTTTCGGTACTATTGTAAACGTTATATAATAATTTTTCTACTTGAACAGGGTCAGAGTAAATCAAGTCTTCGCCAAAGGCATTTGAAGCTTCTGTCTCTAAAGCATCACTGCATCCGGTGGCCATAAATAGACTAAAAAAAGCACCTATATATATTAATTTTATTTTTTTCATTTTGTCAAAATATTTGATTTAAATTTTATGATAATGTGATTTACTTTTAATTAGAAGTTAACATTGAAACCCATTGAAACTGATTTTAAAGAAGGGTAAGTACTTTCTCTAAAGTTGTTGTAACCAGCTGCTTCAGGATCTAAACCTAATTTATGGATTTCTGAAAACATGGTTAATAAGTTAAAACCTCTTACAAAAAACTTAAGATCTGCAAATTTTATTTTCTCTTTACTAAATGTATACCCTAGTTCTACTTCTTTCAATCTAACAAATGTGGCATCTTTATAATACAAATCGGCACCTTCAAATCCACCATTCAATGAGAAATCTATAGGGTTTTGCTGACCACTATATTTATCACCTTGCGCAAATGCTCGAGGGTAAGAGGCATTAGTATTTTGTGGTGTCCATCTATCAGTATAAGTAAATTCTGGTTTAGCACCTGATTGGTCGAAAAACACTAAGGTCTTTGCTTTGGCTTGACCTTGAAACAAGAAGTTGAAATCAAATCCTTTATAATTCAATCCTCCGCTGAAACCAAATTGAATTTGAGGCACATTAGATGAATACAAGCGTATTCTATCATTAGCATCAATTTTCCCATCGTTATTGCTATCGATATAATTAGGCTCACCGGGTACTGTACCTGCTAGTTTTGCTGGAGCACTATCTACCTGTGCTTGGTCTTTAAAAATGCCATTAGTAGGATATACAATATAAGAATCTAGTGAGTGACCTTCGCGCTTTAAGGCATCTGGAACATCAGCAGCTTCTGCCATATAAACAACTTTGTTTTTTGCTTGTGTAAAATTACCACCTATATTATATGAGAGGTCGCCAATTTTATCGCTCCAACCTACCTGAAATTCTACACCATAATTATCTACTTTTCCAAGATTTTGTTGGGGTAAATTTAAGCCTACTGCATCTGGTATCGCTGCAGCCTTTGTAATTAAGATGTCTGTTCTTTTTTGATAAAAATAGTTGGCATCAGCTGTTAATCTGTTATCAAATAAGCTGAAATTAACTCCTAAGTTTTTAATGTATGCTGTCTCCCATGTAATATTTGGATTAGGAACATTAGCACTTACATAACCATTTTCTCTTACACCATTTGTACCAAAGATATAGTAGTTAGGCTGAGCAGTATTAGTAGGTCCACCGTAGTTATAACTTGTTTGATATTGAAAACCTGCGATTTGGTCATTACCCATTACTGCTGATGATGCTCTCAAACGGATAGAATTAATCCAAGATATATTTTCAAGAAACTTCTCTTTATTTATAGCCCAAGATAAAGCAATACCAGGGAAGGTACCAAATTGTTTTCCTGGTCCAAAATTGCTTGATCCATCACGACGCAATGTAAAATCTACATAGTATTTTTTAGAATAGTCGTAAGACAGGGAACCAAAATAGTTTACACGTCCCCATTCACTAGATGAACCTCCTGAGATTTGTCCGTTGTCACTTCCTGCGAATAATTCGGGGTGATCTTTACTAGGAAAACCGGTACGTTGAGCATAAAACTCTCTAGAGCTTTCTTTAGTTTGTTCTGCTCCTATAAAAGCTGTTATAGCGTGCTTCTCACCAATTTTAGTGTTGTAATGAAGTGTAGAATTCACCATTGTTTGATCGTTCTTCCAGAAACTTTCACGTAAAATACTTTCTTGACCTTGTTGAGAAAAACCTATAGTAGGCAAATATTCTCCAGTAGACGAAACGTACTGATTAACAGTCCAAGGTGTGTACCAACTTTTATTGTCGTTATTCATTTTTCTAATTCCTAAGAAACCTTTAACAGACAAACCTTTAGTTAATTTGTGTAAATCCCAGTCGTAAGAAAATCTACCTCTTAAATTAGTATCGCTTTGTTTTTGAAAACCAGAAGCATTTGTAGACATGATTGCAGGGTTAGAACCATTCTCTCCACCCCAACCTACAAGACCATTTGGATATATTCCTACTTGTGTTGGTTCGTTAGTGTAAATGTGCTTGTAAATGTATGCTAAGTCAACACCTGGTTGATTGTTCACTCCAAAGCGAGCATTTAAATCAACTCCTAATTTAAAGTCTTCTCCAATTTTAATGTCTACGTTAGAGCGTATTTGATTTTGTTTGAAGTTCAAGCTACCGGATTTAAACAGTCCCACTTGATCCATATTGTCAGCACTAACAAAGTAATTTATTTTCTCAGTACCGCCAGAAATATTTAAAGAAGTTCTTCTTAAAGGAGAATTTTTAGCGAAAGTTAGATCCGCAAAATTGGTGTTAGGATAATTTATAGGATCTGTTCCTGAAGCAAATTTAGTAATGTCATCTTGGGTGTACGGCAACGCAGTTCCATTACGTTCTGCTATTTCATTATTATAAATAGCGTACTGTTCAGAAGACATAAATTTGTTCTTTACTGAAAAAGACGAAAGACTATAAGTTGAAGAGAGATTAATTTTAGTTTTTCCAGATTTACCTCTTTTAGTGGTGATTAATATAACACCATTTGCTGCACGTGCACCATAGATAGCAGCGGCCCCATCCTTTAAAATAGACATTGACTCAATGTCTTGAGGAGACAAATAGGAGAAATCTGTTGAGTATATACCGTCAATTATTATCAATGGAGAATTATTACCCAGAGTAGCCTTTCCTCTAATCAATAAGGTAGTGTTTCCAGTTGCACCGGGATATCCACCTCTATCAACCACAATTAAACCAGGAACTTTACCAGCTAGCGATTTAGCCACATCATTATTACTTGTATTTTGTATTTCTTTAGAGCTTATGGTACTAATCGAACCAGTGACTTCTCCTTTTTTCTTGGTGGTGTAACCTACAACAACTACTTCATCTAAGTTAGACGACGTTTCAGTTAAAACTATCTTTAAAGAATTTTGACTTTTTACAGCTACTTCCTTAGAGTCAAAACCCATATAGCTAAAAACAAGAATAGCATTATTATCTTTTACAGATAGGGTGAAGTTCCCATCCATATCAGTCACCGTTCCTACAGTAGACCCCTTAATATTTACATTAACCCCAGGTAGTGGGCCTTTTCCATCTGTCACTTGACCTGTAATTTGCCTGTCTACTTGATTGAGATGGGATATGTAAACACTAGTTTTGTTAGTCAGTTCCAGATTTACATGGGACTTTGCTTGTATTTGACAAACAGAAAGAAGTGGCAAAAAAATCGCGTATCGTTTTAGTAAATCAAATTTCCATAATATATGATAGTTGCCTTTTTTAAAATTGAGATGTTTCATTTGTTGGTTATTGATTTTTAGTTAGAAATAGATGTTTCATCATTAAAGAGTGGGTGGAAAGCGTATTGTTAATAATGTTTGATAGTTATTTTATTGAGTAATAATTTGTCTAATTGTTTTTTACTATTTAATTGTGGTTTTAGTTTTATTATGTTGATTAATTTATAGTATCAATAATTTTTATCTAAATAATTTATATATACTGCAATTATTTCTAACAAATTAACCACTATATTAAGTTTCAAACCTCCTTTAAATTACCCTTCATCTGTTTTAAATTACCCATTATTTAGATTTCGTAACTAAGGATGAGGTTGTAAATGAGTTACTTATTGGTTTTAAGTTATTTTCTGGAAGCACTAAAAAGTTGGCGTTAATTTGAGGATGTTAAATTCAATGATGGCTTCAAGAAAAAAGGCGGAAAAATGGCATTTACAGTGTTTAACAATGGCTTTTCCATTTGTCGATACTGCGTATACGTATAGGAGGTATTTAGTAGAAAAGGTATACGGAAGATTTGTTTTCGAATAAGCAAAAGACATGCTCTTTACAAACGTAGAGGAAGTAAATCTGGAATTAGTTAGGGAGTACCTGTCTAAGTTTAAGGGCAGAAGAAAAGTATTTCACCTCTAAAAGGGATATATTAAAAACGAAAAAAGCTGCAGTAAAATTGCAGCTTTTTTTAAGTGGGGAGAGTAGGATTCGAACCTAATCGGCTGAACCCTTATCTACGCTGCATTTGTCTAAATTTATAACCCAATGTGCCACGATTTTGCCACAAAACTAAATGAGTTAATTTGATAGCTAAATTATAACATTATCAGTTGCTTAACTTGATTTTAATGAACGTAATAATTCATGTTTAATTAAAGTCAAATGTAGCTAAATTTAGAATGAAAGTGTAGCAATTTAATAAAATTATTATAGAACTATTATTGTATTTCTGATTATAATCGACCTCTTTTCTCCATTTGTATAACTGAGGGGCAGTAATACCTAGCTCACGAGCTAATTCTCATAGGTTATGCCTTTCATAACTCAATTGCACGGCTTTCTCTTTAAAAGCTCGGTCGTAAATCTTGCGCGTCTGTTTCATAAATTAAAAATAAGTCTTTTATTCTTAACTCAATCTGCGGGCTAAGTTAGCATGTCCAGCCTTTTATTCTAGAAGTTATGAATAATAACATGGACAATATTTACATAAAAATCAGCTAATTTGAAAGGAAAAAAAATAGAGAGATCCCGGTTAAAGCAGCAAGAGATTCTAACAGGCGATAAGCTTATTATAGAAACTCCATCGGAGCCAAATAGACAATGGGGAATTTAACGTCAATGGATTTCCACTACAAAGGATTGGTTGTTTTTCAGAGTAATAATTTTAATTTCATAAATATGTTTAAAAACCTTAGTCGGAACTACACAATGATTAAGATAGATTAAAGAGTCTAACATTTTTAATTATGTTTTTTGCCGAAGTACAAGGGTTGTTAGTCGAAATTTTAACTCGTATTAAGAGCTATTATGTAATTTTAGTTCAGAAAGTAATTAAAATGATAAACCGAGAGATGACTAGAGATGAAATAAGCTATAAAGAAGCAGGGAAATTTGAAGAAACACGTTGTGAAAAAATTCATAATGTTATTTTTGATTCATCAGTTGAAGCTTCAATTTTAGTAGCACGTGAAATAGCCAATTTAATACAAACCAAAGAGGAGTTAAATGAACCTTGTGTTTTGGGCTTGGCTACAGGATCTTCTCCTATAAAAGTATATGAAGAACTTGTAAGAATGCATTATGAAGAGAAACTAAGTTTTAAAAATGTAGTAACTTTTAATTTAGATGAATATTATCCTATGGATAAAGAGAATATTCAAAGTTACTTTCATTTTATGCATGATCATCTTTTTAATTATGTAGATATACTACCTGAGAATATTAATATTCCTGATGGAGGGGCTAGTTCACAAGAACTTTTGCAATATTGTATTGATTATGAAATGAAAATTAAATCTTATGGAGGATTAGATTTTCAACTACTAGGAATTGGAAGAACTGGACATATAGGGTTTAATGAGCCAGGATCTCATATTAATTCTGGTACAAGAAGTATTACTCTAGATCATATTACACGCATCGATGCAGCATCTTCTTTTTTAGGTATTGATAATGTGCCTAGAAAAGCCATTACAATGGGAATTGGTACGGTAAGAAGAGCAAAAAGAATTGTACTTCTTGCCTGGGGTATAAGTAAAGCTGAAATAGTAAAAGATACAATTGAAGGAGAAAAATCATCTCAAGTGCCGGCTACTTATTTGCAAGAGCATAATAACACAACTTTTATTTTGGATAGGGACGCTTCGTCTGAATTAACAAGGGTAAAAACTCCTTGGTTAGTAAAGTCATGTTTTTGGAGTGATGATTTAAAGCTTAAAGCTGTTGTTTGGTTAAGTGAATTAACTAAAAAACCGATTCTTAAATTAACGGATAAAGATTATAATAATAATGGGATGTCTGGCTTATTAGCCGAAGTAGGAATAGCGTATCATTTGAATATTAAAATGTTTAATAAATTACAACATTCCATAACGGGCTGGCCGGGCGGAAAACCCGATTCTGAAGATACTAATAGACCAGAGCGCTCACTGCCTGCTAAGAAAAGAATTATAATTTTTAGCCCTCATCCGGATGATGACGTAATTTCAATGGGAGGAACTTTTGATAGATTAGTTGAGCATGGTCATGAAGTACATGTTGCTTATCAAACTTCAGGGAATTTAGCGGTTTCTAATGAAGAGTGTTTGAAGTTTGCTGAAGTATCAGAGATTTTAAATCCTGCATCTACTTCCTCTAGTACGATCATTCAATTTTCAAAGAATAAATCTAAAAATGATATTGATCCTGTTGAAGTCAGAAAATTGAAAGGGGGTATTAGAAGAAGTGAGTCTCTAGGAGCTACAAGATATTTAGGTTTGCCAGATGAGAATGTTCATTTTCTTGATCTTCCCTTTTATGAAACAGGTACGGTAAAAAAAGGTAAACTTACTGATACTGATATTAAAATAATGTGTGACCTCATCGAAGATATAAAGCCACATCAAATTTATGCAGCGGGAGATTTAGCTGATCCACATGGAACTCATAAAGTTTGTTTGGACAGTTTATTTGAATCTTTAAAACAATTAAAGAGCAAAAAATTTATGGATGATTGCTGGGTATGGTTGTATCGCGGAGCTTGGCATGAATGGGAGTCGTGGCAAATTGAAATGGCAGTACCTATGAGTCCTGACCAAGTACTTAAAAAACGTCACGCAATATTTTATCATCAATCTCAAAAAGATGGAGTAATGTTTCAAGGGGATGATTCTAGAGAATTTTGGGTTCGAGCAGAGGATAGAAATAGAGCTACAGCAATAAAATATAATGATTTAGGTTTAGCTGAGTATGCTGCAATAGAGGCTTTTAAGCGTTATTTTTTTTAGAAATATATAAAAGTTAATGAATATTTTTGGTTGAAATATTTGTTTGGTTTGGTTATTTGTTATTGATGGTTATCACTTTTTTAGAAAGATGATAGCCATCAATTTTTTTAGAAAGGTTCTAAATTCTATATTGAAGAATTTAAAATTTTCTGCTTTACATCATCGATGTAGGATCTACCGATAATATATCTAAGTCCTTCAATCTCTACACTATTTCCTTCAAGAGCGTCAATTTTATCTATAGAAATAGTAAAAGAACGATGTATTCTTATAAAGTCCCTAGGAGGTAATAAATTAGTAAAATCAGTTAAAGTGCTATGTACTATGTATCTACTACTAATAGTGTTTATTTTTAAGTAATCTTTTAGACTTTCAATTACTAAAATTTCATCTAGAAAGATTTTTTTCATTTTTTTCTTATCTATCTTGACAAAAATGAAGGGACGTTCCTTATTCGTTTCTGTAGTGTGTTTTCCGTTTATAGGATCTAGCCTTTTATCTACTTTATTGATAGCTTTCATAAACCTAGGGAATTCAATAGGTTTAACGAGATAATCTAAAACATCTAGCTCGTATGTCTCTAGTGCAAATTCATTGTAAGCTGTTGTCATTATTACAAGGGGAGGAGCATCTAAACTTTTAATGAAGTTTATTCCGTCTAATACAGGCATATTAATATCTAAAAAAATCACGTCAATACTATTATTTTTTAAAAAATTTAAACCGTCTATAGCATTGTTGAATGTAGAAATCAATTCAAAATTCTCAAAATTCTCCAAGTAATTTTTGATAATGTTAATTGCTAATGGCTCATCATCTATAATCAAACATCTTACTTTCATATCTTTATTATTTCTTAATTCCAGGTGGTTTATAGAAGGAATTTATTTAAAGAATTATTAATTTATTAAGGTTGTGCTAACTTACTCTTATTTTAAGCTTAACTACAAAACTATTGTTTTTATTTTTAATGGTTAGTTTATAATCGTTCTTTTTATAACCTAATTCGAGTCTTTTTGTTACGTTAGCTAATCCAATACCATTTGTAGCAGTATCCTTTTCTTCGGAGATGGATGTATTAGGCATTGGATTTGAGATTGAAAAATATAGAAAATCTTCTTTGATTTTAAATTTGATATCAACTTTAACGTTTCCGATGTTTTTATTTACGCCGTGTTTAAAGGCATTCTCAATGAATGAAAGTAATAATATAGGAGCAATTTTTTTGTCTTCAATGTCACCAGAAATAGCCATATTTACTTCAAGACGATTATCGTGTCGAATCCTTTCCAAGTCTAAGTAGTTTTGAATACAAAGAATTTCGTTTTCTAATGATTGTCTTCCATTTTTAGTGTCGTATATCATATAACGCATTAACTCAGAAAGTTTTAAGATAATTTTAGGGGTCTTGTCAGACTTATCGACTGATAAAGAGTAGATATTATTTAAGGTGTTAAAGAAAAAATGAGGGGAGACTTGGGCCTTTAAAAAAAGTAATTCAGTTTCTAATTGTATTTTGGCAAGATCAGCGGCTCTTTTATTCTCATTTAAAAAATCAAGCGTTATTTTTATTGCAGTAGCAAAAGTAATCACATAAAGTTCACCTATCATAGTGTCAATAGCATATGTGAGATTTATTCTATCAATACTTTGTGGACCTTCTGGCCAAACCTTGTGCCCTAATAAATAATAGGTAAGTTCAAATTTCACAACCATCATTATTATAAGTGCTGACAGAATAGCAAGAATGTAGCTAAAGTATTTTTTTTTGTAAACCAAGTAGGGCATTAATAGAAAAATATTCAAATAACACAAAATCATATGAATAGGGAAACCCAATAAATTAGATTTAAAAGAATATGAAAAATCATTAAAATAACTGCCCCAACGAAAAGTATTGAAAGAGAAGTAAATTAACCAAAAGATCACATGATGTGTTACTGAAATTTTGTAAAGTTTATTAGAGGTAAAATTCATTGGTAGAAAATAGGATTTGTAACTGCTTTTTTGATGTTTAACATCGTTTAGACGTTGTCCGTCTAAATTTGTTTTAAGAGTGGTTAAATTTATGAAAATTTAAACTTAAATTAAGATAGTTAACATATGAAGAGCAAGATTTTATTTATTTTATTGTCAGTGTTTATTTATAGTTGTAAAGATAATTCAGCTAAAAGTGAGATTAAAGAAAACTTAACGGTTTTTGTAAATCCATTTATAGGCACCGGTGGCCACGGTCATACCTATCCTGGAGCTACAGTGCCTTTTGGGATGGTACAAGTGAGTCCTGATAATGGAAAGTCAGACTGGGACTGGTGTTCGGGTTACCATTATTCAGACTCTATTATTGTTGGGTTTAGCCATTTGCATTTGAGCGGAACGGGTATTGGAGACTTAGCTGATGTTTTATTAATGCCAATAAATAAAAAAGTAGATTTAACAATCAAAGCTACTGCACGAGATGAAATTCCTTATAAATCATCTTACTCTCACTCTAATGAAAAGTCTAGTCCTGGTTATTACCAAGTGTTTTTACAAGATTCAAAAGTTAATGTTGAGTTAACGGCAACACAGCGTACCGCATATCAGAAATATACTTTTGCTAAAGGGGACGAGCAGTCTGTAGTAATAGATTTGGGTTATGCCATTAATTGGGATAAAGCAGTAAAAACGAGTTTAACTCTAGAAGATGAATATACAGTGAGTGGCTATCGTTTTAGTACAGGATGGGCCAAAAATCAAAAAGTGTTTTTTGTGGCTAAATTTTCTAAGCCAGTAAAGAATTATATTCTTGCTAGTAATCACAAAATAATTGATGGAGCTGCTTCTGAAGGTGAAAAAACTTCTACTCAATTATTTTTCGATGCTAAAAATAATACCGAATTAATAGTAAAAGTAGCAGTTTCATCTGTTAGTGTTGCTAATGCAAAAGACAATTTGGATTCAGAAACTTTTGATGTTGCTAGAACTGCGGCTGAAGATGTTTGGAATAGTTCTTTGTCTAAAATTCAAGTTGAAACTCCTATAGATTCCCTTAAAACTATTTTTTACACAGCAATGTATCATGCTCAAATTGCTCCTGTAACTTACAGTGATAAAAACGGACAATATCGAAAAGAGAATGACAGCATCGTTACTGCTAAGAACTATACGGCTTATTCTACCTTGTCACTTTGGGATACTTTTAGAGCAGAAAATCCTTTGTTAACATTAATCGCTCCAGATAAAGTTTCAGATATTGTAAACTCTATGTTGTCGTATTACGAAACTAAAAAAATATTACCTGTTTGGACGCTTTATGCTAATGAAACTAATACTATGACAGGCTATCATTCAATTCCTGTAATAGTAGATGCGTACCAAAAAGGAATTAAAGGTTTTGATGCTGAGAAAGCATACGAAGCTATGAAAACCACAATGATGCAAAACGAGCGTGGTTTAAACTTTTACAAACAATTTGGATTTATTCCTTATGACTTACTTGATGAGTCTGTCACTATTACTTTAGAATATGCTTATGATGATTGGTGTGTTGCTCAAATGGCAAAAGCTTTGGGTAAAGAAGCCGATTATGAATATTTTCTGAATCGTTCTAAAGCATATCACTATTTATTCGATCCAGAAACTGGTTTTATGAGAGGGAAATCTAAAGACGGGAAATCTTGGAATGAACCTTTCGACCCTAAACATTCAAACCACAGAGAACAAACTGACTATACTGAAGGAAACGCTTGGCAACACAGCTGGTTTGTGCCACAAGACGTTACAGACTTTGTTTCACTACATGGAAGCAATGAAATCTTTGCTAGCCGCTTAGAAAAATTATTTACTGAAAGTTCTGAGATTACAGGTGATAATGTATCTGCTGATATTTCTGGATTAATAGGTCAATATGCACATGGTAATGAACCGAGTCATCATATTTCTTATTTATTTAATAGTGCAGGACAGCCCTGGAGAACACAGTATTGGGCACATTATATTTTAGAAACACAATACAACACAACACCTAACGGATTAAGCGGAAATGAAGACTGTGGTCAAATGTCTGCTTGGTATATATTTAGTTCTATAGGTATATATCCTATGAATCCTGCATCTGGAGAGTATCAGATAGGAAGTCCAATTTTTGAAAAATCAACGATAACGCTCGTCGATGGTAAAACATTTGTGATTGAAGCAAAAAATGTTTCTAAAGAGAACTTTTACATTCAGTCAGCAACACTAAATGGGAAGAAATTTGATCAAACATTTATTACTCATAAACAAATCACAAAAGGTGGTGTTCTGCATTTTGAGATGGGGTCAGAGCCAAATAAAAAATGGGGTTTAACAAATAATAACAAAAAGGGATAATGGATATCATCGATTTAAGTATAATTATAATTTACATCCTGATAACAATTGGTATCGGTATTTGGATTTCTAGAAAAGCGTCAAATGGCTTAGATGACTATTTCCTTGGTGGTAGATCTATAAAATGGTATTACTTAGGTTTAAGTAATGGATCAGGAATGTTTGATGTTTCAGGAACCGCCTGGATGGTGGGGATTTTGTTTTTGTACGGGGTTAAAAGTTTTATGCTAATGTGGCTTTGGCCAATATGGAATCAAATTTTTGTGATGATGTTCCTTGCAGTTTGGATAAGAAGATCTAATATAATGACAGGTTCTGAGTGGATTTTAACGCGTTTCGGAAACGATAGAGCTGGAAAGGCTTCTCATATTATTGTTGCTGTTTTTGCTATAATTTCAACGATAGGTTTTATAGCTTATTTTTTTGAAGGCATTGGTAAATTTTTAACTGTAATTTTACCTTGGGATTTAGCGGTTCATTTTAACGGATCGGTATTTTTAAATTCAGAACAATCATATGCTTTAATAATTATCTTTTTAACGACACTTTATACCATAAAAGGAGGGATGTTCTCTGTTGTTGCTACAGAAGTGCTGCAATATGGAATTATGGTGCTTTCAGGAGTACTTGTGGCAGGATATACACTAGTAAATTATACTGATATACAGATTAGTTCTGTTATTACAGAAGAGTGGAAAAATGTTTTCTTTGATATGGAATTAGGAAGTCATTGGTCAGGTAAATATGAAGTGTTTGATAAATTGATCAATACCGAAGGTTATAAAATGTTTGGTGCATTAATAGGAATGTCTTTATTTAAAGGCTTTTTTGCTAGTATTGCAGGGCCTACGCCAAGCTACGATTTACAACGGATCCTTTCTACTAAATCAGTTAAAGAAGCGGCTTACATGAGTGGTTTTACTAATTTAATTCTATTTATTCCAAGGTATTTATTGATCGGAGGAATTGTAGTGATAGCATTGATGACACTTGCTCCACAGATGATTCATAATCCAGCATTGAGTGGAGGTGACTTAGAGATTTTGTTGCCAACAGTAATTAATTTTCATGTCCCAGTAGGGATTAAAGGATTGTTGTTAGCAGGATTATTAGCTGCTTTTATGTCTACTTTTTCAGCATTTGTAAATGCAGGTCCTGCTTATATTGTAAATGATATTTATAAAAAATATTTTAAACCAGTCGCTACAAGTGCGCATTACATTAAAGTTAGCCATATCGCTTCTTTTGTTATTGTAGGGTTAGGTGTTTTTATGGGTTTCTTTGCTGATTCTATTAACTCATTGACTTTATGGATTACTAGCGCATTATTTGGTGGTTATGTGGCTGCTAATTTCTTGAAATGGGTATGGTGGCGTTTTAATGGTTGGGGTTATTTCTGGGGAATGTTTGCAGGACTTGTTGTCGCTTCTTTACAATTTGTATTAGGTCAAAGTAAAGGTCATTTTACTGAAGGAACACTATTTTATGAGCTGTCTGAACTGAAAGATATCTATATGTTCCCAATTATTTTTAGTTTTTCAACACTGGGTTGTTTATTAGGTACATTTTTGACGAAACCTACAGATAGTAAAGTTTTAAAATCATTTTATACAAATGTAAGACCTTGGGGTTGGTGGAAACCTGTGTATACTGAACTACAGCTTGAAGATCATTCTTTTGAAAAAAACAATAATTTTTTAATGGATATGATGAACTGTGCCATCGGAATTGTATGGCAATCGAGCATGATTGTACTTCCTATATTTTTACTAATTAGAGATTATCCAAAAATGATCGTTTCCCTAGTTGTCTTTTTAATAACTTCGATAATTTTAAAATATACTTGGCTAGATAAAGTTCGGAAAATTGAAGACTAACTACTCCTTTTTTGGAAAAGACAAAAACAAAGATTACTAAAATAAAACAACAAAAATGAATAAAATTCCATGGCAAGATAAGCCAGAAAATAGTACTGATGTAATGTGGAGATATTCAAATAACCCCATTATTGATCGAAATGCAATTCCGTCTTCTAATAGTATTTTTAATAGTGCTGTGGTTCCTTTTGGGGACGGATTTGCAGGAATTTTTAGATGTGACAATAAAGCGGTGCAAATGAATATATTTGCAGGTTTTAGTAAAAATGGAATAGACTGGGATATCAATCATGAACCTATTGAAATGAAAGCGGGTAATACTGAAATGATTGAATCAGCATATAAATACGATCCACGGGTGGTATTCATTGAAGATCGTTATTGGATTACATGGTGCAACGGATATAACGGACCAACAATAGGCATTGGTTATACCTTTGATTTCAAAGAATTTTTTCAATGCGAGAATGCTTATTTGCCTTTTAATAGAAATGGTGTTTTGTTTCCACAAAAAATAAACGGTAAATATGCTATGTTAAGCCGTCCAAGTGATAACGGCCATACGCCTTTTGGAGATATATGGATCAGTTATAGTCCAGATATGAAGTATTGGGGAGAACACAGATTAGTTATGAAACCGACTCCCTTTGAGGACAGTGC
This sequence comes from Flavobacterium aeripolare, assembly GCF_013294025.1. GTDB lineage: Bacteria > Bacteroidota > Bacteroidia > Flavobacteriales > Flavobacteriaceae > Flavobacterium. The sequence continues at coordinate 195,560 of NZ_JABSNL010000006.1, forward strand.
TTGGCAGTGCACCAAAGTTGGGGCAGGACCAATTCCTATTCTTACTGACGAAGGTTGGTTGATGTTGTACCACGGAGTTATCAATACTTGTAATGGTTTCCGTTATGCAATGGGTGCGGCTATTTTAGATACAGAAAAACCAGATAATGTGAAATATAGAACACAACCTTATTTGTTAGGACCAACGGTAAATTATGAACAAGTAGGTGATGTGCCTAATGTGGTATTCCCATGCGCCGCTTTACATGATTTAGAAGAGGATAAATTAGCGGTTTATTATGGTGCTGCAGATACTGTGGTAGCACTGGCTTTTGGTAAATTAAGTGAAGTTGTTCAATTTACAAAAGATAATAGTTTATAAAATGATGCGAGATAATAGTAAAATACTGTCAGTAATTTTAGGTTGTTTTTCGATGTTGAGTTATGCTCAATCAAATAGCGAAATGACACCCAAAAGCTACGTTGCTTACAAAACCCCAACTGCAATAACTATCGATGGTGATGCAGCAGAAGCAGCTTGGGAAAAAGCAGAGTGGACGACTCCTTTTATAGATATTGAAGGTGTTAAAAAACCAAAGTATGATACTCAAATAAAAATGCTTTGGGATGACAATTATTATTATATACTTGCAAAAATGGAGGAACCTCATGTTTGGGCAAATTTAAAACAACGAGATACTATAATTTTTTACAATAATGATTTTGAAGTTTTTATTGACCCAGATGGAGATACTCAAAATTATTCTGAATTAGAAATAAATGCTTTAAATACAGTATGGGACTTATTTATAAATAAACCTTATCGAGAAAAAAATGTCGTTTTAAATGATTGGGACATCAATGGATTAAAGTCAGCGGTAAAAGTAAATGGAACGCTGAATAACTCATTAGATATAGATAATGGATGGGTTTTAGAAATGGCGATTCCTTGGGCTGCATTTAGAAAATCGTATGGGGAGGATAACGTGCCTAAAGATAATTTTTGGAGGGTGAATTTTTCCAGAGTAAACTGGCAGCATTCAATCATTGATGGTAAGTACCAGCGTAAGAAAGGTACTGAAGGGAAGTTCTTGCCAGAATATAACTGGGTTTGGTCGCCTATGGGAGTGATTAATATGCATGAACCAGAAAAATGGGGCTATGTCTATTTTTCGTCAAAAGAGGTTGGGAATAAGGATTTTTTCACGGTTCCACAGGACGATAAAATTAAATGGGAATTGTTTAGTCTCTATAGAAAACAAAAAACATATCATAAAACGCATAAATCTTGGGCTACATCACTAGCTACGATTTCAAAGGGAAGTATTACAGTTGACGGTAGAACTTTGAAGCCAGTACTGGAAAATTGTTTGGCAGGCTATACTATATCAATTATAAGTCCTTTTTCTAATAAAACCTTAGTTATAAAGGAAGATGGCCAATTTTTAGAAAAAAGTAATTAATTTGAATAAATATTTTTTAAATAAATCGTAATGATGAATCTTTTTAAACAATACAATACATTAATTAGATCAAGTTTTATAATCGTAATTATAAGCAGTTTTTTTGCTTGTTCTTCATTAGAAAAAAATCAGAAAAATAAAAACAAAGATTTAAAAATTATAGGTTACGTTGCGGGTTATGAAGATTTTGATCCAGCAAAAGTTGACGCTGTAAAGTTGACACATATTAATTATGCTTTTGCCAATATTGTTGATGGCGGTGTTCAATTTGAATTAGCTACGGATAGCATAAAAATTAGGAGTTTAATGCGCCTTAAAAAACAAAACCCTGATTTGAAAGTTTTATTTTCAATAGGCGGTTGGGTTTGGTCAGATCAATTTTCAGATATAGCTGCTTATAGTGATTCAAGAGAAAAATTTGCTAAAAGTGCAGTTAAATTAATGGAGTCCTATGATTTTGATGGTATTGATATTGACTGGGAATATCCAGGGCAACTTGGGGAGGATAATGTTTTTAGAACTGCTGATAAAGAAAATTTCACCTTATTACTGAGTGAATTACGAAAACAATTAGACATTCAGGATAAAGTAGCTAAAACACATTATTTATTAACTATAGCAGCCGGAGCAAATCAAAAATACATTGATCATACTGATTTAAAAAAGGCGCATCAATATCTTGATTTTATAAATGTGATGTGTTACGATTTTTATAGCGGACCGTTTCATCAAACTGGACATCATGCCAATTTATACCCTTCGAGTGATGTAAAATTTGTTGGAAATAACGGGGCTAGTACCATTACTAGGTTACTAGAAGTGGGTATTCCTGCGAACAAACTTATTTTAGGAATTCCTTTTTACGGTAGAAAATGGGAAAAGGTATCACCAGAAAATAATGGATTGTATCAATCTGCCGAAACTACAAATGAGATTATCTCTTCTTGGAAAATAGCCGAAGAAATGCAGTCTGGAAAATTCAAGAAATTATACGATAACGAGGCAAAAGCATCCTATTTATGGAACGCAGAAGACCGTGTTTTTATATCTTATGAAAGACCGAAAGAAATAAAATTAAAATCAGAATTTATAAAGGAAAGTGGACTTGGCGGTGCTATGTTTTGGGAATATAGTTTAGATAATAACAAAGAATTATTAGAGCAACTTTTTGAAAGTATTAAAAAATGATAAAATAAATTATAAACTAATTAATTACCATTGAAGATGAAATATATAGCGACATTTATAATTGGCTTACTTTTTATAGCGTGCAATAGTAAAATAGGAGGCGAAGATGCAAATATAACCCAAGGCACTGAAGAAATAAAAGAAGCTTTTCAGTTTGGTGTGTGGATAGGTGCAGATGCTAAAAAATCGGATGCTTTTTATACAAGTGAATTTAAAAAATACAAAGAGGGGGGAATTGACGCCGTTTTAATTAATACAAACACAGATGCTGAACTTCTAAAGCGATTGGTTCCTGTTGCTAAAAAAGAAGGATTAAAAGTTCATGCCTGGATTATGGCAATGAATCGTCCTGGAGATTCTATTGCACTACAGCATCCCGAATGGTATATGGTTAGCAAAGACGGGAAATCTTGTTTTGATACTCGTCCCTATGTGGATTATTACCAATGGCTTTGCCCTACAAGGAAAGAGTCTAGAAATCATGTACTAAGTTTAGTTGAAGGTTTGGCAAAAGTGGATGGAATCGAAAGTGTGCACTTAGATTATATTCGTTTTCCAGATATTTTTTTACCAATAGGTTTATTGCCTAAGTATAACTTAAAACAAGAGTTTGAAATGCCAGAATACGACTTCTGTTATTGTGATACTTGTGTTGCTGCTTTTGAAAAATTACACCATAAAAATCCGAGGGAAAGTAAAAATACCTCAATCGATATGGAATGGAAGAACTTTAGATTAAATGCTATTAAAGCAGTGGTCGACGATGCGTACAAAATTGTTCATAAACACAATAAAAAATTAACAGCTGCGGTATTTCCTTATCCAGAAATGGCCGACCATATGGTACGCCAACGCTGGGATAAATGGAATATTGATGAAGTTTATCCTATGATCTATCATAATTTTTATAACGAAGAAATTGATTGGATAGGGTACGCAACTAAACAAGGTGTAACTGATTTAAAAGACACAAAAATTAGAATTAACACCGGGGTTTATATTCCTGGATTACAATCAGAGGACGAACTGAAAGAAGCGATTGTTTTAGCCAAAGAAAATGGCGCTAAAGGAATTACATTTTTTGATGGAGCGGCTTTAACAGCGGCAAATATAAAAACGATTAAAGAAACTAAGGCAAGCCTAAAATAAAAGTAAACAAATGAGAAAAATTGGTTTTATATTTTTAGTACTATTTACATCTTTATTGATCTGTTGCAAAAAAGAGACAACAGCGGAGCAAATTAAATTGACGAGTCTTGTTAACCCATTTATCGGTACGGACGGTCCTGGTAATACGTATCCAGGAGCGACAGTTCCATTTGGAATGGTTCAATTAAGTCCAGATATTGGTATTCCAGGATGGGATAGGATTGCAGGTTATTTTTATAAAGATTCTATTATTACCGGTTTTTCACACACACATTTAACGGGTACAGGTGCCGGAGATTTATACGACATTCTTGTAATGCCTACAAATAGTCGATTCACAAAAAAAATTGCCGAAAATAATTTTATGCCTTTTTCTAAGTTTTCTCATGATAAAGAGCAGGCTTCACCAGGATATTATACCGTAGATCTTCTAGATTATGGTATTAAGGCTGAGCTTACCGCAACTGCTAGAACAGGAATTCATAAATATACATTTCCAAAAGACACTTTATCTCAAATTCATATTGACTTAGGATATGCATTAAACTGGGACGCTCCTACAAAAACACACTTAAGTGTGGTTGACGACACAACTATTGAAGGATATAGAATGTCTACGGGATGGGCAAAAGATCAGCGCCTTTACTTTGTTATAAAACTTTCAAAACCATTCAAGTCTTTTCAAATATTTAAAAATGATACACTAACAAGTAGCCCAGTAATCGCAACAAAGTCAAAAATAATATTGAATTATTCGACTAATGATAATGAGGCTATTGTTTTAAAAACAGGTTTGTCTAACGCTTCCATTAAAGGAGCATACAAATCTTTAGAGATCGAAGCTCCTGATTTTGATTTTGAAAAATATAGAGCTAAAGCAGATTCTATTTGGGATAAGGAACTTCATAAAATAGAGGTTACAACATCTAATGTAAACGATAAGAAAATTTTCTATACGATGATGTACCAATCCATGCTAGCTCCCACACTTTTAAGTGATCATAACGGAGAGTATAAAGGGGCTAACGGAAAAATAATGAAGGCAGAAGGTTTTGATCGATATGATACGTTCTCTTTATGGGATACCTACCGTGCTGCACATCCTTTGTACACAATCTTGCATCCAGAGAGAGTTTCTAATATGATTAATTCCTTATTGGCACATTATAAAGAAACAGGATTGTTGCCTGTATGGTCATTGCAAGGAAATGAAACAAATATGATGATTGGTAATCATGCGATACCTGTAATCGTAGATGCCTACTTAAAAGGGATTAAGAATTTTGATGTTGACTTGGCATATAAGGCGTGCAAAGAAAGCTCAATGGTTAATTTAAGAGAGTTAGATGTTTATAAAAAAATGGGATATATTCCTGTAGGAGATCAAAATGAGAATTGGTCAGTATCAAAAACCTTAGAATATGCCTATGATGATTGGTGCCTAGCGGAGTTTGCAAAAGCATTACATAAAACAGCTGATTATAATTATTTCTTGAAACGTTCTGAAAACTGGAGGAATTTGTATGATTCTAAAAGTAAATTCATGAGACCAAAATTAAAAGATGGTACTTTTATAAGTGACTTTATTCCTAAAGAGTATAGCGCCTATTTTTGTGAAAGTAATGCTTGGCAATATTTCTGGTCTGTTCCTCAAAATGTTGAAGGATTAATAAAAATAGTTGGTGGTAGAGATGCCTTTGATAAAAAGTTAGATACTATGTTTAGTTTAGATCCGTTACCGGAGGATAAGCTTCCTGTTTTTAGTACAGGAATGATAGGTCAATATGCCCATGGGAATGAGCCAAGTCACCATGTAGCTTATTTATATGATTATGTAAATAAACCTTGGAAAACACAAAAATTAGTTAGAAAAATTTTAAAGACACAATATAAAAACACGCCTGACGGACACTGTGGAAATGAAGATTGCGGACAAATGTCTTCTTGGTATATCTTTAGTTCTCTCGGTTTTTATCCTGTAAATGCAGCACAGGGAATTTATGCTTTTGGCTCACCTTTATTCGAATCAGCAACTATTAATTTAGAAAATGGGAATAAATTTATTGTAAAAACAATTAACAATAGTGATGAAAATTTCTACATTCAGTCCGTTACATTAAACGGTAAAGTGATTGACAGATACTATATTACTCACAAAGAGATAGAAAAGGGAGGGACTTTAACTTTTAAAATGGGGAGTACTCCAAATAAAAAAGCAACTAACACGATGGCTTTGTCATCAATAGTTTTCTAATTGAATTTAAAAAAGTGCAAAGAACAAATTGATTAGCACTTTTAGACAGATAGAGACTGTTATTACTGATTGTATGGTTAATAGAACACTATTTTCTTAGGTTAAAAAGCGTTGTACTACCATTTTAAATTACACCGTTTAATTAAAAATTAATAGAAACCAAAATGAATAAAGTCGACCGCTTATTGATTATAGTGTTTATTGCAGTTACGAATGTTTGTTTAGGGCAAAAAGCATTTAGTCAAAAAGAGATTCAAATCATTCCAAAGCCCAATGAAATGGTATTTTCTGATGGAGTGTTCGAGTTTTCGAATGAAACAGAATTTGTCGTTAGCGATGACGAGCAAAGAGGAATTGCTTCCACATTAATTAACAAATTTGAAAAAGCTTCGGGACTAAAATTTGATGTTGTTTCAAAAGCACCTAAAAGTAATTTTGTTCAATTAAAAGTAAATGATAGTTTTAAAAAAGAAGCTTATGAATTGAAAGTTTCTAAAAAAAGTGTAGTTATTACTGCTAAAGGGAGTGCTGGATTTATTTATGGTCTAGAAACTATGAGGCAATTATTGCCTGTTGCAATAGAAAGTGAAATGGTAGTTGCGAATACCATTTGGGAAATTCCTGCAATTGATATAAAAGACAAACCTCGTTTTCAATGGCGGGGATTGATGCTTGATTTATCGAGACATTTTTTTAATAAAGAATATATTTTAAAAACTATTGACCGTCTAGCGATGCATAAGATGAATGTGCTGCATTTACATTTAGTAGATGATCAAGGATGGAGAATCGAAATTAAAAAGTACCCGAAATTAACGGAAGTTGGTGCATGGAGGGTTGATCAAGAAGACAAAGCTTGGGATATTAGAGCAGTAAATAGTCCTACGGATAAAGGAACATATGGTGGTTTTTTAACGCAAAAAGAATTAAAAGAGATTGTAAAATATGCTCAGTCTAAGAATGTAGAAATTATTCCTGAAATTGAAATGCCGGCGCATGTAAGTTCAGCGATTGCGGCGTATCCTGAATTGTCTTGTTTTGGAAGTGCTATTGGTGCCCCCTCGGGAGGAGTTTGGCCTATTACGGATATTTATTGCGCAGGCAAAGAAAGTACATTCAATTTTTTAGAAAACGTTCTAAGTGAAGTAATGGAAATCTTTCCTTCACAATACATTCATATTGGTGGTGATGAAGCAACCAAAGACCATTGGAAAACTTGTCCTGATTGCCAAAAAAGAATTCAAGAAGAAGGCTTAAAAGATGTAAACGAATTGCAAAGTTATTTTATAAAACGAATTGAAAAATTCATAATTTTAAATAACAAAAAATTAATAGGTTGGGATGAAATTTTAGAAGGAGGTTTAGCTCCCGAAGCAACTGTAATGAGCTGGAGAGGAACTAAAGGCGGAATTGAAGCCGCTGAGCAGGGACATGATGTAATTATGACACCAGAATCTCACTGCTATTTTAACTTTTATCAAGGTCCTCAAAATGAAGAGCCTTTAGCTTTTAATGGTTTTTTACCTTTACACAAAGTATATGCTTTTGACCCTGTCGTAGAGTCGATGACTCGTGCCGAAGCAAAACATGTTCTTGGTGGTCAAGCCAATTTATGGTCAGAATACATAACTTCAGATGCACTTTCAGAATATATGCTTTTTCCTAGACTAGCGGCGTTGTCTGAAGTTTTATGGAGTACAAAAGATTCGCGTAACTGGGAAGATTTCTCCATAAGATTGGGGGCGATGTTTAAGCGTTACGATGCGTTAAGGATTAACTATGCTAAAAGCGCTTACATGATAACAGTAAGTAGCATAGTAAATGTGGATACGAAAAAAGTGCTCTTAAGTTTAGAAAACGAATTTCCTAATCCTGACATTCGATACCTAATTGGAGAAAAAGAGATAACTGAAAATGCAATTAAATACACTAATCCTATTGAGGTTAAGGGAACTACATTATTCAAAGCTTCTTTGTTTAAGGACGATAAGCCTGTAGGAAAAATTTTTATTGATACCATTCAGTTTCATAAAGCGGTAGCAAGCAAACTCACTTTTAAAATACCATTTAATGATAGTTATAAAGGTGATGGCGCTTTAAGTTTGGTAAACATTATCAGAGGAACTAAGAATTTTCACGATGGACAATGGCAGGCTTGGTTAAAAGACGATATGGAAGTGGTTATTGATTTAAAAAAAGAAAAAGAGATTCAACAAGTAATTTTAGGGAGTTTAGAAAGTCAAGGATCAGGAATTTATTTTCCTACTACAGTGACTGTTTCAATCTCTAATGATAATATTAATTTTATAGAAGTTGGAAAGTTAACGCGTGCTTTTGCAGCAAATGGGAATGACGAACTTAAAGATTTTAAAATTGATTTTAATAAAACAAAGTCAAGATTTTTAAAAGTGGTTGCTACTAATTTGAAAAAGAGTCCTACAGGCGGCGGAACTTGGCTATTTGTTGACGAAATTCAGGTAAATTAAAATTTGTAAGAGATGGTTAGTTGGGTTTTAAATAGTAATAAATCTATGAAGGGTCTAAAGTTATTATTCAGGTACCATTAAAAAATAATTTATGTTCAAAAGAAGCTTGGACATTAAAAATATAAATAAATACTAAATAAATGATATGCTTTTAATTTACAAAACTAAAGTAATAGTAAAATCTATATTTGTGGTGGTAGTTTCTATCTGCTACTCTAATTTATGTGCACAACAGCAACCCGCTGATTATGTCAATCCTTTTATTGGTACTTCTAATTTTGGGGCTACTTATCCCGGGCCAATTGCACCTAGAGGAATGGCTAGTGTTAGTCCGTTTAATGTAGCGGGACCACAAAACTTACCATTAGAGAAAGACAGTCGTTGGTTGTCGAATCCTTATGTTCATGAAAATACTTTTTTAACAGGATTTTCTCAGGTGAATTTAAGTGGGGTTGGTTGCCCTGATTTGGGTGTTCTATTGCTGATGCCCACCACAGGAAAAGTAGAAACAAATCATTTAAAATACGGTTCCACTTATTCTGATGAGGTGGCAAAAACGGCTTATTACAGTTCGAAGATTGATAAATACAATATCAAAGCAGAGTTTACAGCTTCAAAACGTGTTGGTGTAAGTAGGTTTACTTTCCCCAAAGGGCAGTCTAATATTCTACTGAATCTTGGAGTGGGCTTAACCAATGAAGAAGGCGGAATGGTAAAAGTAGTCTCGGCTACTGAGATTGAAGGAATGCGCAATGTAGGTTCGTTTTGTTACAATAGTCCAGAAGATGCTTATCCAGTTTATTTTGTGGCTCAATTTTCTAAACCTGCTGATTCATTTGGAGTTTGGAAAAAACCTGCGAAACACGAAGGTGTTGAAGCACAATGGATGGGATATAATGGTAAAATGCGCATGATGGATAACAATACTAAAATGGTTGTTGGAGATAGTATTGGGACTTATTTTACCTATGAATTTGATAAAATAGAAACTGTTGAAGTCAAAATCGGTGTTTCTTATGTGAGCATTGCTAACGCCCGTGAAAATTTAGAGAATGAAACATCAAATAAAACATTCGATGCCGTTTACAAAGAAACGTACAAAAAATGGAATGACTTACTTTCTAGAATTAAGGTAGAAGGTGGCACAAAAGAAGACAAAACAGTTTTTTATACGGCCTTGTATCACACTTTGATTCATCCTAATACTTTAAATGATTCTAATGGGGATTATCCGGAGATTAAAACGGGCAAAATAGGTAAAACAGAAGGAACGAGATATACAGTTTTTTCACTTTGGGATACCTATCGAAATTTGCATCAGCTGATGTCATTGGTATATCCAAAGCAGCAATCTGATATGATAAAAAGTATGTTGGAAATGTATGATGAAAATGGATGGCTGCCGAAATGGGAATTGAATGCTACAGAAACTTTTACGATGGTGGGTGATCCAGCTAGTATTGTAATTGCTGATACCTATTTAAAAGGGATTCAGGATTTTGATGTTCAAAAGGCATACAAAGCCATGCTTAAAAGTGCTGATCAAATCGAGAATAATCCGTTGCGTCCAGAATTGAAAGATTATATAGAGAAAGGTTTTGTTACTACAAAAAACAAAGGATCGGTTTCTACTACTCAAGAATACAATGCTTCTGATTATGCTATTTCTATTTTGGCGAAAGCCTTAGCAAATAAAAAAGACTATGAGCGTTTTAAAAATCGTTCGTTATCGTATAGAAAATTATATGATAAAAATTTAAAATTATTGCGTCCAAGAACAGAAAAAGGTAGTTTTTATGAGCCGTTTGACCCTCTATCTGGTGCTAATTTTGAAGAAAATATTGGTTTTATAGAAGGTAATGCTTGGCAATATGCTTTTATGGTCCCGCATGATATTAATGGATTAATGAAATTGATGGGAGGTAAAAAAGAATTTACAAATCAACTGCAAAAGCTTTTTGATAACAACTATTTTGATATGGCTAATGAGCCTGATATTGCTTATCCTTATTTGTTCAACTATGTAAAAGGAGAAGAGTGGAGAAGTCAAGAGTTAGTAAAAAAATTGATAAAAAAATATTTCCAAAATAAACCAGATGGTTTACCAGGAAATGATGATACAGGTACAATGTCGGCTTGGTTAGTATATTCGATGATGGGAATCTATCCTATTGCGCCAGGCAATCCAGAATATACCATTACTGCGCCAGTCTTTGATAAAATTACTATCGAATTAGATTCTGAATATTACAAAAATAAAAGTATCGTTATTGAACGAGAAGGTTCTAAAAATGATAAAATTAATAATATAGAACTAAACGGAAAGAACTATAAAAGCTTTTTTATAACCCACGATGATTTTGTAAATGGGTCAACTTTAAAAATAATTCAAAAGTGAAGAATTATCTATCTGAAGTTTAATATGTGGCTTAGGAACGGTATACATTTTAATAATATAGCTTTTAAATAACGTGCGTTTCGTTATCGCAAAATAAAATAAATTATGATAAAAAAAATAAAAATAACTTTTAGTATATGCGCATTTGCTTTACTGTGTTTGAGTTGTAAGCAACTTAAAGATGTTTCTGGAAATTCAAGGCTAATTCCTGCCAAAGAATATTTGAATTATGTAGACACTCGTGTTGGTACTGCGCCTAGTATTGCTAATATTACTGTTACAGAAGCAGAGGAGCCTCTAGGATATGTCTCTCCTATCGTTGGTAATCCATCTGCTTTGACGCATTGGACACCACAGACTGCGAAATGGACTAATCGTGTGAATAATGTACCAGTACCTTACTGGTATGATCAAAATAAGATTCAAGGGTTTCGTGGTACACGCTATCCTAATGGAGCTGTTGTTAGTGATTGGGGGCCAATGTCTTTAATGCCGATGATAGGTAAGGTGCAGATTGATGCTGAGGCTCGTGCATCAAAATTCAGTCACGATACTGAAATTGCTAAACCTCATTATTATGCTGTGAATTTAGAGGACTACAATATAAAAACAGAATTTACAGCGGCGTCGAAAACTGGTTTTTTTCAGTTTACTTTTCCTAAATCTAAAGCTTCATCAGTGGTTTTCGATGGTGTTTATGTTCCAGGATATTACAAAGTGATTCCTGATAAAAATGAAATTGAAGGTTATATGGTAATTGCAGGTCACTTTAGGAACTATTTTGTAGCAAAGTTTGATAAAAAATTTGACTCCTTTAACGTAGATCTGTTAGCTAATGTAGTAAATAGCGGTTTGGTGCCGGAAGGATTTAAAGCTAAATATTATAATAATGATAAACTAGAAGGAGAACCAGAAGGATTTGAAACGTATTCAGAATTAAATTATGAATGGCTGAAATCACCAATTAAGGGTATAAGAGATGACTTTTTCTCTGCAATTTATACAGGTACTCTTGTTGCAAGACACTCAGGAGAACATATTTTTAACTTAACCACTGATGATGGTACTAGAATGTACATTAACGATAAACTCGTAATAGATAAGTGGATGTATCGCAATGTCGGTACTGAAAATTATAAAATAAATCTTATAAAAGGGAATAAATATATTATTAGGATTGAATATTATGATGGTTCAGGATCGACTGCTATGCAATTGAGATGTGCAGAGCCAGTAACGTTAGATCCTAAATTAGGATCAGAAATGGCTCTAAAAGGAGCTGACGGAAATGCGGTGTATGTAACTTTTGCAACAAATGATAATGAAAAAGTAAAGATGAAAGTTAGTACATCCTTAATTGACATAGCACAAGCCCGTGCAAATATGGAAGAAGAATTTCCGGATTTCGATTTTAACAAGGCTGTAAAAAAAGGTGCTGACGTTTGGGAAAAAGAATTGAATATGATTCAAGTTGAAGGTGACGAAGATGATAAAGCGATTTTTTATACTACATTGACTAAATGTTTTGTAAGTCCACGTAATTTAAACGAGGGAGGGAGATATTTTAGTCCATTTGATTTTAAAGTTCACGAAGGGGTAATGTATACTGATTTATCAATATGGGATACCTTCCGTTCCTTACATCCATTATGGGTCATTTTAAAACCTCAGGAAACTACTGATATTATTAATGGTATGTTAAATACATATCAACAAGGTGGTTGGTTACCAAAGTGGCCTAATCCATGGTATCGTAGTATTATGATGGGGACTCATGCTGATGCAATAATTGCTGATGCTTACGTAAAAGGAATTAGAGGGTTTGATACTGATATGGCATTCGAAGCAATGCTTAAAAATGCTAATAAGAAAGGGGATAGAGGCTTTTCTGGTAGAGTAGGGATTGATTACTTTAATGAAATAGGATATGTGCCTGCCGATGTTTTTGGAACATATGGAGAACCAGTAGCACGAACTCTTGAATTCTCTTATGATGATTATTGCATAGCACAAATAGCAAAAGCCCTAGGCAAAGATGATTTTTATAGTAAATTTATGGAACGATCAAAAAGATATATTAATGTACTAGATAAAGAAACAGGGCTTGTTCGAGGAAAAAAAATTAATGGTGAATGGCTACCACCTTATGACAAAAGTATTAGTGTTTGGGCACAAGGAAGTGATCATGATACTGAATTATATTATAAGAATTATACACTATTTGTTCCCCACGATATTCCTGGTCTAGCAAGTTTTATGGGCGGAAAAGAAAAATTAGTAAACTATCTTGATGATTTTTTTGAAAAGGATATGTACTATGTAGGTGATGAGTTTTCTATGCACGCACCCTATATGTATAATAGTTTAGGAAGTCCATGGAAGACACAAAAAGTTGTTCGTGAAATGCTGGCTAAATATTTTTTTAATGATGTAGGAGGTTTACCAGGTAATGATGATTGTGGTCAGGTCTCTTCTTGGTATGTATTTGGGGCTATGGGATTCTATCCAGCAAATCCAGGAGACCCAAGATATCAAATATGTAGCCCTATATTTAATAAGGTTCAAATCAATGTAGGTAAAGGGAAAGTTTTTACTATCATCGCAAACAACAATTCAAAGGAGAATGCTTATATACAGTCTGCAACATTAAACGGAAAATCGTATAACTTAAGTTGGTTTAGTCATGAGGCTTTAGTATCTAATGGAGAATTGATTTTTGAAATGGGGCCAAGACCAAATAAAAAATGGGGATTATAGAATCATCAATACATTAATTAATTATTAATAAGTATGTATATGAAAAGGAGGTAGTGAAAACTACCTCCTTTTTAATTTTAGCCATTGTCCCGTCCTGAAATAAAGAGACACAAAAATTAGTTTAATGGATAGACATGGATAAACACGTCATGTGAAGTTTACTCAAAAAGAGTACTCAATGTCTATTAAATTACAAATTGTCAAAGAATTTGAACCAGGTCAGCTTACTGCTGTAGAAGCAACAAAGACTTATGACATCCAAAACAGACTAACCTTTTTTTATAAGAAGAGCTAGTTTTTTAAATATCCATAGTAGTATTTAAACAGCATCTTTATCTATGCGTAAAAATAGTTTTTTCTCATTTTTATACTGCAGGATCCTTTGTTCTTAGTGAATATTTCTCTAAAATAAAATCATTTAAAAACGGTGAAAACAAATATTACTGAAGCGCTGAATGAACCTTAAAAAGGCGCTACTTATTCATTATTATCGTAATTTAAAATGAAAACATTCTGTTTTTTTTAACAAAAAATATATACCGAAAAAAAATTAAAGCACGACTATTTTTCGATTAATACGATTCTTATCAGTTTAATTTTTTTATGCTATAATTATTTGATGTATAAAAAAAAGCAGTATTAAATGAATTATTAACATATTTGAAAATAATACATCGTTTGAGTTGAATTAAAGGAGAATGCAGAGTTTGTATTATTTTTCAATGAGTTTAACTGTTTTTAGCTTTCAAATTGGGGTTGTTTTTAACATTGTTTTTCTATTTAAGGAAGTTTTTTTTTACGCTAAAAATTACTTTATAAAATGACGCTTTTAGATGCTAAATAGTTTAAAAAATGACTAACACCTTTTACAAATTGTTATTGGTCGAAATAATATGCAAATAAGGAATTATAAATTTAGTTTTAACAAACTATTAACCTTAAGTTAAAGGTTGAAATATTAATCTAAAAACTAAACTATGATTAAAAAAGTATTAAGACTACTGCTTATTTTTTGCATTTTCGGTTTCCAGTATGCCAATGCACAAACAACAGTGTCAGGGACAATTAAGGATGGGGGTAGTGGTATGACATTACCGGGAGCAACCATTCTTGTGAAGGGAACGACAAATGCGGCTTCATCTGATTTGGATGGAAAGTATAGTATTGAACTAAAAAATGAGAATGCAATTTTGCAATTTTCATTTATGGGTTATGTCACCAGTGAAGTTTCAGTTAAGGATAAAACTGTAATTAACGTTTCATTAGTTCAAAGTGCAGAATCTTTAAGCGAGGTAGTTGTTACCGCTTTAGGGATTAAAAGAGAAACTAAGTCATTAGGTTATTCTATAACTGAAGTCAAAGGGGATGCAATTTCTTTATTAAAAGAAACAAATGCTATTAATGGTCTACAGGGAAAAATTGCAGGTGTAAATATCACAGGAAACGCAACAGGAGCTGCGGGTTCAAGTCGAGTTATTATTCGTGGTAATACTTCTTTAACAGGAGATAACCAACCACTTTATATCATTGATGGTATGCCAATGGGGAACGACACTAATGGTTCTGCAGGAACCTATGGTGGTAGTGATGGTGGAGACGGAATTTCCAGTATAAATCCGGATGAAGTTGCTTCTATTAGTGTTTTAAAAGGTGGTGCTGCAGCTGCACTTTATGGATCTAGAGCTGCTAATGGTGTAATTATGATCACTACTAAATCAGGAAAAAATCAAAAAGGATTAGGTGTCGAGTATAGTTCTTCACTGATATTTGATGAGGTTAATTCATCACTTCAAGATTTTCAAAAAGAATACGGGCAAGGAACTTTAGGAGTAGCACCAGCAACAGAAGCGATGGCTTTTGATAATCCAAATTCTTCATGGGGAGCTAAGTTAGATGGTTCTAATGTTGTAAATTGGGATGGTGTGTCAAGACCTTATTCTTATGCAGGAAACAATGTAGATAAATTCTATAGAACAGGAGCAACTTATATCAATACTGTTGCAATTTCTAACTCTAATGAAAAATCTAATTATAGATTCTCTTTATCTGATTTGTCAAATGATGATATTGTACCAAATTCAGGTCTTAACAGAAAAACGTTCTCTTTAAATTTAGGATCTGTTTTGGCAGATAAATTAACGTTAGGTACAAATATTAAGTATATTAGAGAAAGTACTAATAACAGACCAAGGTTATCAGATTCGCCAGGGAATGCAAACTATTCTGTTGCAGTTTTACCGGCAAACGTTGATATAACAACAATGAATCCTGGAACAAATGCAGATGGTTCTGAGAGAGCGACATCAACTAATATTTATTCTACTAATCCGTACTTCGCAGCTTATAATTTCAGAAATGAAGATCAGAAAAATAGAATTATTGCTTCTGCATCTTTAAAATATGATATTCTAGATTGGTTATATCTTTCGGGTAGAACAGGTATAGATGAATATACTAGAAAAGCAACTTCTGTAGAGCCTTGGGGGACTGCTTATAAAACAGAAGGAGGGATGAATGAAGAAGAAAGAAGATATACTCAAACCGATTCAGATCTTATGTTGGGTGTCAATAAAAACATTACTAAAAATTTCTCTACGAATTCAATTATTGGAGTTTCTAGTAATACTCAAGAGAGAGAGCAGTTAAAACTGAACGGAGATCGATTTATTGTGGCAAATTTAGAGACTGTCAAAAACACAAAAGATCAAAGTACAGAATATGCTTATAGTAAACAAAAAATGAGTTCTATTTATGGTTCTTTTGGATTTGACTATAAACAATTGGTTTATTTAAATTTTACGGCAAGGAATGACTGGTTTTCAACATTGTCAGCTCCGGGAAAAACTAGCCCTAATAATGATTTATATACATCTGTTAACTCAAGTGTAATACTTAGTGATGCTTTTGAATTACCAAAGTGGATAAGTTTTGCAAAATTAAGAGCTGGTTATTCTGAATTAGCCGGGGGAGCACCAAATCCTTATTCATTAGGTTTAACTTACGGGATTTTTGGACAAGGACATTTAGGTCAATCTTTAGGAGGTATTTCTAATAGTAGTATTCCTAATGGAAACTTAGTTCCTTATAATGTAAATGAAATTGAATTTGGTTTAGATACTAGATTATTTGATGGTAAATTATCAATTGATTTAGCTTATTATGACAAAACTACTACCAAAGATATTGTAGAAGTAAGTGCTTCAGAAACTTCAGGATATGGAAGTTCAATAGCTAACTTAGGTGAAATTACCAATAGTGGATTTGAAATGCTTATTTCAGGGGATTTAATTAAAACGCAAAAATTCAAATGGACTTCTAGCTTTAATTTTGCTTATAATAATGGAAAGGTAGTGGCAACAAATGCAACAAATTCTGATATTAATTTAGGTCAGGCTCGTAGTCAAAATGTACAAATTAGTCATATTGTAGGTCAACCTTATGGTGTGATTTATGGAACGTCATACGCTCGAAATGATGATGGAATGATTATTTATGAGATTGATTCTGATGGTGTTCCAAGAGCAAAAGATGGTGGAAATAAACAATTAGGGCAAGGAGTTCCTCCTTACTCAATGGGTTTAAACAATTCCTTTACTTATAAAAATTTTAATGCATCATTTCTAATTGATGCTAAATTTGGAGGCCAAATATTTTCAGGAACAAATGCTGGAGCAGTGGGAAGAGGTCAACATAAAATGACATTAGAAGGTCGTGAAGACGGATTAACTGTTAATGGTATTGATGATGCGACAGGTTTACCTTTCACAACAACTGTTGCTCCTAAAAATTTAGCTACTTACTGGGGGAGAATTTCAGGTATCGCTGAGGAGTTTGTTGAGGATGCTGATTATATTAAATTCAGACAAGTAAGTATTGGGTATAATATTCCTCAACAGTTTTTAAAGAAAACATTTTTAACTAGCGCTAATATTTCAGTAATAGGAAAGAATTTGTTTTATATCCAGAGAAGTATTGATAATATTGACCCAGAAGCAGCTTACAGTAATGGTAACGCTCAAGGTCTTGAATATTATGGATTACCTTCTACAAGAAGTTACGGAGTTAGTTTAAATGTCAAATTTTAGAAGATATAATTATGAAAAAAGTAATTTTTAAATTATTACTATTATTACTAGTATTTACATCGTGTGATAATGGTTATGAAGAATTAAATGTTGATCCAACAAAATCTTCTCAAATAGATGCAGCAAGTAAATTAACAGCTACACAATTGAGAATGTCAGGGGAGCGTTACGAAGCATGGAGAGCAAACTTAATTTACCAATCGACTATGATGCAGCATATTGCAACAACGGCTAGTTATTGGTCTGGAGATAAATATTTCTGGAATAAAGGCTATGCGTCTTCATTATGGGATCGTTATTATTCAGGTCCAGTAAAGGGGATTGAGGATATTTTAGCGCAGTTAAAAAAGGAAGAGCAACCTGCTGAAATGATTGCTATTGCAAGAATTCAAAGAGTCGTGATTTACCAAAGGTTAACTGACTTGTATGGAGATATTCCTTACAGTGAAGCAGGAAAAGGATATTTAGACGGGATTTTAACGCCTAAATATGATTTGCAAAGCGATATTTATGCAGATATGTTAAAAGAACTGGAAGAATCAGCTGCTGAATTAAGTACTGGAACTTCAAAATGGGGAGCTGCTGATTTAATTTTTGACGGAGATCAAGCAAAGTGGAAAAAATACGCTAATTCAATGATGTTACGTTTAGCGCTGCGCATGATTAAAGTTGATGCTGCTGCGGCTCAAGAATGGGCTACCAAAGCTATTGCAGGAGGAGTAATGACATCAAATAGTGACATAGCTTATATTCAGCACACACCAGGTCCTGAAGGGATTAATAAAAATGGTAATGGAGAAGCTTTTTCAGCAGATAGTAATCCAAGATTAAGTAAAACTTTTGTAGATTTTCTTAATGGAGATCCTAGACTACCAATTTTAGGGGCTAGAAGAAGTGACAAAAGTACTATTGTTGCTAATTTGAAAGGTCTACCTAATGGTTTAGATTCAGACCTATTAAAGACTTTAACTGGTGAGGATGATACTAATGCATACGCAGAACCTAACAGAGCAATAATTACAGGGGAAGATGCACCAATGTTTTTCCAAACGTACGCTGAAGTTGAATTTATGTTAGCTGAATCTGCTTTCAGATGGGGATTAGCTGGTGGAAATGTAGAATCTCATTATAATGCAGGAGTTACTGCAGCAATGAAATATCTTTCGATTTATGGATCAGCGGCGACTATCTCAGATGTAAAAATCCAAGAGTATCTAACTAATAAGCCTTTTGTTGCTGCAAATGCGCTACAAATGATTGGAGATCAATACTGGGTAGCAACATTCTTAAACGAATATGAAACTTTTGCTAACTGGAGAAGAACAGGTTTTCCTAATTTAGTTCCGGTAAACTATCCTGGAAATGAAACTAATGGAACCATTCCAAGACGATTAACATATACAACTAGCGAACAAGTTGTAAATCCTACAAATTATGCTGCAGCAATTGCAGCTCAAGGACCAGATGTACTTACTACAAGAGTATGG
Source organism: Flavobacterium aeripolare (assembly GCF_013294025.1). Classification (GTDB taxonomy): domain Bacteria; phylum Bacteroidota; class Bacteroidia; order Flavobacteriales; family Flavobacteriaceae; genus Flavobacterium. The sequence continues at coordinate 214,806 of NZ_JABSNL010000006.1, forward strand.
TGGGACAAATAATAAAAATATTTTCAGTTTAGTTATTAAAAAGGGAGCAGTTTTACCCTCCCTTTTTTTTATTATAAACAAATATGATCAACAAAATAAAACATTTTTTTTGCATAGCCCCTTAATAAGGGTTTGCCAGTAAATAAATTGCAAGCAAAATAATTTAGGAAACTAATCTGTTTTCGAAGTAAATACCTATAAATTAATCTAATTGTATTCATTTATAAATTATTAGGAGATCTCTAATTTATTCTATCGAATAAGTTAGTAATTGTGGGTATTGAGCTCAATCATAATAATAAATAATTAAATAAATTTTTAATAAAGAATAATGAAAAATATTTGTAAGTTTTATTTTCTCCTTTTACTAGTATTTCTTACCAGTTTTGCTAAGAAAAATGTTTTAACAGTACGATCTCCAAACAAACAAATAGAAGCAACCATAGAAGTTTTTAATGATGCTGTTCACTATTCTATTAAATATAAGAATACTCCATTTATCAAATCTTCAAATCTAGGATTTGAGTTCACAGGAGCAAAAGCTTTGAGTCAAAATTTAGAAGTGATAAGATTTAAAAATAGTCATTCAAATACAACATGGTCTCAAGTATGGGGCGAAAACAAAGAAATAGTTGATAATTACAATCAATTAAAGGTTGAGTTACAAGAAAAGGAAGGGCTAAAGAGAAAAATGAATATTTTATTTAAAGTTTATGATGATGGTATAGGGTTTAGATATGAAATTCCTAAGCAAAAAAATATTGATAGTATTAGTATAACTAAAGAGTTAACAGAATTTAATTTTATAAACAATCATACTGCTTGGTATATACCAGCAAATTTTGATTCCTATGAAATGTTATACAAAAAAGCATTAATCTCTGATGTTACTAGCGCTAATACACCAATAACATTTGAAACTACCGATGGGTTTTTTGCAAGTATTCATGAGGCTAATTTGACTAATTATGCAGACATGACTTTATTGAAATCTGAAAACAATTCATTTTCCTTTCAATGTAATTTAGTTCCGTGGCCAGATGGAGTAAAGGTAAAAACTAAAGCTCCTATGGAAACCCCATGGAGAACAATTCAAATAGCTGATAAAGCTTCGGAATTAGTAGAATCTAATTTAATTTTGAATTTAAATGAGCCTAATAAGTTGGAGGATACTTCGTGGATTGAACCTATGAAATATATTGGTATATGGTGGGGAATGCATATTGGGACACAAACGTGGACTTTGGGCGATCGACACGGTGCAAATACTATTGATACTAAAAGATATATTGATTTTGCGAGTAAGCATAAGGTTCAAGGTGTTTTGACAGAAGGTTGGAATACAGGTTGGGAAAATTGGGGTAAAAAAGATGCTTTTGATTTCGTAACTCCTTATAAAGATTTTAATTTGAAAGAAATTGCGCAGTACGCAAAATCAAAAAATATAAGTTATATAGGTCATGTAGAAACAGGAGGTGCAGCAGAATCCTTTCAAGAAAATTTTGATAAAATATTTTCAATGTACCACGATTTAGGGGTTAAAACGGTAAAAACAGGATATGCGGGTGGTATACAAACAAAAGGACAGTTTCACCATGGTCAATTTATGGTGAATCATTATGATGCCGTGGTAAAATCAGCTGCAAAATACCATATCATGATTGATGCTCATGAGCCAATTAAAGCAACTGGTATTAGAAGAACGTACCCAAATATGATGACAAGAGAAGGTGCAAGAGGTATGGAGTGGAATGGATGGAGTTCTGGGAATCCACCTGAGCACCAAACAATTTTACCTTTTACAAGAGGTTTAGGCGGCCCACTTGATTATACGCCTGGAACATTTGATGTTTTATATAAAAACGCGAAAAACAGAGTAAAATGGAATGACTTAGACGATGGAACTTCTAGGGTAAATACTACTATTGCTAAACAGTTGGCATTATTTGTCGTTTTGTACAGTCCATTACAAATGGCATCTGATCTTATTGAAAACTATGAAAATCAGCCAGCTTTTAAATTTATTGAAGATCTAGGAGTGGACTGGGAAAAATCAAAAGTAGTTAATGGTAAAATAGGAGATTATATTACTGTTGTTAGAAAGGATAAATTTAGTGATAATTGGTTTTTAGGTAGTATAACTGATGAAGATGAGCGAGATCTAAAAATAGCGTTAACATTTTTAGATAAAGGTATAAAGTATCGTGCTGAAATATATGCTGATGGAGTAAACGCTGATTGGAAGACAAACCCACAGGATATAGCGGTTTATCAAGAAGAAGTTAATTCAGAGAGTGTTCTCGATATTAAATTAGCCGCTGGTGGTGGACAAGCAATTAGGTTTGTACCTATTAAATAATAATAGAAAAACAGATTTAAAAAAAAATGACTTAAGTTTAGCCAAATTTATAAAATATTAATTTAGCTATTTCAAGAATAACTTGGCAAAAGTTTAGTAAACATGTTTTAAAGTAAATCTGTGAAATTTTTCGTTACTTATAAAATTATAATAGGTATTAATTAACTAAAAAGTATAATGTTTACAAAATATAATAAAATAGCTTTCTCCTCTATTATTGCACTCAGTATATGGTTTGTACAACCAAGTTCCGCGCAAGACATAACCCATAAGCAATCTAGTTTAGATTATAGTCAATATGTAAATCCCTTTATAGGGTCAGCTGGACACGGTCATGTTTTTGTAGGAGCAAATGTACCTTTTGGAGCAGTTCAACTAGGACCAGTTAATGTCTTTGAAGGTTGGGACTGGTGCAGTGGCTACAATTATGCAAGTAATACTATTTTGGGTTTTACCCATACCCATTTGAGTGGCACAGGAATTGGGGATTTGAATGATATTCTACTATTGCCTGTAACTGGAAAAGTACCACTTACAAAAGGAACAAAGGAAGATATGGAGCATGGTTATGGATCTTATTTTTCGCATGAAAATGAAATCAGTAAACCTGGATATTATAGTGTTTTATTGGATAAATATAATATTAAAGCAGAATTAACAGCATCTGAAAGAGTAGGCTTCCATAAATATACTTTCAACTCAAAAGAGGAATCTCATGTTTTACTTAATTTGGCTGATGGTGTGGGTTGGGATAAACCAATGAAGACATTTATCAAGAAAACGGGGAAAAATAGTATTGAAGGTTACCGCCTTTCAAAAGGATGGGCTGAAGATCAAAGAGTGTATTTTGCGATGGAATTCTCGGAGCCTATTGCAAATATTACGCTGTATGATAGTATATCCACTGTAAAAGGAAGTGAAGCGGAAGGTATTCGAATGAAGGCTGTACTTGATTTTAATTTGAATAAAGAAAAAATAATATTAGTTAAAGTAGGGATTTCTCCGGTAAGTTCTGAAAATGCTTCGGCAAACATAAAAGCGGAAATTCCAGATTGGGATTTTGCAAAAACAACGCAGAAAGCCAAAACAAAATGGAATACCGAATTAAACAAAATTCAGATTACGGCAGATCAAAACACCAAGAAGATTTTTTACACGGCCTTATATCATACTATGTTTGCGCCTTCTATTTTTAACGATATAAATGGCGATTATAGAGGAACGGATAAAAAAGTTTATAAAAAAGCCGGTTTTACAAATTATACTACTTTTTCACTTTGGGATACGTATCGTGCTTTACATCCTTTATTTACGATTACGCAGCCTGATAAAATAAATGATATTGTAAAATCTTTTCTGGCCATATACCAGCAACAAGGAAGACTACCGGTTTGGCACTTGATGGGAAATGAAACAAATACTATGAACGGGAACCATTCGATAGCTGTTATTGTAGATGCTTATCTTAAAGGTTTTAGAGACTATGATGTGGATTTAGCTTATGAAGCGATAAAAAAAACATCAATGCAAAGCCGTGCTGGTATGGACTATGTTCAAAAATTAGAATACATTCCTGCAGATTCTCAGGTGGAAAGTGTAGGAAACGCATTGGAATATGCTATTGATGACTGGTGTGTTGCACAAATGGCAAAGGAAATGAACAAGCAAGATGATTATGAATATTTTTCGAAAAGAGCCAAATTATATGAGCAGTATTTTGATTCTAGAACTGGGTTCATGAGAGGGAAATTAAAAAATGGTCAGTGGCGAGAACCTTTTGACCCACTTTCTTCATCACATAGGGAAGATGATTATGTTGAAGGTAATGCGTGGCAATATACTTGGCTAGTACCGCAAGACCCATACGGCTTAATAAAATTATTTGGTGGTGATGAAAAATTCACTCAGAAACTAGATACTTTATTTACGTTAAAAGAAGGTGTTGTAGGTGATAATGCTTCACCGGATATTAGTGGTTTTATTGGGCAGTATGCACAAGGAAATGAACCAAATCACCACATTCCATATTTATATGTTTACGCAGGTCAGCCTTGGAAAACAGCAAAATTAATTCGAGAAATAGCAGATACTTTTTATACTTCAAAAGCCGATGGTCTTTGCGGAAATGAAGATTTGGGTCAAATGTCTGCCTGGTATGTACTTTCATCTATGGGATTCTACTCTGTTAATCCAGCCAATTGGATTTATGTTTTAGGAAGTCCTTTGATGAGTAGCGCTACGATAAATCATAAAAACGGAATTTCTTTTAAGATGACGGCAGTAGATTACAGTAAAGAAAATAAATACATTCAAAAAGCGGAATACAAAGGACATGCATATACTAAGTCTTACATCACACACGAAATGATAGTAAAAGGAGGAGAATTGAAATTATATATGGGAAGTGTCCCTTCGCCATCGTGGGGTGTAAAAAAAGAAGATAGACCTATGTAGATTTATAAGAGTAGTGGGTCAAAATGGAGTACAGTATCAACTATAGTCCAATTAGTAAAATATGAAACCAAAGGCATGAAATTTTTTAAAATTGAATCTTATATGAAAAATATATTTTATTTAGTACTGTTCTTTTCTCTTTCGTCCAGTACAATGGACAAATCTAGACTTGTTTTAAATGTTATGACTTTTAACATTCGATACGACAATCCAGATGATAATTTGAATAACTGGAAATATAGAAAAGAAGAAGCTGTAAAATTGATTCTTTCCGAAAAAATTGACATTCTCGGTGCGCAGGAGGTATTAGTCAACCAATTAAAGGATATATCTAAAAAACTACCAGAATATGCTGTTATTGGAGTGGGTAGAGAAGACGGAAAAGAGAAAGGCGAGTTTAGCCCTATTTTCTATAAGAAAGGCAAATTTACAGTTGTGAAATCAGGGTATTTTTGGTTGAGTAAGACACCAGAAAAACCTTCAAAAGGATGGGATGCTGTTTGTGAACGAATAGCAACATGGGCAGAATTTAAAGATAATATTACAGGAAAAAAGGTGTTTGTATTAAATACTCATTTTGATCATTTAGGTACAGTAGCCAGAAAAGAAAGTGTCGCGTTAATAAAACAAAAAGTAGCATTATTAAGGACTGGTTTACCTCAGGTTATTATGGGAGATTTTAATGCAGAACCTGAATCGTCGGTGATCAAAAAAATGCTTGTTGCTACAGACTCGATTACCCTTTTTGACTCAAAATCAGTGGCTTCAAAGGTATATGGATCAGATTGGACTTTTAATGGATTTGGAACAATTCCCATTAAAGAACGAAAGATTATTGATTATATTTTTGTGAATAAAGAGATAAGTGTTAATAAATATTATGTCTCTGCCGAGACAGTGAATGGAGTTTTTTTGTCTGATCATGCTCCGGTGTTTATCAAAGTTTCTTTATAAAGTTTTATAAGGTTTTTTGAGAATGAATTTTAAGATTATTAAAGTAAAATAATAGGTTAGCAATTTATAAATAAAGGATAATAATGATAAAAAGGAATTTAATTTTATTGGCAATGTTTTTTTTGTTTTTTCAGTCAAGTGCTCAAACGAATAGTATTGACCCAGTAGACTATGTAAACCCTTTGATGGGAACACAATCAGCACATAACCTTTCTAATGGTAATACTTACCCTGCAATTGCCAGACCTTGGGGAATGAATTTTTGGACGCCTCAAACGGGTAAAATGGGGGACGGCTGGATCTACACCTATACAGCAGAGAAAATTAGAGGTTTTAAGCAAACGCATCAGCCATCGCCATGGATGAATGATTATGGTCAATTCTCAATCATGCCTATCACTGGGAAATTAGCTTTTACAGAAGAGGAAAGAGCAAGCTGGTTTAGTCATAAATCAGAAATTGTTAAACCTTATTATTACAGTGTCTATCTTGCTGATTATGATGTGACTACTGAGGTGACTACCACAGAACGTGCCGCTCATTTTCAATTCACTTTTCCGGAGAACGAGCAGTCGTCAATAGTTATTGATGCTTTTGATAAAGGGTCGTATGTAAAAATAATTCCAGAGCAGCATAAGATTATTGGATTCACGACTCGCAATAGTGGGGGTGTACCCAGTAATTTTAAAAACTATTTTGTTATAGTATTTGATAAGCCATTTGAAACAAATTATACTTGGAGAGATTCCATTCTGGAACGCGATAAATTAGAGTTGACTGATGATCATGTAGGAGCCATAGTGAGTTTTAAAACTAAAAAAGGGGAGAAAATCAATGCGAGGATTGCATCTTCATTTATTAGTTTTGATCAAGCCGAACTGAATTTAAAGACTGAATTAGCTAATGTCCCTTTTGAGCAAACCGTTGCAGCTTCTAAAAAAGAATGGAATAACGTTCTAGGTAAAGTAGCAGTTGAGGGAGGAAGTGATGAGCAGCTCAAAACGTTTTATTCTTGTTTGTATCGCACGGTTTGTTTTCCACAAAAACAATATGAGATTGATTCTAAGGGAGAAATTGTTCATTATAGTCCTTACAATGGTAAAGTATTGCCAGGGTATATGTATGCGGGAACTGGTTTTTGGGATACATTCCGCGCCTTGTATCCTCTGTTGAATTTAGTTTATCCTTCGATAAATAAAGAGATGCAAGAAGGTTTGATTAATGATTACAAAGAAGGCGGTTTTTTACCAGAATGGTCAAGTCCGGGTTTTAGAAACGTAATGGTAGGGAATAATTCGGCGTCTGTTGTTTCAGATGCGTATATAAAAGGATTACGTGGATATGATATTAATAAATTATACGAAGCATTGTTACATGGTGCGAATAATGAAGGACCAATGGATGCAGTGGGTAGAAAAGGAGTTGAGTATTACAATACTTTAGGTTATGTTCCATACGATGTACAAATCAACGAGAACGCTGCACGAACACTGGAATATGCCTATGATGATTTTGCTATTTGGAAATTAGCTAAAAAATTAAACCGTCCTAAAAAGGAGGTAAAGCTATTTGAAAAACGAATGATGAATTATAAAAACGTTTTTAATCCCTCTTTTGGACTCATGAGCGGTAGGAATAAAGACGGTAGTTTTCCGGCCGATTTCAATCCATTTAAATGGGGTGATGCTTTTACCGAAGGAAACAGCTGGCATTATAGCTGGAGTGTTTTTCATGATATTCATGGCCTTATTGATTTAATGGGAGGGGAAAGTAAATTCACAGGTAAATTAGATTCGGTATTTAGTATGGCTCCTGTTTTTGATGAAAGTTATTACGGTTCTGTTATTCATGAAATTCGTGAAATGCAAATAATGAACATGGGGCAATACGCCCACGGAAATCAGCCTATTCAACATATGATTTATCTGTACAATTATGCAGGACAACCTTGGAAAACACAGTATTGGGCAAGAGAAGTAATGAACCGTCTGTATAAGCCAGAAGCCGATGGATATTGTGGAGATGAAGACAATGGACAAACTTCTGCTTGGTACGTTTTTTCTGCGATGGGGTTTTATCCTGTTTGTCCAGCGACGGACGAATATGTTTTAGGAGCACCATTGTTTAAGAAGGTTACTTTGAATTTAGAAAATGGTAAGCAGCTAATTATAAATGCGCCAAATAATTCTGATAAAAATAAATATGTTAAAGAGTTAAAATGGAATAATAGTACTTATAGCAAGAACTATATCAATCATTTTGATTTGCTAAAAGGAACGACATTAGATTTCGAAATGGTTGGAACTCCTGACAAAGAAAGAGGAACATCAGAAACGAGTTATCCGTATTCTTATTCCTCACAAAAAAAATAGATTGCTATGCAGTCACGTAGAAAATTTATTCAGGATAGAGGTGTTTTGTCAACATTGCAGTCCCAATTTTCGCTCTAAATCAAGTGTTATATTGTTTTAAATATATTATCAGTACGATAATTGTTTTGGTTTTAATATTGGCAAGTAGTTTTTATTCAAAACGGAGAACAGTTTTTAGAGTGTATTAAGGTTGGAAAATGAAATTATAGTCAATTAAAAATAATAAGATGAGTAATCGTAGAAATTTTATAAGAACAGCGGCAGTGGCTTCAGTAGCAGTTGCATTGAATTCTTTTGGAGTGAAACCCGAAGAGGAAAAAGCAGTATCAAAAAAGGTTAAGAAACCTATTGTGTTGTCTACTTGGAGATTTGGTATTGAGGCTAATGAGGCCGCTTGGCAAATTTTGAAAAATAAAGGACGTGCTTTAGATGCTGTTGAGGCGGGTGTAAAAGTTCCAGAAGGTGATCCGACGGAGCGAAGCGTAGGATATGGAGGACGACCGGATAGAGATGGGCGAGTAACGCTTGATTCTTGTATTATGGATGAACAAGCTAATATTGGTTCAGTTGCCTGTTTAGAATACATCAAACATCCTATTACTGTAGCTCGTGCGGTGATGGAAAAAACACCTCACGTTATGCTAGTGGGTGACGGCGCTTTACAGTTTGCATTATCTCAGGGATTTAAGAAAGAAAATTTATTGCTCGAAGAGTCTGAAAAAGAGTGGAAAGAGTGGCTTAAAACAAGTCAATATAAACCTATTGCTAATATTGAAAATCACGATACCATTGGTATGATTGCTTTGGATGCTAACGGTGATCTTTCAGGAGCCTGTACAACTAGTGGAATGGCCTACAAAATGCATGGACGTGTTGGGGATTCTCCTATTATTGGAGCTGGTTTGTATGTTGATAACGAAATTGGTGCGGCGACTGCAACGGGTCATGGTGAAGAAGTGATTCGGATTTCTGGTTGCCATTTGGTTGTCGAATTGATGCGCCAGGGAAAATCCCCGCAAAAAGCATGTGAAGAAGCTGTTGACCGAATCGTAAAATTAACAAAGAGTAGAAACAAGGAATTAAAAGATATACAAGTGGGTTTTATAGCTTTAAATAAACAGGGAGAATATGGTTCTTATTGTATTCAAGGAGGGTTTAATTATGCGGTTCATGATGACACAGGAAACCGATTAATTGATGCTAATTATTTTATGAAGTAAATATGCAATTAATTGGTAACAAATACCAAAAATGACAAGTAAATTTTATTTGATGTTTTAAAAGAATAAATAGCGGTATATGAAAAAGGATCAACTGGAAATCGCGTGTTTCAATAGGGAATCAGCACTTATTGCACAAGAAAGCGGTGCAGACAGAGTTGAATTATGTGCCAATATGAAAGAAGGAGGAACAACTCCTGATTTTAAAACTGTGGAAGCAGTAAGGAAGGAGCTGTCTATAAAATTGAATGTAATGATTCGTCCTCGTGGCGGAGATTTTGTCTATTCCTATGATGAATTAGAACAAATGAAAGCTGAAATTGTAGCATTTAAAAAATTACAAGTAGATGGTTTTGTTTTTGGAATTTTAGATAAAGATGGCAACGTAAATAAAGAACAAAATACAGCATTAGTAAAATTAGCCTATCCGTGTCCTTGTATATTTCATCGCGCTTTTGATGTAGTAAAAAATATTGATGAATCTTTAGAAACGATTATTGAATGCGGTTTTACCACTATTCTGACTTCTGGACAAGAAAAGAATGTAGTAGAAGGGATTGAAGTATTAGCTGAATTAGTTAAAAAAGCAAACAGTAGAATTGTGATTATGCCTGGAGGCGGATTGCGTTCGTCAAATATTGGTTTAGTAAAGAAAAATACAAATGCCTTATTTTATCATTCTTCTGCTATTGTCGACTTAACCGAAACAGCAAATGGAAATGAGATTAAGGCAATACAAAATAATTTGGAATTATAGTTCTGCATCTTTTAACTAATAAGTTAAGTGTGAAAATAAGCAGAACCTAAAATACTTTAGAATTTATACAGAATATTAGCTATAAAGATGTTATTGATTAAGGATTCATATTAAGGTCCGAGTAATACTTAAAATTTACGGCTAAATAGTGTGTTGATTTTGAAATGAATACATATAAAACATAGAAGCTTTTTAAACGATTTAAGAATTAATTACAGCTTAAAAAATAGGATAGTAAATTATGAAGAATATTTTAATGTTATTGCTTGTTGCTTTTGTATCAAATGCTCAAATTAAAAAAGAACAACTGGATTTGATGCCATGGCCTCAAAATATAAATCTAAATAAAGGTGTTTTTACCCTAACAAAAAACTTTAAAGTTAATATTACCGGGGATCCCAACTCAAGGATTTTTGTGGGCGCAACGCATTTTTTAAGAAGGCTAGATGGCAGGACTGGATTGTTTCTGGAGCAGGGATTCATTACAAAGATCAATGAGTTTCCATCTGCTGAATTACAAATAAACTGTCAGAGTAGTGGTGTCTTAGGATTAAATGAAGACGAAAATTATGTTTTGGAGGTAGAACCAAATCTAATACGAATTAATGCTGCTAATGACCTTGGCGCCCTTCATGCTTTAGAAACCTTACTACAGCTATTGCAAAACAACAGTACGGATTTCTATTTTCCAACAGCTGTTATTTCAGATAATCCAAGATTTACTTGGAGGGGATTGATGATTGATGCGGCCAGACACTTTCAGCCAGTGGATGTCATCAAAAGAAATCTTGATGCGATGGCTTCGGTTAAAATGAATGTGTTTCATTGGCATTTGGTCGATGATCAGGGTTGGAGAATTGAAGTTAAAAACCATCCAAAACTTACAGAACTAGCTTCAGATGGAGATTATTATACTCAAGAAGAAATTAGAAGCATCGTAAAATATGCCGATGAAAGAGGTATTATGGTTGTTCCAGAGATTGATGTTCCTGGACACGCATCTGCCTTGCTAACTGCGTATCCTGAATTAGGTAGTAAAAAAAATAATTTAGACAAAGGGATTTTAAAAACAAACGAGCAAACTTTAGTGAACTATTCGATTGAAAGAAATGCAGGGATTTTTACGCCTACATTAGATCCTTCAAATCCCAAAACATATCAATTGTTGAGTGAAATTTTTGATGAAGTTTGTCCTTTATTCTCCGGTGACTATTTCCATATTGGAGGCGATGAGAACGAAGGAAAAGATTGGGATACTAATCCTAAAATACAAGAGTTTAAGAGAGAAAAGAAGTTAGCAAATAACCACGAATTACAAACCTATTTTACGATGCAATTGGTCCCAATGCTAAGAAAGCATAACAAACAATTAATGGGGTGGGAGGAAATAATGACAAAGAACATGTCTAAAAGCGCTATTATTCATTCATGGAAAGGACTAAACGAAGGTCTGTCAAAAGGTAGTTCTATTGCAGCAGCTGCAAAAAATGGTTATAAAACAGTTTTGTCAAACGGATATTATCTTGATTTGATGCAAAATATGGAAGACCATTATTTGAATGATCCAATACCTAAAAATACAGTTCTAAGCTTAGAAGAAAAAGAACGAATATTAGGTGGAGAGGCAACTATGTGGAGCGAGTTAGTAACTCCTTTGACTATAGATTCTAGAATTTGGCCTAGAACAGCCGCGATAGCTGAACGACTCTGGTCGAGTCGTGATATTACTGACTTGAATAGTTTGCACAAAAGAATAAAAGGAGTTTCCTTCCATTTGGAAGAACTTGGAATAACACATTTAAAAAACAAAGGAGTACTCTTGAGAAATATTAGTAATAATCAGGAAACTACCGCTCTCAAAGACTTTTCTAATGTTTGCGAACCATTAAAAATTTATACACGAAATAGTGGTGGAACCGAATATCAAACGTATTCACCATTTACTTTATTTGCAGACGCTTGTACTTCTGACGCTTCTGACGCCTATGATTTTAATGTAATTGTAGATAATTATTTGGTAGATAAAAGTGGTGAAAATCAAGTTGCACTTACTAATTATTTCAGCAAGTGGATCAATATGAATTCAGATTTAGTGGAGATGAGTGCCAATGCACCTTTGGTTCAACCACTTTTACCTTTGTCAAAAAGTCTAAGTGATATTTCAGTGCAAATTTTATTGGCCCTGGAGAAAAAGAAAACGGACTCTTCTCTTCTGAGTAATTTATTAGAGGAATGCAATGCTAAAAACCATGCGGATGTTGAACTAGCAGTATATGCCAGTTTAAAAAAGATGGTAACATATATAGATTTAAAGGACTGAAAAATAGACACTGTGCTGATTGATGTATAATAGAATTCAGTATTAGATCTATTTAAGGAACTTTTAGGCTAAAAATATTTAACTACTAACTAATTTTTAATTAATCAATTATTTTACCATGAATACAGAAAATTCAGAAACGAAATGGGGACAATTTATCCCTTTAGCTATTGTATTCTTCTTTTGGGGATTTGTAGCTGCCAGTAATGACATATTAATACCAGTATTTAAAAAAGCGTTTGATTTGTCGCAAGGGGAGAGTCAGTTAGTCTCTTTGGCCTTTTACATTGCTTATACAGTAGGTTCTTTGATATATATGGGGATTTCTCTTTTAATAAAACAAGATATTGTCAATAAGATTGGGTATAAAAATGGATTAGCTTTAGGGTTGGCTATTTCTGCAATGGGAACATTGCTCTTTTACCCTGCGGCAAATATGAGTTCTTTTCCCTTAATGTTATCCGGCTTATTCATTGTAGCCTTGGGTTTCTCTTTACAACAAACTGTTGCAAATCCACTGGCTATTGCTTTAGGCCCATTGACCACGGGATCACAACGTTTAACAATGGCAGGAGGAATCAATAATCTTGGAACTACCATTGGTCCTCTAATTGTGAGTTTTGCTATTTTTGGTACAAATGTAGCAGGTAGCACTGAGATGAGTATTGAAAGTGTGAAAATCCCTTATTTAGTATTGGGACTGGCTTTTTTAATTGTAGCGATCTTATTAAAATTCTCGTCACTTCCAGAAAAACCCAAAACAATCTTAGAAGTGATAGACGAAGCGGCTGTTTCAAAAAGATCAGCCTTACAGTACCCTCAATTGGTTTTAGGGATGGTTGCCATTTTTGTATATGTTGGTGTTGAGGTTTCTACTGCCAGTAATTTACCAGCTTATATGGAAAAGCATTTAGGGTTTTTAACACAAGATGTCGCTCCCTACATTTCCTTATATTGGGCGAGTTTAATGATTGGTCGTTGGACCGGAGCTGTTGAAGCATTTACGAATGATATGAACTTGCGAAGAGTACTGCGTTTCTTGGCTCCTTATTTGGCTTTTGGCGTGTTCTTAGCTGTAAATGCTATTGCTAAACATGATTTGACTCCATTCTATATTTATGGTTTAGTTATTTTAGTATTGATTGCCGCAGACATTGCTAGTAAAGGAAATCCTGCGAGAATGCTACTCATTTTTTCGTCCTTAGGAATAGTAGCGCTACTAATAGGAATGGGTACAAGTGGGATGGTTAGTGTTTATGCTATCACCAGCGTTGGTTTATTCTGTAGTACGCTGTGGCCTTGTATCTTTACTTTGGCAGTAAGCGGATTAGGAAAGCACACGAGTCAAGGGAGTAGTTTCTTAATAATGATGATTATGGGTGGTGGAATTGTGAGCTGGTTGCAAGGATCCATTTCAGAAGTTATCGGTATTCAAAATAGTTATATTGTAGGCGTTTTATGTTTTGCCTATTTGGTTTTTTATGCTTGGAGGGTCAGTGGTATTCTTAAAGCCCAAGGAATTAATTTTGATACTAAAATAGCCGGAGGGCATTAGTTTTAAGTAGAATAAAGTAATTGTATAAATAAAAATTTTCGTTCTAAAATAAAATTTCTTTAATGTATATCGAACATTTGACTGTACAGGGACGCTTTGGAATGGAATTTTAGCTTATGTAGCCAAGAATATGTGTCCTTGTACTCACGCTAAGTTCATAAAATACAAAACCGTTGAACGATTACGGTAAAATTACAAGATTGAAATTAAAGACTTATAAATAGTTTTTCAATTGGATAAAAATAATTGTTTGCATCCACTAAACACAATGATATGATAATGAAATTAGTTTCTTCGTCCATACTGTTTTTTGTATTGCTGTCTTCAGCCACTATGTTCTCCCAAAAAATCATTACTACTATAGATGTCCCTAAAGTGATTGGACCAGACACTCTTTCTCATTGGGTTAAAAAAAATCGCATTGGATTTGATATCTCTGAAATTGCCTTTGTGAATTGGAATGCTGGTGGAACTAGCTCTATTTCTGGATTATTAAAAGGTAAATTTAATAGAGTATATACGAAAGACAATTACAACTGGACAAACGAATTAATTGTACGTTATGGCCTAAATAAACAAGATGGTATTGAATTGCGAAAGACGGAAGATGTACTGCAGTTAAATTCTGCTTTAGGCTACCGCCACGACACTGTATCGAACTGGTATCATACAGCCAAATTTAATTTTTCTACCCAATTCACGGATGGGTATGCGTATCCAAATAAGGATATATCAGTATCAAGACCTTTTGCACCTGCGTACATTTTTTTAGGGCTTGGAGCAGAATATGCTACAAAAGACAAGCACAAATTACTTTACTTATCTCCTTTTACTTCCAAAATAACAATTGTGTCTGACCAAAGATTAGCTAATCAGGGCGCTTTTGGTGTAAAAAAAGCACTGTATGATCTGGATGGAAAATTAATTACGGAAGGAGAAAAATCAAAATTGGAACTTGGTTTTCTGTTAACTAGCTTTTATAAAAAAGAAATATTAAAAAACATCACTATTGAAAATAGAATTAGTTTGTATTCGGATTATATAAATAAATTTGGCAACATTGATGTTGATAATGACCTTTCGTTAGAATTAGTGGTAAACGAACATGTAAAAACAAACATTGGAATCCACATTATCTATGACGATGATATAAAAGCCAAAGAAGAAATCGGTGGAAAGCAGGTTATCTTAGGCCCAAAAACACAATTAAAACAAGTTTTAGGAGTAGGAATCATCTATAATTTTTAGTACAAGTTTTATTGATCTATTAATCTGCGATCTCATTAAGAATCACGACCCGAATCTACTAATTGTTGTTTATAGTGGTACAGTAGATATGCAAACAAAAAACACAGCTTAGGTTAAGCAACATCTTTGTGATTATTTTGATTGCTTAAACCTTCAATTACTAAATCTATACTAAATTTCCGTACGATGTAGAGAAAAAAAATGACACCAATTGTCTTCCAATGGCGTCATTTGTCGTTTGTGGAGTGACTGAGACTTCAATCGAACACCTGATTCCAATTTTAGCGTTGTTAGACAGTTGTGGTTTTTTTAGTGTAATTAATTGATTTACATGCATTTATGTTTTTTATTTAGTAGGTATTTTTAATTTTAAGTGTTTTTTAGAAGGTTAAATTTCGGTCTAGATTCTTTAACTTTCATTCAAAATCATTTATCGGATAAAACATTAAATGCAATAAAAAAAAAGAATTTAAGAAGTGAGAGGAAATACAGTTGAACACTGAATTGGTTTTTAAAATTTAGTTTAAGATTATGAGTTACTGGTAAAGTCAAGTGATTAATTAATGTCTTTATTTCTGAGTATTACCAACATTTTAAAATTTTAACTAAAAAAAGCCTGTTTTTGAAAAATGTTGGCACGTTTTAGATAACAGTCTATTAAATAGCGTGTTGTAATTTTGTTTTCGTTCTAATTGCAAAGGATTGAATTATACTATTTCATAAATGCAATGGTTTAAACTAAAACTACAGAAAACATGAAATTTAATGAAAGAATTAAGAATATAGTTCTAGAGACAATTTGCCTGCTATTTGTTCTTCTATTTGTCTATGCAGCAGTTAGCAAATTGCTGGATTTCGAGAACTTCCAAGTGCAACTGGGACAGTCTCCCTTATTAAGTAGTTTTCCAGTTGGGTGGCATGGACTGTTCCTGTTTTGGAATTACTTATTTCTCTACTGATTATTTTTAATAGATGGAGAATCATAGGTCTTTTTGCTGCCTTTAGTCTTATGATTATGTTTACCACTTATATAGTAGTTATTTTAAATTTTAGTTCTTTTGTACCTTGTTCATGCGGAGGAATTCTTGAAAAAATGGGTTGGTCAACTCACTTAATATTTAATGTTTTCTTTGTCGCTTTATCCGTTGTAGGAATCTGTATTCTTTCCAAAAAAAAAATATCCCAATTTAGTGCAAAGCCATATGCGATTTTTCTCTCACTGATTAGCACGGCAGTTTTAAGTACCGGTATCGTGGTCTTATTTTTTATTGTATCAGAAGATATTATGCATCATCGAAATAATTTTGTTCGTCGCTTCCCAGATGATGCTACAAAAGTTGGAGAAATTGATCTCGATTTTAATTCTTATTATTTTGCAGGGGCTGGTGAGGGCAAAATATATTTGGGGAATTATACAGCTCCTCTTCTAGTGACCACGATGGATAAGTCTTTACTTAAAAAGAATGAATTTAAGATTCATCCTAATCGAACTGATTTTAAATTTCAATCTGTTCAAGTTCGCATTCTACCTCCAAATTTTTATCTTATTGATGGAACTGTACCAGTAGGAAAATAGCCGATTGGAATGCTAATTTATTATGGAACGGAGCAACTACTTTTTCTCATTACCAGCTTATTGATTCCCTTAATTTAGTATTTCGATCCAATTACAATATAAAAGGCGAAAGTATTCTTGGAACCTTATATTTTGGAAGTTCTCCTAAAACATATTTTAATGCCAATCTTTTACAGAAACAGATTGATGGAATTTTTGATGTAGACGGCTATCTTCATTTTGACAAAGCCCTTAATCGGTTAGTTTATATCTATTTGTATCGCAACCAATTCATTGTTGCAGATCAGGCACTGAATATTAGCTATCGAGGTAAGACAATAGACACTATTAGTAAGGCTCAGATTAAAGTTGTTGACGTGACAAGTAGAAAAGAGCGCAAACTGGCAGCGCCCCCTTTAATGGTTAATAAGTCTAGTGCGGTTTCTAACAATTTACTGTTTGTCAATTCAGCATTAATTGGACAATATGAACCTCTAGAAATGTGGGAGGAAGCAACTATCATTGATGTATACAATCTAAACACGAATACCTATGTAGGGAGCTTTTACATCTATGATTATGATGATGAAAAGTTGAAGAACTTTTTTGTGCTGGATGATAATTTTTATGGATTTATAGGAAGTCATTTAGTTCAATATAAGTTAAACAAAGGATTACTATCAACTAATGTAAATAACGATCAAAAGTAGAAAAGAATAATGTCTTTAAAATATACTGGCCAGTGTCGGGGGAACGATCGAAAACCTGTCAAAGAGTAGATCAAAAATAATTTTAATTTTATTAATTATGAAAGCAAATTTTATCAAACAGGGTATTCCTGTTGCCGTATTTGCTCTTGCGGTAGCAGGGGCATTTACAACCAATGCCATGAATGTGCGTTCTAAAACAGTAGCAACAGTTCAAGGGTATGTTAAACTTAATCCACAAGGAACGTCATGTGAACAACGTGATATGTGTTCAACTATTAACAATGGAAACATTTGTACCGTAGGATTAGTACCAGGGGCTACGCCATTGTTTGCTAAAAATTCGGCAAATCAATGTACAGTAACGGTTTATAGACCCTAGTGTTTATTGTTAGTAGAAAAGGGCAATGCAGTTCCAGCAAAGGAACTGCATTGTTTTTTACTGGGGAATGTTCCCTTTTTTCAAGGACGACACAGACTCTTTTTTGTCCTTTAAATAATAATCGAACCACTGTTCAATTCGTTGGGTTAAGTCTTCTTGATGTTTTTTTTCCATTAAAACATGATTTGCTCCGGGATAGAGTAACATGGTATTTATTTTACCAAGGCGTCTCAGTGCCAGATAAAATTCTATAGTTTGATTATGATCTATCTGGCCGTCTTGATCACCTGCCCAAGACAATAGTGGTGTATTTACTTTATCTGCATGATAAAGTGGGGAGTTTCTTAAATATGCGGGGTAATCCTCATA
Organism: Flavobacterium aeripolare; assembly: GCF_013294025.1. Classification (GTDB taxonomy): domain Bacteria; phylum Bacteroidota; class Bacteroidia; order Flavobacteriales; family Flavobacteriaceae; genus Flavobacterium. The sequence goes on from NZ_JABSNL010000006.1 coordinate 233,058, forward strand.
TAAAGATTTACCTATTCTTAGTTGTCCAAACTCATAATGGTAGAAATTAGGTATTCCATATCCTGGGACAACCCAAAGGTAACCATTAACAAAATCAGTAATAGCGGCCCCAGCCACCGCTGCTGCAAACATATCAGTTTGGGTAATTATATAATCCGTTTCATATCCTCCATAGGAATGACCAGTGATACCTATTCGGGATCTGTCAATAGATTCACTATCAATGACTTTTTTAGTAGCTGATACGACACAATCTACTGCTGAAGGTCCTGGATTTTCAATTTCATAAACAATATCAGGTAAAAAAACAAAATATCCATTTGATGTAAAATTGCTAATATTAAATCCTGTCGGGTTGTTCTGAGATGGGTTTACATATTTATACAATTCTTTCGATTGCTTTTCGTATAAATGTACAATCATAGGATATTTGATTTGGGAATTATAATTGGCAGGATAAAATAATACACCATTCAGAATAGTGCCTTTAGAATTGGTATAGCTAATGAGCTTAGACCGTCCCCAATTGTATTTAAAATGCTGTGGATTGCTTTGAAAGAGTACTTTCTCTTTTGAATTTGAGTTCTGTTTAAAAAGTAATCTCGGAGGGAAATTATAGTTTTCTTCTTGATACACATAACAGTCATTATTTTGACCAGTTAGGAGTCGGCTGGTATGCATTTTTTTATCCAATAAAGGTTGTACTCCATTTTTTTTATCCCAAAAACAATATCCCTTATGTTCCAATGCTTCGGTTTTTAGCACTAATCTTTCAGAGGGTTGGTACATAATTTTATACCCACCATCGTAATTCATTTTGTCATAAAGCTGTGGTGATTGAGGTGCGATTCTATAAGTAGTTTTGTTTTCTCGACCTTTGGTCAGTCTACGGGCACTTGATCCATCGAGTGCAATACTCCAAATGTCATACTTATCATATACAAGAAGTGTATTATCTGCTTGTATCCATGCTGGGTTACCAAAAGGAGATGCCTCTTCGGGCCAGTCTGATTCGTTATCTGAGAAAAACACACCAAGTTCCTTGGTAAGATTTCTATGTAATCCACGAGTTATATCATAAATCCACCAATCCTTATTTTTAAAATAGGCAATATGTTTTTCGAAAATAGAAATCGAAGTCCCTCCACCTGTTGATTGGTTTTGCAATACTAATTTTCGCTCTCCTGTTTCCAGATTCAAAATATAAATATCCAAGGGAGCATCACGGTTTTCTTGTGGTTCATACGTAGCTGGGTTGTAGATAAAAGCATATTTCTGGTCTCCACTTAACATCATTTTAGGAAATTCATTATCAGTAATGGGGCTAAAGCGGTTCTGCTGAGGCCACCATACAGCCACTTTGGCTATTTTATTCCAATTATCATTGTTTACTTTGACAGGATAAAGAAATTTGTCATCTGCATTCCAAATTTGCGTTTGCAAAGGGTCAATAGGAGCTGTCGTTTTTTCCATTCCAAAGAATATACGCCTGCCATCATCAGAAATGCTAAGTTTTTCAAAAGAGGAAGAGAAAATTTTCATATTTGCTGGAAAAATATCTTGTATAGATGGATTAAAAGTATATAATTTAGCTTGTTCTATATCATAATAGCCTACTGAAGTGGATTCTGTTTTTTTATCATTCTCTAAAGGGTGCTTTATAAAAGCAACAGACTTTCCGTTTTTTTGCCAAGTAATATCGGAGTAGTCACAAGCTGCGGTTGTATTAGCGATTACTGAGGTAGTTTTATCCCTTAAGTTGAAGAGGGAAATTATCGTATGGTTTCCTGACTTTGAAGTATAAACAAGGCCATCATTCTGCTGATTATACCAGTACTTGTCCACATCTTCTAGAATAAGGGATTTACCAGTTGCCAGATTTTTTAGCTGCAGCTGTTTTTTCTCATGGTTAACTTTTTTCAATATGAGTATATCTTTGGTGTAAACGCTCAAATCATATTGAACTACTTTTTCTATATTCTCTTGTTTTGAGGTAAGTAAATCAGTGATTTTTAGTTCTCCATTTGGACTTTTTATCAAAAACCATTTATCTGCGTAAAATTTTCCTCCACTTGCGCCAGGAAAAGTAAAGGTTTTTGAATTAGTACTGTTCTTAACAAATAGAGTATCGTTGCCATTTTGATAAGACAGCGAATAACTAATCCATTTTGCATTTTCAGAGAGTTTTTGCAAGGTGAGATAACTCCATAAAGAATAATCGGCAGCTATAAGTTCTTTTTTATTGTTGTTTTGTGCAGTCCCAGGGCATGAAATCAAAAGGAGTATCAGACCTACAAAGTACGCCTTTATTCCAGTTAGATATCTAACAGAAGTATGAGTTATATTTTCTATAGTATATTGCATTTTAATAGCCATTATTTTGTGGATTCAGATTGGGATTTAATGAAATTTCCGATTCAGGTAAGGGGAACAACCTATCCGTAGTATTCCATCCTGGTTTTACGACTGTTAATGCGGCATCGAGTTGGTTTGTTCTTTTAAGGTCAAAGAAGCGATGCCCCATTTCGGTAAAAAGTTCCACCTTTCTCTCCTGCAATAAAGCAGTAAGAATATCCGATTTACTCAGAGCAGTAGTGTTCGCTAGGCCTGCAGTATTTCTAATTTTGTTCAAATCTTCTTTCGCTCCAATAAGATCCCCTTGTTGCGCTCGTGCTTCACCACGAATCAAGTATTGCTCTGCTAAACGAAATACGACAGAGTATTCCATTGCTCCCAAAGTATTTGATTTTTGACGATACTTATTGACATGAGACCAGCTATCACTTCCGTTTGTTATTGTTTTTACCCAATGAATCTTCCGTTGATCCCCAATTTCAAAATCATTTAGGAGTTGATCACTCAAAGCAACAGTGGGCGGCGGTCCTGAGGTAAAGATGAAAGTTTCTCCTTCCTGCGTATTTTGCCCATCGGTACGAGGCATAAATTGCCAAATAGTGGTACTACTTTCTTTTAAGAAGATGGCCTCCAGATTATTTTCCCAAGGATATACTCCGGTATTATTGATGAGGTACGAAGCGGTATCGGCTGCTTCTGCCCATGAGCTATTATAAAGATAGACCCTTGCTAATAGTGACATGGCCACAGACTTATTAGGACGTACCCGATCGGTAGAAATATAGTTGTCCGATAGCAATGAAGCAGAAAGTTGTAAATCACTGATGATGTGGGAATACAGCTCCGAATAAGGCATTCTGTGTGCCACTTTATTTAACTGATAATTCGTTGTCGTAATGTAGGGCACGTCACCGTATAGATTTAGAAGATAAAAAGTAAGTAAGGATCTTACAAATAATGCTTCGCCAGTAAGTTGGTCTTTGTCCACTTTAGCCAATACAGTAGAAGCGCTAACCCCTTCGATAATTGCATTCGCAGCATAAATTTGGCTGTAGCTGCTGCTCCACCAACTAAAAATTTCGGTATTAGAAGCAAGGATGCTGTTGTTGTAAAAATTTCGGGTCGTTCCAGAAATACCGCCATAATAATCAAGTTCATCTGCATAGTTCCCAAGTTCATTGGATAGCCCTGAAACATTCCCGCTTAAAATGCCTGTATCTCTCATTTTGGCATAAATACTCACCATAGCCGCATTGGCTGTAGCCTTGTCCTGAAAAACGGCGCTTGCCGTAAGTTGTGATGTTGGGAGTTCCACATCGACAAAATTATCACAGCTACTCAGAAGCAGACTAAATGCAAGGAATGGGATAAGCAATCTATTGGTTACTATTCCAGCTTTACCTTGCTGGATAAATCGGAAAAATGATATTTGTTTCATAATGTTTGAAATTAAAGGGTTAAAAAGTAAGTTGGATTCCAGTCGTAAATACTTTTAAAGGCGGGAGACTTGAACTAAATCTGGACTCGGGGTCTGCTCCGCGATACGAGGTAATGGTAAGCAAGTTTTGACCTTGAAATACGAATCGGCAATTGATACCTTTGATCCATTGTTGCGGAACAGTATAGGACAAGGACAAATTTTTGAGACGAATATAGGATGCGTCTACAATCATGGCGTCACTGGAGTAAAAATTGTAAAATGCGGACACTGCTACACCATTTACTCCTGTAGTATATTGTTGATAAAGCGCACTGTCTCCTGAATTTTGCCAATGATCAACAACTGTTGCTGGCTGATTTATCATCGTCCCAGGTATTCCCGTAGTATAAGATCCACTGTAATTTAGTTGCTTGACCCCCTGAAACAAAAAATCCAATTGCCAGTTTTTATAGGTAATTGTATTTTGAAACCCTCCAAAATATTTTGGATTCAAATCACGGATGGACTGTTTGTCCTCTGCCGCCGTAAGTGAGCCATCATTATTAAAATCCTCAAATTGATAGATACCGGTTGCCGGATCAATACCCGTATAATGGTATACTTTTTTAATATTTAAAGGCTTACCTATTACAAATTGATTCTCGTATGTTGACCCTTTAAGATTGGGAAAAGACAATAGTTTATTACGCGAGATTGTCAAATTAAAACTGCTGGTCCAGATAAAGGACTGTTTTTGAAAATTAATGGTACGTAATGTTAACTCGATTCCTCTGTTTTGTACTGTTGCGTCTAAGTTTGCTTGTAAGGAATTAAACCCGGTTGTTGCAGGGAGTGGAATTCCCACTAATTGGTTTGAAGATTGATTGTTATACCAGCCTGCTGTTAAAAAAATTCGGTCTTGTATAAAACCGGTTTCTAATGCGAATTCTAATTTTTTATTGGTCTCCCATCCAAAATTGGGATTAAACAAGCGTATTGGTTCCAGTCCGACAACTCCCCCATAATTGTTTCCAGAAGAGCCGTAAGTATCTAAAAACTGATAATCCCCAATTTGGTCATTTCCTGTAGTACCATAACTAGCCCTAAGTTTTCCAAAACTTAAAAAAGGAAGATTATCTTTTATAAAATTGGTATTGGAAAACAACCATGCACTTCCAATCGCTCCAAAAGTGGAAAACTGTTTCTGTGCACCAAATCTACTTGAACCGTCCCTTCTAGCAGTAAAATTGAGGATGTATTGGTTCGCCCATGAGAAGTTAACCCTACCAAAGAACGCTTGATATTTGTAAACGTATTCCTCATGCAAAAGATCATATACATTAAAGGCGGAGGAAAGATTATAAAGCAGACTATTGCTACTAAATCCGTTTGCCTCTTGTACTAGTTGAAGGGTCTTCTGCTGTTGGAAAGTACTTCCCAATAGCACTTCTGTTTTCCCTTTGCCAAATTCTTTTTTCCATGATATTTGGGGCTCGATGATCCATGATTTTCTGTTCGTGGTATTGACATAAATAGATGAATATTCACTTCCTACTTCATAGGCAGGATCATACAAAGTAGAAGGTTGTGTGCGGCTATCATCAAAACGAGTATCTGTAAAACCAATACTTGTTTTAGCAATTAAATGGGGGAGGATGTTGTAAGACAACAAGCTGTTGACAAATAAGTCATTGGTGCGGGATATATATTTTCCATTTAGGTTAGCAAGAGGATTATTCCAGGTACTGTTTTCCCAGTTTAAATTTCCCTGCGCATCATACAAAGCTGGTGCATTAGGCGGAAGAAGAATGGCTTGTTGCGTAATATCAATCCCTGGTTGGTTGTTTTCCTGTGCGGTATAACCCATCGAAAAATTGAGTCTAAATTTTTTGTTTTCTGATTCCTGACTCAGTTGAGAGTGTATATTTCCTTTTTTATAATTAGAATCGCCAGGAAAAACGGTTGTTTCTTTGTGAAAGTTTCCATTGATGATGAATTGCGTTTGTGACGATCCGCCTGAGACGGATGATTGCAAATCAGTAAACTCAGCAGTTCCTCCAACAAATGTCTTTTGCCAATCAGTATAGCGATTTTGATCCCAAGTACCGTTAACATCATAATCAGAATAACCATAGGGAATACCATCATTAACAAATGCTTCTTTTCGCATTTGCAAGTATTGCAAGGTATTCATCAAATCCATCAGTCGGGTGACTTTCCCAAAACCAGTAGAAACATTCGTAGTGAATTTTGTTTTGCCTTCTTTGCCTTTTTTAGTAGTTACGAGTACCACACCATTAGCGCCACGGGATCCATAAATGGCTGTTGCATCAGCATCTTTAAGGACTTCAATACTTTCGATATCTCCGGGATTGATGCTGTTTAGTGGACTGATTCCGCCAGGCAGGACTGTACCAGTTAAATCAGAACCTAGCGCTTCTGAAGCATAAGGAACACCGTCAATGATGTAAAGAGGCTTGTTTCCATCAGCGCGCAAACTGTTTTGTCCTCTAATCTGGATGTCAAAACTACCGCCAGACACTCCAGTATTTTGCGTGATACTAACTCCAGCCATTCTTCCCTGCATAGCTGCCAGTACATTAGTTACAGGCTGTTTTTCTATGTCTTTTGCTGTAATTCTGGCAATACTACCAGTACGTTCGCTTTCCTTGACGGAATAGTATCCCGCATTGACGCGTACTTCTTGAAGCGTTGTGGCATCTTCTTGCAAAACGATATCAATCATTTTAAGCGCATTGATTGGCATAGAGACCGTCTTATACCCCATAAAGGAATAGACTAGCGTAGCGCTAGGGGAAGCCGCTATTTGATATTTCCCATCAAAGTCTGTAATGACAGCCGTATTTGTTCCTTTGATAGTAACCGTTACGCCTGGTAATGGGCCATTAGAATCTGTAATGGTGCCGCTTACTTGATGGGTTTGAAGGTTGAGTTTTAGAAAATTGCTGCCGTTGTAAGCTAGGACAGGGGTAAGGAACAGGTACAACCCTAAAATAAGGGAATACACTATTGTCCTACTCCCGTTGATTAATGAACTATTTTTCATAATTTTGGTTATTGGTTAGATGAAACATGCGTTTTGTTTTACTGTGACTCTCTATTTTGTTTGACGACAGGGGTAGAGGGTCTTTTTTTTGTGTGATGAGCCACAAAGGCGCTAAGGCATTAAGGTTAATTTTTTATTTAGTCATAGGCTTTAAAAGTTTGATGGTTGTGCGTTAAAGGTTATTAGTTACTGTAGCTTCTCAATAAGTTGCACCGTTTATTAATTGAACCCAATATCTTTAAAAACAGCCTTTTAGATCTGTTTTAGGTCTGGACGACTCGTTTAGAAAATTCTGCTGCAACCATAAAGCCAAAGAATTATAATTGTTATTAATGCCACTATTAAAGCGGCTTGTATTTGTTTGTAGTATTTCATTATATTGGTTGTTGGTTAGATTAAACAAATGTTTTGTTATGACTCTCTAATCTGTTTGACGACAGGGGACAGGTTCTCTTTGATCTCTTTGATTCATTATTACCATTCTATCATTAGCAAGCTGTTTTTTTTGGTTTTATAGGATTACTAAATAACCTGCACCTTGTGATAACTAACTCAAATTAAATTATGTCCATTTTATTCAAAAGGTTTTTTGGTGCAGGTGTTTAGGTTTAATAGATTATAAAGTCATAAATGGTTTTGTTAATTTTATAGTTGATTTTAAGTATAATAGCATGTATTCCATCAATATTTTTTAGATGAATATCTATTTTTTATTTTGGTTCAAAAACTCCTTTTGCTCCCCCTCGCAAAACATATTCTAAAAACTTAAGCATACCATTTGGAAAATAGAAATAAAGACAATACTTTTAAAGTGCGAGTTTAAAATAGAAAGGCTGAAATCTAAGTGCCAAAAGCAGCTTAGGTTTGCGGTGAGATATAACGATAGAAATGTTGTTTGTAATAAATCTCATTTTATATATCAGGGTAGGGTTTCACGTATCAGTATATAAATTATACTGATGGTAGAAGTTGCTCTTGTAAGAGTGCTTCTCTGCTTATCCTAGCCAACCCATTGATTGTTTCAGTTGAGGGCGACAAAAGGAACCTTTAATTAGTAGTTAATTAAGGTGGTTTGCTACGAGTAATACATAAAAAATTAGTTCTCATAATTTATAGGTTTATGGTTATGGAACGATGTATTTCAGGTATGAAGAGTGCTTGCAGAAAAAGCAAGGAGCGGCCTCACACTTTCAATCCGTGGGTGTCCTACGACCCTCACCAATAATTAATAATTACTGGTTGCAATTGAAAGCATATGTGAGAACCGCTCGCATGCCGTTTGCAAAAGTAATAAACTTTATGACATGGAGCGATTTCACGATACTCTCGTTTGCTAAAATAGGACTTTACGGAACGAGAAAACATCGTCTAATTATACCTTTTAGAGGTTCATAATCAATTCGCTAGAACAAATATAATAATAATATTCAAATATCCAACAAGTTGGATATAATATTTACTTTTAATGGAAAAAATATTGGAATTTCAAACTACTCAATTTGATTTTGAGTTGATTAATCACATTGTCGCACTGAGAAAATCAATAGGTTTTACTAAGGAAGATTTAAGCATGGCAATGGGTGTGGCGAAAACATTTGTTGGAAATGTTGAATCATTTACTCAGCGTCACAAATATTCGACACGTCACATTGCATTATTAGCAAAGGCTTTTGGTTATAAAAATATTTCAGATCTGATGAAGTTCCCTACTCCTCAATATGATAAAATTAAAGTTACCGTAAAACAAACTATGAATGAAAGCGGTACTAAGGCTTTGAGGTCAGAGGTGATACTGATTGAGCCTTTAAAATAATTTACAATAAATAAATAATTATACTTTATTAGCTAAATGTAAACATTATAAAGAATATCACTATTAAGTACCTCAAAAGTTTAGCTGCTTGTCCAGTTATTTTTTTTCTTCTATTAATTGGATTTTAAATGGCTTAGAGAATCTTTTTTTATTCGATTTATGTTTGGCGATAATTTAGAAAACTGTAAAAAATATAATGCATTACTTTTAATCGTTGATAAATTTTTCAATATATCACTAAAAGTGGGTATTGCATTAATAATCTAAAAAGCTTTTATTTACGTCCCAAGATACATAGCATGAGTTGTATTGAAACTTTAATTTAAATGTTACTTGTTGAATTTAGCAGCAATACTAAAAAAAACCAAATGAAGTACAAATTTCCGAAAGTCACAATTAATAAAGAGGGTAATTTTGGGCTAACTGAAAATAAGAATTTTTATCATCCCGTCTTTTATCACAATAAGACAGCAAAAAAAAATCCTGATAAAACAAAATGGATTCTTAAAAAGAATGAACAGTATGAGGTTTTTAAGCTTTCTGACGAAGGGGAATGGGGTTGTAATGAGAATTGCGGGTTATTTGGAATTTTAGAAAATGGAGAAATTATTCTCGGAGATGGAGAAGAAAGACTATCTTTTTTTCCAAATCCAGCAAATATTGAAGACCCTTGGCACGGTTTCCCTGTTCATAGTGGAGAGTTTGAACCAAGTACAAAAACTGTAGACAAATGGTTAAAAGATAAAGTTATTGATAAAAGAATGCATATTAAAATTTTAAAAGGATCGATATGAAAACTCTCAGATTCACATTAAAAGTAGATGCAATTGAGAGCTACATTTACAGTGGTCATTTATTTCTTATTCTATCAAATGGTCAAATAGTTTATTCACCTTTATCTCGTGTTATATCTAAGCTCGTAAACGAGTATCCTGATTTTGAAAATTTAATAAGGGTTTCATTTCAGCGAAATGATTATCTAAATAATAGGCAGGCAGAAGTGTTTTTTGGTATTGGAGAAATGAAAAAAAGTTTTATTCATCTATGGGAAAAAGCTTCTGAAGAGATGGAATTTACAATAATTCTTGATGAGAACGATTATACTGTAATTGATGAAGTTCCTTCAATGCCAGTTCTTGACCTCAAAATGTACGCAATGCGCTTATATGTTGGTAGTAAAGAGGGACTATATGAAATTAATTTAAATTCCGATGACAGATATAATTTAGAACCAACTAAACCTCAAAAACGTTTTGACGGCAAAGTAACCTGCCTGAATGCTAAATCAGGAGAAATAATTATCTCTTCAAATAGCAACGGATTATTTCACGGAACTTTTTTAAACAGTTCTAACAATCTTAAAGTTAACGAGAAGCCTGTTGCTGAAAAATCAATTAGAACTGCTTGGTCTGGTTACGATGTTATAAATTATGACAAGCAAAATGATTTTGAGTATTACGTAAATGAAACTGAAAAAATTGAAAATAAATTAAATTATTCAAAGTTTGATGAAGACAGCGAAAGAAGAAGAATAACGGATTTTGGTTCATCAAAGTATGACCTTTCAACTTTATTGAATTATTCAAGAATAGAAAAAAAAGAAATCAATTATTGTTTTAATAGCTCAACTTCTGGATTCTTTTTTATGAAAGATGGAAGTTTTTTGAATATAAATTTAAACAAACCAAAGGACAAACAATTATATTTTGTATCAAAAAATAAGGCTTTACCAACATTAAAAAATGGTAGCGCAAATTTCTTTAAACCATTATCTACCTCAATAGTACCAGAAGGTTGTGTGGTTGAATATTTTGATAAGGTTGTACTTTATCAAAATTCGAAAGCAAAAATAATTGAAAACACTCCTGCTATTAATGTCAGAACATATCCTTCATCAAAAAGATACAGAAATTTGATTTCAGTGACTAAAGAAAAAGAAATAACAATTCACTCAATTTTTCCTTTTAAAGAAGATAGTTTTGCTTTAACAATAGAAGATTTTGAAAATAATTCAGTTTTTGAATTTTTATAAAGCATTGAGCTAGTGGAATTGTCGTTTCGTAATAAAATTATGCAAAGCAGAAAGGTTACAAATTCCCCACCATCTCAAAATAGCAACACGTTGTATGATATTTAGCCCCAGAATCGTAAAAATAGATGAATCAATTTAGAAAATCATATTACAACAATAAGTGGCATGAATTCTCTATAGCGATAAAACTTAGAGATAATAATAGATGCTTAAAATGTGATAGACAAGAGTCTGAAGTCATTCTTCAAGCACATCATAAAGTATACAGACCAAACCTTGAACCATGGGACTATCCATACAGTGATTGTATTACACTTTGTAAGGGCTGTCATGCAAGAGAGCATAATTTGATAGAACCCGAATATGGATGGGTTCTTATATCTGTTGAAGATTTAGGCAACAAAGACGGGATTTGTGAACGCAAAGGATGTGGAGCTGAAATCAGATATGAACATTTAACGTATCATCCAAATTGGGGCTATAAAATCGTTGGTAGTACCTGTATTGAATATTTAACAATAGAAGACCAATATTTGAGTACAGTAACATTAAAATTATTTAGAAATATTAGCACTTTTATAAATAGCTCAACGTGGGATAAAAGATTTACCAAAAAATTAAAAAGTTATATTGCCACAACTTATTGTTTTGACCCCTATAAAACAAGAGTATTATTCTAAATTTCGATTATTAATTATGCTGTTAATTTTTCCATTAAAATTAGATGTTTATCCTGGTT
>NZ_JABSNL010000007.1 GCF_013294025.1 Flavobacterium aeripolare
TCTTTTGGACCTGCAACGTCTGGACATGCATCATCTTTATCAGCAATACCATCTCCGTCTGTATCAGGACAACCGTTGAATTCTTTTAAACCAGCGATTTCTGGACATGCATCATCTTTATCATATATTCCATCACCATCAGTATCTTTTCCTCCAAATTTGAAGATAAGACCAGCAGTGTGTTGGAAGTGAGACGGTGCATCTGGGACTCCAGCAGCATCTTCTCTATCTCCGAATGATTTCTTGTAAGAAGTCTCAAGAGCTAAACCAACATTGTCAGTAAACCAGAAAGTTAATCCAGCACCTGGATTTAAAGTTCCGTAGCTACTGTCCCCAAAGAAAGTATAACCTCCACCAACATGTAAAGATGGGTCAATTACTTTAGATCCAATTAGGTTCATGAAGCTATATCTCAATGTAGCATCAATTCCGTAGTACATTAAATCACCAGGATTACTGTTTACGTAACCACGTGAATCGTGTCCTGGAGCAGTTGGGTCAAATTTAACATACTTGTCAATTTTGTTAACCGAACCTTGCAATCCGAAAGAGAAGTTATCTCCTAAATATCTAGATACACTAATGTAAGATACAGAAGGAAGTACATTCCAGTTGTCTTTTGTTTGAAATGGTTGAGAAAAGTGACGATCTAACCATCCGTTACCTCCACCCGCACTAGTTTTAGTGTCTACTGCGTTAACTCCAAAAGAGATAGCCCATGGGTTGTTACTGTCTTGAGCTTGAGAACTTAATCCCATAACCATCATAGCAGCAACTAAAATTTTGTTAAGATGTTTCATACTTATTTGTTTTAATTACAATTTTAGTTAATTACAAGCAAAAGTAATGCGATAATTATTAACCACAAAATCAAATGTTAAAAAAAACCACTTTAAAACCTTAAAAGTGGCAATATTGTAAATTTGGATGATAATTACACAACTTTCAGAGTATGACCAACTTCGATAAATGCAGCAATAGCTTTATCTAAGTGTTCTTTAGTATGAGCAGCTGATAATTGAACTCTAATTCTAGCCTTATCCTTAGGTACAACTGGAAAGAAAAACCCAATTACATAGATTCCTTTTTTCAATAATTCATCTGCCATAGTTTGTGACAACTTAGCATCGTACAACATAACAGGAACAATAGCCGAATCTCCTTCAACAATATCAAAACCAGCTTTTTTCATACCGGCCTTGAAATAGTTTGTATTCCATTCTAATTGATCTCTTAACGTCGTGTCTTTTTCTAATAATTCAAAAACTTTAATAGAAGCACCCACAATTGCTGGTGCTAATGAATTAGAGAATAAATACGGTCTTGAACGTTGACGCAACAATTCGATTATTTCTTTTTTGGCAGTAGTATATCCTCCCATGGCGCCACCTAGAGCTTTTCCTAAGGTTCCTGTAATTATGTCTACTCTCCCCATTACTCCTTTTGCTTCAAGCGTTCCTTTTCCTGTTGCTCCAATAAAACCAGCTGCATGACATTCATCAACCATCACCATAGCATCGTATTTATCTGCTAGATCACAAATTTTATCAAGAGGTGCTACTACACCATCCATAGAAAAAACACCATCAGTTACAATAATCTTGAAACGACTTCCTGCTTCATTTGCTTTGATCAATTGCTGCTCTAGGTCTTCCATGTTACTGTTTTCATAACGATAACGTGACGCTTTACATAAACGCACCCCGTCAATAATAGAGGCATGGTTCAAACTATCTGAAATTATTGCATCTCCTTCACCTAATAATGGTTCGAATACGCCACCGTTTGCATCAAAAGCTGCTGCATAAAGGATAGTATCTTCTGTTCCGTAGAATTCAGAAATTTTTCTTTCTAATGTTTTATGAATATCCTGCGTCCCACATATAAATCGCACAGAAGACATTCCGAAACCGTGCGTATCCATAGCATCTTTAGCAGCCTGAATTACATCTGGATGTGATGACAACCCTAAGTAGTTGTTAGCACAAAAATTCAAAACTGTTTCTCCTGTTGAAATCGTAATTTCAGCATCTTGAGGTGAAGTGATGATTCTTTCTTTCTTGAATATCCCGTTGTCTTCTATTGTTTGCAATTCGTTTTGCAAATGTTCTTTTATTTTTCCGTACATAATTTATGGTGTATTTTGTTTAAAGTTTTATTTGTTTAGCGTTATAATAATAACTGCAGTATAATTTCTATTCGACCTTATAGTAGACCAACAACAACTTGAACCCACTTTTACGAATAATTCATTTATACGTTACAAATTTACTACATCGATTCCTTTTCCGATGTAAATCAGCGCTTTTTTTACGACTTTATAACCCATTAGTTCTATCGCCTGCTCGTAACCTTCTAATTGCTTTTGATATTTAGCATTATGAGCTCCCGTTTTATAATCTAAAAGATACACTTCCTTAGCTTGGTTTATGACCATTCGATCTGGCTTGATGGTGTTCCCTTCTTTTTGAATGATCGTTTGTTCGTTTAAAACTGTGTTTCCAGATGCAAAACATTCTGCTAATTCCGGATGGTTTACAATATCTACAATCGTTTGATGAACCAATTCTTTTTGCCCAAAATTGATTAGACCGTTTTCGATTGATTTATCAACAGCTAATGTTACATCTTCTTTGGTTTTCACCAAAGATAAAATCTCGTGAACCAGATTCCCATACTCAATAGACTCCTGCTGGTGGGTTCCCCACATCAATGCTTCGCGCTGGGCGATTTTTATGTTTTTTGGGTTTAAAGTTTCCGCAACAACTTCAATCTTTTTTGAAGTATCGACATGCTTTGATGCTGCGGATAATTTTACCGGACTACCAAATGCATACTCAAATTTCTCTGGATCAAAACCATCTTTACTGTCCAAGTACTTGATAAAGAAAGTCGACATATTATTTGGCTTTACCTCTCCCTTACTCGTTAAATTCATATTCGAAATAACATACAATTGTTCCTCTGCACGGGTTAAAGCTACGTACAAAACATTGATATTATCCAGTAATTCCTCTTGCTTCTTTAAATCAAATACTGCTTTGGCTTTTTCACCAAAACCCTCAACAGCACTACTATTATCAATAAGTACTTTTGGCAAATCAAAATCGGCTTCCTCAGTATCTAACCACAATTTATCTTTTGGTTTTCTACTGTAATCTTCCTCGGCAAATGGCATAATAACCACCGGAAATTCCAATCCTTTTGACTTATGAATGGTCATAATACGCACGGCATTATTCCCCTCTGGTGACGGAATACTGAATTTCTCTGCATTTTTATCCCAGAAGTTCAAGAAATCGGCAATTCCAGCTTGGTTGCGAACGTCGCGTTCAAGAACGATGTCGAGGAAGTATTGCACATACGCTCCGCCGCCTTTGGCTAGCTCTGGCGATAAGAATTTTGAAATAACTACCTCCACCGCTTCGTACAATGATTTCTTTCGAATATTTTGAAACGAAAGATTAATATCAAAACTAGTGAGCCAGTTCTCAAACTCTAGTTCGTTTTTATGCTCCATTCCCTGAGCAATGAAGTCGTGAACATCTAATTTGTCCTGAACATGCTCTGCGATATAATGCAGAAAATAAGCTTTCGCCTCTAAGTCGGCGTTATTTTTAAGGTATTTTAGTAAGTGAATGATTAGGCGTACCTCGGTTGCGTTCTGGATCATCAATGTTTCTGATGATAAAAGCGGAATATTTTGCTCGGTTAAATAATTGGCAATCGCAACACCTTGACTGCGTTTGCGGGTTAAAACAACAATGTCTTTGTATTCAAAACCTTCTCGAAGGACTTTCTGAATCGTATTTAAAGTCGCCAAAACAAATAACGCTGTTTTATCCAGCGCTTCATCATCGTCATCAGTAGCTTCTACTTCTGGAATAAAAGAAATATTTACATAGCCACCGGTTTTACTATTCGTTTTTTGATGGCTGTGATTTTCATATAAATCTTTGTAATCAGGATGCTCAAACTCGCCCGAAAGCATTTTGAAAAACTCGTTATTAAAATCGATCACTTGTGAGTACGAACGGTAGTTTTTATCTAAATGCTCGAGTCTTTTATCTGGATTATTGAACGGATTATTGTCTTTACTCAACGCTATAAACTGCTCTGCTTTTCCACCACGCCAGCGATAAATAGATTGTTTAGGATCTCCTACAATCATCAACGTGCCTTTTTCGCCAAAGTCATCCTGACCCGAAAGCGCATTATCAATCAACGGAATTAAATTCTGCCACTGCATCTCTGAAGTATCTTGAAATTCGTCAATAAAAAAATGGCGGTAACGCTCCCCTAATCGCTCATATATAAAAGGAGCGGGTTGATTTTGAATTTCGCGATGAATAAGCGAATTGAATTCGGTTATCGAAAGCACATTTTGTTCTTCCTGAATTTTTGCTAATTCATTACTCACCGTATTCAATAAAGAAAGTGGCGTAATGTTTTTAAGAAAGGCTTTATAGAAATCTCTTTTTTCGAAATTTTTATAAATTGTAGCTAGGATTTGGATTAATTCCGGAATTAGATTCTCAATTAACGCGCGGTCTTTTGCTGTTTTGTTGATAGCGATATCATCAAACTCGTGAAAGGTTTTATTTTTTGGATTGAATTTTTCGTCTCGAATGCTAATCACGTGATTGGGAAACGTACCTCTAGAAAACGATTTTAAATCGATACCGTTATTTTCAATTAGCGTCAAAGCAGCCTGAGCAAATTCGGCGTTGTCTTTTTCTAAAACTTTACAACTTGCTATTAATTTCTTCTTAATCTCGACAAAATCGGCAATGGATTTATCCTGAAAATGAGTAATTTCAGATCGGTGGTTTTCGTTCAAAACCAATCGTCCCGTATCTAGAATTTCACGCGAAATATCCCAAGACTTATCATCATCGGTTTTTTCCATCGTGAAATCAATCAGCAATTTGGTGAGTGTTTCATCTTCCCCTGCTTGTGCAATAATGGCATCAACAGCTTCGATTAATAAATTTTCGGTATCTAGCGTAACTTCAAAGGTCATTGGTAAATTTAAGTCATGCGCAAAAGCACGAATTACTTTATGCGTAAATTTATCAATAGTCGAAATATCAAAAGCCGCATAATTGTGAATAATGTGCTTGATGATTTGCTGCGACTTCACTTTTATTTCTATAATCGAAAGTCCCGTATCTGTGGATAAATCTTGCATTAACTCAGCCGCCTTTTGAGAAGGTTCGTCCTTAGCAAATTCAGACAAACTCCCTACGATGCGGCTTTTCATTTCGTGGACCGCTTTATTGGTAAACGTAATAGCAAGAATATTTCTGTACGCATCATTTTTATGTGCGGTTAGAATAATTTTTAAATATTCTTTGACCAGCGCGTAAGTTTTTCCAGAACCCGCTGAGGCATCGTATATGGAGAAAGAAGGTCTCCCCACCCCTCCCGACTTTTTAGGACTACCCGAAGGGGAGGGAGTCGAAACTGGATTTATATTGTCTTCTGAATTGCTGATATTTTCCATGGTGGTTTTATGTCTGAATAGCTTTTTTTGTGAAAAAATGCTTCTCTAATTTTTACAATTTTTCTTTAATTGCACTTCCGGTTATCGATGGCTGTGGATCCTAGCCCTGATGGAAACGGCATCCTTTGCTGCCGGGTTTCGGCAGGAAAGATAGAGTGTACAGCAGGAAAAAGCTCCTAAAAAACAGCTTAAAGAATAGGTTGCTTTTAAAAATTGTTTGTTTAATGTTTAAAAGTAGTATTTTTGCACTATGGAAACAAATAGACAGAAAAAAATAGGTGGGGTGATCCAAAAAGATTTGGTTGATATCCTGCAAGGTGAAGTGAGAAAAAATGGCGTATCTAATTTAATTATTTCGGTATCTAAAGTTAGTGTGACTACAGATTTGTCTGTGGCGACGGTGTATTTAAGTGTATTTCCTCAAGATAAGGCTGCTGAAATTTTGGAAGCTGTGAAGTCAAATGCTAAAACAATTAAGCATGATTTATCACAAAGAGTGCGTTTGCAATTAAGAAAAGTACCTAATTTAGTTTTCTTTATTGATGACTCTTTAGATTATATTGAAAAAATAAATACTGCTTTGTCAAATAGAGATAATCCTATTGAAAACAGAGATCTATTAGAAAAACGCAAGTTGATATAATTTGAATTTCCCTCTTTACATAGCCAAACGTTACATAAGAAGTAACAGTAAAAACAGTGCCATAAACATTATTAATCGCATTGCGAGCATGGGAATCATTGTTGGCGCGATGGCTTTGTTTGTGGTTTTGTCGGTTTTTAGTGGCTTGAAAGTTTTTAGTCTTTCGTTTACTAATGATATCGATCCCGACATTAAAATAAGCAGCACACTGGGGAAATCATTCTTTATTTCGCCAGAACAAGAGGCCGAAATCAAGAAAATTGATGGCGTAGCTTCTTATTCAAAAATTATAGAAGAACGCGTTTTGTTTGTTTTTAATGACAAGCAAGTAGTCACCTACTTAAAAGGTGTTGACACGCAGTTTGATAAAGTAAATGACATTAAAAAAACACTCTACAATGGGCAGTGGCTTGAAAAAGACACCTACCAGGTAGTTGTAGGTTATGGTATTGCACAAAAATTTTCGATGGGATTATTGGACTTTAATAATCAGCTCGAAGTAATGGTTCCAAAACCTGGAAAAGGAACTATTGAAAACGCCGAACAAGCTTTTAATAAAAGCGTGGTTTATCCTGTGGGGATTTACGCTATTAGCGAAGACTTAGACTCAAAATATGTTTTTGCCGACTTAGGTTTAGCACAAGAACTATTAGAATATAAACCCAATCAAATTTCGGGAATTGAGATTAAAGAGAAAACGGGTGCCGATGAAAATGCGATTATCGCCAAACTGAATGCCATTTTTAAAAATAAAATCACGGTAAAAAACAGAGCGCAACTTAATGAGTCCCTTTATAAAATGTTGAATACCGAGAATATCGCTGTGTACTTAATTTTTACTCTCGTGATTGTAGTGGCGCTTTTTAACTTGATTGGCGCTTTGATTATGATGATTCTAGACAAAAAAGGGAATCTAAAAACGCTGTTCAATCTAGGGACCGAAATCAAAGATTTACGTAAGATATTTTTACTTCAAGGTACCTTATTAAGTGTTTTTGGTGGGCTTATAGGTTTATTTCTCGGAATAATAATTGTGTTATTGCAACAGCATTATGAATTGATTATGATTACTCCTACACTGGCTTATCCAGTAATTTTCTCGATCGAGAATGTATTAATCGTCTTAGGTACCATTATTACTCTTGGATTTATTGCTTCGCTAATTGCAAGTAGTCGCGTGAGTAAAAAATTATTAGAGTAAAATTCTAGGCATTCTAAAAAAATAAATTCCACTAATTTTCACAATTTGAACTGTGATAATTAATGGAATTTGCATTTTAAATCTTCTTGATAAACTGTTTAAACTACTTCATAACCAGCATAAGCTTGCTCGATATTATTTAAAATAGCAAATAATTCTTGTGGGTTATCCTGAGTAACTAATTGTTGCTTAAATGGTTTAAAAGAATGAATACCTTTAAAATAATTAGTGTAATGCGGACGGGTTTCTACAATTCCTAATCGTTCTCCTTTCCATTCCATTGCCCATGTTAAGTGATTACGAACAGCTTCTACTCTATCCACGACTGTAGGCTTAGCTAAATGCTCTCCTGTTTCAAAGAAATGCTTGATTTCGTTAAAAATCCATGGATAACCTATTGCAGCACGACCAATCATGATACCGTCGATACCGTATTCGTTTTTATATTGTAATGCTTTTTCAGGACTATCGATATCTCCATTTCCAAAAATAGGCATAGTAATTCTAGGATTGTTTTTTACTCTAGCAATATGCGACCAGTCTGAATGGCCTTTGTACATTTGGGCACGTGTTCTTGCGTGAATGCTTAAAGCAGCAACCCCTATGTCTTGCAAGCGCTCAGCAACTTCATCAATATTAATCGAACTATCATCCCAACCCAACCTCGTTTTTACTGTTACTGGTAAATGGGTACTATCGATCACCGCTTGTGTTAAGCGAATCATCAAATCAACATCTTTTAAGACTCCAGCTCCAGCACCTTTACAAACTACTTTTTTTACAGGGCAACCAAAGTTAATATCAATAATATCAGGGTTTACAGTAGAAACAATTTTAGATGAAAGTGCCATTGCTTCTTCGTCTCCACCAAAAATTTGAATTCCAACAGGGCGTTCATAATCAAAAATATCTAATTTCATTCGGCTTTTGATGGCGTCACGAATCAATCCTTCTGAAGAAATAAACTCAGAGTACATCATATCGGCACCATGCATTTTACACAATCTACGAAAAGGTGGATCGCTCACATCTTCCATAGGTGCAAGGAGTAAAGGGAAATCTGGTAATTCTATGTTGCCAATCTTAATCATCTTCGTTTAATTTTTTGCAAAAATACGGTTTTCTAAAGGATTGCTTAAAATATTTTTTTCTCAGTTAAATATTTCCAGTATCGTTTAGGCACATGTTGCACATGCAGCTTCATATTTTTTCTTTCTTTTATATTCGTGTGATCAAAATATTCGACCCACAATTTCTGGTAATTTATTTCTTTTTCATCGTAGATCTCCTCTTCATTTTGAAGCTTTTTCTCAGCGTCAGCGTCTAAGGTGACGATCTCCGTATTTTCCAAATTATAGTAAACGCCATATCCTCTTTTAAAATCATATATCAGCCATTTTTGATCTTGATATCTGTTTTTAAAATGTCTAACAATTAACGTCAATACATTAAAATCAGGATAGATTTTAGCAAAATAAATACCGTCTTTCAACAATTCGAATCGAATAAAAGCTTCCATTCGATGCTTCTCCCTTCCCACACTTTTCACAAGTTTAGAAATCTTGAGAACATCAGGATTAGAAAAATCAGCAAATACATTTTTACCAGAATTATCGACAGCGTATTTAATTGCTCTGAACAAAATATTTTCAGCATCTTCAGTCTCTGATAAAAATGCGTATAAAATTTGTCGCACTCCTTCTTTCCCTAACTGCTTTTCTAACCGTGCTAACACTCGATCTGACTTTTCATCATTTGTAATTACAGTAATAATTTCGGCAAAAAGTGCATTTTGACCTTTACCTGCCCCAATTATAGAAACATCCTGATATTTGTATTCGAAAATTTCAAAAACGGCAGTAAAAAAACCCTCTATTGTATTATCGTAAGAAAGAATCGTCATTTAAAAGTGATAATTGATTACTAAAGGGATTTTCAAATTTACTCCTAGTATCTTTAAGAATAATATCTTTTAAATTTACTGCATCTAGAAAGTCCAGACTTCGATTTGCGTTAGCAACGGTAATAAAATATTTGGCTCTATTAGTCGAAACTCCAATTTTCTTGATATGTTCTAAAGTCAAATTCTTGAAGCGTCGTGCTTGAATGATTTTGTAAGCCGATTTTACTCCAATTCCTGGAACTCTCAAAATCATTTCTAAAGGTGCGGTTTGTATCACTACCGGAAATTTATCGACGTTACGCAATGCCCAACTCATTTTTGGATCTACTTCTAAGTCTAAAAACGGATTGTTTTGCTCTAGAATCTCATTGGCTTTAAAGCCATAAAAACGCATTAACCAATCGGCTTGATACAATCTATTTTCGCGCACTAATGGCACTTGCGAGCCTAAAGCTGGTAAACGAGCATCATTTGAAACAGGTACATAACCAGAATAATACACTCGTTTTAAATTAAAGTTTTTATAAAAATGATCGGCTACTTTTATAATTTGTAAGTCGGTTTCTGGAGTTGCGCCCACAATTACTTGTGTACTTTGTCCTGCAGGAGCAAACTTAGGAGTAGACTTGATAATTTTCTTCTCGTCTTTGTAAATTAGGATTTCGTTTTTAACAAAATCCATCGGTTTAATCATTTGTTGGTGACTCTTATCTGGCGCAAGTAGTTTCAGACCTGACTCTGTAGGGATCTCCAAATTCATACTTAATCGATCTGCATACAAACCAGCTTCGCGCATGAGCTCGTCACTCGCATCAGGAATACTCTTTAAATGAATGTAGCCATTGAAATTATGTTCGAGACGCAATTTTTTAGCTACTCTTACAAGTCTTTCCATAGTATAATCGGCATCTTTAAAAATACCAGAACTTAAGAATAATCCTTCGATATAATTTCTTCTATAAAAACTCATAGTCAAATCGACAACCTCATCTACAGTAAATGCAGCACGTTGTATATCGTTACTTATGCGAGTCACGCAGTAAGCGCAATCATAGATACAAAAATTTGTTAATAATATTTTTAATAAAGACACGCAGCGCCCGTCCTCAGTGTAAGTGTGACAAATACCCGTTGCTGATGAGTCGCCTAAACCTTTTGAGGTGTTCTTTCTATTACCTCCGCTTGACGAACAAGAAACATCATACTTAGCGGCATCTGCAAGGATTTCCAATTTTTCTTTTACTCTTTCGTAATTCAAATTTTTAATATTTAAGGGATACAAATTTAGTGATAAAAACGTATTATTCTCCCAATAATCAAACATTTAGGATTTGTTTAAGCTTTCTGTTTATCTTTTAAAATAGTAGGCAAAATGTTTGAAACTTTGCCCTATATTTGCACATTCAAATATCAAATGTATTTTGATACTAATTGACTGATTTACGAAGATGAAAAAAATAAGGAATTTTTGCATTATTGCACATATTGATCACGGTAAGAGTACACTAGCAGACCGATTATTAGGTGCTACACAAACTGTTACAGCACGTCAAGAAAAGGCACAATTACTAGACAATATGGATCTAGAGCGTGAGCGTGGTATTACCATTAAAAGTCACGCCATCCAGATGGAATATACCTATCAAGGTGAGGAATACATCCTTAACTTAATTGATACTCCGGGACACGTCGATTTCTCTTATGAGGTTTCGAGATCAATTGCAGCCTGTGAAGGAGCGTTATTGATTGTAGATGCTGCTCAAAGTATTCAAGCACAAACGATTTCAAATTTATATCTAGCTTTAGAAAACGACCTGGAAATTATTCCGGTTTTAAATAAAGTAGATTTACCATCAGCTAATCCTGAGGAAGTTAGTGATGATATAATTGATTTACTAGGATGTAAACTAGAGGATATTATTCATGCTTCAGGAAAAACAGGTTTTGGTGTCGAAAATATTTTGGCTGCCATTATCGAAAAAATTCCACCACCATCAGGAAATAAAGACGAACCATTACAGGCTTTAATTTTCGATTCTCACTACAACCCTTTTAGAGGTATTGAAGTGATCTTTAGAGTGGTAAATGGAGAGATCAAGAAAGGGCAAAAAATCAAGTTCATGGCTACTGGTAATGAATATTTTGCTGACGAGATTGGTACCTTAAAATTAAACCAAGTTCCTAAACAAGTGATTTCAGCTGGAGATGTTGGTTATTTAATATCTGGGATCAAAGAGGCGAAAGAAGTAAAAGTTGGAGATACACTGACTGATGCTAAAACGCCTACAACTAATATAATTACTGGTTTTGAGGATGTAAAACCAATGGTTTTTGCAGGAATCTATCCAGTAGACACTGAGGATTATGAAGAGTTAAGAAACTCGATGGAAAAATTACAGTTGAACGATGCGTCACTTGTATTTTTACCAGAAAGTTCGGCTGCTTTAGGATTTGGTTTCCGTTGTGGATTCTTAGGAATGTTACACATGGAGATTATTCAGGAGCGTCTAGAACGGGAGTTTAACATGA
The DNA here is from genome assembly GCF_013294025.1 of Flavobacterium aeripolare. Lineage (GTDB taxonomy): Bacteria > Bacteroidota > Bacteroidia > Flavobacteriales > Flavobacteriaceae > Flavobacterium. The sequence goes on from NZ_JABSNL010000007.1 coordinate 11,783, forward strand.
CGGTGATTACTACGGTTCCCAACGTTTCTTATTTGGCTTACACCAAAAAAGATCCAGAGACTCCACTTGTGGTAAACAACCCATCTGACTTACCAGAGCCTTCGCGTTTAGACCATGTAGAAGAGCCGTTTATCAAAGCGACTATCATTACGAAGTCTGACTATGTTGGTAATGTAATGAGTTTGTGTATCGAAAAACGTGGTTTGATTACCAATCAAACGTATCTGACAACTGAAAGAGTTGAGTTGACTTTTGACATGCCGCTAGCAGAAATTGTATTTGACTTTTACGATCGTTTGAAAACGGTTTCTAAAGGATATGCCTCTTTTGATTATACGCCAATTGGAATGAGAACATCTAGCTTAGTAAAAGTAGATATTTTATTGAATGCTACTATTGTGGATGCTTTATCGTCATTGATGCATACTGACAACGCTTACTCTATTGGTAAAAAAATGTGTGAGAAGTTGAGAGAGTTGATTCCGAGACAACAATTTGACATTCCAATTCAAGCGGCGATTGGGGTGAAAGTGATTTCACGTGAAACTATTAAAGCCTTACGTAAAGACGTTACTGCCAAATGTTATGGTGGAGATATCTCTAGAAAGCGTAAGTTACTTGAGAAACAAAAGAAAGGTAAAAAGCGTATGAGACTTGTAGGTAACGTAGAGATTCCTCAAGAAGCGTTTATGGCTGTTTTAAAATTGAATGATTAATTTTTTTCTCCAAAGAATAGAAGAAAGAAACAAGAATAGAGAAAAACCCTGACGATGTAAAATTGTCAGGGTTTTTTGTTTGATATAATGAACGATAAAATAGTGAAATTGAACACTAATTACTTTGATTTCAACCATTCGAACAATCGATTAGCATCTTCTACTTTAAACAACTGCGTTCCCTCATTCATTGTTGCTGCAGATCCGCAGGCTACTCCCCAACGCAACACTTCATCTAAACTCTTATTTTGCGAAAGCGCCCACACCATTCCGCCTACCATACTATCTCCTGCGCCCACAGTACTTTTTTTAGCTACATGAGGAGCTGGAACATAATCATACGAATCTTTTGTTACTAGCGCAGCACCTTGTGGACCAAGAGAAACAACTATAATTTCTGCGCTTCCTTGCGCAATAATCTTTTTGGCTGCTTGGTTTACCTCTTCCATTTCTAGGCGGTCTACACCTACTAATTTAGCTAGTTCTCCTACGTTTGGTTTTATTAAATAAACGCTCGTTTCCAAGACCTTTTGCAAAGATTCCCCTGAGGTATCTACAATCACTTTTATATTTGAGTTCTTAGCGTGCTCGGCAATTTCTTTGTAAAAATCTGTCGATAGCCCATCATTTAAACTACCACTTAGTACTAAAAAATCTGTAGACAAGGCTGCTATTTTTTCGAGTATCGTTACCTTTTCACTTTCGCTTAAGGCAGCACCCGGAAAACCAAAACGATATTGAGAGTTCGTATTATCATCTACCGCTACAAAACTCTCACGTGTCCAGTTTTGCACAGTGACTGGGTCGATGTTTATAGCTTCTTTAATAAGCAATTCTTTCATCATTTCGCCCGTAGGTCCTCCTGCTGTAAACAATGCAAGAGACTCCCCGTTTAAACGCGCAATCGCTTTAGAAACATTTATTCCTCCGCCACCTGCATCATAACGTGGGGCATCGCATCTTATCTTTTGTTCTGGCACTAAGCCGCGCAAATGCGTGCTTTTATCTAAAGCCGGATTTACTGTTACCGTTGTGATTTTATAATGTTTCATGTTATAAATTTAATGTTACGCCACCTAATTTCAAAATTAATAAAAGGCTTTTAAAAATAAAAAAGACGAAGAGAATATCCCTTCGCCTTTTGAAATTAAACCAAATTAAAGTTTTCTACGATTATCATCAGAATTGGTGTCAATCAACTTATTAAAGGGATCCACTCCAACCTCTGTAGGTTTTTCATCAACAATAATAGAAAGTTTGTTGTCAATTTTATTGATTCTGTATTTTTTAAGATGCAGCTGTTTTTCAACCTTTTTATCTTTAATCTCATCTTGTTTAAAGATTCCTATTTCGATAAAATCATTTAAAGGCAATGAACTAAGACCTATCTCGTCACCTTTTTTCCTGTACGATATAGTCTTACCATTAGCATCTTTATAGATTCGAGTTCCTTGATCATTTGAACGGTATTTAGCCACATTAAACTGAATATCTACTTGGTACTTCCCATTTTTCAATTTTTTACTCGTAACATTAGTAATGTTGTTATCATACAAAGTGATAGTTTCAAACATATCCTTGATTGTATATTGTAAAGAATCTGGGGTAGCTGCTTTTAACATAGTCACTAGCTCGATACTATTGGTATAGGGAGCGTCCTGAAAACCAACTTTCTTTATGTACTCCTTTAAAACATTGTTTAAGTTTTTCTCTCCAATAAAGTCGCTTAGCGCATAAAAAACTAGCGAACCTTTGTTATAATGTATGTATTGCTGGTTTTCATTATACATAAGTGGTTGCTCTTTTTTGCGTTCTCTTGTTCTTCCTTGTAAGTACTTATCAAGGGCGACCTTAAGGAATTTACGCATTTGAGATTTACCGTATTGATGCTCTAAAACTTTAAGCGAACTATATTCTGATAAGCTTTCAGATGACATTGTGGCTCCTTGTACATTTGCCCCTATTACTTGATGTGCCCACCATTGATGAGCAACTTCATGTGATGTTATCGCAAAAGGATAATCTACCGCTTCTTGATCTTCGTCATCTACAGATGCTATGAAACCTATCGCTTCTGAAAACGGAATCGTGTTTGCAAAAGATTGCGCAAATTCTCCACCAGTTTTAGGATATTCGATTATTCGAACCTGTTTGTGCTGATACGGACTAAAATTTGCGGTATAATATGCCAATGATTTTTTAACTCCAGCAATCATTCGATCTAAATTATATTCATGCCCTTCCTGATAGTAGATTTCGATAGCAACATCGTTCCACTTGTCTTTTTTGACCTTATACTTAGCTGAATTATATGCGTAGAAGTTCAGCATTTTTTGGTCCATTTTATAATGAAAATAGTTTCTTCCGTCTTTTTTCCATTGCTTTTGCAAGTATCCTGGAGCAATAGCAGTTTGATCTCCCGCCGTACTAACTGTTGTTTCAAATCTTACCCAATCAGCATCGTTACTAATGTACGTATTCATTCTTGCAATAGAATCAGTAGGACTAGCCATACGATCCTTTGGCTTTAAGCCATAGGTTTTTCTAACTTCATCATCTGTCAATTCACCTTGATCATTATAGCCTATTGACGGAAAAATGCCGTTGTTAATGAAAGTTCCATTAGCAATCACAGGAGAATTCGATCTAAAAACAGTGTTTGCTTCATTTTTAATTTCGAAATTCATTACAATAGAATCCCCTACAGCAAGTGGCTGATCTAATTTATAAATATTGAAATTAAACACACTATCCTTTGACACTAATTTAGTTGCAACCGCAAACTTGATTTTAGTTTTATACTCATTATAGTCGATAAATATAGAGTCGATAGCTTGCTTGCTTTTATTCTTTAAAATGTAGGTTCCGCTTGCAACAAAATCTCTTTTATCAGGATATAAAGCCACATCAACATTGATTGCGGTAATACGCGGTTGTGCATAATTTTGATATTTCTTGTATTTCTTTTCCCAAGTCGATTGCGATTTCTCATTATCTAAGTTAGAGTCATACTGGTGTAAAACATTATTTTGATAATAAAAAGTCGCTCCCAATGCTAAGAACCCAATCAAAGACAAACGGATTAAAAGTGCTTTTGCCCCATGAAAACGTTCTTTAGCATCTTTTAATCTTGCCGAAGCTTTTTGCCCCATTCCTCTCGTCCAGAATAATAATGTAAACCCGAACAAAGCCAACCCTAACATAAACCAATACCCTTTATATAGGAAATAAAGCGGCAGGCTACTTCCATATCCATTCATATCAGAATATTGAAACCCACCATCACTATTGAATCTAAAAACACCCTGCTCTACACCAAGAGTTGGTAAATAAGCCAATCCTATTGTTAAAATTAGCAATACAAAAAATCCTAGTAAGTAGTTTTTAAAAAGTGTTTGTATAAAAAATGCTAAGAAAGCCCAGATTATAAAATTGACCAATTTTATAACATATAATTCATAAAGATAATGGCCTATTTCGAAATTATAATAACTATGATATGTTTGAATTGCTACACCAGCTATTAGAATTACTGCTAGTAAAACGATTTGCATTTTTACTACTGCTAGAAACTTAGAGACTAAAAATACCCAGTTAGGTGTAGGCGTTACATCTACTAAGTGATTCATTCTAGTGGTAGCACCATGATGCGTAAGTATACCAGCAAATAAAAATGTAAGTAAATTAATAAACAAACCAAAAGTGCTTCCTGGTATCTCAAGCATTTGCCAAGTTGTAGGATAGGTACTTGTTCCAAAAATAACTCCAGATGTCAGTGACGTTAACAATATAAAAACGAGCCCTACAATTACAATACTAATGAAAACCCAATTTTTAACGATAAAAATAAAGTCGATGTTCGAAAGATTCCAAGCTGTTTTTAGATTATTTTTTGTCGAATAATTGAAAGTAGTATTAGGAAGTTTTATTCTAGTGATACCTCCAAAATTATTTTTAGTAACGCGTTCTTCCTTTCTACTTTTTCCAAAAGTTAATGCCGTTTGTGTAAATGAAAAATAGCGATATAATAAAATAAATATGATAATTGAAACACCTAACCACAACAACCTATTGTATATAATCACACTATCAAAAGGCAGTAAATTTGCATTTTTCTCTGAAGCGGTCCAGTATTGCGTATAATAGGAAAGAGCCTCACTACCAGAAGGATTTAGAATTCCAGCTAAATAACGATTGTCTGTATCATTAGTAAAGCTCCCTATAATAGCATCTAAAAACAACAATACAATCACTGCAATAAATCCTACAGATATATTTCTAGTAATGGTAACGATCGCAAAAACGATAACGCCGTAAAAAAATAAATTCGGAATTACAAAGATGCAGTAGATTTGTAAGTAGGCTACGATACTGTATGGTCCTAACAAACTTTGATTAGTACCTGGTAAAAAACTTGCGAGATACGTGGCAACGCCAATACCCGCTACAATTAAGATTACTATAAAAAATGAACTCAAGAACTTCCCTAGTAAATAATCCATTTTAGTAAAAGGATATGAAAAGAGAATAGTGTGCATATTATATTTAAAATCCCTGTAGATAGAGGCTCCAATAATGGTAGGCACTAAGAAATAGGTAAAGGTAGATAGGCCATTTATTAAACCATTTAATGCTATGGGCGAGTTGACAAGAGTATTAGAAGAGGTCGTTACTGTGAAACCATCAAAAATACCTAGTGCAGCAGCAGCCATCAATAATGAGAAAATAAAAAATAACGTTGTATAAATGTAAAAAGACGGATTTTTAAGCCACCTTTTTACTTCAAAAGTAAATATAGTTCCTAACATAATACAGTATCTTTTTTAAGTGCTACAAAATATACATCTTCTAATTGCGGAGCAGCCGTAACAAATTGTTCGTCAGGTTGCCCGATACTTTGCACTCTAATATTTAAGGTATTATCTTGATTGTAATTAGACGAGATAACATTAAATTTTTTCTCATTTTCCTCTAAGCTATCTCTATCAATAACCTTAGTCCATATTGTACCCTCAAGTGCCGCAATAACTGCTGTAGGTGTACCTTTAGTTAGAATTTTCCCTCCATTTAAAATGGCAACCTCATTACAAAGCTCTTTCACATCATCAACAATGTGCGTCGAAAAGATCACAGTATGATTTGTCCCTATCTCGCGTAACACATTCAAAAAACGATGTCTTTCTGCTGGATCTAAACCAGAAGTAGGTTCGTCAACTATAATTAATTTTGGGTTGTTCAACAGCAATTGGGCGATTCCAAAACGTTGTTTCATTCCTCCAGAATAGCCGTTTACAAATTTCATTCGAACTTCATACAAATTAGTCACCTCTAGGACTTGTTTGATTATCTCTTGTCTTTCTTTTTTACTCGAAATCCCTTTTAACTGAGCAAAATAATCTAGTAAGCTTTCAGCAGACATGTTAGGATAGACTCCGAATTCTTGCGGCAAATAGCCCAAAACTTTTCTTAGCGACATCTGATCTTCTAAAACGTTACTACCATCAAATTCAATCGTACCCGAATCTGGTTTTTGTAACGTAGCAATTGTTCGCATCAATGATGACTTACCAGCACCGTTAGGTCCGAGTAAACCAAACATTCCAGTTCCAATTTCTAAATTCAAATTATCAAGTGCTTTTACACCGTTTTTATAGGTCTTACTAAGGTTAGTTATTTTCAGGTTCATTGTAAAAAATTTAAATGGTTTATACATTAGTAGGTAAACAACTGCAATTGTTACAATAATATTAACAAGTAGCCGAAAATATTCTTACAAAAAACCAAATAGATGCTCCCTGAAAAATCACTATCTAATTATCTTTGTACCTTTGCTTTTTAAATTAAAAATAATGATTGAAGATAAAAACCCACAACGCACTAGTATTGCACAATTAGGAGAATTTGGACTGATAGATCACCTTACTAAAAACTTTGAGGTAAATCAAAGTTCTACGTTAAAAGGTATAGGAGATGATGCAGCTGTTTTGGATTTTAAAGAAAAAAAAGTAGTCGTTTCTACTGATTTATTGATAGAAGGAGTACACTTTGATTTGGCTTACATGCCCTTAAAACATTTAGGATATAAAGCTGTAGTAGTTAACATCTCTGATATTTGTGCAATGAATGCAAAGGCAACGCAAATAACAGTGTCTGTTGCGGTGTCAAACCGTTTTCCACTAGAGGCTTTAGATGAATTATTTGAAGGAATTGCTCACGCTGCCGCTGAATATAAAGTAGATGTGATAGGAGGAGATACTACCTCATCTCAAAAAGGATTAATTATAAGTATCACCGCAATAGGTGAAGCAGACGAAGACGAAATCGTTTATAGAAATGGAGCAAAAAGTTCTGATTTATTAGTAGTTACGGGAGATATAGGTGCCGCTTATATGGGATTACAAGTTCTAGAAAGAGAAAAACAAGTGTTTCAAGTGAATCCAAATTCGCAGCCCGACTTAGATTTGTATACCTACTTAATTGAACGCCAATTAAAACCTGAAGCTCGTAAAGACGTACGTACTTTATTGCATGCTTTAGAGATCAAACCAACATCCATGATCGATATCTCTGACGGTCTTTCATCTGAAATCATGCACTTGTGCAAGCAATCAAAGGTAGGTTGTAATCTTTATGAAGATAAATTACCCTTAGACCCACAATTAATAAGCGTGTGTGAAGAATTTGATATCGACAGCACAACAGTTGCAATAAATGGTGGAGAAGATTATGAGTTGCTATTTACAATTGCAATGGAAGATTTCGAAAAAATAAAAGCTAATCCTAATTTTTCTATTATTGGACACATGGTTCAAGAAAGTGAAGGAATACACTTAGTTACTCGAGCTAATACTCGCATCCCTCTTAAAGCTAGAGGGTGGAACGCATTAAGCGAATAATAAGAAAGGGCATCATTTAAAAATGATGCCCTTTTTTATAACTAAGAATCTACTTAAAAAAGCAATCCTTTATTTCTCGCTTCTCTTACCAGCTCGATATCTGTACCGTCAGCTAAGCCTAAGACTTTTTTTAAGTTTAATTTTCTTGCTTCTATTGCATTCAAAGAGATAGGAATGTATTGTGTCATGTCTTTAGATTTTGTTGCTTTAGACAGATGGAAAAGTATTTGTTTATCAAATAAATCTATCTCGATACCGTTATCCTGAGATGCTAACATCTTCACTACAGACTGACTATAATACCTTTCTCCATTGATAACTTTATCAAAAGCAAATAGCAGTTCATCAAATGTTAAATCATTTTTAATAACTAATCCGTAGGGATTAATGCCGTTAATTATTGTTTGAATTTTTAAAAACTCAGTGAACATCGTTAATAAAATAATCTTACAATGTGGCATTGTTTCTAACAGTAGTCTCGCTAAGTCCTCACCAGAATATAATTGTTTTGCCTCGTAGGTAGGCATACTTATATCTAGGAAGGCAATGTCAAATGTAGGTGTATCAGGATTTGTAATTAAATGATAAGCAGACTCACAGTCTTTAGCCTCATCAATGATAAAATCAAAACTTTCAGGTTGATACCTTGTAATTGCATTTTTATACCCTTGAATAATAAAAGGGTGATCATCTACAATTAAAATATTATTCTTAATACTGGCATTAGTCGCAGGGTTAGTCGTCATTGGTTTTTTGTAGGTGTTTATATTCTTTCGATTGGAGCTGTAATCACTATGCTTGTACCTTGTTTTCTATTAGACTCAATAACGATCTTTCCGTTACAGTCTTTAGTTCTAGAGTAAATATTCTGTAGACCTATACCTTTACTTTTTGCTTTGGTATCAAATCCTACTCCGTCGTCACTAATCGTTAAAACAATTTGATCATTTTCTTTTATAAATTTAATATTTATTGCATTTGCAAAAGCATATTTATTTATATTTTGTAATGATTCTTGCACAATACGGTACAAATTAATTTTCACTGAGTTCGTCACTATTTCCCATTTGATCGATGAATCGATTGTTGTTGTAAGTAAAGTGCAGTAGGTTTTTCTTTGCTCTTCAAATAAATTTTCGATTATTGCTACGAAGTTATTAATTAAATCGGATTTCTCTTTACTTAAGTCATGCGAAATTTCCCGGATATCTTGCTCAATATTCTTTAACTCTGACAAATAACTGTTTCGCTGCTGTACAGCCATATCATCATTGAAGCCGTTCAAACTATCTAAGTTCATGCGCACTCCAAAAATCCTGCCTAGCACACCATCATGCAACTCTTGAGCCACTCGTTTCTTTTCTTCCACTCTATTGATTTCGATAGCACTTTGCTGAGAAATCATTAAGTTATAGATTTCTTCATTTGAAATTTGCTGTTGGTGTTTGTATTCAAGCTCTTTATTTTTAGTCTTTTGTGCTTGAATGATATAGAATAGAAAAGCCAGTAAGACTATAAAGATAAATAAATATACTAAGTTTCTATTTTTAGTTTCTAAATCTGAATACTCATTTTTAAGTTGATCAGTTTCGTATTCTATCCGAGTAAATTTATCGCCCATTTTACGCTCTGCTTTTTGCAATTGGTCATTTAAGTGAATGTACTCTGTGTTGTATGCCACAGCATTTTCAGGTTCTATGATCGCCAACTCTTTCAATGCAGCTAATACATCTCTGGAGACTTTTGTACTTCTAGCAAGTGCTAGAGCTTCTTTTGAATATTTAACAGCTTTAGCACTATCTTTTTTAACCGCAAAGTATTCAGCAAGATGGATTTTATTTACAAAAATACCAGATTTTAAATCTAAATCCTCCCTCATTTTTAATGACTTATAGAATAGATCTAAAACGTCTTTATCATCTTTTAGTAAAAATTTAGAATACGCATAATTATCGACTAACATTGCATATAATGCTGGTTTTTGAATTTTTAAATTTTCTTGTGCCAAACCTTTTTCAAAATAATCTTTACCTGCAGGATAATTTTTTATAGTTAAATATAAAAAACCTAAATTATTATAAATAGTAGCTTTCGATTGAAACTCTTCATGTAAAACTTCGGTATCAGTAATGACTAATGCCTTCTTATTATATAATATAGCAGTTTCGTAGTCTCCAAGTTCATGATGGATTAAGCTCAAAACATTATTTGCTTCAAATCTAATATTTCCAGCACTTTTCTCGTCTTTGACAGCTCTCAAGGCTTTAATGGTTGACTGCTCTGCAGCTAAAAAATCCCCAGATCTAAATAACAAACTAGACTTACTTATTAATGTCCGCCCTAAATTAATTTTATCACCTTTCTCATTATATAATTTTTCAGCCTTATAATAAAACTGAAAGGCGCTATCTGTTTTTGATTGAGAATCATAATAGTCCCCTAGATAATTATAGGCTTTGGCCATACTCGTCGTATCCTTTACTTTTGCAGATTGTTGCAAAATAACTCGAACGGTATGACTATAGTCATTAAATTCACCAACATTGTAGAAACGATTGGCTACTTTAAATAGATTCACCCTACCAATGGAATCATTTTCTTGTTCGCTAACAATACTGAGGGCTTTTTTAGTATACATCAACCTCTCTACTTTAGACAAATTAAAATCATTTGCAAAGGAAAAATAGGTTTTCAAACTATCTAATGAAGTGGTCTGACTCTCAAAATTATTTTTATCTGAACATTTAATAAAAATAATTGCAAAAACAAGAGTTATAAAAAAACGATAATCTTTTTTCAATGGGGCGTGGTTTCCTCAAAAATAGTAAAATAATTCAAATGATAAAAAATAAAAAAGGCTGTCAAAAAATGACAGCCTTTAAATATATTTTAAGAATGAAGTAATTAGTCCAGTTTCACATTTCCTCCAGTCGAACTACCACCTATTATATCATCAACTTTTACATTTCCTCCCGTTGAACTACCACCTATGATGTCATCTACTTTTACATTTCCTCCTGTTGAACTACCGCCTATAATATCGTCCACTTTTACGTTTCCTCCTGTTGAACTACCACCTATAATATCATCGACTTTTACATTACCTCCCGTTGAACTACCACCAATAATTGTACTATTACCGTTTCCTGGAGTTGTGAAAGAACTCATTGTTACTACTAAAGAAAATAATGCGATTGTTGAAACTAATTTTTTCATGATTAAGGGTTTTATGATTTGGTTATTTTTTACTGTTATGAACTGCTTTAATTGCTGTTCCTTGATGTAAAATTATAGCGACATCCTTCATTATCAATCAAAAAATAGGAGTATATGGTGAAGTGCGGTAGTCTACTAGTAAACAACCGTCAAATTATGGTAATCGTAGTTATTTTAGATTTCAAGGTAATTATCACTCGAAATTTTACTAATAATCAAGTCTATATTAGATTTATACGTTTTAGAAAAAGGAATCTTTGTGAGCGTATGCTTAATATGACAAAGAGCATTCCCTGTATGTATTCTTGAGATATAACAGCTATTCACGATATAGCTGTTGTGTATTCTAATAAAGGGATAATACAGCGCTGATTCAAAATGTTTAAGCGTCTTAAAAGCTGTAATCATCTCCCCCGTTTTTAAATGAATGTCTGTTGAATTATTATCTGCTTTTAAGTAGGCAATGTCACGTGTATCGATATACCGGTAATCTCCATAGGATTTTATACATAAAATAAGTCCTTGTTGGGAATTTGTATTTTGATTGCTAATAGAAACTGTTTTAGATATAATCTCATCATTTAACAAAGCCATCTGATTGCTATCATTATTTAGCTTTGTTAATAACTGCATAAAATCGCCTCTACTGGGTGATTTCAAAATATAATCTGTAACTGCATATTTAATGGCTTCGTAGGCTAATTTCTTTGCTTTTGTTACAACAACTATTTTAGGAACAACTTTTAGACAACGGTGCAATTCATTAATAAGTGATAAGGATAACTTACTTTTTAAATTAGTAGGATCTATTTCTAGAAATACTAGATCAGGCTTATTCTCAAGAATGATATTGACCCCTTTTTTATAATTATTGGCTGTGCCTACAAAGATTAATTCTGGAAAACTACCAGCCATGGCTTGGGTTTCCAAGGTACCTTGTTTGTCATCATCGATAATTACATAAGAATAACTCATCTTTGTCCAATTTATTTTCTCTTATTCACTTTTTAATGGGCCGGGATCGAAAAAGCTATAGCTCTAAATCTTCCCTATTAAAGTTAACTTTTTTGTACCTAACAATTTCAAAATGTTAATTTAACTCGTTTAAAGGCAAATATACGGGATTAAATACACATTGGTTTTCATTTAGTTGCTACAGACACTCTAGCTATACCAAAAAAAAAGCTCTCCAAAATAGGAAAGCTTCTCTTTAAACATATTTTAAAAACAACTGTTACATTTTCATTAACCAGTTTTTCACTGCTACTTCATTTTCGATTATAGCCTTCAATTCTGATATTTTAACGCGATCTTGTTTCATTGTATCTCTATGACGAATGGTCACTGTTTGATCTTCGGCAGTTTGATGATCAACAGTAATACAAAAAGGAGTACCCAATGCATCTTGTCTTCTATAACGACGACCTACAGCATCTTTTTCATCATAAGTGACTTGGAAATCCCATTTCAACTCATCAATGATTTTATGTGCAATTTCTGGCAACCCATCTTTTTTAACAAGTGGCAATACCGCTGCTTTTGTAGGGGCTAAAACAGAAGGTAATTTTAATACTGTTCTAGTAGACCCATCTTCTAATGTTTCTTCTTTTAATGATGTAGCAAAAACAGCTAAAAACATTCTATCTAATCCTACAGAAGTTTCTACAACGTAAGGAACGTAATTTTTATTTAATTCGGCATCAAAATACTGTAGTTTTCTACCTGAGAACTTTTCGTGTGCTTTTAAATCAAAATCAGTACGAGAGTGAATCCCTTCCAATTCTTTAAAACCAAATGGGAAATTAAATTCAATATCTGCGGCAGCGTTAGCGTAATGCGCTAATTTCTCATGATCATGAAAACGGTAATTCTCTTTTCCTAATCCTAAAGATAGGTGCCATTTTAATCTTGTTTCTTTCCAGAATTCATAGTGCTTCATCTCATCACCTGGACGTACAAAAAATTGCATTTCCATTTGTTCAAATTCACGCATACGAAAGATAAACTGTCTTGCAACAATTTCATTTCTAAATGCCTTACCCGTTTGAGCAATACCAAAAGGCACTTTCATTCTTCCTGATTTTTGTACATTCAAGAAGTTTACAAAAATACCTTGAGCTGTTTCTGGACGCAAGTATAAGTCCATTGCCGTATCTGCAGATGCTCCTAATTTTGTACCAAACATCAAGTTAAATTGACGTACCTCTGTCCAGTTACGAGAACCAGACTCAGGACATGCAATCTCTAATTCTTCGATTAAAGCTTTTACATCTTCAAGATCTTCATTTCCTAATGAGCGCCCTAAACGCTCTAGAATTTCTCTCTCGCGTGCTTTGTATTCTACAACTCTAGGATTTGTAGAAACAAACTCTGCTTCATTAAAAGCTTCACCAAAACGAACTTTGGCTTTTTCGACTTCTTTAATTGCTTTTATATTCAGCTTTTCAGCATAATCTTCAATTAAAACATCGGCTCTATATCTTCTTTTCGAATCTTTATTATCAATCAATGGATCGTTAAAAGCGTCAACGTGGCCAGATGCTTTCCAAGTTGTAGGGTGCATTAAAATAGATGCATCTAGTCCTACAATGTTATCATTCATCTGAACCATTGATTTCCACCAATAGTCACGTATGTTCTTTTTTAACTCTACCCCGTTTTGTGCATAATCGTATACTGCACTTAAACCATCGTAAATTTCGCTTGACGGAAATATAAAACCGTACTCTTTTGCGTGCGAAACTACATTCTTAAAAATATCTTCTTGTTTTGCCATATTGCAAAAATATAAAAAGAGAATTTAAAAAAAAGAAAATCATACAAGATTGAGCCATTGATTTTCATATTTTTATAAATAAAATCATAAAAAACATGTTTAAAAGCTTACTTAACCTCTTCTTTCCTAAAACATGTAGTGGCTGCAGCAGTTATTTAACGGCTAATGAAACTATAATTTGCACCACATGTCGCCACGATATTCCATTAACAAATCACTATTTGAATCAAGAAAACGAGGCTTTTAAAAAATTTTATGGACGTGTTGCTGTTCGTCATGTCTCTTGCTTTGTTTATTTTCATAAAAAAGGTATTGTTCAAGAAATGATACACAATTTAAAATATAGAGGTCATGAGGAGGTAGGATCAATGTTAGGAAACTGGTATGCAGCGGATCTAAAATCAGTTCCTGAGGTAACTTCTGCAACTTGTATAATTCCCGTTCCTTTACATAAAAGAAAGTTAAGAGAAAGAGGCTACAATCAAGTAGCTACTTTTGGGAAAGCATTATCTACACAATTGAGTCTACCTTACAACGACAAAGTTCTTATTAGAAAAGTATATTCTAAAACGCAATCTAAAAAAAATCTACTAGGACGAACAGAAGGAATTCAAAGCACTTTTGACGTTAATTTCACCAGCGACGACCACAACAAACATTTTTTACTCATTGATGATGTCATCACCACTGGCGCTACACTTGAAGCCTGCTCTAAGGCCTTATTAAAAATCCCCGGAGCTAGCATTAGCATCGTTTGTATGGCAATGACCGAATCGTAAAACGGAGAAGTGCCGCTTTTATAATTTTCTAAAAATCAGTTTGAAAAAGAGATTTTATTCTAAAAACTGTTCGAATTGTAGCAACTATCTAATTATTTAATGAAATTATAACAAAATAGAATTTCCAATTCCAAAGTTAAATGTTTAAATTTGAATAAAATTTTATAAATATTTAAACAAACATATTATGGCTTTTGAATTACCTCAGTTACCTTATGCGTATGACGCATTAGAACCAAATATTGATGCACGCACGATGGAAATTCATCATTCAAAGCATCATAACGCTTATACTACAAACCTTAATGCCGCTGTTGCTGGAACAGACATGGAAGGTAAAACAATAGAAAACATCCTTATCAACCTTGATTTAAAGAACGCAGCTGTACGTAATAACGGTGGTGGTTTTTACAATCACAACCTTTTCTGGACAGTAATGTCTCCTGGTGGTGGTGGATTACCAACTGGTGATTTACTTGCTGCTATCGAAGGTGATTTTGGAAGTTTTGAAGAATTCAAAGCAAAATTCAGTAAAGCTGGAGCAACACAGTTTGGTTCAGGATGGGCTTGGTTATGTGTTCATAAAGGTGGAAAGCTTGAAGTATGTGGAACTCCTAATCAAGACAACCCTTTAATGCCAGGTGTTGGTTGTGGTGGAACTCCAATCTTAGGAATGGACGTTTGGGAACACGCTTACTACTTGAACTACCAAAACAGAAGACCAGATTATATTGAGGCTTTCTTCAATGTAATTAATTGGACTGAAGTTTCAAGAAGATTTGCATCTGAGAAATAGTCTTTTTTAGACAATAAGTTAAAAAAAAGAGACAAACAGCGTTATAGTTGTTTGTCTCTTTTTTTGTTTAACCCTATCTGTTTTATTTTCGAAAAAATAAATGTGGCACAAAAAAAAAGACGAGTAAACTAATACGTTTAATCGTCTTTCTTTCAGCCAATTAATTGACTTTAATGTAATAAAAAAGGCGGAATTTCTTCCACCTTTTTTGCCCCAAATCTACCATAAATTTAACCTACTAATTTTATGGTTCTGTAAATCTAAAGTACTACTTCAATTTTTACAAACATTTTAGACGAATGACACATAAACCCGATTAAAGGAACTTTTTAACATATATTAGTATGCTCGAGCATCTTTTCCTTCATAAAAATTCATAAAGGCACGGTTTACCACTCGATTACCTCCAGCTGTAGGATAGTCTCCAGTAAAATACCAATCGCCTAAATTTTTAGGACAAGCGATATGTAAATCTTCTACTGTTTGAAAGATAATTTTCACCTCTGCTTTGATTTCTGGCGAACTCAACATTTCTGCAATTTTATCTGAAACTTCTTGAGGTTCAAAAGGCGCATAAATTTCAGTTACATAGTTCACCACATCAGTATCTACATAATCTTCTTGAGCCTTACATTTAGCATAAACCTCGTCTACAATGTGGTATAAGTTTCTTTCCTTTAAAAGTGCTAATGCAGCTCTAAAAGCAACTAAACCTTCCATCTTTGCCATATCAATACCGTAGCAGTCAGGAAATCTAATTTGTGGCGCTGATGACACTACCACAATACGCTTAGGATTTAAACGATCCATCATTTTGATGATACTCATTTTTAAAGTCGTACCTCTAACAATACTATCGTCTATGATTACTAAATTATCTGTAGGCTTGATAACGCCGTAAGTAACGTCATATACGTGTGCAACTAAGTCATCACGACTACTGTCCTCAGTAATAAACGTTCTTAATTTAGCATCTTTAATCGCTACTTTTTCAGTACGGATTTTTACAGCCAATAGTTCTTGTAAACTTTCTGCTGTAAGCGTATCTCTATTTTTTAATATGTAATTGTTTTTTCTTTGATTTAAAAAGTCCTGAGCAGCTTCTACCATTCCGTAGAAAGAAGTTTCAGCAGTATTAGGAATATAAGAAAAAACAGTATTATCAGTATCTTGATCGATGGCGTCTAATACTGCAGGTAAAATCAATCTACCTAGATTTTTTCTTTCTTGATAAATCTCAGCATCACTACCTCTAGAAAAGTAAATTCGTTCAAACGAACATGCTTTTTTAACTGTAGGAGTTAAAATCTCTTGCATAGAAACAGTACCGTTCTTTTTAATTATCAATGCATTTCCTGGCTCAATTTCTTGAACTTTATCAAAGTCAACATTAAAAACTGTTTGAATAACAGGTCGCTCTGAAGCAACAACTACCACTTCATCGTCTTGGTAAAAATACGCCGGGCGAATACCCGCTGGATCTCTAAAAACAAATGCATCACCATGACCCAGTAATCCTGCCATAGCATAACCACCATCTAGATTTTTTGCAGCTCTAGTTAAAATCTTTGCTACATCTAATTTTTCAGCAATAATAGGAGACGCTTCTCTTTTTGACAAGCCATTGTTTTTACACTCTTGGTATAAATCAGTCACTTCATCATCAAGAAAGTGTCCAATTTTTTCCATTACAGTAACAGTATCTGCCATTTCTTTAGGATGCTGTCCTAACTCAATCAAGTTATTAAACAGTTCCTTAACATTAGTCATATTGAAATTTCCAGCAAGAATAAGGTTGCGGTGCATCCAATTATTTTGACGTAGAAAAGGGTGCACACTTTCGATACTATTTTTACCAAAGGTTCCATAACGTACGTGCCCTAAAAACAACTCCCCAATGTATGGAATCTTAGCTTTTTGTAGTTCGACATTATCAGCATATTCAGGATGCGCTGCCATCTCATCGTTAATGCGATCATTTATTTGAGCAAAAACATCTTGAATAGGTTGCGCGTGATTTGAACGCACACGGCTTATGTAACGCTCTCCCGGCTCTACATCTAACTTGATACTAGCAAAACCAGCTCCATCTTGTCCACGGTTGTGCTGTTTCTCCATTAAGAGATACATTTTTTGTATCCCGTAAAAAGCAGTTCCGTACTTTTCTTTATAATATTCAAGCGGTTTAAGTAGTCTAACTAAGGCTATACCACACTCGTGTTTTAAAGCATCGCTCATTGTGTTGTTGTTTGTTGTGTTGTTTAATTGTATTAGACTTTATATTTAAAGAAGGCAACAATAATTGTACCTATATAATAACTCTAAATTAAAATCAAAAAAAGCCCCGTTTCCGAGGCTTTAAGACATTATATTTCTATATCAAATTGTGTTAGTGACTTAAATTGCTCTAAGCGCGATACCACATCTTTTTTATCTAAAGCAACCATTCGTTCTGTTCCAAATTTTTCAACACAGAAAGAGGCGAGATTAGATCCGTAAATAATAGCGTTTTTCATATTTTCAAAAGAAATGTTTTCGCTTTGAGTAATAAACCCTGCAAAACCTCCTGCAAAAGTATCTCCTGCTCCTGTTGGGTCAAAAACTTCTTCTAACGGTAAAGCCGGTGCAAAAAATATTTTTTCGTCTTGAAAAAGTAAAGCGCCATGCTCTCCTTTTTTAATCACTACATATTTAGGACCCATTGTTTGAATTTTGGCAGCAGCCTTAACAAGAGAATACTCCCCTGATAACTGTCTTGCTTCCTCATCATTAATTGTAATCACATCTACACGTTTCATTACATGTAATAATTCAGGTAGCGCGCAGTCCATCCAAAAGTTCATTGTGTCTAAAACAATTAATTTTGGCTTAGTAGTCATTTGATCAATAACACTGCTTTGTACTAATGGATGTAAGTTACCCAACATTACCACATCTGCGTTTTTATAATTTTCTGGAACCTTAGGTTGAAAATCAGCTAAAACATTCAATTGCGTATCCAGCGTATCTCTAGAATTAAGATCGTTATGGTAGCGACCACTCCAGAAAAATGTTTTACCACCTTTAACTACTTCAAGACCAGAAATGTCAATATTTCTCTCAGTCAATAAATCTAAATATTCTTGTGGAAAGTCATCTCCTACTACAGAGACAATAGCAGATTGTAAGTTAAAAAAAGAAGCCGATAAACCAATGTATGTTCCTGCTCCACCTAAAATTTTATCTGTTTTCCCGAAAGGAGTTTCAATTGCGTCGAAAGCAACTGTTCCAACAATCAATAATTTATTCATCTATATGAGTTTCAAATTAAGGCGCAAAGATAGTTTATAACTTTGATAGTTGCAAAGATTCAAAGTCGCAAAGTTTTCATAATAATTCCCCTGATTCGCCCTCATAAACAACATCGATTGAAACTTGTTTTTGCATTGATCCCATCACTGCTAACACATCACAGCGTTCGTTTTGCGGATGGTTATTATGCCCTTTAATCCATTTAAAATCTACTTGATGCTTTCTATAGACAACTAACAAGCGTTTCCATAAATCGGCATTTTTACGGTCAACAAACTTCTTTTTCTCCCAGCCAAACACCCATTTCTTAACCACTGAATCGACTACATATTTAGAATCGCTTACTACAAGCACTTTTGTATTAGGATTTTTAAGTTTTTCAAGACCTACAATTACTGCTAGCAATTCCATCCTATTATTTGTCGTCATTCTAAAACCTTCAAAAAACTCTTTGCGATAGGTCTTCCCTTCTTTAACAGTTTCCATTACCACTCCGTAACCACCGCGACCTGGATTACCCTTTGCGGCGCCATCTGTATATATATGTACTTCGTAGTTCATTACTTGTCTTTACTTTAGCGCTATTTTCGAAAAAAAAATTATTTTAAAATATCTTCAATAACCTTGGGGAAGTATTTTTGCTCTAGTGAATGTATTTTCTCTGCAACAACAGCTGCAGTATCAGTTCCTAAAACAGTAACTTTTTTTTGAAAAATCTGAGCCCCTTCATCGTAGTTTTCGTTTACGTAATGTATAGTAATCCCAGTTTCCTTCTCTCTATTAGCTACGACAGCCTCATGAATATGCATACCATACATTCCTTTTCCTCCATACTTAGGCAGCAGCGCTGGATGGATATTTATAATAGAATTAGGATATTCAGCAATTATTGACTCAGGAAATTTCAATAAAAAACCGGCTAAAACAATCAAGTCAGGTTGTATCTTATTAATTTCTTGTAATACATTACCTTCATTTAAATCGGTTTTACTAAAAGTATGTGAAGCAATTCCTAGATTTTCTGCTTTACTGATTACTCCAGCTTTTACATTGTTAGAAAACACAGCAACAACCGTAGCGATATCATTATTATGGAAGTGCTTTATTATGTTTTCAGCATTACTGCCCGCTCCAGAAGCAAAAATTAGAATTTTTTTCATGATTGACCGTGTTTAATTTTAAGCAAAAAAAAGAATAAAAAACTAAAAAAAAGAACATTGAGAAGCCTTTGTTAAAATATTTTTTTTAAATTTAGTTAATACATTTATCAACTTATGCGTTGTTTTAAAATAAAGTTTTTTATTTTTGCCAACAAATTAAATTCTAAAATTAAAGATTATGTCAGACATTGCATCAAGAGTAAAAGCGATTATCGTAGACAAATTAGGTGTTGACGAAAACGAAGTTGTAACAGAAGCAAGCTTCACTAATGATTTAGGAGCTGACTCATTAGACACTGTTGAGCTTATTATGGAATTCGAAAAAGAATTTGACATTCAAATTCCAGACGATCAAGCAGAGAACATCGCTACTGTAGGTCAAGCAATCTCTTACATCGAGGAAGCTAAAAAATAATAAATGAAGCACCCGTATACCATCACGGTGTACGGGTGTTATTATTTATTTTTTAAAAGAACAAAATTCAGATTGAATCTAGAATTCAATCAAAAGGAATATTTACAACTTAATGCCCACGGCTCTTTAAACAATACAGTGAAGATAGCGTGGGTATTATTGTTTAAAGATAATAAAATATACAGTTATGGTATTAAAACGAGTTGTAGTGACGGGTTTAGGTGCTCTTACTCCTATAGGAAATAATATTCAAGAATATTGGAACAGCCTGATTAATGGTGTTAGTGGCGCTGCGCCAATAACCTACTTTGACGCTTCAAAATTCAAGACTAAATTCGCATGTGAATTAAAGAATTTCAATGTTGAAGATTTCTTAGATAGAAAAGAGGCTAGAAAAATGGACCGTTATGCACAGTATGCAATGGTATCATCAGAAGAAGCTGTAAATGATGCTGGCTTTAATTTTGAAAAGCTAGATAAAGATAGAGCTGGAGTAATCTGGGGTTCAGGAATAGGTGGTTTAGAAACTTTTCAAATTGAAATGTTGAACTTTTCTGCTGGTGATGGAACGCCAAAATTTAATCCTTTCTTTATACCAAAAATGATTTCTGATATCGCTTGTGGTCATATCTCAATCAAATACGGTTTTAGAGGCCCTAACTTTGCTACTGTTTCGGCTTGTGCCTCATCTACAAATGCAATTATTGACGCATTCAATTATATTCGTTTAGGTCACGCTGACGTAATGGTAACTGGTGGTTCTGAAGCCGCTGTAACTATTGCAGGTATGGGTGGTTTTAACGCTATGCATGCTTTATCAACAAGAAATGACGATCCTAAAACTGCTTCAAGACCTATGGATAAAGACCGTGACGGTTTTGTTCTTGGTGAAGGTGCTGGAGCATTAATTCTTGAAGAATATGAGCACGCTGTTGCTCGTGGTGCTAAAATTTACTGTGAAATAGGTGGTGGAGGTATGTCTGCAGATGCACATCATATCACTGCTCCACATCCAGAAGGATTAGGTGCAAAAAATGTTATGTTGAATTGTTTGAGAGATGCAGGTTTGAAACCTACAGATGTTGATGGATTAAACATGCACGGTACTTCTACTCCATTAGGAGATTTAGCTGAGTCTAAAGCAATCGAACACGTATTTGGAGAACATGCCTACAGCATGAACTTGAATTCAACGAAATCAATGACAGGTCACTTATTAGGAGCTGCCGGTGCTGTTGAGACAATCTCTTCGATTCTTTCAATGAAGCATGGTATCGTACCTCCTACAATTAACCATTTTACTGATGACGAAAACATTGATTCTAAATTGAACTTTACATTTAATGTAGCTCAAAAAAGAGAGATGAACGTTGTAATGAGTAACACCTTTGGTTTTGGAGGACACAACGCTTGCGTGTTAGTTAAAAAATTAGAATTGTAATCATTCTTTATGAGTATATTCAAAAAAATATTTTCAAAATCCCGTTCTCAAGAAGACGGGATTTTTTTTAACGCTGTTGAAAAAATCCTAGGTTTTGCCCCACAAAATCTAGAAAATTATAAAAAAGCATTCACACACCGCTCGTTAAATCGCTTGAGTGACGAGGGGAATCCTATAAATTATGAGCGTTTAGAGTTTCTAGGTGACGCTATGTTAAGCTCAGTTATTGCCGCTTACTTATTTACCGAAGCACCTCACGGTGATGAAGGTTACTTAACAAAAATGCGTTCTAAGATCGTGAGTCGCGAACACTTAAACGAATTAGGAAAAGATCTCAACTTGATCCAATTTGTAGAAAGCAAAGTACCCGTTAATCATTTTGGAGAGAATATACATGGTAATATTTTTGAATCATTGGTAGGAGCAATTTACCAAGATCGTGGCTATAATTACTGTGAACAATTTATTCAAAAAAGAGTTATTGTTCCCTATGTTGATCTCGCCAGATTAGAAGGTAAAGTGATAAGCTATAAAAGCTTAGTTATCGAATGGTGCCAAAAAGAAAAAAAAGTGTTTCACTATGACATCTTTGAAGACAATGCAATCGATGGACAACGCCTTTTTGGGGTACGATTAAGTATTGATGATAAAGTAATTGCAAAAGCACGTGCTACATCAAAAAAGAAAGCAGAAGAAAAAGCATCACAAAGAGCTTATTTTGCATTTCAAGAAAAAATGGACAAGAAATAATATCAAATCCATCAAAACTACAACGTTTTCGTTCATAAATTAACGAAATCATTACATTTTCTACTCTTATACTTCGATAGAAATAGTATCTTTACGATATTATTTTTAATGAATATGGCTATTCACAAACTAGATCTTGGCGAATTTGACGAAGTAGATTATTTCTTAATCGCATTACATACTTCATTAGAAGATTATCGTTTGGCTTACTTTATTAATCAAAAACTCCCCATTAATTTATCAAAAAGTAATGAGGAAGTTCAAATAAATATTAAAGAAGGCGAGACTAATTTTGCGCGCTTTTATTATTACGATTCTGAGAATGCCGTTTCTTGGAATTTAATTCAAAATAAAAATGAAGTGCTTCAGCATAAAATGAATCCATCACAAGATTTATTTGCCGCAATTACAATGGAGATTTCAACAAAAGTTTTCTTACTACCAGAATTTAAAAAAGCAGATTATTTTTTAAAAATAGAAAACATTGACGACACCATAGACGTGTCCCAAATTAAAACCACGTTAAATAGTATAGATAGCATCTCAGCAATATACACTGTAGATACGAATCTAATAAAATCGAAAAACAATTTAATTTTTTAAAAAAAATGATTCCAAACAAAAAAACCAAAATTGTAGCCACATTAGGTCCTGCATGTAGCACAAGAGAAATTATAAAAGATATGATTGACGCAGGTGTCAATGTATTTAGAATTAACTTTTCGCACGCAGACTACGAAGGTGTAAAAGAAAAAATCAATATCATTAGATCTTTAAATGATGAATTTGGCTATACTACAGCAATCCTAGGAGACTTACAAGGTCCTAAATTGCGTGTAGGAATAATGAATGAGGGAGTTGTCGTACATGACGGTAATTTAATCACATTTACTACAGCTGAAGAGGTGATTGGTACGGCCGAAAAAGTTTTCATGAAATATAAAAACTTTCCTAATGATGTAAATCCAGGAGAAAGAATTTTATTAGATGACGGAAAATTAATTTTCGAAATTGTCTCTACCGATAAAGAAACAGAAGTTGTAGCTCGCGTTATTCAAGGAGGAGAATTAAAATCTAAGAAAGGGGTTAACCTACCGAATACTAAAATATCACTTCCTGCTTTGACAGAAAAAGATATTGCAGATGCGATATTTGCAATTGGTCAAAAAGTAGACTGGATTGCACTTTCTTTTGTAAAAACACCACAAGATTTAAAAGACTTACAAGATTTAATCAACGAGCACTCTGACGTTAAAATCCCAATCATTGCCAAAATCGAAATGCCCGAAGCATTAGAAAACATGGATAAGATTGTTGCTTATTGTGACGGACTTATGGTTGCACGTGGAGATCTAGGAGTTGAACTTCCTGCTCACGAAGTACCTTTAGTACAAAAAGATCTTATTCGTAAAGCAAAAATGGCGCGTATTCCTGTAATCGTTGCTACACAAATGATGGAAACAATGATCACTAGCTTAACTCCTACAAGAGCCGAAGTAAATGACGTTGCCAACTCAGTTATGGATGGAGCAGATGCTGTAATGCTTTCTGGAGAAACAGCTGCAGGAAATTATCCTGTTCAAGTAATCCAAAAAATGACACAAATTATACAAGCGGTAGAAGATTCTCCACTTATTCAAGTGCCACAAAACACACCACAAATTAAAACAAAACGTTTTATCACTAAAACAATTTGTCGCCATGCTGCAATTATGGCTGATGCTATAAAGGCAAAAGCTATTTGCACCTTGACAAACAGTGGATACACAGCATTCCAAATCTCGGCTTGGAGACCATCAGCACATATTTTAGTTTTTACTTCTAATAAAAGAATTGTAACACAATTGAGTTTGTTATGGGGAGTAAAATCATACTACTATGACAAAACGGTTAGTACAGACGATACCGTTACTGATGTTAATGAAATTGCAAGACAAAAAGGATATGTAACTAAAGGGGATTTCTTAATCAACTTAGCAGCAATGCCTATTAAAGAAAAAGGAATGGTAAATACCTTAAGAGTTTCTGAAATAGAGTAATCTCTTTTCAACACAAACAATAACCGCCTAAATCAATTTGACTAGGCGGTTTTTTTTGTCCTAAAATTTAAATTATCTTTGAATAAATTAAACCAACTATTCAACATGAATCTCAAATCAAAAAATCCGTTTTTGAATAACAAATCATTTTCAGCTACATCAGCTCATAAAAGCGATCAAGTTCATCGTGCCACCGTTATTGATTACAATCAAGAAATGACTGTAGCAGGAACGATTAATAAAACGTTCATTTTATTTTTATTACTAATAGCATCAGCAATGGTTGTGTGGTGGATGGCTTTTAACGGTATGAATCCTATTATGCCAGCTATAGCAGGAGCAATTATAGGATTAATATTAGTGGTTGCAGCAGCATTTAAACCACAATACTCAGGATATTTAGCTCCTGGCTATGCGTTATTTGAAGGGTTATTCATTGGTGGAATCTCTGCTATATTTGAAGCCAAGTATCCTGGAATCGTAATACAAGCCGTAGGGGCAACATTTGTAACATTTGGAGTATGCCTAGCATTATATCGTTTTAAAATTGTAAAAGTTACAGAGCAATTTAAATCCATAGTGGTTGCGGCAACACTAGCAATAGCTACTTATTACTTAATTTCGTGGTTGTTTTCAATGTTCACAGGTTATAAACCGGTACATTACGACAACTCCTTAATGAGTATTGGTATCAGTGTATTTGTAATCATTATTGCTGCATTAAACTTATTTTTAGACTTTGATCGAATAGATAAAGGGGCACAACAAAAAATGCCAAAATACATGGAGTGGTTTGGAGCCATGGGATTAATGGTAACCCTCGTGTGGTTGTATATCGAATTCCTAAGATTACTTTCTAAATTATCTAGTAAAGACTAGCCGTAACTTAATTAAAATTTAAAAGCCCTTAAAACACATCAGTAGTTTTAAGGGCTTTTAAATTTATATGAAATCAAGAACTATGCAGCTTGTTCAAACGCTATAAAGTGCGACAAGTCTCCGCTTTTATTAAAAACTGGAAAACCTTTTATAATACAATAATAAAGATCGCCATTTTTCTTATAATTTATTACTTTCTTCTCAAAAGACACCTTATTCAAAATAGCTTCACGAATCTCATTTGAAGTGACAGCACACGTTTTTTCACCTTGAAACATTCTAGGACTCTTCCCTACAACTTCATCAGGCTTATATCCATTCATTTTAGCGATATTCTGCGATGCAAATACAATTGTAAGGCTTGAATCTGTAACGACAATAACTTCGTCTTTAAGAATGTCTTTTAAGTCCCAGTTTTTATTTGACCACTTGGACTCAATTGCGAGTTGGCTTATTTTTTTAGTATCTGAATTAATAGCGCGAAAATCATTAATCAAATCACCATAAAAATCCCATGAAGTAATGGGACTTGTACTTAATCTCAGTTCTTGGTTAAACTTAGCTACTCCTTTATCGTACTCTAAAAAATTCATCATCTTGCATTATTTTTAGTCAAATATAAATTTAAAAACAAAGACAAATACCACAAAATGAGCATTTAACTTTTGTTCAACCTAAAATTTAACTTTAAAACGGAAAGGATAGCTGCACCACGACAGATTTCTTGACTTCTGTATTTAAATTGCTCATAGAAATCCCCAGCAAGCGCACAGAATCTTTCATACGCTCTTGATACAACAATTCGGTTACAGATTCCATAATTAAGCCTTTATCCGCAATAAAGTATGGCAAGGTTTTACTACGAGTTTGCTGCGTAAAATCACTGTATTTAATTTTAAGTGTAACTGTTTTTCCAGAAACTGTACTTTTCTTCAAGCGGCGTTCTAATGTTGCCGCTATTGCTTCTAATTGCTCCAACATAAATATCTCAGATGATAAATTAGTATCAAAGGTATGTTCTGCAGCAACTGACTTAGAAACTCGATTTGCTTTTACTTCACTGTTATGAATTCCACGCACAACATTATAATAGAAGTTCCCTGCCTTTCCAAAATGCTTTTCTAAAAATTCTACAGATTTACTTTTCAATTCTAGACCAGTAAATATTCCTAACTGATACATCTTCTCTGTAGTTACCTTACCTACACCGTAAAATTTACGTATGGGCAGCACCTCTAAAAAAGCAATCACTTCATCCGGATTCACCGTTTTTTGCCCATTAGGCTTGTTATAATCACTAGCAATCTTAGCAACAAATTTATTCACAGATATACCTGCCGAAGCCGTCAAACCAACTTCATTATAGATACGCGCCCTAATCTCCTCAGCCAGCAAACTAGCACTTGTAATTCCCTTTTTATTAATGGTTACATCAAGATAGGCCTCATCAAGAGAAAGCGGCTCTACCAGATCAGTATAGTCCTTAAATATCTTGTGAATTTTAATCGAAATCTCCTTGTATCGTTCAAATCTAGGTTTCACAAAAATTAAATCGGGACAGTTTCTCTTGGCTAGAACACCACTTATTGCGCTACGAACACCAAATTTTCTAGCTTCATAACTTGCTGCTGCCACCACACCACGATTCTCAGAACCACCTACAGCAATGGGTTTCCCTTTTAGTTCAGGATTATCCATTTGTTCCACAGAGGCATAAAAAGCATCCATGTCAACATGTATAATTTTTCTATTTAAGGTTGTGGTTTCCATTTTACAAATTTATAGCGATTTCCATAAAAAAGAACCGCCTTTGATGTTAAATAAATTTGATACATTTGACACTCCTAAGGGATTAATTCAAAGCAAAAAAGACAACTAATGATTGAGATCGAACGCAAATTTCTAGTAACTTCTGATGTGTTTAAATTGGAGTGTTTTTCGAACAAAAAGATAAAACAAGGGTATTTAAGTTCGGTACCAGAAAGAACAGTTAGAGTACGTACTAAAGGCGATCAGGCCTACTTAACAATTAAAGGAGCTTCAAACGAATCTGGGATGTCACGATTTGAATGGGAAAAAGAAATTTCAATTACTGAAGCCGAATGCTTATTACAATTATGCGAAAGCGGTGCAATCGATAAAATAAGATATGAAGTAAAGGTGGGCAATCACATCTTTGAGATAGATGAATTCTACGGTGAAAATTCAGGATTAATTTTAGCCGAAGTAGAACTTAAATTTGAAGAGGAACAATTCCAGAGACCTTCTTGGCTAGGAGAAGAGGTAACTACTGATCCTCGATATTACAACGCTTATCTCAATTCAAATCCATTTAGTAAATGGTAATCAAAAATACTTAGTGAAATTAAGGGTTGAAAACTTCGATTGTCACAGTCATCACACCGATGCCTTTGTTTTTAGCAATTTCCATAAATGCTTTTTTAGACAGATCTATTTCTCTTGATCTCACAAATGGTCCGCGATCATTAACTTCTACAACAACCCACTTACCGTTAACTTGGTTAGTCACTTTTAACATAGTACCAAAAGGAAACTTTTTATGAGCAGCCGTATAAGCGTTCATGTTAAATGGAGCACCACTGGCAGTTCTTCTTCCATGAAATTTATCAGCATAATAAGACGCACGAGCATTTGTTTTATAGGCAGCTAGTTTCCCGTATTTCTCAGTAAGAGTATCCTTAGCTATATCTTTTTGAGCTAAAACTGCGACTTTACTTTTCTTTAAAGTATCTTTTTGAATTGCAGTTTTTTGTAATGAAACCTTTATTTTATCAGCAATAGAGCTTTGACTCGTTGCAATACCAATGATTGCTATTAGTAAAAAAGGTGTAATTAATTTTCTCATATCATTTTATATTTCAGTTCAACTTTTACAAAAACCATACCTAGATAAAAAAAGCCCTATAAAAAGGGCTTTTTTGGCAGTTTTACAACCACAATTTCCAAGGTATTCTCATCAAAATTAAAATTAATCCTAATGTATAAAATATGGTAAAAGTCTTGAACTTAGACTCACTCGTAAGCAACTTTTTATGTTTTGACCACCCTATCGTAATCAACGCTATAGCAATGATATTAATTAGTGGATGCTCTAATGAAGTAAGACGAATGGCCTTATCACTCATATTACCTAAAGAAGCAAACCCAAGAGGCGAAACAAAATAAATTATCAAACCAATCAATAACTGCGTATGCGTACCAATAAGTGCAAACAAAGCAATTTTTCTATCTGTTGCATTAAATTCTTTCTTAGAGAAAAAACCATACAGTGCATTCAACACAGCAACAACTAACAACAACAGAGCTAAGTAAGCCCAACCCGAATGTAATTTTTGAATAAATTCGTACATAAAATTTTAATTTTTGAAAAACAAATATAAGTAAAAAAGGCATAAAAAAAACCCTCATTCCGTATGAAATGAGGGTTTTTATGAATTTTATTAGTTTTATTATTTGACTAGAAGTTGTAACGAAGACTAAAGTTCCATGTTCTTCCAAAACCAAAGTAAACTTGATTACTTGTATCAACACCATCATAAGTAGCAGATGTTGCTGTTGCAAAATTATTAGTTCTAGATTCAGAAATATAAACCTCGTCCAAAACGTTATTTACATTAATTCTAAAATTTAGTGAACTCAACTTGTTTGCACCAAGTAATAATTTATAAGACAAACCAGCATCCATTAAACCGTAAGAAGGCAACTGTAAAGTTCCGTTATTTTCCTCAGTTGTAAATTTTGATGGATCAATAGAAGCATATAACTTATCAGAAACTCTATAGTTTGCATCTAAGCTTAATCTTTCTACAACTTCGTATTTAGCACCTATACTTGCTGTGTTTTGAGCAGCATCTCCAACTTTTAATTTATCTAAGTATAAAGTCGTAGGCACTCCACCACCAATTACGTTGTTATCAATATCAAATCTATTACTTGAAACATTTCCTTTGTAAAACCAATTACCAATAGAAATCATAGCGTTCAAACTTAATTTCGGTGTTGGCTTAGCATTCATTTCAAGCTCTACACCTGAGTGAATTTCTGTTAAACCGTTGTAGTCATAGTATCCACCAACGTTGTCAATAGACGGATCACTATTTCTTTGATATCTATCTCTCCATGAAGTGTAATATACATTTAAATTAGCAGTAAACACTTTAGAACGGAAACCATATCCACCTTCTAATCCAAATACTTTTTCGTTAACTAAGTTAGCAGCAACTACTGATTGATTATTTGGGTATACAGCATTAAAAAATGGTTGTTTTGAGTAAAATCCTGTATTAACAAAAACATTACTTGTTTCACTAACATTATAGTTAACACCACCTTTAACATTTCCTCCAATTAAGTTCTCAAAGTCAGTTTTGTAAAGTGGATCTGATTCTAAGTAAGTAAATGTATCTTCTCTTTTAAATCCTTGTTGAGATACAGCTCCTTGAAAGAAGGCAGAAATATTATCAACTGAATATTCTAATTGTGTAAAAGCACCCAACCAAGTTACATAACCATTATTATTGTAAGCTATTTTCTCTTGATCTTTAACATTACTAAATGGATTCAAACTTGCTGAAGAATCATAGGTTTTAGTTAAAGTTCTATTTGGATTATTAATATCCGCATTATCTAAATAACCATCAGCTCCAAGCAAATCACTCAAATTTCTAAAGTGAAAACCAGTGTACGTTCTTGCATCAATTCCAAAATCTAAAGTAACTTGTTCAGATAATTTTTTATTCATATTAACCACTGCACCGTACCAGTTGTGTGAATTAATAGAGGCTCTTCTAATGTATCCGTTTCTACTATTTGCGATATTTTGCCCATCAGCATTAGGAACTAAGAAAAGATTTGTTCCTGAACCTACAGCATTAGGTTGACCATTATTGTATTTAACGAATTCATCTATTTGCATCAATCCATCTGCAGTTTTTGGCGCTGAGTAAGGATTACTACCAATACTACCAGTTCCTCCTCCACGACCCCAAGATCCATAAGCTACTGCTGATAATTTTGTATTGTCGTTTATTTTAAAATCCCAGTTGAATGAAGCTACAGGCTTACTGTAAAAATTTCTAGCAAAAGAAAATTCTTGTCCATTTCTGTATCCGAAATCTGAATTATATTTTATGTTTGGCTCATTTGCAGCAGCATCACCGTATTTAATATATTCTGATATCTTGTTAGCAAAACTTCTTTGGTGATGCCATTGTGGAGCACCTGTAAAAGTAAATTGAAAATCGTGCTTATCGTTAGGCTTATAACCTAAAGCAAGAAAATAGTTTTTACCTTCAAAAGAAGTACCATTAACATAACCATCTCCAGTTGTAGAACTAATTAAAACAGAAGCAGATAAACCATTATCCATTACTCCTGTATTGTAAGAACCTTGAACTTTTAAATAATTATCGTTACCAAATGTAGACGATACTGAACCACCTTCTTTCATATCAGAAGTTCTTGTAACAACATTGATAGTTCCTCCTACAGAAGAAATAGCTAATTTAGAAGAACCTAAACCTCTTTGTACTTGCATTGCAGAAGTAACATCAGAAAGACCAGCCCAGTTTGACCAATAAACAGAACCATTTTCCATATCATTAACAGGAACTCCATTAATCATTACAGCAATATTTCTTTGATCAAAACCACGAATATTAATTCTTGAATCACCATAACCACCACCTTGCTTAGTTACATAAACAGAAGGAGTGTTAGCTAAAATTTCAGGAAACTCTTGAGAACCAAGCTTTTCTTGAATTTCTGAAGCTTTAATTGTTGAAACCGCTACAGGTGTTTTTCTATCCTTTGCGATATCAATCACACTAGAAGTAACAACTATTTCGTCTAATTCATTTGAATTTGACGTTAAAACAATAGATCCTAAATTTACTGTTCCACCATCTGCAACAGAAAACTTTACAATTTTGTTTTCGAAACCGATAAAAGAAATAACTAATTCTCCCTTACTTGTAGTAGAATTAATTGAAAATTTACCATTAAAATCTGCTGAAACTCCAGTTGTAGCACCTTTAATAGCAACGTTAGCACCAGGCAAAGAACCTTGTCCATCAGTAATAGTTCCCGTAACTTTTCCTTGAGAAAACGCAGTTACAGCTACTAAAAACAGCATTCCAGAGAATAACCAATTTTTCATTGTCTTCATTTTTGTTTAGTTTATTATTTTTGGCAAAATTATAACTATTTTAGCTATAAAAGTTAAGGCAATGTTAATAAATTTTTGATTAAGCGAAGTCTTCCTTCTATTATAAATAACTTTTTAAAGTAATTAATGAGAAATTAAACTGAAATCAGCATAAATATTAGCAATAATTCAACATATTGTGCCAAATAAAATTGAAAAAATATTTTCGCTTTAACTGTTTTTTTATTCTAATGATGATGATATTGATTATTTTACAATTGAAATAACTGACACCTAAGCTTTAAGAGAAATAAATCAGGTTGATCCGAATGAAATCTTATATCTTTTAAATTTCCTTATTCTATTTAATACGTAACAATAAAAAATGCACACCGTATAAATCTCCGCTTTACTCCTTTTTATATAGCATTCAGATCATTTTAACTTGTATTACAGACATTTAAAAAAAATGGGACTAATAAATACAACAAAGCCCCAGCAAACATAATTTACTGGGGCTACATTATAAAAATTACTTAAACTCTTATTTATTCTTTAAGTAGTAATCTAATAAAAAGCTTGTAGATGCATCGTGTGCTGCTACTTTATTTTTATTGATCTCTGTCAACACCTTATTTGCTAATTGCTTTCCTAATTCCACTCCCCATTGATCAAAACTGAAGATATTCCAGATAATTCCTTGAACAAATATTTTGTGCTCGTACAAAGCAATTAAAGAACCTAACGATTTAGGCGTTAGCTTATCTATAAGTAAGGTATTTGTAGGCTTGTTCCCTTCAAAAATTTTAAAAGGCAATAATGCTGCTGCTGCTGATTGATTCAAACCTTGCTTGTCAAACTCTGCTTGTACTTGCTCTATTGACTTTCCTTGCATCAAGGCTTCTGTTTGAGCAAAGAAATTAGACATCAATTTGTCATGATGATCTTCATCTCCATAAAGTGGTTTCAGGTAACCTATAAAATCAGAAGGAATTAATTTTGTTCCTTGATGAATTAATTGAAAAAAGGCATGCTGGGAATTAGTCCCTGGCTCTCCCCATATTATCGTTCCGGTTTGATAATTTACTTTTTGGCCATCTCTACCTACGTATTTACCGTTACTTTCCATTGTTCCTTGCTGTAAATACGGAGCCAACTTTTGTAAATACTGTGTATATGGAATGACTGCTTCACTTTCGGCAGCAAAGAAATTATTATACCAAATGCTCAATAATGCCAAAATTACGGGCATGTTTTGATCAAACTCTGATGATTCAAAATGTTGATCCATTTCATTAGCCCCTTTTAATAATTGGTCGAAATTTTCATATCCTATAGCTAAACTAATCGTTAAACCTACAGCGCTCCATAAAGAAAAACGTCCACCAACCCAATCCCACATTGGAAAAACATTTTCAGGATCAATACCAAACGCACTTACTTTTTGGATATTTGTAGAAACAGCAACAAAATGCTTAGCAATATCCTCTTGAGTTGCCGACTCTAAAAACCATTTTTTAATCGTTTCTGAATTTGTTAAGGTTTCTTGAGTTGTAAATGTTTTAGATACAATAACAAATAATGTAGTTTCAGGATTCAATTTCTTGATTACTTCATTAACATGATCACCATCTACATTAGACACAAAGTGCACGTCTAAATTATTTTTATAAAACTGCAATGCTTCCACAGCCATCGCCGGCCCTAAATCAGATCCTCCAATTCCTATATTAACGACATCGGTAAAAACTTTCCCCGTATATCCTTTTCTATTTCCAGCAATCAACTCATTAGAAAAAGCCTTGATTTTTTTCTTTACTTCGTACACCTCTGGAATAATATTCTCACCATTAACAGTGACAACTGTATCTTCAGTAGCTCTCAAAGCAGTATGTAGTACCGCTCTATTTTCGGTTTTATTAATTGCAGCGCCACTAAAATAATCTGAAATTGCACTCTTCAATCCCATTTCGTTTGCTAATGCTGTCAATAGCGTCATAGTTTCTTGATTAATTCTGTTTTTCGAATAATCAAGTAAAAAATCGTTCCATTTAATATTGAATTTTGCAGTTCTCGAAGCATCTTTTTGAAACATTTCTTGCATTGATACATCTTGCATCGTTTCAAAATGCTGCTGAAGCTTAGTCCAAGCGGCAGTAGTTGTAGGGTTATTTGTTTGTAAAGCCATTTTTTTTTAGTTCAAGTTTTTAATGTTTGTAAAAATACTGAAATATGTTTTAACTAGTCAATTCATTCTTGCAATTACAGCTTTTACTATTGGAATCAACGACACTTTCGGTTAAAAAAAAAGCTCCAAATTATCTAATTGACAACTTGGAGCACTATATATCTCTTTAACTTTTAAAAATAATTAGATTTTTGGCAATTAACTTATAAATTAGCAATACTATCTAACTCTCTTTTTAAAGGAGTGATTTTATCAAGAAAACGTTGTTTATTATTTCCTGTCATGGGTTCTCCAGTGGGAAGATTAAGACGCAATGCATCGACTTGAACGCCGTTTTTCCAGAAACGGTAGCACACATGCGGTCCCGTTGCTAATCCAGTGCTTCCTACTCTACCTATTACATCACCTTGATTAACATGTTGGCCACGACGCACAAGGATTTTTGACATGTGTAGGTATTGTGTTGAGTACGTACCATTATGTTTAACTTTGACAAAATTTCCGTTTCCTGCAGTATAGCCTGCTTGCTCTACCACACCCGAAGCTGTCGTTGTAATAGGCGTACCTGTAGGGGCAGCATAATCTGTTCCTTTATGCGCTTTCCATCGGTGTTGTACGGGGTGAAATCTATTCATTGTAAATCTAGAAGTGATGCGACTAAATTTAATAGGTGTCTTTAAAAAGAAATTTTTAAGCGTTTTCCCCTCTTCATCATAGTATTCTACCTTACCGCTAGCCTCATTTTGTACAAAAGGAAAAGCATACACTAATTTACCTTTATATTCAAAAAAAGAAGCTTCGAGCTCGTCAACACCATCATAAATGGAGTCGTTTATAAACCTTTCGGTAAAAGTGATTCCGTAGCGATCTCCTTTTTTTAATTTAAAAAAGTCAATAGACCAAGAGTAGATTTTAGTTATTCTACTCGCTAACGCAGCTTCTACACCGGCATCTCCAAGCGTCTCTGACAACGACCCTTTGACAACACCACCTATGGTGCGGCGGCGTATTGTAATAGGCCTCGTTTTTTTATGAGCAACAATTACAGAGTCACGTAAATCAAAAATATAATAACTTAAGGCATCAGGCTGGTAAACAAAAACCTCCAGTTTATTAGTCTTTCCTTTTGACCTCAACATTGTATAAGAGCGGTTGGGTTTTATGATTCTAACATCAAAAGTATCTTTGACACTTTCAACTATTTCAAAAACTTTCCTGTCTCCTATATTTTGCTTATTAATTATAGTCCCAAAAGTGTCTCCTTTTCTAACTGTATCTTGAACTACATTAAAATCAGCGAAATTAAATCCGAAATCAGAATGTTCTGCTTTAACAGCAACCTTTTTTATCTGTGCTTTTTTATCAAGCTTATCAGCAGATTTATTACAAGATAGTATTGTTGTCAATAACACGATAACCATTAATACTTGCTTCAAACTATACTTATTTTTTTGTATTTTACTTTTATTATAAACCCCAATTTGCCAATTCTTCTTCACTCCACAAGTCAGGAAAAAAGATACGTCTCTGGTATTTAGGGTGCATGTATTTTTTCCAGTCACTACCACCAGTTGCCTCACCATCACCTTTACCACTGTGGTCAATGTATTTAATAGCAACATTTAAATGCTGCATCACCCAAGTGATATTTACAGTATGATCAAAGTGTCTCATGGCAGCTACCAGCTCAGGATTTTTTTGATCATCAATAGGCAGCTGTTTGAATTTTTGATAAATGTTGATTGTATTATATTCTTCCATGTGGCGCAAGAAAGAACCTTTGTACTTTTTCTCAAACTCTTCTAAGAGGTATGATTTTTTACCAGTACTATAATCTTTACCTGCAGCTTGCCAATATAAATGTTCAAACGCATTTTCATAAGGCGTATTTCTATCAATTTTAGCTCTAAAGCGATTGTCTACAAGATTAATCAAGTCTGTAGAGGTAAATTCTATTAATCTATATTGTGCACTTTGAAACCCACTTGCCGGTGTTAAAGTATTTCTAAATTTCATGTATTGCTCTACTTCCATGCCTTCCTCCATAATACTGAAAGAAGTCGTTAGCATATCAAAATAGCGTGTTACGCGAGATAAACGTTCGGCAAAAAATTTAGTTTGGATATTCTCGCAATAGCATATTTGTTGCATTTCCCAGAGAATCATCTTGAAGATTAATTCGTTGACTTGATGGTACATTATAAACACCATTTCATCAGGCAAGGTCGTTCTTTGTGTTTGTAGACTTAAAAGTGCATCTGTTTGAATGTAGTCCCAGTAAGTGATGGGTTTAGCATAAAGAAGTCCTTCGAGATGAGTATCTGTCTTTTGACCTATAGCGTCGTATTTAACCTCAATATCGTTTAAGATAGTTTCTCTGTGCTCACTAATATTCATTATTATTTTGTTTTAAACGGATTGTTTAATCCTTTGTAGGCATCAAGATCAGCTTTTAATGATCCAATAGCTAAATCTGCTTTTATTCGAATAGGCAATCTATTGTCATCATCTGAAATCCAAACCGTTAGGCTCTCTTTCTCTTTAAACACGCGACCGGATTGAACTAAAGGTCTAAATATCATTGATGGGACAACGCCAAATTTAGTCGTAATATTTTCACGACCTACAAACTTTAACTTAAATTTTGTTGTTTCATCATCAAAGAACATGTCTATAGTAATTGACTCACCCGGTTTGATTTTATCTATTCCTGGATAATTCCTTAAGTAATAAAATGACGATAAAATGTCTTGGGTATTTTTAGGAGTAACAAAGGTTTTTTCGTTATTATTCTTATAATCCTTTACGGTTACCTTATTAGCCGATTGATTAAAAAAGCCTTCTTGATTTTTCTTGTAACCTCCTTCGTCTATTTTTCTAACAAAACGGTATGGCATACCTGAATCTTTATCAATGTACGTTTCATATAAATCATCTACTTTAAAGAAAAAACGAGACATACCCGTAGTGTATCCTTTACCTACAACGTGAAATACTTTTTTATTATTTATTGTAGCATCTTTTACCTCAAGAGTGGCATAACCAGCGTTAACGATACCGTAGTGAATTCGAAATTTAAAATATTCACCTACATCATAGGCATCTTGATTGCGACTATCAAAACTTACTGTAGCTAACAATACTAAGAAGAGAATAACTTTTTTCATAACTTACTTTTTCTGTTTACTTCTTTAAAAAGCAAATTCTGTTCCAAATATATTAAAACAAAAAAACTCAGTCAAATAATGACTGAGTTTTTATGCTATTAACTAACCAAAAAACTATAAATTATGAAATTTATATCAATTCGGAAGGAAACCACCCCTTCCATTTTGCGAGTGCAAAGGTAGCTAACAAATTCACTTCTATATTCAATAAAAAAAGTTTAACAAAACATTGATAAAATCAGAATCGATTGAATAGTTATTTTTTCACATAATGCAAAAAAAACGCGTTTTTACAACGTTCCTCGCAATTCTTGTTCTCTCTCAATTGATTCAAATAAAGCTTTAAAGTTACCTGCACCAAAACCTTTAGCACCCATTCTTTGTATTATTTCAAAAAATAAGGTTGGTCGATCTTGCACCGGTTTAGTGAATATTTGCAATAAATACCCATCCTCATCAGCATCAACCATAATAGCAAGCTTTTCGATTTCATTAATATCTTCTTTCATCATACCCATGTGCTCTCCTAAACGTTCAGGAATTGCTTGGTAGTAGGTGTGTGGCGGTGCTGATAAAAACTCAACCCCTCTAGCTCTTAATTGACTTACTGTTTTAATAATATCATCAGTAGCAATAGCAATGTGCTGTATCCCTGGGCCTCCGTAGAAGTCCAAGTATTCTTCTATTTGTGATCTTTTCTTCCCTTCAGCTGGTTCGTTGATAGGGAATTTAATTCTACCATTTCCATTTGACATCACTTTACTCATCAATGCCGAATACTCTGTTGTGATTTGCTTATCATCAAAAGAAAGGAAGTTTACAAACCCCATCACTTCCTCATAAAACTTTACCCATGTGTTCATTTCGTTCCAACCTACATTCCCCACCATATGGTCAATGTATTTTAAGCCGGTTGCTTCTGGATTATAATCAGATTTCCATTCTTTATAACCAGGTAGAAAAACACCATTGTAGTTTTTACGCTCTACAAAGATGTGTACTGTTTCTCCATAAGTGTAAATTCCTGAACGAACCACTTCTCCATGTTCGTCTTTTTCCACTGTTGGCTCCATAAAAGAACGTGCGCCACGTTTCATCGTTTCTTGATAAGCGCTAGTTGCATCCTCAACCCATAAAGCAGCTACTTTTACTCCGTCTCCATGTTTTTTAAGATGTTCATGAATAGGGGAATCCTGCGTTAAAGGCGTCGTTAAAACAATGCGTATTTTATCTTGTTTTAAAACATAAGATGTTCTGTCTTTAACTCCCGTTTCTAATCCGGCATACGCCAATGATTGGTAACCGAAAGCCGTTTTATAATAATGAGCGGATTGTTTTGCGTTTCCTACATAGAATTCTACATAGTCTGTTCCTAATAACGGAAGGAAATCTTGTGCTCCTTCAAATATTTTCTCTAATCCGTATTCAACTGATTTTACTTCTTTTGCCATTGTGTTTATTTTTATGCGAAATCTAATTTTGGAACGCGAATGAAGCGGATAAAATTGATTTTCACTGATTTTTTCTAATTTAAAATTTGTGTATTAATTGCACTTAATCCTAGCCCTGATGGTAGCGGTATCCTTTATGTTTTTTCTTTAAAAACATAAAGATTTAGCGAACAGCAGGAAATTGCTCCTACCTATAAAACTAATCAAAATGACAATTATAATGCGGTTATTTTATTGCAAGCAAGTACTACTTACTCTACCCAGGATTTATAGTACTGACCGTCGTCAAGCCCCATAGCCTCTTCAGTAACCATCAATGGACGAAATGTATCTACCATTACAGCCAATTCCTCAGTACCGGTATGCCCTATACTGCGTTCCATTGCTCCTGGCGCTGGTCCGTGTGGAATACCTTTTGGGTGTAAAGTGATGTGCCCTTGCTCGATATTGTTGCGACTCATAAAGTCACCATCTACATAATACAACACTTCATCACTATCAATATTGCTATGATTGTAAGGTGCTGGAACTGATTTTGGGTGGTAATCATACAACCTTGGCACAAACGAGCATACTACAAAGGTAGCCGTCTCAAATGTTTGATGTACTGGTGGCGGTTGGTGCACGCGACCGGTAATAGGTTCAAAATCATGAATGCTAAATCCGTATGGAAAATTATATCCATCCCAACCAATCACGTCAAAAGGATGCGTGGCATACACCACTTCGTGCATCATGCCTTCTTTTTTGATTTTGATTAAAAAATCTCCTTTTTCGTCATGAGTTTCCAACTCGGTTGGCAGAATAAAATCGCGCTCACAAAATGGCGAATGCTCTAAATGCTGTCCTGACTCATTTTTATATCTTTTAGGTGTATAAAAAGGAGCAAACGACTCTACGTAGAACAAGCGATTTTCTTCAGTGTCAAATTGAATTTGGTAAATAATTCCGCGCGGAATAATAAGGTAATCCCCATACTTAAAAGGGATATTCCCTAACATGGTACGTAATGTTCCTGTGCCTTTATGAATGAAAATCATTTCATCGGCATCGGCATTTTTATAAAAATATTCTGTGAGTGATTTTCTTGGCGCAGCAAGTCCTATTGTACAGTCTTTATTGACTAACATAGCTTTGCGACTGTCTAAGAAATCATCGGCTGGTTTCAGTTCAAATCCTTTTAAAAGTAATGACTTGATATTTTTACCAATAGCAATTTTTGGCTCTATCGAATACGATTTTAAAATCTCTTTAACCTGCGTGGGTCTGTGAACGTGGTACGATAGGGACGCGTGTCCGTGGAAACCTTCGGTACCAAAAAGTTGTTCGTAGTAAAAACCACCATTGGGTTTTTCAAACTGCGTGTGTCTTTTTTGAGGAAATGTCCCCAGTTTGTGATATAATGGCATTTTTTTTTGTTTTAAGTGTAACTAAATCAAGCGAGATTGCTTTATAATTTGCTATTCTAAATCAAAAAAAAGTACCCTATTCAGGATTTCTCTTGATAAGGAATTGAAGATATTCTAATAATCCTGCCCATTTCGTTTTCATATTAACAAATATCGGAAATATTATTGAATTATATAAAATTTAAAACATAAAACCTACACTAAACCATGTGTAGCCTTTTGACTCTTCTGGAGACCAAGAGTGCTTGATTTCTATAGGACCAATTACCGTTTCTAAACCGTAACCTAATGCATATCCTGAATATTGTGGAAGCGAAATCCAATTAGTAGATTCGAATATTTTATTCCCTAGATTAGCATAATTTGCTGTAAAATTAATGTGGTTGTTTTTAAATAATTTGTAATCTAAGGTCACTGCCGTTTTAATGTAGCTATCGCCGGCAATGCTTAAAAAATCATAACCATAAAAATGTTTAAAATTATTTACTGGTTTGTAACCATAACCACCCAGAATAAAATTAAAAAAAGGAACACTTTGATCACCAAAAGAAAACCCAGCATCTGTTTGGAATTTAATTGTTGCATTTTTAAATAATTGAGCTGCAATACCAAAATCAGCTTTTACAATATTAAAAGGTTCAAATTCTTTAGTATAATTAGACGAAAACAGATACGACTTAATATCTCCAGAAAAATACCATCCGCTCGTGGGAAAATTTTTGTTATCAAAGGAATCGTAATTCATATAACCAAAAACACTTCCATAACTGCTTCGATCAAAGATAGGGTCAGCATTCTGTACCGTTTCAGATTCAATTTTTAAAAATTTATATTCTACTCCCGCACCTACTAGAAATTTTTGAACAAATAAGGATTGAAAATAAAACTGACTTGTGTAATCAGAGAAATCTACATTAATTGTATTTGCTCCTTCGGTTGTAGGATCGATGCCACTCAACTCACGAGCGACATTTCGATTAAATTGATTATAATTTGACTTAAAACCCACACTTAGATTGTACCCATTCTCTACATAATAATCAAAATCATATCTAAAATTATCTCCTAAAATCACATCTAATGATGCCACGTCATTTTTAAATAAGGTTTTCCTTCTTGTCACGTTCACTAATATTCCGCTTTTAAACAATCCATCAAAGTGCAAACCAAATTTTAAATTTGATTTAGTTTGGTTTTCAGTCAAGTCTAATTTCAAATTATCTTTTCCGCCACCATCTTCGAGAGAATAATTAATGACACTAAAATTTTGTGTTGCGTTAATATTGTTTATTCCGCGCTCTAGTTGACTGTAGGCAATTTTTGATTGTGGCTTAAAGCGCAATTTCCCTAGCACATAATCCCTAGTAAAATTATCAAGGTGATTGATATTGATTTCTTTAATATCGAGACTATCTGTAAATAAAGCAAGTTTAGGTTTAACATAAGCTGTTTGATCTGCAGCTAAGAGTTGGATTTTGTCGTAGACTGCAAAGGTGGCGTTTTCCCCTTTCTTGATAATTTCGTTTCCCTTATCAAATGAAATCACCCCATAATCTTTAATATCTGGCTTAATATAGATATCTGTTTGAGCGATATTCTCCTTCATTTTTTCTATCGAATGCAAATTAGTTATCTGCACTAAAATACGTGTGGCATCTTTTAAAGACTTTCTAGTAAGCAAATCATCTTGAACATCTACACCTATTATAATATCAGCACCTAATTTAATCACTTCGTCAATAGGGTAATTATTGGTCACACCTCCATCCACAAGCAATTTTCCATCTATTTCTACCGGCGAAAACAACGATGGAAAAGCAGCACTTGCAATTATCGCTTGCGCCAAATTACCTTTATCAAGAATCACTTGTTTTCCAGTTTCAATATCGGTTCCTATACATAAAAACGGAATAGGTAATTTATT
This sequence comes from Flavobacterium aeripolare, assembly GCF_013294025.1. Classification (GTDB taxonomy): domain Bacteria; phylum Bacteroidota; class Bacteroidia; order Flavobacteriales; family Flavobacteriaceae; genus Flavobacterium. Next base: position 53,242 of record NZ_JABSNL010000007.1, read on the forward strand.
GAAATCCCGTACATGGCGTACATGACTTGTCAATTTACTAATAAGATTAAAGTTGTACATCCCTTTTGAAAGTGCTTCTGGAATACCCACTTTAAATTTATCAAATGGCAGTACTAATGCGTAACGCTCGTCATTTTGTTTTTCGTAAAAATTCTTTGACGACCTAGGGATGTAGTCGTTTATTAATTTATCAAAATTTGTAGTTTGAAAGATAGAATCAATTTGTGCGGCGTTGTACCCTGAAGCATATAAACCACCTATAACCGCCCCCATACTTGTCCCTCCTATGTAGTCAATCTTAATCCCCGCATCTTCTAAAACTTTTAAAACACCTATGTGCGCAAAACCCTTTGCTCCACCACCGCTTAAAACCAAACCAATTTTTGGTCTGTTGTGTTCCTGTGCAAACACAGTAGCAAAAGCAAAGAAGAAAAAAACGTACAGTAAGTATTTATTCATAGTATTATAAGGATATTAAAACCACACTAGTAGTAAAGAACTAATTATGACTTGCTTATGTTTTTGTAAAAGTCGACAATTTTTTTTGCTTTTGACACACCAATCACTGCTGTTATTTCTTTTTCTGTTGCTAATTTCAATCTTTTTACACTTTTAAAGTGCTGAATGAGCGTTAACATTGTTTTTTCACCAATACCAGGAATCGATTCTATAGAGGAATTCAAGGCCGCTTTACTACGTTTATCACGATGATGCGTAATCCCAAAACGGTGTGCTTCATTACGCAATTGTTGTATTACTTTTAAGGTCTCTGATTTTTTATCTAAATATAAAGGAACAGAATCTCCAGGATAGAACAACTCTTCTAATCGTTTTGCAATTCCTATGATAGCTATTTTTCCTCGCAACTCTAGGGCATCTAAACTTTTTAATGCTGATGACAACTGCCCTTTTCCACCATCAATTATAATTAAATTAGGCAGCGGTTGGTTTTCATCAAGCAATCGCTTGTAGCGTCTATACACCACTTCCTCCATCGAAGCAAAATCATCAGGTCCTTCTACTGTTTTTATATTAAAATGACGGTAATCCTTTTTACTTGGCTTTCCATCCTTAAACACCACGCAAGCAGCTACAGGGTTTGTTCCTTGTATATTAGAGTTATCAAAACACTCAATATGTCTTGGCTCTACTGGCAGTCGCAAATCTTTTTGCATTTGTGCCATAATCCTTGTAGTATGTCGGTCAGGGTCTACAATTTGCAATTGCTTTAATTGTTCGATTCTATAAAACTTAGCATTTCTAATAGACAAGTCTAGAATTTGCTTTTTATCTCCTAATTGAGGAACGGTAACCTTAATATTTTCTCCAAGGTCTACTTGAAACGGAACAATTATTTCCTTTGATAGTAATTGAAAACGCTCTCTTAGTTCAATGATAGCTAACTCTAATAATTCTTCATCAGTTTCTTCTAGTTTTTTCTTGATCTCCATAGTATGTGATCGAATGATCGAACCGTGCGAAATCTGGAGAAAATTCACAAATCCAGCTGCCTCATCAGATACGATGGAGAAGACATCTATGTTGGTTATTTTTGGATTTATAATCGTTGATCGAGATTGATAATTTTCTAGAACTTCAATTTTCTCTTTAATCTTTTGGGCTTCTTCAAAATGCATGTCTTGTGCAAGTTCGATCATGACACGCTTAAAATCTTTCATACTTTCTTTGAAATTCCCTTTTAGGATTTCGCGAATAGCATCTACTTGTTTCTGGTAATTCTCAAGACTTTCATAGCCCTCACAAGGCCCTTTACAATTTCCTATATGATACTCTAAACACACCTTGAATTTACCACTATCAATATTTGATGGCGTCAAATCGTAATTACAAGTGCGCAAAGGATACAACTCTTTAATTAATTCTAAAATAGTGTTTACCGTTTTAAAACTAGTGTACGGACCAAAATATTCTGAACCATCCTTCACCATTCTACGCGTTGCAAAAATACGGGAGAAAGGCTCCTTTTTTATGCAAATCCATGGGTAGGTTTTATCATCGCGAAGCAGCACATTGTATCTTGGTTGCAACGTTTTTATAAGATTGTTCTCTAATAAAAGTGCATCTGTTTCTGTAGGGACCACAATGTGTTTAATCGTGACTATTTTTTTTACTAAAACATTTGTCTTAGCGGTGTCGTGTACTTTATTGAAATAAGATGAAACACGCTTTTTTAAATTTTTTGCCTTTCCTACATAAAGAATTTTACCTTCTTTATCATAGTATTGGTATACACCGGGACCATCTGGCAATGTTTGTATTTGAAGTTCGAGTGTGGGTTGCTGCATTGTTATGTATGTGTGAAAAAGCGCTAAATTACGCCGTAAACCTAGGAATAGCTTTAATTATCACTAAAGACCGCCGATTTATTTTCAAATTTACGAAATCCAAATAATTATTTCTATTTTTAACTTTTAATTCAATATGAAAAATTTAAAAGAGATTACAATACTAGGACAATCCATTTTACCAGGTCAGAGCAAGACTATTAATATGGAAATTGCAAAACTGCACAACACCACTAAATTGAAGATTCCCATAATTGTGCAGCGCTCTAAAATTGATGGCCCTACAGTACTTTTCTCTGCTGGGATTCATGGCGATGAGATTAACGGAATCGAAATCGTACGTCAGCTTATTATTCGAAAAATAAACAAACCAAAAAGAGGAACCATTATTTGTATCCCCGTCATTAATATGTTTGGGTTCATTAATAAATCTCGAGAATTCCCTGATGGTCGCGACTTAAATAGAGTTTTTCCAGGAAGTAAAAAAGGATCTCTAGCCAGTAGATTTGCTTATCACATTCTCACTGAGATTATGCCGCATGTTGACTATGCTGTCGATTTTCATGCCGGTGGCGCTAGTAGATTTAACGCTCCCCAAATAAGATTAGCGCCTAATAACGAAGATTTAAAAGCACTAGCCGATGCTTTTAACGCGCCTTTTACTTTATTTTCAAAAAATATAGGCGGTAGTTTTAGAAATGCTAGTCAAAAATTGAATGTGAAGATGTTACTTTTTGAAGGAGGTAAATCTCTAGACATCAATTACCCTGTTGCAGATGCCGGAACAGATGGTGCAAAAAGACTGCTCAAACACTTAGACATGTTGAGTAGCAAGCACGACATTCCTGAAACAGATCAAAAAACAATTTACATAGAAAGATCCATCTGGATACGCGCCAAGTGTTCTGGATTGTTACACGACAATGGCAAAGTAGGCTCCTTTGTAGACAAAGGCACTGTATTAGCAACCATCACAGATCCTTTTGGTAAATTTGTTCGAAAAATAAAAGCACCTCATGATGGCTACGTGATCAATGCAAATCAAGCTCCTATTACCTATCAAGGAGATGCCGTTTATCATATTTCAAAAAAAATAGTAGATGCCACAGAGTAAAAAAGAGCTAAGAGTAAAGTATAAAAACTTACGAAGAGCATTCTCGCAGGAACTTATAGAAGAGAAAAGTATGGCTATTGCCAATGCCTTATTGAAGCTACCCATATGGGATAAAAATTACTTTCATATTTTTCTAGCCATAACAGAGCACAATGAAGTCGACACCGAACTGATTTTGCACCTGCTTTCGGGTAGAGACAAGAATATTATCATCTCTAAATCTGATTTTGACACTAGAGAAATGACTCATTTTCTCCTGACCGATAATACAAAAATCAAGAAGAATGAATACAATATCCCCGAACCGATCGATGGAATCGAAGTACCTGCAAATAAAATTGAAGTTGTTTTTGTTCCGCTTTTAGCTTTTGACTTAAAAGGCCATCGAGTAGGTTACGGTAAAGGATTTTATGACAAATTTTTGTCACAATGCACAGCAGAAACCATTAAAATAGGTTTATCATTCTTTGAAGCAGAAGAAATTATAAGCGATGTATTCGAAAATGATATTGCACTAAATTATTGTGTTACTCCACAAAAAGGCTACACTTTCTAGAAAAAACCTTCTGAAAGATTAAAAGTCATACTTTTATATGCTACTGAATTTTAATATTTAAAATTAATAATCAAAAACTGAGATTGTAAGATTTATTTTCGAAAAAAAAAGCTTAGTTTTGCACGCTTTTTGGTTGCTTTTATTTCAAGTAAAAGCATTAAAAGGGAATCAGGTGTAAATCCTGAACAGTTCCCGCTGCTGTAAGTTCGTACCTGATCACATCAGGAAATACTTTTTACTATAACCACTGTCGTAATTGATGGGAAGGAGTAAAAAGAGGAATGAGTCAGAAGACCTGCCAAGAAGCACAACAACAAAGCTTTCGGGAGTTATCGCTTTGGAGTAGTCTTGCTATTCCTATTTTTCATTCCTTACTGTTTTGTAATTAAGTTAATCCTTATTATTAATTTTAAATACAATTCACATGCAAAACAAATTTACAAATTACTTTTTGGTTCTTTTTAGTGCCTTATTCTTGCTTAGCTCATGCTCTGACAACGACGACAATGGCACTCCAATCGCTTTTACAACTACTGAATATCAAACCACTTATGAGGTAACAATAGGAGAGGCAATCATCATTAATCCCGAAATTTCAAATCTAGACGAAACAGTAAAATTTCAATGGTTAAAAGATGGAGTTGAAGTTGCTCAAACGCAAGAACTAAATTTACTAACAGAAACTGCAGAAGCATTTACTCTTCGATTTATAGCTATTTCTGGCACGAATAGCATTGAAAGAAGTTACGAAATCAAAATTTCTGATCCGTATGCTTTATATTTTAGAGCTAGAACTGATCTTAGCTCAGCCTTTATTTCTAAGGTTATGCAATACTTACCAGCTCCTGGTCAATTCATCAACACTGGCTTAGGAACACCAGAATCTGCTGACAAAATCGTAGGTGGCAAAACCGGTACCGTTTCTCTTGGTGCTTGGGGAGGTTATGTCATTTTCACCTTTGATCATACTATTGAGAACAAACTAGATGACAAAGATTTTGTTGTTTATGGTAATGCCTTTAACGGAGGATCTGAACCTGGGATTGTTGAGGTATCGTTTGACAGTAACGGTAACGGAATCGCAGATGATGTATGGTATGAATTAGCAGGTAGTAACTACACTAACGAACGCACTATTAAAAATTACGAAGTTACGTACACGAACCCAGGAGAGTACAAGGACGTGCCTTGGACTGATAATAAAGGATCAAATGATGTCGTAGCGGTAAATAGTTATCATACGCAAAACTATTACCCTTTATTTGCTTCTAACTTAACTGAGCTAGTTTTTAAAGGAACGAGAGTTTTTCCTGTTATCAATGAAGGTAGATACGTATCTATCGATGCATTAGCATGGGGATATGCAGATAACTATGATGCTGATTATAGCACTTATGGCGGAAACGTAATGGACATTAATTGGGCTGTGGATAACAGTGGTAAAGCTGTTAAACTTAAAGGAATTGATTTTGTTAGAGTATACACGGCAACACAATACAATGGTGGAGCTATAGGTGAAATCTCTACTGAAGTAAAAGGAGCAGCTGATTTATCAATGCTTAAATAGACTTTATTTACAACATAAAGAAAGGGTAACCATAGTGTATGGTTACCCTTTCTTTATTTTATGCTGTGTTAATTCTTAGAAGTTGTTTTGTGAACAGGTTCTTAGCCCTGATGGAAACGGCATCCTCTTGTGGCGGGGTTCGCCGCAAGAGATATAGTGTACAGCAGGAAGTAGCTCCTAATAGACAACCTATTTATTGAAGGCTTTTTTATTGAAAAAAATCAAAATCCCAACACCCACGCATATCGCCATATCGGCAACGTTAAAAATAGCGTTGAAAAACGTAAAATCGCGTCCGCCCCACACGGGTATCCAACTAGGTAAAATCCCATGCCAAATAGGGAAGTAAAACATATCGACTACTTTCCCGTAAAAGAACTTTCCGTAAGGTTGATCTGTGAATAACGTTGCTAATTGCTGGTGACTGTCATCAAAAATAACCCCGTAAAAAACAGAATCTATAATGTTACCAAATGCCCCTGCAAGAATTAAAGCGATCGCAATAATAAGGTGATTTGAGCTTTGTTTATTCCTTACAGAATCATACAACCAATAGCCTATTCCACCCACGGCAGCTAGTCTAAAAAGTGTTAAAAACAATTTACCATACGCCCCTGGAATCTCTGTTCCCCAAGCCATACCTTCATTCTCAATGAATAAAATTTTAAACCAACTCAAAACTTCGACTTCTTCGCCCAAGATGAAATTTGTTTTGACAAATATTTTAGATATTTGGTCGACAACTAAGATAATAAATATGAGAAGGTAAGCTTTCTTTAATGACATTTGTAAAATTTTAAGTGGCGTAAAAGTAATTATTTTATCAAAAAAAACGCTCCTAAAGGAGCGTTAAATTGTATAGATCAATAGTGATTATCGTTGTAAGTTTTTAGCTTCGATACTCATTGTTGCATGAGGGACAATTTTTAATCTGTCTTTATTGATTAACTTGCCCGTTACTTTACATAAACCGTAGGTTTTATTCTCTACACGGAATAGTGCGTTTTTCAAGTCACGAATAAACTTTTCTTGACGAATTGCTAATTGCGAGTTTGCCTCTTTAGACATTGTTTCACTTCCTTCTTCAAATGCTTTAAATGTAGGCGATGTATCATCTGTACCGTTATTTAAGTCATTCATGTAAGCGCTTTTTATCAAATCTAAATCTGCTTGTGCTTTTTCTATTTTCTTAAGAATAATATCCTTAAACTCTGCTAAGTCGGCGTCAGAGTATCGTGTTGCTTCATCTACCATGGTCGTTTTTTATTTAGTAATTTTAATTTTGGTTGTTATTTCGTCAAATTCAATTTCAGCACCATCTTCTAATTTATCTGAGAATATCAGCTCTTCAGTTAACGTTTCTGATTTTATATACGCAGCGTTAATTGCCACTGCCTCTTCAAGTACACTATTATTTTGTAAGTACACTTTAATTTTATCTGTTACTTCAAAACCAGAATCTTTTCTAATATTCTGAATTCTGTTGACAAGTTCCCTTGCAATTCCTTCTTTTTTCAATTCTGGAGAGATTACAATGTCTAATGCAACCGTGATTCCATTTGAATTTGCAACTAACCAGCCTTCTATATCTTGCGATGTTATCTCTACATCTTCACTTGTTAAAGTTATGCTATTTCCAGCAATAACGACTGCTATGGTTCCTTTTGCCTCAATCTCAGCAATTTGCTCCGGAGAAAAACCTTGTATCTCTTTAGAAATCAGCCCCATATCTTTACCAAAGCGGGGTCCTAATGCTTTAAAATTTGGCTTGATTTGCTTCACTAAAATACCCGAAGCATCGTCTAATAACAAGATTTCTTTAACGTTTACCTCTGCCTTTATTAGGTCTGATATGGCCTCAATTTCAGCTCTTTGATTATCGTCAAGTACTGGTATCATTACCTTTTGTAGCGGTTGGCGAACTTTTATCATCTCTTTCTTACGCAAAGATAAAACTAGTGATGAGATTGTTTGCGCCTTCTGCATTTTGCTCTCTAACGATTTATTAACAAAGTTTTCAACGTGTTTTGGAAACTCAGCCAAATGTACACTATCAAACTTTTCAGACTGTGTTGCTTGCGTTAAGTCTCTGTAAAGTTTGTCCATAAAGAACGGCGCAATAGGCGCGCTCAACTTACTTACAGTTAATAAGCAGCTATATAATGTTTGGTATGCCGCGATTTTATCTTGCGCATATTCCCCTTTCCAAAAACGACGACGACACAAACGTACGTACCAGTTACTCAAGTTCTCTTGAACGAAGTCAGAGATTGCTCTCGCTGCTTTTGTAGGTTCGTAATCAGCATAAAAACCGTCAACATCTTTTATTAAAGTATTCAACTCAGAGATGATCCATTGATCGATTTCTGGTCTTTCGTTTACTGGAATTTCTGCTTCTTCGTATTTAAACCCATCAATGTTTGCATACAAACTAAAGAAAGAATAGGTATTGTATAATGTTCCAAAGAACTTACGACGCACCTCAGCAATTCCTTCTAAGTCAAACTTCAAGTTATCCCAAGGATTTGCATTAGAGATCATGTACCAGCGTGTTGCATCTGGACCATATTCTGACAATGTTTTAAATGGATCTGCGGCGTTCCCTAAACGTTTAGACATTTTTTGTCCGTTTTTGTCTAGTACTAAACCATTCGAAACCACATTTTTATAGGCAACTTTATCAAAAACCAAAGTACCAATCGCGTGCAAAGTATAAAACCACCCACGTGTTTGATCTACTCCCTCAGCAATAAAATTAGCGGGGAAATCTTTGTTTTGATCAATTTTTTCTTTGTTTTCAAAAGGATAATGCCATTGTGCATACGGCATCGAACCTGAATCAAACCAAACGTCGATCAAATCAGCTTCACGCGTCATTGGTTTTCCAGACGGAGAAAGTAACGTGATTTCATCGACTACATTTTTATGTAAGTCAATTAAATCATAGTTGCTTTCGTCCATATTTCCAATTTCGAAACCTTTAAAAGGGTTTTCTTTTTGAAAACCGGCGGCGATAGATTTTTCTATTTCATTGTATAGTTCTTCAACTGAACCAATTAAAATTTCTTCTTGCTTGTCTTCAGTTCTCCAAATAGGTAATGGAATTCCCCAGTATCTTGAACGAGACAAGTTCCAGTCATTGGCATTTTTCAACCAATTTCCAAAACGTCCTTCTCCTGTTGCTTTTGGCTTCCAGTTGATGGTTTCGTTCAATTCAAACATTCTGTCTCTAACTTCTGTGATTTTTATAAACCACGAATCTAGCGGGTAGTATAAAATAGGTTTGTCTGTTCTCCAGCAATGTGGATAACTGTGCACGTATTTCTCTACCTTGAATGCTTTATTTTCTTCTTTTAATTGAATAGCGATCTCAACGTCTACTGAACGCTCAGGAGCTTGACCATCATCATAGTATTCGTTTTTAACGTACTTACCTGAATAATCACCTAAACCTTTTATGAACTTCCCTTGTAAATCGACTAATGGCACTGGAGTACCATCTGCATCAAGAACTAACATTGGTGGAATTTCTGGAGTAGCTTCTTTAGCAACTTTTGCATCATCAGCACCAAATGTTGGTGAGGTATGTACAATTCCCGTTCCGTCTTCGATAGTAACAAAATCACCTGCAATAACTCTAAAAGCATTTTCAGGATTTTGATACGGCAATACCAACGGCATTAATTGCTCATATTTGATTCCAACTAAATCCGCTCCTTTTGCCTCAGCAATAACTTGGAATGGGATTTTTTTATCTCCTCCTTTGTAATTCTCAAAGTCAGCTGCATCTTCGCTAGCAAAAAATCCTTTCCCGAATTGTTTTCCAACTAAGTTTTTAGCTAGAACTACATTTGTAGGTAAGAAAGTATATTGATTGAAGGTTTTTACAACAGCGTAATCGATTTTTGGACCCACTGTCAAAGCCGTGTTTGAAGGCAATGTCCAAGGTGTTGTTGTCCAGGCAAGAAAATAAAATTCCCCACCCCTGCCCTCCCCGAAGGGAAGGGAGTCTAGTCCGAATGCTTTGGCAAAAGTATTTTCCACAACGTCTCCCTCTCCTTTGGAGAGGGTTGGGGTGAGGACTTTAAATTGTGCCACCACAGTTGTATCCGTAACATCACGGTACGAACCTGGTTGATTCACTTCGTGAGATGACAATCCCGTTCCAGCTTTTGGAGAATACGGTTGGATTGTGTATCCTTTGTACATCAAGTCCTTGTTATAGATTTGTTTCAAAATCCACCAAACCGACTCCATATATTTGGGTTTGTAAGTTACATATGGATCTTCCATATCTACCCAATATCCCATTTTTTCAGTCAAATCATTCCATACATCCGTATAACGCATTACTGTTTTTTTACAGGCTTCGTTATATTCCTCGATAGAAATCTTTGTACCAATATCTTCTTTAGTGATTCCGAGTTCTTTCTCAGTACCTAATTCTACAGGCAAACCATGGGTATCCCAACCAGCTTTACGCTTCACTTGGTACCCTTTTTGAGTTTTATATCTGCAAAAAATATCTTTAATCGCACGTGCCATTACGTGGTGAATACCTGGCAAACCATTTGCAGAAGGTGGCCCTTCAAAAAATACGAATGGCTCGTTACCCTCACGAGTTGTTACACTTTTTTCAAATATGTTTTCTTTCTTCCAGAAATCAAGTACTTCTGACGCCACTGTAGGCAAGTCAAGTCCTTTGTATTCAGTAAATTTTGTGCTCATTTTATCCTTTTCTTAAATCGAAGTGCGAAAGTAGTCATTTATAGTAAAAAGGCAAAAGACAAAAGGCAAAAGTTGCTCACAGAGCTGATATTGTTTTGAAGTATCTATTTGAATGTATTACGCCTCTATAACAATGGATTACCGTAGCAATTGTGGTAAATATATTGCTACTGTTAAGCACTTTAATGAAAACCCTTTTTGTTTTTATTAAAAAAGGTTCTTTTATGCATAAACAAACAAGGAATGAGTTACACTTATTTATTGATTTACAATTCTAAAAAATCAATCCAAAGAGTTCTTAGTAACAAACTCTAAAAATTGGTTTTTGTATTGATCGGAAACTGTAATGCGTTGCTTATTGATTAGAATTTGACTGCGCTCAATCGTATCAATATTATTTAAAGCAACTATAAAAGAACGGTGCACACGCATAAATTGATCGGATGAAAGCTCTTCCTCAAGGGTTTTCAAACTCATTAAAGTGAGGATGGGTTTTGTTTCGGCTTTAAGCCAAATTTTAACGTAGTCTTTTAAACTTTCAAAATACAAAACGTCTTTTAAGTTTATTTTTATCTGCTTGTATTCTGATTTTACAAAAAGAAAATCTTGTGTTTCTGGTGCTTTTTTCTCTTGGTTTTTAACCAATTCAAACCATTCTTTGGCTTTAGTAGCAGCCATTAAAAACTCTGAATAATCGAATGGTTTTAGCAAATAATCTAAGGCTTCGGCTTTAAAACCTTCAATAGCATATTGATCAAATGCGGTGGTAAAAATTATTCTTGTTGACTTAGGAAGTACTTTGGCTAGTTGCAAACCCGTTAAATCAGGCATTTGGATATCTAAAAAAATCAAATCCACTTTCTCTTCATCTAAATACGACAACGCTTGAATACCGCTATGACACTTTTTAACCAAATGTAAAAAGGGCGTTTTCAAAACATAGCTTTCCACTAAGTTTAACGCCATTGGTTCGTCATCTACAATCAAACATGATATTTTCTCCGCCATTTTTATTTAATTTTTTTATGCTATTGCTCCAAATTTAAAGTTTTCCAAACAAACCAATTTATACTTCGATTTTTAAACAAACTGAAAAAACACCTTCTTCAACCTTTTCAATAAAAGAAAACTGATCTGGATACAGTAAAGAAAGTCGTTTTTCTACATTATCAAGTCCGATACCCGAACCACTTTTATCAGTATCTGTTTTAGGGAAGTTCTGATTTTTTGAATAAAATGTCAATTGCTTGTCTTCAATTTTCATTTCGAAAACTACAGCAGAAGCTTTATCCCCAGAAACTCCATGTTTGAAGGCATTTTCGATTAAAGAAATAAACAGTAACGGTGCAATTTGTATGTCGGTTTTCAAATCTGGAAAAGAGTAGTGTACCGTAGTATTGTCATTCAATCGCAACTTCATCAACTCAATATAATTGGTCATGAAAGCAATTTCGTTCTTCAAACTTACCTTTTCATTATTAGTTTCATACAATAAATAGCGCATTAATTTCCCTAGACTATGAATAGTTTGCTTGGCCATATCAGGAGAAATATCGACCAGTGAGTAAATATTATTGAGCGAATTGAAGAAAAAATGTGGTTGCAACTGGTATTTTAGATGCTGTAATTCCGACTGTAATTTTATATTGGCTGCTTCCACACGTTCCGCTTCTGTTTTAACCCATCTTTGAATGGTTTTTAATGCTAGTGAAAAAATAATGGGTACCGAAAAAGAGATAATATCTATGTACAAAAAGAAGTTTCTAGGGGGCTTACCACTATCCAGCACTTTACTAGCAATAAAATCTGAAAAAAAGTAATACCTAAACAACTTGTTCAATCCCACAAAAAACAGAATTAACCCAATACTGATAATAATATAAACCCAAAGCTTTTTATGAAAAAGAAAACGGTCAACCAAAACAAAATAATTGAGATAGAAAAGCAGCGCATAAAATGCCAGCGGTATCCATGAATGTAAGGCTAAATTACGAAGTTCCTGACTTTGCCCTGAAGACAGCAGATACGGGAGACTAAACAATAGTAACCAAACCATTACATGAAAAAAAACGATACCAGATTTACTCTTTATAAAATTCATTTATTCTATTTTTATTCGTAACGAAGTGCTGTTATGGGATCTAAACTTGATGCTTTTTTAGCAGGGTACCATCCAAAGAATATTCCGGTTATGGCACAAACTACAAACGAAATTACAATCGAAGAACTCGTCACAGAAGTAGGCCAGTGTAACACCTTCTCTATAAATAAAGTCGTTCCTAGACCCAAAGATACACCAATTATACCACCAGTAATACTGATTAACATGGCCTCAATAAGAAATTGCATCAAAATATCAGAGCCTTGACCACCTACTGCCATACGCAAACCTATTTCTCTTGTACGCTCTTTTACCGAAACATACATAATGTTCATAATCCCAATGCCACCCACTAATAATGAAATACTCGCAATTGCTACTAACAAAACCGTAAGCATCTCACTGGTAGAACTAAATGTTTTGATCATTTCTTCCATTGAAATAACATAAAAATCGTCTACTTGATTTGTCGTTAAACCATGATTTTTTCTCAATAAAGCATTAATTTCAAGTACTGCATTTGGCGCATCTTCCTCACTTATAGACGAAACCACGATAGATTGCAAATGCGTGATCGCCAAAATTCTTTTCTGTACTGTTGTATAAGGCGTAAGGATAACATCATCTTGGTCTTGACCACCAGTACTTTCCCCTTTACTTTCTAGAACTCCAATAACTTTAAGCGGAATACTATTAAAACGGATCATTTTACCAATAGGACTTACACCTTCTTCAAATAAATTTTCAGCAACTGTTTGACCAATAACTGCCACTTTTGCTGCTGAACTAACTTCTTTTTCCGTAAAGTTACTTCCTTCGGCTACATCCCATATTTTAATTTTCAAATAGTCTGGCGCCACTCCATAAACTGAAGTTGGCCAGTTATTCGCTCCATAAATGGATTGACCTCCACTATTTACCAATGGCGAAAAAGAGGTTAGCAAGGTGGTTTCCTTCTTAATGGCTTCATAGTCGTTTAAAGTCAAGGTTTCCATGGCGCTACTTCCTTGACTTACGCCACCACGCACATCACTACCAGGTTTTATAGTAATCATATTAGAACCCATACTCGAAATTTGAGTTTTAATACTCTCTTTTGATCCTTCCCCAATGGCCAGCATGGCAATTACAGAGGCTACCCCAATGATAATTCCTAGCATGGTAAGAAAGGTGCGCATCTTGTTAAGTACAATTGCTTTCCAGGATATTTTTAATAAATTTTGCGTTCTCATATTAGTCTTCTTCTACTGGCAAAGCTAAAAGTGCTTCAGCTGCCGATTGAACATTGTTGTTAATGTAATCTTGGATGATATGCCCGTCTTTCAACACGATAGTTCTGCCTGTAAATGTGGCAATATCTGGCTCGTGAGTTACAAACAGAATGGTTTTTCCTTGCTTGTTCAACTCTTGAAACAAAGCCATGATTTCGTATGAAGTTCTCGTATCTAGATTTCCTGTAGCTTCATCAGCAAGAATCACTACCGGCTCATTTACAAGAGATCTTGCAATCGCCACTCTTTGTTGTTGCCCACCTGAAAGCTGCGAAGGCGTATGATCAAGTCTTGCTGATAGATTGACTTGCTCCAATGCTTTTAAAGCCTTATCATGAATTTCCTCTGGCGATAGCTTTTTAGTACTATATAGCAAAGGCAGCTCCACATTTTCTATTGCGGTAGTTCTAGCTAATAAATTATAAGATTGAAAAATAAAACCAATTTTCTCGTTTCTAATTCGAGCCAACTCGTTTTTAGTCAATTCTTTTATCGAAACACCATCTATTTGATACAAACCAGAATTGGGTTGGTCTAAACATCCCAAAACATTCAGGAGCGTACTTTTTCCAGACCCACTCGTTCCCATAATGGTTACAAATTCCCCTTCTTGAATACTGAACGAAATTCCTTTTAAAGCATGAACCGTCTCTTCACCCATGGTAAAAGAGCGTTTCAAATCTTCTATTTTAATGATTGTTTTTGACATAATTCTTATTTTTTTCCACGTTTAGTCATGAACGGACTCTCATTGTCTCCACGTTCCGATTTTACTTCGGTTTTTGTCAACGCTTTTAAATTATAAACCACTTCTTCACCCGCTGACAGTCCGCTAAGAATTTCAACATTTATACCATCACTAGTTCCTGTTTTTATAGTTTTGGATGCAATTCCTTTGCTTGTCATTACCCATATAGTAGCTGTTCCTGACTCAGCTCCTGATTTAGCAACCGCATCAACCGGTGAAAATCCATTCGCTTTTTGATAGTTGTTCAAAACTTGCATGTCTGGTTCAAAATTCACTCCTTTTGCTTCCAGCGTTAACACATCTTTTAATTCTAATGTATAAATGGTAATCGTAGCCGTTAAACCGGGTTTCAATTTCAAATCTTCGTTAGCCGCTTTTATAACTACGGTATAAGTAACTACATTTGAAGTGGTTGTTGGGTTTAATCTCACTTGCGTAATCACACCAGCAAATTCCTCGCCTTGATATGCATCTACAGTAAATGAAACTCGTTGTCCTTGTTTTACCTGACCTATATCGGCTTCATCCACGTTTGCTTCTACTTGCATTTCGCTCAAATCTTCCGCAATTGTAAACAATGTTGGCGTACTTAAAGATGATGCTACTGTTTGCCCTTCTTCTACCGCTCTTGATAAAACCACGCCGTCGATTGGGGAATAAATATTGGCATAACTTAAGTTGGTTTTGGCTTTCGCCAAATCTGATGCTCTTTGCGAAACAATACTTTTTGCGTTGTTTAACTGATATAAGGCTTGATCAAAATCAGATTTACTGATCACACTACTGTCATACAATGTTTTTTGACGACTGTAAACAGTTTGCATATAGCGTTGCTCATTTGCGGCACCGTCATAGGCAGCTTGTGCCAGAACAACTGCCGAATTTAATGTGGTTTTATCTAGCTCGGCTAATAATTGTCCCTGCTTTACCACGCTATTGTAATCCACATAAATTTTTTGAACTACTCCAGAAACCTGTGTACCCACACTCACTTCAGTAATAGGTTGCAAAGTTCCAGTTGCTGTAACAGTTGTAATTACATTAGCTGTTTTAGCCTTGATAGTTTCTGCTTTTATAGCTGCGATTTCTGATCCCGAAAAAAAGGTAAACCCGAAATACGCAATGGCCAAAACTGCGATTGCAATAGATGCTTTTATAATGATATTTTTCTTCATGATTTTATAGTTTAATTTCGTTCCCTTGATAAAATTGTAATAATTGAAAGTATAGTATGTTCAAGTACTTAGCCTGAATGTAATTTTGCTGCGCATTGGTAAACATGTTCTGACTCACAATTAAATCTGTTGTGCTCAAATCGTTTAACTCATATCTTTTTTGAGCCAATTTATACGATTCGCTCGCAGCATCAGTTGCCATTTTTGAGGCCTCTAATTGTTCTACAGAAGCAGTCGCATTTTG
This sequence comes from Flavobacterium aeripolare, assembly GCF_013294025.1. GTDB lineage: Bacteria > Bacteroidota > Bacteroidia > Flavobacteriales > Flavobacteriaceae > Flavobacterium. The sequence continues at coordinate 69,052 of NZ_JABSNL010000007.1, forward strand.
CCAAGACGTTTCGATTTTTGCGTAAAGTTCTTTTCGAACGGTTTGTGACTCGATATCGGCTTTTTCAATATTAATCTTTGCCAATTCAACTTGTCCTTTAGTTTGATTTCGATTAAAAATAGGAATCGATAAAGACAAGCCCACTCTTTGATTAAAATTCAAATTCATTTGATCTATGAAATCGGCGTCTTGAATACTAGTATAACCAGACCCCAAACTTCCTGACAATGAAAGCGTAGGCAAATAAGCTCCTTTAGCGATATCTAGTCCTTTTTCTGAAACTGCTTTACTTAAAGTAGCAGCTTTAATTTCTGGTAAATTATTAATAGCCTGATTATAAACCTCCAATTTATTGGGAATTGCACTCAGCAGGCTATTTTGAGTTTCAAAATCAGCGATATCGAAACTATCCTCAGGGGTTAATTCTAATAATTGCTTCAAAACAATCAATTGCTGTGCGTAGTTGTTTTTTGCACTCACTAAGATGTATTTATTGGTTGCTGCTTGTGAGACTGCATCCGTATAATCTTTCATGGCGATACTACCGGCATCCAATCGCGCTTTAGATCGCACTACTTCTTTCTCTGACGAAGTCAAATTATTTTCAGCAATACTTATTCCCTCTTTACTGTATAAAGCTTGCAAGTAAGACTCCGTAATGCTTAATGCTACATTGTTTTTGGCCTCCTCAACATATAAAGAGTTTTGTTGCACTAATAACTCATTTTGTTTAATTTGATTGGTCAACTGATTTCCTTGAAACAAGGTTACAGATGATGTCAAAATAGGACTAGTAGAATTTATTTGTTGGGATACATAACTACTCGTAATAGGATCTACAGTGTTTCCACTAGAGAAATTTTGCGAAACGCTCCCCATTAAATTAGGCAAACGCATGGACTTTGATTTCTCATAATTCACTTGTGCCGATTCTAGTGTTAGAGCGACTGATTTTACGGTAATGCTTTTCTCTTTAGCATAAGCGATACATTCTTCTAATGTCCACAACTTTTCTGCTTTCACTTCTTGTGAATAAGAAAAGAGGGAGCAAAATAGAAACCCGATGACTATATATATTTTCATTTGATAGAATTTTTACCAAATTTCAATAGAATAGCTCTCCTCACAAACCAGAATAGATGGAGAAGGTTTTTTTAGGGTTAGAAAGGGGTATTTTATAGATGGGAAAATGGACTTAAACTAAAAATGCCTCTAGATAGCGTGTTGCTACTAGAGGCATTTTATTCTATATTTCTTGAGATGTACTACCTAAAACCACCGGCATACACTTCTTTAATAAAAATTCTATTCGAAAAAACAGGATTAACTTCTATCTTAGATCGGTCCTCTTGATAAAAAGTATCTCCGTAATAATCTTCAAATTCATATAAAATTTTATGTGGAATTTGACCATTGTTTAAATTAGAAATCCCTTTGTAATCTTGGTATACCTTACGCTCGTAAGAATTTCTTTGTCCCTCTTCAAATTCAGTCTTTTCAGAAGAAACAATATTGAATTTCTCTTTATCGATAAAGTAATGGTATTCGGTCTTTGGGATTACTCTGTTTTTAGCGTTAACCGTTTTTTCAGTGTAACTCAAATGGTAGCAAAGTCGCCCATCTGAAGTTTCATCAGGTAACAACTCTAACTTGTTCCAAAGATCAAACCTGAACGAGGTTAGCAAGTTAATTGGATCTAAATTGTTACTAATTTCCCAGTAATCGCTATTATTAAGCTTCTTCCATTTATCTCCTACCCCATTGTCTTGAAAACTCCAAGCTTCTGGTCCGTTTATCACTTCGTAATAATTGTTAGGCATCTTTTTACGAAGCAAATAATTAGTTGGAGTTGCCCACTTTTCTTCTGATTGTGGCACATTGCTCTCTTCAAAATTCAAAGTCGACAAGAGATGTACTTTTTGAATATCTTTGATTGCTTGGCTTCCGCCAAAACCTAATACGATTTTATCCAGTAGATCTGGATTATTTTGAAAGGCAATTGAATCTAGAATATTGTTTCTTCGATCATTAATTAAGCCTAAAAATTTTGTCCTATTCAATTTTTCTTGCTCCCAATCAACTTCTTGTCTTTCGATTTTTTCAAAAAATGCTATTCTAGCGTCTTGCTTTTCCTCTTCGATTTTAAATCCTAATTTCTTTAATTCAAGAAAACGATTTGTGTGCGATCTAACAGTATTAGCGACAAAATTAGCTTTGTTAACGCGGTCAATAATATCTGTTCCCCTAGAAGTCTGCTTGTCATTTTTTATCAAAACATCCGCATAATAGAGTGCTTTCTCTTTATTTTCTAGCAACAAATAAGTTTGCGCTAGATTATTGGCTGTAATAAAACGAATTTTTTCATTTTCTTCAGACTGTGGATACTTGGTTAAAATAGATTCGAGATAAGTCAAATGTGGTAAAAGTGCCTTTGCATTGAATCCATTCTCGACAGTAACTTTTTCTATCTGTTGTGTCAGTTCATTTTCAAAGGCTAGCATTTTAGGATATTCTGAATGCTCTTTTGAACTAAGAAACTCAAATTTGTCCTTGGTTTCTGTTTTTCCATATCCCAATTTATAATTCAACAAACTTTGAATGCGGTACATTGATGCTTCTAAAACATTTTCTATACCAAAATTTTCATTAGCATCTGCACTTCTTATATTTCTATCAGTCTCTTCAATAGCTTTCCCTAAAGTAGCCTTGCTATAAGTCCCAGCTAACTTGTCTGTTTCTGAATTATCAAAATCTTGTAAAAAAATAAGCTTATCAACACACTTAACTTGTACATTAATTTTCACCTCGTACTTAGAGGTTATAAAGTATTTCCAAGCTTTTGTCTCCTTATCATAGGTACTATCTGCTTGGGTTTTCTGGTATTTAGGAACTGGAATAGTAACGTATATTTTTAATTTAGCATCTGGCTGTTTTATATAACCATTGATATCAAAAAACTTCTTTTTGAATTTTATTTCCTCTGCCCTCAATTCATCATCAACTTGGTAAATAGTAGCAACAGTTAGTACATTATCTAAGCACGGATACTGTGAGTATGCAACTGCAGGAACATAGAATTTTTTCTTTTTAAAATTTACTTTCTCTTGGGCTTGAACGATAGCAAATCCTAAGAAAAACAAGAATAGTAGCGTTTTTTTCATAGTTAAAAAAAAAGCCATCAAAATTTAAATCTTGATGGCTTTATATATTAAAAGGTTATTTATTTTTTATTAAAAATCTGGATTGAGTTGTCTAACACGTAGAATATGTTTTGTGTAGCAGGATCAACCTCATACATAGGTTTGTTGTTTTTGAATATAATTTTATCCACCTCAACACCATCAGCTTTTCTTACTTTAACTAAGACTTTTTCACCTGTTTCTTCTTTTGCAAAAATATACGAGTAATCTCTATTTTGTTTCATTGCATTGAATCTTGAATTGAACTTTTTAGTAACCATGTTCATTGCATCTGAAGTTCCAGCAAGACCTGCAGATGTTGCCATTTTACTTTTGTTCTCTTCTCTTACAATTCCTGATTGCATATTCCCATTTGCATCTCTATATGTCATTGTAATTTCACCACCTTGAACACCTGTAACAGCAGATGACGCGCCTGCAACAGCAGATGCTGCCATCGAAAATCCTTTAATAAACCTTCTACCTGTTTCTCCTGGTTGCTTGTAAACATTATGGTATTTTACCGTTCCATCAAGCGCTACTCCCATAACCTCAACAGGACCTGAAATAGCTACTCCCCAAGGAAAGTTTTCAATACTATTTAATTCCTTTTCATTTTTTACATTCACTTTAGCAAATGGCTCTGGCTTATCATCTATACTTGGATCAAACTTATAAAGTTCTTCATCATTATACACTAAATAAGAATTTGTTTCTGCATCATATGTAGGCAATACTGGTCTTTTATCATTGAATTTAATGTTACGTTTCCATAACTTAGCTCCTGTTTTATAATCAACCATGTTTCCATAAGTACCGGTAAGATACATCACTTTCTCACCTACTCTACCCAAGTAAAAAATAGGATCTTCTTTATCATCAGCGATTTCAATAAATTTTTTCCAGATCTTTTGACCCTCTTTATCAATAAGCATCATTTCATTTTCTGCAACGTATAAAAAGTCTTGCTCAATAGGAATTACTCTTTTTAACCCGTCACCTCTAGCATCTTTTTTCCAAATCTTTTCACCTGTCTTTAAGTCAAAAAAGTTAAACCCACCATAGTGCGCTATTAGCAATTTTGTTCCCCAGTCTTCTAGATAAACAACTTTCTTAGTTTTGATAGATTCCTTCCAGATACTAGTACCATTGTCAGTGTTCAATACATTTAAATATTCCTTTGTAGATAAAAATCCTTTACTGTTTACTACAACAATATTTTTGTCATTTTGTGTTGGGAAAAATTTAGTATACTCGTCTTCTGCTTTCCAATTTAATTTTCCAGTCTGTCTATTAAATGAATATAATTTATTGAATAATAAATAATATACTGTAGGTCCATTCACTCTAGCAACATTCACATTAGTTAAATCTTTCAATGAAAAACTAAATAATGATTTTGCTTTATCTACTACTGTATTCCACTTTAATTTCCCAGTTTTCAAATCTACTAAAGCGATAGCCATATCACCATCAACCTTTAATGTCAATAAATATTCATCTGTTTCTGGTAAAAAGTCAGATTGTGTTACCCAGAAAGATTCGCTTGATGAGTTGTAAGCAATTTTCCCAGTATCTGTATTTATAACTAAAAATTTAGAATTAATATAAGCTTCAACATAAGGGCTACCAGCAATACTTGTCAAATCATTTTTAGACTTAAAAATAGTTCCAAATTCTGGATCAGATAAAATATCTGCAGCTGATGTTTTTCCAAAATCATCTTTAGTCAATGTCCAAACCACTTTTTTAGAATCTGGATCAAGACCTTTAATTGTACCTCCTTCTTTAAAAACAAGAATCCCCGTTATTTCGTTTTGAACTAAGTCTTGAACATTTGATTCAGTAGTAATTATTTCGTCATAGCTTCGTTGTGCAAAGCCCGAAAAACTGACTAATAAAACCAGTAAAATTGAAAGCGTAATTTTCTTCATAAGTAATTTTTAAAATATTCTGTTTGTAATAAATGTTCGAAACACGAACAAATCAAACACTGAAACTGGCTAAATGTAGCAGTAACTTTACGTATTCGAGGCAAATATAAACATTAATATATTTTTACGAAAAAATTTCTTTCAAAACATCTAACGATTTGGGATGTTTGAACCCGTCTAAGTGCAATCTATAGTATTCGATTAGTATTTTAATTAAGATCTGTCTCTCAACCACATGAAAAACTTTTTCATTGTTTCCCAACTTCAATTCTAGCAATTTTTTAAACAAAGAAGTTTCGTGTGCTGTTAATGAACTTACCGCATGTAGCGGAGAAAAAACACCTTCAATCATTTCAAAATAAGACATATCATCATCAGAAACATCAGGGTAAAATCCCAAATATTTTGTCACTTCAACCATTAATATCAAATGAAAATTGGCGATTTGATCGTGGTTGTCTAGCCATTGAAAGGCCGCTTCAAGATAATTAAACAAAGGTTCATTTGCTTCTTCCTCACGTATGGAGTGGTACAAAATTTCTGAAACAAACATCGCAATAGTACTCTTGTAGATATCAGTATGTATACTTTGAAAGGGAGTACTAATTTTGATCTCTTTAAAATTCTCTAGCGTACCTTTATTTTTGTGAACAGCTTCAATTTCTAGAATAGATAGCGGTTGAAAGTAGGCTATCTTTTGGTTTGATTTTCGACCAGAAAAAGCATCGCGTACAAAATAAGATTTCAAGCCGCTAGAAAGTGTAAAGCATTTTACTATCAAGCTTTTTTCTTGAAATTTAAGTGAAGAGAGAACAATAGCTTTAGTTTTAACCAGCATTTTTCAATAGATTATTAAGTCTGTAAAATGGTCTTTTATTCTTTTCGAATACTAAACAAAGATACACAATCCTATTCCTCGTTTAATTTGACTGCATAAAAAAATGCCTTTTGACAAAGAGAGTCAAAAGGCATTTTTAATGCGCTTAATAGTATTTAATTATACTACTCCTTGTGCTAACATAGCATCAGCTACTTTCACAAATCCAGCGATATTTGCTCCTTTTACGTAATCTACGTATCCAGTAGAATCTTTACCGTACTGCACACATGAAGCGTGAATAGCTAGCATAATTCCTTTTAATTTTTCGTCAACTTCTTCAGAAGACCAGCTTAATCTTAATGAGTTTTGAGACATTTCAAGACCAGATGTTGCTACTCCACCAGCATTAGATGCTTTCCCTGGAGCGAACAATAATTTAGCGTTTTGAAAAACAAGAACTGCATCTGGAGTTGTAGGCATGTTTGCACCTTCAGCAACACAAATACATCCGTTAGCAACAAGTGCTTTAGCTTCGTCTTCGTTTAATTCATTTTGAGTAGCACATGGTAATGCGATATCACATTTTACTTCCCATGGACGTTTTCCTTCAACATATTTTGCATTTGGATATTTTGCAACATACTCGCTGATTCTTCCTCTTAATTCATTTTTAAGCTCCATTACAAATGCTAATTTCTCAGCATCGATTCCGTCTGCATCATAAATGTATCCAGCAGAATCTGATAAAGTAACTACTTTACCACCTAATTGAGTTGCTTTTTCAGTAGCGTATTGTGCTACGTTTCCAGATCCAGAAACGACAACAGTTTTACCTGCAAAGCTGTTTCCTTTAGTTTCAAGCATACTTTGAGCAAAATAAACTGCTCCGTATCCTGTAGCTTCAGGTCTGATTAATGAACCTCCAAAAGAAATTCCTTTTCCAGTTAAAACACCAGTAAATTCGTTTCTTAATCTCTTATACTGACCAAACATGTATCCAACTTCTCTTCCTCCAACACCAATATCCCCTGCAGGAACGTCAGTATTAGCACCAATATGTTTAGACAATTCAGTCATGAAGCTTTGACAAAAACGCATTACTTCATTATCTGATTTTCCTTTTGGATCAAAGTCAGCTCCACCTTTTCCACCACCCATTGGTAATGTAGTTAAACTGTTTTTGAACGTTTGCTCAAAAGCAAGGAATTTCAAAATACTTAAATTTACAGATGGGTGAAAACGAAGTCCACCTTTGTATGGTCCAATAGCCGAGTTCATTTGAATACGGTATCCTCTGTTTACTTGAGTTAAACCTTTATCATCAATCCAAGCCACTCTAAACATGATAATACGGTCTGACTCAACCATACGCTCTAAAAGCATTTTGTTTTGATATTTTTTATTTTCCTCAATAAAAGGAATTACTGTTTCAGCAACTTCTAGAACTGCCTGTAAAAATTCTGGCTCGTTTGGATTCTTTTTAGTAACCGCTTCAATAAAAGTAGATATACTTTGTGACATGATTCTTAGATTATTAACGTTTAAGAAAACGTTTTCGTTATTGAATACAAAGGTACGATATCTCAAATTATTTTTATTTCATTTTTTTACTATTTCTGAACGAATTAAATTTTATATATACAATCTTTAAAAACAGGTACAACTTGACTGTTTAATTTTCGAAAACGTTGAATATTTACTAGCGATTTTAAAAAAAGCTTATCTATTTTTTAATTATTCTCTAAATACCTATGTGCTTTTTATATCTTTGATCGAATCTGAAAAATCTAAATATGTTCAAAAATTTTGCACTTATTATTATTTTAAGTTACTACACGTCAATTGCTTGCTACTCACAAGGCCGATTCGCACATGAAGTTGCGGTTGTTTTTGGGCCTGCAGCACTGCAATCTGACTACAGTCAAAAAACAACTTTATCTTCAAATTTAGACCGCTTGGGTTTTGGGATTGGTATTTCCCACTTTTTAAATTTTTCTTCGAATAGAAATCCTTTACGAGAAACCACCTATTTTAAAGAGCATTTTAAACTTCAAACCAGCTTGTCTTACACCCAGTTTAAATTAAAACACGACAGCAATTATATCGATCAAAATCCTGAAGCTGAAAATGCCAAAAAACTAAAAGCAATGTATGGCAGCACTAGAATCACAAATATAGGATCGCAACTTGTATACCAATTTAAGAATATTCATGATTTTGAAAACACAATAAATAGCTTTGCTCCTTATGTAAGTTTAGGCTTTTTTATAAATAAATATAACGTAGCAACTAAGTCAACTTTAAATATCCTTGATCTAAGGAGGGCTGTTTACTACAAATATTTAAGCCCTTCAGACGGAAGAGAAAGAGGTTTTACTACAGAAAACAAAATCACAACATCTACAGCGGCTAGTATAGGTACTAGATACAAACTCGCTCCATTACAAGATCTAGTACTCGATGTGCGTTTTCAATATTTTCATTCCGATTGGGTTGATGGCTTAAATCCTAATAAACAACTGTATCCAGAAAACAGCAAAAACGATTGGTTGATGTGGTTCAACGTAGGCTACATCTATTACTTGCAATAAAAAAATCTCAGCGCAAACTGAGATTTTTTATCTACATTTTAAAAAGCTAATATTACTTAAGTGCTTGTTCAAGATCCTGCAGTAAGTCATCGATGTCCTCGATGCCTACACTTAACCGCACTAGGTGATTTGTAATTCCTACCTCTAAGCGTTTCTCCTCAGGAATAGAAGCATGTGTCATTAAAGCGGGATGATTTGCTAGAGATTCTACCCCTCCTAAAGATTCTGCTAAGGTGAATATTTTTAATTTTTCAAGAAAAGAGATAGCATCTTCTTTCTTCTCAGATGCAAAGTCAAAGGATACCATGCCGCCATAAGCACTCATTTGTTTCTTGGCGATTTGGTGATACGGATGACTTTCCAGACCTGAGTAATAAACAGTTTTCACCTTAGGATGATTGTTTAAATAATCCGCTACTTTCTCTCCGTTTTCACAATGTCTTTGCATTCTTAAGTGCAGGGTTTTTATACCGCGCAGAACTAGAAAACTATCCATAGGTCCTAATGTAGCTCCTGTTGCAAACTGCTGAAAATGCAATTGCTTACCTAATTCGGTTGTTTTAGCAATTAGTGCACCCGCGATAACATCAGAGTGTCCTGCTAAATATTTTGTTGCGGAGTGCATCACCACATCAGCACCCAAATCAAGAGGTCGCTGCAAATAAGGTGTAGCAAAGGTATTGTCTACTGCAAATAGAATATTGTGCTCTTTTGTAATCTTTGCAATCGCGGCGATATCTGCCAGTTTCATTAAAGGATTTGTAGGTGTTTCAACCCAAATCATTTTTGTGTTTTCATTAATAACCGCTTTTACATTGTCTAAATTATTCATGTCTACATAATGGAATACAATCCCAGAATCTTTGTAGATTTTAGTAAACATGCGATACGTGCCTCCATACAAATCATCCATGGTTATAATCTCATCTCCCGCTTTAAAAGAGCGCAACAAACAATCTGTAGCAGCAAGTCCTGAAGAAAAAGCAAGACCTTTAGCGCCATTTTCTATACTTGCAAATGCCTCTTCAAGGGCAGAGCGAGTAGGATTTGATGATCTGCTATACTCATAATCCCCAATAGGCTGACCCGGACTCGTTTGTGCAAATGTTGATGTTTGAAATACTGGCGGCATCACAGCGCCTGTTGACGGATCATGATGTTGTCCTCCATGTATGGTTTTTGTATTGAATTTCATATCTTTAAATTTTACTGATGTATTGGTTACTCAAATTTACCATTTAATTTACTCTTATGGTTGCTTGAGAGAATACCTTTGTATATAATTAACACCTATAATAAAATGAAATACTGCTTATATTTTACCGGACTGTTATTACTACTTGTTAGTTGCCAGAAGAAATTGACATTTGAAGACACAACTTACAATAAGAAATCTACTTATTTATGCGACGATAAATGCCCTGAAATAAATGTGATGATTCCTATTGCTAAGGGTCAGGCCGAAGTAAGTGATAGCATCAATAAAAAAGTTTTTAGTGTTTTAAAAGAGATTGTTTACTTTGGGGAGAAGCCTTATAATGCCACAACTTATGATTCTTTATTAGTGGCATTTATTAACTCTTATGAAAAGTTGAAAAGAGAATTTCCCGAAGACAAATTTGGATGGGAAGCAACAATTGAGGGTGCTGTTAAATACCAAACAGACAGTATTATTAATATTGAAATAAACCACTACACTTATACCGGTGGCGCTCATGGTTATCAAGGAAAACGTTCTTTACTTTTTAATCCAAAGACAGGTAAAAACATCAATAACGACATGCTTTTTAAAAACTATAACGATTTTAAGGCTTTCGCCGAAAAGAAGTTTCGTTTTAAATTCAAGATACCTACTAACCATGGTATTAACGCGACCAAATTCATGTTTGAGGATGATAAATTCCAGTTACCTTTAAACCTATTCTTTACAGATAAAGGACTTTTACTGTATTATAATAGGTATGAAATCGCCTCTTATGCAGATGGTCCTCAGGAATTATTGTTGACTTATGAGGAGCTTAAAGAGTATTTATTATTTAAATAAGAGTGAGCAACGGTTTTAGCCCCGGTAGCAGCGGCATCCTTTTATAGCTGTCTTGAAGCTATAAAAGATACAGCGGATGACGGGACTAGCTCCTAAAAATAAGGATTAGACAAATTTTCTAATGCTGAAAATGATACCCAAGTGAATTCCTTCATGAAAATTATTGAAACTCATAGCATCTTGAGCATTTTTTAAAGTAAAGCCCGTTGAAGTAGGATATTCTTTGAAGTTTTGAAAAGCATTATTGTCAATATCAATAGCAGTTTGATCGATAGTGCTTAGCAGTAAACTTTGAATTTCATCTACCTCCTCTTGCGTTACATTATGCTCTGGTTTAGTTCCTTTTTTATACTTTTCGACCATATCGTTAGAAATTTTCATGGGCAAGCCAGATAATCCATAAACAAGCATTTGTTGCACCACAATCACATGGGCAATATTCCAAATTAAATTGTTGCTATACCCTGGCGGAATAGTGTTTAACTGTGCTAATGTATAGTTAGGTAGTATTTGAGAGAGTATCGTTCTACTCGTTTTTGTAAGTTCAAGTGTAGCTTTCATTATGTTTTTTTTGCTAAAAATAATCATTTTAAGTTTCAAATGATTTTTCTTTGCACAAAGATCATAAAAACTATGTTGGATAAAATATACTACATCGCGTCTTGCGATACGTGCAGAAAAATTATTAAAACCTTGCCGAAGGGGAATAATCTCGCTTTTAGAGATATTAAACAAGACCCTTTAACCGAAGAAGAATTAGCCGAAATGTACCAGTCATCTGGTAGCTATGAAGCTTTGTTTAGTAAGAAAGCGCAACTTTACAAATCAATGAATCTTAAGGATAAATCCCTTACTGAGGAAGATTATAAAAAATACTTACTGGAGCACTATACGTTCTTAGCTCGCCCTGTATTTATGATTGGTGGTAAAGTTTTTGTTGGCGGAACGCAGCAAAATATGTTACAAGTTATGAAGGCGCTGGGCAATGTCTAAAAGGACTATTGCTCTTCTAGGTGCGACGCTTGTTTCTATTATTTATGGCGTCACGTTTACTATAGCAAAGGATGTTATGCCGGCATTTATAGATGCATATGGTTTTATATTGCTACGTGTAAGTGGCTCTACGTTGCTATTCTGGCTAATTTGGCTTTTTATGCCAAAGCAAAAAATTGACTTAAAAGATTTTCCTCGCATTATCGCAGCCGCCTTTTTTGGGGTGGCTTTTAATATGCTTACTTTTTTTAAAGGACTAAGTTTAACTTCCCCTATTTCAGCAGCGGTGATTATGGTTACCACTCCCATGATTGTACTGATTTTATCAGCTATAATTATGAAGGAACGCATGCGAAAGAGAATGGTTACTGGAATCCTATTAGGGTTAGTTGGGACCGGATCTCTAATTTTATATGGCAAGGCGATAGGTAGCGGTACAAATGCTACGTTAGGAAATGCCCTAGTATTAGTCAATGCAATATCTTACGGTTTTTACTTAATCATCGTAAAAAAACTAATGGATAAATACAATGCCTTCACCTTTGTAAAATGGGTATACTTATTTGGTTTGCTCATGGTGATTCCTTTTGGCTACAGTCAAGTAGCAGCGGTCAACTGGTCATTAGTTCCTGAAGCTATCGGTTGGAAAATAGTTTTTGTAGTGGTGATTTCGACCTTTTTAACCTACTTACTTAATTTACTAACAATGAAAGAATTAAAACCTACAACAGTAGCGGTATTTATATACTTACAACCCTTTTTTGCGACAGTTTTTGCAATTGGTTTAGGAAAAGATGAATTGTCTGTGGTTAAAATAGTATCTGCTCTTTTAATATTTATTGGCGTCTATATGGTAACCCAAAAACCCGCGTCAAAAACAATTTAGCAATTTAATAAGTACTTAAAAGCCTTGCTTTTGCGGGTTTAGCCCGTTTTAGCTATCTTTGCCCCCTTTATACAACTATATGATACAATCAATGACCGGTTTTGGTAAAGCATCTTTGCATTTACCCAATAAAAAAATAACTGTTGAAGTAAAATCCTTAAACAGTAAAGGTTTAGACTTAAACGTTAGAATGCCTTCGCTTTACCGCGAAATGGAATTAGGACTAAGAACGCAATTAGGTTCTAAACTAGAGAGAGGAAAAATTGATTTTTCTATTTTTATCGAAAGTACTGCAGAACAAACAACTACAAAGGTAAACGCACCTATTGTAAAAGCATATATAAGTCAGCTTAAAGATATTTATCCTGCGGCAGATGAAACAGAATTGATGAAAATGGCTGTTAGAATGCCTGATGCATTAAAAATTGAACGCGACGAAATTGATGAAAATGATTGGATCCAAATTCAAACAGTTATCGAAGAAGCGGTTCAAAACATTCTTACTTTTAGAAAAGACGAAGGTGCTTCTTTAGAGAAAGAATTTCAATTGCGCATAGGAAATATTCGCCAGTACATGACTGAAGCTTTAGAACTAGATCCTGAACGTGTTCAAGCTATTAAAGACCGCTTACAAACTGCTATTGCAGAGTTACAAGTGAACGTAGATGCCAACCGTTTTGAACAAGAATTAATTTATTATCTAGAAAAATTAGACATCACCGAAGAAAAAGTGCGTCTTACTAATCACTTAGATTATTTTCTAGAAACTATAAATGGAACAGAAGCTAATGGTAGAAAATTAGGTTTTATCACTCAAGAAATGGGTCGTGAAATCAATACTATGGGTTCCAAATCAAATCATGCACAAATGCAGAAATTAGTCGTTCAAATGAAAGACGAATTAGAAAAGATTAAAGAGCAAGTATTGAACGTTCTATAGTTTCAAAAACTAAAAAAGCTACTGAAACAAATTTAACATAAAATGAAAAAAGGAAAATTAATTGTCTTTTCGGCACCTTCAGGATCTGGAAAGACAACCATTGTTAAGCATTTATTGGGGCAAGAAGAATTGAATTTAGAATTTTCAATTTCTGCAGCTTCACGTGATGCAAGAGGAGAAGAAGTTAACGGAAAAGATTATTACTTTATCTCTACCGAAGATTTTAAAACTCACATTAAGAACGAAGATTTTCTTGAATGGGAAGAGGTTTACAGAGACAACTTTTATGGTACTTTAAAAAGCGAAATAGAGAGAATCTGGGCTCAAGGTAAAAATGTTATTTTTGACATTGATGTAGCCGGCGGATTAAGAATCAAATCTAAATTTCCTGAGGAAACGCTTGCTGTTTTTGTAAAACCGCCAAGTATTGATGAATTAAAAATTAGACTCAAAAAACGCTCTACAGAAAGTGAAGACAAAATCAATATGCGTATTGCTAAGGCGTCTGTAGAACTAGCAACAGCACCACAGTTTGATGTTGTTATTAAAAATTACGATTTAGAGGTTGCTTTAGAAGAAGCTGTCGCGTTAGTAAATGATTTTGTAAGCAAATAAAAAAGCGATTAGTAAAGAGTGATTAGTAAGCAGTCTAAAAGTGGAAGAAATAAAGAGAAATCATTTAGACATTTTTTAAAAATTTCCAGAGGCCACTTATTCTAAACTGAAACACAGTTACTTATTACTAGTGAACTTGGTTCTATTTCAATTCATCCTTTGTACAAAGATTTCTTGGGACAAATTGAAGAAGAATTAAAGACGATTAATTCTTTTATTAAAACGCTCAAACACTACTTACTTTTTACTAATCACTAGTTACTCGAACAATGAAAATAGGACTTTATTTCGGAACTTTTAACCCCATACACGTTGGTCACTTGATTATTGCTAATCATATGGCTGAGCATTCTGACTTAGACCAAGTTTGGATGGTAGTAACGCCACACAATCCGCATAAAAAGAAAAGTACATTACTAGACGACTTTCATAGATTGCACATGGTTCATCTTGCTACAGAAGGATTTTCGAAAATAAAACCTTCAGATATTGAGTTTAAACTAGCGCAACCTAATTACACCGTAAATACTTTAGTGCATCTAGAAGAAAAATACCCTAGTCATCAGTTTTCTTTAATCATGGGCGAAGACAATTTAAAATCGCTTCATAAATGGAAGAACTACGAGGTAATCTTGCAAAACCATGATATTTATGTATACCCAAGAATATCCTCTGAAGCAGAAAATTTAGAACTTAAAGATCACCCTAGAATCCACATGATCGACGCCCCTATCGTTGAAATATCGTCTACATTTATTAGAAACAACATCAAAGAAGGTAAAAACATTCAACCGCTTTTACCTGCAAATGTTTGGGATTATATCGATCACAATATTTTTTATAAGAAGTAGTTACTTTAATACCGCTTTTAAAATTGTTTCAATTTTATCAAATACCCCTTTTAAATGGTCATTTTTATTTGATAAAAGGTATACAGCCGTTTCTGGCATTTTTTCACTATCCCAGATCATTTGCAGCATTCCTGAGTCTAAAAAAGATTTAGCATTGCAATTCCATGTTAACCCTACTCCAGTGCTCTTAGCGATAGTTGACAGCATTTTAAATTCTGATGGGATAATGTAGTTAGGGATGATCGCAGGTCTTTTCTTATCGAATACATGCAACCAAAATAACTTTACATGTGGAATTCCGGCATCGTGTGTAAACCAAATTTGCTCATTCAACCAATGTTCGATAGCTTCGTTATCAGCAGCTTTTATCAAACTTTTAAATTGCTTTTGATCTATTGCCGTGGAGCCAACAATAACCTGCTTGATCATTCCTAACTTTGAGCTGAATGTGTCAAAAGTATCATACTGCTGATTCACAATGGCAAAATCGATTTTCTTTGCATTTACTAGTTCGAATAATGCTTCATTTTCATGAAAACTAAAATCGATATAATCAAATTGCCCTACTAAGGCGCTTGCTAAACTGCTATAAAAATCTTTAGAAACACCTACCGTTATCAATCTATTAGCATTAAAAGCTTTGGCTCTAAAACCATTCTCTACATTTTCTAATCGATCGAGCGCATCAATGATTAAATTATTGAGTAACTTGGCGTATTCGGTTGGGTCGACTCCTTTAGACTTTCGATTAAATAGTTTGTAGCCTACATGTGCTTCCAGCATAGCGATTTGCTGGCTCACTGCAGGCTGACTTATAAAAAGTTCTTGGGCAGCTAGTGAAAAGTTACCGTTTTTATAGACAGATTTAAACGTTCTGTACCATTCGAGATTTACCATGATATAAATATATTTATCACAAACATAATTTAAATTATTTTTACTGATAGCATAATTGCCGTAGATTTGTACTTATAAAATAACAAAATGAAAAAAGTCGCATTATTTGCAATACTAGTATTAACTGTGGGATGCTTTACAGCAACAGCACAAAAAACAAAAAAATCAAAGATGAAAAAAGTATTATTCGTTTTAACTAGTCATTCAGAACTAGGAAACACAGGAGAAAAAACAGGATTTTGGGTTGAAGAATTTGCAGCTCCATATTATGAATTAGCAGATAAAGGAGTACAAATTGATATCGCAACTCCACTAGGAGGACAGCCGCCAATCGACCCTAAGAGTGATGATCCATCTGCAGCAACAGAGGATACAAAACGTTTTGACAAAGACACAGAATTAAAAGCTAAATTGAGCAAAACGCACAAATTAGCTGATGTAAAAGAATCTGACTATGACGCTGTATTCTATCCAGGAGGTCACGGACCACTTTGGGATTTAGCATCAAGCGAAGATTCTAGTAAATTAATTACTTCTTTTTATACTAATAACAAACCAGTAGCATTTGTATGTCACTCACCAGCAGTGTTGAAAAATGTAAAAGTGAACGGTGAATTCTTAGTAAAAGGAAAAAAAGTAACTGGTTTTTCTAATACAGAAGAAGCAGCAGTAGGATTAACAGATGTTGTTCCATTCTTACTTGAAGATGCTTTACAAGCAAATGGAGCTACTTATTCTAAAGTTGCAGACTGGAATCCATACGCAGTAGAAGACGGTTTATTGATTACTGGACAAAATCCAGCTTCATCTAAATTAGTAGCAGAAAAATTGTTAGGTCAATTGAACGCTAAAAAATAATAATTAGTAATAGTAAAAGGCTTTACCAAGCTCTTGTTCTTTTTAAGAACGGGAGCGGTAAAGCCTTCTTAATTTAAACAGTATCATTATGTTAAACTTTGAATTATATAACCCTACCAACTTAGTTTTTGGTAAAGGTCAAATGGAAAAATTAGCTGATCTAGTTCCTAAAGGAGCAAAAATCTTATTAGCTTACGGTGGTGGAAGTATTTTTAAAAACGGAATCCACGATCAAGTTATCAACAACTTAAAAGGACACG
This sequence comes from Flavobacterium aeripolare, assembly GCF_013294025.1. GTDB lineage: Bacteria > Bacteroidota > Bacteroidia > Flavobacteriales > Flavobacteriaceae > Flavobacterium. The sequence continues at coordinate 85,920 of NZ_JABSNL010000007.1, forward strand.
AAATCGTAGAATTTTCTGGTATTGAAGCAAATCCTCACTTTGAAACTTTAATGAAAGCAGTAGCAATTGTTAAAGAGCAAAACATAGATTTTATTCTTGCAGTAGGTGGTGGATCAGTAATAGACGGTGTGAAATTCATCTCAGGAGCTGTAAATTACCAAGGAGATCCTATCGAAATCTTGCAGAAAAGAATTTTGATCAAAGAGAATGCTATCCCGTTTGGAACCGTATTAACGTTGCCAGCAACAGGAAGCGAAATGAACTCTGGAGCAGTGGTTACAATCGAATCTACTAAGGAGAAATTAGCTTTTGGTGGTTCAGCTTTGTTTCCTAAGTTTTCAATTACTGACCCTACAGTGATCCAATCTTTACCTAAGAGACAATTACAAAATGGTGTTGTTGATGCTTACACGCACGTTATGGAGCAGTACTTAACATATCCGCATGAAGGACATTTACAAGATAGAATTGCCGAAGGAATTTTGCATACGCTAATTGAAGTTGGTCCTAAAGTAGTTGAAGATCCAGCAAACTATGAGCTTGCTTCAAACTTTATGTGGTCTTGTACAATGGCGCTTAATGGATTAATCCAAAAAGGAGTTCCAAGTGACTGGGCAACACACATGATTGGACATGAACTGACAGCTATGTATGGCATCGATCACGCAAGAACTCTTGCTGTAATCGCTCCAAGTTTATATACTGTAATGTTTGAAACTAAAAAAGCAAAATTAGCACAATACGGAAAACGTATCTTTAACTTAGAAGGTACGGAAGACGAAGTTGCTAAAGAAGCGATTAATAAAACAGTAGAATTTTTCCATAAAATGGGCATGGATACTAAATTATCTGACTACACAAAAGAGTACAGCGAAACAGCTGACTTTATTGTAAAACGTTTTGATGAAAGAGGTTGGAAAGGTCTAGGAGAAAAACAAAATATTACATTAGACAAAGTTAAGTCTATAGTTGAAATGAGTTACTAGTTCACAATACTGAGCAAATCGGTGAAAACAAGGCGTTCTTAATTTATTTAGGGACGCCTTTTTTATTTACACCTTTAACTAACTCAATATTCATATTTATTTAAAAAAATGAGTATTAGTTATTTCAAACGTTAATTTTATAAAAATATTTTATCATTTATCAAATATTCTATCATGTATGTAATATAGATATCCTATTTGATACATCTGGTGTAGATATTGACTGAGAATTTAATTGCCAATTGTATGCATTTTTAAGTACTTTTGACTAAATTTAAAATAAAAATGGCCGAAAATTTAAAGTTCGCAGTTATAGGTGGAGGAAGCTGGGCAACAGCTATTACCAAAATGCTATGTGTAAATCTTGATGAGGTTTACTGGTACATGCGCAATGACGCTGCAATAGAACACATTCAAAAATACAAGCACAATCCAAATTATTTGAGTGCTGTAGAATTTGACATCAACAAACTTAAATTAACAAGTGATATTAACGAAGCTATTGCTTATGCTGATTATATCATCTTTGCTATTCCTTCAGCTTTTTTAGCAACTGAGCTAGAAAAATTGAACGTTTCACTAAAAAATAAAGTCATCTTCTCTGCAATTAAAGGAATTGTTCCGGAGAGTAGCATGATTGTAGGGGAACATTTTCACTTTACATACGACATCCCTTATTACAACATTGGCGTAATTAGTGGTCCTTGCCACGCAGAGGAAGTAGCGTTAGAACGCCTATCTTATCTTACAATTGCTTGCGGTGATGCCACAAAAGCTGAAAACGTAGCCGCTAGATTAGCTGGAGATTTTATTAAAGTGAAAATCACAGACGATATTATAGGAACGGAATATGCTGCCATGCTTAAAAACATTTACGCTATAGCTGCAGGTATTGCACACGGTTTAGGATATGGAGATAATTTTCAATCAGTTTTAATGAGTAACGCCATTAGAGAGATGAAAAAATTCATCAAGAAAGTACATAAAATGAAACGTAATATTAATGACTCCGCTTATTTAGGTGATTTATTAGTTACTGGATATTCAATATTTTCTAGAAACAGAACCTTTGGAAACATGATAGGAAAAGGGTACACTGCAAAAAGCGCAATGCTAGAAATGAGCATGGTCTCTGAAGGCTATTATGCTACTAAAAGCGCCTACAAACTCAATCAAGGCTACGGAGCTAAGACTCCAATTATAGATGCGGTATATGAAATCCTTTATGAAGGAAAAGACGCTAAAGCGACTTTCAAAAAATTGACGGATCAACTAGACTAATACAATTTTAATAACTAATAAAAGTACTGCCATGGCTACTATAAAATTATTCTCTCCTGTTTTAAAAACGCTCTTTTTGTGGAGTATTCTAGTTTGTAGTCAGGGCTATGCGCAAGAAATTAGTGGTACCGAACTTTTGAAAAAAGCGATTGCATATCATGATCCCGAACACAATTATAATACTTTCAAAAACAATTTTTTAATTACAACCAAAACTCCAGACGGTAAGGAGAGAAGTAGTTCCATTTTTATTGATGTAGCTGCTCAAAAATTTGAATTAAAATCAAGTCGTAATGACCGATCTGTTTCATACAATATAGTAAATGATTCTGTACAATTTGCCTTAGATGGAAAAGCAACCTATACTGAGGAAGATGTAAAAACATACAATCTAACTAAAGCTAGAGCGATTTTCATGAAAAACTATTACAGCTATTTGTATGGTTTACCAATGAAATTGCAAGACCCTGGAACAATTATAAATCCCGTAGTTGAACGCAAGGACTTCATGGGCCAAGAGTACTTAGTATTAGCAGTAAAGTATGAGGAGGGCATAGGAAAAGACGCTTGGTACTTTTATTTTGATCCAAAGACGTACGCTTTAAAAGTATATCAGTTTTACCATGATCAAACAAAGAATGATGGAGAATATATTTTATTAAGTGGCGAAGAGGAATTATCCGGAATTAAAATTCCTAAAGCGAGAGCTTGGTATTTAAATCAAGACGACAAATACCTAGCTACTGATACATTATCAAAAAGCTAACATGGTGCTTAAAAACAGAAAAAGCAGCAACCTTATTTAAGGTTGCTGCTTTTTTTATGCTTGTATTTTTACTGTTATCTTACAATGAGACCATCGACAAATAGTATAGGCACTTCTTCAAGTTCTTGCTCATTCATAGCATTTGCTTTAAAATTAAATTTCTTATCATACATCTTATTCCCTATGAAATAAGACACTGAAAATTCATTATTGAGTACCAATACACTTTTCTCAATCATTTCGATTTTAACTACTGAAACAGCTGGAACTTCAACAAAAGCGTGGCGCAACAGCGATGTCTTTTTCATTTCACCATCGATTGTACCAAAAGCCTTTGAAACGACCATAACACTTTCGATTAAAAAATCACTATCATTAACTAAGTAAGCATACCACACTTTTTCCATAAAGTCATCACTCCATTCTTGGACAGTTGCCACAAAAACGTTTTCTACTTCAGGAATAACTATATCTTTTTTCATACTTTCTCTCTTTCTTTAAATACAGAAACTTTCATTTTAAAAAAGTATTGCTATATTTTAATGCTTGTTTTTTATTAAATAGAAGCTCTAAATTGCTCTAAGAAACGCACATCATTTTCATAAAACATACGAATATCACCAATTTGGTACAACAACATCGCAATGCGTTCTACTCCCATTCCAAAGGCAAAACCATTGAATTCTTCAGGATTGATTCCGCAATTTTTCAAAACATTAGGATCGACCATACCACAACCACCAATTTCTAACCAACCAGTTCCTTTAGTAATTCTATAATCTGTTTCTGTTTTTAAACCCCAGTAGATATCAATCTCAGCACTAGGCTCTGTAAACGGAAAATAAGAAGGACGTAAGCGAATTTTTGACTTACCAAACATCTCTTTTGTAAAATATAAAAGCGTTTGTTTTAAATCAGCAAACGACACCTCTTTATCTATATACAATCCCTCTACTTGATGAAAAATACAGTGTGAACGTGAAGAAATTGCTTCATTTCTAAAAACACGTCCCGGAGAAATAGTTCGTATCGGCGGTTTGTTTTCTTCCATGTAGCGCACCTGTACAGAAGATGTGTGCGTACGCAAAAGAGTATCTGGATTTGTTTGAATAAAAAACGTATCCTGCATGTCTCTCGCCGGATGGTACTCTGGCAAGTTTAATGCTGTAAAATTATGCCAATCATCTTCAATTTCTGGACCTTCAGATACATTAAAACCAATATTAGCAAAAATGTCGATAATTTGATTTTTAACGATAGAAATAGGATGACGAGAACCTATAATTATTGGCTCAGCAGAACGCGTTAAATCACCATAAAAACCATTCGTTTCTTCCTTACTCTCTAAGGCTTCTTGAATTGCTTTTACTTTCTCCTCTGCAGATGATTTAAGTAAATTGATTACCTGTCCAAATTCTTTCTTTTGATCGTTTGGTACATTTTTAAACTCAGCAAAAAACTCTTTTAAAAGTCCTTTACTTCCTAAAAATTTAATTCTAAAAGTTTCTAATGCTGCTTTGTCCTGTGTTGAAAAAGCTTGTGCTTCGCCAATATATTCTTTTATCTTATCTATCATTTTCGTCCGGTAATTGAGAGGGCAAATTTAGGGAAAAGTTTTCAGTTTTCAGTCTCAGTTTGAGGTAGATTCTATCGCAAAACTATTACTGCAATCGTAAATTATGAAATTAGTTCTTTTTCAATAAAATAATTCACAATTGCTTCCTTCATCAAAACAGACTGCTCACCTGCTTTCAAAGGTGGTAGTTCTTCTTTTACTTTATAATGTGGCCAGCCATCTTCATCAAAAAACTCAAATTCATAAAAACCATAAGGTTCTAACAACCTACAAATGGCGATATGCATTAAATTTAATTTTTCATCCTTTTTATACGTTTGATGTACTTTACCTAATTCTTGAACTCCTATTAGGTAAATAATTGCATCTAAATCTAAATCCTCTCCCTGCGAGAACTGATTTGATAGCATTTCAACAAGCTGTTCCCAGCGTTCTTTAAGTTGTATATCTCTTGACATTTTATTTTTTATTGTAGTTTGCTATAATCACATCTTTTCAAACCTTGTAATTACGCTAATTTTTATTTGCAAAGATAACGACTTGTAAATTGACAATGGATGTTTGAATTATTTTATATTTGCTCTTAAATTAAGGAACCTTACTATGAGTATATTGGACATTTTTCTAGCAGCAATCTTAATATATGCACTCTACAAAGGCCTTATGAATGGTCTGTTTGTAGAATTAGCTTCGTTTTTATCGTTGCTATTGGGTATATACTTAGCCATCAAATGTTCACATGTTGTGAGAGAAACTTTAGCAAACCACGTTTCTTGGTCACCTAAATATGTTGAAATATTTGCATTTGCAATTACTTTTATAGCGGTAGTTGTCGCGATTCATTTGCTAGCAAAAATACTAACTGGCATCATGGATTTTGCCTTCTTAGGATGGATTAATAAACTAGCAGGTGCTTTTTTTAGTGTCTTAAAAGCAGTATTACTACTGAGTGTACTTTTTAATTTATTCGAAAAAGTGAATTTCAACAACATGCTGATGAAGCAAGAAACCATGGATAGCTCCGTTTTTTACAATCCGATTCAGCAAACATCTCGATTTTTTTATCCTACACTTGAAAAATGGTATATCGAATTTAAAGAAAAACATACCACAAAACCAGAAGACACAACAGTCGAGGAAGCCGAAGATTAATCCCTATTTGACCTCTATGATGGCGCTTTTTTCAATCCAGCCTTCTGTGCCGTCCGTTAATTGCACTTTTTTCCAATTGTTGGCTGTTTCTTCAACATAAACTTTAGCCCCTTCATGCAATATCACGATGGTTTTGCTTGCGTTTTGTGGCTCTTTCTTAACATCAACCGCTTCTGCAAAAACTATTGCAGGGCGCTCGTTTTTACATTGATTCTTTTCAAAAATAGCAGCAATAACACTAATCACCATCAAAATAACCATCACGAACATCCCAAAAAAGAAGACGCGTTTTACCACACTACTGGCCGAAAAATAATACCCCAAGAAAGCGAGTAAAAACAACACTGAAAATCCCACCGAAATATACCCCCAAACATTGTAATTATACGAAGCCGTAAAATCACGTAGCAGCTTTGCAAACCCTACCTTGGGCACTACTTTTATTTCGTCAACCGTTCGCTTTTGAGCAAAACGTAGATTATTCTGGGTATTAGTATCATTTGGTTTAAAAACCAACGCTTTCTCATAATTGTAAATCGCTGGTGCTACCTTATTTAATTTATAATAGCAGTTCCCTAAATTATAATACAGCTCAGCAGACTGTTTTTTTGACTTTAAAACAGCGTTGTAAGCGTTAGCTGCTGCTTCATATTTTCCATTTTTATACAACTCATTCCCTGTTTCAAAGCCTGATTGAGCAAAGAAAACCTGTGTGAATAATAAAAATAGATATAGAATATTTTTCATATTTATATTTTATGATTTTGGCAATAAGAAATAATTTCTTTAGACCAGTACTACTAATTATTTAAGCTCTTTCTCTAACTCTGATATGATTGCTACCGCTTTATCATAATCTTTTTGGATTGTCGCACTAGATGCCGGAGCATAGCGAGCCACCTCACAGTTTTCAGTAAGCGTTATGAAATCATCAACTGTAGTAGGATTTGCATTCTTATCTAACAAGATAATTTTAATATTGTCCTTACTCATCTCTGAAGTTTCAATATGCAACTTCGCTTTCAAGAAATTATGCATTGCTTTTTCTAGAGCAACATAAAACGGTACTTTATTATTGATTTGTTTCTTAGCTTGTGATAGGTACTTTCTAGCTAGTTTGTTGTTTCTTCTAATTCTATTTCCTACTACATCACCATCAAGAGCGTCTTTTTTATTCTTAGCTAAAATTACAATTGGCACTAATAAGAAAGGAACTAATAATAGCAATAAATATACATTAGACCCAAAGAAATCCTCTCCATTTATTGGCTGCAATTCAGTAGCTAACTTGATGTTTTTAAACTGCTCAATGTTAACGGCATTTTTACCTGAATTTGCTTTCAAACTATCAATAGCGCGAGTATCTGTAGGACCACTTAATACATTGATCATTATCTCTGGTGACACCGCTACTTTGTAAGTTCCTGAGCCAACATCAAAGTATGAAAAACGGATAGGTTTTACAGGATAATTCCCTTTATAAATAGGCACTATGGTATAACGATCTGCTATTTTCCCTGACATTCCTGCAAGGGAAGTTTTTACATCTTCTTCGTGAACAGGATCATATTTTTCTAAAGCATTAGGAACTACAGGCTCCGGCAAAGTGAATAATTTCATGTTTCCTTTTCCTGTAACACTCACAGTAAGATCTAAACTTTCGCCGTTTTTAAGACTTGTTTTAGACGGTGTTACTTTAAAATCAAACGAACCCACAGCTCCAGTGAAATCGTCTGGCTTCCCTTTTTCTGGCAACGCTCTTACAGCAATTGTTTTGGCTCCAGCCGAAATCCTCTTATTTTCATTTCGAATTTGCATTCTCCCAAAAACATCGCGTCTATTAGTAGGTAATTGCACTTCTACATCTAGTACAAGAGGTTCAATTGCTAGCTTACCTGATTTTTGTGGATATAATACCACTTTCTTTAAGACAATATAACGAAACTCACGCCCTTTGAACATTGATTGTTGCGCGGTAAATTGCTGGTTCATATCAATATTTTGACTCCAGAAATCATTGTATTTAGGCTTACTTAATTCCCCTAAATTAGCAATCCCAATGTTATTACTAAAATACAATTTGTATACTACAGATATTGGTTCGTTCAAATAAGGATTTGTCTTTGAAACATCTGCTACTAGATATAAATTATCATCTGCAGATATACTGGTATCGTTAGGATCTTTAGGGATTTCGACCGCATTTGTAACGTTAACCTTCACCGGATTAGATTTAAACACCTGTCCGTTGTATTCAATCGTAGCCGATTTAATTGTTATTGTCCCTTTTTGAGTAGGTAGCAAATAATAAGAATAGATTTTTTCGAATGAACTTTTACCGTTCACCCACGACTGACTAACTTGTTGACTAGGCCCTGCGATAACTCTAAAACCGTCAAACGAAGGTTCGTTAAAATTATCTCCATCAATATTCATGGCAAAATCAATACGTAGCCTTTCATTAAGGCCTAATGTTGTCTTGCTAACTTTTGCTTCAAATTGCACTTGAGCAAGAAGTCCTTGAAAGCTTAACAGTATTAAAAATAAAAATTTCTTCATTATTAATGTTTATACATTTATTCAGGAATGTGATTTAGAAAAAGACTTGTTTAAAAAAAAAGAAACAAATCCACAAACAGCCATTTAAATCCTACCAGTCCTTTTCTGTTTTAACTGGTTTCCCTTTTACTTTATTGGCATTAACCTTATTTTGAACTTTCTTCTCTTCGTTGTTAACGGCATTCAAAAGATTCTTTAAACGTTGTGGCGACATTCCTCCGGGTTCTTGTTTTGGCTCCCCATTGTTATCATTTTTACCGTCTTTCTTGTCTTTATCTCCGTCTTTCTTGTCGTCCTTTTTATCTTTGTCGCCGTCTTTCTTATCGTCCTTTTTATCCTGATCCTTCTTGTCTTTATCCTTGTCCTTGTCTTTCTTGTCGTCTTTTTTATCCTTATCGTCCTTAGGAGGATTTTCTTTCAACATTTTCTTAGCTAAAGCATAGTTGTACCTAGTCTCATCATCTGAAGGCTTATTTCTCAGTGCATTTTTATAAGCTTCGACTGCCTCAGTATAATTTTTCTCTTTCATGAACACATTTCCTAAATTATGAAATGCTTTGTGTTTTTGTGTAGCTGTTTTAGCTGTTCTTAAGGCATTCGCGTAAGCAAACTTCGCTTCTGAGGCTTGATTTTGTCTGTAGATAGCATTTCCTAAATTATAAGCAGAATTTGTTTTATTAGAAAATTTCGAATTCGAAACCCTATAATTTGCTTCAGCATCAACATAATTCTTAGCAGTATATTCTTTATTAGCTTCTGGTAAAATATTATCTTTTTCTTGAGCGTATGAAGTACCTACTCCCATTAAAAGGAATAGTACAAAAGCAGACATGTATATTTTAATATTTTTCATTTTAATTTATTCTGTTCGTCAAAAAAAAATAGGCAGCAACTGTGGCTTGCGATTACTTTTCATTAAATAGATTCAATTTTTTAACCCATTCTGTTTTTCGTTCTAAGAAGAAAAGATCAATAAATAGCAGTACAAATGCAAAACCTAAAAACCATTGAAATTGCGATTGAAAGTCGGCCATTTGCGTCGCTTCAAATTCAGTTTTTTGAATGGTATTCAAAGTGTTTTTAATGTATTCAAGAACATCCTTAGTATTCTTTCCATCAATATAACCCCCTTTAGTAGCTTTAGCAATAGCTTCTAAACTAGCACGATTTAACTTGGTGACAACAACCTCATCATTATTATCACGTTGATAACCTTCTATTTTACCATTCACTTTTAAAGGAATCGTCCCTCCTTTTTCAGTTCCTAAACCTATGGTTATAATTCGCATGCCTTGCTTATTTGCTTCCTCGGCAGCAGCTTGGGCACCTTCTGAATGGTCTTCACCATCAGAAATCAAAATCAGCAATTTGCTAGTTTTACTTTTATCGTCAAAATAAGTTCCAGATAAAGTGATGGCCTCATCTAGCGACGTCCCTTGTGAAGAAACCATATCAGGGCTCATACTTTGCAAGAACATTTTTGCCACACTATAATCGCTCGTAATTGGCAATACCGGAAATGCACTTCCCGCATAAGCGACAATCCCTATACGGTCGTTTCCTAATTGATTGATAATTTGTGAAACAATTTGTTTGCTTTTTTCAAGTCGGCTAGGAGCAATATCTTCAGCAAGCATACTCTTAGAAACGTCCATTGCAAAAACGATGTCAATCCCTTCGCGTTTTACCGTTTCCATCTTTGTACCAATCTTTGGGTTCACTAGTGCAAAAATTAATCCAAGAAAAGCCAATACCAAAACAACCAATTTTAAAACTGGTTTGAATGTAGAGCTTTCAGGACTTAATCTTTTAACCATCTCTAAATCCCCAAACTCGCGTTGCTTTTTCCTTTTCCAATACAAGTTGAATAGAAACAAAGCCACTATCACCGGTAGTAAGAAAAGCAGGTATAAATATTTTGATTCGTCTAATTCCATATTATTTTTAAATATCAGTCTCGAAATATCAAGACAAATTTTAGATTCCAATTTTCACGTCCAGCCTCCTTTTTTTTAGCCTGGCCGGGCTGGGGATACTAAATAAAACTTCTATACACTGTGTTGCGTAACCCAATTTCTATTAGCAATAGTAAACCAGCTAGCAGTACAAATGGTCTGAACTTTTCATCATAATCATAAAATTTAAGTTCTTCGATTTCAGTAGTTTCTAGTTTGTTTATTTCACCGTAAATTTCGGCTAACTTGCTATTGCTTGTCGCTCTAAAGTACTTCCCATCTGTTTTTTTTGCGATACTTTTCATTAAACGTTCATCTATTTCAACCTTCATACGTTGAAACAAGAACTGCCCGTTAGGAGCTATTGCATAAGGAAATTCGGCCATGCCATTAGTTCCTATTCCTATGGTGTAGACTTTTATACCATACTGCCTTGCAATATCAGCAGCTGTTTCTGGCTCAATAAAACCAGCATTATTTACCCCATCTGTCAATAGAATAATAATCTTACTCTTAGCTTTACTATCTTTTAGTCTATTCACCGCTGTTGCAAGTCCCATACCAATACCAGTACCATCTTGTAATACATTGTCGTACTTAATACTTTTAATTGCTTCAAGAACAACCGCTTTATCACTAGTTACCGGGGTTTTTGTATAGGCTTCAGATGCGTAAACTACTAACCCAATACGATCATTAGGACGTTCTCCAACAAAATCGGCTGCGACTCTTTTTAAAGCTTCCATACGATTGGGCTTTAAATCTTTTGCAAGCATACTTCCAGAAACGTCAATTGCCATCACAATATCAATTCCTTTTGTAGTTTTAGTTTTATTACTCACATCTACCGTTCTTGGTCTGGCTAGAGCAACAATCATTGAGCTTAACGCCAATAAACGAAACACACTTAAATAGGGTCTCAACTTAACCCAGAATGTATCGTTAGCTTTAAAACCTTGAATCGAACTAATTTTTAAGGTAGCCGTTTGTTCCTTTCTAGTATAAATTAACCACGCAATTGCTAATGGAATTAAAAGAAACAACCAGAAAAACTCAGGATTTAAAAAAGTTATTTTTCCCATTATTTACTTACTTTTTTTAATTCGACAGAACTCAATATTCTATCTGAAATTTGATTTGCGTAGGCATCTCCTTCTTCATGAAAAATCATAATCTGCTGTAAACCGCCTTCTTGCCCAAACAGTAGTAACTCATAATATAGCTTTTCACTGCTACTAGTTAACTGATTAACTCTAGAGAAAGTTCCGTAGCTTTTTAAACCGCTTACACCTTCTGGAGTTTGAAAATCTTCTTGCTTCACCACCATGTTTAGCGCGCCTTGAGATTCTAATGTTTGTAATGTCACCTCCATTGATTTTTTCAAATCTACCGCAGTACTATCTTGTTTGTACTTGTAAGTTGAAACCATCAAATAGAAATTATCTAAAACACCACCATAAGCAAATGAATTCATCTCTTTAATTAATGCCAATCCATTTTTAGGTAATGACTTAGTTAAATCAATGCGCTTTAGCACTTTAGGTGTTTCCACTACAATACCTGGATTTCCGTATTCACTTTTAACCCATTCTCCTTCAAGCAATTCCTTAGAAGCATTCCCTAGTACATTGTCTTTTACATAGGTAAACCCTTTAGTAATGATAAAGTAAGACGTGACTATAAATAGCAATAAAAATACTGATGCAATTGCTGTAATAATACGTTTGTTTCGTTTTTTCTTTAACTGGATAGCAATTTGCTTTTGTCTTTGTGCTTCATTTAAGATCGCATCTTCTTCGACTTCAATTTCTACTGGAATAGCATCATCTAATGTTAAGATTACACGCTGAATTTTATTCTTATCCTCTGTGATTTCGAAATCTAACGGTTTTGATTTGGCAAATTTCACTAAATCGGCTTGCTTTAATACACGCTCTAAGTTTTCTATTGTTTCTGGTGTAAGCGTCATTTTCTTTTTTAATGATGCTGCACGCAGTCCTGCAATTAGTTCTGCAGTTGTGCTTTCCATTGCTGGAATTTCGATGGCCTCTTCAATATAGTTTCTAGCAATATCTGTAAGTTCAGAGTAATATGATTTTACTTCTCCTTTTTGCCATAATTCTTTCTGCTCCAAGTTGTTTAGTAAACTTGTTGCTTTTTCGATAGGAGTTTTATATATCTCTTCTTCGATTTTTTTCTGCTGGCGTTTTTTAATAAACCAGTATACTGCAGCACCTATTCCTACAAGCAATAAAAACACTAATAGATACTTCCACCAGTTACCCACTGGGCTTTCGGCAGCAGTAATCTCCTTAATGTCATACATTTTTTGTTTTAATGTGTCTACTTGCACATTAGCAACATCAACACGTATGGAATCAGAATAATACGGTTTGCTATTAATCATGATTTTAACACTGGGAATGGTATAACTCCCTGAATCAAATTGTGTTAAACCGTACTTTTTAATTAATTCATAGCGATCATTTTTTCTAACAGTATCGATGGGATACGATTTGATGACCTCTAGCGCTCCAATATTTTTCAAACCCGGAAAAACAACCTTAGATAAAGTATCTACATCAGTTTTTATGGTAAGTTTAAATTCGGCTCCAATTTTGTTTTTTGTGGTATCTATTGCAGTAACTACTCGCTTTTGTTGCGCAAAAACAGTAGAACAAAACAGAATTAAAAGTAGGTATATAGCTCTTTTCATATTCAATTAATGAAATTTTAGATCGTTGATTAACAATTTACAAGCAGCTAATAATACTACTTTACGTTTTTTATTTTTATCCAAAATTTTAATTATTTCCAATTCATTTTAGTTGTGAAAATTGTGATTTCTCAACATTATCTCGATTTAAAGTAACCTAATAACTTGGTAACATAGCTCTCGTCTACTCTTGTGTTCACTACTCCAGATCCTGATTTACTAAAGGTATCCTTAAAGTAATTAAGTCGTTCGTTGTAATGCTTTTCATAGTTAAAACGCACGGTCTTAGAACCAGTATCAATCAAAGCCACTTCACCAGTCTCTGCATCTAGCATAGGAACCATTCCTATGTTAGGCATGCTTTGTTCTCTTACATCATATACACGTATCCCAGTAATATCATGCTTCTTTGCAGCAATTTTTAAAGTTTGTTCGTAGCCTTCACACATAAAATCAGAAACTACAAATACTATTGCCTTCTTTTTTTGTGTACTAGATAAAAATTTTAATGCTTGCCCTAGATCTGTCTTATGACTTTCAGGTTTGAATTCGATTAATTCTCTAATGATACGCAGCACATGTGAGCGTCCCTTTTTTGGTGGAATGTATAGTTCTATTTGATCTGAAAATAATATCAAACCTATTTTATCGTTGTTTTGTGTAGCTGAGAAAGCCATTGTAGCAGCGATCTCTGTAACAATGTCTTTTTTAAATTGATTTTTAGAACCAAAACTTTCAGAACCCGAGATATCAACCATCAACATCATGGTTAATTCGCGTTCTTCTTCAAAAACTTTTACGTGAGCCTCATTGTATCGTGCTGTAACATTCCAATCAATATTTCGAATATCATCTCCATATTGGTATTGACGCACCTCACTAAAAGTCATTCCGCGTCCTTTAAAAGAGGTATGATACTCTCCCGAAAAGATATGATCACTCAATCTTCGGGTCTTAATTTCTATTTTACGTACTTTTTTTAAAAGGTCTTTTGTATCCATTTATTTAATTTGTTTAAAGTTTAAAAAAGTTTAAGGTTTTCACTTTTTGCAACAGCAACTTGAAACCTTAAACCTTAAACAAATTTTAAGGTACTTCTACTTCGTTTACAATCTTGTTGATAATGTCTACCGAAGTTATATTTTCAGCTTCAGCCTCGTATGTAATTCCAATTCTATGACGCAACACATCGTGAACAACGGCACGTACATCCTCTGGAATAACATAACCACGACGTTTTATAAAAGCGTAACATTTTGCTGCAACAGCTAAGTTGATACTTCCACGAGGAGAAGACCCAAAACTGATTAAAGGTTTTAATTCAGCTAGTTTATATTTCTCTGGGTAACGCGTAGCAAAGACGATATCTAAGATGTATTTTTCTATTTTTTCATCCATGTACACTTCACGAACTGCTTCTTGAGCTCTTAAAATTTGCTCCACAGAAACCACTTGATTTACTTTCTCGTAACTTCCTTTCAGGTTTTGACGAATTACCAATCGCTCCTCATCCATTTTAGGATAATCGATCACCGTTTTTAACATGAAACGGTCAACTTGTGCTTCTGGTAATTGATAAGTACCTTCTTGCTCTACTGGGTTTTGAGTAGCCAATACAAGAAATGGTTTTTCTAGTTTAAAAGTAGTATCCCCAATAGTTACTTGCTTTTCCTGCATCGCCTCTAATAATGCTGATTGCACCTTAGCTGGAGCACGGTTAATCTCATCTGCAAGTACAAAATTGGCAAAAATTGGACCTTTTTTTATCGAAAACTCATTTGCCTTAATATTGTAGATCATCGTACCTACAACATCGGCAGGCAATAAATCTGGTGTAAATTGAATTCGGCTGAAGGAACCGTGAATTGCTTGAGACAATGTATTAATTGCTAATGTCTTTGCAAGTCCAGGAACTCCTTCTAGAAGAATGTGCCCTTGACCTAATAAACCAATTAACAATCGCTCAACCATATGCTTCTGACCTACAATCACTTTGTTCATTTCCATTGAAAGTAAATCGATAAACGCACTTTCTCTTTCTACTCTTTCGTTGATTGCTCTAATGTCTAAAGTCGATGTATTCTCTTCCATATTGATGTATTTATTACCTTTATTTTAACGCCCCACTTTTGGTAGTGCAAATTGAATTTTTTTTTAGAGGAAAGATGTTAAAAAATGGTTAAAACTTCTCGCAATAACCTAATTTTAAGCATGAATTATGATACTATTTTTATATTTTTAAGAACTTTGAAAAATATACTTTGGAAATGTAAAAAAACCATTTCAAATAAAAAACTAAAAATATGACTAAAACAACATTATCTCCCATAATAGCTGGTACTATGAATTGGGGTGTATGGGATAAAAACCTCAATCAGAAGGAGATGGAAAACATGATTCATGTATGTTATGAAAACAAAATAACAACATTTGATCATGCCGATATTTACGGATCATATACTACCGAAAACGATTTTGGAAAAGCATACCATTCGAGCAAAATCGCCAGAGAAAATATTCAGTTAATTTCCAAATGCGGGATCCAAATGGTTGCCGAAAACAGAGACAATACCATTAAGCATTACGATTATTCAAAGAAACACATAATTACCTCTGTAGAGCAATCTTTAAAG
This sequence comes from Flavobacterium aeripolare, assembly GCF_013294025.1. Taxonomy (GTDB): domain Bacteria; phylum Bacteroidota; class Bacteroidia; order Flavobacteriales; family Flavobacteriaceae; genus Flavobacterium. Next base: position 101,544 of record NZ_JABSNL010000007.1, read on the forward strand.
AATTTGCACACCGATTACTTGGATGTTTTTTTGCTCCACAGACCGAGTCCATTGATGCAAGCAGACGAAATTGCAGAGGCGGTTACCCAATTAAAATCTGAAGGTAAAATTATCGATTTTGGTCTTTCTAATTTTACATCTAGTCAAACGGAACTTATTCGACAAAAAACAACAGTAAGTTACAACCAAGTTCAGTTTTCGGCGACGAATTATGAACCCATGATGGACGGAAGTTTTGATTACATGCAATTGCATAACATTCGCCCTATGTCATGGAATCCTTTGGGATCTGTATTTAGAGCCGATATACCACAAACACGTCGCCTTAAAAAACTACTTGCCAATTTGGTTTCAAAATACCATTTAGGTTCAGATAGTTTATTACTTTCTTGGGTTTTACAACATCCTGCAAATGTTATTCCCATTGCTGGAACAGTAAACATTGCCCGCATTCAATCACTTCATAAAGCAGTCGAATTAAAATTAGATAAAGAAGATTGGTTTGCTATATGGAGCGAAAGCATGGGACAAGAAGTACCTTAATTAATCGCATTAGAAAAATACCTTAAATTTAATTTTCACATAATTATACCCTATCATGACTAAAACAGCTTTTATCACCGGCGCAACTAGCGGAATAGGTGAAGCTACAGCAAAAATACTGGCTCAAAACAACTATAAAATCGTTCTATGCGGAAGAAGAGAAGACCGCTTAACTACGTTACAAAAAGAGCTTTCGGCACATACAGAAGTGCATACATTACAATTTGATGTTCGCGATAAAGAGGCTGTTTTTGCAGCTATTGCTTCGTTACCAGAGGCCTTTTCAACGATTGATGTTCTAATAAATAACGCCGGTAATGCACATGGATTAGATCCCATTCAAGACGGAAACCCTGATGACTGGGATGCCATGATTGACATTAACGTAAAAGGATTATTGTATGTTTCTAAAGCAATTATTCCGCAAATGAAGGATCGTAAATCAGGCCACATCATCAACATAGGCTCGACTGCCGCGAAGGAAGTATACCCTAATGGAAACGTGTATTGCGCAACTAAACATGCTGTAGATGCTTTAAATCAAGGAATGCGAATGGATTTAAATCCGTTTGGCATTCGAGTAGGAGCCATTCATCCCGGTATGGTGGAAACAGAATTTAGTGCCGTACGATTTAAAGGAGATACGCAAAGAGCCGAAAACGTATACAAAGGCTTCACGCCTCTTCAAGCAGCAGACATTGCTGATATTATTCACTTTGTGGTGTCGCGTCCTTACCATGTGAACATCGCAGATCTCGTGGTGATGAGCACTGCGCAAGCTTCGTCTACCATTGTGAACAAATCTTAAAATAGCTATTTATTGGGTTATCAATTTATGTATAGCCCAATAAATTACAAACTTCTTTAAAGCTATTCCTCACGATTTAAATAACTCATTGTTAACATATAAATAGAATTTAGAGGTAGCTATTACTATAGATTTGACTACATTTATGTTTATGAATTTCTATCATAAATACAATGATTAACAAACGGCTTCTTATAAAAAACTTACTCGCTCATAATGATGAGAATAGTTTTTATGATAAAAAACGCCAATTAAATTTACACACTAAAGAGGGTAAAGCCAAGTTTCTTAAACACATTTGTGCTTTGTCAAATTCGAATCCTTTCAACAACTCTTATATCGTAGTAGGTGTTGAGGATCAAGATAACGAAATTGTAGGTGATGATTTTTTTGATGACAGTCGCATTCAAAATCTAGTGAACGCTTACTTAGAGCATCCGCCAAAAATTCAGTATGAAAATGTTCCTTTTCCTAATCTACCCAAGCATAAGGTGGTAGGACTAGTTACGATAAAACCAAAAAAACATAGCTCGTGTTTTAAAAAAGCAATCTACACAATTCCTTCTCAAAGCGTCTATATTAGAATAGGTTCGAATACCTCTCCTACTACAGACAAAGTGCTTAAAAGCAATCAAAACTTAGCAACCGTAAACGCCATAGAAAACAGCGCTCGCAATAGCATCCAGCATACCTTAGACAGCGTATTTGACTTTATAAATTTTAAACACAAAGACATGTCTCCCAAATACCATGTTTTCAAGGAATTATTTATTATTTGTTGGGCTGGAATACCTAAAAATGTACATCATAAAACCTACTTATCACGCGTTGATATCGAATTAATAAACGAACAAGTAAAATTATTTTATTCCGCTCAAGATGTAGTGACAATTGCTTATGATGAAAATAGCTTTACAATAACTGAATATGTCCCATTAGGATTGAATGACAAAACGACCTATTATCCTTTAGAGAAGCAAACCATTTATTTCTATGAGAATGGGTATTATAAAATTGAGAATGAAATGTTATTTGAGCCACCTAAGTATAGTAAGAAAATGCTTTTTCACATTTATAACTCAAATATTGCGCTATTACAAAAACTGGAAAAGGGATACGATTTAACGGCACGAGAATACCAAGATTTAGAAAATCTACCTTCTACTTTTATGATTTGTTACTTGAATGGATTTGCAGAAGCAAAAGAAAAGTTGATCCATTCTAAACCATTACTAAAAGCGTATCCTACCGTCTTTCTATTGTTTAAAGAGGCGTTACGCATTTTAAGAAAAATGAAATATGATACTAAAAATGAAGATTGAAAAAAGATACAAGATCATTCAAAAAACTACATATCGTTCTGATAATCAACAAGGATAAAGCGATGAGTGTGTTCATTTTTTAAAGTTTTATATATTTCCGTAAAACTAAATAAAATTAACATAATAAACAATCACCTAATATAGTGATTTTACCAATTTCCATAAATATCTTTACTTTTCCTACATGTATTAGCTATTTAATGGTATTCCAAATAGTTACGCATCCCTACTATAGCCTAGTTTTAAATCTTAAATCAATTTAAAAGCGTTTAATTTTGTAAATTTTAAATTATTTTCAAAAAATTATGATTTAGCGTTTTTCATTCGAATAAACATTCAAAATACCGCATTTACAAACCATTACATCCCCTAAGTAATATAACGGTGCAAACTATTTTACACATGCTAGATCAAAAAACGAAATAAATAACATTGCTTACCAACTCTTTTCCTTAATTTTATAGATTGTAAAAACAGCAACTACACTGTTAATTATAATCCCGATTGACCCAAAATAAAATGAGAACATTAGTTATAGGTGATATACATGGAGGCTTGCGTGCACTTCACCAAATTATGGAAAGAGCCAAAATTACTCCAGAAGATAATTTGATTTTTTTAGGAGATTACGTTGATGGATGGAGCCAATCACCACAAGTACTGGACTTTTTAATCAATTTAAAAACCACTAATAATTGTACATTTATTAGAGGTAACCATGATGAATTGTTACTGCACTGGTTAAAAGATGATAAAGAAAACTTGATGTGGTATAAGCATGGTGGCGAGGCAACAGTTCTTGCTTATGAAAAAGTAGACGATACCGTGAAACAATTGCACGTTGATTTCTTACTCGCATTGCAAGATTACCACTTAGACAGTAAAAACAGACTTTTTGTTCATGCTGGATTCACAAATATGAACGGTATTAAACATGAATTTTATCCAAAGTTATTCTACTGGGATCGTACCCTATGGGAAACAGCACTTGCACTAGATCCAGCACTAAAAAAAGACAGTCCATTTTATCCTAAGCGTTTAACATTATACAACGAAATCTATATTGGACATACCCCCGTAAGCAGAATTAGCGAATCAACTCCCGTTAATAAAGCGTGTATATGGAACGTAGACACTGGTGCAGCATTCAAAGGGCCACTTACGATTATGGATATAAATACTAAAGAATTTTGGCAAAGTGATCCGTTAAACGAACTCTATTTTGACGAGAAAGGAAGAAATTAAATTATAAAAGAGTATTTTTGCATCGATTTTATTAAAATTAAAAATTATGAAAAAGGTATTTACATTAGTGTTATTATGCACTGTAGGATTAATTAATGCACAAGCATTCAGTGGCAAAGGCGATGTAAAAGGACAAGTTGGATTCTCTGCTCAAGATGGAGGAACAGGTATTTTTATCTCTTCAGATTTCGGAATTGGAGAAAACATGTCATTAGGTTTAACAACAAACTATTTATTATCTGTTGATAATAATATTAATGGAGACAATCCTTCTTTTGGAGATCGTTTTGATTTAAAAGCACGTTTCAATGCAAACTTAGGTAGCGTATTACAATTAGAACCTAACATGGATGTTTACCCAGGTTTAGATTTAGGTTTAAAGAATTTTGGGGCACATTTGGGTTTCCGTTATTTCTTTACTGATGGTTTTGGTTTATTTGCTGAAGCTGGTGTACCACTTGCAAAATACGATACTAACGACCGCGATTTTGGACATGATTTAAACAATCAGTTCACTTTTAATGTTGGAGCTTCTTTCAACTTATAATAAGGTTCGCTTAAATAGAATTAGATTTTAACCTATAAAAAAAACGGCAATTTGAAATTCAAATTGCCGTTTTTTTATGCTTTTTATTTTCGATTACAAATCAAATTTAATCCCTTGTGCTAGCGGTAAACTGCTACCATAGTTAATTGTATTTGTCTGACGTCTCATATATACTTTCCAAGCATCAGAACCTGATTCTCTACCACCACCTGTTTCTTTTTCTCCTCCAAAGGCACCACCAATTTCTGCACCTGAAGTACCAATATTAACATTAGCAATACCACAATCTGAACCAGCTACTGACAAAAAGTGCTCTGCTTCTCTTAAATTATTAGTCATTATTGCCGAAGACAATCCTTGAGCAACACCATTTTGAACATCAAGTGCATTTTCTACTGTTCCAGAATATTTTAATAAATACAATACCGGAGCAAATGTTTCATGCTGTACAATTTCAAAAGTATTATCTGCTTCTGCAATTGCAGGCTGTACATAACAACCACTTTCATAACCTTCCCCTGAAAGCACACCACCTTCAACAAGAATTTTACCTCCTTGTGCTACAACATGCTCAAGTGCTTTGCTGTACATTGCCACTGCGTCTTTATCGATAAGTGGCCCTACGTGATTATTTTCGTCTAATGGATTTCCTATTTTTAACTGTTGGTATGCAGCAACTATCGCATCTTTTACTTTATCATAAATACTTTCATGAATAATTAAACGACGTGTAGAAGTACAACGTTGACCTGCCGTTCCTACTGCGCCAAATACAGCACCAATAACAGTCATTTTAATATCGGCATCTGGAGTAACGATGATCGCATTATTACCACCTAATTCAAGAAGCGATTTCCCTAAACGTCCCGCCACTGTTTGAGCTACGATTTTCCCCATTCGAGTAGAACCCGTTGCAGATATCAATGGAATGCGTTTATCAGCAGTCATCATTTCCCCTACTTTATAATCTCCGTTGATTAAACAAGAAATTCCTTCTGGTAGATTATTTTCTTTAATTACTTCAGCAATTATATTTTGACATGCAATTCCACACAAAGGTGTTTTTTCAGACGGTTTCCACACACAAACATCACCACAAATCCATGCTAATGCCGTATTCCAAGCCCAAACTGCTACCGGAAAATTAAATGCAGAGATGATTCCTACGACTCCTAATGAGTGGTATTGCTCATACATTCTATGTTGCGGACGCTCTGAGTGCATTGTCAAACCGTGCAACTGGCGTGATAAACCCACTGCAAAATCACATATATCAATCATCTCTTGTACCTCTCCATATCCTTCTTGCAATGATTTACCCATTTCGTACGAAACTAGTTTACCAAGTGCTTCTTTCTTTTCACGTAATTTTTCACCAAACTGTCTTACTATCTCCCCACGCTGTGGCGCTGGCATAGTTCTAAAAGTTTTGAAAGCAGCTGTTGCAGCCTCCATCACTTTTTGGTAATCAGCTGCTGTACTTGTCGTAACTTTTGCTATCAATTGTCCGTCTACAGGAGAATAACTTTCTAGAATTGCACCATTAGAAAAGTTTTGTAATCCTGTTGATGTACCTTCATTAATCTCCTTTATACCCAATTGAGTTAAAGCTTCTTTCATTCCGAATTGATTTGCTATTGTTATCATTGTAACTTTTTTGGTTAAAATTGTTATATTTTTATGTAAATATACTATTTCAAATGTAATTCAAAGAATCATATTCTGAAATAATACCCTCTGGTAAAGTTAAATTATTAATTGGCACAGTAATTAGCTTGTGGTTTTTTTTCTATTCGAAAACTAATTTTACTTTTACAATTACATTTCAATACATCAAGAAAATGACTATCAAAATCAGACTTACGCTTTTATTGCTACTACTTACTACACTTGGATTTTCACAAAAACAGAAGGCATCTTTTACAGTAGTACCGCTAGGTGTAAAGGGAGGCATAGACGAAAAAAACTTGTCAGCTTATTTAGTAGCTCCTTTTGGAACCACCGATTTTATAGCTCTCGATGCCGGAACAATTAATGCCGGAATAGAAAAAGCAATTGAGAAAAACACTTTTACCGCAACCGTGGAAACAGTTTTGAAACAATATATCAAAGGGTATTTTATCTCTCATGCCCATTTAGATCATGTTTCTGGGTTAATCATAAATTCACCTGCCGATGCTGCTAAAACCATTTATGCCAGTCAAAGCTGTATGCAAATGATGGAAGACCATTACTTTAATGGGGACACTTGGGCAAACTTTGGCGATGCCGGCTCCGGATACCAAATCAAAAAATACCATTTTCAGACTTTAAAAATGGCAGAAAAAACGATAATAAACAATACTACTATGACTGTTCAAGCTTTTCCGCTGAGTCATGTTAATCCTTTTGAGAGCACTGCCTTTTTAATACAGCATAAGGAAGATTATGTCCTTTATTTAGGAGATACAGGAGCAGATCGTATTGAAAAAAGCAACAAACTATCTGCACTTTGGCAAACCATTGCCCCGTTAATCAAAGAGAAAAAATTGAAAGGAATTTTTATCGAAGTTTCATTCCCAAATGAACAACCAGAGAACCAACTATACGGTCACTTAACACCTAAATTGTTAAACGAAGAATTAGAGGCATTAAGCACATTTACAGGAAAAGAAGCATTAAAATCATTGAACATCATAGTGACGCATATGAAACCACCTATTGAGAAGATCACTAAACTGAAACAACAGTTGTATGAATATAATCCCTTTCAGGTCCACTTAATTTACCCAGAACAAGGAGTTCAATTAGAACTATAAAGAAGCCTTATTAATTACGAAAGCCTTTTACATCTTCGCTAGACTAGAAAAATACAACGCCCCGAGTAGTCGGGGCGGAAAAAGTGTAAAAGACAAAATAGTTTAAACTGTAAAACGAGGATCTGCTTCCATCACGGTACCACAATTATCACAGGTTCTCAAATCAAGTGAATTATAGAAGTGTTTAAAATGCAGCAAAAAGTCTTTCTCTATATCGTGTAATTCAAATTTCACTTCATATAGTTTATGGTTGCACGTATCGCAATGCCACAACAATCCATCTGTAAAGCCTTTGCCCATACGTTTTCTTTCGATAACTAAACCTATAGATCCTGCAGATCTTACAGGCGAATGAGGCACATTAGCAGGATGTAAATACATATCTCCAGCATTTAATTCCATCTCTTTTCTTTGACCGTCTTCCTGGATAACCACTTTAATACTACCTTCTAATTGATAGAACAATTCTTCAGTTTCATTATAATGATAGTCCTTTCGAGCATTTGGTCCCGCAACAACCATAATTATATAATCACCAGATTCATGGTAAAGATTTTTATTACCCACAGGCGGTTTTAAAAGATCTCGATTGTCTTCAATCCACTTATTAAGGTTGAAAGGTTTTGCTATTGCCATGCTGTTTTTATTGTATTAATAAGTGCTAAGGTATAAAAAAGCACTAGTAATTTACGTTAATAAACCCTCAAAATAGAAAGTTTTATTGGCTTAATTCACTTCCTTGATTAGGTAAATGTATACTGGAAAATGATCACTATATCCGGCATCATTGTTTGAGTTCCGCTTTGGGTAGCCTTTATATTTACCTGCCGCCTGTATTAAAAATGGTTTGTTATAAATTCCTGCTTTCCAGAATTGATATTTTGTAAAATCATTGTCTATGAAAGGTTGCGTAAGCATTATTTGATCAAAAATATCCCATGAATCGCGATATGCAATTGTGCCCAAACCCCGTTTTGCCATATTTTCAAATGGATTGTAAATCCCCATTTCACCTACGTTTTTTCTTTTCCCAATGGCACCCACAGCCTTTTTTACACTTTTATTTGTGGGTCCGTCGTTCAAATCTCCCATCGTAATTACTTTAGCTAGTGGATTGATTTTTTGCAGTGAATCAATAATTTTTTTATTCAAAGCTCCTGCAGCTTCTCTAAAAGGACTCGATCTTTTTTCACCACCAGAACGCGACGGCCAGTGATTGACGATGATACTAATCTCCTCGCCTTCTAGAAATCCTGTGATTAACAATTGATCTCTTGTAAAGACTCTATTAGACGTTGTGGTATCTCCCTCCATTTCAAATAATTCAGGATCTTTTTTATAGACATACAAGGGTATGTTTGCATAATCTGTGGGTCTGAAATATTTTTTCTGATACAGTAGCGCGACATCAATTCCTCTTTTATCAGGGGAATCAAAGTGAATAATACCATAGTCAACATCGATTAGATTAGGTTGTTTTAATAAATCCTCAAGTACTCCTCTATTCTCAATTTCGCAACAACCTATTAATGTTGGCGCATTTTTATTATTTGTAGAACCTATTTGCATGAGAACTTCACTTAAATTCTTTAGCTTTTGCTGGTACTTGCTGTTAGACCAATGCCTACCGCCTTGAGGAGTCCACTCATCATCATTTACTGCAGGATTATTTATCGTATCAAATAAGTTTTCGAGGTTGTAAAAGCCAACAGTATGAATCGAATATTTTTTTTGCTGTCCCCAAATTTCAGGACTAACGAGCAGCAGTAAAACAAATAAAAAATAGTGTAAAAATCTCATATTCAATGATTAGAAGGACGTACAATTTACAAATACTCTTTTGATTTAAACTCATTTTTCTATCAAAATTGCCATCCTGTAGCTTTAGCTATTTATTTTCTAATTCCTATCTTTGTTTTTAATCCTTTCAAAAGGAGTCTGAAAAATTTGAACTATACCCGTAAATTAATCCAATGCAACACCATTTAAAGTGGCCCTTTCGAAAAAAATCAACCGCAATTAAATCTTTTATTTTAATCTTGCTATTTCATACCATTCCCTCACAAGCTCAAACAAAAATGATAACACCCGCTATTTTAAAAAAAGGAGATACAATTGCCTTAGTGGCTACTGCTAGAAAAGCTACAGACGGCAGCCTAAAATCGGCTATAGACTTAGCACACAGCTGGGGACTAGAAGTCGTTGTAGGGAATTCAATAGGGCTAGATTACAATCAACTAGCAGGAACAGACGAACAAAGAGCAGCCGATTTTCAACAGCAATTAGACGACCCAAAAATTAAAGCAATTTGGTGTGTAAAAGGAGGCTACGGTACTGTAAGAATGGTTGATTTATTAGATTTTACAAAATTCAAAACACAACCAAAATGGGTAGTAGGTTTTAGTGATATAACCGTCTTGCACAACCATTTAAACACAATGGGCTACAAATCTATTCACGGCGTTATGCCAATCACTGTTGCACGCGCTACAGCTCCAGCAATTGAAAGTTTGCATGCATCCTTATTTGGACAACCATTAAGCTACACCATTCCTACAGATAAAATGAGTAGAACAGGACATGCTACAGGGCAGTTAGTAGGTGGGAATTTATCTATCTTATATAGTTTATTAGGATCGCAGTCAGCAATTGATTGCAATGATAAAATTTTATTTATCGAAGATCTTGACGAATACCTTTACCATATTGATCGAATGATGATGAATTTGAAACGCAATGGTTGCTTAGAAAGTGTGAAGGGAATTATTGTAGGTTCGATGACCCAAATGAAGGACAACGATATCCCTTGGGGTAAAGATGCCACAGAAATCATTGAAGATATTACTAGTAAATATAAAATTCCTGTAATTTATAACTTTCCTGCAGGACACATTAGAGATAACCGTGCATTGATACTAGGTAGCACCATATCAATGGATGTTACTAGCACAACAAGCACAGTAGTTTTTCAATAAACAAGAAAAAATAAAAATATGGCAGCACACAATGATCTAGGTAAATTAGGAGAAGAGTTGGCTGTCGATTTTTTAGTACAAGCAGGCTACAAAATTGTAGAAACAAACTGGACTTTTCAAAAAGCCGAAATTGATATTATAGCTAGAAAAGGCAACGTTCTAGCAGTTGTTGAAGTTAAAACGCGCTCCTCGCTCCTGTTTGGTCTACCGCAAGATTTTGTAGACTCAAAAAAAATTCAATTGTTGATTAAAGCAATCGATGCCTATGTAAATAGCAAGGATTTAGATGTCGAAGTACGATTTGATATTATAGCTATAAACACCGATTCAAAAAAAGAAAAAAGCACTCCCGAAAACAAGAAATCATTTGTAATCGAGCATCTTATCGATGCTTTTTATCATTTTTAACGAGATTTATTAATGTTATATTTGTAACAAAATGTTTTTTATTTATATTTGTAGCTGTTTTTAACACAACTTGAACTAAGTTACTTACTACTACTAACTATTAAAAAACGAAATCCATTATGAAAACTGTTTCTTCAATTGTAGAAAATTACATTAAAACAAAGCCGTTTTTATTGAATGCCTTATCCTTAGGAATAATCAATTTAACATCGTTATCCCGCAACATCATGTCGGAATTAGAGAGCGAATTTGGTAAAGAGGTAAAGCAAGGTGCAATCGTTATGTCATTAAAGCGTTTAACCGAAGAACTTGACTTTAGACTAAACCACAAAATCAATAAAGTAATCAAAAACATAGGTGAGATCACTGTACGCTCTGCCCTTACAGATTATACGTTTGCCGTATCAGAGACTGTTTTACACAAACAAGCTGATTTGATTACAAATATTAATGCGCTAGCTGACGTTTTTTACACTTCTTCTCGTGGGGTAAACGAAATTAATATTGTTATCAGCAATAGTGTTGGAGAACTGGTAGACAAGCATTTTGCAGCGGAGAAATTAATTCAAAAACTGGATAATTTAGCCTCTATTACCGTAAAGCTACCAAAAGAAAATATCGCAGTTCCTGGAATCTACTACTTCATTTTTCAACGTTTAGCTTGGGAAGGAATAATTATCAACGAGGTGATTTCGACTTCAAATGAGTTTACTATATTAGTAAGTGAAGAACAAGTTGACGTGGCTTTTAAAGTGATAAAGGATTTAAAAAACTAAAGCACTTATAGTAAACACACTATCTGTTTTTACTATTATAATTATATATAAGGCGTCTTAATCTCAATTGATTTAGACGCTTTTTTTTAAGATCTATTTTTCAGTGTTATTCTGCTCAAAACAAAGAACGGTTCTAGCCGTCTAAAAAGCAGTAAAAGGTTATAGTTAGTCGTGAATTAAGAGAACAAAAAACAATTTGTAGTATGTGATAGGGAATAAATTGTATAAATCAATCCAGCTTTTTATTTTCGAAAAGCTAAAGCAGTTACAGAAGTTTGTTTTTTGAAAAAATGCGAAAAGTGTGAAAGCTCGTCAAAGCCCAATGCGTATGCTATTTCAGAGACATTCCAATCACTTTCTTTAAGTAGTAGCTTAGCCTCGATAATCAGGCGACTGCTAATAATTTCGGTAGTTGTTTTACCCGTGTTTTCTTTTAGCACTTTATTTAAATGATTTACATGAATCGATAATCGATCAGCAAAATCTTTGGCTGTCTTTAATTCTAAGCGTTGGCGCATAGAATCAATGGGATATTGTCTTTCTAATAATTCTAAAAAAAGTGAAGTAACTCTCGCCGCCGAATTATAATTGCAATACAGAGTAGCCGCTGGTTGCAGCTTTTGTCCATAGTGAATTAACTCACTTACATAATTACGTATTAAATCGTATTTAAAGGTATAGCTTGAGTGTATTTCAGACTGTATTTTCTTAAATATCTGTTGGATTTGATTCGCTTCTTCATCTTTTATTTCGAAAACAAGCTTTTCATTAACTTGAAAGATTTGTGTCTTATCTAAGTCGAATCGACTCTTTTCTTTCATGAAAAAATCAGTGGTAAAAACGCAAAACTGTCCTGCTTGCTTATTTGTATCTTGGGAAACATAGTAACAAGCTGTTTCTGGAGCTGCAAATAACAAAGCATTTTCTTCAATCTGAATGACTTTATCTCCATATTGAACACTGCTTTTCCCTTGGATTAAAATGATTTTATAGTATACCCGACTCGCATAAGGAATCTCTGGTTTTTCTTCAAAATTTTCAAAGAGTTCGCTAATATTGAAAACATTAAAATGACCCAATTCTTTCTTTAGTCCACCTGGTAATAAAGAGTTAGCTTCCACTTTAGCTTCGGAAGTTATAGCATTATAAAATTTATCAGTAAAGTTCAACCTCATAAAATAGCAATTTGTTAATTTCAAATATAATAATAAAAAAGCTTCTAACCATAATGATTAGAAGCTTTTACATATTATGATATGAATTGCTTGTTTACTGTTCTCCAGCTAGTTTTTTCATTAATTCTAATGCTAATCTAGTAGTTTTTGCATTTTCAAAAGTGATCAATAAACGCAAACCATTTGGCGTTTGTTTCTCTTTCATTTTACATATATCAGTGTGTTTTTGAACAAACACAAGTACTGCTTTAAAACGATTCGATTGATAGTACGATGACTGTTGATCTGATACAAAGTAGCAAACCATCTTCCCTTTTTTCATCACTAATTTCTCAATTCCAATAGCGGCAGCTAACCATTTAATACGTATGCTATTCATTAAGGCAATAGCACGTGGTGGCATAGGACCAAAACGGTCTATTAGTTTTTTCTGGAAAATCTCTAAATCTGCTTCATTTTTAATGGTTCCTAATTCATTGTATAAATTAAGACGCTCACTAATGTTATTGATGTACTCATCAGAGAATAACAATTCAAAATCAGTATCTATCTGCAAGTCTTTTACATATTCCTTAGTTTCGATATCGTTCTCAACAGGATACAAGTCTTTAAATTCGTTTTCTTTTAATTCCTCAATGGCCTCGTTCATAATTTTTTGATAGGTATCAAAACCAATCTCATTTATAAAACCAGATTGCTCTCCACCAAGTAAATCTCCAGCACCACGTATCTCAAGATCCTTCATAGCGATGTTAAAACCACTACCCAATTCACTAAATTGCTCTAGCGCCTGAATACGTTTTCTGGCATCATCAGTCATGGCAGAATAGGGCGGACAAATAAAATAACAAAACGCTTTTTTATTACTACGTCCTACACGACCACGCATTTGGTGCAAATCAGACAATCCAAAATTATTTGCATTGTTGATAAATATGGTATTTGCGTTAGGAACATCTAAGCCGCTTTCAATAATTGTTGTCGCTACCAGAACATCGAATTCTCCGTTCATGAAAGCCAACATCAATTCTTCTAATTTCTTACCATCCATTTGACCGTGACCAATACCTACTCTGGCATGCGGTACTAAACGCTGAATCATCCCGGCTACTTCCTTGATGTTTTCGATTCGATTATTGATGAAAAAGACCTGTCCGTTACGCTGGATTTCATAAGAAATAGCATCTCTAATCATCTCCTCGCTAAAACCTACTACGTTAGTTTCAATAGGATAACGATTAGGCGGAGGAGTAGTAATCACAGATAAATCGCGCGCAGCCATTAACGAGAATTGTAACGTTCTAGGTATAGGTGTTGCCGTTAGCGTTAGTGTATCCACATTTGCAGCTATTGTTTTCAGCTTGTCTTTTACGTTTACACCAAATTTTTGCTCCTCATCAACAATCAATAAACCTAAATCTTTAAAAACGACATTTTTATTCACTAATTGATGCGTTCCTATTACAATATCTAGTTTACCTTCGGCTAACAATTTTAGGGTTTCAGCTTTTTGCTTGGCGGTTCTAAAACGATTTAAATACCCAATAGAAACTGGCATGTCTTTTAAACGCTCGGTAAAAGTGCGATAATGCTGGTAAGCAAGAATAGTTGTGGGTACGAGCACCGCTACCTGTTTACTATTGTCGACTGCTTTAAATGCAGCACGAATAGCCACCTCTGTTTTACCAAAACCTACATCGCCACAAACTAAGCGATCCATAGGGCGATCGCTCTCCATATCTGCTTTTACCTCAGCGGTAGACTTAGTTTGATCTGGCGTGTCTTCATAAATAAACGAACTCTCTAATTCATTTTGCAAGTAACTATCTGGAGCAAATTGAAACCCTTTATCTAACCTTCTTTTAGCATAAAGCTGGATTAAATTAAAGGCAACATTCTTAACTCGAGCTTTGGTTTTTTGCTTAAGCGTTTTCCAAGCACTTGACCCTACTTTATATATTTTAGGTGGCGTACCGTCTTTACCCGTATATTTTGAAATTTTATGAAGCGAGTGAATACTCACATACACAATATCATTATCGGCGTAAACTAATTTTATCGCCTCTTGTGTTTTACCTTCAACATCTATTTTTTGTAAACCACCAAAACGTCCAATTCCGTGATCAATATGCGTTACATAATCTCCTACTGAAAGTGTCGTCAACTCTTTAAGCGTAATATTTTGCTTTTTAGAATAGCCGTTTTTAATATTGAACTTGTGGTATCGTTCAAAAATTTGGTGATCAGTATAACACGCAATTTGGTTTTCTTCATCTATAAAACCTTGATAAATTGGCAGAACAATACTGCTGTACTGTTTACTAATATTCTCGGAATTTGCTTCATCAAGATTGTCAAAAATTACTTGAAACCTTTTTACCTGCGCATCATTTGAACAAAACAAAAAATTCTTGTATCCGTTAAAGTGATTTTCGCTCAAATTGCTCAATAACAATTCAAATTGCTTATTGAAAGAAGGCTGTGGTTTTATATAAAACTCAAAAGTTTTTGTAGTTTTAAAAATCGCTTTAGAACCAAATTCTACAATAGAAAAAGCTACAGCTCGTTTTATAAATGACGCTTGATTCAAAAACAATTGCTCCGGTGTGGCGTGTTTAATATCTTTAGATAATTTCTCAAAAGCTTCTTCTGCTCTTGCAAAATGTTTGTCTAATTGTCCGAATAAATCTTCTGTGTTTTGAATAAAAATTACCGTTTTATTCGAAATATAATCTAGAAAACTTTCGCGATTTTCTTGAAAGATCTTATTTTCCACATTTGGAATAATAGTAATCTTTTTCATGGGATCGATTGAAAGCTGCGTCGCCACATCAAAGCTACGGATACTCTCTACTTCGTTACCAAAAAATTCTATTCGATACGGATTATCATTCGAAAAAGAGAAAACATCTACAATTCCTCCTCTAACAGAAAATTCTCCTGGCTCAGTGATAAAATCAACTCTTTTAAATTCATATTCGAATAAAACTTCGTTAATAAAATCAATAGAAATTTTATCACCCGCACTCACTTTCAAAGTGTTTTTCTCTAAATCCTTTCTAGTGACTACTTTTTCAAATAGCGCCTCAGGATAGGTAACAATTACCGCAGGTTTTTTGCGTGAATTGATGCGATTGAGTACCTCAGCACGCAATAAAACGTTAGCGTTATCGGTTTCCTCAATTTGGTAGGGTCTGCGATACGACCCAGGATAAAAGAGTACATCTTTATCCCCTACTAATTGTTCTAAATCATTCAAGTAATACGCAGCTTCTTCCTTATTGTTAAGCACTATTAAAAACGGATTCTCAGTTTTAGTAAACAGTGCATTTAATACAAAAGAAGTAGCCGAACCTAGCAATCCGCTAAGCTGTATTTTTACGCCCTCAGTTTCATTTAACTGTGCTGCAATTTGCTGCAGCTTAGGCGATTTATCGTAGATAGTATTTAAAATTTTCTTACTCAACTCTAGGTAAATTAGGATCTATGGGTTCGTTAGGAATGGCGCGAGAGCCATCCATCATTTTCTTGAGCTCTGCCTCGCCTTCTTCAACTGGAATGTTGCTTGTTACTTCAATTTTATCCAATTGTCGTTGCAGGGAAGCCAACTCATTATTAATTTCAGCAATTATTTTAGTCAGTTTATCCACAGGAATAGCATCTAAGTGAATGTATAAATCCAGTAATCTCACTTTTGTAGTCATTGTAGCAATGCGGCTTTTAACTTGTGGTAAGTTGAATTTTTCTGGAATATTATCATTCATTGCCGCCGCCTTTTTTGAAATAGCTGTCGCTTTTTGTTGAAAAGCTCCTATTGTCTTTTTAGGCTTTAAGCGCAGTTCATTCAACAAGCTGCGAAATTCAGACCAGTCAGAAGCTAAATTCTCTGATGTTTCATTTATTGGTTCGTCATAGAAATCCCAAGCCTTACTAACTTTTTCAAATACGAGTTCGTTTTTTTTCTGCTGTTTTTCATTTTCAAGACGTCTTTTTTCACTGTCGTCCTTACAAGATGCTAGTAAAACGATGGCTAGAAAAGTATATAATAATTTTAATTTCATAGAGATTACTTTGAAGTACAAAGTTACAAAGTAATTTATAAATAAAGATTTGAAAATCTCATTTAGGATTTAATTGTATTTAGTAAACTATCATTATCATAACTGCCAAAATCGTACTAATAGAATACTAGTTTTGAGAGTTTGCTGTAAGTATCCACAATCCTTTAGGGTGGCTTCTAAATTATTTACGAAAACGTTACCTTTGCTTTTTAAATTCTATTGACTATGAGTACAAAAATATTAATTATAGGGGCATGCGGTCAAATAGGTACCGAGTTAACCCGCTCTCTAAGAGAAATCCACGGAACCGATAATGTCATTGCATCAGACATCAGAAAACTGAATATTGATGTTGTAAACTCGGGTCCCTTTGAAGTAATCAACGCTTTAGACTTTAATCAAATCGAACATTTAGTTGAAGTGCACCAAATCACAGATGTGTATTTAATGGCTGCTCTACTTTCGGCCACGGCTGAAAAAAATCCTGCTTTTGCATGGGATCTAAATATGAATTCGCTATTCCACGTTTTAAATTTGGCGAAAGCCGGAAAAATAAAGAAGATATTCTGGCCTTCTAGTATTGCCGTTTTTGGACCTACAACTCCTAAAGAAAATACCCAACAATACACGATCATGGAACCTTCTACAGTTTACGGAATTAGTAAACAAGCGGGAGAAAGATGGTGTGAATACTACCATAATATTTTTGGGGTAGATGTGAGAAGCATTCGTTATCCAGGTTTAATTAGTTGGTCGTCGCCTCCTGGTGGTGGAACAACTGATTACGCTGTTGATATTTACCACAAAGCACTTGCTGATCAATCCTATGAATGTTTCCTTTCTTCAGAGACAAAAATGCCTATGATGTATATGGATGATGCAATTGCAGCCACTATAAAAATCATGCAAGCACCAGTTGATCAAATTAAGATTCATTCGTCATACAACTTGGCTGCAATGAGTTTTACACCAACAGAGATTGCTGCCGAGATCAAAAAACACATTCCTGAGTTTGAGATTACTTATGAACCTGACTTTCGTCAAAAAATTGCTGACAGCTGGCCTGCAAGCATAGACGATAGCAACGCCAGAGCCGACTGGGGATGGAAACACAAATTTGATCTTGAATCAATGACAGTAGATATGCTGAAAAATTTGAGCGCTAACAAGGAGTAGTTTACAGGCTATTTTTAGTAGCAGCTATTCTTAAATTTTACAAGATGTCTGGTCCCGTCATTCGCTATATTCCCAATAATAAAAACTACGGCTTAAAAAAGCCTTGTTTTTCTAAATTGGGCGATACCGCTGCTACCGGGGCTATTATAGAACATTTAGTATTTCTAATAAATAAAAAAAACAGAAGATTCTTAATACAAGTATCTTCTGTTTTTTTATGCTTATCCGTATTATCAACTCTACTACTTATTGTTTTCCTTAGCTATTATCGAGGCTACTAGTCGACCTGATTTCATGGCAGCATTAATAGAACCATTCATTAAATGATCGCCGCAGCAGTATAAAGTATCCATTTGATCTCGAATCAATGACTAAAGACATGTTGGAAAATTTGAGTAAAAGTATTTAAAATATAAAATGCCGCAAAATTTAGGTTTTGCGGCATTTTTGTAAATCAAGAATAAACTTATAAATTAGTACAGGTCCACAGTGATGAGTCTGTCAACTACTGCTTAATCATTAAATACTCACCCGTATTTATACTAGCAGGTGGTGGTGCAGGATCTCCTTGTTTACGGATGGTAAATCCATCCCAAAAAATCACAACTCTTATAGCAGCAACGCCATTTACAGTTGTTTTTCGAATGTCTATACTGGCGATGTGTGGCGATTTATTATCTACAAAACCAAGCCTTAATCGTTTTTCTGTTGGGGAACAATCTGGACAGCCAAGTTGCGTGCCTATAATAATCGTATTTCCTCTTATTCTATGGTTAACAGATCCATCAGCATAATTAACGTTGATATTTGCTAATGTATTGCCTTTTTCTACACCATCTCTGATGAATTGAAACTCACCAACTACAAGGTCTTCATAGTAATAAAGATAAGATTTCAATTTTTTCTTTAATATAAATTTTAAAGATGTAGAACCGTTTTTATAAAGGTAGGTCCCGTCGTAGCCATCAAGTACGTTATTTATATCTTTGTAATAAGAGTTTTTGGGTCCGTCTCGCAGATCTGAAATATCATATATAGGAGATTGGGCTTTACAAGCGGTTAAGAAAAGAAAAAATGCGGTGTAATAAATGTATGATTTCATGATAATTTATTTATTAGTTACAAGGAGTTGGGGTTACAGTTGAATTATTTAAGGTAAGTTTATCAAAATCGTCCGAGGTTGCATCAGCTTTAAAAAGTACTAATCCAAAATCTTTGAATTGTTCCAGAAAACTTTTCTCTAAGTTTCCATTGCTCTTAGAATATTTGGTCGATTGGTCTAAATGAATTGCCTTAATTCGGGCATCCTCATCTTTAAATTTACTGTATTTTTGACTAGTCCACTCATTATTAATCTGCGTCCCAATAGCGCAGATATGTCACACAAACGATAGCGTGGAATTGCATTCCGTGCCTTCAAAGCTCATCAACAATCTAAAACAAATCCAACACTACAGCGTGTAAATCATTTTCTAAGGCTGCATAATTTCTGGCAGCACTAAAATAATAATTTAATTGTTATACAATAAGCCTGATCTGTTGTTTTGGCTTTATATTTTGCGGATATTTTTAATTTAAAAATAAAACAAAAGCTACAAGTAAAATAATCTTATAGCTTTTGTTTTATTTCTTTTTGTATTAATTTGCTTTCTTTAATACCAATTTTCATTAAAATATCCTTGGAGAAGATTATTGCGGGCATATGGATTGCAAATCCGCGCTTTCGCACAGATGACACTTTCTTACATATCCGAGCGATTGGGGAAGATTGTTGAGGGCACGGATTACAGATCCACGCTATCTCGCATAAGAGACTTTGTTGTCTATCCTAGCGATTGGGTTGAAAATCAGCGCTATCTTACATAAAAGACTACATATCCGAGCGATTGGGTTGTGTTACAAACGAGCCTAGTAAGTTTTCTAAAAAATGTCAAATAACAAAACAATTAGTGGCATTCTATTGTTCTGAATAAATAGTCAGTATTATAATATTCTTCTTTAAATAATATTATAAAAATGTAGTGTTTTTCAGGATTATCATTCATGATTATTTGCTCCAATTGAATTCTGTTTTTAATGTTTTTCAAAATTTTATTTTTTAATTTGAAATTAGCGTTAACCGCTGTACTAAAATAGATTTTTTTCTTTCCAATCAGTATATTAAACCCAGATATTTCTTTTTTTTCGTGATGCGTCCTATAGATTACGGCATCAGATTTATAATTGAATTCAAATACGACGGTATCCGTTGGTTTATTTTGGGAAAAAATTTGCCCAAATAAGAGGGTTAAAAATATTGCTGTTAATCTTTTCATGACCGAAATATTTTATTGACAGTTTTGTTTTGCACTTAAATACCAAGCATTATATAAATCAGTTATATTCTTTCTTTCAAGACTGCTCATTTGTGTCCATGCAACAGTTCCCTTCAAACCAACCCAAGCAATTGCCTGATATTGTTCATTAGTAAGAGTATTATCGTATTCTTTTACTAAATCAACAATTACACCCCTGTAATGTGCAGCCATTTGTTCATGTTGCATGTTGTTTACACCATATCTCCTATAATAATCATACAAGCCAGGATAATTATGTTCTGTTAGCATAGTATTTAACTTAATTACATCAATTTCACCATTAGTTGAAGATAAAGATAAAAGAATTCTAAACATTTCTGCATGAATCATTTCGTGGATAAAAGTTCTTGCTATATCTAAACTAGGTCTGTTTAAATTATTTTCATTAAAATTTATAGTAATCAGATAGTTCGATGGCGGACTTGTTTGTGCATTGATAGTATTTGGCAAATTTGTACTTGCTGCAAGTTTTAAATTAGCCACAGAAAAATCCCCATCAAACTTTTTTAAATAGTTTTGAAATGTAGATGCGCCTCCTAGTTTATCATATACCCCTTTTAAACAGGGATTGTTTTTAAATGAATTTGTTATTATTACCTCGTCTAAAGGCTCTGGTTCAGAGGCACTGCTACCACCTCCACCTCCATTATTTTCAAATTCCCAGTTTATACCATCATATGGCCCTCCTACACCTTCAAGGTGTGTATTGAATAAAGTTAGAAAATTTAATTTTCCTGGCCCATTTTGGTAATTGTTTGTAATTACGACTTCATCTAATTCTTCAAATTCCATCCCATCAATTGTTATTGTTCTACTAGTTGTATTTGTTGGGGCTCTGTTTTTTAATTTTGCGAAAAGCATACCATCTTTTACAGAGAAACCATTGATGAATACACCGTTAAGATTAGTAATTATTATTTTGCCAGAAAAATGTTCGCTATTTGTGCTTGATGTTGCAACCATGGTAAAAATGATACTTTTTATTTCATTGCCTATTTGAACTAAAAGTATTTTTCTGGATACATCTTTTGAGTTTTGAGCTAAAGGAATTACTGTTAATGATTGATCACTATTAGTCAATGTTTCTAGCGTTATCGATTCATAATCAAACAAGGTAGTTGTTTTGGCAGTTTTAGAACCACTTAAATTTAATGGGTTTTGTTGTAAAAACTCAACTGCCCTTTCCTTAGAAACTGTTTTAATGTTTGATTCATTTTGCAAAATTGATTCATCCGTGCTACAAGAATGCATGCAATAAATAACAACGCCCATAAAAAAAATTACGATTTTCCGCCCTATTTCATTTGTTCGTTGGTTTGTTTTTTTGTTTTTTTGGTTAGTTTTAATTTAGTAAAATTATAGTAACTTTTTACAACTTACAATATCCACTTTTAGTGATATTACATAAAAATAAAAAACCAGGCTTATTCCTGCTCCTTCACAATCAAATCAGCCACCAAACGTCCTGACTTCATAGCAGCGTTAATAGAGCCATTCATTAAATGATCTCCACAGCAGTATAAAATGTCACTGATTTTCATATCGGTCGCTGTTAGATCGTCTTTTAAAACCGCTAAATTAGGTAAGGCATAGTTCACCCTATACGTTTTCAAATGTGACCAATTTGCAACTTGAGTTCCAAACCAAGGTTGTAACTCGGTTTTAATTTTTTGCGCTAGTTCTTCATCAGTAAGATCAACAATTCCATTGCAGGAAACCGAAATAAGCACTTTTCCAGCAGGAGCGTAATGCGAACTCACATTAGACATTACCGTTATGTTGTTAACGATTTTTTCTTTTACTGAAGCGTTCAAAATAACAACCGCTTTGTTGGTAGGCGCTACTGTTGTTTCAAAATAAACATTGGTAACCGAATGGCATTTGGTTTCTACACTACTTTTAAATTTTGAAATCAACTCAGTAGCTTCGGTAGCAATAATAATGATGTCTGATTGTATTTCAGCACCTGAGCTTGTATAAATAGTATTTCCTTTTATATCTGCTACTTTAGTGTTAAACGTAAAACAAGCTGCAGGCAATTGACTTGCTAGCTGTTTTGGAATTTCTTCCATTCCTAATGCGGGAACTGCAGCATCGCCATCTGAGAACATTTTCATTACAAAATCAAACATCCTGTTAGGCGTTGTCAAGTTGTTTTCGAGAAAAATCCCTGAAAAAAATGGTCTAAAAAATCTATTAATCATTTTTTGACTGAACCCATACGCTCTTAACTGATCGTAACTTGATTGTTGCTCTTGTTCAAATATAGTATCGATGGATTTATTGAGTAATTTTTGCTTTAAAAAAAAAGTATTGGCTTTGTCTTTTAGAGAACCCACAGGAGCAAAAGCGGTCGCTAGTAATGCCGAAGGACGTCTAAAAGGATCCGCGATTTCAAATTTACCGCCTTCATAAAGCACTGTCGCTCCCGGTAAAAAACGTTTAAGATTTAAACTATCATAATTCAATAATGCCTTAGCTTCTGGATAAGATGTTAGCAATACCTGAAACCCTCTATCTAATAAAAAACCATTAACAGCATCTGTCTTTATGCGACCACCAGCACGATCACTAGCTTCAATTATTTTTACAGCAAAACCATGACGTTGCAAATGTATGGCAGCAGATAATCCAGAAATCCCCGCTCCTATGATTGTTATTGTAGGTTTCATATTTTGTTTTTTATTTCGATTAATACAAATTTAGCTTTTCCTTGACTTGAATACAATAGCCTAACCATTATCCTTGAACAAATAAAAAAGGGTTACAAAAACACTGTTTCTGTAACCCTTAATTTTTAAACTTTGATGCCGTTCTTTTTAAACAACAGCGCTACTTTTTTTCGATCTGCTTCTGTTTTTACTTCTAGTAGATCTCGTGTTTTTCCTTTTTCGAGAATGATAAAATATTTTTTTCTTCCTGAAAAAGTGCGCTCTCCAATACCTTGAATCTGGTAGCCAGGGATTTTTTCGAGACCTGACCTTCTAACAGTGAAATGATATAAAAATAAAGCGGCTCCTACCCCTAGTACTAGCCAAAGTGCTGTTACAAATGTGAAGTTCATGGTGTTTAAATCATAGACATTTACAACTGCATTGATTAAGGTAATAACCATTAAAAACTTCATTAAAAACAAATGACTTTTAAGTCCGTCCTTAACATTGATTGTTTTATCCTGTTCGTTATACGTTATATTCATGGCAAAGAGATATCAGTAGTTGGCTTTATTATTTGTTATAAACATTGTTCTCTTGCTTCACATCAGCCATTAATCCGCTTGGGTCGATGGTGATTTTCTTGATTGTTCCTTTTGCTTTAGCAATTGTAAAATCATAAGTAGAAGCAGCCCAAGTCCAGTCGTTTAATACCGTTCTGGTAATTGCAGGATTAGGATTTTCTTTCTCGAAATTCATCATGCGCAACGGAACATAAAAACTTTCCTTGCTACCGTCAGTATATTCGACCAATAAATCAATAGGCATTGGCATTCTACCTATTCTCTCTAAACTTACTGTTGTTTGATTTCCGTTTTCAGTAACTGCTTTTATAGCATAATCGATTGTATTTGTAGTTTCAGTCCAATCCATTAAATACCAATCTAGATTTGCTCCAGAAACACGCTCAGCCGATCTTTTAATATCGTTAGGCGTAGGGTGCTTGAATTTAAAATCATGGTAATATCTTTTTATCGCTGCTGCTAATTTATCATCTCCAATCACGTAACGCAATTGTGATAAAAATAAACTCCCCTTTACATAAGATGAAATACTATAAGGTCTATTCTCATCATAACGATCACCATGTGTAGATTGTGCTTGCTCCTTACCAGAATTCACTAAACTATAATACGCTCTATAGTTTCCTTCAAAAGGATTTGCTACTTTTTTATCAGATAATTCATTTACTGCTAAGTCTTGTATATAAGTAGTAAAACCTTCGTCCATCCATGGGTGTTTAGATTCATTTGAAGCTAATACATGCTGAAACCAAGAATGTCCTAATTCATGTACTGCTGTACCATAAATTCCTTGTAAAGTACCGTTACCTAGCATTAAAGTACACATAGCATACTCCATACCACCATCACCACCTTGAATAAATGAATATTGCTTGTATGGATAATCCCCAACATTTTTATTATAGAAATCCATTACATCAACCATCATAGGCTCTAATTTTTTCCAGTTTTCTACCGTTTTTGGATAGTTTTTATATAGGAAATGCAAGTCTACACCATTAGGTCCTTTAACAACATCATGAATATAATCCTTATCAGCTGCCCATGTAAAATCATGTACCATAGGGGCGATAAAATGCCATGACAACATTTTATTACGTTTAGGTGCTTTTACAGTAACACCGGCATCTTCATAACCGTGACCTATTTCGTTCTGGTTTTGTAAATAGCCCGAACCACCTAAAGTATAGGCCGAATCAATATTGATGGTTACATCAAAATTCCCCCATACACCATGAAATTCTCTTGCGATATAAGGATCAGCGTGCCAACCTTCAAAATCAAACTCAGCTAATTTAGGATACCATTGAGACATTGATAATTCTACCCCTTCAGAGTTATTTCTTCCTGAACGACGAATCTGTACAGGAACTTGTCCGTTAAAATCAAGAGTAAACGTTGACTTTGTGTTAGGTAAAATTGGTTTAGCAAGTGTTACTTCAAGGATTGTACCTGCTACTTTTGTTGCAGCAGCGGCACCATCTTGCTTGAAATTAGTGATTTTTAAAAACCCTATTTCGTTTGGCTTTAAACCCTCAATACGGCTCACTTTTACATCTTGACCGTCTATCTTAGTTTTAGTCACCATTCTACCATCAGGATCTTTAATGCTGTGCAATCTTGCATCCATCTCACTCCCCGGTTGAAAAGCGTTATTGAACAAGTGATAGTATACTTTTTTAAGTGTATCGCTAGAATTGTTGCTATACACTAACTCTTGAGTTCCTTTATATTGATAGTTTTTTACATCCATCGTTACTTCCATCTTGTAGTCGGCATTTTGCTGCCAATACTTAGAACTTTGAGCAGAAAGCGACGCTGCACTTACTGTAAGAAATGAAATTAGTAGATATTTTTTCATCTTTTATAAAATAAAAAATGGAAGAACGTGACGTCCTTCCATTTGATTAATACTTGTTTAGGATTATTTTTTTGACATTTTCTCTGCCATTAGTAGTGCATTGTAAGCATTTACTATTTTCCCCGATTGTGACAATGTTGTAAATGAACGCATGTCTTTAGGATTACCACCTACAACCACATTTGTTGTAATAGCTACACCAGAATCCATCAAAATATGTTTTACTTGTGAAGCAGATAAACTAGGGTAGTACGAGCGAATTAATGCCGCAACTCCTGCCACATTAGGTGAAGCCATCGATGTTCCTTGTAAATATCTGTATGTATTGTTAGGCGTTGTAGCATAGATTTTTACTCCAGGTGCAAAAACGTCAACGTTTACTTTACCATAGTTTGAAAAAGTAGCAACTACTTTATCACCATACTCAAAGTTTAATGCTCCAATAGTAATCATGTTATCAGCAAATTCTGTTTTCTTATCGTCAGAATCGTTAGGATAGTTATTGTAAGTATCGATATCTTTTGCGTCGTTTCCAGCAGCGTGAACAATCAATACATCTTTTTTCTCAGCATATTTTATCGCATCATAAACCCATTGTTTGTGAGGAGAAAAACTTTTCCCAAAACTTCCGTTAATTACTTTAGCTCCATTATCTACAGCGTAACGTATACCTAACGCAATATCTTTATCGTACTCATCTCCATCAGGAACGGCGCGAACAGTTAAAATTTGTACATTATTAGCGATACCGTCACCTCCTAGATTGTTGTATCTCGATTGTGCAACAATACCTGCAACGTGAGTTCCGTGAAGAATTTCTTCTTTGTCTGGACCCATCACATTGTTATTACCATATTTATTATCAGAGAAATCTTCTGGATTATCTCCTAAAACTTTACGGTAATCTTGCTTTAAATTGTCTCCGTTAAGTAAAGCAGTCATTCCTTCAAGATCTCCTGAAATTGCTTTTTTCAAATCTGGAACTGGCAGTCCAAAAGAAAGCATTCTCATCATCATCCCTTTTGCCTCTAGTATAGCAGGATCTGTAGAATCGATAGCTTTAACTTCGTCAACAGTATAACTGTCCTTTCCTAAATGCTTCGCTACTACTTTGTCAGCTGCTGTAGTTGCAGCAAGCATTTGGCTTAATCTTTCACTATTTACTTTAGCTTCGGCAATTTTATCATCATTTAGTTTTTTAGCTTCTTGATAAGTAGCATCGTTAACTAAACTTTTATTTTTAATAATTCTCTCGTATTCTAAGTTTTCCTTAGTGATATCTCCTAGAAAATTCCAACCGTGAATATCATCTACATAGCCGTTTTTGTCATCATCGATTCCGTTTCCAGCGATTTCCTTAGTATTAGTCCACAATACACTTTTTAAATCCTCGTGCTCGATATCTACTCCACTGTCAACGATTCCTACAATTACAGGAACTCCTTTTTTATCTTTCAACAATTCAGCATAAGCTCTATCAACACTCATTCCTGGAATAGTATCATTTACTATATCAAGATGACTCCAGCGTTGTAGTTGATTTTCTGTCAATGCAGTCGTTTTTTTAACGTTCATTGGTGCAGTAATCATAGGTAAAGTAGGCAAAGAAACTGTTTGCTTTTGAGCTCCACACCCTGCCAAAACAATGGCTGCAAATGCAGAAATACAAATAGGTTTGATGGTATTCATGTGTAAAAATTTAATTGAGTTTAATTATTTGTCTAAAATAATTGATTTTGTTACAATAAAGAAACGATTAACACTAAGTTAAGATATCTGCACAACTGAAAACATCTTTTAATCGCACCCCTTTTTCGGTGTGTTGCACAGTTATGATTTCGTTATGAGCATCATGTTCTAAAAATAAATAATAATTATTAGTCGCCGCAGCATCTAAAAATTTTGTCTTTTCAGGCATTGTTAGCAGTGGTCTTGTATCGTATCCCATTACATAAGGAATAGGAATATGTCCGGCTGTAGCCAATAAATCAGCACAAAAAACGATTGTTTTGCCCTTGTATTGAATGTGTGGAATCATTTGTTTTTCGGTGTGACCATCAACAAAAAAGATTCCAAAATCTAATTCTGACTTATCAAGAAAATCACCATCAGGTCTCTTTATAAAATTCAATTGTCCGCTCTCTTGCATGGGTAAAATATTCTCTGATAAAAAAGAAGCCTTCTCTCTAGGATTAGGTTTTGTCGCCCATTCCCAGTGACTTTCATTCGACCAAAATTTAGCATTTTTAAAAGCTACTTCGTATCCCGTTTTATCTTTATTCCATTTTGCACTTCCACCGCAGTGGTCAAAATGCAGGTGTGTCATAAAAACATCGGTCACATCATCACGACTAAAGCCATGTTTTGCTAATGATTTATCCATAGAATGCGAACCCCAAAGAGAATAATATCCAAAGAATTTTTCAGATTGCTTGTCTCCCATTCCGGTGTCAATCAAGATTAGTCTGTTTCCATCTTCGATTAGTAAGCAACGAGCAGCAATATCAATTAAGTTATTAGCATCAGCAGGATTTGTTCTATTCCAAATCGTTTTTGGCACCACGCCAAACATTGCTCCTCCGTCTAATTTAAAATTTCCGGTTTCGATAGGATATAATTTCATTGTTTGTTTTTTTTAGAGACATTAATAATCAAATATAACAGATTCTTATGGAATGACGTTTATTTTAACTTTTATACGCCACAAAAAAAAAGCCACAACAACTAGCGTGTTACACTAGATATTGTGACTTTATTGTTGTGATAAAAACATTTACTACTTCATATCATGAAATAACTTTTTCAGTTTTACATTTTCTTGAATATCATGTTTCTCACCAGAATTGAGTGCATTAATATACTTGATGCGCTCCTCAGTTATGGGATGCGAACTTAAAAATTGTGGTATTGACATCGTTCCTTTAGACTGTAACCTTTTAAAAAGATTGGACATCCCCTTAGGATCCACTTTATTCTTAGTCACAATTTGGAGTCCTTTTAAATCAGCTTCTTCTTCAAATTTTCTAGAAAACGAAAGGGACTGTAGGCTATTGACATTGTCACCAATGATTGCCATCACTCCATTTGCATCTCCTAAAATAGCCGATATAAAGATATATCCTGATAAGTTGCGACACAACATTTTCATCGAATGCCTTCCAGTAACATGCGCTGACTCATGACCTAACAATGCGACAAGTTCGTCGTAATTTTGCATTTTATCCACAATACCTGAATAAACCACAATAGTTCCATTAGGCAAGGCAAATGCGTTAACGACATCTTCATTAACATAAACAAATTTCAGTGGTTTTGTATTGTTAAGCTGCAGCTCTTTTGCGAAAGCATTCAGGGATTTTGTCTTCACCTCATCCACCTCTGAAAAAAGCAAACTCTGCTCTTCAAAACTACTACCTAATTTGTCATCATAACTTTCAGGAATTATAGCTACTGACTTTTCACCAAACCACGGAATGACATATACATACGTCAAACCAATGATCGAAAGGATTAAAAGCGCTAAGACTAGGTGCAATTTAATACCCAAATTGATTAAACGCTCATACCAATTTTCATGACCGTTTTCTTTTCTAAAAACTTTAATTTTATTGATAAAAGCAGCATCGGCAATTTTTATAATTTCTATAGTATCATCACCTTGGTGTTGCATTTGCAAACCTGTGTCAAGAGTTTCAAAAACCACATCTGTAATAAACCATTCGTTTTTATAAACTGCTGCAGTTTCAAATGTAAAACTGTGTTTGTGTTCATTAAAAAAAAGGATGACACTTTGAGGAACAGATGATTTTCCATCATATAAAATAGCTTCGGCTTGCTGATTCATAAATTATACTATAAAATCAAGGTCTAAGAAATCACTAATATCTTCTCCAGTTGCATCTTTAAAATTATCTTCTGTTTGATGTAACGTATCTAAATCAATATTACCTTCTAGCTCGATATGATCAAACATAAATTTAATTGTTCTCGTAACCACCCATGCGTAACCTAAACCTAGTGTACAAATGATTATAATAAGATTTATTAATGTCAAACCAACAAAATCTCCTCCTGTGGCTGTAGATGAAAAACCAATTTGCTTATCCCCTTTGTGAAGGCTTAAATTGTCGACATAATAATTAAAGATGTCTTTTTGCCACCAGAATGTGTAGATTCCTAATGTGAATATACTTAAGAAATATCCTTTAAGATTCATTATTAGAAAATCACCACCATCACCTTCGTAATCAAATTTTGCATCTCCAAAACGGATGTTACTAAGAATATAGGTGCGAAGATTAATAACCATCCATGGGCCGTAAATACCTAGCGTTATAATTGTAAAAAAGATCCACTTAAAAAATAATCCAACTAATTCTTTGCGATTTCCACGGTATCCAAAACGAATACCTCGCCATGAAGTACGTGATGTACGGTAACGATATGAACCATGAATCGCTATAGGTGTTATTGCAATTAATCCAGCATATAAAAACAATATTCCAAACACAGGCATGCTTATGTAAATTAAAACGCCCATCACAACTGCAAAGCAAAAAAATAATAGTATTGCTTTGATAAACCCTTTGAACATTTCTTTTCCTGTTCCATGAAAAGCAAAAGCATCTTCGTTTAAAGTAGTCTGTCCAAAGAGGAATTGCAAAGTTTTGGCTTTCGCCCAAGGGTAATAAATACCAAGAGTGATGATTGTCAACAGCCAGTTAACGATAACAATTCCGAAAAAGTCGCCTCCTTTTCCTTTAAAATCTAAGTTGTAAGTCATTTTTTTAGGTAAAAAATCTTCCATAGTGGGTTAAAATTAGTTTTAGTTAGGTTTTTGTAAGTTAAAAAACGTTAAAAATATGTTATTTAGTCAAAAGAGTTGCGATAAATCCTATCTATTTTACAATAAGTTATAAAAATGTTATCCGTTATGGAAAAAGGTTTTTATATAGTATCTTTGCAGTTAATTTAGACAAAATCAACATAGCGCAAAATGGTCACGCTTTAATTAGCTGATTTTTAAAGAGCTGTATTTATTTTTCTAAGTTATAATGCATTATTAATAAACAACAAAAACATGATAAAAGTTTCTGACACTGCCAAGAAGAAAATTATCGACTTAATGAAAGACGATGGTTTTGATGCTGCAACAGACTATGTAAGAGTTGGTGTAAAAAGCGGAGGATGCTCTGGCTTGTCGTATGATTTAAAATTCGACGATAAAAAAGGTGACGACGATAAGATATTTATAGATAACGACATCACTATTGCAGTAGAGAAAAAATCTTTTTTATACTTAGCTGGGACAATATTAGAATTCTCAGGAGGTTTGAACGGAAAAGGATTTGTTTTTAACAACCCTAACGCAACGAGAACTTGCGGATGTGGAGAGAGTTTCTCTCTATAGTCAAATAATTAAACGCACTCATCTCGCAAGATTTGAGTGCTTTTTATACAAGACTGCAACAATACAAGACAATTATAATAAAGGTTAGTTATCAAATTTTGAGTTGCTATACCTTTAAATCTTTAAATAAGAATGAGCAAATACACTGAAGACGATTTAAAAATCGAACTCGAAAACAAAGAATACGAATACGGATTTTACACTGAGCTAGAATCGGAAACGTTTCCTATTGGTTTAAATGAAGATATAGTTCGTGCTATTTCACACAAAAAAGGCGAGCCACAATGGATGACTGACTGGCGTATTGAAGCATTTCGTGCATGGGAAACTATGATTGAACCAGAATGGGCAAATGTTCACTATGAAAAACCTGATTTTCAAGCGATATCTTACTATTCAGCACCAAAAGCAGTGGATCCTAATAAAACATTAGACGATGTAGATCCTGAGCTTTTAGAAATGTATAAAAAGTTAGGAATCTCTGTTGATGAGCAAAAAATGATGAATAATGTAGCCATGGATATCGTAGTTGACTCGGTTTCGGTAGCTACAACATTCAAGAAAACATTAGGAGAAAAAGGAATCATATTCATGAGTATTTCTGAAGCTATTAAAGAGCATCCAGAATTAGTTCGTAAATACCTAGGAACTGTTGTCCCTCAAAAAGACAACTTTTATGCAGCATTAAACTCGGCTGTATTCTCTGATGGCTCTTTCTGTTATATCCCTAAAGGTGTACGTTGCCCAATGGAATTATCTACTTATTTCCGTATCAATCAAGCAGGAACAGGACAGTTTGAAAGAACGTTACTTGTTGCAGATGCAGGAAGTTATGTAAGTTACCTTGAAGGATGTACTGCACCAAGTCGTGATGAAAACCAATTGCACGCTGCAGTTGTGGAATTAATCGCACTTGAAGATGCCGAAATTAAATATTCGACAGTACAAAACTGGTACCCAGGTAACAAAGAAGGAAAAGGTGGTGTTTTTAACTTTGTAACTAAAAGAGGGATCTGTGAAAACAATGCAAAAATTTCTTGGACACAAGTAGAGACAGGATCTGCAGTGACATGGAAATATCCTTCGGTTATCTTAAAAGGAGACAACTCAGTAGGTGAATTTTATTCGATCGCTGTTACTAATAATTTCCAACAAGCAGATACTGGAACAAAAATGATCCATTTAGGTAAAAACACTAAATCGACTATTATTTCAAAAGGAATCTCGGCAGGTAGATCACAAAATAGCTATAGAGGTCTGGTACGTGTCTCACCTAATGCAGAAAATGCTCGTAACTTCTCACAATGTGATTCGTTGTTAATGGGTAATAACTGTGGTGCACATACTTTTCCTTATATCGAAAGCAAAAACCCTTCAGCTAAGATTGAACACGAAGCTACAACGAGTAAAATTGGTGAAGACCAAGTTTTCTATTGCAACCAACGTGGAATTCCAACTGAAAAAGCAATTGCTCTTATCGTAAACGGTTTTAGTAAAGAAGTTTTAAATAAATTACCAATGGAGTTTGCTGTTGAAGCACAAAAATTGTTGGAAATATCTTTAGAGGGTTCAGTGGGTTAGAAAATAGTTTAAAGTTTAAGGTTTAAAGTTGTTTAGCGATGACTAAGAACTTTAAACAAAGAAAACTTTAAACAAAAAAGAATGGCTACAATTACACGTTTTGAAGATTTAGAAATTTGGAAAGAAGCCAGAAGACTCGCTAAAGAAATTCACTTGATAACTGTAGAAACAGATTTGAAAAGTGACTTCAGATTTAGAGATCAAATTAAAGCATCATCTGGTTCTGTAATGGATAATATAGCCGAGGGTTTTGAAAGGAATGGAAATTTAGAATTTAGACAATTTTTATCTATCGCTAAAGGTTCTGCTGGAGAAACGAGATCGCAATTATACCGCGTACTAGATTACAATTATATTGACGTTGTTAGGTTTGAAATTTTAAAAACTGACTTCGAAAATTTAAGTGGAAAAATAAATAATTTTATATCATATTTAAACAAGAAAGATTTTAAAGGAACCAAGTTTCAGTAAACACAGGAACTTTAAACTTTAAACTTTAAACAACTAAAAAAGGATGTTAAGCATTAAAAATTTACACGCTTCAATAGGCGACAAAGAAATATTAAAAGGAATTAATCTTGAAATAAAAGCGGGAGAAGTTCACGCGATTATGGGACCTAACGGTGCAGGAAAAAGTACTTTATCAGCTATTGTGGCTGGAAACGAAAATTATGATGTTACTGATGGTGAGATATTCTTAGATGGTGAAGACCTTTCTGAATTAGCTCCTGAAGAAAGAGCACATAAAGGCGTTTTCCTTTCTTTTCAATATCCTGTTGAAATCCCTGGAGTATCGGTTACTAACTTCATGAGAACAGCAATCAACGAAACTCGTAAGGCAAAAGGACAAGACGAGATGCCAGCAAACGAAATGTTGAAATTGATTCGTGAAAAATCTGAATTATTAGAAATCGACCGCAAGTTTTTGTCTCGTTCTCTTAACGAAGGATTCTCTGGTGGAGAGAAAAAACGTAACGAAATTTTCCAAATGGCAATGCTAGAGCCAAAAATTGCAATCCTTGATGAAACAGATTCAGGACTAGATATTGATGCTTTACGTATTGTTGCAAACGGTGTAAACAAACTAAAAAGCGATAAAAATGCAGTGTTAGTAATCACGCATTACCAACGCTTACTTGATTATATCATTCCAGATTTTGTACACGTATTATACGATGGTAAAATTGTAAAATCAGGTGGACCTGAATTAGCACACGAGCTAGAAGAAAAAGGATACGACTGGATAAAAGCAGAGAACTAAAAAAGTTTCAAGTTTCAGGTTTTCTTTGTTTCAAGTTAAAAATTGAAACGACAAATAACTGAGACAAATTAATGAAATGTATGGCTACTATAAATCGATTTGAAGATTTAGAAATTTGGAAAGAAGCAAGGAGACACTTGCAAAGGAGATACATATCATCTCCACTGAAACTGAATTAAAAAATGATTATCGATTTAAAGATCAAATTAAGGCTTCTTCGGGCTCAGTAATAGACAATATTGCAGAAGGTTTTGAAAGAGACGGAAATATTGAATTTAGACAATTTTTATCGATTGCTAAAGGTTCGGTAGGCGAAACAAGATCGCAATTATTTAGAGCTTTTGACTTTGCTTACATAGAGGAATCAAAATTTGAATTGCTAAAAAAAGATTATGAAAACTTAAGCGGTAAAATAAAAAACTTTATCACTTATCTTAATAAAAAAGATTTTAAAGGGAATAAGTTCCAATAGGCAAAACCTGAAACTTTAAACTTTAAACCTGAAACAAAATTATAATGGAATTGAAAGAAAAATTAATCTCGTCTTTTATGGCTTTTGAAGAGCGCATCGATGTTCACTCTGAACTTCATGATGTGCGCACAGCAGCCCTAAAAAACTTTGAAAATAAAGGTTTCCCAACCAAAAAAGAAGAAGCTTGGAAATACACATCGTTAAATGCCATTTTAAAAAATGACTTTACCGTATTTCCTAAAACAGAAAGTAACATCCAATACTCGGATGTTAAGAAGTATTTTTTACATGAAGTTGATACATACAAAGTGGTATTTATTGATGGTGTATTTAGTTCCCACCTTTCTGAAACTACGCACGAAGCAATTGATGTTTGTTTGATGGCATCTGCCCTTACAAAGCCAAAATACAAATCGGTTATCGATACTTACTTCAATAAAATTGCAAACAAAGACGAGAGTTTAACCTCTTTAAATACTGCTTTTGCAAATGAAGGTGCTTATATCAATATCCCGAAAAGTAAAGTTGCAGACAAGCCTATCGAAATCATGTATTTCTCTACAGGAAACGAAGCTGCTTTAATGGTACAACCACGTAATTTGATTATTGTACATGAAAATGCGCAAGTACAAATTATTGAGCGTCACCAGAGCTTGAGCGAAAATCCAGTATTGACGAACTCAGTTACTGAAATTTTTGCCGAGAAAAACGCAATCGTAGATTTATACAAAATTCAAAACGATAACGATACTGCTAATTTAGTTGACAATACGTATGTGTCGCAACAACAAGACAGCAGTGTAGCGGTAAATACTTTTAGCTTTGGTGGAAACCTAACTAGAAACAATTTGAACTTCTACCATTTTGGAGAGCATATTGTAAGCTACTTAAACGGAATCACAATTATTGGCGAAAAGCAACACGTAGACCATTACACGCTAGTGCAACACGCTACGCCGAACTGCGAAAGTCACCAAGATTACAAAGGAATCTTCTCTGATAAATCAACGGGTGTTTTTAACGGAAAAATATATGTTGAGAGAGAAGCGCAAAAAACAAATGCCTTCCAAAAAAGCAATAACATTCTATTAAGCGACAAAGCAACGATTAATGCCAAACCGCAATTAGAAATTTTTGCTGATGACGTAAAATGTTCGCACGGTTGTACAATTGGCCAACTTGATGAAACAGCAATGTTCTACATGCAACAACGCGGAATCCCTCAAAAAGAAGCTAAAGCATTGTTGATGTATGCCTTTACAAACAAAGTAATCGAAAGCATTAAAATACCAGAATTGAAACAACGCATCACGAAACTTATTGCAAGTAAATTAGGTGTGAAAATTGGATTTGATTTGTAATAATCAATTACTTAAAATAATTAACCCTTTCCGAGTTTTAACTTAGAAAGGGTTAATTTTTTGAGCTATTCCCGCTCCCGACCCTTCGGGAAGTTTCAATATTTTATTGTTTTGAAGAAAAGCAATAAAGGAATTTCCATTGCTATCGACGCTAGAAATATTAGTTATGAAACAGCACAATTGTCACTTCGCGTGAAGTCGAGAACAACTGATAATAAAAAATGATAGTTTATAAAATCATACTCCTCCACAAATGAGCAATAAGTAATCAACGAATACTGCTGTCAGTTTGAGCGGAGTCGAGAACCACTCTTACATCTCGACTTCGCTCGATCCGACAAAATTAAATTTTAACTACAGTACATTGGTTGTCAATAGCTGTAAAAGTTAATCTAATTACTTGTAAAACTGCAAGCAAGACAAACGATGAAAATGAACCTTTGCAAATAATAAAAGCTACGATTAAATATTAGTTCTTAAAACTCCCCAAAATCCCTCTCAGCATACCGTTGACGTCAAACTTAGCATCTTCGGTTAAACCCATTCTTACAATTACTAAATCCTGAGACGGAATGATAAATACCTTCTGTCCTTGAAAACCATTGGCAGAGTATAAATCTCTTGGAGCATCTGGATATCTTCCTCCAGCATTTAGCCAAAAGTGTGCCCCATAATCTCCATTCGAACCATTAGTAGGTGTCGCTACATATTTGGCCCAGCTTTTATCAAATAGTTGTTCACCATTCCAGTATCCTTCGTGTAAATACAGTAAACCAAATTTTGCCCAGTCGCGCGTGGTTGCCCATGCATAAGACGAGCCAATGAAATTTCCTGCCATATCAGTTTCAACCACCATGGAGTTCATACCAATCTTATCAATCAGCGCCGAGTACCAAAAATCTAAATATTCTTGATGCGTCTTAAATTGATTTCTCAAAATATAAGACAGTAAATTAGTCGTTCCTGAGGAATAGTTCCAATGGGTATTAGGTTTGTAGGCAACTTTCTTTTCTAACTGAATGCGACCCATATTGCGTGATAGAAACAACATTTTTGTCGCATCGCTAATAGCTGTATAATCTTCCTCCCATGCTAAGCCAGAATTCATGTGTAGCAAATCACTGGTTGTGATAATCTTACGATCGTCATTTTTCCATTCTGGGATAGGAGCAGGTGTATTGATAGTATATTTTCCTTGATACTGTAGAATCCCAAATACAGTCGCGGTAATACTTTTAGTCATTGACCAACCTAGAATTTTACTTTCCTTATTAAAACCTGTATCGTATTTCTCAGCGATAATTTTGTCTTTATAAATAACTAGTAAGGATCGTGTGCGCTTAGCGACAGTTCCTTCGGTGTCAAAAGCATTGGCCACAGCCGAATTTAATTTAGCATAATCCACATTCGAAAAAACCGTGTCTTTTTGCTCCTTATCACCATAAGGAAATGCCAAATTATTTCTAGATTTATTTCGTTTAGGGATTTCATAAGGGGTACTACTATCAAAATCCTCGTCAATCAACGTAGCTCCTAAACCCTCACGATAAATGGCTTTACGTTCTTTCAATCCATAAACAGATGCCGTTGCAAACTTACCAGCTTCATTTATTTTGTTTTTAGCTAAATCAATTAGCTTGATATCGTTGTCTCCTTTTTCGATCATTTCCTGTGAACGCCCATCAATAAAATGTCCGGACGCTATACTCTTAGCGGCAAAACCAGAGATTAAATCTAATTTAGGATAAGATGTAAAACCAATATAAAAAATACTAATAAGCAAAGCAATACCAATAAACTTGAATAGTTTTTTCATGAGTTGTAATTTTAATGCAATTTATTAAAAAACAAACTAGTGACATATATAAAGTTGGTGGTAACTTTCATAAAAAATATAACCTATACTCGTTAAGAATCTATTAAAAACTTGGCTATCGTAATTTCATAGTGGTTTAAATTTAGTACTTTTGTATTTAGATTTTTTCTAAATAATTATGCTAGACATTCAAAAAATAAGAGCCGATTTCCCTATTCTTTCTGAGAAAGTTAATGGAAAAACATTAGTATATTTCGATAACGGAGCTACTTCTCAAAAACCACAAGTTGTAATTGATGCTATTTCTAAATATTATCAAGAAATCAACGCTAACATTCACCGTGGTGTACATACTTTGAGCCAGTTAGCTACAGATGCATACGAAATATCTCGCGGAAAAATACAAAATCACATCAACGCCAAGTTATCTCATGAGGTTATTTTTACTTCGGGAACTACTTTTGGAATCAACCTTGTTGCAAACGGTTTTACCTCTTTGTTAAAAGAAGGTGACGAAGTTATTGTTTCTGCTCTTGAGCATCACAGTAACATTGTGCCATGGCAGATGCTTTGTGAACGCACAGCAGCTGTTCTTAAAGTCATTCCTATGAATGAGAAAGGCGAACTTATAATGGAAGAATACGATAAATTATTATCTACTCGTACTAAAATTGTGACCGTAAATCATATTTCGAATGCATTAGGGACCGTGAATCCTATTAAAGAAATAATCGAAAAAGCACATGCTGTAGGAGCTGCGGTTTTAATTGATGGAGCACAAGCAGTGCCGCATCTTAGACCTGATGTTCAAGCATTAAATTGTGATTTTTACGTCTTCTCAGGTCATAAAATGTGTGGTCCTACGGGAGTGGGAGTATTGTATGGTAAAGAAGAATGGTTAAATAAATTACCCCCTTATCAAGGTGGTGGCGATATGATCAAAGAAGTTACCTTTGAAAAAACAACGTATGCTGGTTTGCCATTTAAGTTTGAAGCAGGAACCCCTAACATCGCTGGAGGTATTGTACTAGGAACTGCAATTGACTACATGAACGAAATAGGTTTTGAAAATATTCAAGCGCAAGAATTAGCTTTACTTGAATATGGAACGAAACGCTTATTAGAGATTGAAGGATTGAATATTGTAGGAACCGCAGAAAATAAAACATCGGTGATTTCATTTAATATAGAAGGAATTCACCCTTACGACATTGGTACCATAGTTGACAAATTAGGGATTGCAGTACGCACAGGTCACCATTGTGCACAGCCTATTATGAACCATTTTAATATTCCTGGTACCATACGTGCATCATTTGCTTTTTACAATACAACTGAAGAAATAGACGCTATGATTGAAGCCATTAAAAAGGCTGTAATGATGCTATCTTAAAAGATACTTTATGAAATTAATTTCCTTATTAATACTTACCTTATTTGTAGGCAAAGGTTGCGACAATAAAACAGATCAAGATATCAATACAGCAGTAATTGAGTATGTTGCAAATACTAGAGGATATTATCAAAAAATCACCATCGCGCAACAAGTGGTAACAATATCTGAGGATAGAGCAGCGAAGGAAAAAGGGAAAACAGAAAAAATTTCAGATGCTGATTGGAAAACACTGATTACACTTCTTGAAGAAGTGGATTTAGAAGCACTTAAAAATCTAAAAGCCCCCACTGAAAAGCGATTTTATGACGGTGCAGCTATTGCAAATTTGCAAATAACATACAAGGGAATCACGTACAAAGCACCTAGCTTTGATCACGGTTTTCCACCAGATGAAATTACAGAAATAGTAAATAAAATTAACTCATTTTCAAAACAAGATGATGAATATTAAAGAAATACAAGACGAGATAGTAGAAGAATTTTCAATGTTTGATGACTGGATGCAACGGTATGAGTACATCATTGACTTAGGGAAAAATCTTCCTCTAATTCAGGACCAATTTAAGACTGAGGAAAATCTAATCAAAGGATGCCAATCAAAAGTGTGGTTGCAAGGAGAACAAAATGATGACAAAGTTGTTTTTACTGCAGATAGTGATGCCATTTTAACTAAAGGGATTATTGCCATATTAATTCGCACATTTTCAAATCAAAAAGCAGAAGATATTATCGCTGCAGATATGGGATTCATAGACGAGATTGGTTTAAAGGAACATTTATCTGCTACTAGAGCAAACGGCCTAGTATCAATGATCAAGAATATTAAAATGTACGCAATCGCATTTAATGCAAAGAACTGATTTTAAGTTCTTAAATATAAGTAGCAGCAGCTCAAAACTGACGAAACTTATTTCTAGAACTCAGCAATCATAAAAAATAAAATGACTTATAATTTCTTAGCTTTCTATTCTAAATGAAAATTAAGAACCTTATTTGTTTAATACAACGACAATAAACACAAAAGAAAATGACAGAAGAAATAGACACAAACCAATTAGGTGAGGCGATAGTAAAAAAATTAAAAACGATTTACGATCCTGAAATCCCGGTAGATATATATGAATTAGGATTAATCTACGATGTGATGGTTAATACAGATTATGAGGTAAAAATTTTAATGACACTTACTTCTCCTAACTGTCCAGTTGCTGAGAGTTTACCAAAAGAAGTTGAAGATAAAGTAAAATCAATCGAGCACGTTAAAGATGCAGAAGTTGAAATTACATTTGATCCACCATGGAGTAAAGACTTGATGAGCGAAGAAGCAAAACTAGAATTGGGAATGCTTTAAAAAAGTTTCAAGTTTGAGATGTCAAGTTATACGTGCAAAACTTTCAACCTGAAACTTTAAACTTTAAACAAAAAAGAAATGGAAGAAATAATTAACAAAGTAGCCAGCAGCGCTCTTGAGGTTTTTGATCTAGAAGATTATTATCCAAAGGGTGTGCGCACGCAAATCGATATTTCGCAATGGTTATTAGAAGGATTTTTACTTAAAGAGAAAGACTTTAGAGAGCATTTAAAAAATCATGATTGGACTCAATATAAGAATCAGCTTGTAGCGATAAACTGCAGTACAGATGCTATTGTTCCAGCGTGGGCTTCTATATTAGTGACCATACAAGTAGCACCATTTGCTTCTAAAATTGTAGATGGTACCATAGAAGACCTTGACGCAGCATTGTATGAAGAGCTATTAGCTAAGGTTGATTATAGTTTATACAAGAATAAGGCTGTAATTATAAAAGGTTGTTCTAAGAAACCTGTTCCTATGCGTGCTTATGTTATTGCCGCAACAAATTTACAAGCATACGCAAGAAGCATTATGTATGGAGAAGCTTGTTCTGCAGTGCCTCTTTACAAAGCTCCTAAGTTATAATAAAACCAAATTATACTAGCGCAAA
This sequence comes from Flavobacterium aeripolare, assembly GCF_013294025.1. Taxonomy (GTDB): domain Bacteria; phylum Bacteroidota; class Bacteroidia; order Flavobacteriales; family Flavobacteriaceae; genus Flavobacterium. The sequence continues at coordinate 142,095 of NZ_JABSNL010000007.1, forward strand.
TTACAAACGAGAAAGAAATTACTCGATCGCTGTAATTTGCGCTTTTTTTATAGTCTCCCACTCCTCCTTCAACCTATAATAGGTCATTTAACGACTTTTTTTACAGTTTATCTAAAATTTAATTAACTTTTTATTAACGTTTAGATTTTAAGTGATTTTAACCGTATTATATCGCTATTAAAGACCCGTTTAATTAAACTGTTAAACAAGTATACCCCTTCAAAACACTACATATCAGTAAGTTAACAATCATAAATTATGTGGCGATATATTAACGATCATACAATTCACCACGCCGTTTTAAGTTAAAATATTGTGAGTAAAATAAGGTTATAAAATTACAAATTAGTGATATACAGTATTTTAAATTAAATTAAGATTTAATATATTTAATTACATTTGTGCTTTTAAAACAAACACTATGAAAAAATCATTAGCAACACTCCTTTTTGTTTTCACAATTTTTGTGAGTAATGCACAAGAAGCAGCTGTAAAAGATTCAACAAAATTATGGACAAAGAAAGGTAACATTTCATTGTTATTCAATCAGTCTTCATACAACAAGCAATGGCTAGGTGGAGGAACTTCAAACATTGCTGGAAACTTTGGTTTGAATTACGATGTCAACTATAAAAAAGACGATATCGTATGGGACAATAAATTTATTCTTGCTTATGGTTTGAGTAAAATTAAAGGAGACGAGCAAACAGCAAAAACAGATGATAGAATCGAATTGAACTCATTATGGGGTAAAAAAGCATCAGGAAACTGGTACTACTCTGCATACTTCAATTTCAAGAGTCAGTTAGATACTGGTTTAGATAAAGACGGTACTCGTATTTCGCATTTTTTCTCTCCTGCTTACTTTCAAGTTGGACCTGGACTTCTATGGAAAAAGAGTGATAATTTAAGTGTGAATTTTGCTCCAGCAGCTGGAAAAGCAATTTTTGTTCACAAGCATTTTACAGAGTTTGGTCCTTCATACGGTGTATTACAAGGTGACAATTCTCGTTATGAATTTGGAGCTAGTATCTCTGCATACTACAAATTTGTGGTAATGAGCAATGTATCTATTGAAAACAGATTGAATTTATATTCTAATTATTTAGAAGATCCACAAAATGTAGATATTGATTACCAAATGAATGTGGTAATGAAAATCAACAAATACTTATCAGCAAATGTTGCACTACAAGCTATTTATGATGACAACTCTATTAAAGGAGTTCAAGTAAAAGAGCTATTTGGTATTGGAGTGAACTACGGTTTTTAATCTCGTAAGAGATTACAAAATCCCCTTTGAATTTATTTTCAAAGGGGATTTTTTTATTTCAGACCACTTACTTTTTCATAAAAGTATAAGTGGTGTTTGTTGTATTTTCTTGCTCGTTTACTTCTATTTCAAAAGTAATCTCTGCGCCTAATTCAAGTTCGTCATTGATTCCCTCCATAAATCCTAACAACGTAGGAAGTTCGATTTGATCCTCAATATTGAGTTCTTTTAGGATTTTTAAATAGCGATCAACACCTTCTAATTTTAATACCGTTTTGTTAGGGGTAAACTCACTTATTGTAAATACATATTCAGGATTTGAAGTGTATATGGCAGTAATCGTAGTTAATGCAAACGCGGTTGTGTCAAAAGGAAAATTAGGCATTTTACCTTTACATTGAATTGCCTTCATTTTACCTAGATCATAGAATATTTTCTTAGAAATACGCTTGCAGGCTTCTGGACCAAATTCGTTTGAAATGTGTTGTAGAGATAAGCCATAGAACGCAGCTGTAACGCTTGATAGTCCCAGTGTAAGTTCGTTCACTGATTCAGGCACAAGGTATTTTTGACACTGCTCTTTAATCTCTTCAGTAAGATAATGATCTTGCTCTCGTATATTTGTAGGATAGATTTTCATAACTAAATTTTACGCTCTTGTTTCAATTAGCGACTACCTAACATAGCGTACTAATTAAAAAATTGCAGTTGTTTTGTTACTCTAAATTAAGGATTATTTTTGGCATGCAACCACTCACACTACATACTAGCACTCGTTTTGTACCATATTTAACGATTTTTAGATTTCGATAAAATCCCCCATAGTTGTACACACTATTTTAATTTTCGAATAGTACCCTTACTTCAATCTAAGGTTCGATTACCACGTGGCTCATCACTTTCATGAAGCACATCTATAGAATGTAAAAACTGAGCCGCCGCTGCAGAATCTTTCACTTTCACCGCTGAACGGACTAACATATCGTTTTCATATTCATCTAATATTGTTGTTCTAATTGTGGCTCTAGTCCATGGTGCAGGACCACTACAAAATTTATAAATAGTATTTGCTAGCGACAAAGCATCTAGAAGCGCCTGATTTGCACCCTGTCCTTTAAACGGACTCATAGGATGTGCTGCGTCCCCTATCAACGTACAATTTCCCAAATGTTTTAAATTTTCAGTACTTAAAATATCTCGATCATAAACTGGATAACCCGAAATTTTCACCTCTGGTGTGGCTGCAATAATTTCTGGAATTGGACTGTGCCAGTGTGTGCGTTTAATTGCTTCTGATTTTAATGCTGCAGCTCCTTTTGTACTTAAAGCTATAGCATCCTCTTCAGTCATAGGAAAACTAAGTTGCCACATCACCGTATTTTTATCATAGGGCATGACATATATACGTTCGTTTCCATTAGCTGTTTGAAAAACGGTCGCAGCATCTAACAACACACTATCTACATTTTCTAATGCTGCAAGAGGGCAAATTCCTAGAATGACAATACAGTCTAAATAGCGCAATGGCGTAAGTTGTTCCCCAATCATTTTTTTTCGAATAGCACTCCTAATTCCGTCAGCACCAACCACAATATCTGCTTGAGCAAATATGGCTTTTCCGTTGACACTAAATTCTAAAGTGATAGCTGTTTCTGATTCCGTGAAAGATACAAATTGGTGTCCCCAATTTATGTTGGTTCCTTCTGTTAGTTGCTCTAATAGGGCTTTGCGCAAAGATTGCCTAGCAATATGGACATTAGTGCGTTTAGAAGAATAATCGACGTCCTCAGCAATCCATTTTCGATTCCCCCAGCTGCCTATAACTTTTCCGTCAGTGGTATGCACGAGGTGTTTTGTAGAAACCACACCTTCTTTTAGTGACGTAATTCCTAAACCCTCTACCGCTTTTGCTGCTTGTTGTAAGGTGAGTCCGTAGCCTTGTGATCGCGCCTCAAAGTTGGCATCACGTTCATATAAACTAAACGGAATTTGGCGATGCAAGCAAGCTATAGCCAATGCTACTCCACCTATACCACCGCCAATTATCGCTACATGAGGAAATTTAGCAGCATCTGCGATAGGTTTTTCTTGGCATTGCACTAGTCCAGAACCGTTGCAACTCGAGCAAACATATAAATGAGCCTTTGGAAGATTAGGTGCTTTGCCTACATTTCCTGAAAGTTCATATTGCTTAACGGCATTCAAATAATTTGCACGCACTTTTTTACTAAGACCTTTGCTTTTTTTTCCGCGGCCTTGACACTGTGTGCAAATTATCCAGTTTGATTTTATGTTTACTTCCTCTTTCAAAAATATTTTTTTTCGGTGCTGTATCTAAGTTGATATACACAGCAAAGATAGAATTTTACCAAATCAGCTCTAGCACAATCACTAATAAAGAAAAATAAATTAACAGCTCCAAAACAAAACTTGATCTTTCGAAAAAAAATATTGAATTGCAAACTAGTTTCTTTTTCATTTTCGAACAAAAAGCTGCAGTACCCTCTGCATATTATTTCCTGTTAGAACTAAATAATATAAATGATTAGTGCAAAAAAAAAATCCCTTTTCAATACTGAAAAGGGATTTTATAATTTATTTATTCTTCTTCGTTGTCGTCGTCATCTTCTTTTTCGACAGCATCTTTATAATCCGGATACAAGAATTTATTGTAGGGAAAACGAGTGATATGAATGTGCCTTACAGCCTCATACACACGCGCTCTAAATTCCTCAAAATTCTCTTTATTTGTCGCCGAAATAAACAAGGCATTCTCTTGACCTACGCGACCCATCCATGTAGATTTCCACTCTTCAAGTGTGTAATGTCTAGGTGTTTTTTCGGTAATTAAATCGTCGTGATCAATCGTTAAATGTTTGTAAGCATCAATTTTATTAAAAACCATGATTACTGGTTTATCATTTGCTTTAATGTCTAACAATGTTTGATTCACAGATGCGATATGATCTTCAAAATCTGCATGAGAAATATCTACAACATGCAATAACAAATCAGCTTCACGAACCTCATCTAGAGTACTCTTAAAAGAATCTACTAGCATGGTTGGCAATTTGCGAATGAAACCAACAGTATCAGACAATAAGAAAGGCAGGTTTTTAATTACCACTTTTCTAACAGTAGTGTCAAGCGTTGCAAATAATTTGTTTTCGACAAAAACATCGCTTTTCCCTACAGCATTCATTAGGGTTGATTTACCAACATTTGTATATCCTACTAGAGCCACACGCACCATCGACCCGCGATTACCGCGTTGTGTTCCCATTTGCTTATCAATAGCTTTGATTTTATCTTTCAATAAAGCAATTCTATCGCGCACAATACGTCTGTCTGTTTCAATTTCTGTTTCTCCAGGTCCACGCATTCCAATTCCCCCTTTTTGGCGTTCAAGGTGTGTCCATAATCCAGATAAACGTGGCAACATATAAATACATTGCGCCAACTCAACTTGTGTTCTTGCATAAGAAGTCTCTGCTCTTTGTGCAAAAATGTCCAGAATAAGGTGTGTTCTATCTAGAATTTTACATTCTACTATTATTTTTGAAATGTTCTTTTGTTGTGAAGGCGTTAACTCGTCATCAAATATTAAAGTTGAGATTCCGTTTTCCTTTACATACGCATGAATCTCTTCTATTTTTCCTGTCCCCATGAAGGTTTTAGGATTAGGGCGTTCCATTTTTTGTGAAAAACGCTTCACTACTTCCCCACCTGCTGTATAAGTCAAAAACTCCAATTCGTCAAGATACTCCGTTAGTTTCTCTTCACTTTGATTTTGGGTTACAATACCAACAATGGCGGTTTTTTCGAAATTTAATACTTCTTTTTCTAACATATTTTTAAATAAGTTACAAATTTAATCATTTGTATGCTATTAACTGTAAGGTAGTGTATTTTTTAAATAGCTGCGGTTATATTACCTTTTTTTTAACAGCTATGTTCTAAATGCGCATAAAAAAAGGGGATTTCTATATCCAGTAGAAATCCCCTTAGTACACTATTATTATATTAGTTTACCGAAATTAATTTTACATTAAAAATTAAAACGGATCCACCTGGTATTCCGTTTCTATCACTTTCCCCATAACCTAAATGTGCTGGTATTAATAAAATACCGCTTCCGCCCTCTTTTAATAATGGAATACCTTCTGTCCACCCTTTAATAACTTGGTTTAAAGGAAAGCTAATTCCATCTGCTCCGCTTTCATCAAATACTTTTCCGTTCAAGAAAGACCCTTTGTAAGCAACGGTCACATTAGAAGTTGCTGTAGGTTGTGCACCAGTTCCAGGTTCAGTGATAACATAATACAAACCTGAGTCGGTTTTTGTTGCAGTTAAGTTGTTTTCTTTAACATAAGCAGAGATATCTGCATCATTTTGTTTTACAAAATCAACATTCTCATCTTTAGAACTACTGTTACAAGAAATAAAAAGTGTTAATAATCCAGCAAATAAAGCGTATTTCATGGTATTTAAATTTAAATATTTTTGCAAATATACTAAAAGTGTGTTGGATATAATTACAAATTATTCTGCAACAATTTGCACATCATCAAGTAGAAAGCTACCGTCTAGTGCTAAGTTTTTTCCGGATCCAGTGTATTTAAAAGCAATGTGCACTTCACCTTCATAAGACGACAAGTCTATTTTTCCAGACCCTATATATTGTAAGTCGAGCGTGGCTTGATTAGGCAGTTTCGGATTTAATTTTACCCAAGAAGCTTGTTCTACATTTAAACCATCAAAATCAGTGGCGATATACAATTCTAAAGCATTCAAATCAGAATTCACATCTAGCCCTTCTTGCGCTGTTCTAAACGTGAGTACTTCGTTTTCAGTGTCGTCTAAGTTTATAGGTGGTGAAATTAGCCAAGCCTCATTCAAGTCTACTCTTGTTCCGCTTATTGCAAACTCGGCATAGCCATTGCCGTCGAGTATACCCGACCTCCAGAATAATTTTCCTTGAGTAACAATGTTAGTCCAGTCAGGCAGGCTCAAATTTGCTTTATCGGTTACTGATTGAAAGTTTTCGATAAAAAAAGGAATTGCTCTGCTTCCCTCCATAGAAATATCGTCGAGAGAGCGCACCACCAGCTGAAAGTCATCGCTATACTTAGTAAGTACACCACGTACTGTGCCTACTCCTGTGGGTAATTTATCTGCAGCAAATCGAGCATAGCTGCTCGTTCTTAAAATAATTTGATTGCCCTCATCGTCTCTCAAACTCCAGTTTGTCGCACCGCCAATGTCATTTGTCTCTTCATAAAAATTACGCCCTATAGCCTCCTCTGTAAACTGCACCCCTGAAACTTCTATCAATGTATTCACTTTCTCATCGTCTTGGGATTGCGCTATTGTCATAGGAGTTACCAACTGATCATCAGAAACTGTGGTACAAGAAGCAATCAAAATATCTTTAAAATCATTTTGAGACAAGCGCCCCACACCGCCAATATTAAAACTGCTAATAAAGCTCGTTCCTATACGCAAACTGCCATATTTAATATCAGTGAATTGATTTTTAAGTTTGACGTATACTTTATTGCCTACCCTATAGTCAATATAAGCATTGCTCACATCAATGGGAACGCTAAAACCAATTGCTTTTGAAGTAGGCGTAGGTAAGGTTTGAAACGAAATCGCCTTAAAAAAATTTCCATATTCATCACTTGAAACTACATAAGCTGCAATCACATCATCATAAGTGTACCCTCTCACGATATTGTTGCTTGCGGCTCGAATATCTGCAACTGATTTATTAGCCACTAGATCCGGTTGATCACAAAGAACGGTAGGTACAGCAACATCATTTGTACTACAATTTATTAAAAGGCTGCATATAAGGAAGCTATAAAAATAGCGCTTCATGTGGTTTTTCATACTGCTTGTGTTTATAGGTTAAAGGATAGATTTAAGAAAAAAGTTCTTCCGTATCCATAATAATATTTACTACCAAAGGAGGGTGTTCCGCTAGAAACATCTTGATTGAGCTGTCTAAAATTTCCGTTTCTAGCTTGCTCATATCCGCCGGTTTTATACCTTAAATTCAATACGTTGTTAATGCTTACAAACAAGCCAATGTATTTTCTATTGATTCGCCACGATTTCCCGCCTATTACATTAAGTAAAAACACTGCAGGAAAACGTTCTTGTTTTAATAATGCTGCTGATTGCGCTGCGGTAACCTCAGGGAAAGGTGCTCCACTTGCGGGATTAATATTAAAACTACTGGTTCTAGTAATCGATGAAAAATCAATGTAGGCATCGGCGAGGTAATTTAAATTTGTTGCCACCCACCAGTATTTGGGATCACGGTATTCTAAACCTAAACTATATGCTTGCTGTGGCATTCCGGCTTGTTTGTAATTTTTTAATAAAGCAGGACCAAAATCAAAAGAAGGCTTGGTGTTTTCTACTGTTGCTAAGGCATCGTTATTCACACTCAAATTAGGGTTATTAGTATAAATATATTTACCGTAAGCGGCGGCAAAAGTAGTTTTAATAGTCGTTGTCAGTTGGTACTCAAAACTCAACTCAGCTCCCATATTTCTCGTATTAATATTCGTCAACGTCTGCCCTACAAAGGCATTAGTATTTGTGTTACCTCCGCCGTTGTCAAATATTCCTTCAGCATAAAAAAAGCTGGTTTTTGCGGCATCTCGCATCGCGATATAATAGGCCGTTACCCTCGCTTTAATTTTAGGTGATCTAAAAATGTAGTTGACATCAGCACTACTTATAGTTTCGCTAGCGAGTCCGTCTAGAGTAGCATTATTTAATCTTGAATTAGGGAAAGCATTTCGCAAACTCGGAGCTTTAGTAAGGTGAGTAGCATTAATATGTAACAATTGTTTTCCTGAAATTTTATAGGTAAGTCCCCCTTTGAACCCAAAATTTTCAAACTTAATTTTTTGGCTTTTGCCAAAGGATATATTCTCATAGATTCCGTTTTTGTATAAACCTTCACGCTGGTAGCTTGTATTAGAAAAGGTTTGCGCTAGGTAGAAATCTACTTTATTGTATGAAAATTTGAACTGTGTGAACGCATCAAAGGTAGTAGCATCAAACAAGAAATTATACCCATAGGCATCTCCTACTTTTACTTTCCTGTTGGGATTATTTAAATCGGCTTGGGCTTGTTTTCCTTTGTAAAATGCATCAATATCTTCAAAGTAGCTTCCGCCAAGGAGATCTGTTAGCTTTTGATAATTGTGGGATCTTAATTTACTAAAGCTGGCTCCCGCTTGTAAAGAAATATTCTCTGTCAACAACGTATTAAAAACTGAATTACCCACAAATAAATTATCATCTGTACGGTCTTCATATAAAACGTAATGACTTTTTGCTGCAGTATAGCCCGTGATGGTTCCGTTTTGATCTGTAACTGGGTTTTGATTTGCGCGGTATAACGCAGTCCAGTCAATTTGCGGATTAGCTAAAAAAGACGCTTTACTCTTAGCGGCATTCTCAAAATCAGGAATAAACGCTCCCGAGAATTCTCCTTTATCGCGCTCATAAAGAGCTGTAAAATAGCTAGGCATTTTTCTAAAGTATGTTGGATCCGGGCTATTTGCATTTTGGTAATCAATTTTACTGTTCCCAATTCCACCAAACTGATACATTACGCTGGTATTTAAATTACTGTCTTTATCAATTTTAAAATAATGGTTCAAGAGAAACAGTGGTTCCTCAATTGTTTTTACTCTAGAGTTACGTTTCTCTCCATCTTGATAACCCCAATACCCATTATAGTTTACATTAGTAAGCGCAATAACCTCAGCCGAATTAGGTCCGTTTTTACCTCTTTCATTTCGAGCATAAATACCTGTAAAATTGATAGCATGCTTGTCGTTGATTTTCTTTTCTACCCCTAATAGTAAAGAGTTAGCATCATAAGTTGTTCCTTCAAAATGTCCTTCTCTTGTAAATCGTTTTCCTGCCGAAATCACAAATGCCCAACCTTTACCATTCATTCCAGTAGCATGCGTTATCATAGCGCGACCATTATAATTAGTATTTGTTGCAGATAGCGTTCCCTTTGTACCCGTTCTATAAGTTGACGCTCTAATATTCATGTGCTGGGTTCCTAGAATACTCCCAAAAGTATAATCAGAAGCGGTGGTACCAATAGTAAATTCTTGATTTCGGGTTGCATCATTTAGTCCGCCCCAGTTGCTCCACTGCGGTCTACCATCATAAATTTTATTCATTTTAATGCCGTTAATCATGATTACCGCCTGCTCCGTATTCAGCCCTCGAACTCTAAAACGGGCTTGTCCCCAGTTGAAGGCGGCCGCTTTTTGGAAAATATCTTGAGAAGATTGCAGCATTCCCGAAATACTTTCAGAGCCGCTGTTGTCCTCACTTAAATCCTCATCATACAATCGAATCACCGAACTTTGTTGCTGGGATATTTCGTCATTTTCTAATAAAACATTTCCAAGGTTAAGCGTTTGGTTTTCACCAATGGTTACTGGATACAAAGCATCTTTAAAACCTTGACTATGAAAAAGGAGGATTTGCGGCCCTAATGGTAGCGACTTAAAAAAGAATGATCCACTGCTGGATGTCAGTTGCATCTTGTTTGTATTTTGCACAGAGACAACCACATATTCTAAAGGTTTGTGAGTTTTTGCGTCTAATACTTTCCCAGAAAGTGTACGGTCATTTTGAGCCCAAGAAGTGGCAGTTAAAAGAGTAAAAAATAGCAGTAAGTAGCATTTTATCATAGACCGTTATCTGAGTTGCGTTGTTATTTTGACCTGAAAATGTAGGTAAGAATATCATAAACCACTACAAGCGACACGCTGTTGCTATCTATAGCATACTGCCAGAAAGAGACTAGTCTAACGCAAGCTTTTTTATATAATCGCTTACAGAAATCGTAGTATGAAATCATCAATTGGGGCGTTGATAATTGCAGCATAAAACAGTAAATAATTGATTTTCAGAGCTTAAATCTAACAAACATTTAACGTTTATGCAAAAAAATATAAGAATAATAGGTAATTAGTCTAAAAAAATATGGCGATAATTCTTAAAAATGATGGTTTTAATGATTGCAATTATATTGTCGATTGCGGTTATAGAAAGGTACTTGTAAAAACAAAAAGTCATCAATAATCCCGATGGAAACAAGTATCCTTTGTAGCCAGGGTTTGGCTATAAAGATACTGTGTACAGCGGGACTACAGTGACTTATAGATGAAGGTGGTACTATTGCTAAAAATACTACTGAATGGCTTTAATACGGGATACCATAAGTGCTATTAGAATTCCGAAAATACCGATGAAGGCAAACGAAAAACGAAGACCGAGTAACTCGGCGATATATCCAATTACCGGCGGTCCCATTAAAAATCCTAAAAAACTTACACTTGATACTATTGTTAATGCTTCCCCGGGAGGAACTGATGTGCTTTTACCGGCAAGGCTATATAATGTAGGGACAATTGTGGATACGCCCAGCCCTACGATCATAAAACCGATCATAGACGTGATTAAATAAGGGAGGAATACGGCGGTGAATAAACCAACAGAAATCATGAGTCCGCTAATTTGGATTACTTTTTTTCTTCCAAATCGCTCTATTACACTGTCCCCTAAAAAGCGACCACTCGCCATCATGATCATGAAGGAAGTATACCCTAAAATCACAAGTGATCCAGGGGCTTTGACTACATCTTTAAAATACAGTCCGCTCCAATCAAACATGATTCCTTCGCTTGCCATACAACCAAAACCGATTACGCCAAGCCAAATCAAAGTGCTATCTGGTTTAGTAAACAGTTTGTTACTTTCAACAATTTTAGGAGTTTCTTTAGCTTTGATTAAAAACTTAAAGTTGAAAAGTACCAGTGTGCACACGATTCCACCTACAATTAAAAAGTGATAATACGGTGTAAGGTCTAATGCTAGCATACATAAACCAATAAGCGCACCGGTAAATCCAGCAAAGCTCCAGACACCGTGAAAGGAAGCCATGATGTTTTTTTTATACAACCTTTCCGTATAAACACCTTGTGTATTAATGGCTATATTATTCATGTTCCCAAAGAGTCCGAACGAAAATAAGCCCAAGCCTAATTGCCACGAACTTGAAGCCAAACCAATATTAGTAAGACTAAAAGCATACATTAATAATGAAAATACGCCTATGCGATGACTCCCAAAACGAGTAACTAATTTTCCTGAGAAAGGCATCATCATTAACTGTCCTACCGGAAGCGCAAAGAGGATTGTTCCTAGATCGGCATCGCTTAATTGTAAGGCTACTTTAATATCAGGGATTCGGCTGGCCCATGTTGCAAAACACAATCCCATTCCAAAATAAAATGCTGAAACTGCCCAACGAATTCTTCGTAAATACGAGGTTTTGGCTTTTTTATAGGACTTTTTAAGTTTTCCTGGAGTTTTAAAGCGGTATATTAAATTTAAATCTATCAAATCGTTTTCGTTTTTTTACTAATTCAATTGGCAAAAATACTAAAAAGGTTTGCGTTTGTGTTGGTTATAGCAGTGCCCCAACTAATTACAACGTTATTGTTTATAAAAAAAGTAAAGCGCGCTCATTTAAGTGACTGTAGTACTGTTTTAAAAATCAAAAAGCTGCTTTTACAAACGCATTATTATGAGATTGTAAAAGCAACTTTTTAGGTAAGTTTTGCTATTGCAGCGCAACTAGCTATTATAAAGAAATTATTTTTCCTTGATGGCTACTGGCAATAGTCGCTTCGATTATTTTCATGACATTAACTCCGTCTTGACCAGAAACCGGAATTACCTCATCGTCAACTATTGCATGATAAACACCATCAAAAAAGTCGTAATAATTCCCTTGTAAGCTGCTTACTTTTTCTCTAATTTCCTTATCGTTTTCTTGAGTATGCAAGAGTCCTTCATTTTCTGGTTTTTCTGTTCCCCAAGTATCACGGTTTGGTTTTTTACCGTCTTTTAAGTCGTCTTCTTGTACATCGCCACGCACTTTTAAAAACGAGCCTTTTTTACCATGGATGGTATATGCTGGATTTGCCTCTCTCACAAAAAATCCTGCTTTTAAACGTACTCTTAGATTAGTGTAATATAAGGCAATGTCGATCCAGTCGTCTACTAAAGATCCTTGACGAGTGATTCTAATATCTCCCATAACTGCAGTAGGCATTCCAAATAAATATAGCGCTTGGTCAATTAAATGCGGGCCCAAATCCTTCAGGACTCCGGCTCCGTCGTTTGCAGTTTCTTTATGTGACTTAGCACTTAAGCTAGGGTTGTAACGATCAAAATGAAATTCGGCTTCTACTATTTCGCCTAATAATTGGTCGTTTAGTACTTTTTGTACCGTTTTTAAATCGCTATCCCATCTTCTGTTTTGGAATACAGCTAGCTTTACGTTTTTTTCTTTGGCTAGAGCCACTAATTCTTCTGCTTCTGCAACTGTGGTGGTAAATGCTTTTTCGACAATTATATGCTTTCCTGCCAGCAAGGCTTTTTTAGCATATTCAAAGTGCGTTGCTACTGGTGTGTTTACAACTACAAGTGCTATAGTATCATCTTCTAAAATTGATTCTATGGTTGGGAAACTTGTTGCTTCCGGATAATCGTCTTGAATTAACTTTTTACTGCGCTCCCAAGATCCTATTAGTTCGAAACCTTCGTGTAGTTTGAGGAATGGTGCGTGGAATACTTTACCGGACATTCCGTAAGATAGTAGGGCTGTTTTTATTTTTTTCATGAGTTGTTTATTGTTTGATGGGACGCTGGTTTTATTTGTTGTTTATGATCTTTGTTGCGGGATGGGACGCTGATCTTATTTTAATCTTGTAGCAATTGACATAGATTGCGAGATGGCACGCGGATGACGCGGATTTAAACGGATTTTATTTTATGAATGGTTTATGGTTTTATTGTGTGTTTGGGAAGCTGGGTTTTCTTTGTTGTGGGATGGGACACTGATCTTACTTTAATCTTGTAGCACTTGATATAGATTGCGAGATGGAACGCGGATGACGCGGATTTATATAGATTTAAACGGATTTTTTTTAATACATGGTTTTATTATGTGTTTGGAGTGCTGGTTTTTTTTGTTGTTTATAATGTGTGTAATCTTTGTTGTGGGATGGAACGCGGATTTTATCGGATGGAACGGATTTTTTTTTTGAATGTAACGAGAGTGCGCTAGATTGTATGTTTGAACGGATTTTCTATTAAATAGTGGCTATGAATTATGTGCAAATTTCATTACGATTCAAAATAAAAAAAGTAAACACAAACTACAGCAATTCGTAAAAATCTGTGTAATTTGTGTTTACTTCTTGAATGGCTTATGTCGTTAAAATTCTGAAAACTATTTTTTAGCTCTTTCGTATTGTTTTGGCCAAGTAGTCTCAGCGTTTAAATCGTGTGCGAAAGTCAAGGCAAGATTAGGATCTCTTAATGATTCTCTAGCAAATAGAACCATATCTGCTTTTCCTGAAGCGATGATGTCTTCTGCTTGTTGTGCTTCGGTGATTAGGCCTACAGCTCCTGTTAAGATTCCTGCTTCTTTTTTAATTTGTTCTGCAAACGGAACTTGGTAATTAGGTGCTACAGGAATTTTTTGGTAAGAAACTAAGGCTCCTGACGACACATCAATTAAATCTACTCCTTTGTCTTTTAAGATAGCCGATAGTTTTACAGATTCCTCTGCATTCCATCCTCCTTCTGCCCAGTCTGTAGCTGAAATTCTCACGAATAACGGCAAGTTCTTTGGCCATTCTGATTGCACTGCTTCGACTACTTCTAGTGTCAGACGAATTCGGTTTTCAAAACTTCCTCCGTATTCATCGGTACGCAGGTTAGATAATGGTGATAAAAACTGGTGCAATAGATACCCGTGAGCAGCATGCACCTCCATTACTTTGTATCCCGCGTCTACTGATCTTCTAGTCGCTACTTTAAAATCAGTAAGTACTTTTTGAATTCCGTTTTTATCGAGTGCCACAGGTTGCGCTTCGTTATCGTGATATCCTATTGCACTTGGTGCCACAGTTTCCCATCCACCTTCTGAAGTGTCTAATTTTTTATTTCCTTCCCATGGTGTAGAAACACTTGCCTTGCGACCGGCGTGTGCTAATTGAATTCCAGGAACCGAATTTTGACTTTCGATAAAAGCATTGATTTCAGTGAATTTTTCAATGTGAGCATCGCTCCAAATTCCCAAATCTCCCGGAGAAATTCTACCTTCGGGAGCCACAGCTGTCGCTTCTTGTATAATCAACGAAGCACCACCAATGGCGCGAGCTCCTAGATGTACCAGGTGCCAGTTTGTAGCAAATCCATCGGTTGCAGAGTATTGACACATCGGTGAAATAACGATGCGGTTTTTAAAAGTAATATCTTTTATTTTTATAGGTGTGAACAATTGTGTAGACATAAAATTCTATTTTTATTTATAATTAGTCGTGCTAGTAGATGGGCAAATTTTCAGGTAATTTTCGAATTTACTTTCGAGAAAAAACATACAAGTATCTGTGCCAGCTAGCGCGATAGTAAAGTTAGTTGACCTTAATGAAATTTAAAACTGAAATTCTATTAATTAACAAACTTTTAAAGTCTTATGGAATAATAATTGTAAATTATACAAATAGAAAACCTTACTTTTGTGAGTTATAAAAAGAATTAAAATTTAAAAATGGATCTATTTATCAAGCTTTCTCAATTTTTATTGAGCTTATCATTACTTATAATACTTCACGAATTAGGACATTTTATTCCTGCTAAATTATTTAAAACCAGAGTCGAAAAATTTTATTTGTTTTTTGATGTTAAATATTCTCTTCTTAAAAAGAAAATTGGAGAGACCGAATACGGTATTGGATGGTTGCCATTAGGTGGATACGTGAAAATCTCAGGAATGATCGATGAGAGCATGGATAAAGAGCAAATGGCTTTGCCTCCACAGCCTTGGGAATTTAGATCTAAACCAGCATACCAGCGTTTAATTATTATGCTTGGTGGGGTTACAGTAAACTTCATTTTAGCCTTTATCATCTATATAGGAATGGCGTTTGCTTATGGTGATACTTATATTGCCAATAGTGATTTTCAAGACGGGATGTTAATCAATAATCTTGTTATGGAAGAAGCAGGTTTTAAAACGGGTGATAAAATAATTGCTGCCGATGGCGAGAAGATCTCAAGATTTGACAACGATATCACCATGAAATTGATCATGTCTAGAAAAGTACTGATCGAAAGAAACGGTAAAGAGCAAGAAATTGCATTACCAGTTGATTTAGTTGATCGCTTATCACAATACGAAAAAACGAATCTTATTGATATTCGTATGCCATTTGTAATAGGAGCGGTTACTGATGAATCACCTAACACAAATTTACAGCCAAAAGACTTGATTACTTCATTGAACGGGCAGCCAACAAAATACTTTGATCAAGCTGAGCTTATATTAGCTAACAATAAAGGAAAAACGATTCCGGCGACAGTACTACGTGATCAAAAGGAACAAAATATCACTCTTAAAATATCTAATGAAGGTACTGTAGGGGTGCAACGTGGTGGATTAACAATCGACAATTTAGAAAAACTAGGCTACTATAAAATTAGCAAGCAAGACTACTCTTTTATGGAGTCAATTCCTGTAGGGATCACAAGAGGAAAAGACCAACTTATAGGTTACGGAAAGCAGTTAAAAATGATTTTTAATCCACAAACTAAAGCTTACAAACAAGTAGGTGGATTTAAGGCGATATTTGATATTTTTCCTGAAACTTGGAGTTGGGAAACATTCTGGAGAATTACGGCTTTACTATCAATTATGCTAGGAGTAATGAATTTATTACCTATTCCAGCACTTGATGGAGGACATGTAATGTTTTTATTATACGAAATAATCTCAGGTAAAAAACCATCAGATAAATTCTTAGAAAATGCACAAGTAGTTGGTTTCGTTTTACTTATCACCCTTTTATTATTTGCTAACGGAAACGACATTTACAAAGCCATTGTAGGCCGATAAAAAAAATAGAAAATATTTTATTTTTTATTTGGAGATATCAAATTTAGACCTATCTTTGCACCGCTTTACAACTGAAAAACATTTCAAAATAAAGCATCAAAAAAGATTAAAACGTTCTTTATAAAACATACAATTTCCTTCTTAGCTCTTCCGATAATTATCGGAAGGTTAGAGCATCAGAAACGACGAAGAAATACAGTTTCCTTCTTAGCTCTTCCGATAGCTATCGGAAGGTTAGAGCATCAGAAATGATGAAAAATATTATAAGAAACAGTAAAATATACAGTTTCCTTCTTAGCTCAGTTGGTTAGAGCATCTGACTGTTAATCAGAGGGTCCTTGGTTCGAGCCCAAGAGAGGGAGCTTTTTAAAAGCCTGACAGCAATGTCAGGCTTTTTTGTTTTTAATTTATAAAATATATTGATGATACAGCAAGTCCCGATAACTATCGGGGCTTTTTTGTTTTTAATCGATAGTAGTAATACATAGAATATCATCCTTGGTTCCCCCGATAGTTATCGGGAGGAGCTTTTTAAAAGTCCCGATAACTATCGGGGCTTTTTTGTTTTTAATCGATAGTAGTAATACATGGAATATCATCCTTGGTTCCCCCGATAGCTATCGGGGCAAGAGAGGGAGCTTTTAAAAAGACTTTACAGCAATGTAAAGTCTTTTTTGTTTTTAATTCATAAAACATATTGATGACACAGCAAGCCCCGATAGCTATCGGGAGGAGCTTTTTTGATTTTACTATATTTTGATGTAACTTTTGAAAAAATATTCAATTATGTTTGAAGTTTACATTCTATATTCCAAAACGTTAGATCGATTTTACACTGGCTACACCTTTAAACTAGATCAACGTCTCGAATTCCATTTAAATCCTACGAAAACTAAAGCATTCACAGCGAAAGCCAAGGATTGGGAAGTATATTTTAACCTAGAATGCAAAACTAAATCACAAGCGTTAGCAATTGAACAGCATATCAAGAAAATGAAGAGTAAGATTTATATTGAAAATCTTATCCGATATCCTGAAATGTCGGCTAAATTAATTGAGAAGTATAGGGAAATGTAATTTACTACTGAAAGCAATATCGTAACTCTTAAATTGCTTTAAATTCCTTCTCAAAAAAAAAATTCATTTTAGCAGAAAAAAAATTAAATCAATATCTATTTCATAACCATCACTTTAAGTCACTCATAGCTTTTAGGCACAGCTTTTACCAAGCAAATCTTAGCATTCTTCTCAAAACAACGCTTGCAAATATCAAATTTAATAGTATCTTTGCACCTCTCAATTACTGATAACAAATTCAGCTAGAGATTTAGATCGAAATCTAATTTCATCTTTAATAAAACATACAGTTTCCTTCTTAGCTCTTCCGATAGCTATCGGAAGGTTAAAGCATCAGAAATGATGAAAAATATTATAAGAAATAGTAAAATATACAGTTTCCTTCTTAGCTCTTCCGATAGTTATCGGAAGGTTAGAGTATCAGAAACAATGAAGACATACAGTTTCCTTCTTAGCTCTTCCGATAGCTATCGGAAGGTTAGAGCATCAGAAACGACGAAGAAATACAGTTTCCTTCTTAGCTCAGTTGGTTAGAGCATCTGACTGTTAATCAGAGGGTCCTTGGTTCGAGCCCAAGAGAGGGAGCTTTTTAAAAGCCTGACAGCAATGTCAGGCTTTTTTGTTTTTAATCGATAGTAGTAATACATGGAATATCATCCTTGGTCCCCCCGATAGCTATCGGGGCAAGAGAGGGAGCTTTTAAAAAGACTTTACAGCAATGTAAAGTCTTTTTTGTTTTTAATCGATAGTAGTAATACATGGAATATCATCCTTGGTTCCCCCGATAGCTATCGGGGCAAGAGAGGGAGCTTTTAAAAAGACTTTACAGCAATGTAAAGTCTTTTTTGTTTTTAATCGATAGTAGTAATACATGGAATATCATCCTTGGTTCCCCCGATAGCTATCGGGAGGAGCTTTTTAAAAGTCCCGATAGCTATCGAGGCTTTTTTATTTTTAATAGATAATAGTAATACATAGAATATCATCCTTGGTTCCCCCGATAGCTATCGGGGCAAGAGAGGGAGCTTTTAAAAAGACTTTACAGCAATGTAAAGTCTTTTTTGTTTTTAATCGATAGTAGTATTGATAATAGAACAAGCCCCGATAGCTATCGGGAGGAGCTTTTTAAAAGTCCCGATAACTATCGGGGCTTTTTTGTTTTTAATCGATAGTAGTAATACATGGAATATCATCCTTGGTTCTCCCGATAGCTATCGGGGCAAGAGAGGGAGCTTTTAAAAAGACTTTACAGCAATGTAAAGTCTTTTTTGTTTTTAATCGATAGTAGTATTGATAATAGAACAAGCCCCGATAGCTATCGGGGCTTTTTTGTTTTACATACTTTCATATAAAACATTTAGCTACCTTTATCATCTTTTTTTTCTAAAAGCTACTTCCTGCCTTTCATTCCACTCTTATTGATAGCCCTTACTTTTCTATAATTCAAAAGCAGCTTCTTGAAGTCGCCATTGTATGCCCTGTAAAAGCCCGATTTTTTGCATAAGGAAATCCATTGCATTCAGGGCTAGGGGATTAATTTTAAAAATTATAAAATCGACATCATAAAAATACTTTTATATAACATTCAGAAATATTTTCTTGGATTAAATTCGTCGGGAACGCAACCAGCAACTAAGAATAAACCTATATATTTGTAAATTAGAAGTAAGACGGAGCCAAATTCTGCAAGATCTGCAGTCAAGAGTAATTAATCAATTTATTTAGGTAAGAAATGAAAAAAGTAGAAGTTGTAGCAGCAATAATATATTATGCAGATAAAATTTTATGTGTTCAACGACCTAAAAATAAATTAAGTTACATTTCAGAGAAATTTGAATTTCCTGGCGGAAAAATAGAAGAAGGTGAAACACAAAAAGAAGCTTTGAAGCGAGAATTGGTCGAAGAATTAAATATTGATACAAAAATTAAATCTCTATTTCTAACTACTGTGCATCAATATCCTGATTTTGAGTTGACAATGCACAGTTACATTTGCGAAGTAAAATCTAAAGAACTAATTCTCAATGAACATATCTCTAAAGAATGGTTAAATTTAAGCGAACTTAAAAAACTTGATTGGGCCGCTGCAGATATTCCTATCGTAGAAAAATTAATAATAAATGGATAAAATAATTCAAATTTTTAATTCCAGTTTGCAAACAGGTTACGTCGATAAAAATGTTTTATCTGATTTAGCTTATCAACCAGAATTGCTTGTGAATCAGAAAAATCCACCACAAAAAGTACTTACAACAATACTTCACGAACTTGAAAGTTGTAACCAATTCTACATTTCGGTCGCTTTTGTAACAACTAGTGGCGTAGCTACCATAATAAACAAACTAAAAGAATTAGAAAATCGCAACATAAGCGGTCAAATCTTAGTATCTCAATATTTAAATTTCACCCAACCTGAGGCATTAAAAAGGTTATTGCAATTTAAAAACATCGATTTACGTATTGCTACAACTGGTAATGCCCATGCGAAAGGTTACATTTTTAAAAATAAATACCATTATAACTTAATTGTAGGTAGTAGCAACTTAACAGATAGTGCTTTATCGACTAATAGGGAATGGAATATAAAAGTATCAGCCTTAGATGAAAGTGGTTTAGTTGAAAAAGTACTTGGCGAATTTCAAACTGATTTTGAAAAAGCTACTCCCGTAACAGTTGACTACATTTCTAGTTATGAAGAAATTTATAAAAAGCAATTTCTTAATAGTAAGACTCAGGAAACAGATCTGTTAATTGAAGAAATTAGCCCCAATGCAATGCAAGTAGAAGCGCTAATAAATTTAAAAAATCTACGTCAAGATAATAAACAAAAGGCCTTAATAATATCTGCAACTGGTACTGGAAAAACATATTTATCAGCATTTGACGCAAAGTATTTTAATCCAAAAAAACTACTGTTTGTAGTGCATAGATTGACAATTGCACAAGACTCAATGAACACTTTTAAAAAAGTATTTGGTGCTGAAAAATCTATGGGATTATACTCGGGTAAAAAAATAGATTTAGAGTGCGATTTTGTGTTTTCAACTATTCAAACTATATCAAAAACCAAGCATCTTGAGAATTTCTCGAAAGACCATTTCGAATACATCATTATAGATGAAACGCATCGATCAGGCGCAGAGTCGTACTTACGTTTGATAAATTATTTTGAGCCAGAATTCCTTTTAGGAATGACTGCAACACCGGAGCGAACTGATGGTACCGATATATTTAAATTATTTGACCACAATATTGCCTACGAAATAAGATTAAATAGAGCAATGGAAGAAGAAATGCTCAGCCCATTTCACTATTACGGTGTCTCTGATTTAACAATCGACAATAATCAGATAGATAATAAATCAGATTTCAATCAATTGATCTCAACCGAAAGAGTAAAAAGAATAATAGAACAAGCTCGGTTTTACGGGAGTGATAATGGTATCACTAGAGGACTTATTTTTTGTTCGAGAAAAAAAGAAGCGATTGAACTTTCTGACTTATTTAATTCAAATGGACTCAAATCAATTTCCTTAACTGGTGATAGTTCAGAAACGGAAAGATCAAAAGCAATTGAAAGATTAGAATCGGATAATATACATGACAAACTTGACTATATTTTCACGGTTGATATTTTCAATGAAGGTATTGATATTCCTAAAATTAATCAGATTATAATGCTTCGACCAACTGAATCAGCTATTATCTTTATTCAGCAGTTAGGAAGAGGGCTGAGAAAAATTGAAGGAAAGAATTATGTTACTGTTATTGATTTTATAGGAAATTATGAAAACAATTATTTAATTCCAATTGCACTTTATGGCGATACCTCATACAATAAAGATTCTCTTCGAAAATTAATCACCGAAGGCAGTAGAATGATTCCCGGTTCCTCTACAATTAATTTTGACGAAATAACAAAAGAAAAAATATTTCAGTCTATAGATTCTGCAAACATGCAGTTGTTCTCTGATTTGAAAAAAGACTATAATTTACTTAAATTCAAACTTGGGAGAACACCATTGATGATGGATTTTATAGAGCATGGCTCAAGAGACCCGTATTTATATGTAAATTATTCTAATTCATATTATAACTTTATTACCAAGGTTGAGCAAGATTATAAAGGTGATTTAGCAATAGAGCAGATTAAATTATTAGAATTGTTTTCTAAAGAAATAAATAATTCAAAAAGAGTTGAAGAGAGTCTAATTTTAAAGTTGCTAATTAATCATGGCTCACTTTCATTAATAGCTTTAAGAGATGCGATATTAAAAAAATACAATTATCAGGTTTCTGATGATACTATCCAATCTTGCATTGCAAACCTAAACTTTGAATTTATTAGAGAAAAAAAAGAAGGAAAACTGATATCAGCAAAAGAGATATATAATTTAGATGTAATAAAATTAGAGAACGGCAACTTCATATTCTCAACTACATTTATTTCATATTTAAATCAAAATACTTTCAAAACATTTCTATTAGATTGTACCAATTTTTCCATTTATCAATTTGACAAGTTATTCGAACCAAATAATTGGTATGAAGGCTTTTTGCTTTATCGAAAATATTCTCGAAAAGACGTATTTAGAATTTTGAACACAAAAGAAAATCCCGTGGCACAAAATGTAGGTGGGTATTTAGTAAGTGCAGACAATTCTAACTGTCCTATTTTTGTGAATTATCATAAGGAAGATGATATATCAGAATCGACAAAGTATGAAGACAAGTTTGTAAATTCTAAGGAATTTGATTGGATGTCAAAATCTAATCGAAAAATAAACAGTAGAGATGTTCAGTCTATTTTGGGAAAAAGTGGACCGATCAGGCTACCTCTTTTTATAAAAAAGAATAATGACGAAGGAGTGGAGTTTTACTACATGGGAGAAGTAACACCTGAGATGGATAATGTTGAGCAGACTACCATGAGCAGTGATAGTGGAAAACAAGTTTTCGTTGTAAAGATTCGGTTTAGATTATCCAGTACAGTTTCGACTTCTATGTATAATTATTTAGAAGAAAAAATAGCGGATAAAGTTGAAAAAACTAACGTTAAAATTAAAGAGCTTAAAGCAAATATTGAAATAGATACCGTTTTTAAAAATGCAATCCCTCTTTATGATTTTTATGCGGCAGCTGGAACCTTTAGCGAAATTCAATCTGAGAAAGAATTTACCCTGATTGAAGGACCTACAAATTCTAAGAGCGACTATTTTGCATGCAAAATTATTGGAGAATCAATGAGTAGAATTATTCCAAATGGGTCAATATGCTTATTTAAACCTTATACTGGTGGAAGCAGAAACGGAAAAATAGTTTTGGTTGAAAATATTGATATTCAAGATCAAGATTTTAATTCTGCATTTACAATTAAAACCTATTCAAGTGAAAAATTAACGTCAGAAGAAGGTTGGCAGCATACTTCTATTGCTTTAAAACCAAATTCATTTGATTCATCATATAAGGACATCATAATAAATGAAGAAAATAGCACTTCTATGAGAGTGGTTGGAGAATTTGTCTGCATCATAGAATTATAAGTTCATATAGAAGAATGAAGAGACATTTAAAAAAAAAGACAATCAAAACATATAGTATTGATTGTCTTTTTCTTATTTTATAAAATTTTAGGACGAAAAACAATTCTACATCCTATTCCCATCAAGCACCACCCACTTTTTATCGCTGTTCAATTTAAAGGTGCCTATGTGTTCTCTGTTCCATTCTAGCGGACTAATTAACGAAAGAAAGTTAACGCCTGAAGCATCACGGTACAAATGGTAGATTTCGCCTATTACGGGCTCAAATGAGAACTTAGCGCTATACACTAATTCGTTCCACTCGTATTCTTCCATTAACTTTTGGTATTGTAGTTTGAGTTCGTTAAATTTATTTCCCAGCTCCTTATTTACATTTTCGATTCCTCTACTCTTCCAGGATACCACGTCGTCGATGCGTATTGCAGGTGCACCTACATTTGTAGCATAGGGTAAAATACTGGCATTAAATCCTTCATCTGCGCTGTAAACAACATTATCTGGCTTTTTATCTTGCATGAGAGTCTGTCTTAACTAATTGAAATATATTTTTGTTTAACTAATATTAAGCAAAGTTAAACAAAATATTTAAATACCCTTCAATAATTCTAAGAGACATTTGGAGATAGTTGCAAATAAGACCGATTTAAAAGTACAGTAGTAAAACCGCTAAGTTCTGCTTTATTCAGGAGTGACGTCTGTAAATGGTAATGTGAAACTAAATGAACTACCTACATTCAACGTACTTTCTACAGCAATAGTTCCGCCTAATTTTTCGACAAAATCTTTACAAAGTAAAAGACCTAGCCCTGTTCCTTTTTCGTTTTGAGTTCCGAATTTTGATTTTTTATTATCTGCAGTAAATAAAGCTTGGAGTTCGTTTGTTGCAATACCCACTCCGCTATCATGAACGCTAATTTTAATAAAATTATCTACTAGTTCTGCCTGCACGGTAATCTTTCCTTCGAGATGAGAAAATTTGATAGCATTAGCGACTAAATTTCGAACAATTGTAGTGACCTTATTTTTATCGGTGATCACGCTTAGGCGCTCGTGTATCAAGTTTTGAATAGTAATTTGCTTTTGTAATGCCAATACTTCTAGTAATTTTAATTCTTCATCAACAATTTTATGAAGGTAAACGCGCTGTTTAACTAGCGAACTATCTTGATTAATTGCCCAAGCGAGTACATCATTTAAAATCAAAGATGCTTTCATAGCCGACTCTTTTATGGCGTGCAAAAAGGCTGTTTGGTCTTCCTCATCATACGCGTCTTCTTCTTGTAACATTAAATCAGTAAAGGCCTCAATGGAACTCAGCGGGTTTCTTAAATCGTGTGCTATGATTTTAAATAATTTATCCTTTGTCGTATTCAATTCATTAAGGTAATCGTTCTTGACTTGAATTTTATCTTTCAAAGTATTTACCTGCTCTGATTTACTATTGAGTAGGTCATAATATCTTTTTTTAGTTTTTTGCTGGATAACTAATATAACAACAAATACCGTCAAGATGATACTTATGAAAATTAGAAAATACATCAAATTCATCTTTGACTGTAGTTTCAAATGGGTATTTTCGTTTTTATTTTTAAGGTTAATGATTTCAAGTTGTGATCGCTCTAGCTCATTAATACTTTGAAAAAGCTGCATTTTCTTTTGCTCCTCATATACTAGCGCTCGATTTTTTATGGAGATATAATCGTTCTTAAAAACTAAGGCTTTTTTATAGTCTTTTTTAGCCTCATAGATATTTGAAAAATTCAGAATATTATTAGCCTGAATCACCATGTCATTATTCTTCTTTGCATGCTCAAGACTTAAATTAGAATATATAATAGCTTCATCTAAGTTATTCTGTTTTAGTTTAACATCCGCTATATTGAGATATATTAAACCATTCAAATTTTTTACATCCATTCGATTGGAAGTCTCCAAAGCTTTTTCAAAATAAAATAATGCTTTGACATAATTTTTTTCATTGATATAGCAATCACCTATATTATTGTACACTATAGCTAAATTATAATCACTTTTTTGTATTGCTAAGGCCGCAATTGCTTTCTCATAATACGGCAATCCTTCCTTAAAACTAACATTATCTGAGATAATATTCCCTAAATTGATATAAGCAGATGTCGCACCTTTAACGTCATTTTCTTCTAAATAAATTGCCAAGGCCTTATTTAAATATTTTAATCCAACTTTATAGTTTTTTGAACCATAAATAGTTCCAATTCCATTGTAACACCATGCCTCACCTCCCGTGTTTTTTCCTTTTCGATAAAGATTTAGTGCCCTAGAAAAGTATTTAAAAGCAGAATCTTCTGAGTATACATAATAGTATGCTTGCCCTAGATAATAATTGAGCTTTGCTAACTCTTTTTCTTGCTTACTATTTTCGAATAAAGGCATTGCTTTATTGAAGCTTTTTATGGCTTCAAAATATTCAAAATTATTGTAAAAGTAAATTCCCATTTCAAAGAATACTTTTGCTATTTGTTCTTGTGACTGCAAGCGGTAAGCGGTAGAAAGAGATTTTTTAAAAAGAGCTTGTGCTAATGAATCTTCGTGAATGGAATACGTTAAAGCCTTTTTTATATTAGAGTCAATAGCAAGCGTGTCTGCGATAAATTCCGCATTAATATCAAGGTTCTTATACGTCTTTGCTATTGTTTTTTGTCCTATTGCCCATTGTGAGATGACAAGTAAGAGGACAGTCCAAAATATTTTTTTCATTAAAGGCTTTTAATATCTAGAAAATACTATCCCTAGGTAATTATAAATCATCTTGCGAATATAGCCTTAAATATTAAATAGTTATCCTTTTTTAAGGGAGAAAAAGGGAATTAACTGCATTTTTATAGGATTGTAACCAATAGGACTGATGTAAGAAAAATATTCAGTCTAATTGCGGTATTCTTTGCATAATGTAAAAGGAATGTCTCTCGAATGTTCAATATAAAATAATTCTTACTATTAAAATACCAACACAGGATTCTTCATAGCAAGCATGCTTTTTATTGGAATTTCAGCCTTAGATGAGTTTACTTTTTGAATATTTTTTGATCATTTGATAAGCGATAAATTCAATGTGTTTAGAGGCATTACTCATTGCATCGGCAGTAGTTACTCCTAGTTCCATGATCGAATGAATGGAGTTTGGTTGCAATTTTTCTTTAATAAGTTCATCATCTTTTACCACTCCAGAGATAATTGCAAATGGAATATTCTTTTTATTAGCACGCTCACTAATTCCTTTGATTACTTTTCCTTCAACGGTTTGCTTGTCTAAGGATCCTTCACCGGTTATAATTAAACTAGTAGTATCATTTATGATGTTGTCAAAGCCTGTTTGTTCCATAACAAAATCAATCCCTGACTTCATCTTAGCATTTAAAAAACAAACGGCCCCAGCACCCAATCCTCCTGCTGCTCCACCTCCAGTAATTACACTTATATCATGATCTAAATCTTTGCTCACTTGTTTACTAAAGTGCTGCAATCCTAAATCTAAGAAAGCAATAGTATCTGCCGAAGCTCCTTTTTGACCACCATAAACGTAAGCGGCTCCATTAGGACCATATAACGGATTTTTAACATCACATACAACGGTAAAGTCGATAGCGTCTAATTCTGGTTTTCGATTAGAACTATCAATACGGTCAATGGCTATTAACGACGCCCCTATGGGAGCTAATACAGCGCCATCTATATCCAGAAAACTGTAGCCTAATGCAGCCGCCATTCCTATTCCAGCATCGTTAGTTGCGCTTCCGCCAATGAACAACACCACTTTTTTATAGCCTCTTTTGATAGCATCAGCAATGAATTGACCCGTACCATAAGTTGTAGTATGCAAACAATTACGTTCCTCAATTTGTAATAACTGTAAACCCGAAGCATGAGACATTTCGATAAAAGCGGTGTCTCTAGAAACCAGGTATGAGGCAGTAATGTCCTTAAATAAGGGGTTTTTTACAACCATTTCAATTTTAGCTAGTTCAAAGTAGTTTTGCAAAATAGCTAAGGTGCCTTCGCCTCCATCTGCAAGAGGATGAAGCACAGTTTCAATGCTAGCGTCCCAAGATTTTAGTCCGCGATCTATTGCCTCGCAGACTGCTAGTGCTGATAATGATCCTTTAAATTTATCTGGTGCAATTATTACTTTCATACGTACTATTTTTAAAATGATCCTTACAAAATAAGCGGTAAATAAAAAGCAGCACAATATTTTGAGACATTGTGCTGCATGCTATAACAATCAATAACCAATTAATTATATCATAGCTAGTAGTGATGGTAAACTAAAACTAATTCCTAAAATCACTAAGAAGAACAGTACCAACACTAGAACATCCTTAGAAAAAACATCTGCTTTATTAACTTTGAATTCGATATTTAAATTCTCTCTAGTTTCTGTTTTGTACAATGCACTAAACACTATAGCTAATACAAATGTGATTACAAATCCAGTCAAGTTGAACCAAATCCAAAAGATATCATCAAAGAAATATTTAATAGTGATATTGATGACAACACCACCTATAATTCCCACGTTCATCCCAACGTGGTTGACTCTTTTAACTAAAATTGCAATAATAAACGTAGTAAGTATAGGACCATAAAACTGAGATGAAATAACGTTAATTAATTCGATCACAGTCCCACCAGTACCTCCAAATAAATAGGCTGAAGCAATACAAACCACCCCCCAGAATACAATAGAAATTTTAGATAATTTCATGTATTTAACCTGGCTCAATTTTACTTTACCTCTATTGAATAAATCTTCTACTGTTACCGCACCAAGTGAATGGATGGTCGCACTAACTGAAGACATCGCTGCAGATAAAATACCTACAATTAATATTCCCATTAAACCATGAGGTAAGTATTTAATGATAAAAACAGGCAACATTAAATCTGGCTTAAAGCCACTTTTTAAAAATTCTTCTGGGTAATTTTTTTGAGTTAGCAAAACGATATCATTCATAAAATCAGGCGTTAAGTGCACTAATGCTCCTATAATCAATCCCATGATACAGTATGTTAATACTACTGGAAATCGCAACAACCCATTTGTCACTAGTATTTTTTTTGCTGATTTTTCATCCTTTGCAGATATTAGTCTTTGCGCTTGAGTTTGATCAGTTCCATAATAAGATAAGTATAAAAACAAACCTCCTAAAACCATAGGTAGTAAGCCGTAAGTTCCACCATCAAAACCTAGATTAGGAATATCAATAACCTGTAAACGCTCACTATCAAATCCTGTAAAATCAGGGTTAGCTTTTAATAAATCCCAACCGTAATAAATACAAATTAATAGTCCTCCAAATAAAATAACCATTTGGATAGCATCTCCCCAAACCACTGCTTTCATCCCTCCCATATAAGAGTAAACGATCGTTATAATCGTGATTAAAAGTATGGTCCAGTGAAAACTGATGTTCAATACTGATTGCAAAATGATTGCGATTGTGTATACTCCAACTCCTGTTGACAACGAACGACTAATTTGAAACACAAAGCTTAAAATAATGCGTGTAGATGACGAGAAACGCCTTTCGACAAACTCATAAATACTTACAATATTAGCACGATAAAGTGGGGGTACAATAATTAAAATGATCCCAATCATTGCTAAGGGTACAGCCAGTTCAAAAGTTAACCATTTCATTCCCCCGCCTTGAGCCAAACCAACAAAGGCAGGCGCAGAAATGAAACTAATTGCTGAGAGTTGCGTTGCCATAGCTGATAAGCTAAGTGGAAACCACCCCATATCTTTACCTCCTAAAAAGTAATCCTTTCCGTCTTTGTTTTCTTTAAAAAACACTCCTAAACCTAGGAACGCAATCAAGTAAACAATCACTACAACGTAATCAATCCAATTCATAAAGATTTATTTTAATAATTAATTTTCAAGCATGTCTAGAAACAACGCAGCACTCCATGAGAAGTTTCCGCCACCGTATCCTTTTGCGCCTTCTGTATATTCTGACTTTCTAGCATCAAAGTATTCATAGAACCCTACTTTACTAAGTATTTCGATACTGTCAGATTTTACTCTAGCAGCAATCGTATTGTAACCATACTCTTTTAAACCGTAATATAATAGCCAGTTAAGATTAATCCAAACAGGTCCCCTCCAATATTTCTTTGGGTTAAAACGATCACTTGTAGGATCAAATGAAGCACATAAATACATGTCTTCTCCTCCAAATTTTGTCATCATCGTATTAATGATAATTGCAGCTTGTTCTGTTGAAGGAATTCCTGCAAATAATGGCGAGAAAGAAGAAGAGCTTACAAAACGAATAGGCTTTTCATTTCTTAAATCATAATGAATGTAAGCACCTAGCTCTTTATCGAATAATTTAGCATTGAACGACGCCTTACTTTTTGCTTGCCAGTATTCTAATTGCTCCACTTTTTCTTGATTACCACCTATCAATTTGTACAAGTTAATCATGGCGTCATTTGACTTGATCAACATCGCATTAAATAATGGATCTTGAACTAAGAATGGGGATAAAGCTGCAATTTTTGCATCGTCGTAGTTGTGCGCTTTTGCAATTTCGATAATATGTAAATAATGATCATACTCTCTATTAGTAGGTCTTTGAGAAGAGTCAACATGCGTGGTGTCTCTACGTTCAAATGTGTACTGCGGCGGATTCATTGTTTTCCAAATATCGTCCCATATAGGAGAGTTATCTGTTCCAGACTCCCAGTTGTGATAGATGTATACTAAACCTTCATTTTGTGGATCTCTTTTACTGTAAAAATACTCATGATTAAAATATACTTTGTCAATATTGTCTTTTATAAAAGCAAGTACATCGTCTTTGTCTGTCGCGATTTCATACATTTTTTCTAATGTAAAACCTAAGACAGGAGGCTGCGTCATTCCCGTTGATGGATAGTCTAAGTTTGAATCTGGATGCAACTTTGACAAATGAAAATCGCGGCCAGGGAAATAACTATCTGTTTCAATGTGAAAAACAATATGCGGAATAAAACCATTTTTCCATTGTGAGTTCAACAATGTTTTCATTTCCTTTTTAGCCTTTTCCATGTCATAATGTGCAAAACCTATGGCAATGAACCCTGAATCCCATTTCCATTGAAAAGGATACAAACCTTTGCTAGGTATCGAGTATCCAATTTCTTGAAAATTGTCATTTAATATATTTTGAGCCTCTGCGATCATGTCTTTTTTCATGCTATGCTATTTAATTTTGAAAGTCAGTTTATTTTAAAACCAAGTTCTTACCAATCCCTTATTTATTAAAAATTGAAGGTAAGGTTTACTAATGCTGTTCTAGGAATGATAGGTCTTCCTACAAAAAATTCTTCTTCCGTTTGGTTGTTACCTACTCTAGGAGATCCTTCTGTAATACCATCTGAATTAAGTAAGTTGAAACTTTGTAATCCTAAACGTAATGTTTCATCAGCCTTACCAATATTGAATGTGTACCCTAAGTTTAAATCTACGATACCAAAACCTTCTAATTTAATTGTGTTTGCTTCGTTAGCATATTTATCTCCAGAGTAGCTATAATCTACATTAGCATCAAAATTTGATTTATCATATGACAATCCTAATTTTGTCATCATGTTAGGCTGTCTTACTAATTTGTTCCCTACAATTGCTGGTGTTTTTTCTGATTTAGTCACCTCATGTTTTTGGTAAGTAAATGTACCGTTGAAAGCAAATCCTTCAGTAAATCTCCAGTTCCATGTACTTTCAAGTCCGTATGACTTTGTACTTTGCTTGTCTACTTTTTCGATCAAACCTACACTGTTAGGATCATTGATGAATTCTATAGATCTTCTATCAGATAAGTTTAAGAAGAAACCAGCTAATGTTCCTGAGAACGTTCCTTTACCATATTTTAATCCTGCTTCTCCTTGTACAATTTTTTCTGAGCTGTAAGAAGATGGATTGTCT
The DNA here is from genome assembly GCF_013294025.1 of Flavobacterium aeripolare. GTDB lineage: Bacteria > Bacteroidota > Bacteroidia > Flavobacteriales > Flavobacteriaceae > Flavobacterium. Next base: position 172,970 of record NZ_JABSNL010000007.1, read on the forward strand.
AATGCGTCAAATTTCACACTTCTTAATTCTGGAAAAAAGTAACCTCTAGAAAAGTTTCCGTACACACTTGCGTTATCATTTACTTTATAAAGTGCCGCTAATGCTACTGCAAAATCATCTGCTGTTACATGTCCTGTTTGAAAAGAACCTGTTCCCCATACTACATTGTCAAGTTTAGCAATTCCTGTATTATCAACTAAGAACGATGCTGTTTTTTCATTTTCGATATCTCCAGAAGCTCTTTCATAACGAACACCAATATCAAAATTCCAACGATCTAATTTTATCTCATCAGCTAAGAAAAACGCTAATTTATTACTTGCAATATTTCTATTAGTGTATCCAGCTCCTCTATTAGTAATACCATTTACAGTGTATCCTGAAACATTTACTAATCCTGGACGGTTGCTATACTCGCTTAAATAACTTGTAGTGACATTAAAATCTCCTGCTTCTGATCGAGACATAAACGTTCCTCCAGTCAAGGTATGGTTTCCTGTATCGTAGCTTAATTTGATATCTGCAACTAACTCACTTAAAGGTCTGTTTCTATCTAAAATTCTATTTTCGAATAATCTAGCGTTTGCTGGTAAAGCCGTTCCATTTAATTGTGTGAATGAACCCGCTGCTAATCCTCTTGCTGCTAAATATTCTTGTTGAGTCTCTACAGCCTTAGCTCCGCTTACACCTGATCCGTCAAGGAATAAATTAAATTGGTGCTCGTACTGTGATTTTCTAATTTTAGCATCAATTTTAAGATCGTCATTAAAATTATGTACAAAATTAGTCATGAAATATCCTCCCTTAGTACTTACTCCATCTCTTATAGGTGATGTGTAAATTCCGTTTGGTGTTTTATATGAAAAGTTTGCAGCACTTGCTGTTTGTAATGTTAGAATTTCCTCACCATTGTTTCCAGTAGGACGGTTTCTTGTTCCACCTTCTAATGGGTAAGGCAAGAAGAATTGTACTTGGTCATCGATGTATTGTCCAGAAAAAGTGATTGATCCTTTCTCTGTAACTTTCTTTATATTACCTCTTAATTGGTAACCTTCTGTAGGCAATCCTGTTTTTATAGGACCTTCATCATATCTATAAAATCCTGTAAGTGCATAAAACATTTTAGAGTCTTTCCCTCCTAATTGACCACTAGTCAAGAAATCTGCTTTGTATCTTGAATTTGTACCTAATTCTAATTTTAAAATATTTTTTGGTGTTTCTGAACCCGTCACACTAGTATAATTAATAATACCTGCAACTGAACCTACTCCATAAAGAACCGATGATCCTCCACGTACAAACTCTAAACTTTTGATTCCAATGTCTGTTCTAAAGTAAACATCATGCGCAGATGAGTTTAGTCCAAAAGTTGCTAGCACTGGCATACCATCAATTTGTAAAGGATTAAATTGAAACTGTCCTCCAGAAGGCAAACCTCTTACAAAAACATTAGAAGCGACCTCTCCTCCTCCATTCTCTGTAGTAATACCAGGAATACTTCTTAAAATGTTAGCCTGACTGCTGGTATTTAACTTAGTCAAATCCTTAGCACTTAAAGAGGTAATCGATAGTGGTGTTTCTTTTTGAGAACGTTTAGTCGATGTGGCCGTTAATACTACCTCGTCTAAGGTTTCTATACTTTCTTTTAAAATGAAATCTAAAGTAACATTAGCGCTAAAGTTTACTGTTTTTGTCTGTGGAAAGAAACCAATGTAAACCGCTTTAATTTTTTGCTCTCCAGTTAAACTTGATTTCATAATGTAGTTACCATCCATATCTGTAGAAGTAGTAACATTAGATCCTAGGATTGCAATATTTACTAGAGGCAACGGATTGTTGTTCTCATCATAAATAGTTCCTTTAATAACTGATTGTGAATAGGAACAAGTTCCGATAAGCAGTAAAAAAATTTTGATATAATTTTTCATAGCGTGGATATTTGAATTAAATAATTTGGTTGTTAGTTCAGCTAATTTATACTAGCTGCAATCATTATAATGCATAAATTGCAGAAAAAAACACCGCAAACGTTTCCGCAAACGTTTGCAAAATAATTTTTTTTAATATCTTTACCAACAAATCAATAAAAAATGCGCAAAAAAAATGTAGTAACCTTAAAAAAAATGGCTTTTGATTTAGGATTATCTATTTCAACCGTTTCTCGTGCTTTAAATGGTCATATCGATATAAGCGCAGAAACAACTGCAAGAGTAAAGGACTATGCTAACAAGGTAAAGTACGTGCCTAATCTATTTGCTAGAGGGTTTCGTTCTCATAAAACAAATATCATAGGAGTAATTATTCCTAACATTGAGCATCAATTTACAGCTACTTTATTAAAAGGAATTATTTACAATGCCGATCTTAGTGGTTACAAAGTAATTATTTGCGAATCGTTTAATAATGAATTAAAACAAGCTGAATTATTAGAAACCATGGTACAATTTGGAGTCGATGGTGTATTGATGTCACTGGTAAAAAAAACCACTAAGATTGAACCTATATTGGAAAGCATGAAAAACTTTCCGCTAATATTATTTGATAGGATTTCGAGTAAAGTGCCTTGTACCCAAATAATCGTTGATGATGAAGACGCTGCTTTTAAAGCCGTAGAACACTTGATACAAACCGGCAAAAGCCGCATCGCCATTATTAAGGAAACAGAGAGCTCTGTCATATCCGAAAAAAGATACATGGGCTATCTACGGGCTTTAAAACAATATGGGATAACTGTCGATGAAAGTATCATTTTAAGCTCTGAAGACTTATCGATTGAAGAGGGGAGAAAATTAACTACTATTTTACTAGGTTTAAAAGACAGACCCGATGCTATTTTTGCCATCACCGATGAGGCTGGAGTGGGTGCAATTCAAATCATCAAAAAGAATAAAATTAAAATCCCCGCAGAGGTTGCTGTGGCAGGTTTTAGTAATTCTGCTTTTTCAACTATAATCAAACCCAACTTAACTACGATTGACCAACCAGGAAACCGTGTGGGTGAACTGGCTATAAAAACATTAATCGATGAGATCAATAGTCAAGATGAGATTAATCACAAAACCATCCAGATTAAAACTAATTTAATCATTAGAAAGTCCTCTTTTAACCCGCTTAAAAAGTAAACATCCTCACTTTTACTGTAAAAATGAGGCTGTAATTTGTATTATAAAAAGCTGTTACTATCGAGGTGCTAACCAACTTTTAGGATTTGTATATGTGGTGTTTTGAAGCAGTAAAAATTTAATAATTGTTTTTCCAGTATCACCACTCGTTCTAACGCGACCTATGACTTGCTTGATACTCACTTTGTCTCCTTGGCTTACAGATACTGAACTCAGGTTTTGATACACTGTAAAGTAATCTCCATGTTGTATCATCACTGCTTTGTTCACCGGCGACATTACCATTACACGTGATACTTCTCCTCCAAATACAGCTAATGCATTTGCACCATCATTTGTAGTAATCTCAATACCACTGTTGTGAATAACTAGCGAACTGTATATAGGGTGTGCTTGATCACCGTAGCTTAATGAAATAAATCCTTTTTCTACTGGCCATGGTAAGTTTCCACGATTGGATCTAAAATTATCTGCAACTATTTTTGCCTCTGGCGTCAATTCAATCCTTGATGACGATACAGGTTCCTTTGCAGCAACTGCGGCCACCTCTTTAGGAGTAGATTTAGATTTTTCAGCTAGTGCTTTGGCTTTAGCTTTCTCTATAGCGGCTTTTCTATTGGCCTCAGCAATCGCCTCTCTAATCAAGCGATCAATTTGTTTATCGATTGTTTTAGATTCTTTCTGTTTTTTTCGAATGTCAGAAACGATTCTATTTTTATCTTTCTTAATCTCGTTAACCAGTTTTTCTTGCTCGCCTTTCTCTTTTTGAAGTACCGTACGCTCTTTTACGTTTTCAGCAAGTAACTTTTGTTTAACAACCTTTTGACCATTAATTTTTTTATTAATTACCACTAGATCAGTAGACTTTGTCTTTATCTCTTCTCCTTGTGATTTTCTAAAATTAGTGTACTGTTTTAAGTACTGAGCTCTTTTATATGCCTGTAAAAAAGTTTCAGATGATAAGATAAACATAGCGCGACTTTGCTCTGATCTACTTTTATATGACTTTACAATCATCTTAGCATAATCTTGCTTAAGCACAATAAGCTCTTTGTTCAATTTATTAATCTTCATTTGATTAATATACATGTCGTTTGCCAGTAATTTTGTTTGCTTCTCAGTAGTACTAATCAGGTTTTCTTTCAGTCTAATCTTGTTTTTTTGAATTAAATAGACATTCATAGCCGACTTCTCCTTCGACTTAACCGATTGCAACATCTTCTCGTTATCACGAATTTCTTTTTGAATTTGGGCCTTTCTTTGCTCCAACTTATCTTGTTGGGACTGACTCCACATGACAGAAGTCATGCAAATACAAATTAGGGTAAGGAAAAATTTTGGCATCTTAAAAAATATATTTTTGCAAATTTACTTAATTATAACTTTATTGTAACCATTTGGCACACTATAAGGAAAAGAAAGTTCTTCATTAAAAGAAATTGTGTTATAATCTAGTTTTATTTCTGATTTTTTATTCTTCTGGTAACTGTTAATAACCACATTTGAAGGGATCGTAATTTCGTTATTAGTCTTTGGGTCAGCATACGCAATCAATATCATTCTCTCCTCTGTAGGCTGGCTTACCTCTTGTTTTTTTATTTCGAAATCCCCTGCGTCGATGTAAAACGATTTTTTAGTTCCACCATTCTCATTATCATCTAAACGATACATTTGTTCTAACAGCGATTCTGTATATTTACCTTTATTTAAATCGTCGATTGCCTCACCTATTAGCAAATTTTGCATCTTTGTGTAATCAAGATCAGTACCTAACCATTTACTTAATGTACTAAAATCACCTTCAAAATAGGTCCCTTTTATTTTTTCATAATAGCGCACAGATTTAGGTGTTATAGAAGCTTTAGCCATCGTAATACCTAGAAAACGAATACTTACTAGAATTTCTTCATCCTTTTTAATTTTAATCTCTGCCGTTACATTCTGTGTTTGCTTATCATCTGCATAGCGCACATTAGCTTTTACATAAAGTGTTGAAAAATCCTTTTTATTATCATAATGTTTATTGATAATTGTTTTGGATTTTAAGTAAGTCGCTGGAGTGATTGGCTCTGTAACCACCGATTGTGTTTTACAAGAAGCCATCATAATAATGACTAATAGTAGGCTTATCTTTTTCATAATTAGATTATTTTTTTAATAATTCATTGGCTTTGCTAAAATAAAATTCCTTTTTCTTAGCATCCCCAAGACCGTTGTATGCCTCACCCAATTGAATATAAAAATTAATTTCTAAGGGCTTGTTTTCGATCAAGAAATCTATTCCTGATTCTAGAACGTCTTTGGCTTTTTTAAATTGTGTTAATTGGTTATAACCTAAACCAGCATAATAATAAAATTGTGGTTGCGAAGGGAATAAGGAAAGTAAATCTTCGGCAGCAGCTACCACTTTTTTAAACTGTTTGTCTTCGGTGTAGGCTTGAAGCAACAGCACATTAGTCTCTACACTTGCTAGCTCGCTTTTATCGTTTGCTTTTTCATACATAGCAATCGCCTTCCCCCATTCTTTTTTATTGTGATAGAATTTCCCTATTTCGAGTGCTACATTAATCTCTTTATCAGTATCAAAATAGTTGATGGCTTGATCTAAATCTGAACTATACTGTGGGTTTTTATCAACATAAATTAAGAATTCGTTCATTATTCGATGCTTAATTTTACTATCAATTTGTGTACTTCCTAGAACGGTATGCATCGCCTTTACTACTTTAGGGCCGTCATTTTGATCTAAATAAATTTTGAACAAGCTCACTTGAGCCCATTCTGATTCTGGAATTTCTTTCTCTAATTTTTTAACAGTAGCGGTTATTTTCTCTACATTATTACTTTTAGAGTACAAATAAATGAGTGCGGTATAATTGGACTCTTCCTTGGGATATTTCGCGATAAGCGCCTCTAAATTTTCAATCTCACTACCTTGGTATTTTGGTTGCGATAAGATTTGCTTTTTATACAAATCTCTCCTATCAGTTGACCCTACCGTTTCATTGAGTTCGTTGATCAAAGCTAGTGCTTTATCAAACTGACGCGTATTCATATACAACGACGTTAAATCTTCTTTGAATTTAGGGTCGAATTTGATTAAAGTAGTAATGTTGATAATGGCATTATCAAAGTTTTGTGTCGCATAATCAACATCGTACATGCCTACAAAAAACCACTTATTTGAAGGGTCAATTTTTGCTGCTTGTTCAAATGAAGAGTAGGCATTTTTATACTGCTTAAGCGCCAGATAATTTTTACCTAATTCAAAATAAATTGTAGCATTTTGAGGTTCTATTTTTAAACATTGCTCTAGCGAGACTACTGCTTTATCGTAGTTCTCGATACCTTTTTGCTTGAGCGATTCATAAAAATAATTCTGGAATTTAGTACTTTCACTTTCGGTATTTAGTGGTTGTGCTTGAGCCAGCAAAGCCGTAGCATTACCAATTATAAGGACAATCAAATAGCGAAGTGATTTCTTTTTCATAATTACTTTTAAAAAATAGCTGCAAACATGATGGGTTTGCAGCTATTGTTACCTTTATAAAATCATTATTCTAACACAGAATAATCTCCAATGCTTACACTTGTAAATTCACCATCATAGCTTACGTGATTTCCTATCATGGCGTTGTCTAGCTTGGCATTACTAATATGTGAATGCGTTTGCACTAAACTGTTTTTTATCGTACTATTAGTTACGTGGCACCCTTTACCTAAAGATACATTAGGTCCCACAGTAGCGTTTGTCAAGACAACATCTTCGCCTATGTAACAAGGAGGAATAATCGTGGCGTTATCTAAACGCACATTTGAAGCTACTAGATTAACCTTATCGCTGTCTAAAAATCCTAACATACGAGAATTGGTTTCTACAGTAACATTTTTATTCCCGCAGTCCATCCATTCATCTACACTTCCTGTTTTAAAAACTTTACCGTTACTCATCATGGCTTTGATACCATCATTAATCTGGTACTCACCCCCATTTTGAATGTTATTATCCAATACGTTTTGTAGTTCTTTTTTTAAGTCACCTACTTCTTTAAAATAGTAAATCCCAATAACTGCTAAGTCACTTACAAATTCAGCTGGTTTTTCTACAAGCTCGGTAATCTCATTTTTTTCGTTCATTTTCACCACACCGTAAGCTTCTGGCTCATCAACTTGCTTTACCCAAATAACGGCATCAGCGGCTGGATCAAGATCAAAATCGGCTCTGATAAGTGTATCTGCATAAGCGATAACTGCTGGTCCCGAAAGTGATTCCTTAGCACACATAATGGCATGTCCTGTTCCTAATGGCATGTCTTGACGATAGATTGACGCTTTTGCACCTAATCCTTCAGCAAGATTTTCCAAGCTTTTTACCACATCTTCACCAAAGAAAGCTTCATCACCAAGGATAAATGCGATTTCTTCAACTGGTTCTTTTAAGATTTTTGCAATATCTTGAACTAAACGGTGTACTATAGGTTGACCTGCAACCGGAATTAAAGGTTTAGGAACTGTTAATGTATGTGGACGTAAACGTGAACCACGTCCAGCCATAGGAACTATTATTTTCATATTTATCCCCCTTGCCCCCAAAGGGGAACTCCTATTAGGGGTCAATAGGCTTTATGTTAATATTTATTTTATATACGCTTTACTTCCCCCTTCGGGGGTTAGGGGGATTACTTCACCCCTGTACTACCAAAACCACCTTCACCTCTTGAAGTTTCAGATAATTCTTGAACTTCAATCCACTCTGCGCGGTCGTGTTTTGCAATGATTAATTGTGCGATTCGCTCGCCATTATTGATTACAAAATCTTGATTGGATAAATTTACTAAAATCACCCCAATTTCTCCGCGGTAATCTGCATCAATCGTGCCAGGACTATTAAGTACTGTAATTCCGTTTTTAAAGGCTAATCCGCTGCGTGGTCTTACTTGTGCTTCATATCCTATAGGCAATTCGATAAAAAGACCTGTTTTAACTGCTGTTCGCTCTAATGGCTTCAAAGTAATTGTCTCAGTTAAATTAGCTCTTAAATCCATTCCTGCAGACGCTATCGTTTCATAGCTAGGCAAAGCATGTTGCGATTTATTGATGATGTTTATTTTCATTTTTATAATTTGTGTCTGTATACTTTTCGAATTACAAACGTAGATTAATGTGTTTTATTTCTAATTTTAAATAGCAGCTTTCTCCAATAATAAGGTCGAACTGGCTACAATAATACAATTTTTACTCAGGTACGCTATTTATGACGGCTAACCAACAGCAATAACTAACCGATACTATTTTGGACTTTTATTTATAATTCTAAGCAAAGTTACTTTCTCATTGTGATAGATAAAATATAGGAATGCGACTAACAAACCAACACCTATAAAATAGTTTTCGCGAAAGCCATAAAACGAAATTGCTGAGAAAACTATTGATATAGAAAGATATCCTCCAATCTTTTTTAAGTCATAAGGAATAGGATAGTATTTATTACCCAAATAATAAGAGATCAGCATCATACTTGCATACGCAGCTAAAGTTGCAATCGCCGACCCGTAATAGCTCATAGTAGGAATTAATAGGTAGTTTAGCACCAGTGTGATTATCGCTCCTACAATTGAAATATAAGCACCCACATGGGTTTTATCAATCAATTTATACCATACAGACAAATTAGTGTAAATACCTAAAAAGAAGTTAGCCAATATAATCAGTGGTACTACTTTCATAGCGACCCAGTATGAACTATCTCTAATCAATAGCATCTTAAATAAATCAGCAAAGACAATTACAGATAATAAGATGAACGAACCAAAAATCACAAAATACTTGGTCACCATCGCATAGGTTTGCGGTGCATTTTTATCTGAAGAATGACTGAAGAAAAATGGTTCTATTCCTAAGGTATATGCCGTTCTGTAAAGCACCATAAATAACCCTATCTTATAACATGCTGAATAGACACCCACCTCTGTGTCAGCTATATTTGCAGGTAATAAATTACCTAGTAGGATTTTATCAAATTGCTCATTAATGGCAAAAGCAATCCCAGCAACAAGAATAGGAAGGCCGTATTTCATCATTTGTTTCCAAAGTCCGAAATCAAACTTCCATTTTAAAGCAAGGTAATTAGGAGCTAATACAATAAAAGTAAGCAGACTCGAAATGATGTTTGCTAAGAAAATATATCCTATTTCAAAATTTTCAACATACAACGAACTTAATAATCCGTTAGGACTTGCCGCCACCCATCTAGGTAGATAAATTAAAAACGAGATTGTAAGCAATAAATTTACCACCACATTAGCTATTTTTATGACAGCATAAAACATAGGTCTTTGTGTCGCTCTTAATTTAGAAAATGGTATGATTACTAAAGCGTCTAAGGCAAGAATCCAGATGGTGTACCCGATGTATTGTGCATCAATATTTGACCACTGCGACAAGGTACTGCGATACAATAAAGCTAAAAATAGAAAGACAATGGTAGACCAGAAAATCGTTATCATCGAGGTTTCTACCACTTTATCTTTATCCTCTTCCTTATTATAGAACCTAAAAAAAGAGGTTTCCATACCATAAGCCAGAATAACATTGATGAATATCATGTAAGCAAAAATCATCGATACTTTACCATACTCTGCTTTAGGAAGTAGATCAGTATATACTGGAACCAGTATAAAAGAAAACATTCTAGGCAGTACTGTTGCAAGGCCGTAAATTGCTGTCTGTTTGAATAAATTTTTATATAATGCCAATGTGGTTGGGTCTTATTAATTCGAAAAAGCAAAAATAACTATTTCTATGATTAATTTGTTGCTACTAGCGTAATGATTGCATTCTTACAACTAAGTCAAAAAGGAGAACGGTAAACAGGACTGGTTACTTGAATAAAATTACAAAATGATATTAGAGCAATTAGCTTAAACCATTTTCATCTATCATCTTCAAGAAATGAAACCCTTTAGGAATATATCCTTGATTAAAGTAAAACCGCTGCGCTGTAAAGTTATTAGTATATGCATCAAGTACAATCATCGTGCAACCTTCCTCACGTGCTCTAGCATCGATAAAATCGGTCATCATTTTACCTAGACCTTTAGCCCTATGAGCGGGATCAACAATAAAATTATCGATTTCGATATACTTACCAGACCACAACTTGTAGCCAGTCCAGAAACCAGTAAGTGCCACACAAATATCATTATCATAAATGGCTAGTTGCTTGTAGTTATGCGGAATCATTTCTTTAAGATAAGACTCGTATTTTTCAATAGTAAATTCAACGTACAAATGCTTAATTATATCGAGTTCAGCAAGCATTTCGTTTAGGTTCGAAAGTATTTTAAGAGTTGGCAAGTTAAAAAGGGGTATTAAATTATTTGTAGTATAAAAATAGACAAAAAAAAAGAGTCTCAATAAATGAGACTCTTTAATTCTTATAAATTTATTCTAGTACAATTATTACAATGCATTATAAATTTTAGGATTGAAACTAATACGTTTCTTATCCTTTTAAAGCTTCAGCACCACCTACGATCTCTAAGATCTCATTTGTAATGGCAGCTTGACGCGCTTTGTTGTAAGTTAATTTCAATTGATTTCTCAACTCAGTTGCATTATCAGTTGCTTTGTGCATAGCAGTCATACGTGCTCCATGCTCAGAAGCAAATGAATCACGAATACCTTTATACAATTGCATCTTCAATGACTTAGGGATTAGTGTAAGAACGATTTCCTCTTTTGAAGGTTCGAAAAGATAATCTCCAGTAGAAGCAACAACATCAGATTGAATTGGCGCTAACGGTAAAAATTGTTCTGTTTGAACGATTTGTGTCGCAGCATTTTTAAACTGATTGTATATTAATTCTATTTTGTCATATTCACCAGCAACAAATTTCTCAGTTAAGGTATCAGCAATTGCTGCAACATTATCAAAAGTTAAGTCATCATAAACTGCACTTTCATTTGCAATAACAGTGTTTCCTTTACTAAGTACATCATTACCTTTTTTTCCTATTGCAAAAATGTCTACTTGTTTTCCAGCATAGAATTCCATGCGGCTTTTAGCACCTTTAATTGCATTAGTATTAAAAGCTCCAGCTAATCCTCTATTAGAAGTAACCACTACTAGCAACACTTTATTAATCTCGCGTTGTGTAGTAAAGTCACCCCCTACTTCACCTTCAAGTGTAGCAGAAAGATTCTGTAGCAATTCCGTTAACTTTTCGGCATAAGGGCGCATTGCAGTAATCGCATCTTGTGCTTTTTTCAGCTTTGCAGCAGAAACCATTTTCATCGCAGATGTGATTTGCATCGTAGATGAAACGGAAGTAATTCTATTACGGATTTCCTTTAAATTTGCCATTTTAATTTTTGGTAATTAGTAAATAGTGATTAGTAATTAGCTCTTCACTAGTTACTAATCACTAATCACTTATATTAGTTATATTTTGCTGAAACTTCTTTAGCTACAGTTTGAATCACATCTGTAATTTCATCTGTTAACTTACCTGCTTTTAAAGCATCTAATGTTGGTCTATGTTTAGCGTTTAAGAATTCTAAGAAATCTTTCTCAAATTCTTTTACTTTATTCACGGGAACAGTTTTCAATAAGTTTTTAGAACCAGCGTAGATAATTGCAACTTGGTCTTCAACAGTATAAGGATCATTTAAACCTTGTTTCAAGATCTCAACGTTTCTTCTACCTTTTTCAATTACATTTAAAGTAACTGCATCTAAGTCAGAACCAAATTTAGCAAACGCTTCCAATTCACGGAATTGTGCTTGATCTAGTTTCAAAGTACCTGCTACTTTTTTCATTGATTTAATTTGAGCATTACCTCCAACACGAGATACCGAGATACCTACGTTAATTGCTGGACGAACCCCAGAGTTAAACAAATCTCCATCAAGGAAAATTTGACCATCTGTAATCGAAATTACGTTTGTTGGGATATATGCAGAAACGTCACCAGCTTGTGTTTCGATAATAGGTAAAGCAGTCAATGAACCACCACCTTTAACGATACCTTTTAATGAATCTGGTAAATCGTTCATGTTTTTTGCAATTCCATCATCAGCAATTACTTTACAAGCACGCTCTAATAAACGACTATGTAAGTAAAATACATCTCCAGGATATGCCTCACGTCCCGGTGGTCTTCTTAATAAAAGAGAAACCTCACGGTAAGCAACAGCTTGTTTAGATAAGTCATCATAAACAATTAAAGCTGGACGACCTGAATCTCTAAAGTACTCACCAATTGCAGCACCTGCAAAAGGAGCGTATACTTGCATAGGAGCTGGATCAGAAGCATTTGCAGCAACGATAATGGTATATGCCATTGCTCCTTTTTCTTCTAACATTTTAGCGATTCCTGCTACAGTTGATGCTTTTTGCCCAATTGCAACATATATACAAAATACAGGTTTTCCTGCATCGTAAAATTCTTTTTGATTTAAGATAGTATCGATACAAACAGTTGATTTACCTGTTTGACGGTCACCAATAACTAGCTCACGTTGTCCTCTACCTACTGGGATCATAGCATCAACTGCTTTTACACCTGTTTGTAATGGCTCAGTAACTGGCTGACGGAAGATAACTCCAGGAGCTTTTCTTTCTAATGGCATCTCGTATAATTCTCCACCAATTGGTCCTTTTCCATCGATAGGAAAACCAAGTGTGTTTACTACACGTCCTACCATTTGTTCTCCTACTTTAAGAGAAGCGATACGTTGTGTTCTTTTTGCAGTAGATCCTTCTTTGATTCCTGTTGATGGTCCTAAAAGTACCACACCAACATTGTCTTCTTCAAGATTTAGTACAATAGCCTCAAGACCATTGTCAAATTCTACTAATTCTCCATATTGCACATTCGAAAGCCCGTAAATACGAGCAATACCATCTCCAACTTGAAGTACCGTTCCTACTTCCTCTAGTGTAGCACCAGATTCAAAACCTTCTACTTGCTTTCTTAATATTGCTGAAATTTCAGCAGGTTTGATTTCCGCCATCTTAATTTATAATTTAGACACTTAAATGTGTAATAAAAATTAGTTACTTAATTCTCTTTTTAATACTTGTAATCTGTTAGCAACAGAAGCATTGTATTGCTTGTCACCTATTGTTATAATAAATCCTCCAATAATTGCTGGATCTACGATATTTTCAATTGTAATCTTCTTATCTGATAAGGTTGCAATCTTAGCTAAAACTTTTGCCTCTAAAGCTGCATCCATAAGAATAGCTGTAGTAACCTTAGCTACTTCAACACCATTCATAATATCAAATAAAACATTGTACTCTAATGCTATTGCTTCTAAAATTTCAAATCTTTTGTTTTCAAACAACAATTGAAATAAACTTTTAGTCACACCATTAGCACTTGCAAAAACTTCTAATAAAGCGTTTTGTTTCTGTTCTACTTTTAAGGTAGGATTTTCAATAAAACTACTTAATTCTGCATTTCCTTTGATAGTAGAAGCGATCATTTTCATATCCTCACTAACTGCTTCAGCCACACTTTTTGATTGTGCTATCTCTAAAATTGCTTTTGCATAACGAATTGCTGCTCTAGTTCCTGACATAATTTTAGTTTAATTTTACGTCACCTAACATGTTCTCAACTAATTTAGTTTGAGCTTCTTTGTTAGATAATTCGTTTTTCAATAATTTTTCAGCGATATCTAATGATAACGTAGAAACATGAGATTTTAATTCAGCCATAGCTGCATTTTTCTCTGATGCGATAGCTGCTTTAGCTTGTTCGATCATACGTTCTCCTTGAAGTTGTGCTTCAGCTTTAGAATCAGCAATCATTTTATCTCTCATCTCACGTGCTTCTTTTAATAAAGCGTCACGCTCAATTCTAGCTTCTTGCAAGATACGTTCGTTACTAGCTGTTAAATTTTGCATTTCAAGACGAGCTGACTCAGCAGATGCTAATGCACTGTTGATAGACTCCTCACGGCTTTTTACAGCTCCTAAGATTGGTTTCCAAGCAAATTTTCTTAAAAGAATAAAGAAAACAACAAAGATAATTGTTGTCCAAAATATTAAACTCTCTGGTGAAGTTAATTGCATAAACTTATGTTTTAAAAATTGTTTTTGTTTTTTGTAAAAAAACTTCCTGTAGCCAACCGCTACAGGAAATTTTAAATTTTAATTACTGTGCGATTAACGCAACAACAACTGCGAAAAGTGCAACACCTTCAATAAGTGCAGCAGCGATAATCATAGCAGTTTGGATTTTTCCAGCAGCTTCTGGTTGACGAGCGATAGCATCCATTGCAGATCCACCAATTTTTCCAATTCCAAGTCCTGCTCCGATTACTGCTAATCCAGCTCCAATTCCAGCTAATACCATAATAGTAAATTTATATAGTTAATAATTATTAAAACACATTTTAATGATGATCATGCTCTGCTACAGCTTGACCAATGAATAATGCTGATAACAACGTAAACACGTATGCTTGTAACGCTGCTACTAACAATTCTAGTACACTCATGAATAATACAAAGGCTCCAGAAACAGGAGAAATCCAAACTGTATCAAAAATGAAGATTAATGAAACCAAACTCAAAATGATAATGTGACCTGCTGTAATGTTAGCAAATAAACGAATCATTAATGCAAATGGCTTTGTAAGCATTCCTATCAATTCTACAGGAATCATAATTGGCGCTAACCAAACTGGTACTCCTGGCGTATTGAATATGTGACCCCAATAGTCTTTGTTTCCGCTTAAAGTTGTAATGATGAAAGTAATCAACGCCATTACAAAAGTAAAGTAAATATTTCCAGTTAAGTTAGAACTAAAAGGAAAGAAAGGAATTAACCCTATAAGGTTGTTAATCCAGATAAAGAAGAAAATTGTCAAAAGGTACGGCATGTACTTTGCATATTGTTTCTCTCCAATGTTTGGTCTAGCAATATCATCTCTAACAAATGTTACAAGTGGCTCTAAGAAACCAGCAAGCCCTTTTGGTGCTAATTGGTTTTTCTTGTAGGAACGCGCTACTACTAAAAATAGAAAGAACATAACAAGTGCCGACATGAACATTGAAAAAACATTCTTAGTGATTGAAAAATCTAGTGGTCTTGCATCAAATGCAAAGGCACCATTTTTTCTATCACTTTCAGATAAATTTTCATATTTATCTGCGTAAAAAATAACTTCTTTAAAACGAACTAATTTTTGCCCATTGACATCAATTACGTGTTCTCCTTCGTTATCATGGTGAAAAGCTTCAGAAGAGAAAACTTCTAAACCATTGTTTGTCCATAAAATTACAGGCAAGTAAAACGAAATAGGATGACCGCCCCAATCAGCAATGTGAAATTCATGAGAATCCCCAATGTGATCATTGATTAATTTTGTAGCATTGAATTTTTCTTTCTCGGGTGCAGCATGTGCCCCGTGCTCTGCAACTGCTTCATTAGCAACAGGAATACTGTCAACCGATGGATTTGCAAATCCGAAGTAAGGAATACTGGCTACTAAAGCAACTAATAAGAACTGAACAGGTTTATTTGAAAATACCATTATTAAATTGTTGTCTAATTTACGTTTCAAAATTTTTTGCAAATGTACATAATTTATTCAGAATTGAAAATATATCAATTAGTTTTTAAAAAAGATGTCGATTTTGCTCGTGTTTCATTGACTAAAAATACTCTTTAACGCTTGTTTATTAAACGAATCGCAAAAAATGTCTCAAAAAACAAATAAAAAAAATACGGAATAAAAAATAATGCCACATCTCCTATCTTGCTAATCACGTCTGATCTTAGTAACGGAATCAAAAAAACAACCGCTGCCAACATTTTTAATAAGCTAAAACCCATATAAGCAAAGCCAGTAAAATCTTGAAAAGATTTATGCACAAATAACAAAAATGCGTAAGAAACTATCGTGATCAATATATGAAATGTATAAATACTCCAAATAGAATAAAAGAAGGTGATATTGCCAAAAACATTCGAAACAATCAAGTATTGTAATAAAAACAATACTATCGAAAAGGGAATTAAGTATTTAACAAAATTTAAAATTGGTTGCATTAGTCTTCTTTATTTAAGTTTTTAACCTGCCTAATGACGTTATAGAGTCCTATAAAAACAGACAGTAATGATAGTATAATTGTAAATAATGAGGAGTTAGTATAGCGCTTGTCTAACCACATTCCTAAGTAAGTGAACGCAAAAATAATCACTCCCATTTGAAAAGGAATATTCATTAATACGATCCACTTGTTATTTACTTTTTTGTTTGGTTTCTTTTCCATCGCTTAGCATTAATTTACTTGAGCTATCGCTCATTGTACAGCTCGCACTAAAATCTGCGCCTGGTTCTACAGCTAGTTTACCTACCGTTACTTCGCCTTCAATGCTTGCTTTCGCTTTTACATTAAGTAGCTCGTTTACTTTAACCTTCCCTTTTAGTTTGCCCTCAATATCAGCATTATTGCATATAACATCTCCAATAATAACTCCTGATGGACCTAATACTAAACGTCCTGTTGAAACAAAATTACCAGTTAATTCGCCATCGATCCTAAAGTCTGTTTTAGTATCGATATCGCCCGTAATGTTTGTTCCCTCAACGATTCTATTGGTTTTTCCAAAGACCTCTGGGTATCCCGTATTTTTTTTATTAAACATTCTTATTGTTTTTTAAATTCTACAAAGTCTTCCAAATTTTTATTGATTTGAACTACCTTATAATTATCTGTACTGATTGCAATGTAGGGTGCATCTACAGAAAATTCTTTCGTGTTTTTTAAATAATTAGCAATTTCAGTTGCTTCGGCCTCAGATCGTAAACCATGTATGGTAATGAAATTGTCTGTTAAAGTATAATGATCGAATGAGTAACTCAAATTAGGAGTCGCTATTGCTTCTTTCCACTTTTTAACTGCCGCCTCTGTTTTTACCGTTTGCTGATCGCTAAGCGTGCCTACTTTAAATAATATGTTCCATTTATTTGAAGGTACTTTTGTAAATACCATCGCCTCAAGAACCGGAAGGTCTTTATTTAGAATAAGTGTTGCCTTTTTACCTTCGATGCTGTTAGGATAATTTGTGGCAACAAACTGTAAGCTCTTTTTGTATGCTTGTACACCAGCAACTTTACCTATAGCGGTCGCTTTAAGCAACTCAAATTTAGAAACAATCTCTTCACCTGAATACTGCGTGATTAAATTTTCTAAGCTATTTAATACCGTCGCATAATCACCCTTTTCATAAATAGCATATAGCTTATTATAAACATCATCCGGTGATCCTAGATTAAAGTCTTTGTCCTGATTAGGATTTGAAATTATCTGAGCATAGCGAGACTCTGGATATTGTGATACAATAAATTGCTTTGTGGCAACCGCTTTCTCTGGAGCGATAATCTGGTAAATCTTATATAAATTATAGTGACTAGGCAGTATTAATTTCTCTTCTGGATTGTTTTTAAGGAGTTGTTCTAATTTGGCTGCAGCCAATTCATATTCTTTTAATTTCTCCTTGTAAATCACTCCTAGCTGGTAGTAAGCTGTATTGCGTTCCTTAGACAAGCTAGCGATTTCCGTATCTGTTTTAGGCAACGTTTTAATGTAGAAATCTGTAGTGTACTCCGGCTTCATAACAATTGCTTGAGATGCCGCATCTTGCCCATCAATAGAATCTGTAACGGGAGTAGTAATTAAATCGTCTGTGTTTTTTTGGTTTGACATTCTCCAGTTTCCGTTTGCTGTTCTATTGCCCCAGTTTTTCTTAAAAACAATCTTCCCGTAAGAAACAGTTGTAGGGTTGTAGAAATAAAACAAAGCATTTCCTGATGAGGCAATACTAGTCTCTGCACCTAATGTAGGTAACGTTTGTAATTTATTGCCAAAACCAGTTGGCGGTGCTAGAGGGTCTAGACCGGGTAGACTATTGTTTCTATCAATATTTTTCTGCTTTTCTTTAGCCTCTTCTATGGCTTTTTGTTTTGCCTCATCTGCCTTCTTGATTTTGTCAATGTGGCCTTGGTAATAGGCTACTCTTCCTTCAGGAGACATTGAAACTACGTTTAAAATACTGTCATTTCTTACCGCAATATCTTCATAGAATATAACTTCATCAAGATCAGTACGCACTTTTTGAATGCGTAAAAATTCCCTAGTTTTAGGATTTAAACGTACTAAGGTACTGTCATAATATTTAGAAGCAGTTAAGTATTTAGCGTCTTTAAAATATAGATTTCCTAAATTTCTATAATCAGATGCGATCAAGTAATCGTCATCTTTTGCTTTATTTAAAGATTGATTATAATATTTAGTTGCTTGAATTTGCTTGCCTTGTTGATCATAGAAAACCCCCATTTGGTAATTAAGAAGATCAAGGAAAGGTCTGTTTTCACGATCTGCTAGCAGTTTGTTGAAATGTTTAACAAAGGCAGTGGTATCGCCTTTTTTTGAATCAAATAATTCTGCTTTACGCAAATGTGCTTGTACAAGGTATTTTCTATCGATTTTTCGATTAAGATCAATTACATTATTGTAACATTCGCGAGCATTGTCTTTTTGAGCTAACTCTTCATAAAGTTGGCCTAAAATAAAATTATAGCGTCCTTTGTCTTCATTCTTTTTAGTGAATTCTATAGCCAATTTTAATTTAGCTACCGCACTATCCTTTTCTTCGATGTTTAAAAAAGCTTCTGCCATTAACGCATTAGCATCTGCAAAAACTTGTTTCTTTAATTGCTTGTTGTCAAGCAAAATTCTCATGTTGTTAATCACTAATGCATCGTTACCTAAGCGCATATTTGTTTTTTCACGCCAAATCTTTGCTTCGTCAATATTGCTACTATTAGTGTATTTGTAGAGAATAAAGTTAAAAGCATCTAGCGCAGGAATGAACCGTTGATCGTAGTAACGCGCTTTACCTAGTAATAAGTAAGCTTCATCAATTTGTGTGTTGCGTTCTCTACCGTTGATTAACATAGAGTGTTTTTGAATTGCCTTAGTTGCTTTTTCCTCAGCGATTGAAAAATTAGGGTTATTGGTTTTTACCCCTGCATCATCCGTAGTATTGTATTGCATTTTTTCAACAGGCAATCGCATCCAGAAATTATCTGTTAGCTTGTCTTTTATATCCTTTACCCCTTGATCTAATGCAATTTGACCGTTATACAAAATATTGTATTCGGTGGCTAGAGCGTGTGAACTTCTAGCTAAAAATGTGTTCTTTTTAGTAGAACAAGCTACCAAAAAAACCAGGAATCCTAACGGAAACAGAAATCGATAATTAGAGTTTTTCAATGGTAAACGTTTTTATCATTAAACTTTTTTAAAAGCTTTTTAGTATACTAACTGGTAAAAATACGTTTCTTTTTGAGAAAGCGAAAATTATATGTAGTTATTTGACTACTGCCGCATGAGGGATGTAATGGAAATCCTTTTTTATTTTATTTTTCTAAAATAAAAAAGATTGGGAATGAAAGCCCGACCACGCATTTTTATGCGTGGTCATGCCCAAATAAATTATATTTTAAACTGCAAAAAAGGACTCTAATTCTTGTAATGTTTCTGGAGATGTTTGTATGTCTTTGACCACTTCGCCCTTGTTTAACGCTACAATTCTAGAACAAACCTCAACGGTGTGTTGTAAATCGTGACTAGAAACTAAGATGGTAACCTCCGGATTATCCGCTAGTTCTTTGATTATTTTCTTTAATCTACTTACTGTTGTAGGATCTAGATTTGCAAAAGGTTCGTCTAGAATCACTACCTCAGGATTCCCAATTAAAGTGGCAATGATTCCCACTTTCTTTTGGTTTCCCTTAGACAAATCACGCAAGTACTTTTTGTTTTTAAGAATCTCACCGTTAAAAAACTCTTCGTATTTAGCTAATAAAGCATCTATGTCGGCTTTGTTTTGCCCACGTAAATCGCCTATGAAATAAAAATATTCCTCAGGAGTTAAATAGCCTATCAAGAAACTCTCATCGATAAAAGCTGCAGTGAAGGATTTCCAAGCTTCACTAGTATTTACTTGAATGCCTTTATTAGTAATTTGGCCTGTTGTAGGCTGAATTAAATCTAATAATAAACTAAAGAAGGTTGTTTTTCCTGCTCCGTTATTCCCTACTAATCCTAGACTTTGCCCTTTTGGGATTTCGAGATTTTCTATATTTAAAACGGTGGTGCTATTGTATTTTTTT
This sequence comes from Flavobacterium aeripolare, assembly GCF_013294025.1. GTDB lineage: Bacteria > Bacteroidota > Bacteroidia > Flavobacteriales > Flavobacteriaceae > Flavobacterium. The sequence continues at coordinate 193,294 of NZ_JABSNL010000007.1, forward strand.
GAAAGGTTTTGTGCGTGTATCATGGTTAGAAATTAATCGGTTGTTGATAAGTTTATTTAAGTCGGTTTTAGCTAGTTTGTTTGTAGGCCGCAATAGTTGCGTATTTCTCTTTCTTGTAAATTTTTTCGATTAAGACAAATACTTTACTTTTTAATAATAAACCTAATACGCCTATGACTGCAATGATGATAAGGCCTGTGTTTGCAGAAGCATATTTCATTGCTAACCAATAAATAAAAACAGGCAGTCCTAATTGCGGAATAGATATAATCATGGTCTTAACGTTAAAGGCTTTTTTATCTCCAAAAGCTCCTTTTGATGAGCTTAAATCTATAGGGGCTTTGTTAAACGCACCACCTAACAACACTAACTGCGAGTTGATACCAATATTATAAATGGCTCCTACAACTATAATTAAATAGGTCTCCCAACCAAAGTACAAGTAGAAAGATGCCAAGATTGTGCTGACAATTGTAGCAATAACCATAAGCGACCACTTTGATTTTAAGTAATCTTTATAAGATACATTTTGTGTCATTAGTAACTGATAATACGAGCTGTCCCAACCAGGTACATATTGCCCGAATGCAATTAAAAATCCTCCTGAAACAAATACGCCTCCAAAGATTTTCATGGCAGAACCATACATCTCTGTATTCGTGAAAAATAATAATCCGTAGAATAAAAATAAAACACTTAATCCTACAGTTGTTTTTGAGCGCTTATTTCTCTTTATTAATTTAATGTCGTTTTTAAGAAATGTTCCTGTATTCCCAAATTGATTTAACCATGTAAGTTGCTCTGTTCTTGCGACAGCGGTTTTAGATGAAAGTCCAGCATCTAAATAAAGGTTGCTCATCAAGAATTTAAACGAAATATAGTAAATCGCTACAAGTGCAACTACAGGAATTGCAAATGCCCAACTTGTATGAAAAAAAGCATTGAAGACTGGTGCTAAATAATCAGTGATATTGAAATAATTATAATACTGTAGTCCAGCAAATACAGCTACTACTGCTATAAACACGCCAAGCAAATTGTCCTTATTACTCAGCAATATATTGATAAAGTTGTTAATGTATATCAATGAAAAGATAGCCATAAACCACATCAATACAGAGATCACGTCATATCCTTCTATTAACAAGATAACCGTAAAAGGTATGAATAGAAAAAAGTGAATAATATTGAAAAACGAAATCATGGTTTTACCCAAAGAAAAATGAACTATAGTAGGTTTACTAATTTTTAATAGTAATAAGGGTTTGATATTAAGCACCGGGATTTTTTGTGCCAAAAGTCGAAAACTTAAATCTACGGCAAAATAAAAAATCAGGAATTTATTGATGGTAAGAAGCGGGTCTAAATTTGACTTTTTCATAATGTAGAATGAACCTACTCCTAGCGCTAAGAAAATCAGGATAAAATAAAGCGCTACGAAGCCCATTAATATCTTGAGTCCAAGACTAGTTGCAAAGGATGCTGATCTTGAAAAAGCTTTCCACTCTAGGTAAATAAACTTGTTAATCATTGGTTTGGTTTTTTGGTTTATAAAATTAGTACGTAAAAAGTGTAAAACGTTACACAGATAGTATTTTATATTCGGGATAAGTAGCTATTAAGTACTTTTCTGTTTTTGATGGGATGATATTGAAAATGATAAATACAAAAAATGAAGATAATACCACAATGATGCTCAGCCCCCAAATATAATAGTCGTTTGTAAAAACATTTTGAATATGATTATTCACTTGTGCAATCACATTAAATGGCACAAAAACGGTTGCAGAAAAATTGCCATATTGATTTATGATTTCTTCAAATAGCCATTTCTTACTACTTTGCTTCCTACTTTTTTGTTGTTGGCGTCTGGATTGAATCATTTTATAAATTGAAAAACAAATTAATGCTACAAAAATGCTAAATAGAACAATTTCTTTATGGTTGGTAATTTTAAATAAAGTGAATACAGCAAGGATTAAAAGTACCGTCAGCAATACCTTTGGAAAACTAAAAAAATCTTTAAAATGCTGCCATACTAATCCATTGTATTTTTTGTGCAACGCTGCTTTTCTTTCCTCTACTATTTCCATAAAACCGAAAACGCCAAATTTCTTGAATTCGGTTTGGAGGCTTTCATCAAAAGTACGTGATGGTTGCTCTTGCATTTTTACTTCGATAGCATTTGCAAGATGATCTACCAATTCGGTTTGTAAATCGTAGTACTCCACATAATGCTGCTGAGTAAAAGTGTACAGTTGGTCTATTTGGGGTGCGGTTAGTTGCATATTTATAGTTTAGATAATTTTTTTTCGAATCTCAAATGTTGGAAACCCACGTTTAAATAAAATCCTGAGATAAACAACCACGTAATTGGTAACAAAGCACTCATAAAATGAAAATCACTAAAATTGCTATATCCTCTAAAATTAAATAAACCTGTTGCCAGCATAATTAAAGTGATTACTTGTATAAAACCATTTCGATTGAATAAAAAGCTATAGGTAGATTTATGTTTAGATTGCCACAATTTGAATCTTAAATAGATAATTAATGAAATCCCCAATGCACTAACTGCCTGAAGCATGTTGTTTAATGCTAAAAGTATCTCTTGTTGTGGGTTAAACTTGAAAATAAAGGTAACCGCACCTGCAGTTAAAATCCCCAAAGCAAAAGACATTAAAAGAATATGCTTTACCATTTTTAAAGATTTCAAAATAATAATCTTCGGGACAGACTCTGACCAGATCCAGAAAGATGTACTAGGTTGTAATTTTCCTCGCCAATTTGAGAATGCCGTTTGTAAAGCCTCTTCAAACTGTATTTCTTTATCATCCATTGCAAGTTCAATCTCTGAAGCAATATGATCTACTAATTCTAATTTAATATCATCGTAAACGAGACCGTTTAAAACTAGGGTTTCGTTGACGGTATCGATTTGTTGGTTGGTTAGTTGCATATTAAGGCTTTAGATACTTTTTTTTCGAATTGAAAATGTTTGTATGCCAATTTTAATGTGGATACGGTAAAACTTAATAAAAGGAAAATACAGTACAATGAGCTAATTTCTAAAATAGAATTTATACCTAGAGTTTTATTTGGTATCCAACTTAACGCTATTAAAATTAAACCAACTAACGGCATTCTGCTTCGCTTTTTGAATATAGAACTAAATATTGTATCATTTTTATTTCTCCCTAAAATTCCTCGTAATGCGACAATTGAAACCCACAGTGATAGATACAATAGACTTAAGAATCCAGTTAGGTTTTCAGTTAAAGATGCATCATTAGATAGTTTAATGATACCAAAAAATACTATAAAGCTAATGAAAGAGTACTTAAAAATACTGCGGTTCTCTTTTCTATGAATGGATTCCCATTTATCTATCACAATTCTTGGAGCACTATTTTTTGAGCCTAACCAAATGGAAGTACTAGGTTGTAATTGTCCTCGCCAATTTGAGAATGCCGTTTTTAAAGCCTCTTCAAAAAGTACTTCTTTATCATCCATTGCAAGTTCAATCTCTGAAGCAATATGATCTACTAATTCTAATTTAATATCATCGTAAACGAGACCGTTTAAAACTAGGATTTCGTTGATGGTATCGATTTGTTGATTGGTTAGTTTCAAAATAGAGGAATTAATTTAATTGGTATTGTTTTCTGATATTGGACAAGGACTTTTCATAGATTTTTTTACCTGTAATTAGAGCCAAAACTCCCAAAATCAAAACTGCACAATATAGTAGCTTTAAAATGCTATATTGCTCAATCCATTCCTTACACAGATTTCCTCCATTTAAACCTAAATTCAAAAAACCAAATCCTAGTGCCATGGGATTACTAATTTCAATTTGTAGAAAACGCTTACCGTTGATTTTCCTATTTTTATAGTAGGAGTAAATAACAGGAACAAATAAAGCCAAGAAAAATCCATAAAGCAGAACAATAAATTTCACTGGCTTTTCAAAATAAAACGAAGATTTATAAATAATGATTAGCGCTAGTACACTTGCAAATATCTTTGGAAACTTTAAATAATCAGCAATCATTTTCCACTGCATTCTTCTATATTCTTTTCTTAGAATATGTGTACGTTCTTCTTCAATAGCTTTAAAACCATTCCTACCGAACTTATCCTCTGCATAATATTTTACCTGATGAAAAGTAAGTTCTGGGTCTTCCGCCCAAAATTCCTCCATACTATTAATCATATGATCTGTAAGTTCTACTTGTAATTCATACCATTTGATATCTTTAGAAATGATATAATTTTCTACGTATTCTATTTGTTCGCTAGTTAATCGCATGTTTTATAAATTAAAATTCTAAACTCGGCTTTGGGTTCACTAAACTCTGCATGTTTTTAATAAAATCTTCTAGCTCAGCTAGTCGGTTTACTGTTTCCTTGGTTCCTGCTTCGGTGAGTTTATAGTACTTGCGCATTCGATTATCAACCTTAGCGATTTCTACATCTAGAATTCCCTCCGCTTCTAGTTTGTGTAAAGCGGGATATAAGGCTCCTTCGGTAATATTGAGTTCTCCAGCAGTAATCGCTTTTACTTTTTGGGTGATTTCATAACCATACATTTTGCCATTTTCTTCCAGCAGCTTCATGATAATGGTATTCAAACTTCCCTTATATAATTGTGAATTTTTCATTTCGATCTAATTTTGAATAACAAATATACATAAGATTCTTATACATAATAGTTCTATGTATATAAAATTTCAATATTTTGATTTAAAGAAACCTAATCTCTTTAGTATATTTGTAAAAAAATTATCTCATGTCTTCATTTTTAAAACTAACTATAAAAGAAGTAAAACGAGAAACTGCAACTGCGGTCTCAATACTTTTTAATGTTCCTCAAGAATTAAAAGCCAACTACAGTTTTGTAGCAGGACAATACGTTACTATTAAATTAACGCTAGACGGTCAAGAAATTCGCCGTGCCTACTCTATATGCTCTTCACCTGAAAGTGGCGAATTACGTATTGCTATAAAAGCGGTTAAAAATGGTGCGTTCTCACAATTTGCAAATACTAAGCTTAAAGCGGGTGATACGCTAGAAGTGGGAACTCCTGAAGGGAACTTTATCTTTGAGCCACAAGCTGACCGCCAAAAAAATTATGCCGCTTTTGTTTCTGGAAGCGGAATAACTCCAGTACTATCTATTATTAAGTCGGTTTTAATTAGTGAACCAAAAAGCACATTTGTACTGGTTTACGGAAACAAATCTCCTGAAGAAACGATTTTTCACCATGATCTTCATGAGCTGCACCAGCAATTTGTGGGCCGTTTATACATGCATTATGTATACAGTCAAGCTAAGGTTGACGAATCACTTTTTGGACGCATAGAGAAATCTACGGTGAACTTTGTATTGAACAATAAACACAAAGAATTATCATTTGACAAATTCTATTTATGTGGTCCTGAGGCTATGATCAACACAGTATCAAGCGTATTGAAAGAAAATAATGTAAAAGATTCAGCGATTAAATTTGAGCTTTTTACTTCGTCGACACAAGAAAATACTATATCAGAATCACTTGAAGGACATTCAAAAATCACTGTTATGGTTGATGATGAAGAAACATCATTTGAAATGTCTCAAAAACAAACCATTCTTGACGCTGCTTTAAAACAAGGTATCGATGCTCCTTATTCTTGCCAAGGCGGAATATGCAGTAGCTGTATTGCTCGTGTTACTGAAGGAACTGCTGAAATGACTAAAAATTCGATCTTAACAGACAAAGAAATTGCAAGCGGTTTAATCTTGACTTGTCAAGCGCATCCCACATCTGCTACTTTAACAGTAGATTACGATGATGTTTAAATACTAATAACTCATAAAAAAATCCAACCTTTATTTAAATTAAGGTTGGATTTTTTTTTACACTTTATTAAAACTTGACTACAAACTTGACTACAAATTTGATTTAATTAACTCGACAACCATCGTTGGAGTAATTGTTCGCATCACCTCTTCATAGCCATCAACGACTTTATTCCCATAGACAGAAGTAGGTAGTAAAGGATACTTTTCTCTATCAGGAACTAAGCTGTTTTCTAATGGTTGATTAAAAGGCATAAAACCAGCATAAGGATGGGTTGCTCCCCAGAGCGAAACTACTTTCACCCCTAGCATAGCGGCAATATGCGCGTTACCAGAGTCCATAGAAAGCATGACATCAAGGTTACTGATCAACTCTAATTCTTCAGTAAATTTTATTTTTCCGGCCATATTCACCACATTTTTATGCTGTTGCAAAAGGGAATCTAATATTTCTGACTCTTTCTTTCCACCACCAAAAAGTAGTATTTTATAACTGCTATTTTCTGCTAATTGATTAATTACATTTTGGATTAAATCCAAAGGATAAACCTTAGAACTGTACTGTGCAAATGGTGCAACCCCTATAATAACCGCACTCTTACCTCCTACTGTATTTATTATATTCTCAGTAAGCACCGCTTTTTCAGGAAAACTAGGATGAGACAAATCTACCGGAAAACCCAAACTTTCAAAAACAAATTGATGCCTATTAAACATACTCGTTAAGGGTTTGAAAATTTTATTTTCGGCTCTAGTAAGTGCTTTCTTTTCGGCTCTACCTTTATCTACAGCAGCTACTTTTTTTCCGCTTAAAGCAAAAAGATTACGCACTACTTTAGATCGTAAAACATTATGTAAGTCGGCAAAAGCATCTACTTTTAATGCTCGCAATTCTTGATACATTCGAAACAAACCAAAAACACCTTTATGCTTGTCTTTTTCATCGAAAGCAAAAAAGGAAACCGAAGGAATGGTATCAAAAAAAGGTTTGAAAAACGGCCTAGAAACCACCGTAATTTTAATGTGCGGGTATTGTTTTACAAAGGCGCGTAAAACAGGAACCGTCATGGCGACATCTCCCATTGCGGATAGTCTCATGACGGCTATATGCTTAATTGTAGCTGACAATAGTGCTGTATTTAAATTAATAAAGAATAATCAAACAGTGTTGATTACTTCTTAGCTTGATATAAAACAGGGTTTAACTCATCGTCATTGTACATTTTCATTTGTTTGTACACTTTCATGAATTTGTCTCCGTTTTCAATATCTGTCAATAAATCATCAATTGCACTAGACAAATCTGTTCTTTGCTCTAATAAGATATTCAATTTAGCTTGACATTTATCTCTATGATCTTGACTTGCTTCTGCACGAGTAGCTTCCTCATTCATATGATAAATTTTAAGAGCTAAGATTGATAATCTATCAAAAGCCCATGCAGGACTTTCTGAGTTTATTTTAGCATTTTCTTTTACTACAGTACTGCTGTATTTTTGTAAAAAGTACCCATCAATATACTCAACCATGTCTGTACGTTCTTGATTTGAAGCGTCTATTCTTCTTTTAAGAGTTAATGCAGCCACTGGATCAATATTAGGATCACGAATAATGTCTTCAAAGTGCCATTGCACAGTGTCGATCCAGTTTTTCAAATATAATAAATGTTCGAATTTATCTTTTGGGAAAGGATTGTTTATAGGTTGATCAACATTATCAAATTGATGATAGTCTTTGATACTTTCTTCAAATACGGAATACGCTAGTTTTGAAAACATAATTTTTATATTTTAATAGTTACAAAGATACTTTTTATACTTTTATAAAAAAATTACATAACACAAATCTATACTGCTTGCAAATTTGACAATTTTATAGCCTATTTGCAATCCTTCATTACTAAAATATACATCATGCAAATTCACAATTTATCAGAAAAAAATAGTGTCCTTAATCATTTTCTAGCCCAAATTAGAGATGTAAATGTTCATAAAGACAGTATGCGTTTTAGACGAAATATTGAAAGAATAGGCGAGATAATGGCGTATGAAATGAGCAAGCAGTTAGACTATCAAGAGGTCGCTGTACAAACGCCACTAGGTACTAAAGATACTACAGAAATTAAGGACCAGATTATTCTTTGTTCGATTTTAAGAGCTGGTTTACAACTGCATTTAGGTTTTCTTAATTACTTTGATAATGCTGAAAATGGTTTTGTTTCTGCTTATAGACACCATCCCAATAATGATGCGGAGTTTGAAATTTTAGTCGAATACCAAGCCATCGCTGATACTACAAACAAATACTTGTTGATCATTGACCCTATGCTTGCCACAGGACAATCGATACTTGCGGTGTATAAAAAATTAGTTGAAAAAGGAACACCTAAAGACATTCACATTGCTGTAGTAATTGCTGCTCCTGAGGGAATTGCCTTTTTAGAGGAAAACCTTCCAGACAACTGCCACTTATGGATTGCCGCTACTGATGAAAAATTAAACGATCAATCGTACATAGTTCCAGGACTTGGAGATGCTGGAGATTTAGCCTACGGAGCTAAATTATAGCTGAGAGAAAAAAGTAAACATACTGCATAAAATAATAACAATAAGTACCATCTCTTGCTTCAATTTTATTTGAGGCATTTCGATGTGACTTGCTGCTAACATAGATAACGGCGCAATAGTAAATAATAATATATCATTACTTTTATTTGCCGAAATTAAATATACAACGATCCCTATGATAAGAGAGGCTAATATTTTTTTAAAAGTAGTATGTAGCACTAATGGTCTGTTTGACAAACTACCCATTACTGTCGCTATAAAAAACAATATTACCGTTGCATAAATAGACAATGCGGCATTTTCATAATTTGATTTAAAGTAATTGATAGCAAAACTGGTTTGAACGTGTTCATATAAGTAGTCAATACCGTCAAACTGAAAGACAATACTGGCAGAAATAAACAATATACTCACTCCAAAAAGTGCTATAAATGGTAGCAACCAGTTTTTATAATCTCTTGCAACGTGAAACATAATCGAAATAAAAACCAAAACGAGGTATAAAATACTCCAGAAATGGAACACTGCGGCTATAAAAATCCAAAGTGATGCATCAAATATCTTTTCTTTTGAAGCACTTAACGACTGCAAAGATATTAATCTTCTAAGGGCAAGAATGATGAAAAAATTAGAAACAACAAGATCTAATTTATCAAAAATTGAAGGGAAAAATATCACAAATAAAAAGAAGAACAATATCACGTAAGCCGTGTCCTTACTCACTCCGTTCTTGTTTGCTATAAAATTTGTAAAGAAAATCGAGCCTAATAAAACCAGCAAAACTCCCATCTTATTTCCTATGGTAACAAGATTACTTGCCCAAGTTAAATCTTGAAATTGATAGATAAAAAAGAAACTCACTATTAAAAATAGCACCAATGATAAATTTAACGGTGTAGATTTTTTAAAAATGCTTGTAATCATAAGGATATTTTATACTTTTGTGATTGTAAATATAATACTTGTTTAAATAAAGAAACGAGCAAGTTAATAAAGATTCTTTCTTAAGGGTTTTTAATATTTCAGATTAAATAAAAAACAAAATAATTTTAACGATATGAAAGCATTTTTCGAAGGAATTCAATACTTATTTGTAAACATTCTATTTGCTCCTCTTGACTTTATTCGTGCCTTAGAACTTAAATCTTGGTTTGGTGCTAATTTAATTAACTGGATTTTCATGGCTATTTGTGCAGCTGCGATGGTATACTGGATCAGACAATTAAGAATTTTTGACCAAGCAGGTACAGAAGAACAAGATACAACAGCACACTCTTTCTTTAAAAAATAATCTCCCTAACCCTAAATTGCTTTAGGATTAAGGAAGACTTACTTTATTATAAAAGATCGTTACCGATATCTTTTCTAAAATTCATCTTATCAAAACTTAGTTTAGCTATGTTTTGATAAGATTTTTTTATGGCCTCTTGAAAGTCATCTCCATAAGATGTAATTGCCATTACTCTACCTCCATTACTCAAGACAGCTCCGTTTTCTAGTTTTGTTCCTGCATGAAAAACAATAGAATCTGTTACGTTCTCTAATCCTGAAATTACTTTTCCTTTTTCAAAATTTTCAGGATATCCTCCAGAAACTAACATTACAGTTGTAGCGCTTCTTGAATCTATTTCTAAAGTTATTTCGTCTAATTTCTCATTGGCTGTAGCCAAAAATAATTCAACCAAATCATTTTTTAATCTCGGAATTACAACTTCTGTTTCTGGATCTCCCATACGCACGTTGTATTCAATAACGATGGGTTCGTTGTTCACATTGATTAACCCTATAAATACAAATCCTTTGTATTCAATTCCGTCTTTTTGAAAACCTTCAATTGTAGGTTTAACGATGCGTGTTTCGATTTTTTCCATCAATACAGCATCAACATAAGGAACTGGAGAAACTGCTCCCATTCCGCCTGTATTTAACCCTGTGTCACCTTCACCTATGCGTTTGTAATCTTTTGCTGTGGGTAAAATTTTATAGTTTTTACCATCTGTTAATACAAAGCAGCTCAATTCGATTCCGTCAAGGAATTCTTCGATTACTACCTTCGAACTTGCCTCGCCAAATTTTTGTCCCACAAGCATGTTTCTCAATTCTTCTTTGGCTTCAGCCAAATCATGAATAATCAATACTCCTTTACCAGCTGCTAAACCATCTGCTTTTAAAACATAAGGTGCTTTTAAAGTTGCTAAGAAATCACATCCTTTTTCTACCGTTTCAGCTGTAAAACTGTCGTAAGCAGCAGTGGGAATCTTATGTCTCATTAAAAATTCCTTGGCAAATTCTTTACTTCCCTCTAGTTGTGCACCCACTTTTGATGGTCCAATTACAGGAATATCTTTTAACTGATCGTCGTTCTTGAAAAAATCAAAAATTCCTTTTACTAATGGATCTTCAGGTCCTACAACCACCATCCCTATTTTCTCTTTAAGTACTAATGCTTTTACAGCCTCAAAATCTGTTGGACTAATGTTGATGTTTGTTGCAATGGCAGCAGTTCCAGCATTTCCCGGAACTACAAATAGTTGATCGCAAAGCGGACTTTGAGTCATTTTCCATGCAAAAGCATGTTCTCTTCCGCCTGAACCCAGTAGTAAAATTGTCATTTGTTGTGTTTTTAGTTGTTTGGCAAAAATAATTGCTTTTATACTTAAATAATAATTAAATATTAAAAAGTTAAAAAATAGCAATCGCTTGTTGTGAAGTGATTGTCATACTTTTATAAGCCTTATTCTAGTAGTTATTCAAACTGTATTGTAGTTAATTTTATTTGATATATTCTGTAAAATCTTTGTGCTCTTCTCTAGAAAGTTCCTCCTTTGACAATGACTTGAAATAATCATACGTTAATTTCATTCCTTCTTCACGGTTTACAGTAGCTTCCCACCCTAGTAATTCCTTAGCTTTACTTATGTCTGGTTGGCGTTGTAACGGGTCGTTTTCTGGTAAGGCATGGTAGACAATCTTCTGGCTAGTACCTGTTAATTTAATAATCTCTTCAGCAAAATCTTTAATGGTGATTTCGTCAGGATTCCCAATATTTACTGGGTACACATAATCAGAATACAACAATCTAAAAATCCCTTCGACTTGATCGTCTACATAACAAAATGATCTTGTTTGCATTCCATCTCCAAAAATAGTTAAGTCTTCACCTCTTAAAGCTTGACCTATAAATGCTGGAATCACACGACCATCATTCAATCGCATTCTAGGTCCGTAAGTATTAAAAATTCTAACAATTCTTGTTTCTACACCGTGAAAAGTGTGGTAAGCCATAGTTATTGATTCTTGAAAACGCTTTGCCTCATCATAGACTCCTCTTGGTCCTATGGTATTTACATTTCCATAATATTCTTCGGTTTGAGGATGTACTAATGGATCTCCATAAACCTCAGAAGTAGATGCTATTAAAATACGTGCTTTTTTTACACGAGCTAGTCCCAGTAGGTTGTGTGTCCCTAATGATCCCACCTTCAATGTTTGAATAGGAATTTTTAAATAATCAATGGGACTTGCCGGAGAAGCAAAATGTAAAATATAATCTAGCTGCCCAGGAATATGAACAAACTTGGTAATATCATGGTGATAAAATTCAAAATTCTCTAATTTAAAGAGGTGTTCGATATTTTTTAAATCTCCTGTTATAAGATTATCCATTCCTATAACGTAATATCCTTCCTTGATAAAACGATCACATAAATGTGACCCTAAAAAACCTGCAGCACCAGTGATAAGTATCCTTTTCATAACTATATTTTACTGCTGCAAGGTATAAAAAACATTCAAGATTAACGCATTTTAAACCGCTTTAAGAGCAACACACATCATATTTATAACTTCCTAAATTACGGCAATTTTCTAGTCTTAAAAATCGTTTTTTTCGAAAGTAAAAAGAAAATACATGTACTACTTGTTAAGCTCGCTAAGCTTTTTTATTTTCGAATACCACTACCTCAGCAGCTATGAATTACAACAGTAACCTAATTAAGATTATCCCTAGACTATAAAAAAAAGCCACTGAAACATCTTATTTGCATAAGTTAATTTCAATGGCTTTTAGTATTCGATCAATAGCATATTTAGCTATATCCTTATTTTATTTAGAGTTAAAAATTTGCTCTAATATTTTTATTGTAATCAAGTAGGTGGGTTTTACACCTGTAGTACCTAATCCTCCAGAAGCTAGTGTGCTTCCTGTTTCAAGTGGATTATCTGAGGCATAATACGCATATCTCACCTTAATATCGTGCGGCACACTTTTTCTAATTTTTGAGGCAGATTGAATCGCTTTTTGGTAGTAAGATCCCTCCATTTCAAGACCTATTACTCCCCAAGTTGATTCGTGGAAGAATTTTAATAAATCTCTATTTTGCAATGACGTTCCTAGAACAGTGACCATTGCTCCTGCAAAAACTGCGATATCGTTTCCTTCAAACATTTCAGCTGATAATTCATTTTCAAAGAAATAATTATCTGCTGTTCCTTCATTGATATGGGCATTAGGGATCATGATATCACCTTTTCCTCCTTCAAGAATTCCTGCTTTACCCATAATAGAAACCGATTCTACATTCAATAAAATATCTTTCTTGAATGGTTTTAACAATTCATCAATCGTTTCATAAGCTTGCTCTCCAAAAGCATAATCCATTACAATTAAAACCGGCTCTTTGTTATCTAATTTAGCATTAGGAAATGACGAACTTGCCCACTTAATTTTTGCTGTGTCAAAAATTTGAACGTCAATATTTGTTCCTGAACTATCTGGCACTGAAATCATTCCTTGCTTTAAAGCGACCTCTTCTACTTTGTTACGCACATCATGTGCTCCAGACTTACTCAACTCTTCATAAATAAAGAAATCAGGTTTGTCTTTAAACTGCGTTTTTAAAACATTTGTAGCAAAAATAGAGTTCATCACAGAGTGCATATTGGCACTAATTACGTGAATAGGTCTTTCTAACAATCCATTTTCTTTCAAGACTTCCTTAATATTTGTAGCCCAAATTTCACCGTGAATATGGTGTCCTAAACGCTCTCTTAATATAGGGCTAAAAGTAATTGTACGCTTGTTGTTGCCTATGATTTCTTCAATAGCCAACTTCCCTAACCAGTAAATTACATGTAAAAAACGGTCTGGCGCAGCATCTGAACCGAAAGAGTCATATATATTTAACACCTCCTCAAATGTTCTACCTAAAATGTTAGCAGCATGAGAAATTGCTTTCTCTTTTTCAATAAGTGATAATTTCTTTGTTTGTGATACCGCTTGCTCTAGCTTCATCCAGTCGCGAGAAACTTCACCAGCATCGTCAAGCAATACTCTATTTCTAATTTTGTGCGATTCGATAAATATAAACGTTAAGTGCGTCAAAATATCATAAATATCTGATCGACCACGTGTGATTTCAACGTTCATTTGCTCTTCGTCAATACGGTAGCAATTACGTCTTCTTTTAGGGGGAACAATTGCTTTAAAGTGTGATCTAGAATACCCTTCATCAGAAGTTAAGTTGATAAAACGACACTCTTCAATACCCATAGGCAAACGCTCAATAACGTATAGAAGTCCGTTCAATTCTACTTTTTCCTCTGCAATATTTCCATAAATTTCAGGGCGTAACGCTAGCAATGCTTCGCGCAAAGTATCCCCAGAAATTCCCATTGGTTTGTAAAATCCTCTATTGAATAAATGGCGCATAGTGATGTACATTTTTTCAATAGCAGCCGATGATTCTTGTGCTCTAGATCTTGATATGTTTTTAGTCTCTTTCATTTCTTTTTATTTTCTAACCTGCAAAGGTAATTTTTTTATTTAGTCTTTAATTGGTCTACAATATTTCTATCATTCGATAATCTAGGAATTTTATTTTGACCACCTAATTTGCCTATCGATTTCATATACTCTTGAAATCCGTTTTTTACAACTGTAGTTACAACAAGTTTTTTCAAGATATTCCCCACGATCAAATCATCATAATATATATTTTGTTTTCTCATGGCGTTGTCTATCGCTTCTGCAAAAGCGTGTTCGTCTTCAGGCAAATTTTCAAATTCAATGAACCACTCATGAAAAGGCAAACCTGTTTCAGGATTAATCTGTGGAGCCACCGTAAATTCATTTACTCTTACCGTAGTTCCTTGCATTGCTTCTTGCAAAGCGCGTTCTACCTCGGTTCCTATAACGTGTTCTCCAAAAGCAGATATGTAATGTTTTATCCTTCCTGAAACAATAACTCGATGCGGATACAAACTTGTAAATTGAACCGTATCCCCTATGTTATAGCCCCATAATCCTGCATTTGTAGAAATAATTAAAACATAGTTTGTTTTTAATTCTACCTCAGCAATCGTGTAACGTCTAGGGTTTTCATTATAAAATTCGTCGCTTTTTACAAACTCATAAAATATTCCTGCATCTAAAAGCAGCAACATTCCTTTCTCTTTCTGGCTATCTTGATAGGCAAAAAATCCTTCAGAAGCTGGGAATAATTCGATACTATCCACTTTGCGACCTATTAAATTTTCAAATTTAGCGCGGTAGGGTTCAAAATTTACGCCGCCATAAATAAAGAGGTTGAAGTTTTTAAAAATTTCTCCCACAGCTTTACCCCCTTTTTGCTGTAAGCGCTCAAAATACATTTGCACCCAAGAAGGTATTCCTGAAATCACCGTCATATTCTCATGAAAAGTTTCCGCTACAATAGCATCCACTTTTTTCTCCCAGTCTTCGATACAGTTAGTTTGTAGCGAGGGCATACGGTTTTTTTGTAGATATTTTGGAACAAAATGCGCTACGATTCCAGACAAACGTCCAAATTGTATGCCGTTTTTTGCTTCTAATATTGGACTCCCCTGTAGAAAAATCATTTTACCATCTACAAAATCAGCATTGCCAGTTTCATGTATGTAATGTAAAATAGCATTTCGTGCTGCTTGAATATGATAAGGCATGGATTCCTTTGTCAGCGGAATATATTTTGCACCAGATGTTGTCCCAGACGTTTTAGCAAAGTATAATGGTTTCCCCTTCCAGAGAATATTCTCTTGACCTTTAACTACTTTTTCAACATAAGGTTTTAGGTCTTCATAATCTCTAATGGGTACTTGCTTAGCAAAATCTTGAAAGTTCTTTATTTGCGCAAAATTATGGTCTACGCCAAATTCCGTCTTTTTTGCATCAGCTATTAGCGATAAAAACACCTTCTTTTGACTCTCTGCAGGATGCATTGCCCACGCTTGGGTTTGTTTTACTATTTTGTTAGCAAATACTTTTGCAGCAATTGATTTTATTGACATTTTTTGTGGTGTTCATTTAAAAATAAAGTGCGAAACTTTTATTTAGATTTTTTTGAAGTATTCTTTTTCTTCTCGATTTGCTCCACCTCTTTTCGTAATTCCATTTCCTCTTCAGATGCTTTTAAATCTACTTGAGGTGGTGTTTCTTCGGCTGTAGCCAAAATAGAATCTTTATTAAACTTTGCATATTCGAGTTGGCCACTTAAAACCTTTTGAATGGCATTGATGTACGCTTCGTTCTTTTTTAAAGCCACAGTTAAGGAGTCTGATTTTAAAGCCAATTCCGTTGCGTCTTTTTTTAATTTCGAAGAAGAATAACCCGGAATAAATTCCCTAAGTGGTGTAAAAGCAATGATAAAAGTGGTAATCGAAATCAATAAAATAGCACCTAAGGAAGCCACAACAAAAACGTTCATCAAATTTAGTTTTAAAGAGAAGATCTCTTCAAAAGTGTCTTCATTCAAAATAACTAGTCTGTTTTTTGTGAATAATTTTTTATGAATTTTTTTCCTTTTCAGTCTCTTTCCAGCCATATCATATCTTTATCATACAAATATAATAATTTAAGTACACGATAACACTTCAGCCGCCATCAAGAGCTAGAATGCATAATTAAACAATCTTTTAATATATCTTTAACTTAGTAATCATTAAATAAATGTCTTAAAATGAGCGCACATAAAGTTATTCTATATACCTTTGTCGCTACATTTATTAAAAATTTGCCAAGGCAATAAATTATTCAATCATGGGAAGATTTGGTGTTACAGAAATCCTAGTTATTTTAGCAGTTGTTTTATTACTTTTTGGAGGTAAAAAAATTCCAGAATTAATGAAAGGATTAGGAAGCGGAATTAAAGAATTTAAAAATGCTTCTAAAGACGATCACGCAACTGAGAAAAAAGAAGAGACTAAAGAGTAATTTTTACTTAAATATTTAATCCTAAACGGCTTAAGTAGAGTAATCCCAAATCCCAATACCTGGTATTTGGGATTTTTTTTTATTATAAAAATGATCATGCACAATTAAAATACCGTTTTTATGAAACATTTCAAATTATTACTCACTTTTATACTATTTACAACTCTTGGTTTTAGTCAAGGTATCATGGGTACATGGAACGGAAAAATAAATGTGCAAGGAACCGATCTTCCTTTAATATTTAAAATTGATAAGACCGAAACTGGATATAAATCAACCCTTACTAGTCCCTTGCAAAGTCCTATCGCTTTACCTAGTACGATGACTTCTTTTTTAGACAGTAAATTGATTGTGCAAATAGTTAATTTAAATATAGAGTATAAAGGAGAATTCAAGGGCACTGAGATTTCAGGTATTTTTACACAAAGAGGTTTAAACTTTCCATTGATTTTAACAAAAGATGCAGCGGCCCCACTTTATGGAAGTCGTCCTCAAGAACCTAAACCACCTTACAACTATTTAATCAAAGAGGTTTCGTTTACAAATCCCGTTGATAAAAACACCTTAGCCGGAACGCTGACAACTCCTAAGGATAAAACAGAATTTCCAGTGGTTGTTATGATTACGGGTTCGGGAAGTCAAAATCGCGATGAGGAAGTTTTTGGTCACAAGCCTTTTTGGGTAATCGCTGATGATTTTGCTAATAAAGGTATTGGAGTCCTACGGTTAGATGATCGTGGTGTAGGTAAATCTACTATGGGTTCAAAAGAGGACACTACTGAAAATTTTGCTTCAGATATTAATACGGCAGTACACTATCTTAAAGATAACAGTTTTAATAACATTGGTTTAATAGGTCATAGCGAAGGTGGCTTAATAGCCCCAATAGTTGCCGCAGAAAATAAAAATGTAAAATTTATAATCTCAATGGCAGGCCCCGGAATTGCCATTGATAAATTAATGTTATTGCAAACTAAAGCAGTTTCAAAATCTAACGGAATAGAAAATGAAGAGACAGATACTAGTGCTAATTTTAATAAAACCGTTTACGCATTCGTTAAGAATTACTCAGGCTCTAATTTAAAATCTGATCTTAGGTTACGGTTAATTGCAGAGATGAAAAAATTACCCGAAGAACAATTAGGAACAGCAGATCAAATGAATGAATTCGTAGAAAGTCAATTACAACAACTTACGATGCCTTGGTTTGTAAATTTTATAAAATATGAACCTAATGCCTACTGGTCGAGAATTACAATTCCTGTGTTAGCAATAAATGGTACAAAAGACGTTCAAGTAACAGCCACAGAAAACTTAAACGGGATAGCAACTTCTCTAAATAAAGCAGCTAATGAGCATTTTGTTATTCGAAAATTTGATAATTTGAACCACCTTTTTCAAAAAGCAGAGACAGGTGCACTCTCTGAATACGCCAAAATAGAACAGACTATTTCACCTGAAGTTTTAAATACAATGAGTAATTGGATTTTGGAAAAGAAATAATTCTATAAACAGTATTTATTATAATTCGATTTTTTACACAGACCTCATCGCTAGTCCTAATTACTTTCAAAGACTGTTGCATTGTGCGCTAATTGTGCTTTAAATGTTCCCTATGCAACAGTATATTAAGACTTTGATTATTATCTACTATATTCAAATGTATTACAAGAATATATTAATCGCACACGTCACAACACAATTAACCCTAGCCATCCAATAAAAAATAAAAAAAATTAAAAACGTTATTTAGAATTAATCTTAATTATGTATGTTTGCGCTTTGAAAAAAGTGATAACACAAAAAATTAAGACTTAAGAGCAATGACAAAGAAGAAGAAATCAAGCAATTTAATGCGCATCATCCATCGTTATTTGGGGTTTTTCCTTGCAGGAATAATGGCAGTGTATGCTTTAAGCGGAATTATTTTAATTTTTAGAGATACTGATTTTCTAAAGCAAGAGAAAAATAATGTCAAAACAATTGCTCCCAATTTGACTGGAGAAGATTTAGGTAAAGCATTGCATTTACGTAAATTCAAAGCAGAACGCGAAGAAGGAGATGTCGTTTTTTTCAAAGAAGGAACCTACAATAAAAAAACAGGAGCTGCCGATTATAAAACAACAAGTCAGCCTTTTATAATCGAAAAGATGAACAATATGCACAAAGCAAAAACTGGTGATCCCTTGTTCTTTTTAAACATCTTCTTTGGAGTATCCCTATTCTTTTTTGTGATTTCGACTTTCTGGATGTTTACACCAAAAACTACCATTTTCAAAAAAGGAATGTATTTTACAGCCGCAGGAATTGTGTTGACATTGATAATGTTGTTTTTGTAAATTATAGCTTTTTGCATAATTTATATCACTCAATATTTGTCACTCTGAAAGAGTCTCTGCGTACGTTATTCGCGGTTGCTGAGACGCTTTCAGCTAGACAAACTAGGTGGAGTTTGATCGTCGTTAAACGTTTTGAATAATTTTTTATCATTATTGTCACTCTGAAAGAGTCTCTACGTACGTTATTCACAGTTGCTGAGACGCTTTCAGCGTGACAAACTAGGTGGAGTTTGATCGTCGTTAAACGTTTTGAATAATTTTTTATCATTATTGTCACTCTAAAAGAGTCTCTACGTACGTTATTCACAGTTGCTGAGACGCTTTCAGCGAGACAAACAGTGTGGAGTTTTATGGTTGCTTAACTTTGTCACATTACAATTATAGATACTTTTATCACAATTCTAATAACCCAATATTGTCACTCTGAAAGAGTCTCAAAACAATTCATTCAAAAAATTCCAGTCAGGGTTAATTGTATTGATCAATGCTTCCTTCACCTCCCGATTCATTAATTTGATTTCTTTTTCCCTTGCAATTGCAAGTTGTATCCAACCGAAATGTTCATAATAAAGCAAAAACTCAACATTATACCTTGCAGTAAAACTATTGGGGTTTAATTTTTCTTTATGTTCTTGAAGACGCCTTCGTAAATTGTTTGTTACACCCGTATATAGCACCTTTTTGTTTTTATTGGTAATTATGTAAACATAAAAATTGTAAATCCCTTCGGTGTATTCTATCATTAAAGCTGTTTTTAGATGCTGCTAGTTGAATTATAGTCGTCTAAAGTAATTAATTATTAAGGTATTAGCAAATTGCACTTATTACTTCGAAAGAGGCTCTGCACAAGTTAATCACAGTCGCTGAGAAGCTTTTAGCGGAACTTACTGGATGGAAATTTATTGTGGATTACTACTATTAAGAACTTTCAACACACTACTTTGACACATTACTTACTACCCAATCTTTGTCACTCTGAAAGAGTCTCTGCACAAGTTAATCACAGTTGCTGAGACGCTTTCAGCGTGACAAAGGGTCGCGATTTTGATTGTGGCTTACCTTAATCAACTTCTTTTTACCAAACTAAGTTAAACAATACTCATCTCACAATATTGTCACTCTGAAAGAGTCTCTGCACAAGTTAATCACAGTTGCTGAGACGCTTTCAGCGTGACAAACGGTGGCGACTTTGATTGTGGCTTAACTTAATCAACTTCTTTTTACCAAACTAAGTTAAACAATACTCATTTCACAATATTGTCACTCTGAAAGAGTCTCTGCACAAGTTAATCACTGTTGATGAGACGCTTTCAGCGTGACAGACGGTGGCGATTTTAATTGCGGCCAGCCTTAATCAACTTCTTTTTACCAAACTAAGTTACACAATGCTCATCACCTAATATTGTCACTCTGAAAGAGTCTCTGCGCAAGTTATTCACATTTGCTGAGACGCTTTCAGCGTGACAAACGGTGGCGATTTTGATTGTGGCTTACCTTAATCAACTTCTTTTTACCAAACTAAGTCACACAATGCTCATCACCTAATATTGTCACTCTGAAAGAGTCTCTGCGCAAGTTATTCACATTTGCTGAGACGCTTTCAGTGTGAAAAACGGTGGCGATTTTGATTGTGGCTTACCTTAATCAACTTCTTTTTACCAAACTAAGTTACACAATGCTCATCACCTAATATTGTCACTCTGAAAGAGTCTCTGCGCAAGTTATTCACATTTGCTGAGACGCTTTCAGCATGACAAACGGTGGCGATTTTGATTGTGGCTTACCTTAATCAACTTCTTTTTACCAAACTAAGTTACACAATGCTCATCACCTAATATTGTCACTCTGAAAGAGTCTCTGCGCAAGTTATTCACATTTGCTGAGACGCTTTCAGCGTGACAAACGGTGTGGAGTCTTATTGTGATCTACTTTTCTTAAATAAATTAACTTAAATCACCATCGTCAATTGAATTCTCTTTCTATCTTCATCCACTTCGGTAACTTTTACGGTTACATGTTGGTGTAGTTTCACAACTTCGTTTACATCGCTTACAAAGCCTGCTTTGAGTTGAGAGATGTGTACCAAACCACTTTCTTTGACTCCGATGTCAACAAAACAACCAAAATTGGTGATGTTATTCACAATTCCAGGTAAAATCATTCCTGATTTTACGTCTTTTATGGTTTTTACATTCGGGTCAAATTCGAAAACTTTAGCTGCTTTTCTCGGGTCTAATCCGGGTTTTTCTAATTCTTTAATAATGTCTTTTAACGTTAGTAAACCAATTTCTGGAGTGATGTACTTCTCTGGTTTTATTAAAGCTGTCTTTTCTTTATTAGCTATCAGATCATTAACTGTAAGTTTCAAATCTTTGGCCATTTTCTCTACAATCGAATAGGCTTCCGGATGCACTGCCGAGTTGTCCAACGGATTTTTGGCATTCGAAATTCGGATAAAAGCGACTCCTTGCTGGTACGCTTTTTCACCTAAGCGAGGGACTTTTTTTAATTGTTTCCTGTTTTCGAATGGACCATTTTCAGAACGATAAGTCACAATATTTTCGGCCAACTTCTCTCCTATTCCGCTCACGTAGCTTAGTAAATGCTTACTTGCTGTGTTAATGTTGATTCCAACCGAATTCACGCAACGAATCACCGTGTTATCCAATTCTTCTTTTAGTTTATTTTGGTCCACATCGTGCTGGTACTGCCCTACTCCAATGGCTTTTGGGTCAATTTTTACCAACTCTGCCAATGGATCTGAAAGTCTTCTTCCTATCGAAACCGATCCACGTACGGTCACATCATAATCTGGAAATTCTTCACGAGCAATTTTAGAAGCTGAATATACCGAAGCTCCCGCTTCCGAAACGATAAAAACTTGCACCGGCTTATCAAAAGCAATTTTCTTGATGAAGAATTCGGTTTCACGAGATGCGGTTCCGTTTCCTATTGATATGGCATCAATTTTATAGGCATTGACCATCGATTTAATCTTTTTCATTGCCATGGCCGTTTCATTTTGTGGCGCATGCGGATAGATATTTTCATTGTATAATAAATCACCTTTTTCATCCAAACAGACTACTTTACAACCGCTTCTAAATCCTGGATCGATAGCCAAAATACGTTTTTCTCCCAATGGTGGCGCCAAAAGTAACTGCCCTAAATTATTAGCAAATACCTGAATCGAATTAGCATCGGCCTTAGCTTTGGCTTCTTGCAAAGCTTCGTTGGATATCGCTGGATTCAGTAATCGTTTATAACTGTCTTCAATGGCTAATTGTACATGTGGTGTACTCGCGCTTTGACCTTTTAAAATCACTTCGTCAATAATATTATAGGCATCATCAATGTCTACTTCGACTTTAAACTTAATAAAACCTTCATTTTCTGCACGTAACATGGCCATTAATCGGTGGGAAGGCGCTTTGGTCAACGGCTCTGACCACTCAAAATATTGATTGAATTTTTGCGCTGCTTCCTCGTCTTTTTTGCTTTTGACAACTTTGGTGGTAATGATTGCTTTACGCTCGTATAATCGACGCAATTGCTTTCGAACATAAATATTTTCGTTAATCCATTCGGCTACAATATCCCGAGCTCCTTGCAATGCAGCATCTTCATTGATCACATTATCATTCAAATATTTGGTCGAAAGAAAATCTACATCATCATTGTTTTGTGCCAAGATAATTTTTGCCAACGGTTCTAGTCCGTTTTCACGAGCGACATCGGCTTTGGTTTTTTTCTTCTTTTTATAAGGCAAATAGAAATCTTCTAGTTCTTGCAAATCAAAACTTTTATCAATTTTGGCAAACAAAGTTTCGTTCATCGCGCCTTGCTCCATGATGGCTTTCAAGATGGCTTCTTTACGTTTCACGACTACTTCGTAAGCTTTTTGAAGCTTGGCTATGTTTTCAATTTGTACTTCGTCCAAATTTCCGGTAGTATCTTTTCGATACCTAGAAATAAACGGAATAGTACAATCTTCTTGTAATAATTGAACGGTTTTTTGAATATTGATTGCTGCTGTAGCAACCGATTTGGATATGTATTGTATGTTGGTCATTTTAGTTTTTTTCGAACAGCTAAAATAATATCTTTGAAACTTAAATTAAGTTAAATGACATTTTTGTTCTACCTATTTTTAATTATTAATGTAATTGCTTTTATACTAATTGCCTACGATAAAAATCTAGCAAAAAACCATAAAAGACGTATCCCTGAGCGAACACTTCTTTTATTTGTATTGATTGGAGGTACAATTGGTTCTGGGATAGCAATGCAGATTTTTAGGCATAAAACCGCAAAGAGAAGTTATCTTTTAAAGTTTTGGGGAATAGTCATTTTGCAAATACTACTATTATATGCCTTTTATCATTTTGATTTAGGAAGAGAATTATAGAATAAAATCCAAATAATTGGACTTATTAATTACTTCAAAGCCTGCTTCTGGATACGCTTTTGCGAAAGCGGTAGGAACCTTAACTTTCTTGTTTTCATTCCACTTAAACTCAAAACCAGTGAGCATATCTCCCCTTTCTTCCAACCAGTCTAATTCTTGTTGGTCATAAGTGCGCCAAAAGTAATTATTGGTTGTAATTTTATGATAATGTTGTTTTTTAATTCGTTCTACGGCTAAATAATTTTCCCATAAATCGCCAACATCATTTCTAGCATCCAATCGATTAAAATTATTAATTATTCCGTTTCGAATGCCATTATCATAAAAATACCATCTACTTGATTTTACAATTTCTTTCCTCAAATTTCGGCTGAAACCCTCCACTTTAAACAAAATGAAAACCTTAGACAAGAGATCTAGATAATTAGCAACCGTATTTTTTGAAATTTGCAATTGATTGCCTAATTCTTGCAATGAAACTTCTTTACCAACTTGATAAGCGATCAATCGCAAGAGATTGTATATTTTATCCGCTTGCTTAATGCCTTCAAAAGCTAAAATATCTTTGAGTAAATACGCGTTAATAATTTCGAATAAATACTCTTTCTTCTCCTCCCAATCTTGATATTGCATTAATTCTGGATAACCTCCAAAAAGCAGACGCTCTTCTAAATTTTCAGTGGTTTGTTTGTAGTTTTCTTGAGTCGAAAATTCCATTTGTGCTAATGGAAAAAGATAAATCGTATTTTTTCGACCTACCAATGGTTCACCCAAATTATTATTCAAATCAAATATTGAAGATCCTGTTGCAATAATTTTAATACCCTCAATGGAATCTACTATTAATTTTAATATTAAACCGATTTCAGGAATGGTTTGTGCTTCGTCAATTACTAATAAATCAATGTTAGTTAATAGACGTTTGTAATTAGCTACAGAACGCTCTTGTAATAAATTAGCATCTTGAATATCTTCACCATTCAATTGCAGATAACTTCCCTCGCGTACCGTTTTGAGATAATTTTTAATCAATTCTGTTTTACCAACACGCCTTGCGCCCAACAAAATCAATACTTTATTAGGTAAAACTTTTTTACTAAAATTGTCAAAAATGGCTCTCGTTAAGTAACTTTTCATCACATTCTAATTAAAATATAGATCAAATATACTTTAAAAAATGTAAATACCGTCAGTTGACTGACTCAATTTACATTAATACCGTCAGTTGACTGACTCTATTAACATTAAATCAGTCAATATAAAATAAAAAAACCGCAAATACATTTCTATAATTAATGTATTTGCGGTTCAAGTTATTTAATTGTTTAAAAACTTCTCGTGTACAAAAGAAATAATCTTTTTTAGAAACTTAGAAACTTTAAAAAACTACTTATTGGCAAGCAATTTTGTTCACTCTATTTTGATGTCTTCCACCTTCAAAATCAGTACTTAAAAAAGTTTCTACGATTTCGATAGCTTGTTGGATCGAAGTATATCTAGCTGGAATACTAACAATATTTGCATCATTATGCTGTCTTGCTAATGCCGCAATTTCCTTAATCCAGCACAAACCAGCACGCACATTTTGGTGTTTGTTTGCAGACATTGCAATACCATTTCCGCTACCGCAAATTAGAATTCCAAAATCAGCCTTACCTTCTTCTACATCTGTCGCTACAGGATGCGCAAAATCAGGGTAATCTACACTATCAGGAGTATCTGTTCCATAATTAGTAATTTGGTGTCCTTTTGCTTCAAGCATTGCTACAATAGCTTTTTTATATTCTGGTCCTGCGTGATCGTTTCCTATTGAAATTTTCATAAGTTGTATATTAAGTTGTGTACTGCAAATTTATTAAAAGTATACTTTAAAACAGTTTTCAAAAAAATTTATTTACTATATAAATAAGCCACAAACTATATCTAGTAATCTATACTGCTACTAATAACTAATTATCAATACATTAGGTAGTTATCAACATTATTAATAACTCATTAAAATACTGGTTACCAGTGATTTATTTTTAAAAATTTAACTAAAATAATACATTGTTAATATCGTATGCTAATTCGTTGATTTTCAGTTAACGTTATGTTAATAGAAATTGTTGATAAGTTGAGAAAGAATTTTAGAACTATTTTTTGGTAGTTTAAAAAAATAAGCTAATCCAAAACCGAGATTTAATAACCTAGAAAAGTTGTCTCAATTTTTAGAAAAGTTATCAATACTCTAAATAGGTTTATCAACATAAAATCTAAATTTAGTTATTTACAATTTTACTATTAATTAGTTTATCAACCGTTGTTAATTAAAATCGAAATCTCTTTGAAAACAAGCTACTTAAATACTCGTAGCATTGTTAATAACTCTATATAAAAGACCAAAACTAAATTTCAAACCTTTTTTTCAAAATTTTATAGTAGCTATTAACACACTATAATACCCATTAATAAATAATTTAAATTTAATTTTTCTTTTTGTATTATTATATATGTGTTGACAACTTTCAAAAAAATTAAACGATTCTAAGATTGTTGTCATATCTCATTTCATGAAGAATTGATTTTACTGTTTCAATATCGTTAGGATGAATTCTAAGTTTAATTCCACCCAAGGCTGTTGAATACATTGGAGCAAACGAAGACATGATTTCGTTTTCAAAAAAATACTGCAATTCTTCTTGATCTAATCGGTGTTTCAAAATTTCGATTTCGTGTATGTAATCGAAGACTGCAATAGTGATAAATCTTTCCATATATTTAATTCTTTCAATAAAGATACAATTAACTGTTGAAAGTTATATTTTCTTTAAAACTCCTTGCTATTTTCTTATAACTGTTAACTATTTTGTAATTTTCGAACTTTAAGAAAAGATTTATGAGTAAAAGATTAAGAAAGCCAGTAAAGAAAGAGAAGGATTTCTCAGATAAAATTATAAAAATACTGTCGCAAAGTGCTAATAAAGCATTCAATTACAAACAAATAGGGGCTAATTTAGACCTAGATGATACCCAAAGTAGAAACCAAATTATTAAAGATTTAAAAATTTTAGCCTCTCAAGATAAAATTATTGAATCAGAACCTGGGAAATACCTGATAAAAGCAGCTAGCCAAGATTATTATGAAGGTAAAATAGACATGACCGGTCGTAAGACTGCTTATTTTGTTTGTGCTGAATTAGAAGAAGATGTGTTTATTCCTACGAATAATTTAAATCATGCTTTAGATAAAGATATTGTTAAAGTATACGTTTACAACAAACGAAAAGGTAAAAAACCAGAAGGTGAAGTAATCGAGGTTATTGAAAGAAATAAAACTGATTTTGTTGGAGTTATTGACATTCAAAAAAACTTTTCATTTGTTTCCACAGCAAATCCAAAAATGTACACTGATATTTTTATTCCAAAGGATAAAATAGGGGAGGCAGAGCAAGGAGATGTTGTACTGGTGCACATTGAAGATTGGCCTAAAAAAGCCGATAGTCCTTTTGGAACGGTAGTTAAAGTACTTGGAAAACCTGGTGAACATGATACTGAAATTCATGCAATTCTAGCAGAGTATGGCTTGCCGTCAGAATTTCCTATTGAAGTAGAAACGTTTGCACAAAAAATTGATACTTCAATTACTGCAGATGAAATTGCTAATCGTAGAGACATGCGCGATACGCTAACTTTTACTATTGACCCAAAAGATGCTAAAGATTTTGATGATGCCTTGTCCTTCAAAAAACTAGAGAACGGAAACTACGAAATAGGAATTCACATCGCCGATGTTTCTTATTATCTTGAAGAAGGAACTATTCTTGATGATGAAGCGTATCAACGTGCGACATCAGTTTATTTAGTAGATAGGGTAGTACCTATGTTGCCAGAGGTTTTATCAAACTTCGCTTGTTCATTACGTCCACAAGAGGAGAAATATACTTTTTCTGCTGTGTTCGAAATTTCAGAACAAGCACAAGTGGTGAATCAATGGTTTGGTCGAACAGTTATTTTCTCTGATCAACGTTTTGCTTATGAAGAAGCACAGCATATTATCGAAACTAAAGAGGATACCATTCCAGAGGATATTTCGATTACCGGCGAATCTTACGTAGTAGCTCCTGAAATTGTAGCTGCTACTTTAAAACTAGATGAGTTAGCTAAAATTTTAAGAAGAAAGAGAATGGCAGATGGTGCTATATCTTTTGATAAAGTCGAAGTTAAATTCAACTTAGATGATGCTGGTGAACCTCAGGGAGTATATTTTAAAGTTTCTAGAGATGCCAATCATTTGATTGAAGAATTCATGCTTTTAGCTAATAAAAAGGTTGCTGAATACATTGGTAAACAAAAGAAAACATTTATTTACCGTATTCACGATGAGCCTAATGAAGACAAATTGATTGCTATGCAAACCGTGATCGCAAAGTTTGGTTACAAAATTGATTTTAGAAATAAAGGTGATGTATCTAAATCTTTGAATCAATTAATGGCTGATGTAAACGGTAAAAAAGAGCAAAATCTTATCGATACGCTTGCGATTCGCTCTATGAGTAAGGCGAAGTATTCAACAGATAATATAGGCCATTACGGACTAGCATTTGATTACTATTCGCATTTTACTTCACCTATTCGTCGTTATCCTGACGTTATGGTACACCGTTTGCTACAGTTTTACTTAGACGGAGCTAAATCTGCGGATGAGGAAGTCTATGAAAAGAAATGTTTGCACTGTTCTACTATGGAAGGGTTAGCAACAAATGCTGAGAGAGATTCTATAAAATACATGCAAGTGAAATACATGCAGGATCACCAGGATGAAGAATTTTTAGGAGTTATTTCAGGTGTTACTGAGTGGGGTATTTATGTCGAGATTATCGAAAATAAATGTGAAGGGATGGTTCGAATAAGAGACATCAAAGATGATTATTACACATTTGATGAAAAGCAGTATGCCTTAGTTGGTGCTACATCAAATGATATTTTGCAGCTAGGTGACGAAATATATGTAAAGGTTAAGAATGCTGATCTAGTAAAAAAACAACTGGATTTCAACTTTTTAAGGAGAAATACAGAACCAAAAAAGTAAAATAGTTACGTTATTATGAAGAAGTTTTTAATCATTGTTTTTGTCTTGGCTTTACAGCCTGTATTTGCACAAGTGAGTAAATCTGTTGGTGATTTTAATGCTGTATTAGTATTTGATAAACTAAATGTTAAGTTGGTTGCTGCCGATGAGAATAAGGTTGTTATTGACGGTGATCGTCAATATGAAGTGGAAGTTATTAATAAAAATGGAAATTTAAAATTAAGAATGCCGTTTCCTAGAGTCTTAGCTGGAGATAATATCTCGGTAGTGGTTTACTATAAAAAAATTGATGCTATAGAGGCGAGTGAAGGTGCTATGGTAGGTAGCGACGATGTATTTAAAGCTGCTATTTTTAACTTAAACGCTAGGGAAGGAGCTAAAATAAATTTGAAAGTAGCTGTAGAAAAATTAAATTCAAGGTCTGTCACTGGTGGTATTCTAAACATTACAGGAACAGCTATTAATCATGAGGCTAGTTTACTTACTGGTGGACTTCTTGATGCAAAAGATTTAGTAACCTCTCAATCAACTGTAAGCGTATTTGCGGGAGGAACTGCCGAAGTCTATGCAACAGCATTAGTAGATGCTAAAGTAAGGGCAGGAGGCTCTATTTTTATCTATGGTAAGCCCAAGCAAATTAATAAAGTAACCAAGTTTGGTGGTACAATTGAAGAAAAAATTTAAATTGCGCTCTTTTAGTTTTAAGTAAATTTCATTTTAAAATGATCAACGATATTTTATCAGGTATTCCTTGGGGAATTTTTCTAAGTTTCATGATTGGTCCAGTTTTCTTTATCTTATTAGAAACGAGTATTATCAAAGGATTTAGAGCAGCTCTTGTATTTGATTTAGGAGTAGTTTTAGGAGATGTTTTCTTTATTGCAATTGCATATTTGGGAAGTTATCGTTTAATCCAAAGTCTGCAAGACAAACCCGCATTATTCATTTTTGGAGGAATAATCATGTTTGCTTATGGAGTGATTTCGCTTATTAGTCTTCGCAAAGAGAAGAAGATTAATACAGCGGCAATTGACCAAGAAATTATTAAAAAGAATTATTTTAGTTTGTTTGTAAAGGGTTTTTTGTTGAACGTTATTAACATCGGTGTTTTAGGTTTTTGGATGGCAGTAATTATTTCTGTAGGTCCTAAATTAGAAATGGAAAACAGTCGAATGCTAACGTTCTTCTCTGCTGTAATTATCACTTATTTGATCATTGATTGTATCAAAATATTACTGGCAAAGCAGCTTAAATCAAAAATGACTCCTAAGAACATTTTAAAAATTAAAAAGGGAATCAGTATTGTTTTAATGATCTTTGGATTGGTTTTAATCACTCAAGGTTGGTTTCCACAGGAAAAGGAAATGGTTAAAAATGCATTCCAAAAAATAGAAAAGCAAAATTAATACTTGTTTTAGAAATATACAAACCGCTCTATTTGAGCGGTTTTTTTGTTTTTAATCTATTCTATAAGTAAACAGTTAACTTTGCTGTATAAGGTTTAATCACTATTTATTAATTTTAATATGCATACTTTATATTTCTCTGTGAAACTATTTTCTACCATTAAGAAATTAAGAATAGTTACCATTTAGATTTACTTTCGAATAGTAATATAATAATCCTTTAAATTTCTATGTGGAAACTTTGAAACTACTTTCTACCATTAGGAAATTAAGAATAGTTAAGGTTTAGATTTACTTTTGAATGGTAGTATAATAATCCTTTAAATTTCTATGTGGAAACTTTGAAACTACTTTCTACCGTTAAGAAATTGAGAAAAGTTAAGGTTTAGATTTACTTTCGAATAATAGTATAATAACTCATTGGATTTGTTTTTGGAAACTCTGGAACTAGCTTTGAAACTACTTTCTACCATTAAGAAATTAAGAGTAGTTAAGGTTTAGATTTACTTTCAATTAATAGAATAACAAGTCTTTGGATTTCTTTTTGGAAACTCTGGAACTAGCTTTGAAAATACTTTCTACCATTAAGAAATTAAGAGTAGTTAAGGTTTAGATTTACTTTCGAATAATAGTATAATAACTCATTGGATTTGTTTTTGGAAACTCTGGAACTAGCTTTGAAACTACTTTCTACCATTAAGAAATTAAGAGTAGTTAAGGTTTAGATTTACTTTCGAATGGTAGAATAACTATGTGTTTTGACCCCTATAAAACAAGAGTATTATTCTAAATTTCGATTATTAATTATGCTGTTAATTTTTCCATTAAAATTAGATGTTTATCCTGGTT
>NZ_JABSNL010000008.1:0-119459 GCF_013294025.1 Flavobacterium aeripolare
AACTTCTCTTCTAAACTCCATTTCTTGTATTTCATATCTCAAATGTACTATTTGAAATTTAGAATATCACTCTGAACTTATAAGGGGCTAAAATAGAAAGCAACTCAGTCATACACAAACATTGGAAATTTTTAAAAATGTTTTTAGGCACATATCTTGGGAAAGTTGAAAGCCCTTATACTTACATTAAGAATACATATGTTTTGAGAAATGTTCTTGTTCATCAAGATTCAGTGGCTAGGAAAGAACAATTCAATAAAATTAATGGACTAAAAAACATCGAACTTTTCAATTTTGACGAAAAAAGTTATTAGGTGCTACAAATTGAAGACAATTTCGTAGATGATTTGACAAATCGAATTGAAATGTTTTTCATAGAAACTTTTAAAGCTTTACAACTGAAAACAAATTCGATTGTATAAAAAACATCGCTTAAGTGCGGTTTGCATAAATGGTGAAGTATGTTGTAAATTCACATTTATCATTCGCAAGAAATTTATCTTAGCCGAAAGTAATCGGTTATGCAGTTTCATACTTTTGCAAGCCGCGATACGTTGGTGGCTATGTTTCCTCAGAAAACAGAAAAATATGAACAAATTTATAACAGTTTTACTTTTTACATTTTATTCAACTTTTGTAATTGGACAAAATGTTGCAACGAAAAAAAAAGAAATATCTAAACCATTTGAACTTGGAGAAATTATTGAACTTCAATCAGAAGTTTTAAACGAAAAACGAACTTTAAATATTTATCTGCCAGAAGGCTACAATTCAAAAGACAGTATAAAATATCCAGTTATTTATTTGCTTGACGGTTCTGCAGACGAAGATTTTATACATATTGTTGGACTTGTTCAATACAACAGTTTTGAATGGATAAACCTAGTGCCGAAATCTATTGTGGTTGGAATTGCAACGGTTGACAGACGAAGAGATTTTACATTTCCGACAACTATTGAAGCCGATAAAAAAACATTTCCTACGTCAGGACAGTCCGATAAATTTATTTCATTTTTAGAAACTGAATTACAGCCTTTCATTGAAACGAAATACAAAACAGCTCAATCTAAAACTATAATTGGACAATCATTTGGCGGACTTTTAGAAACAGAAATTCTGCTGAAAAAGCCAACACTTTTTACAAAATATATTATAATTAGTCCGAGCTTGTGGTGGGACAACGGCTCATTATTAAATCAGAATGCTGAAATATTAAACGAAACTTTTAAGCAAAAAACTGAAATTTATATTGGCGTTGGAAAAGAAGGATTAACACCGACAGAACTACCAAGAGTAATGGAAGTGGATGCCAATTTATTAGCAGACAAAATAAAAGCGACAAAAAGCAAATCTGTGAAAGTGTTATTTGACTATTTACCGCAAGAAGACCATGCGACAATTATGCATCAAGCAGTTTTAAACGCATTTAAACAATTGAATTTGACTACTAAACACGAATAAAAACCTACGAAGAATTTAAAGCATTCTTAGGATAAACAAATGCAATTTCAAAAACGACTAAAGTGAAATCACTTTAGTCGTTTTTTTTGTACTTCATTTGGGTGTGCCCCTACTTCCACTACGTTACAGTAGCGTCGGGCTGTACGCTGCAATCTCCCGCAAAAAAGCGGGAGAATTTACACTGCCATCCCTCATGTGGACACGTTTTCGTATCACAACGACTGCTGTAGGAAAATTTACTAATAAAATTCAATACAAGACTTTAAAATTTGGTTTTAAATCTTATATTTGTTTGAGAAACAGCTATATTCTATTACATAGCAGTTAACAAAAAAAGTTACACTTTGTGATGGTATTGTGTAGTTTGTGGCAAGCTTAGCCATAAAATCGGATAAAAATCAATCATTAATGCTATATAAAATGAATGTACACACTTTTATTATTCCAGAAAAAAGCGAAAAATATTTAGAAGTTTTTGAATCCGTAATTAGAAAATATGGAACAAGAATTTTAAAAACATCAACAAAAGATGGAACTATATATGAAATAGAATTTGATTCTTCAAGTTTAATGGAAAATTGCAAAACTACTATTTCACAACAAATCCCGAACTTATATTAGTGGAATTAATTGTTAGAACTTAAATAAAATGATAATTGATAGCTACATTTGGAAATATGAATTAAAAAAGGAAATTAATGAGATTGTTTTTTTCTTTGACAATGCAGATTTTAACGATGATTCTGAAATTTCACATTTACTAGATGAAAAAGCATTTATCAAATTACAAAAATTCACAATTTACACATCTATAATAATACGAAAACTTATAGAAGCTCATAAAATATCGTTTGAACTTTTAGGAGAAAATTTTTCAATTATTTCATATCAGAAGAATCCAAATGAAAAAATAACTTATTGGAATTCATTTGAAATTGAAAAAATCTACCATTTAGATACTCCAGTAAAAGTTAATATTTCAATTAAAGATTTAGTCGATAAAATTATTCATAGTTTTCATTTTATGCCTAAATATAATTGGCAGAAAATAGATGTTTTACTACCTGATGACGACATCGAAAACTGGACTAATGAAGGTTTTGAGGGATTCTACTTTTCTTCCGACAAATCAAAAAACAAAGATCTTTTATTTATTTCATTTGAAAAATATGTAGAAATATTAAAAAACATAAGCACTGATTTTATTATCAGGAAGACTTATGAAGGTGACAAAATAGTTCTTAATTCAAGAACAAAAGAAAAATAAAGCCAGCCATTAACAGCTGTTTTGAGCTAGCTAAAATTTAGTGGAATTTCCGTTTCGCGTCAAGTTTATTTTAAGTTAAAAATGAAGCAATTATGATCTTCCAACCATCTCAAAGCGACAAAATCTTGCAAAATATTTTAAAAACAAACCAACATAGATGAAAGGTGATTTAATCAGATTTAAGACAGCTCAAGATACTTGCTTCACTCAAGTATTAGCAGAAATGAAAAATGGTAAAAAAGTGAACCATTGGATGTGGTTTGTTTTTCCACAAATTTCAGGTTTAGGCAAATCTAGTATTGCAAAAAAATATGAGATTGTGAACATTGAAGAAGCCGAAAACTATTTGAAGGACGAATTACTATCAAAAAGATTAATTGAATTAACAAAGATTTTAGCTTATGATATTGATGGAAAAACAGCGGAGGAAATATTTGGGTTTCCAGACTACCTCAAATTTCATTCTTCAATGACACTTTTTTATTCCGTAGTACAATCAAATAAACAATTTGAGAATAATAGCGACTTGATTTGCTTCGAAGATACTCTTAAAAAATACTATGATGGAAAGCTAGACAAGGTTACTTTAAGAATCTTAAAGATTAATGAAAATTCAATAACCTAACGTAACAATCGAAATATTTTATCATTACTGCATAAGAAAAAAAGCAATAGGTATTTCAACACGTTGAAAGCTGCAATTTTAAGTCTTTAGTACATGAAGAAAATTATAAGCAATAACGCTAGATAATTAAAAAAGAACTCGTTTTGCAATATCAAATAAGCTAAAAACTAGATAAAGAGGACATAGTTCTAATAAATATAAACATTTTATGAATAAAATTATTCTACTTCTTGTTTTTGTATTACTTTTAAGTTGTTGCACTGTAGAGAAAAACTATACTGAAAACGGCACATTAGAATCCAAAGGAAAAATTTCGAACGGATTAAAAAATGGACAATGGAAATATTATCATGAAAATGGACAAGTACATCAATACGGTGCATTTAAAAACGGAAAACAAGACGGCGAATGGCATTTTATATATCCTAATGGTGTGCAACAAGGAATTGGGACCTTAGACGAAGGTAAAAGAATTGGAGTATGGAAATGGTACTTTGAAAATGGTCAACTACAAACCGAAAGAAGATGGAATAATGGTAAACTGATTGATATAATGAGTTGTTATGACGGTAAGGGAAATGTTTTAAATAAAGGCACACTCGTCAACGGAACTGGCACTATGCTTCTATATGATAAGGATGGAAAATTGCTGGAGAGCATCGTCTACAAAGATGGAGAAAGCATTAAATAAATTAATATGAAAGCAAAAAAAGTACAAATAATCACTGATATTCTATGGATCATTATCGGAATCTTCTCTGGAATTGCGTATTACAATCAAAAAGACTTTGTAGCTGCTGGAGTATTCTTAGCTGTGGCATTGTTTTTTATAGTCAAAATAATAATTAGATTTAGAAAACATGAAAAGAATTAAATTCGACAATTTAGCAAATAACTGGATCTTAATTAGCCTTATGGTAGTAAGTATCATATGTTTAATCTTTGGCACTTTTGAAATAATTGAATTTGCCAACCCTAAAATCAATAAGTGGCTTAGATTTATAGGATTTTTATCGCAAGCTTTATTCTTTTCGCGAATGTTCTGGTTTAGAAACTATGTGCAATGGAATAAAAAAGGCGCAATGATACGCATCAAGTCTTTCTGGGGAGAAAATATAAAATTTGACGAATTAAGTCATGCAACATTAGAGCAAAAAAATTTAAAAATCTTTAATGGCGATGCTTTGCGATACGAGTTTGATTTAAGTGATTTTGAAAGAGCAGATGCTGAGAAACTCAACAACCTTATCAATCGAAATTGTTAAATTAAAAACCGTAAGAAATTATTTTACAGCTCTTTTTCTTTTAAAAATTCAATTCCTTTTTACTATTCATAGCGCAGCGCAATTTTTTCAATTTGCGGGCTAATTCGACTCGCTTACTGGATAATGTTTCGATAATTTCATTTTAAAATTAGGATTGATTACCTTTAATAAATTCAGAAAACGTCAAAGTAGTGATAGCTTATATCGCTATTGACAGCTTTTGTTTAAATTAATCCTCTTTATTCACTTTGACTTTAGAGACTTAAAAATAATTTGTAATCATGAGCTATTTTAAAATACCAACACCTTCAAATACACTTTCAAATATACTCTCAAAAACACTTTTAACTGGCTTTTGTTTCATGATATACTCGGTAAGTTGTTTTGCTCAGGAAGGTTATCCTGAACCTGAAAAAACCACTAACCGCTTGTTCTACATCCAGCACAGTAAAAACCACAATACCTATGTGTATGACGCCAACATCAGTAATGGCGTATTAAACGCTAGCGAGCCAGTTAATGAATATGAAATTGTTTACACTGATAAAGGCCAAAAAAGACCTTTGTCAGTACTACAAAGGAGAATGGCATACGGAATCATTGTTTTGGATTCTCATCCAGACAAATATAAACTGCGTCTCGCAGCCTCTGATAAGATTTCTTTTTACTTAAAGCAAACTCCAAAACATGGTTCTAGAGTATATATCACCGTCAATAATAGAAAAATGCTTTTAGGCAAGATGTTTGTGCAACTTACAACTGGCTTTCTAGGTTTGCGCCCTAAAGCAGATTTTGTTCTACTTTACGGGAGCGATTTTACGACGGGAACAGCTGTGGTTGAAAAAATCGAAATCGATTAAATAGTATAATGTACTGTATCAATAGTCATCTCGAGTATGCGTGAGGGATAGCAGCTAGCTACCGAAGTAGCGCGTATAGCCCGACAGCAATGAAGCAAGGGGATAAATAGCTGCAAACTACGATAATCCCCTTGCTTCATTGCTGGCACGCCCAAAATTTAATTTTCTTTATCTAAAAATTATAGGCCATAAAAAAACCACTCCGAGAAGTGGTTTTAATTAAACTATTTTTGGTTTAGCGGCTTTTATTTTACTGCAATTTCTCTTGTTAACCATCCGCTACGGCCTGCTGTTGCAATGGCGTAAGGTGCGATCCAGAATAATCCGAAGGTGTATAAAACGCTATATGCATATGCCCATAATGATTCTGAAGCGCTGTATTTTTTAGCGTAAAACAATACTGGAAAACTAGATACAATTAAGATTCCTAATAGTGTTGAACTGATGAATAATAAAGGATGCATTACTATGAAATACAACATGAATAAGAAAAATGGGTAGGTCATAAGTATTGTTAAAAACTGATTTGTGAACAACAACCTCGCTCCTACTTTTGACTCTTTTCTAAAGTTGGTAAAGACAAATTTTGCCATCATTAAATTCTCACGTACATTACTTCTCCCCCATCTAATAAACATTTTGTATAGTCCTTTGTACTGCTCAGGAACGTCAGTTAAAACGATTGCATTACGTTGAAACAATACTTTTTTACCTTGTTTCAAGATCATGTTAGTCATGGCTCTATCTTCTCCAATATCTGAAGCTGCTCCCATAAATTTTTGATCAATCCATTCTGGTAAGATTTTGAATACTGCTGATGCTTTGTACGCTGCTAATGCTCCAGGTGTACATAATACACTCCCTAATTGGCTTTCGGCAGAGCGTACAAATTCAAAACTCATTACAAAACTTACATTTAGCATTTTAGGTAAAATTGCTGTTTTGTTATTTAGTACACGTACATTACCTGCTACGGCACCACAGTTTTGATCTACTATAAACGGACTTACTAAGTTTCTTAAAGTATCTGTTTTAATAATTGAGTCACTATCAATAGTTACAAAGATTTCTCCTGTTCCTAAATTGAATCCACGGTATAATGCGTGTCTCTTTCCTTTGTTTTCTGGCTGCTTGAACGTTACTACACGATCTCCTAATTCCTCTTTTGCTTTATTCATCCAGTACCAAGTATCATCTTTACTACCATCGTCAATTGCAAGAATTTGTAATTTATGAGCTGGAAAATCACTGTTTGCTATACTGTGTAATGTTTGGTAGACTAATTTACCCTCATTGTAGGCAGGAACAATTATCGTACAGGTAGGCAATAATTCGTCACTTACAGACTCAATAGGTTTATATTGAAAATATAAATAGACATTGTAAAGTAGAAACGAAATCTTGAACAATAATAATGATAATGTCAATCCAAGAAAAGCCAAACCTAAAGGCGAGTTGATTCTGCTTTGATTAAAATTATAAAAATCGGGTTGCAAAAAATAAACTAGTGCGGCGCCACTAATTAAAAGTAACATAGTTGCTGCTAAAACAATTCTGTTTGAAATTGCGCTTTTCGAAATGGTTTCTTTTGGAGTACTAGTCTCATCGGCATCGACAAAAAAAGCGTTTGTAGGTGTTATTGTTTGTGTTTTCATATTGCTATACTTAGTTTGATGTGTATCTATTTTCGATTAGATACTAAGCAAGCGGCGTTCCAAAAGTACTATCCCTTATTTATCAAGCGTTTAGCAAATAGTGCCTTTTTAAAGTTTGTATAATAATTACTCACTTGTTACTCAGTACCCATGAATACTGGGTAAATGGATACATAGCAAGCAAGATTTACATGACAATTTAAGATCGTAAAGTACCATTAGAAGAGTTTATGAAGCACTAGTTACTATAGCAGCAAGAACTAAGAAAATATTGAAGAGGGTTTCAAGAATTACTATCGTTGTGAAACGGTCACCAGTTCGAATTATTATTTGGGTTGATTTTTTTCTGTTTTCGAAAAAGCAAAATTTTGAATATTTTCGAAATAATAGTTCGAAATGATTTATGAGCTCCAAAATTGGAATATCAAAATCAAATAAAAAGGAGCTGAATTTAAATTTTTTTTGAGCGAATATTTGGCTATAACGAAGGCTTGTACTATGATTTTTATTCGAAAATCAATTTTATTCCATTTTACTATTCATAAAAAACCATTAAAAAACTAATTGATTAACAATTATTTAAAACAAAATATAGAATAAAAATTTCATTTACCCTATGCTAATTAAACGTTAACATACAGCAGTGGCACAGTTGTTGGAAATACATCAAATGTATATACGCATTAAATAAAAAAACAGAATACGACAATTTAAAATATAGAAAATATGAAAACTCTAAAACTTATCGCCGCTGGAATAATTTTACTTGGAACTACTACTGCAGCTACTGCACAAATATCGGTTAATTTGAATATTGGTACTGCACCAGTATATCATAATACCGCTCGTGTAGCCGCTAGCTACTACTACATCCCTGACATTCAATCATACTATGATGTACGTAATGAGCAATACATCTACTTAAATCGAGGAAGCTGGGTTCGATCTAGAGCCTTACCATACCAATATAGAAATTACAATGCAAACACAGGATACAAAGTGGTTTTGAACGATTACCATGGAAGCACTCCTTATAGAAACTTTAATAATGATAGAACAAAATATAAAGTTGGATATAGAGGTGCCAGTGATAAAGTTGTGATCAACCGTACTACAAATAGAACGGTAGTATATAATGATCGAAATGATAATAAACAAGATCGTTACTACGCTAAGAAATATGACAAGAAATATGATAAAAAGTATGATAAAAAATACGACAAACATGATCATAGACGTTAATTAATCATCATGTAAATAATTTAAAAAGAGTACTGCAAAGTGCTCTTTTTTTATGGGATAATGTGTTGTGCCTTTGTTGCATAAATAATCATTCATGCGAAGATTACTAGCAATTGTAAGGAAAGCATGTATGTGAATCCATCCTGAATTTAGAAGTAATCGCATTATGCAGCCTCTTATAAAAATGAATTCGTAGTAAAATTGCTTAATAAAAAATAAATAGTATTTTAGTGGCAAATCTCAACTACATAGTTTAGTCTGATTTACGTTTTTCCTTAACAACAAAAACAACATTTATGTTTACACTAGAACTGATTAAAGTAGCGTATGATAAAGTAAAAACGGGTGCTGATTTCCCTGCTTACATTCAAGAATTAATAGACATGGGAATTGAAGGTTACGACACCTATACTGCTGATAGTCGTGTGGTCTATTTTGGCGCTAATAATGAAGATGCTAGTACAGATAGAAAACACACTGATTTTCCGGTAGCAAAAACCGTAAACAAAGAGCGCTTTATTGAGTACTTAGTGATGCATCAAGGTGGACAAAGCGATTACATTACATTTTGCGAGCAAGCTGCACAATGCGGAATTGCAAAATGGCGCATAGACATAATAGGAATGACTTGTACGTACTTTGCTGCTGATGGAGAAGCTATCATTATCGAAAAGTTACCAGTGTAAACAACCATTATCGAAATATAAAGGCATAAAAAAAACGGGAAAGTTCCCGTTTTTTTTATGCTTAAATAGCAGTTTAGAATTTGAAATTCAATCCTGCTGTAAAAGTAGTTCCGTTAAATCCAAACTGGTTTACTTCCCATGGATATTTAAAACGACCTCCTAAATCAGTTACTACATCCCCTTTAGTATCGATTACATCTGGATAAACATTGAATAAGTTGTTTACCATTACATTTGCTGATATCGTGTTTGTAATTTTGTAAGCCACACCAAAATCAGTAAGAATCTTTCCTGAGAATGTTTGATCTTTTCCTGGATCTGTAGCATGCTGCCAAGTCACTTCACCAAAATAAGTATTGTTTAAGATGAATGTAGCTTTCTTGAAATCATAATTAGCTCCAAACAATACTTTTGTATTAGGTCTCGAACTTAAAATTCTAGATTGCTCCTTACGATCAAAGATATCGTATCCATTTTCTTTTAAGATTGCAGGCGTATCGATTTTACCATTAATTTTAGTATCAGCAATATTTGATGCTAAGCTTAAACCAAGTTTACCGTCTCCTATTTTTAAGTTTTTGTAGTTCAATACAATATCAACTCCTTTTGTAGTTGTGTTGATAGCATTGATAAAGAATTTCATACTAGTAATATCATTTGCAAATAAAACCGCTTCTACTGGATTAGTAGTTGTATCGTCACCATCAAAACCTACTTCACCTGAGAACAAGACACGATCATTAACCTTAATATGGTAGAAATCAAGAGATGCAGTAAAATTAGCACCAGATCTAAAAGTAATACCAGTTGAAATATTTTGAGATTTTTCAGCATGTAATTTTGGAACACCTAAACCACTCACTACTGGGTCCACATTGTTGAAAGTACCTTGATTTGAGATTTTTCCACCAGAAACTAGCGTTTGAATATTACTCAAGTAAATCTGGTGTAAAGCTGGAGCTCTAAATCCTGTACTAAACGAAGCCCTTACCGTAACATCATTAGTTAATTTGTATCTAGAATTTACTTTCCATGAGAAGTTATCCCCAAAATCAGAATAATTTTCATAACGTAATGATCCACCAATTAAGAAGGCATCAGTAACATCATAATCTAAAGTCGTGTAAACACCTACGTTATTACGATCTTTTTTTAGTGCATTTGCAGGCTGTAATCCTGGAAAAGATTGTGCCCCTCCATCAACGTAAGACTCTACTTGACCTTCTCTTGCTTCAAATTTCTCTTTTCTGATCTCAGTACCAAAGCCAAAAGTAACCTTATCAAAACTTCTAGAGAAATCAGCATTTCCTACTAATTGACTAAAAGTGTATCCACCCACGTTAAACTCAGTAGGGCTGTTTGCTCCAAGACTAGGATTTAAAGTACTTCCCACAGTATAATCCACTTTATTAGAACCTGCAGTTACACTAAAATCTGAGTTAAATCCTAAGATTGACGTTCTCAGTCCTACAGATCCTAAATTATCAAACACGTCTGTGTTAAATGTAGGTTGAAAACCAGTATAAGTAGATCCTGCATCATGTAATAAATTAAAAGGATCTGGTACCCAATAAGGTGTTCTGTTTAATGCAAAACTTGTTCCTTTTCTAATATTGATATCTCCAAACGCATATACGGTTGTATTATCAGAAAGAGGATACTCTGCATTAACTACTAATGCTCCCATTTTAGTATCTGGCTGACCAATGTTCATTCCAAGATCTGGATTGTTTTTTAGATAATCTCCCCACATTGGATCGTTTGCTTCAACTCCAAATAAACCATCTCTTCCTGGTTTTCCAGCTCTATTCGTTTTGTTTTGATCTAAGTAAGAAAGGTTGAAATTTACAAAACCTTTCTCAGCAATTTTAAATCCTGAATTTAAATCAGCACCAAAATTGAATCCATCACCTTGAGAAGTTACTCCTGACGTCAAACTAACTTCAGTAAAATTAGTTTGCTTTTTAAGAATGATATTGACTACACCCGCGATAGCATCTGAACCGTATTGTGAAGATGCTCCATCACGCAACACCTCAACTCTTTCAATAGCAGAAAATGGAATACTTTTCATATCGGTTCCTACTTCTCCTTTTCCAGGAGTATCATTGATGTAAACAAGTGCGCTTTGATTTTTTCTTTTTCCGTTTACTAATACTAACGTACGGCTAGGTCCTAATCCACGTAAATCTGCTGGATCAAAATGTGCTGTAGCGTCAGAAACGGCTTGAGTACTTGAATTGAAAGAAGGAATTTTATAAGCTAACATTTTATCAAATGTAACTTGCCCGCTTGATTTTAAATCTTCGGCATACAACTTGTCGATAGGCACAGCAGAACTCAACACGGTGCGCGTTTTTGCTCTGTTTCCTGTTACTACAACTTCATCTAAACTATTGTTAGGATCAAGCTGAAAGGAAACATTTTCACTTTCACTTGCTACTTCGATTGTTTTACTTTGATAGCCTACATACTTTGCAATTAGCGTTACTGGAAATCCTTTTACTTTAATTTCGAATTTTCCATTTGCGTCTGCTGTTACTCCTGTAGCTGTTGCTTTATTTACAACGTTAGAGTATGCCATAGGTTGCCCATTCTCATCGAGAACAGTTCCTTTAACTGATTGTGCAGTCATGCAAAAAGGCAATAGCAACAATAGTAAAGCGTAATAAAGGTGGTTAATTTGCTTCATAAATTATACTTAAGTGGTTTCATAAATTGTTTCCCAAAAGTATAATATTATGTTAATAGATTACAAAAACCGTACTTTTTTATCAAAAGTACCAGTATCAATGTTCTTTTCATAGTAGAATTAGTGAAAAACCAACAAAAGAAGACTATTACAAACAATATTTCATAGAACTCGTCTTATGGCAGCTAGCATTAAACTTCAAAGACATTATAAATATTGAGATTTCACCTACTTTTTACAGTTATCAATATTAAGAAATCATTAAATTTCTTAATAGTTGATTAAAATATATCTTAAGACGGTAATCTTACAATAACAATCTAATTTTTTAATTGTTTCTTTGGCGATAAGATAACTATCGATTTTATCAAATCGCTGACAGTTATTATTAGGAGCACTTTTTCAAAACACACTTTGTGCTTCAGTTATTAAAAATAAATTTTAAAACATGAGCATAAAAAGTAAAGTAAACAGTGTACGAAGGAAGCTAATGCAAAGCATTACTAAGAATATAGGTTCTGCTCATTTTTCTAAAGGTGGCGATATTACAAAAATCAAAGTCACT
The DNA here is from genome assembly GCF_013294025.1 of Flavobacterium aeripolare. Classification (GTDB taxonomy): domain Bacteria; phylum Bacteroidota; class Bacteroidia; order Flavobacteriales; family Flavobacteriaceae; genus Flavobacterium. The sequence goes on from NZ_JABSNL010000008.1 coordinate 12,319, forward strand.
CGCATCCTTATATGTAGACCCAACCCAAGATTAGGGAATCAATTATTGATGACTCCCCTATTGCAAGAAGTTATTGCTACTTTTCCAGATTGTAAAATTGACCTATTTGTAAATGGTAATGCAGCACCTAGCATTTTTCAAGGCTATGAGAATGTCTACAAAATCATTAGATTGCCTAGAAAACCATTTAAAGAATTAATAAAATATGTAAAAGGCTGGATGGCTATCAAAGCCTACAAATATGATATTGTTATCAATGTAGTAAAAAACTCTTCATCAGGCCGTTTGTCTGCACAATTTGCTACCGCTGATTTTAAATTCTTTGGAGATGATGTTGACAATCTAGCTACTAAATATGATGATTACGATCACATTGCAAAGTACCCAGTATATAATTTTAGACATTACTTACACCTCTTAGGATTTCCAGAAAACAACAACCCTATCCCTCCATTAGATATTAAATTATCACATGCAGAATTAGCTGCTGCCAAAAACAGTTTGCAAGATATTGTCAAAAATGATAAAAAAACGATTTGCATCTTCACTTTTGCAACAGGCGACAAATGCTATAAAAATGTTTGGTGGCAACCCTTTTACGATCAGTTAAAAGTTCGTTTTCCCGATTACAATATCCTAGAGGTTTTACCTGTAGAAAATGTTTCTCAAATCAACTTTGAAGCACCTTCTTTTTACAGTAAGGACATTAGAGAAATTGCAGCCTTTATAGCTAATACAGCGTTATTTGTAGGAGCAGATAGTGGTATGATGCACCTTGCAAGCGCTTCCCTTTCAACTACCGCAGGCCTATTTTGTGTAACAAATGAAAAAATGTATGCTCCTTACGGCAATGGCAGTTTTGCTATTAATACAAACAAAACTTCAATTGAAGAAGCGGTATCCTTAATTCAGGATGCACTTTCGAAAAAGAAAAATACGCCAAACTAAATAGTATTATTAAGCTGTAATGAATAAAGTAGGGTCTTTTTTTAGGTTTGGTAAGCATTTGTTTTAGTACTTTTACGTTTCCAAAAAATACAACTATGTCTGTAGCAAAAAAAGATTATAAAAGAATTACAACAAAGTCACTGATCGAAATGAAAGCAAACGGAGAAAAAATCTCCATGCTTACAGCTTACGATTTTACAATGGCAAAAATTGTTGATACTGCTGGAATTGATGTTATCCTTGTAGGGGACTCTGCGTCTAATGTTATGGCTGGTCATGAGACTACGCTACCTATTACATTAGATCAAATGATTTATCACGCCTCATCAGTAGTACGAGCTATTGAGAGAGCACTGGTTGTTGTCGATTTACCCTTTGGTAGCTACCAGTCTGACCCTAAAGAAGCTTTGCGATCTGCTATTCGTATTATGAAAGAAAGTGGTGGTCACGCCGTAAAATTAGAAGGCGGAAAAGAAATTAAAGAATCGATTAAAAAAATATTGAACGCCGGGATTCCCGTTATGGGACACTTGGGTTTGACGCCACAGTCAATCTATAAATTTGGTACCTATACCGTACGTGCTAAAGAAGATGAAGAAGCTGACAAATTAATTGAAGACGCTAAACTACTAGAGCGCTTGGGTTGTTTTGCCTTAGTTCTCGAAAAAATACCTGCTCACCTTGCTGAAAAAGTAGCTAAGAGTATCGCTATTCCTGTTATAGGAATTGGTGCTGGTGGTGGTGTAGATGGTCAAGTTCTTGTTATTCATGATATGTTAGGAATGAACAACGAGTTTAGTCCACGTTTCTTGCGTCGCTATATGGATTTATATGAAGGCATGACTAAAGCAATTGGTCAATATGTTGCCGATGTGAAATCAAGTGACTTCCCTAACGAGAAAGAACAATATTAATACTACCCTTACATTCCCTTAAATGATCTAGTGCAGTTTATTGTACAAAGGGATTGTTTAAGGGAATTTTTATTTGATCTAATCTAAATTTACTGTTTTGAAAATAATTTCGACAAAAGACAATCTTGACGTTTTGCACGAGGATAACCACATAATTGTAATCAATAAACGTGTAGGAGACATTGTACAAGGCGATAAGACAGGAGATAAACCGCTATCTGATGTTGTAAAAGAGTACATTAAGGTAAAATACAACAAGCCGGGCGAGGTCTTCCTTGGTGTAATCCACCGTTTAGACAGGCCTACCTCAGGTATTGTGGCTTTTGCCAAAACAACAAAGGCGCTTACGCGAATGAACGAGTTGTTTAAGAACAGAGAAACTAAAAAAACGTATTGGGCGGTAGTAAAAAATAAACCACCAAAGACTACAGACACTTTAGTACATTTCCTCAAGAGAAACGAAAAGAACAATAGTTCAAAAGCGCACATAAAGGAAGTTCCTGATAGTAAACAAGCGAGCTTAGATTATACTATATTCAAAGAATTGAACAATTACTTTGCTTTAGAAATAAATTTACATACCGGCCGCCACCATCAAATACGCGCGCAACTAGCAGCAATTGGGTCTCCTATAAAAGGAGATTTAAAATATGGCTTTGATCGTAGCAACTCAGATGGAGGAATTCATTTGCATGCAAGACAATTAGTTTTTACGCATCCCGTTAGTAAAATAGAATTGCGCATTATAGCTCCAGTTCCTAATGAAGTGATCTGGAATGCTGTGAAATAATCTGGTAGCCACGCTACCACAAAAAATGACACCATGGATTTTAAAACAAATATAGCTTACCGAAAAGAAATGCTTATCAAGTTACTCAACAACGTGCTGTCGCATGAAAATGAGATTATTGATGCCTTATACCAAGATTTTAAAAAGCCGGCATTTGAAGCGGTTCTTACAGAAACAAGCTACGTAGTCTCAGAGTTGAAAGACACGATTAAAAACATAAAAAAATGGTCTAAACCTAAGGCTGTTTTACCTTCGATACTTAATTTTCCATCTAGGGATTTTATCTACAAAGAACCATACGGAAAAGTATTAATCATCGCGCCATGGAATTACCCGTATCAGTTGGCTATGTGTCCGCTAATTTCAGCTATTGCAGCAGGAAATCAAGTAGTTCTAAAACCTTCAGAGCTCACTCCTAAGACTTCTGAAGTTTTAGCCAAGATCATCGCATTAACTTTTAGACCAGAACATGTAGCGGTAGTTCAAGGAGGAGTCGAAGTATCTAAAGATTTATTAGAACAGCGCTGGGACTATATCTTTTTTACTGGTAGTGTTCCCGTAGGTAAAATAGTTGCAGCAGCAGCGGCAGTGCATTTAACACCTGTAACCTTAGAACTTGGAGGTAAAAATCCTTGTATTGTAGATGAGACAGCAAACTTAAAATTATCTGCTAAAAGAATCGTTTGGGGTAAATTTATAAATGCGGGGCAAACCTGTATTGCACCTGATTATATCTTAGTTCAAAAAGATATGAAGGAACAATTTATCAAACATTTAAAGGAAGAGATTACGCTGGCTTACGGCTTAACGCCAAAGAGCTCTCCTGATTACTCTCGTATAATAAACCTAAAAAACTGGAGCAGATTAACCGAACTGATTGAAGCAGATAAAGTCATTTTTGGTGGGCAAACTGACCAATCAGATTGCTACATCGCCCCTACATTAATCGCTGAAAGCAATTTAGACAGTTTGGTTATGAAAGATGAAATCTTTGGACCATTACTACCTATTTTAACCTACGCAAGTGATGCCGATTTACATACTATTATCTCCCGTTATGAAAAGCCGTTGTCGATGTATGTATTTACAGAGAACAAAACTTTTGCCACTAAAATGATTACTAATTACTCTTTTGGTGGTGGTTGTATCAACGATACGGTAGTGCATTTCTCTAATAAAAGATTGCCTTTTGGCGGTGTAGGTCACAGTGGTATTGGTGCTTACCATGGTAGCCTGAGCTTTGATGTTTTCTCTCATAGTAAGGGAATCGTTAAAAAAGCAAATTGGCTGGATCTGTCTATGCGCTATGCTCCATACAGTGATAAATTAAAAACAATTAGAAAACTTTTAAAATGGCTGTAACATTTTTGTAATTCAGCTATCTAATAAAAGACTAACCAACTTAAAAAAACAATTAAACCTTACATTGATGAACAAAATTGCGCAAAGAATTGAAAAAATAAAACGAGAAGGCTATACTCTAGACTTTGGAGAAGTTTTTAATAGTGCTTTAGAAAATTATAAAAAAATAGCCGTATTTGCAGGCTCAGTATTATTACTTTTTACGTTTCTACTTTTAATAATTGCCGGGTTTGGAATGGTTAAAGGAATTGGAATCGAAGAATTAAATAGCATGAAGGAAAATGATTTTGCCGTATTTCAAGATCCAAACAACATCTATTTTAGATATTTGCAAATTGCCTCTGTAATCTTAGCAGTCTTAATTGCTCCCTTCTTAGCGGCTTTTTTAAAAATGGCGCAATATGCATCTCGAGACGAAGAGTTTAAAACAGCACAAATGTTTAGCTTTTACAAATGGCCTTATATTAAAGAAATTGTTTTAGCAACTCTTGTACTCACCCTTTTAGATTTAGCAGTATCTACGGCAGCTGTAGCAGCCGGTGCAAGCTTTGTGGGTACCATTTTTAAAATTGCGTTGGCCCTTTTTACAATGCTTACGATACCCTTAATCGTTTTTCAAGAATTCAGTGCCTTTGAAGCTATTAAGACAAGTATTACTGTGGTTTTAAAAAACCCCCTTGTAATCTTCGCATTATTAATCGTTGGATTTATAGGCTCAATAGTAGGTCTTGTGGGCTGTATAATTGGTGTGTTTTTTACATATCCAATTATGTATTCGATATCTTACTCTTTATATGAAACAATTTTCGAAAAAGAATAAGCAATCGATTACTGCTATTTATTACTAAATACCTTAAAACTGCAATTAGAAATTAATGTCTAATTGCAGTTTTATTGTTAATATTTACTAACTTGTAAACGATTGATAAGTAATAATTTAAAACAATAAAACTATTATCTCTCTCTTTTTTATTTATAGTAAGCACGAGTAACTATGTCTTAAGGATGATAACAAAATATACTAGCTTTTATCAAAAATTAATCAATGACAGTATCATTGATCAAAATATCATTTGGATCATAATCCCAATGTCTCTTTTTTTAATATTTTTATTTTTCTTTCACTTCTACAAAATTAAAAAAAAGCTCGTTATCCCATTTGCAGATGTTTCTGCTAATGAATATTATAAAAATAAGGAATACCAAACGTATATTTTATTCTTCGGAATATTAACACCTGTAATCGAAATCAATTATGAATTGTTTGCTGTTCGTCCTAAAGGCTTGCTGCTAATCAATTTAATAATAGGTCTTTTTTTACTACTGCTTTATTCTATCAGCAAGAAATCTACTGTTATTTTTAATAATATTCGCCAAATTTTCAGCAGTCTTTACCTTGCGTATTTTTTCTTAGTGTGTGTAAATTTAGTTACTCTAGTTAATGACATCATTCCATTAATTGCCTTTTGCGTTCTGTTTTTATTCTCTTATGCTGTCATTAAACCTATTAAAGTTTATTGGGGGCTGAATGTTTTTGTTCTTCTATTTCTGATTGTTGGCTTCTTCTTTGAACTATTATCTGTTGCAAAAATTGTTATCCTGTTCAATTATTCGATATTAATTTTTGTGATGAACTACATACGTCATATAAGCCAATTAAATATTCAAGATAAATTTAAGTTTGCTAACGAGATTGTAAACAACGGAAATTCATTAATAATCGCTGCCAATAAAAAAGGGGAAATTAAATTTTGTAGTGATACTATCACCGCTATCTTGGGCTATACAAGTCTTGAAGTAATGGGTTTGGGCTTTTGGAAATTAACCGAAGATCCAGAATTTATTGGTGAAGAGTTCCATGAAGAGGATATTAAAGCAAGAGTTTTTACTCGAAAATTAAAATGTAAAGACGGTACGTACAAGTACATTCAATGGAACGACAAGAAATACTCAGATGATTTAGTCATTGGTATTGGGCAAGACGTTACAAACCAAATCAATACTGAAAAATCCTATCAGAATCTAGTTGAATCTGCAAACGACATTATTTTTGAATTAGATTTCAAAGGGAACTATATTTTCTTGAATCAAAACTCTGAGAACATTACCGGCTATTCCATAGCAGAATTATCAAATTCTAATTTTAAAGAATTGATCAGACCCGATTACCTGCAAAATGTACTTGATTTCTACTCAAAAGCAACTACTGATTTGACCAATTTTAAGGTAATTGAATTTCCAATAACCAAAAAAAGTGGAGAAGAGATTTGGCTGTCACAAAAAATAGCAATCAATAGGGATAAAACAAACCGCATCAATGGGTACTACGGTATTTCTCGTGACATTACATTGTTACGAAACAGTCAAATAGAAAATGTACAGCGTGCTGAGAAAAACCAAATGTACAATGAAGCTCTAAATAGTTTTACAGCGCTAAGTCATTTAAAAAATGAATCTACAAGTGAAACCATAGCTAAAATACTATCGACTGTTACAAAAATCACTGGTGCTTCCCGAGCAAGCTATTGGACCTATTCGCCAGAAGAAATTAATTGTGAGCACTTTTTCGACGCTGGGACAAAAAAATTTAGAACTAGAGACAAACTCTTAAAAATTGATTATCCTAAATATTTTGCAGCTCTTGCTACGCGGTCCCAAATCGTAGTTTCAGATGTGTCTAAAAGTGATACACTTGACGAACTACAACTCAGCTACTTTCCGTCGCAAAATATTTGCTCGTTACTAGACACACCTATTATAATAGAAGGTAAGCTACAAGGTGTGCTTTGTTTTGAAGTGACCTCTAAAATTAAATATTGGGACGCTGAGGACATTAATTTTGCACGATCGATTTCTGACATTTTAACGATAGCCTTTGAATCTCAAAGTCGCTCAAAGGCAGAAATTAAACTAAACTATAAAAGTGAGCTTCTTGCAGCGATGACCTTGTGTACAGAGAAGTTCCTAAATAGTAAGGATATCGATTCTATATTTGCAGACGTGCTTATTATTATGGGGAAAGCAACCAAGTCACACCGCTGCTATTACTATGAAAATAATGCAACTTTTAAAACAGTAAGTCAAAAGTACCGGTGGTTCAGTAATGAGGATCAGCTTAGCGATAATAATCCTGCGCTACAAAATTTACCCTATGAGTATCTAGAGGAGTTACTTATTCCTATACTAGATAACAAAATATATGACGAACGTGTCTCTAATATTGAGAATGAAAGTTTACGTACAAAGCTTAAAGATGTTGAGGTAATCTCACTAATCCTTTTTCCTATTTTTATTAAAAATGAATTCCACGGTTTCCTTGGTTTTGATGATACAGATCATGAGCGCATTTGGTCTGAAGACGAGGTCAATATATTACAAACTTTGGCACGTAATATTGCAACAAGTATCAATCGTATTGCCAGTGAAACTGCAATCTATGAAAGCGAAGAGAAATTTAGATTACTGGCTAATAATATTCCTGGAACTATCTATCTATCTCAAAATGATGATAATTTCACAAAAATATACCTCAATGATGAGATAGAAAAATTGACAGCCTATAACAAATCTGATTTTTTAGACAAGCGCTTGAATTACATAGATATAATACATCCAGATGACTTAGAGTTTGTTATCAAAGAATCTGCAGAACAATTAAAAAATTCAGAACCTTTTCATTTTACGTATCGAATAATAAAAAAAACAGGCGAGATTGTATGGGTAGAGGAATTTGGTGATGCCGTTATGAAAAATGGAAAAATCACCTATATAGAAGGGATTATGCTGGATATTACCGAAAGAAAGCAAAGTGAATCTGCCGTAAAAGCTAAAGAACTAGCTGAAGCTGCTAATAAAGCTAAATCAGAATTCCTTGCTAATATGAGTCACGAAATACGCACGCCATTGAACGGTATAATAGGATTCACAGATTTACTAATGAAAACGCAGCTTAATAAAACGCAGCAAAAACACATGATAACTGTAAACCAGTCTGCACACTCATTATTAGGTATTGTAAATGATATACTGGATTTTTCAAAAATTGAAGCAGGAAAACTAGAGTTACTTATTGAAAAACACAATCTTAAAGAATTATTGGACCAAATCATGGACCTTATTTTTTATGAGTCAAGCCAAAAAAATATTTCCTTAAAATTGACCTTAGCTCCAGAAATTAATAGATTTTTCTATTTAGATAGTATTCGATTGAAACAAATCCTTATTAACCTACTAGCTAATGCAGTCAAATTTACAAGTAAAGGGTCTATAGAGTTGAAAGTTACGTTAATTGAAAAAATCAGTAACCAACATAATATTATACGTTTTGCTGTAATTGATTCCGGTATTGGGATATTGAAAGAAAACAAGAATAAAATTTTTAAAGCTTTTTCTCAAGAAGATAGTTCGACAACTAAAAAATTTGGTGGTACCGGTTTAGGACTTACCATATCTAATAAGTTGTTAGGATTAATGGATAGCAAGTTGGAACTAGAAAGCACCTTAGGTGTGGGAAGTACTTTTTCTTTCGATCTAAATTTAAAAACCTCAACTGAAAAAACTATTGCTAATAAGAATAAAAAGATAGATGTACCCTCGCCAGTTGATGTATTATTTGAAGATAAAGAATACTTGAAAAATCTTAATGTTATGTTGGTTGAAGACAATAAAATCAACATGCTTTTACTTAAAACGATTATTAAAAATATCTTACCTGATGCTATTATTCACGAGTTGTCTAATGGACTAGATGCAGTTTCTCAGTTTGAAAGTTTGCTACCAGATATTATATTTATGGACATACAAATGCCTGTTCTAAACGGATTTCAAGCTACTAAACAAATTAGAAAATTAGCAAACGGAAAGAGTGTACCAATCATAGCAATTACAGCTAGCGCAGAGTTAGAGATTAAACAGCAGTGCAAGGCTGCCGGTATGAATGACTTTGTATCTAAGCCTATATTGAAAAAAATTGTCGAAGAAACTATTGTAAAATGGGTTCCTGCAGATTAATTATTTTGTGATAAAGGCATTGATTAAGTAAAAAATAATATAAATTCGTTTTTTTATAAATTTTAAAACAATAAAACTCAATCATATGAAATGGAGAGGAACGCGCAAGAGTGGTAATCTAGATGATCGAAGAGGAATGTCATCAGGCGGAAAAACAGTAGTAGGGGGAGGAATAATAGGAATTGTAATCCTGCTATTAAATGCTTTTGGCGGTGAGAATGGTCAAATGATTACACCTATCTTAGAGCAAATGAATCAAGGACAAAGTGCTCCTACTGAACAACGAGATTTAACTGCAAAGGAAATAGAAGAAGGACAAAAAATTGATGCACTTATATCAAATAATGAAGATGTTTGGATAAAAATATTTCAAGAAAACGGAATGACTTATAAAGAGCCTACCGTAGTTTTATTTACTGATGCTGTCAATACTGAATGTGGAAGTGCAACTGCAGCTTCAGGACCATTTTACTGCCCTGCAGACCAACAAGTTTATATGGATTTAAGTTTTTTTACAGAACTTAAAAGTCGTTTTGGTGCCGAAGGAGGAGATTTTGCTACTGCTTATGTACTCGCACATGAAATAGGACACCATGTTCAAACGTTACTAGGAACTTCTGCTAAAATGCGCCAAATGCAGCAAGGTAAATCAAAGGCAGAAGCTAATAAACTGTCTGTAGCTTTAGAGTTACAAGCTGATTTTTATGCAGGTCTATGGACGCATTACAATCAAAAAATGACTAATTTTCTTGAAGAGGGAGATATAGATCAAGCGCTAAGTGCCGCACATGCTGTAGGAGATGACGCTATACAAAGTAAAATGCAAGGACATATCGTTCCTGAGTCTTTCACGCATGGAACTTCTGCACAAAGAAAATATTGGTTCCTGAAAGGGTACAAATCTGGAGATATAAAACAAGGAGATACCTTTGCCGAAATAAGATAATTTAAATGCAAGCTTGAGATTTTTCTCAAGCTTTTTTTTATCCTAACCAGCCGTCTCTATCCAAGCTTCTATATTGAATAGCTTCGGCAATATGAGAGGAAACCACTATGGGTGCTCCCTCAAGATCAGCAATGGTACGGGCAACTTTCAAAATTCGATCATATGCTCTAGCTGACAAATTGAGACGTTCCATCGCGGTTTTTAATAAAGCCTTTGAAGTATCGTCTAAAGCACAAAATTCCCTAATTTGCTTCGTATTCATCTGAGCATTGTAATGAATGTTCTCAAAATTTTCAAATCGTAGTGTTTGAAATGCTCTCGCTTCAGTGACACGCTTTCTTATACTTACGCTGCTTTCGGCCTTTCGATCATCAGAGAGTTTGTCAAAGGGAACAGGCGTCACTTCGATATGAATGTCTATTCGATCTAATAATGGACCAGAAACTTTGCTTAAATAACGTTGCATTTCATGTGGAGACGAGGTTTGTGGTGCGTCTGGATCATTAAAAAACCCACTCGGACTGGGATTCATACTCGCAACAAGCATAAAGGAAGACGGATAAGTCACCGTAAATTTAGCTCTTGAAATTGTCACCTCGCGATCTTCCAGCGGCTGACGCATTACTTCAAGAACATCTCTTTTAAATTCTGGTAATTCATCAAGAAATAAAACGCCGTTGTGTGCCATCGAAATTTCTCCTGGTTGCGGATAACTTCCTCCTCCCACAAGAGCCACATTTGAAATGGTGTGATGCGGACTCCTAAAAGGACGTTGGTTCATTAATCCTACTTCCTTCAATTTTCCCGCCACGCTATGAATTTTAGTTGTTTCTAGTGCTTCTCGTAACGTCATAGGAGGCAATATGCTGGGAAGTCTTTTGGCTAGCATCGTTTTACCAGCTCCAGGCGGACCTATCAATATAATATTGTGTCCACCAGCAGCAGCAATCTCCATACAACGTTTTATAGACTCCTGCCCTTTTACATCTGAAAAATCAAACTCAGGGAAATCGAGATCTTTGTAAAATTCTTTTCGTGTATTAATAATTGTAGGTTCTAATGTTCCTCTACCCTCTAGGAAATCAATAACCTCTTGAATCGTTTCGACTCCATAAACATCAAGTCCAGACACTATAGCTGCTTCTTTCACATTTTGTATAGGTAGAAAAAAACCTTTGAATCCCTCTTCCTTTGCTTTTATCGCTATAGGTAGCGCACCACGAATGGGCTGCAAACTACCATCTAATGACAATTCCCCCATAATAATGTAATCCTGATAGATAACTGATTTTATTTGCTCAGAAGCAACAAGAATACCAATCGTCAATGTCAAGTCATAAGCCGAGCCTTCTTTACGTAAATCAGCGGGCGCCATATTGATCGTTATTTTCTTTCCTGGAAGTTTATATCCATTGTTTTTTAAGGCAGCTGCAATACGATAACTACTCTCCTTAATAGCATTATCTGGAAGACCTACTAAGTGATAGCCTATTCCGTTATCAATATTTACTTCAACCGTAATTGTCGTTGCCTCTACCCCAAAAACTGCACTTCCAAAAGTCTTAACTAGCATATTTTTTTTCTTAAAAATAGAAATAATTTTAGGGAATTCCTTAATAAATAACAAACAATATATTAAAAAACAATTAGTTAAGCTTTTTAAAATAATTATTTACGCCTTTATAAACCCAAAATAACAAAGGAGTTTTCAAATTGTTGCACTACGATTTCAACACTATGTTTTCTGGATTATGAAATGAAACTGCAGCGACAACATCACTACGATAGCGAGAGCCTATGCTGTTTTTGAGGAACTAGAAATCAGCAGAATAGGTAATTTACTTACAATTAAAATGATAAATTGAACATCTTTTACTACTGCTGCATTTAGCAATCAAAAATGTAGATTTAACCCTTCCTTAAAATCAAAATATTTAAATAAAAGATAAGAAAAAACTTTCTATAAATAAACAATACTACGACTGCTTGAATGTGACTGAAAGAAGCGCCAAGACAGCTTTTACAAGGTTTTTAGATATAAATTCTTATATTTGCCGAGATTTAAGCCTTTTTTGCTTCAAAATCGACTGTTTTTATTCCAATATGATAATTTGGTAAACAAGCATTTTTCTGCTTTCTAACAGTACTATAGATAGGCAACAAAAATATAATTGAACGCCCTATGCTGCCTTTGGAAAAATTCCTATTAGGGCTTTTAACTCATACTAAATTAACACGAAATGCACTGGATAGATTATTTAATCTTTGTTATTTACATGCTTGCCATGCTGGGTGTGGGAGTTTATTTTTTTAATAAAAATAAAACTGCCGAAGACTTTTATGTAAGCGGCCGTAATATGAGTAGCTGGCACATTGGTCTATCAGTGGTAGCCACAGATGTAGGTGGTGGATTTTCAATTGGACTTGGAGGACTTGGTTTTACGATGGGAATATCGGGTTCGTGGATGTTGTTCACAGGGTTATTAGGAGCATGGCTTTCAGCAGTTTTCTTAATTCCAAAAATTAGTCATCTTGGACACAAACATAAATTTTTTACATTCCCGCAAATTTTCAATCATTTTTACACGCCTCGAGTAGCACTACTGGCAGGAATAATTTCGGCAATTGGATATGTGGGTTTTACTAGTTCACAGGTTTTGGCTGGAGCCAAATTAGCCTCTGCAACCATAGAAGGTCTTGATCTTCAAACTGCTTTAATCGTCATGGGTGTGATTGCTGTAGTATATACAGCCATTGGCGGTCTAAAAGCGGTTATCTACACTGACACGATACAGTGGTTAATATTGATAGGTGGTTTGGTTTTTATAGGTATTCCTATTGCATACAATGCTGTGGGTGGATACGATGCAATCAAAGCAACTTTACCGCCAGAGTATCTCTCACTGACAAATGTATCGTGGCATCAAATTGTAAACTGGTCCATTACCATAATTCCAATTTGGTTTGTGGGGATGACGCTTTATCAGCGAATTTATGCGAGCAAGGGCGAAAAAGAGGCAAAAAAAGCATGGTTAATCGCTGGTGTATTTGAATGGCCTATCATGGCATTTATGGGAGTAATTCTAGGAATGCTGGCAAAAGTGGCAGCTGTAAAAGGAATGTTTGCAGGAATAACAAATGCTGCAGAGATGGATAGCGAGATGGGATTACCCGTATTACTGGCTACAATACTTCCGGTAGGATTAATGGGATTGATGTTGTCTTCTTATTTTTCTGCCATATTATCTACAGCAGATAGTTGCTTAATGGCTGCTTCTGGAAATATTGTAACAGACATTATAGCTAAGTTTTCGAAAAAAGAACTTACGCATAAAAAGGAGTTACAGCTATCTCAAATAGTAACGCTACTCGTGGGCTTCTTTGCAATACTTCTAGCGTCGCAAATGCAAAATGTACTTGAACTGATGCTCTATTCCTACGCTTTTATGGTTTCTGGATTATTTGTTCCCGTGATAGGCGCTTTGTTTTGGAAAAAAAGCCATCCTACCGCAGCTTTCTGGAGTATGTTACTAGGAGGAAGTACAACAATCTATCTAATTATTAGTAAAAATAAATTACCTTTAGGAATAAATTTACCAGAACATTTAGACGCAAATGCTTACGGTATTTCGGTATCGCTATTGCTGTTTATTATTATATCATACTATCATTATAACAAAAACGGAAAACAAAATGGAATTCAAAATAATTAACGCTCAAACTGGAGCTGATCAACAGTATACAAACCAATTGATTGCTGAATTTTTATTCACACATTTAGAGGAATATGGCGATAAAGTTGCTGATATTTTAAAGTGTATCGATTATGTAATGAACCCTGAAAAAGGAGGAAATATTATCGTATGCTCAGACGAAGAAAAAATTGTAGGTGTCGTAATTTTAAACAATACTGGAATGAAAGATTTTATTCCAGAGAATATTCTAGTGTATATTGCTGTAGATAATTCACAGCGAGGAAAAGGATATGGTAAAAAATTGATGCAAAAAGCAATAGACACTGCCGAAGGAAATATCGCTTTACATGTTGAACCTAATAATCCGGCTAAGGGCTTGTATGAAAAATTAGGTTTCACTAATAAATACCTAGAAATGCGTCTAGTAAAATAATACCAGAAATGAATTTAGTTGGATCTCATAGTGACCTATTAACAACATTGCGTCAAGATTTACATCAATATCCAGAAGTTTCTGGACAAGAAGAAGCGACAGCAAAAAAGATCGCTTTATTTTTATCGAATTATCCTCCTGATGCCCTTATTTCAAATTTAGGTGGGCATGGAATCATAGCCATCTACAATGGAGAGAAAGATGGCAAGCAAATCCTATTTAGATGCGAACTTGACGCATTGCCTATTGCTGAGATTAACAACTTTAAATACAGGTCAAAAAACGAAGCTGTATCACATAAGTGTGGACACGATGGTCACATGGCAATTCTTTGTGGGTTAGCAATGCAACTGCATGAAAAAAGACCAGAGACTGGATCTGTAGCCTTGCTATTTCAACCAGCAGAGGAAGATGGTAGTGGCGCTGCCAAAGTCTTTAATGACTCAAAATTCACATTACAACCTGACTATGCATTTGCGCTGCACAATTTACCTGGCTACACTTTGCACGATGTGGTAATTAAAAACGACACTTTTAGTTGTGCCGTAAATAGCATGATTATCAAACTTAAAGGAAAGACAGCGCATGCTGGAGAACCTCATATGGGTATTAACCCTACCCTAGCGGTGGCCGCCATAATTACTGCATTCAATGAGAGTATCCATACTGATGTAACAAGTTCAAATTATGGTCTTATTACACCCATTTACACCAATATAGGCTCAAAAGCCTATGGAGTTTCTGCGGGAGAAGGGCAAATTCATTTCACGGTGAGAAGCAATAGCAACGCACAAATGAAAAAATTAGAAGCTCAATTAAAACATACTGCCACTACAATTGCCCTAGAACATCAATTAGAAATAACGATTTCATGGACAGAAAGTTTTCAAGCAAACGAAAACAATCACGAAGCAGCAAACTATATTAGGCAAGCGGCAGCTTCAAATCAATTTACAATTCAGGAAAAAGAGAGTCCGTTTAGCTGGGGAGAAGATTTTGGATTATTCACACAACAATTTCCAGGAGCAATGTTTGGTTTGGGTTCTGGAGTGAACACTCCTGCCCTACACAATCCCGACTATGATTTTCCAGATGAAATCATTTCTACTGGAGTAACTATTTTCCATTCAATTAGCAAACAAATATTAAATGCACACTAATTCAAGTATAACACTCAATCAAGCCGCTTACAAAAACAATATAGATTTCTTGAGAAAAATCTTTGGCAAGAAAGTGCAATTCTCCTCGGTTGTAAAAGGAAATGCTTACGGCCACGGGATTAAGGAATTTGTAACCATGGCCTTTGATTGTGGTGTCAATCACTTCTCAGTATTTGATGTAGAAGAAGCTAAACTTATCAAGGAAGCACTAGCTGATAAAGCTACTATTATGGTGATGGGGCTGGTTCAAGATATTGATATGGAATGGGTGATTGCAAATCACGTTGAGTTTTTTGTTTTTGATAAATTACGCTTGAGTCAAGCAGTGAAAACCGCCAAGAAGTTAAAAATAAGTGCCAAAATCCACATCGAAGCCGAAACGGGAATGAATAGAACCGGATTTGAAAAGAAGGAGTTAGCGGCAGTCATAACAACATTCAAGAAAGAAAAGGAACATCTCTACTTAAAAGGCTTGTGTACGCACTATGCAGGAGCTGAAAGCATTGCTAATTATTACAGAGTAGAAAAACAAATCAAAAAATTTGAAGAAATTTATCAATATCTTTGTGATAACGACTTGCGTCCTGAAATTAAGCATTCAGCTTGTTCAGCGGCGTCAATAATGTTTCCTGAGACAAGGATGGATTTGGTGCGAATAGGAATTATGCAATATGGTTTATGGTCAAGCCCTGAAGTTTTTGTAAATCATCTTAGTACTGTAAAAAATAAAATCGATCCTTTAAAGCGCGTGATCAGCTGGAAAAGCAATGTCATGAGTGTCAAGAAAGTGAACATTGGTGACTTTATAGGCTATGGAACTAGTTTTCTAGCAGAACGAAATATGAAAATAGCGGTGATTCCCATAGGATATTCTCATGGGTATAGTCGTTCTTTGAGCAATCAAGGTCGTGTATTGATCAACGGGCAACGCTGCATTGTCGTGGGCTCAGTAAATATGAACATGATGACAGTAGATGTTACAGATGTAACAGCTGTAAAAAAAGACGACGAAGTGGTATTAATAGGTTCGCAGGATGATGTAACCGTTTCTGTGGCCTCCTTTAGTGATTTTAGTAATCAACTGAATTATGAATTGTTGACGCGTATAGCGAAAACAATTCCGAGAAAAATTTTAAAATAATGGCATTTATAAAATTATATAGAGAAAAATTAAAAGACAACTACCAGTTTCTAGATACGATCTTCAAATCTAGAAATATTCAATGGGGTGTTGTTTCAAAATTGCTTTGTGGAAACAAAATTTACTTAAAGGAAATCATCGCCTTGGGAGTAAGAGAAATCCATGATTCTAGGGTGAGTAACCTTAGAAAAATAAAAGCATTAGACCCTACAATTCAAACGGTTTACATTAAACCACCTGCA
Source organism: Flavobacterium aeripolare (assembly GCF_013294025.1). Taxonomy (GTDB): domain Bacteria; phylum Bacteroidota; class Bacteroidia; order Flavobacteriales; family Flavobacteriaceae; genus Flavobacterium. The sequence goes on from NZ_JABSNL010000008.1 coordinate 28,960, forward strand.
AAACGAAGTATTGAAAATATTGTGCGCTATGCTGATGTGAGTTTTAATACCGAAATATACACCATACAACTGCTCTCTGAAGAAGCTCAAAGACAAGATAAAGTTCATAAAATCATTATTATGATTGAAATGGGTGATCTTCGTGAAGGTGTTATGGGTGAAGAACTAATTGCTTTTTACGGCAGTATTTTAAAAATGCCTAATATCGAAATTAGAGGTATTGGTACTAACCTTAATTGCTTAAGCGGCATCATGCCTACACAAGATAAGTTAATTCAGTTGAGTTTGTACAAGCAATTGATTGAAGCTAAATTTAACATCACCATTCCTTGGGTATCTGGTGGAACCTCTGTGGCGATACCTTTGATGTTAAAAAATGCACGTCCTATGGCTGTGAATCATTTTCGAATAGGAGAAGCCTTATTTTTTGGTAAAGATTTATTTACTGGAGAAACAATTGAAGGCATGCACAATGATGTTTTTAAACTCTACTCTGAAATTATCGAAATCACCGAAAAACCAGATGCACCTATAGGAGAACTGGGTGAAAGCGGGGTAGGAACAAGTTACGTCCCTAGCGCTAGCGACGATCTAGGCGAAACCTCATTGAGAGCGATATTAGATATTGGTTTACTAGACATGCAACCACAATATATTGAAGCTGAAGATCCTGATATAACGATTATAGATGCAAGCTCAGATATGTTAGTTATTGATATTTCAAATTCGAAAAAAGGCTATAAAATAGGGGATTTGATCTCCTTTAAAATAAAATATATGGGAGCTCTTTACCTCCTAAATTCTGATTATATCGAAAAAACTATCGGTTAATTACACACTTGGCAAATAAGGAAATGACCCACAATCATTTCCTTTTTTTATGCGCTTTTTTTTATTCGATGTTTAAAATTACAATCTACAACTGTTAATTATTTGAATTTTCATCTGTATTTTATATTGATTTGCTACTTTTAGTTAAAATTAACTAAAACCACATGAAAAAACGCTTTACGCTCCTATTGCTATTAATTTTTGTACCAAAAATTGATGCACAGGAATACTTTCCCAATAATGAAAGTATCCAACACCACAACACCAATTATACTGCTTTCACAAATGCAAAGATTGTGGTATCCCCTACTCAAATTGTAGAAAATGGAACCTTACTGATTCAAAACGGAAAAGTAGTCGCCGTAGGAAACAGTGTTGCTATTCCTAAAAACGTAGTTATAGTAGACTTAAAGGGACAATATATCTACCCTAGTTTTATTGATATGTTCAGTAGTTTTGGGATCGAAAGTCCAAAACGAGCGCAACGTAGCACTGACCCTTCTTACGACACTAGAAAAGAAGGTCACTACTGGAATGAGCACGTAAAACCAGAAACGGATGCCTACGCTAATTTTAGTTACAACAACGACAAAGCTATTGAATTATTAAAAGCAGGTTTTGGCGTAGTGCTATCGCATATGAATGATGGAATTGCACAAGGTACAGGTACCCTAGTCGCTTTGAATAACGAAGATCAAACAAACCGTTTACTGGAAAACAAGCTGAGTAGCCACTTTAGTTTTGCACGTAGCATAACTTCAAATCAAGCATATCCTAGTTCGTTAATGGGATCTATGGCCTTGTTACGCCAGATGTATTACGATATGGACTGGTATAAAAAAGGAAACTCTACTACAAAAGACGTTTCGTTAGAAGCTTTAATTAGTAATGAAAAACTAGTTCAAATTTTTGATGCAAACGACAAACTTAATAGTTTAAGAGCGGCAAAAATCGCGAATGAATTTGGTTTGAAATATGTTTTAAAAGGAGCTGGAAACGAATACGAAAGAATTGCAGAAATAAAAAAAACAAATGCGAGTTTCATTATACCCATAAACTTTCCTGAGGCATTTGATGTATCCAATCCTTATCAGGCAAGTCAATTAGATTTTGCCGACTTATTGGCTTGGAATCAAGCAGCAACCAACTTAAAAGTACTATCAGAAAATGGGGTTACATTTGCTTTAACAACTGATCAACTTAAAAAATTAGAGGATTTTAGACCTAACCTATTAAAAGCTATTCAGTACGGATTTGATAAGACAAAAGCGCTTGCTTCCTTAACTACAGTACCAGCAGCGTTACTAGGTAAAAGTAATGAAATAGGATCTTTGAAGGTGGGAAATCTAGCCAACTTTCTAATCACCTCAGGTGAAATCTTTGACAAAAAAACTATCGTTTATGAGAACTGGGTTCAAGGATCAAAATATGTCATCTCAGATCGCACAGTAAAAGATATTAGAGGTGAATACACATTGAACCTTAATAATACCAGTTACAATTGGAGTGTAAAAGGAGAGCAAAACGGACCAAGTTCTACCTTGGCATTATTAGATTCTACAAAAGTAAGTAGCAAACTTACTGTAAATAACAATTGGTTATCACTTATTATAAAAGGTAAAGATAGCACAGCATTAGATTTTAATAGATTAACCGCTTATTTAGATGGAAACAGCGCTATCTCAGGAAAAGCAATTGCATTTGACGGAAAAGAGTACAACTGGACGGCAACTAAAACAGCAGATTTCGAAAAGAAAAAAGATTCAGCAGATAGCGACAAGAATATAGTCGTCCTTCCAGTTACCTATCCTAATCTTGCCTTTGGTGACAACCAGAGATTAAAGCAAGAAGTATTGCTATTTAAAAACGCTACGGTATGGACAAATGAAAAAGAGGGAATTTTAAAAGAAACAGACGTCCTAGTTAAAAACGGAAAAATTGCTGCAATAGGAAATGGACTATCAGAAAGTGGTGCAGTGGTTATTGACGCTAGAGGAAAACACATTACTAGTGGTATTATCGATGAGCATTCCCACATTGCAATTTCAAACGGGGTGAATGAAAGCGGACATAATTCGACTGCCGAAGTGACTATTGAAGATGTGGTAAACTCTGATGATGTTAATATTTATAGAGAACTCGCAGGAGGTGTAACTACATCACAATTATTACATGGTTCTGCAAATCCTATTGGAGGACGTTCTGCTATTGTTAAATGGAAATGGGGTGCTGCTCCGGATGAAATGTTGTACCAAGACCAACCTAAATTCATCAAATTTGCATTAGGTGAAAATGTAAAACAAGCAAACTGGGGATTAAATAATCCAACACGTTTTCCACAATCTAGAATGGGAGTTGAGCAAGTATTTATAGATTACTTCCAGCGCGCTAAGGAATATGATGCCTCTTGGAAAGCATATAATTCGAATAAGAAAAAAGGAAAAGCGCCTAGAGTAGATTTAGAATTGCAAACACTGGCAGAAATAATTAATAAAGAACGTTTTATAAGCTGTCACTCTTACATACAGTCAGAGATTTTAATGCTGATGAATGTTGCTGATCAATTTAATTTTAATGTCAACACTTTTACACACATCTTAGAAGGATACAAAGTAGCAGACAAGATGAAGGAACACGGTGTGGGAGCTTCAACATTTGCTGACTGGTGGGCCTATAAATTTGAGGTAAATGATGCAATCCCTTACAATGGTCCAATAATGCACAATGCAGGACTGGTCGTTGCTTACAATTCAGATGATGCCGAAATGTCAAGAAGGCTAAATCAAGAAGCAGCAAAAGCCGTAAAATACGGTAACCTAAGTGAAGAAGATGCCTGGAAATTTGTAACCCTAAATCCAGCAAAGTTATTGCACATTGATAATAAAGTAGGTAGTATTAAAGTAGGTAAAGATGCTGATATTGTGATGTGGAGTGATAATCCACTTTCTATTTATGCTAAAGCAGAGAAAACAGTAATTGAAGGAGTTGTTTATTATGATATGGCAAAAGACGAAGTAAAACGCGCAGCAGTATTGAAAGATAGAAACTTGATTATTTCACAAATGCTAGAAGAGAAAAATAAAGGAATGAAAACGCAAGAGCCTAAGAAAAAGCAAAAAGCGGAGTACCACTGTGACACATTAGAACAATAATAAAAAAGGATCACAGTGAAAAACATTCATAAAAACACAAAGCACACTACTATGAAGAAATACAGCTATATACTATACTTGCTTTTTAGCGCCTCGATCTTTGCTCAGCATGCACCGGGAAAAAAGCAAACAGAATCTATTTTAATCCTTAATGCCACAGCGCATTTAGGAACCGGACAAGTAATTCCGAACAGCGCCATTGGTTTTAAAGATGGGAAATTAACCTTGGTTGCCGATGCCTCTACATTACGATTAGCAGCAGGCGCTTATGATCAAACAATTGACGCTACAGGAAAGCACGTTTATCCTGGATTTATTGCAGCCAACTCAACGCTAGGTTTAGTCGAAATTGACGCAGTTAAATCATCTGATGATGAAAGCGAAGTAGGAGACATGAATCCCAATGTGAGGAGTTTAATTGCTTATAATGCAGAATCAAAAGTGATTGAAACAGTGCGACCTAACGGAATATTAATGGCTCAGATCACCCCTCGTGGAGGAACGATTTCTGGAACCTCATCAGTGGTACAACTTGACTCATGGAACTATCAAGATGGTGTCATAAAAGAAAATGACGGAATTCATTTGAATTTCCCTTCCATATATAAAAATGGGGGCTGGTGGGCAGAACCTGCAGGAGCATCATTGAACAAGAATTATGCGGAAGAAAAGGCTACGATAAAATCTTTTTTAATTAGTACTAAAGCTTCTCAAGGGGAGGTTACAAAAGAACGCAACGTAGTTTTTGAATCTACTAAAGGACTTTTCAATGGGACACAGACTTTATTTATACACGCTGATCACGAATTACAAATTATTGATGCAGTAAAACTAGCGCAAGAGATTGGTATTAAAAAAATAGTTATTGTAGGTGGATTTGAGGCTTACAAATGTGCTGACTTGCTTAAAGCAACAGCTATTGGTGTATTACTAAGACGTGTTCATGACATGCCAGAATTTGACGATCAAGATGTTAACTTACCCTATAAAATGGCCAAGATGCTAACTGATAAAGGCATTGTTGTAGGTTTAGAAAATAGTGGAGATATGGAGCGTATGAACACTCGTAACTTGCCTTTTCTAGCAGGAACTTGTGCAGCATACGGTTTAGATAAAGAAAAAGCACTGCAGTTGATAACTTCAAATACGGCAAAAATTTTAGGAATTGATTCCTTTTGCGGTACACTAGAAACTGGTAAAGATGCCACGCTATTTATATCTGAAGGTGATGCCTTAGACATGCGCACCAATAAATTAAGCTCAGCATTTATACAGGGAAGAAAGATTACTTTAGAAAATCATCAATCAAGATTGAATGAAATTTACAAAGAAAAGTACAACCAAAAATAGTCTACCCTTTTACTAAACGGTTAACTAAATTAGAAGATAGAGACATGTGCTTACGGCAATGTCTCTATTTTTTTTACTTAAAACTTCGAATAAAGCACATTTTTTAGAATACCATTTTTTCAAAATTAATATAATTATCATTTTTACGCACTATAAAACAAAACTACCCTCAAAATACATGGGGTCATTTTAGTAAATATGTAATAATTCATAGAACAACACCTATTTATTAAAGGCACGTTAAAACATTTTATATTTTTGTTAAAAAAAAGTAACAAAACCATGAGAAAAATTATTTTAAGTGTTATTCTTATAACTCTCTTGGTGCTAACTGTTTGCACCAATTTCATGACAACTGCCACACCTAGCGCTATTGAACCTAGTAATTTTGACACAGGAGATACTGCATGGATGATTGTTGCCACAGCATTAGTATTTATTATGACACCTGGATTAGGATTTTTCTATGGAGGAATGGTAGGTAAGAAAAACGTGATTAGCACAATGTTGCAAAGTTATATGGCAATGATTATCGTCACCGTTTTATGGATTGTTGTTGGATTTAGTTTATCCTTCGGACCCTCTCTTGGAGGAATAATAGGTGATCCTACTGCATATTTCATGTTCAGCGGCGTTAAATCAACGACTGCATGGGGAACAATCCCATTTATGCTTTATGCCCTATTTCAGGCAAAGTTTGCAATAATTACTCCTGCACTGATTACAGGTGCCTTTGCAGAGCGCATTCGCTTCTGGGCATATATGTTATTTATGGTCTTGTTTATTCTATTTATTTATACGCCGCTATGTCACATGACTTGGCATGAAGACGGTATCTTCTTTAAAATGGGAGTACTAGATTTTGCTGGAGGAACTGTAGTACACATGAGCGCGGGATGGGCAGCACTCGCTGGAGCCATCTTCTTAGGGAAACGAAAAGGACAAAAACCAAATCCTGCTCGTATAACATACGTATTGTTAGGTACCGGTTTATTGTGGTTTGGATGGTTTGGTTTTAATGCTGGATCTGCACTTGCTGCAAATGGATTAGCAGTACAAGCATTTGCCACAACAACAGTAGCCGCAGCTGGAGCAGGAATGGCTTGGGTATTTTTTGATAAAATTTTAGGTCACAAAGTCTCAGCAATGGGAGCATGTATAGGTGCCGTTGTAGGTCTTGTTGCCATTACTCCCGCAGCTGGTTTTGTAAGTGTTCCTAATGCCTTATTTATAGGTGTATTTAGTAGTATTGTGAGTAATATTATGGTGGGTAAATTTCATAAGAGAGATAAAATCGACGATGCCTTAGACGTATTTGCTTGTCACGGTGTAGGTGGAATGACAGGAATGTTACTTACAGGAGTTTTTGCTTCAAAAGAAATCAATCCCGCAGTAACTGATCAAGGTTTAATCTTTGGTGAAACAACATTGTTTTTCACTCAGCTAACAGCAATGATAATTGTTTCTGTATTTGCATTTACTGCTTCTTACTTTCTATTCTTTATCGTTAATAAAATAACGCCTTTAAGAGTTACAGAAGACAAAGAGCATTTAGGTTTAGACCTATCGCAGCATGGTGAGTATCTATAAACACTATTAAACAAGCAAAAAAAAATCCAATCATGATTATGATTGGATTTTTTTTGCTTGTTAAAATTTTGAAATTCCCATTTTCAGCCAAGCCTCATATTCTTTAGCATTTACATAGCTTATTGTAGGCTGGCTTGTATTTAAACTATTTCCTTCGAGGTCTGTTAAAACATATAAAGGTTGTGTATTTGTTTTATACGTGCTAATCATAAAATCAGTCCACTTGTCCCCTATCGTTTCGATTTCTGCTCCTGTCTTTTTTGATACAAATTGTTCGCTTTTAGGCAACTCACGCTTATCATCTACATATAAGGAAATTAAAACAACATCATTTTTAAGTATTTGTAATATTGTTGGCACTGACCAAACATTGATTTCCATTTTTCTACAATTTACACACGCAAAACCTGTAAAATCTAGCATAATGGGTTTATTTACTGTTTTGGCGTAAGCCAACCCCTTATCGTAATCATCAAAAACAACGATACCATGCGGACCACTTTTTGCTCCTTCTGGTAAAACTGCTGTTGTTGTAGCGCTTCCTGAATTTCCAAGCCCCATAGGGCTTTCACCGTACTCCATAGGTGGCGGGAACGCGCTAATTACTTTTAATGGTGCTCCCCATAAGCCCGGAATTAAATATATTGTAAAAGTCAATACGACAAGTCCGGTCATCAATCTACCTACAGATATAAAAGGTAACGGACTATCATGTGGCAAGCTGATCTTACCAAATAAGTAAAGTGTTAGTGTTCCAAAGATTGCAATCCATATAGCAATAAATACTTCACGCTCTAATAAATGTAATTGCAACACTAAATCAGCATTCGATAAAAATTTAAAAGCCAAAGCTAATTCTAGGAAACCAAGAAAAACTTTCACGGTATTCAACCAGCCACCTGATTTTGGCAATGAATTCAACCATCCTGGAAACATTGCAAACAACATAAACGGCAATGCTAGAGCTGATGAAAATCCTAACATCCCTACAATAGGAGCAATTCCACCATTTGATGCAGCTTCAACTAATAAAGTTCCTACGATAGGTCCTGTACATGAAAATGACACGATTGCTAACGCTAGGGCCATGAATAAAATCCCGATAATTCCACCTCTGTCCGCTTGGCTATCCACTTTATTTGCCCATGAATTAGGAAGCATGATTTCGAATGCGCCTAAAAATGATGCAGCAAATACAACTAATAATACAAAGAAAATTAAATTGAAATACACGTTTGTAGATAAGGCATTAAGAGCATCGGCACCAAATACCCAGGTAACTACAAACCCTAGCATTACATAAATGACAATAATTGCAACGCCATAGATAATAGCATTACTAATTCCTTTAGCTTTAGTTTTACTTTGTTTAGTAAAAAAGCTCACCGTCATAGGTATCATAGGAAAAACACAAGGGGTCATCAAAGCTGCCAAACCACCTAAAAAGGCTAAGAAAAATATTGACCACATGCTACGAGGAGCATTATTTGTATTATTCCCTTCAGGCACACTAGTTGTATCAGCTGCGTTATACACATCTCCTCCACCTAGGCTCGGTTGCAATGAATCAACAACCGCAGCAGCACTATCGCTAGTAACGGCAGGTTGTTCTACTGTTGGTACTGGAGCTACGCTAGATTCTTCTTTTGTACTATTCACAGTCGTTGCTGCAGGTATACTTAGTGTAAATTTCTTTTCCTGATTAATACACACATCTTTACAAACTTGGTAATTAAGTGCTACTTCAATCGTTTTAAGTGCATTATTTGTGACTTTTACTAATTGTTGAACTTGTGCCTTTCTTTCGAAAAAAGTTTCGTTGACCTCAAAAATATCATTGTAAGCTGTTCTCGTTTTACTTTCGGTTGCTTTGCCTACTAAACTAAAATTGCCTTTGCTATTTTTAAAAACAACCTCTAGCGCAAGTGGTCCTCCATCAGGAGTAAACTGAGAATAAAGATGCCAGTCTTTATCTATGGTACCGTCAAACGTAAGTAAATAGGTGTTTTCAGATTTTCTCTCAATTTTAGTGGTCCATTTTGCAGGATCTAAAATTTGAGCATCGACATTGGCAAAGGCCAAAAATGCAAGTAGTAAAAAGATAATTTTCTTCATTATTCCAATTCTATTTTTAATATATTAATGGTATTCTCGGTGATTTTAAAGCGCTCATCTTGTCGCAGACCTGTAATCCATACAATCGCATTAGCAGACCATAAAACCCAACACTGCTCTTTGTCTAACAGTGATAGTTTTTCATCTTTAAAAAACTTACTCAGCTTTTTTGACTTTCCGTTCATGCCTAATGGCTGGAAGCTATCCCCTTCTTGCCAGCGTTTTAAAACCAACGGATACTGCAATCTATCTGCATCTACAAAGATAACCTTATTCGATTCAAAAGCAGTTGTAGTCGTTTTTTTAAACGCCAAATTTATAGGAATATTAACCTTTTGCTCTTCTAAACTTATATAGTATTCTAGCTGCTCATTAGGATCTAGCATTTTACTCAATAATAAGCTGTCTCTATTTTTTAATAATCGAAAATTAGACGCATAGATTTGTTTTCCTGACACAGCATCGACTAAATCATACACATCGTTCCAAGCAGTAAAACCAAATTCACTTAACCACTGGTATAAATAAGCCTTATAGTTGGGTAATTTTCTCAATTGATTAAGATCAAAAGTGATTGTGTCTTCCTCTTGTTTTGCAACTTGTTGATACACCATAATCGAAGCATCTTCAACTAGACCTGCTGATTCCTGCAAGTATGATTGTGTTTTATGAAAGGCATCCATAAAATTAGGATTTAGTTCCTGCAATAATGGAACCAGATGATGCCTAATTTTATTGCGCAGGTACTTATCAGAAGCGTTACTTGCATCTTCGCGCCAAGCGATTGCATTACTCTCTGCGTAGTTTAAAATTTCGCTTCGAGAAAAATGCAGTAGCGGTCTAACAATGTTCCCATTTTCTTCAGGGATTCCGGTTAAACCATCTAAGCCAGTTCCCCGACTCAAATTAATCAAAAAAGTTTCTAAATTATCGTCAGCATGGTGCGCGGTCAAAATGTAATCATACCCCTCTTCCTCTAGCAGTTCATAAAACCAGTTGTACCTTAAATCTCTGGCTGCAACTTGAGTTGATAATTTATAATCTGCTGCAAATGCTTGGGTATCAAACTGTGTAATGTACGCTGGGATTTGGTTTTCGTCAGCAAAATCTTGAACAAATTTTTGATCTTTAAAACTATCAACACCACGCAATTGAAAATTACAATGCGCTATGGCCACATCAAATTTTAAATCTTTAAAAAGATGCGCCATCACCATGCTGTCAAGACCACCACTAGTAGCAAGTAATAATTTTTTACCTACTAGAAATGACAAATTAGATGCAATATGTTTTTTTAATATTTCTAACATTCTGTACTTTTTACTATTATATCATCGCGAGAAGCCCACATTTATGCTAAAACCTCGCGCATTGCTTTTGCTTTGAGCATGCACTCTTGATATTCCATCTCTGGATTAGAGCGCGCCGTGATTGCACTGCCTACTGAAAACGAAATATACTTCTTTTTTTGATTGTAAAGAATGCTTCGTATCACCACATTAAAGTCATAATCTCCTTCTGGAGTAAAATATCCTACAGCACCACTATACAAGCCACGTTTAGTTTCTTCAAGATCTTCAATAATTTTCATCACAGAAACCTTAGGTGCACCCGTCATGCTTCCCATGGGGAAAGTCGTTTTTAAAGTGTCTATTGCGCTATATTGAGCATCTATTTTTGAAGTGATTGTAGAGATCATTTGGTGTACTTGCAAGAAAGAATATAAGCCACACAACTCAGTTACTTGTACAGCCCCTTTTTGAGCGGTGTGCGAGAGGTCATTTCTCACTAAGTCTGTGATCATTATGTTCTCTGCTCTTTCTTTAGGATCTGTTGCTAAAGCCAATTTAGATTCTTCATCTTTTACAGCATCATCATACCTTCTTGAAGTCCCTTTTATAGGTTGAGAAACCAAGACTTCAGCTTCTTTTTTTAAATATCGTTCTGGCGACGCCGAAAGTAAAAAATGAGATTGATTTTTAAAATACACGGCAAAAGGTGCTTTTGAAATTTCGTTCAGTTTGAAATATTTCTCTAATGGATTGATCGTACTGTTTTCGGCATAAAATTCCATGCAAAAATTTGCTTCATAGCAATCACCACGATGAATGTGTTCCAACAATTTGCCTACTTTATCTAGATAGTCTTTTTTCGAAATCCTAGCTTGAATAGTAACTGGAGCTGTTGCTGCTTCTTTGAAGATATTGGTATTCAAAATTTCAGTGAAATCACTTTCAAATTCGTCATCACACATATTAAGATACCGCATTTCAAGTGTATCCTCTTTAAAAATAAAAATTTTCTTGGGTTGGAAGAAAAACAAATCCGGAAATTCGAGTCCGTCGTAATTATTTGAATGCAAATCTTCTACGTCATTTTTTAGATCATAAGATAAGAAACCAAAAATCCAATCCTTAGTAGTTTGTTGGTATTGCTTTAAATCTTCAAACGCGTTATGGTAATCTGTTTTAATAGCTGTAATACCATCAACTGCAACGATACAGTCGTATTTAGAATAAGAATCTTTATGCTCGTTACTATCTAAATAGCTTACTTCTTGATATTGTTGAGACCAAATTAAAAGTTGCTCTTTAAACTGTTTTAAATTGTGAATTTGTTTGTAAACTGATGTTCTCAAGGGCTAAAATTGTTTAAAAATCAAAATTACGATAAAAAAAGCCTTTACTAAGTGATAATTCTAAAAATCAAATAAAAATTCGTAAATTTATAATAAACAACTGAATACCATACAAATAGCTACACTTCATCCTTTTACAGCAGTATTAAATTGACACTTTCATAGTTGGTTAAAAAGAGGGTTGTCAATAGTAGTTCAACGGCTTGATTATCCTCTAGTAACTCTTTAAACCTAAATATTATGAAAATCGCTACTATCGTCATTCGAACATTATTAGGACTCTTATTCCTGTACACCTCAATAAGTTATTTTTTTCATCTAAGTCCAGAGCCTGCTTCATCTGGGGAGTTTAAAGCCTTTCAATTAGGTTTGATTGCTTCTACCTACTTAATGCCTTTGGCTAAAGCCATAGAATTATTATGTGGTCTCTCTTTTCTTAGCGGTAAATACACCACCTTAGCTAATCTTGTCATCTTTCCGGTGACGCTGAATATTTTACTGATCAATTACTTCTTAACGCCAGAGAATTTACCACTAGCACTATTTGTATTTATTGGAAACATTTTTCTAATTTTTACGCATTGGGAAAATTACAAAGGGCTATTCAAAGCTGACTAACAAAACGTAAAAAAACCGACGTACTTTTTAAAAGATTGTCGGTTTTTATTTGTTTCTCGGTACCTCTTACTTATTGTGTTTCACCCACAGTAAGTCGCTAGTGTTGTACCCTATTTCTTGTGCTTGTTTCAGGTAGTCTTTCTTAATATTTTCAGGAATAGTTTTTTCTCGAGATAAAATCCATAAGTAATCTAAACTATCTCCCGAGACAAGAGCATACTTATAATCCTTATCGATTGCTAGCACATTGTACCCAGCATAAAACGGACCAAAAAATGACACTTTTAACATCGCAATACTGTCATCCCCTACAAATTTAGCTTTCCCTTCGCTTTGCTTCCATTTGTCTTTATCATAATCGTATCCTTTATTAGTTACTTTAATTTTTCCGTCCTCACGCATCGCATATTCTGCGGTAGTATTGTTTAAACCTTTTTCGAATTTAAAATCCAAACGAGCAATTTCGTACCATTTTCCAAGGTATTTATTTTTATCGAAATTAGTCACCGCAACCGCTTTCTCTGGAATTGTGCGGCTGGCACATGAATTTAAAATAAAACCAGCTCCTAATAAAGCTAGCGTACCTACAACATATCTCTTTTTCATAATCGTGATTTTCATCAAAGATACGACTGGACACCTCAGCTGCTTTTACAAAATTAATAGTGAAGATTACAAGATTAAAAATACAATAAAAAAAGGCCGTCAAAATCATTTGACGGCCTTCTCAATATAATAAAACATCAATTTTAGATGTGTAATGGTCTGTTGTCTGTTGCTGCTAATGCCGCTTCTTTTACTGCTTCCGCAAAAGTAGGGTGTGCATGTGACATTCTTGAAATATCTTCAGCAGAAGCTTTGAATTCCATCGCTACAACCGCCTCAGCAATTAAGTCTGCTGTTCTAGCTCCAATCATGTGAACTCCAAGAACCTCATCTGTTTTTGCATCAGCAAGGATTTTTACAAAACCATCTAAGTCAGCACTTGCTCTAGCACGACCTAAAGCTTTAAAAGGAAAGCTTCCAGATTTGTAAGCAATTCCAGCTTCTTTTAACTGCTCTTCTGTTTGTCCTACTGCAGCCACTTCTGGCCAAGTATATACAACACCAGGAATCAAATTGTAATCGATATGTGGTTTTTGACCAGCTAATAATTCGGCAACCATTGTTCCTTCTTCCTCTGCTTTGTGAGCTAACATTGCTCCACGAACAACATCACCAATAGCATAGATATTTGAAGCACTAGTTTGTAAATGATCGTTAACCTCAACTTGACCTCTATCAGAAATTTTAACTCCCGCTTTGTCAGCATTTAATCCTTCAGTATAAGGACGACGCCCTACAGATACTAATGAATAATCTCCTTCAAGAGTGATGGTTTCACCTTTTGCATTTTCGGCTTGAACAGTAACAACGTCACCCGATCTTTCCACCGATTTTACTTTATGAGAAACGTAGAATTTCATTCCTTGTTTCTTTAATACTTTTGTCAATTCTTTAGATAACGAACTATCCATTCCTGGAATAATGCGGTCCATGTACTCTACTACAGAAACTTGCGCTCCCAAACGTAAATACACTTGCCCTAACTCGATCCCTATAACTCCACCACCAATAATAACTAAATGTTTAGGTACCTCAGGTAATTTTAATGCTTCAGTAGATGTAATAATTCTTTCTTTATCAATTTTAATAAAAGGTAAAGAAGAAGGCTTAGAACCTGTAGCAATAATGATGTTTTTTGCTTCGATTGTTTCTGATGTCCCGTCTGCTTTAGCAATCGCAACATGAGTAGCATCTACAAAAGATCCCATTCCTTCAAAAACAGTAATTTTATTTTTGTCCATTAGGTATTTAACACCACCTGTAGTTTGGTCAACAACTGCTTGTTTACGAGCAACCATTTTTTCCAAGTTTACTTTTACTTCACCAGTAAGTTCGATTCCGTGATCTTCAAAATGCTTAATTTCGGCATAGTGATGAGAAGAAGCTAGCATTGCTTTTGAAGGAATGCAACCTACATTAAGACAAGTACCTCCTAGAACGGAGTATTTTTCGATAATTGCTGTTTTAAATCCCAACTGCGCGCAACGAATAGCTGACACGTATCCTCCAGGACCAGAACCAATAATGACTACGTCAAATGAACTCATAGTATATTTTTTATATGTAATTTATTATTTCGAACTACAAAATTAAGAAATTAACTTTTGTTAAAACTTTAAAGTGCAAGCTTTTTTATTCTGTTTTACTATAATACCGAAATATTTATTTTAACATTGCCGTAATTGGGAAGTTTGAATTTAAATTGTCACAACCGTCGAATTCTTTACTTCACTAATCATAAACGTACTCTGTGTGCTTCCTATGTGTTGTAAAGTGGTTAATTTATTTACTAAAAATTCTCGGTAAGCCTCCATATCCTTAACAACAATTTTCAAAATATAGTCATAATCACCACTCACGTGATGGCACTCTAGGATTTCATGTAGCTTGACAACCTCGCTTTCAAAATGGGTAAGAAACTCATGTGAATGCTGAATTAGTTTTAAGTGACAAAATACCACAAACCCCTTCTCTACTTTAGCTTTATTAAGAACCACAACGTACTTTTCAATAATGCCTTCGCGTTCTAGCTTCTTGATGCGTTCATAAACAGCAGTTACCGAAAGATTGAGTTTTAAGGACAACTCTTTATTGGTTCGCTTACTATCAGTTTGTAATAGTAAGAGTAGTTTTTTATCGATGGGGTCTAACAGCATAGTTTACCTAAATTTTGATTTTGAAATATAATCTACCACAGTTGGTTTTAAACACCGTAAATAGAAAAATTGATTGTAAAAATACCTAATTATAGTTTATAAATCTATATATAAACACTATGATTGATTATTAATCTAAAATACTCTTAATTTGATTTGGCTTACTTGAGTAATCAAATCGCCTAGCCCAGATAGCAACGGTATCTCGCGATTTAATAAAACAAAGCTTTTTTTGGCTTTAGTTTTTATAAATTAGGAATATAGCCTCCCGAAAGCTTTCGGGAGCTGAAAATAGCTTCAAAAAACAATATAAAAATATAACTATGAAAAATTTCAATCCCGCAGACAACATTCAGGATTTACAGTATTTTGGTGAATTTGGTGGTGTAAACCCATCAATATCCGACTCATCAACCTACACCTTCTTATCGGCAAAGACCATGTTTGACACCTTTGAAGGAAATATGGAAGGCTGTTACCTGTATTCGCGTCACTCCTCGCCTAGTAATTTATATTTAGATAAAGCGCTAGCAGCAATGGAAGGGACAGAAACAGCTAATGTTTCGGCATCAGGAATGGGAGCAATCACACCTACCTTATTACAATTGTGTGGTACTGGCGATCATATTGTATCAAGCAGAACAATCTATGGCGGTACCTACGCATTCTTAAAGAATTTTGCTCCAAGAATGGGAATCAAGACTGCCTTTGTAGACATTACAAAACTAGATGTAGTTGAAGCGGCTATCACGCCAAGCACTAAGGTTTTATACTGCGAAACGGTAAGTAACCCACTACTAGAAGTAGCTGATATAGCAGAATTGTCTAAAATTGCTAAAAAGCATAATTTGACATTAGTGGTCGATAATACGTTCTCACCATTATCAGTGACACCAACTAAGTTAGGTGCAGATATCGTGATTCATTCCCTGACAAAATACATCAACGGAAGTAGTGACACTGTAGGCGGTGTTACCTGTGCATCACATGATTTTATCAATAGTTTAAAAGATGTAAATAGTGGCGCAAGTATGTTACTAGGACCTACAATGGATAGTATGCGCTCAGCGAGTGTGATGAAAAACATGCGTACCCTGCATTTGAGAGTCAAACAACACAGTCACAATGCGTCTTACCTAGCGGAACGTTTTGAAAAAGACGGATTAAAAACTGTATATCCAGGTTTAGCAAGTCATCCAAGTCATAAGATATATGCATCGATGATAAATCCAGAATATGGTTTTGGAGGGATGATGACATTAGACGTAGGATCGTTAGCAAAAGCAAATGCCTTAATGGAGTTAATGCAATCTAAAAACTTAGGATACTTAGCAGTGAGCCTAGGATTTTATAAAACTTTATTTAGTGCTCCTGGTACTTCTACTTCAAGCGAAATCCCAATGGAAGAGCAAGTCGAAATGGGATTAACAGATGGATTAATCCGTTTCTCGATAGGTTTAGACAATGATATTGAACGAACATACCAAATGATGAGAGCTTGCATGCAAGAACTCGCTATTCTATAATTTTTTTAGTTGTTTACTGTAGTTAAATCCGCTTGAGAGTAATTTTGAGCGGATTTTTATTTTAATCGCGATTTCGCAGCTTTTTCTTCTCTTTAAAGAAAGCTTTTCCAGCAATGTAAATTGTTTTGTGCACTTCACAGTATATTACAGTGCGCTCGTGGTTAGTAAGCTGAGTGCGTTTAGTAACTTCGATTTCGCTCTCAGTCTTTAATCTATTTACTATTGCATCAACTTCGGTGGTGGTAAAAATAAAATCAGCGTACAGATTTTCTCTAGCAGGTTTCTTGAAAAAAATTTCAGCCGATTTATCCCATACAACAAAGTCGTCACCCAGAAGATGCATCAATTGAATCATGGGAATGGGATCAACTGCGGCAAACATGCTCCCACCAAAGATAGAGTTGACATAATTTTTATTCTTGTAGCTAATGGGTAATTTAATTTTTACCTGCAATAAATCCTCAGATATCGATACAATTCTAGCGGTGCTCCTGCGGTACATGGGAGAATAATTAAACCCATGCTTGAAGAGTTTGCTTTTCCCTATAAATTGCTCCCCAAATTTGGCTAATTTTTTATATACTGACATTGTAATTGTACTTTAATACTAGTGAATGGTTCAAAAATTTAAACCAATATACGGATTTTACTGTTTTTGCCATTAAATTATATATGAAATCAATTATGAACAACTTCCCTTAGCTTTTACTATGTAAAATTCTATAAAAAAACCGCCTTGAGATCATCAAGGCGGTTGTGTATTTTAGTTTTATTTACGAGGCTGCGGTAAAATTTAGTTTGCTGTTTTTTCGACTGTAGCTAAAGTAGATCACCAAACCTATTAACAACCAAATGGTAAAATAAATCCAATTCCAAACACTTAGTTCGGCCATCATATAAAGGCAGCTTACTAGTCCTAGAAGCGGGATCAATGATAGATTTTCTTTAAACGACCATATTGTTAATCCTATCAATGAGAATAGAAAAATCCACATTGGGATTTTATGTTTGAATAAACTAAAACCGCTTTCGTATTTCAAGCCATCGTCAATAGGTAAACCTGCAACTACAGTAGCGTAGCGCGACTCATCACCTTGATATTTACTTAATAAACTCTCTAAATCTGCAGTAGCAGCGCTCTTATCTATGTGTTCTATATTTTCTAAATAGGCATATACCTTTTGAGAATCTTCTTTGTTAAGTGACGTAATTATATCTTGCGCTTTAAACGTTTGGGTTTCATTAGTTATAAAGCCCATTGTAGCTTTAGAATTAAACTGAAAAGCATAAATCAACCCAGCAGCCAGTAGAAACGGAACAACATATTTTGAATTTACATAAGGCGTTTTGAACTTCCCTCTAGGAATATCTTTCTTATTTTGAAGTACTAAAACTCCAGCACACACCAGTACAAAGGCAAATAAAGTTCCTATACTACATAGATCTGTAACCATAGTCAGGTTTAAGAACAAGGCAGGAATAGCCACAACAAAACCAGTGACAATGGTTGCATAAGAAGGGGTTTTGTATTTAGGATGTACTTTTGAAAAACGTTTTGGCAACAAACCATCGCGACTCATACTCATCCAGATACGCGGTTGCCCCATTTGGAACACAAGCAACACACTTGCCATAGCAATCACGGCACTAACAGCGATTATACCTGACATCCATTTTAAATCTAATTTGGCAAAAACAAA
Organism: Flavobacterium aeripolare; assembly: GCF_013294025.1. GTDB lineage: Bacteria > Bacteroidota > Bacteroidia > Flavobacteriales > Flavobacteriaceae > Flavobacterium. The sequence continues at coordinate 47,242 of NZ_JABSNL010000008.1, forward strand.
CGCTAATGGATCTCCCACATCTAGCAAACTATAATTAACCATTCCGGTTAGCACCAATGCAATAATTACATAGAGAACGGTACATATTATAATGGCCCACATCATTCCTCGTGGTAAATCACGCTGCGGATCTTTACACTCTTCGGCAGTTGTAGAAATAGCATCAAAACCAATGTAAGCAAAGAACACCGCTGATACACCTTTCAAAACGCCGCTCACACCGTTAGGTGCAAAAGGGGTCCAGTTATCAGTATCAACGTAAAAAACTCCCACTGCGATTACTAGTAAAATGATACACAGTTTTACAACCACCATCATATTACTCGCATTGCGCGATTCCTTCATTCCTCGATATACTAAGGCTGTAATTAAAATGATAATAAACAATGCTGGTAAATCAGCAACAAAATGGAACGAACCTAAAGTAGGCGCAGTAGTCCAAGCTGTATAAGCAGCCTTCAAGCCTTCACTTAAATTTTCGAATGATTTTCCACTTTGCATTAGAGCCGTAGCATCTTTAAAACCGTTTGATGCTGTTAAATAATCCATTTGAATCCACTGTGGCAAGTTTATCCCACCACTCTCTAGCAGTCCCGTGAAGTAGTCGCTCCAAGAGATAGCGACGGTTATATTACCAATGGCATACTCCATAATTAATGCCCAACCTATGATCCAGGCAATTAATTCCCCAAAAGCTACATAAGAGTACGTATAAGCACTCCCAGAAACGGGAACCATCGAGGCAAATTCAGCATAAGCAAAAGCAGCAAAACTACAGGCTAAAGCAGTAAATAAAAACAGAAAAATAACTGCAGGACCACCATCGGCACTGGCTTTACCAATGGTACTAAAAATTCCAGCACCTACGATTGCGGCGATACCAAAAGCGGTTAAATCCCTGGCTGTCAAATGCCTTCCTAAAGCGGCATGCCCATCGGCCTCATTCTTTGCAACTTGTTTTAGAATATCTTGAACTGTTTTTTTTCGAAACAAATTGGAAAATGCCATAATCAGGAATTTGTTAGTATAAATTGTTATATCATAAAAAGCAGCCCTTTTTGTTAGAGATACTGCATCATTATTTAAGAAACCAAATGTATAAAACAATTTTAAATCTTACTGTTTTTCAATAATTAATTTCTATCTAGTATTGAAACAAGTCAAAATGCAATCTACAAGCGTGTAAACAAGTCAAATTATATTTTTTATCCTAAAAGAAAGACCAATACTATCTTAGAAATCATTTTAGAAAATAACCGATACTATTTAAGTGAAAATACCAACTATTTTATTTTAAGTAACTTCTCAAAATCGAAACTGGATGTTGCGCCACTCGCTTGGTACCATCATAAATTTGGTGACGACAACTAGTACCCGCTGCTGCAATAGCAGTGGTCTCTGCTGTATTTCTAATTTTAGGAAATAAGGTATCCTCTCCCATTTGCATGCTTATTTTGTAATGCTCTTTTTCATAACCAAAAGAACCCGCCATACCGCAACAACCAGAATTGTATATGGTTACCTTAGCGTTTGTAGGTATGTTAAGCATACTAAAACTAGCCTCAACAGAACTCTGTGACTTTTGATGGCAGTGTCCATGAATTTTAATTTCTCTACTTTCATCTGTGAATTGCTCAGCCACAATGTGGTTTGCAGCGATCTCTTTTTTGAAAAACTCCTCAATAGTCAAGCAATTTTTAGCTAATATTTCAGCAGCTACTTTATCATCAGCTAGGCGAATATACTCATCTCTAAAAGTCAAAATCCCTGAAGGCTCAAGCCCTACTAGCGGGGTTGCCTCTGAAATACTATTTTTAAAAATAGCTACATTCTTATTAGCGATCGCTTTTGCTTGTTCTAAAAATCCTTTCGAAATATATGCTCTCCCACTCTCTTCGTGATCTATAACGGCAACTTGATATCCTAATTTTGTCAATAGTTCAAAAGCATCAATGCCTACCTGAACATCATAGTAATTAGTGAATTCGTCACAAAACAAAAATAATTTTCCGTTTGGAAAGCTAGTTTGTACCGGTCTCTTTTTAGCTAACCAGTGTCTAAATGTCTTAGGGGCCAAAGCAGGAACCGATCTTTCTGCGGCGATTCCCATTCCTTTTTTGATTAAGGAGAGATTTGCAAAGAAATTAGTTGCAGTTGGAAAAACGCTTCCTAGCTTATTCATTTTAGCATTATTAGCAAAGATTTTATTTCGAAAAGAATAACCGTTTGCTTCTTGATATTGATATAAAAACTCTGCTTTTAAAGCCGCCACATCAACATTTGAAGGACATTCGCTAGCGCAGGCTTTGCAACTCACACACAAATCAAATACCTCATAGAGTTCCTTATGGTTGAATTTATTGTCTTTTTCAGAGTTAGTCAAATATTCTCTTAAAGCATTTGCTCTAGCTCTTGTAGTATCTTTTTCGTTTTTTGTGGCACGATAACTCGGACACATAGCTCCTCCGGCCGACGGTAATTTGCGGCAATCACCAGATCCATTGCATTTTTCTGCTGCACGTAGTACACCCAAGCTATCTGAGAAATCTTGAATAGTCTGAATTTCTGGTTCGATCCTACCTGGTTCAAAACGAAGATTTTCATCCATTTTTGAAGCATTTACAATTTTACCAATATTTAAAACCGAATAGGGATCAAAAGCTAATTTTATCCTCTTCAGGAGTTCGTAGTTTTTATCGCCTATCATGAAGGGTAAGAATTCTCCACGAACCATTCCGTCGCCATGCTCTCCACTGAGTGAACCACGATATTTTTTTACTAAGTGCGCTACTTCAGTTGCGATATTTCTAAACTGATAAATGCCTTCCTTAGTTTTTAAATTTAGTACAGGTCTTAAGTGTAATTCCCCTGCTCCAGCATGAGCATAATAGATAGCTTCTTGACCGTGACGTTTCATCATTGCCGAAAAATCAGCAATATAATTAGGTAAATCACTTAGCTCAACAGCAGTATCTTCAATAGAATCAGCGGCTTTATTATCACCTACAATACTCCCTAAAAGTCCTAATCCTGCTTTTCTAAGTTCGTTTACTTTGTCAATATCGCCACCGTACAATTTAGGAGAGGCATAACCAAAGTTATGGCGTTCTAAATCGGCTATTAATGCATCCGCTTGGCGTTCAGCATCGGCCATACTTTCATGTGAAGCCATTTCAAAAACCATGATTGCTTTAGGTTCGCCTTGAATAAAAAATCGATTTTTACTTTGCTCTTTATTATTTTTTGTACAATCAAGAATAGTATCATCAATCATTTCGCAAGTGTACAAATGATGTTTCATGGCCACCATCACTGCCTCTAAGCTCTCTTGAATACTTGTAAAATGCGTAACTACCATAATGTTATTGGTAGGTGGTAAATCGTCTAGTTTCAAAGTAACCTCGGTAGTAAACGCTAGTGTTCCTTCGCTACCACACAGTAATTGGCCTACGTTTATATTGGGTTGGCTTCCGCCAAAAAGATCCGATTTTAAAAGGATATCCACTGCATACCCAGTATTTCTTCTATGAATTTCAGGTTTAGGAAATTGGTTTTTTATTTCTACTTGTGTAGCTTCAACTGATAGTTCGTCGTAAAGCGTTTTGTATATTTGGTTTTCTAATGCCGCTCCTTTTGTTTTCTCAACAAATTCAGCTGAATTTAGATTCTTAAATTCGACCTGAGAACCGTCACTTAAAATCGCTTTGATTTCGACAATTTTATCTCTTGTTACTCCGTATCTAATAGAAGTTGTCCCCGAAGAATTGTTTCCTACCATTCCACCAATCATGCATCTATTTGTAGTAGATGTATTGGGACCAAAGAACAGTCCATGAGGTTTGAGATAAAGATTTAGTTCGTCTCTAATTACGCCAGGCTGCACGGTCACTGTTTTATTTACTGCATCAAACGAAACGATTTTAGTAAAAAACTTAGACACGTCAACAATGATTCCGGTGCCTACAGTTTGTCCTGCTAATGAAGTTCCTGCAGTCCTAGGCGTAATCGAAATCTTGTTTTCTTTGGCGAAAGCCAAGATTTTAATAATATCAGATTCATTCTTTGGCAATGCTGCCGCAACAGGACGTAATTTATATGCCGAAGCATCTGTAGAATAGAGCGTTTTATGCAGCTCATCAAACAATAATTCTCCGTCTAGCGAGCGAGCTAATTCTAGCAATTGATCTGTGGTTGGCATTGTGGTAGCGTGTTGAATTTGAATTACAAATATAAAGTATAGTCTCTTATAAAAAAGAAACCACGACCACATAAATATAATTTTAACGTGGCCGTAGTTCTAAATTGTTATACCTACTATTTTCTATTTATTTATTAATAAGCAAAGCGTTTAAATGCCTCTATAGCCTCATATTCTGCAAGGCCTAAATCATCATAAATTTTTGCAGTATTTTTATTCCGATCTTCTGCTCTTATAGTCACCTTGAAGTTCGAAACAAAAACAGATGAATTTGGCAAAGAATTTGCGTTCTATTTCATATCTAAATATAAATGATAATAACTCGTTTAAAATTCGTCAAAAAAACTATTTTTGATCCATTAAAAAAACCACTAATAATGACCCAGAATAAATTTGCTTTTGCCCTGATTTCGTTTTTAATACTATCCTTTTCTACTGGAAGTGCTCAAGAAAAAAAGAGTTTCCCTAAGAATGAATTTAGAGCAGTGTGGATTGCAACTGTTGCCAATATCGACTGGCCAAAATCAAGTACAGATCCTATAGAGAAACAAAAGGCAGATTACATCGAAATATTAGATAATTACAAAGCGCTAAATTACAATGCGGTTATCGTGCAAATTAGAACAGCCGGTGATGCCTTCTACCCTACGCAACTCGCTCCATGGTCAAAATATTTAACGGGTAAACAAGGAGAAGCTACCGATGGTAATATTGATTTACTTGCGTGGATGATCACTCAAACACATTTAAGAGGGTTCGAATTTCACGCTTGGATGAATCCCTATCGTGCGACAATGGATTTGAATACTGCGCAATTAAGCAGACAACACGATTATTACAGACATCCTGAATGGATGATTAAATATGCTGGAAAATGGTACTACAACCCTGCGTTACCAGAGGTTCAAAAACACTTGGTCGCGGTGGTGGATGAAGTAGTGGAAAAATATGACATCGATGCCATCCATTTTGATGACTATTTTTATCCTTACAAAGTTACAGGGGAGAATTTTAATGACACCGCCTCTTTTAGAAAATATGGAGACGGCATGTCTATTGATGATTTTAGAAGAAATAACGTTAATGACTTTGTAGAAGCAGTATCACACACGATCAAAAATGCAAAACCATGGGTGCAATTTGGTATTAGCCCTTTTGGTGTGTGGCGTAATAAATCAGTAGACCCTAGAGGCTCAGATACGCAGTCTGGACAAACAAATTATGATGATTTATTTGCTGATCCTATGGCGTGGATGGAAAACTGCTGGATTGATTATTTAGTGCCTCAATTATACTGGAGCATGGAACACCGCACAGCTTCTTATTCGAAATTAATAAAATGGTGGGCCGAAAACACGACTAACGTTGCGCTTTACATAGGGAATGGTAGTTATAAAATCAACACTGACTCTGATAAAAGATGGTTCAATCCAAAAGAAATTCCGAATCAAATTGACCTCACTAGATCGTACCCTAATATTAATGGAAATGCCTTTTTTAGTGCAAAAGTATTCATCAATAAAAACAAAGCAGTAACGCAGCTATTAGCTGATAGCCAATATAAATATCCTGCCTTGCCGTATGTCGTTCCTAATTCGCGTAAAATCGTTTTAGATGTTCCTTCTGTATGTGAAAGACTCGCAGTAGCAGATACTACTAAATATGTTCTCGAATTTCCTACGCACTCAAAAATTCGCTATGTTTTGATTTATGCTGCCAAAAAAGGAGAGCGAATTGACACTAATGACGCCAGCCAGATAGTTGATAAAATTGCATTTACTGAAAAAGAATTTTACATTACAATCGCTATTAAAAATACTAGTAGCGAACCTCAATCAACTTATGCCGCCTCGTTTATAGATTTTTATGGTAACGAAAGCTTACCAACCATCTTAAATCCTGTGCTACTGCCGTTATTAAACCAATCCCTGTATAATGAAAAATAGAGACAACAACCCGTGGTTTTGGATTCCTGTGCTTAATTTTGCTTCTGGATTGCCTTATGCAATTATTATATCGGTATCGGTGATTATGTATAAAAATCTCGGGATCAATAACGAGGATATTGGGGTGTATACTAGTTTACTTTACCTACCCTGGGTGATCAAACCGCTCTGGAGTCCGTTTATAGATTTATACGCCACTAAGCGAAAATGGTTTCTCGCTATGCAGTTACTAATTTCGATCGCCTTTCTAGTCGTAGGATTGACGATACCTATGGATCATTTTTTTGTCATTAGTTTGGCTGTGTTTTGGGTAGCTGCTTTTGCTTCTGCCTCTAATGATGTTGCGAGCGATGGCTTTTATTTGATCGCCTTAGAGAAAGATCAGCAATCCTTTTTCCTGGGCATTAGAAGTACTTTTTATCGTCTATCCATGCTTACTGGTAACGGTTTTATTGTTATTTTAGGAGGTTATTTCGAACAAGAATATGGTGATAAACAAAAGGCATGGTCTTATACCATGATTATTGTGGGACTGGCTATGGTAGTAATTACTATTTACAATTATTTTGCTACTCCAAAAACCGAAAAAGTTTTAGTGAAAAATTCTGTTGAAGCACAAAATGCCAGCTTTGGGACGGTATTCGCAAGCTTTTTTAAGAAAAAACAAATAGCAATAGCACTGGCTTTTATTCTACTCTTTCGCTTGGGAGAATCGCAACTGCTTAAAATGCTAACTCCTTTTTTAATTGATGATACAGCGGTAGGTGGCTTAGGTCTTACTACGCAGGATGTAGGGATCATTTACGGAACTTTTGGTGTACTTTCATTAACCATTGGTGGAATTCTAGGAGGTATCGCGATCTCGAGACACGGCTTAACCAAAATGATGTTGCCTATGATTTTAGCAATGCATTTACCTATTATTGGGTTCGTACTATTAGCACATTTTCACCCCTCGTTGCTTTATCACGTACAATGGGATCTGTATTTTTTTAATTTCGATTATAATTTCAATGTATACACGACCTTAGTTATTATTTTAGAACAGTTTGGTTATGGTTTTGGTTTTGCCGCTTTCATGATGTACCTCATTCATGTCGCCGAAGGAGAATCAAAAACGTCTCACTATGCTATCGCCACGGGATTTATGGCTTTAGGAATGATGCTACCTGGAATGGCTAGTGGATTTATACAAGAATATTTAGGCTATGGGAATTTCTTTATTTGGGTATTTCTAGCAACTATTCCTGGAATTATTCTGTCCCGTTTCTTGACATTTCCTAAGGATTTTGGAAAAAAATCTGAGGTCAAAATTTCGTAATCACATTAGGTCCCAGGTTTTTAAAAGAGATTTTAAAAGAATAATAGAAGCACAAATCTTAGCACAATTAACGCCTACTTTCCGATCAATTAAACACATATGACTTTACAAGAAAAAATAGGACAATTCTTTTTCCCTGCTGTTTTTATCAACGATACTGAAGAGAACATTCAGGAGATGGAGCAGATGATAAAAGCACAGCATATAGGTGGTTTGACGTTTTTTCACAGTAGAGCTAGCGCAGCAACTAATTACGAAAGTAAAAAGAAAATTGTGATTAACGATGCCAGTTATCTTCGGTTGAAAGAGCTGATTGCTCGTTATCAAAAAAGTGCTTCGATTCCCTTGTTGATTAGCATTGATGCTGAATGGGGACTTGCCATGCGTGTTGAAAAAACGCCGCAATATCCTTATGCTATCACCCTAGGAGCTTTGCCTGAAAATAAGGCCGCCTTGGTTTATACTGTAGGGAAACATATTGCATCCGACTTACTTTCTGCTGGAATTCACTATAACCTAGCTCCTCTAGCAGACATCAATAACAATCCAAATAATCCTGTTATTGGCTACCGTTCTTTTGGCGAAAGCAAAGAAAAAATAGCTCATTTTGCTTTAGAATATGCACGCGGAATGAACGATGCAGGCGTATTGTCTTGCCTAAAACATTTTCCTGGCCATGGAAATACCAGCATTGATTCGCATTTAGATTTACCAGTACTTAACGAAACCCTTGACGAATTACTAGAGAACGAATTGTATCCTTTTATCGAAGGAATTAAAAACAATATCGATTCTATTATGATTGGACATTTGGCTGTACCCGCCTTAAATGATGGAAAAAACACCTCGGCAACGTTATCAAAAAATGTAATCGAGGGTCTTTTGCGCAAGCGTTTAGGATATGAAGGACTAGTCATTTCGGATGCCTTGAATATGCACAGTGTCTCAAAATTATATCCCGTAAAAGGACAGCTAGAATGGGAGGCTTTTAATGCCGGAAACGATGTATTGTGCTTCGCTGAAAATGTAGCTGAAGGAATTGAAGCAATCTTAAAAAACGCTACTCCTGAAAGAATTGATGCTAGCTTTAATCGCTTGATGGCCTGCAAAGAAAAAGTAGGACTGCTTAAAAATCACCAAGCTATTGGGAAATTAAATTTTGATGCAGCGGTTCAACTTAATACAGAACTAGCAAAATACAGCCTCACAATTATTAAGGACAACGACAATAGCAAAGCTGTTCAAGAAGCGTCAATAAATAATAAACTAGCCTGCATTAGCTTATACAAACCCGCTAACTGCAGCTTCTCAAATACGCTTTCATCACACTTAAACCTGACCAATTACAGTCTCAACGATGAGAATATACAGGAAACAGAAAATATATTTGAGGCTTTAAGCCAATATGAAACAATAATTATCGCATTATTTTTACCCAAAGCAAAACCTGCAAACAACTTTGATATTCATCCGGAAATTTTAGCATTAGTATCTAAAATACTACTCGAAGAGAAAAGCATTTTATATTCATTTGGCAATCCGTACGCTTTGCAGCATATTCCTAATTTAAATGCTGCTAGTGGAATTGTGCAAGTATACCAAGACTTTGAAGAGTTCCAGAAAAATGCTGCAGATCAACTATTGAACAACAGTCTAACATACGGAACCTTGCCTGTAGCTGTTAGTTTTTTATAATTTTTAGCTTTAAATGTTATTTTAATTGCACGGTGGTGCTTCCACCTTTTGTTCTTGCATTTCGATTTTTCGATCATAAACAAACTTAAAATCAATTAGTAAGCAGTTAAAATCTGACTCTAACGACTGTGAATAGTTACAATAGCGATAAGAAACAGTGCGCTTTTACTACTCTTAATTTTTAGGCTTATAGCTACTTTTTTATCTATATTGCAATCTCAAACGATATCGCATGGACATAAAAATAAATAAAAACAAAGAATTATCGATTACCGAAGCTTTAATCCCGGTTCTAGCCTTGATCATAATGTTAGGATACAATGTATATGTATATGGTGACGAAGCCTTGAGCGGAAGTAATCAATTTGTTTTAATTTTAGGTGCTGCGGTGGCTGCAATTGTTGGTTTTTTTAATAAGGTGACTTATCAAAAGATGATGGACGAAGTAGCCGAAAATATACGAGCTACTGTAGGCGCTATTTTAATCTTATTAATGGTAGGCGCATTAGCTGGAACTTGGTTAATAAGCGGCATTATTCCTTCAATGATCTATTACGGACTCCAAATATTAAGTCCGTCCATATTTTTACCCGCTACTTTAATTATTTGTTCGATAATCTCTATTGCCACAGGAAGCTCTTGGACAACGAGTGCCACTGTAGGTATCGCTTTAATAGGTGTTGGTGGCGCATTAGGATTTGATTTAGGAATGGTTGCTGGAGCGGTTATTTCTGGTGCTTATTTTGGAGACAAACTATCCCCTATGTCTGACACTACTAATTTGGCTCCGGCTATGGCGGGAACAGATTTGTTCACCCACATTCGCTATATGACATTAACAACAATACCAACTTACATCATCACGCTAATTTTGTTTATAATACTCGGCCTTTCAGTGGATATAAAAGGAGATGTAAACATTGCTAATTTACTAGCTGATATTTCTGCTTCTTTTACGGTATCGGCATGGTTGTTTCTAGTTCCTGCAATTGTAATAGGTCTTATTGTTAAAAAAACTGAACCCCTAATTGCTTTGCTTATAGGGACCTTGCTTGCTGCTGTTTTTGCCGTTATTTTTCAACCGCATATTTTAAACCAAATTGCTGGTGTAGAAACAATGACTTTTAAATCGGCTTATAAGGGAGTGATGGATGCTATTACAGGAAAGGTGGTGATACCCACAGAAAATAAAACATTAGCAGATTTATTTACCTCGGGTGGTATGCAAAAAATGCTGGGGACGATCTGGTTAATTATATGTGCCATGGTTTTTGGAGGAATAATGGATGCTATAGGTGCTTTGGCAAGAATAAGCCAAACGTTACTAAAATTAGCCCACACCACTTTTGGTTTGTTTGCTTCGACTGTAGGAAGTTGTTTGGCTTTGAACATCACTGCATCAGATCAATATTTAGCCATTGTAGTGCCGGGGAAAATGTTTGCAAAAGCATATGAAGAAAAAGGCTTAGCTCCCGAAAATTTAAGTAGAACCCTGGAAGATTCTGGAACGGTAACATCGGTATTAATTCCTTGGAATACCTGTGGAGCGTATCACGCAGGAACATTAGGAGTGTCTACTTTTGATTATCTTCCGTATGCCTTCTTTAATATTTTGAGTCCGTTTATGACCTTGCTATTTGCCGCTTTCAACATTAAAATTAGACAATTGGCTACAGCCAATAAAAAATAAATTAACCACTACAAACGAACGCTTTAGCTAACCATTTGATAGTTAAAAACTTATGCAATAATTCTTACTAAAAATAGTCTAAGACTATCAATACATAAATTTATATAATCGTTAGTTATTTACAAAACTCGCTTTATTATTTACTTTTGTATCATCAAAAATAATTAATATAAAATATAATATTATGTCATTAGTAGGAAAAAAATTCCCAAGTATTGCAGTAGACGCTATGTCGGAAATGGGTGATGATTTAAAAATCAACATCTTTGATGAAGCAGTTAACAACAACAAGAAAGTACTTTTGTTTTGGTACCCAAAAGATTTTACTTTTGTATGTCCAACTGAATTACACGCTTTTCAAGCTGCCTTACCTGAATTTGAAAAAAGAAATACTATCGTAATTGGTGCTTCTTGTGATACTAACGAAGTACACTTTGCTTGGTTAAACACACCAAAAAACAATGGTGGAATCGAAGGTGTTACTTACCCTATCCTTGCAGATACTAACAGAAATTTATCTAACATTTTAGGTATTCTTGACATTGACTCAACTGAGTACAGTGAAGAAACTGATTCTGTTATTATCGAAGGTTCTAATGTTACTTTTAGAGCTACTTACCTTATTGACGAAACTGGAAAAATCTTCCACGAAAGTGTAAACGATATGCCATTAGGTCGTAACGTAAACGAATACTTACGTATGGTAGATGCTTACACACACGTTCAAGTAAACGGAGAAGTTTGTCCTGCTAACTGGGAAGCTGGTAAAGAAGCAATGAGTGCTGATAGAAAAAGTACTGCTGAATACTTAAGCGCAAACTAAATTATTAAGAGTTACAAAGTCTCAAAGGTACTAAGCTCTTGAGTAACTAGTTACAAAGTTTTTAAAACTTTGAGACTTTGTACTTTTTCAATGTTGATAATCAATATAAAAACTTTGCAACTTTGCCTCTACGTAACTTTGCAACTAAATAAAAAAAACATGTTAATAGATTTAACCGAAGACACATTAGCTGATATCGTTAGCTCAAACAATAAAGTTGTAGTACAATATTCTGCTTCATGGTGTGGGAACTGCCGAATCATGAAACCTAAATTCAAGAAATTAGCAACAGAAAACGAAGCGGTAACTTTTGTACTAGTTGATGCTGAAAACTCTCCTGAATCAAGAAAACTAGCTAACGTAAGTAACTTACCTACTTTTGCAACTTTTGTAGATGGTAAACTAGTAAACGAAAAGCAAACAAACAAGCAAGAAGTACTAATTGAATTAGTGAACGAAATCGTTTAATTTATTTGTTTAAAGTGCCATGCTGTTACTGTTGATTGAGACGTTTAATAATTCATTAAAGATCTCTCTCTTAAGCGAAACATAACTTTAAACGTTTAAAACTTTAAACTTAAACTAAATAAAAAAATGAAATTACCTGTAATAAAACATTTAACGCAATTCATAGAAGATAACGATCAAGATTATATCATTGAGACAATCGACGTACTAGAAGCGATGACAGAAATTCCATCACTAAAAGACGAAGAGTTAGATGTTATAGGAGAATTAATTTCGAATATGTACGGCGCTCTTGAAGTCCATAAAATGGTAAAAACAGGCACCGATAAAAAGGAGGCTTTGAATACCTTCATGAAAAGAGTTATGGGATCGATAGACAAATAATTGTAGACTTCCCCATTTTTTAAAAACAAAACGTACTTCTAACAGGTGCGTTTTTTTTGTTTTATAGCTTTTCTATAGCAAACTCCCTTGCGGAACAATACTTTATAAAACTTAAACGTTAAAACTTAAATCTTAAATAAATTTCATACTTTTGAACCTTAACAAACACCAAAAAAAATGGCATCAATTACATTAGGAGGAAATCCAATACATACATCAGGAGAGTTACCAAAAGTGGGATCAAAACTAGCTGATTTTAAATTAGTGCAAAACGATTTATCAGTAGCTACATTAAGTGATTTTGCGGGTAAAAAAGTGATTTACAATATTTTTCCAAGTGTTGATACAGGAACTTGTGCTGCGTCAGTTAGAAAATTCAATCAATCTGCTGCAAATTTAAGCAACACAGTAGTTTTATGTATTTCAAGAGACTTACCATTTGCTCAAAAACGTTTTTGTGGTGCTGAAGGATTAGAAGATGTGATCAACTTATCTGATTTTAAAACTGGAGATTTTGGTAAAGCAAACGGTTTAGAGATTGTAGATGGTCCTCTAGCTGGATTGCACTCTAGAGTTTTGATCGTTACAGATGAAAACGGAACCGTATTGTACACAGAGCAAGTTGGCGAAATTGCTGACGAACCAAACTACGAAGCAGCGTTAGCAGTACTATAATATTTCAATTTAATGGAATTTCAAAAAGACAATTCTTTCTTCACAGGGAGATTAAAAAGCGTCAATTATGCGCTAAAAGGTGCCATCAAACTAATCACAACAGAACATAGTGTGATGGTACAATTTAGCCTAGGAATAATAATGGTAATCGCAGGGATTTTTTTCCAAATTACAGCAACCGAATGGCTATTTCAAACATTAGCAATAGGTATGGTAATGAGTGTCGAAGGTTTAAATACTGCTATTGAAAAAATAGCCGATTTTATCCACCCAGACTACCATGAAAGAATAGGTTTTATAAAAGATATTGCTGCCGGTGCTGTTTTCTTTGCAGCGATTACCGCAATAATCATCGGTTTAATAATTTACATGCCAAAAATAGTATAGGCAAAAGTACACTCCATAATGGCAAAAAAAACAAGAACAGCCCCTACTGATAAAAAGAATAATGCTAAAACAACTAGCACAACCCCTAAAAAAAGAGTAACCAAACAGCATAAAATAGTGTTAGGCGCATTATTAGTATTGTTTGCTATCGTTTTATTGGTCGCATTTGTTTCTTTCTACATTCACGGTCAAGAAGATCAAAGTGCTGTAAGCGCTTTTACTGACCGTACCGAAGAGGTTCAAAACTGGTCAGGGAAATTTGGTGCCTATCTAGCCAATCTCTTCGTATACAATGGTTTTGGATTAGCTTCTTTTCTATTTGTACGCTTGTTTTTGCTAACCGGAATTTACCTTGTAGTAAGTTTACCAGTTAGAAAATTAAAGTCAACGTGGTTTTGGGATCTGTACATGATGATTATCCTATCTATACTATTAGGCTTTTTTGCTACTTCCCTACCTGAATTGGGAGGAGTCGTAGGATACGAACTAAATTTATTCTTGCAAGATTACATCGGGAAAACAGGAACATTATTACTACTGTTTTTTGCTGTAATCGTGTATATTATTTTCAAATTAAAAGTGTCTCCAGAAAAAATTCAATCCTTTTTCGAAAGCACAAAAAAAGACTTAAAAAGCGATCTTTCGAGTATTAAAACAACGTCTAATAATACAGATGCTGCTTATAATTTAGAAGAATTTGAAGTTAAGGAATCGGATGGTTTTGAGCCAGCAGTAGCTACAGCAGCTGCACCTAAACCTTCTCAATTCGAAATCAATAAAGAATCTTTAAAACCTACTATTTCTCATTCTTCTGAAATCAAGAGAGAACCAGCAGCGTCACAAGAGATGTCTCTTGACCGCAACAGCCCACCTCCTATTGTAGAAGAAGCCACAGATAGTTTTGTAATAGAAACTGCTGAGGAAGAAGTAATCATCGAAGAAAATCTTGCTTCGAGATTGGTATCTGATTTTGGTTTATTTGATCCTACTTTGGATTTATCCAACTATAAGTACCCTACAATAGACCTTTTAAAGGAATATTCTACAGGTGGAATTACTATCAATCAAGCAGAATTAGAGGAAAATAAAAACAGAATTGTAGATACGCTTCGTAATTATAAAATCGAAATTGCCCAAATTAAAGCAACCGTAGGACCTTCTGTGACGTTATACGAAATTGTACCAGAGGCGGGAATCAGGATTTCGAAAATTAAAAATTTAGAAGACGATATTGCCTTATCACTTTCGGCATTAGGGATTCGTATCATTGCTCCTATCCCAGGAAAAGGAACGATTGGTATCGAGGTACCTAATAAGAATCCTACTATTGTTTCTATGAAAAGTGTTATTGGCTCAGCCAAATTTCAAGAGGCAGAAATGGAACTACCTATTGCACTTGGAAAAACTATTTCGAATGAAACCTTTGTAGTCGACTTGGCAAAAATGCCCCACTTATTAATGGCGGGAGCAACAGGACAAGGAAAGTCTGTTGGTTTAAATGCTGTATTAACATCATTGTTGTACAAAAAACATCCAGCCGAAGTAAAATTTGTTTTGGTTGACCCTAAAAAAGTGGAGCTTACCTTATTTAACAAAATCGAAAGACATTACCTAGCCAAACTTCCAGATACCGAAGATGCGATTATCACCGATAATGCAAAAGTGGTGAACACCTTAAATTCACTGTGTGTAGAAATGGACAACCGTTACTCTTTATTAAAAGACGCGATGGTACGTAATATTAAAGAATACAATGACAAGTTTAAAGGTCGAAAATTAAACCCTGAGAACGGACACCGTTTTTTACCTTACATTATATTAGTAGTCGATGAGTTTGCCGATTTAATTATGACAGCAGGAAAAGAAGTAGAAGTTCCTATTGCTCGACTAGCTCAGTTAGCCCGTGCGATTGGTATTCACTTAATTATTGCTACACAAAGACCATCGGTGAATGTAATTACCGGTTTAATTAAAGCCAACTTCCCTGCGAGGATAGCTTTTAGAGTTACCTCAAAAATTGATTCACGAACTATTCTTGATACACAAGGTGCCGATCAATTAATAGGTCGTGGAGATATGTTGTACACAAACGGAAACGATGTTGTACGCGTTCAGTGTGCCTTTATTGACACCCCAGAAGTAGAAAAAATTACAGATTTCATTGGATCACAAAAGGCGTATGCCACTGCTTATTTATTACCAGAGTTTGTAGGTGAGGAAAATGGCATCAATCTTGATGTAGATATTTCCGAGAGAGATACTTTGTTTAGAGAAGCGGCAGAAATTATCGTAAATGCACAACAAGGTTCAGCATCATTATTGCAACGTAAACTAAAATTAGGGTACAACAGAGCGGGTCGTTTAATTGACCAACTCGAGCAAGCTGGAATTGTAGGACCGTTTGAAGGTAGTAAAGCACGATCTGTAAACATCCTAGACTTAACGTCTCTTGATCAATTTTTTAACAATGAACAAAATAATTAAGACCATGAAAAAATTAATTCAGATTGCATTTATTATCCTTTTTAGCTTTTCAGTTCAAGCACAAGATAAAAAAGCTAAAGCCCTTTTAGATCAAGTGACTACTAAAGTTAAAAGCTATAATAATATTGTAATTGATTTTAAATATTCATTAAACAACGCTAAGGAAAACATCAATCAAGATAGTAAAGGAAATGTAACCTTAAAAGGCAATCAATATGTATTGAACTTTATGGGAATTACTAAAATTTATGATGGTAGAAAGAACTACACTATCGTTCCTGAAGATGAAGAAATTACCATTTCTAGCGTGAATGAAAACGACGATAATGCTATTACACCGTCTAAGATGTTAACTTTCTTCAATAGCGGGTACAAGTATTACATGGATATTATTCAGGATGTACGAGGTAGAAAAATTCAATACATCAAATTAATTCCTACAAATCCTAAAGATCAAAGAAAAGAAATTCTACTAGGTATCGATGTATCAACAAAACATATCTATAATTTGATAGAAATGGGGAAAAAAGGAACAAAAACTACTTTAACCGTTAATTCTTTTAAAACGAATCAGCCATTGTCGAAAAATCAATTTATCTTTGCGCAAAGTAAATATCCAAATTACTACATCAATAAATTAGATTAGATTATTAGGTGAAAATTCTTGACAAATACTTATTAAAAACATTCTTGATTACATTTACTACGGTATTTGTAATCTTGTTTTTTATATTCATACTGCAAACCGTTTGGTTGTTCATTGCTGAACTAGCCGGAAAAGATTTGGACTTCGTTTTAGTCCTTAAATTTTTGATGTTTTCAATGCCCCGTATCATTCCATTGGTGCTGCCATTGTCGATTCTGCTAGCGTCTATTATGAGTTTTGGTAACCTTGCCGAAAACTACGAATTTGCAGCCATGAAATCTTCAGGAATTTCGCTTCAACGCTCGATGCGTTATTTGACCGTGTCGATTCTTTCCTTGAGTATACTCGCATTCATTTTTGCTAATAATGTGATTCCCTACGCGGAGTTTAAATTTATTAATTTTCGAAAAAACATCGCTCAAGTAAAACCAGCCTTGGCTATAGCCGAAGGACAATTTAGTGATGTGGGACTCTACAACATCAAAGTCGACAAGAAATCTGGTGAAAACGGAAACTTCCTTTCTGGAATTACCATTCATAAAAAAGCCACCGGTGGAGACGGAAGTAAAACAGTTATAAAAGCAGTTAACGGAGAGTTGATTAGTAGTGAAGCCTCTAGCATTTTACAGCTTGTTTTAAATAATGGAAATTACTACGAGGACATTACTCCTAAAAAGTATGAGGACCGTCAGAAGCTGCCTTTTGCCAAAAGTTCCTTTAAAAAATACACCATCAATATCGATTTATCAAAGTTGAATCAGGTTGATGTAGATGAAAAAGATGTGGCTAGTACGAATACTATGCTAGATGTCAACGAACTACAATACACCATAGATTCGTTGAACACAAACTACAAAACAGAGATCGTTTCTTACTCAGAAAACATCAATTTACGCACCGGAATACAAGGAGCGACGCCACCTTTAAGTACTAAAGCCTCGTATAAACCGAGACAGGTTCCTGCAGACATTTTATCTAAATTTAGCAAAGAGAAGCAATCAGAGATTCTTAAAATTGCTAGTAGTAATTTAGTTAGTACCAACTATTCTATTGATGCAACCAAAGTAAATTTAGAAAACAAACAAAAAAATATTAACAATCACCTACTCGCTTTCTACGACAAATTTGTCATAGCATACGCTTGTATTATGATGTTTTTTATAGGTGCTCCATTAGGTGCCATCATTAGAAAAGGAGGACTTGGACTTCCTATTATCTTTGCGGTTTTAATCTTTATATCCTTCCACTTTATCAACACCTTTGGTAAAAGAATGGCACAGGAAAATGGTATTACGCCATTTCTAGGTGCTTGGATGTCGTCTATAATATTAACGCCGTTAGCTGTACTATTAACGTATAGAGCTACAAATGATATAGGATTAATAAGTATGGATGTTGTGCTAACTCCTTTCCAAAAATTATTTAAAAAATTATTCCCACCCAAAAAACAAGCGTAACATGCTGACTGATAAAATACAATTGAATACCATTGAAGAAGCTATTGAAGACATTCGTCAAGGAAAAATAATCATCGTTGTTGATGATGAAGATCGCGAAAACGAAGGGGATTTTCTCGCTGCTGCCGAAAAGGTAACTCCAGAAATGATCAACTTTATGGCTACTCATGGGCGCGGATTAATTTGTGCTCCTCTTACTGAAAGCCGTTGTAAGGAACTTGGACTTCACGTGATGGTTAACAACAATACTGACCATATGGAAACTGCTTTTACAGTATCTGTAGATTTAAAAGGTCGCGGAGTAACAACAGGAATTTCGGCTGCCGACAGATCGCTTACCGTAATGTCTCTTGTTGATCAAGATACTAAACCTCACGATTTAGCACGCCCTGGGCATATTTTCCCACTAATCGCTAAGCAAGGTGGCGTTTTAAGAAGAACTGGTCACACTGAAGCAGCAATTGATTTTGCTCGTTTAGCAGGTTTTAAATCAGCGGGTGTTATTTGCGAAATCATGAATGAAGACGGTTCTATGGCACGTCTACCACAGTTAGTAGCTGTAGCTAAAAGATTTGACCTGAAATTAGTTTCTATCGAAGACTTAGTTGCTTATAGAATGCAACATGATAGTTTGATTGTAAAGAAAGATGATTTTGATATTCAAACTCGTTTTGGAACATTCCGTTTGAGAGCATACGAGCAAACAACTAACAAACAAATACACATTGCTTTAACGAAAGGAACTTGGAATTTAGGCGAACCTATATTAACAAGAATCAATTCGTCTCAGGTAAATAATGACTTGCTAGGTACCTTAACAAATGATGCGGACAAACAGCTAGACGATATGTTTACAGCGATTAACAAGCAAGGAACAGGTGCTGTAATCTTTATCAATCAAGACATGCAAGCCGTAAATTTATTAAGCCGCTTGACTGAATTGAAAAGCTTGCAAGAAGGAGGCCAAATGAAAGCACCAAAAATCATTATCGACAGTAAAGATTACGGAATTGGAGCGCAAATTTTGCACGACATCGATATCTCAAAAATTAGATTAGTGAGTAATTCAGTGCAAGAAAAACGTGTAGGAATGATAGGTTACGGCTTAGAAATAACAGAATACGTAAGCTACTAGGTACTTTTTTAAAAATTATTTTATTTTTTCTGTTTGCTAAAAGCTGGAAAATGAAACGATTAAAAAATAATTAAAATATTAGCTCATTTTTTTATTCGAAAAGGGTAAAAAAACCAAAAAAGCAACTTATATTTGCACTCGCAATCAGCAATGATAGCGAGTCACTGGAGAAATGGCAGAGCGGTCGAATGCGGCAGTCTTGAAAACTGTTGACTGTAACAGGTCCGGGGGTTCGAATCCCTCTTTCTCCGCAAAGGAAACCCGAAACGAAAGTTTCGGGTTTTTTGTTTTTAAGATTATGACAAAAGTTTACTTTTGGGAATAAGCTTAAAAACAAAAAACAAAGTCAAAATTTATTTTGAGTTGGGTTTTATTTGTAGGTCTCCCCTTCTGGGATCATGAAATAATCCCTCTTTCTCCGCAAAAGAAACCCGAAACGAAAGTTTCGGGTTTTTTGTTTTTAAGATTATGACAAAAGTTTACTTTTGGGATTAAGCTTGAAAACAAAAAAGAAAGTCAAAATTTATTTTGAGTTGGGTTTTATTTGTAGGTCTCCCCTTCTGGCATCATGAAATAATCCCTCTTTCTCCGCAAAAGAAACCCGAAACGAAAGTTTCGGGTTTATTGTTTTTAAGATTATGATAAAAGTTCACTTTTGGGAGTAAGCTTGAAAACAAAAAACAAAGTCAAAATTTATTTTGAGTTGGGTTTTATTTGTAGGTCTCCCCTTTTGGGATCATGAAATAATCCTTTTGCCTCATAATGATAGGAATAATTACACTTGGCCACAAATAGTTTTACGAGAAAAATATCACTAAAACTGGGTATAGGCTTATTATGCTATTAAGTTTACATTTGCCTATTCTCATTCAAACGCAGAATTAACTTGAAAAAGTTTTAAGAATTAGATGCTCTACAGTATTTAATTGACAAATCTTACTTTTTAAAGTCTTATAAAAAGTTATAATGTGCAACAATCACCAAATCAAAATCATGAAAAAAAGCTTTACTTTAATCGTATTAACATTATTTATTAGCACGGCATTATCTGCACAAAAACTTAGTTTAAATGATTTATCTAATCTATGTAGTAAGAAAACTTGGCAAGATGTAAACCAGTATATGTTAGTTAAAGGATGGACATATTATGACTCTACTAAAGGAGATACTGATAATTATAGTACCATCACTTGGTCTTACAATAAAGAGTCATATAGCAACAAAGCACAAGCTTGGTTTTACATATACACATTTGACGATTACCCCAACAAAATTTCCTATAACGTATTCAATAAAGCTTCTTACTTGTTAATACAAAATTCTCTCGTCACAAATGGATTTAAAATAGTTGACAGTGAAATACAAGATGAGATGGTAATTACAACTTATGCAAACGCTTCATACAGACTAATTATAACAAATTCGAAAACAACAGAGGATAAATGGTCAACTAGCAGTGTAACTTCATATAATATAACGCTCATTAAAAAACTAGGTATTTACGACAACGCCAATGGTAAAAAAGTGGACTACTATGATGACGGTACAGTTAAGTCAGAATACTCATTAGTTAATGGAAAATTAGATGGACCTTATACTTTTTATGATGAATCTGGAAATATTAAAAAGACGGGAGGCTTCAAAAACGGTCAGATAATAGGAAAGGTAATTGAGTACAATAAAGATGGAACTAAGGATAGTGATTATTATTTTGTTAATGACAAAATGAATGGCCTCTCTACTTCATACTATTATGATAGTGTAACCAAGCTATTGACTGCTAAAGAGGTTGGATACTATGTTGAGGATGAAAAGGAAGGTATATGGGATATAAATATAATAGATGAAAAAATAGAAAAACGATTGTTTTACACAACATACCATAAAGGTATTAAAGAAGGTGAATTTCAAGAAGTGCAAGGGGACACTCTCATTAAAGGAAGCTATAAAAATGACCTCCTTAATGGCGCTTACAAAGTTTACATAGATCCAATTAAATCTTTATTAGAAAAGATAATAAACACCAAAATTGATGATTTAAGATTAGCAGAAGAAGGTCAATATTACAATGGCAAAAAAACAGCTTATTGGAAAACCTACGATATTTCAGCGAGTTTAATTTCTGAAGGTAATTATCTTGATGGAGACAAAACTGGTGAATGGAAATTTTACAACCCTAACTATGTAAAAGAAAATGGAACTCCTGAACCTTTTGCAAAGAAACTACTACTACAATCAAACTATGTAAATGGTAAGTTAAATGGTAGATCAGAACGTTTCTACATGGCGAAAACTTCAAATTATCCTTGTCGCGACATTGACAATAATCACGATAAAATAGATAGCTGTTTTACAACGACAGTAAGTAAAATTCATGAGGTGATGTTTTATAAGAATGATTTACTGCATGGTAATTATGAATTAAGGGATTCTATAAATCAAATTAAGTTAAAAGGGCAATTTGTTAATGACTTGAGAGAGGGTAAATGGACCTCTTATTTAGATAAGAATATTGTAGATGAAGAAATAGAATATAAAGCAGGTCTTAATGATGGAAAATACATCGTTTATGATGTAAATTACAGACCTTCTATAATAAAAGAATTCCAAAATGGCTTGTTCACGCAATCAAAATTTTATTTAGGAGAAGATAAAAAAATAGTTTTGCAGCTTAACGTTATAGACCGTTACAGCAATCATGTAAAAATAAAACAGATTGATTATCAGAAAGATGGCGTTTTATCTAAAGTATACTGGATGAAAAATCTTGGTGATGATGAAGTTTCCTTAGATTCTAATTTTTTAAAAGGTAGAGACGATATTAAGAACTCTGATACTATTTTTGCAGATGGAGACTACCTCTTAACTACTTTAGATAACCGACCACTCTTATCAGGTGTGCTATATAAAAACAAGAAATTTGATACGTGGACAAGCTATTACTACGACCAGAAAGTAAAAATAGAAGAGAAATATATTAACAATGCTGTAGTTACTGAGATCTACTTTAACATAGATGGCACTTTATTTTCTGGTGAATTTGAATTTTTTGATGGAAATTTAAATGTAAAAGAAGTACGAAAAATTAAAGATGGCTTACGTAATGGTAAAACTTCCTATATAGATAGTACTACTAATAAAACTATAAGAAAAGAAAATTACAAAGAGGGAAAATTAAAGTCATAGCTTTATTTCACTATGGATGAATAATAATACTTAAAATATAGAAGACATTCTTTCGATCTTACACTCGTTATAATGAAATATTTTACCGTATTTTTAACCTTTATATTCAAATAAAAACGGAGCTTAAAACTTCTTATTACATACAAAATTTACAATGTCCGACAAAAAATTATCCCTAGATACCCTAGAAAGCTGGCTTTGGGATTCAGCTAACATATTAAGAGGAAGCATTGATTCTTCTGACTTTAAGAATTACATCTTTGGATTACTGTTTCTAAAACGTTCCAACGATGTTTTTGAAGAAGAGGTAGAAAATATTATGAATCGTGACGGTGTCTCTCGTGAAGAAGCCGAAGACGAAACCTATTTCCAGATGCCGATAGAATCTCGATGGGAAACCATTAAAAAAGAAACTGAGAATATTGGTATTGTTTTAGATAAAGCTTTTGCTGGTATTGAGCGTGAAAACACATCATTAGAAGGCGTTATGACCGCTACCAAATTTGGAGATAAAGAGAAACTATCTGACGAATTATTACAAAGGCTTCTTAGACATTTCAATCAACATTCACTTAGAAACTCTCATTTGGAATCGAATGATTTGTTGGGCGATGCCTATGAGTATTTGATAAAAATGTTTGCCGATGATGCTGGTAAAAAAGGGGGCGAATTCTACACTCCTCGTGGGGTGGTGCAGTTGATTGTACAACTAATTAAACCTGAACCGAAACAAAAAATCTACGACCCCACTTGTGGATCTGGTGGTATGTTGATTGAATCGGCTCGATATATTGCAGAGCAACCCAACGGAAAAGTAGGTAACAATGTAAACGTATCGCTTTTTGGTCAAGAAAAAAACCTAGGTACTTGGGCAATTGGTAAGTTGAATATGTTGCTCCATAACTTTATGGATGCCGATATTAGAAAAGGAGATACCTTAATTACTCCCCAACACAAAAATGAAAATAACGAACTAGAATTGTTTGACCGAGTGATTGCCAATCCTCCTTTTTCTATGGATGGTTGGTGGACTCCTGCCGAAAACTCGATTGAAGTAAAACTCGACAAAGACGGCAAGGAAAAGAAAATTTCGCCTAATTATGCCAAAGTAGTTACTGACCCTTATGGACGTTTCCAATATGGAATACCGCCAAGAGGTTATGCCGATTTGGCTTTTTTACAACACATGATAGCCGTTTTAAAACAAGATGGAAAAGCGGGTGTTGTTTTACCACATGGTACTTTGTTTAGAAGTGGTGCCGAAGGATTGATTAGAAAAGGATTACTAGAAGCCGATTTGGTTGAAGGAATTGTTGGTTTGCCTTCTGCATTGTTTTACAATACAGGAATTCCAGCTTCGATTTGGATTATTAACAAAAACAAAACCGAAGCCCAAAAAGGAAAAGTAACCATCATTGATGCCAGTAGTGATTATAAAGAAGGTAAAAACCAAAATGAATTATTACCCGAACATCTTGATAAAATTGTAAAAGCCTATGATGGCGCTACCGATGTAGAAAAATACATGCGTATTGTAAATGTAGCTGAACTGGCTGAAAACGATTACAACCTTAATATTTCTCGTTTTATTGATACAAGTGAAGCCGAAATTGAAGTGGATATAAAAGCAGTTCATATTAAATTGGACGCTTTAGAAAAAAGAGAAACAGAGATTGATGCGAAGTTGGCTGGATTTTTAAAAGAGTTGGGGATATGATAGAAGGATATAAAGATTCTCCTTTAGGAAGAATACCTAAGACTTGGATAATTTCTTTTTTATCCGAATTTACTGATGAAATAACAGATTATGTTTCTGCTGGAAGTTTTGCTAACCTAAAAGAAAAAGTAACTGTATTAAATGAGCCAAATCATGCTGTTTATGTAAGATTAACTGACTTAAGAAAAGGACTTGGTCACACTGAACAAAAATATATAGATGAAGATAGTTATAAATTTCTATCCAAATCAAATCTTTATGGAAGAGAGATATTATTTGCAAATATAGGAGCAAATGTAGGAGAAGTTTGGATTATGCCCAATATTAAACAATTAGCTTCAATAGCTCCTAATATGATTTTAATTCGTGCAAATAATGAAAAGGTAAATCCAGAATATTTACATGCTTATTTATGCTCCTCAATTGGTCTAAGTCAGATTTACAAAATTATTGCTGGTAGCGGGCATCCAAAAATTAACAAAACAGAATTGAGAAAGTTATTAGCTATTCTCCCACCGCTCCCAGAACAACAAAAAATAGCCGAAATATTAAGTACCGTTGATGAAAAAATTGAAGTAATAGATCAGCAAATTACCGAAACCCAAGAACTCAAAAAAGGTTTAATGCAACGCTTGCTTACCAAAGGCATTGGTCATAGCGAATTTAAAGATTCTCCTTTAGGGAAGATTCCTGAGAGTTGGGAGGTTGTGAAATTAGAAGAAATAGCAGACGTTAAAGGTGGAAAAAGATTACCCAAAGGAGAGACGTTATCTGAAGAAAAAACTTCACATCCATATATAAGAGTTGCTGATATGTTTATGGGTGGAGTATCGCTACAAAAGATACTTTACGTTCCAGAAAACATTTTTCCATTAATTAAAAATTATACTATTTCAAAAGATGATTTATTTATTTCAGTCGCTGGTACACTCGGAATTGTAGGTGAGATTCCTGCTGAATTAGATGGAGCAAACCTAACAGAAAACGCTGATAAATTGACCAATTTAAAAATTAACAAGTCCTATCTATTGCAAGTATTACTTTCGCCACTTGTACAGAATTCAGTTCTAAAAGAACAAACAAACAATGCTCAACCAAAACTTGCATTAACTAGAATCAAAACTTTTGAAATAACAAAACCACCTTTGGAAGAACAACAAAAGATAGCAGCTATTTTAAGTTCGGTTGATGAAAAATTAGAAGTTTTAGCCGAAAAGAAAGTAAACTACCAAGAACTTAAACAAGGCTTGATGCAGCAATTGCTTACGGGTAAGATTAGGGTAAAAGTGTAATATTATGGAAAGGGAGATAGCCAACATTGAAGCTTTAATAACTGAGTACGAAATGGTAAAACATAATTTCGAGCAAGAACGCATTGCAGAGGATATCCCTAAATACGATGCGCTTTTAGAGGATTATACTGCTATGAGAAAAGAGTATTACCGCTGGAATCGAAAAAAAGCGGAGAGATATAATATTTTCCAAGTGCTCAACATTCGCCATGCAGAAACCAAGACACATACTCCTTTTCTAATTAATTTATTAAACCCAAAAGGGTCGCATGCGCAAGGACTACTATTTTTCAATCTTTTCATAGCTGCTATAGCTCCCGAGAGTAAAAAGCATCTTTTTAAAGATTTGAACATTTACAACCTTCGATTAAAAGAAGAAAAATCAACTGAGGACGGTCGATTAGATATTTTTATTGAAAGTTTTGGTCTTAAAGATCGATTTGTAATTGTTATAGAAAATAAAATAAACGCTGGCGATCAAGAAAAACAATTAGAAAGGTATTATAATCATTGTCTAAAAGAAGGATATAATGATAATAATATTCTTTTGGTTTATTTAACCAAATCTGGAACTAAAGCAAGTGATGGTTCTATTACTAAATTAGAGCAAAAGCGATTGAAGGAAGTAGATACATTAGTCAATATAAGTTATCGCAAGGATATTAGAAAAATAGTAAAAGCATTCATAAAACAATCCGATTCTCGAAAAGTAAAATTTATTACTAAACAATATCTAAGCATTATAAAATCATTTTAAAATGAGCGAATACGAAAATAAAATCTTTAAAACTCTTACATCATCAGAGGACAGGTTTAAATCAGCGTTTGAAATTGCCAATCATTTGAATATGGTTAAAAGAAAAATGATTCAGCAATTCTGGAAAAGTGTCGAAAAAGATCTAAATGAATTGATTCTAAAAACCGGTGAAAATTTTAAAGTAGCTCTAGACAGTGACTTATCTCATCCAACTTCAAAGTGCTATTTGTACGATGGAAAAAATCCATCTGTAAGGGTTTTATTTGAAAATTTATCTCAGAAACAAACTTTTGGAATTTGGTTTTCTGATGACAAAATCAATTATGAAAAAATAACTGAATATAGAAACGCGGTAAACTTAGACTTCGGTAGTTATTCTTTTAATCATTGGTGGTTTGCAAAAACACATGTGCAAAATGACTTTAATTCTTTTGAATCGCTACTAATGATTTTACCCGCTAAAATGAGTGAATATAGTATGTCAAAAGCACAAAAATTATTTGATTTCGCGGTAACGAATAAAGTTCACACAGAATACATAATTAATAATTGTCTTAAGTAATAAAGAGTCAATTACCAAGAACTAAAACAAGGTGTGATGCAACAATTGCTAACGGGTAAGATTAGGGTAAAAGTATAATTAATTATGAAAAAAACATTTAATATTTATTGTGACGAGAGTACTCACTTACAGAATGATGGCATGCCCTTTATGATGATTTCTTATGTAAGTTGTGCCTATCCTCAATTAAAAATACATAAAGCTTATGTACAGCAACTCAGAGCAAAACACAAGTTTAAAGGAGAAATAAAGTGGTCAGCTGTTTCTAAATCAGAATATGAATTTTATGCTGATTTAATCGATTATTTTTTTGCCACCGATTTAATGTTTAGAGCCGTAATTGTTGACAAGAGTAAAATAGACGAAACAAGAAAAGATTTTACCTACAATGATTTCTATTTTAGAATGTATTACCAATTAATATATCACAAACTGACTCCCGAAAATACGTTCAATATTTATCTGGATATTAAAGATACTTGTAGCCAGACTAAATTAGTGCGGTTACAAGAGCTATTAAATTCAAATAATAATATTAGAAACATTCAATTCATTAAATCATACGAGAGTTTTTTAATGCAGCTGTGTGATTTGATTATGGGAGCAATTAATTATCATTTGAGAAGTTTAAACAAAGTAACAGCCAAAAATAGATTAATTGAAAAAATACAATCGCATACCAAGATTTCATTAAGAGAATCAACACCAAAAAGCAACGATAAGTTTAACCTATTTTATATAGATTTAAAGTAAGTAGAATGCCATTAAATCAAATTAAGAAATATCCCGACTTACTTGAAATCATGCACTTGAATGAATATGCTAGAATAGTATCATTGAGAGCAATCTATGATAGGGACATTCAAGAGAATGAGAAACTTGCCTTTCAAACAAAGATAATTAGACCTATAAAAAAAGAGGGGCAACCTTCCTTTGACACAGTGTTTAATCATTTAATAAAAGAAGTTGAGGAAGTTGAAGAAAACGGGGAAATAATAAAAAAAAGAGTATTTGAAAAAGACAGAGCGCAACGATTACATTGGGTACGATTTCATATTGAATTAACTAAAAAATCGGGTGTCGAAATTTTTAGCACAGAGGAACGAGATGTTGTCAAACGTAAAAATGTTTTTAGAACCTACATTTATGATACAGAACAAGAGTATGTTGTAATTTTGGAACCTCAAAACTCAGGACTTGACTATTATTTGTTATCAGCTTATTATCTAAATAAAAGTTGGGCAACAAAAAATATGCTAAAAAAAATGAAGAAGAAATTACCAAGTGTCCTATAAAAACCGCAAAGCTCGGTACATATCTTGATGTATCGAGCTTCGAAACACTATCCTCCTAATGTGGTAGGTTGTGCGTTGCAAAATTACATAATAAAAACAATAAAAGTGTTTTTTATTAAAATATTTTTAAAAATCGAAAGATAAAATAACATGAAGCAATCACCAGAGTACATCTATAGCGAGTTGCCAGCGATAGCACTATTTGAAAAAATGGGTTACAGTTATTGTACTGGTGAAATGATGGAGGAACGCAATGATTTTACAGAAGTGATTCTCAAACAACGCTTGTTAGAGGCGATAAAACGCATCAATCCCTGGATAGATGACAACAATCTCAACAAAGCGTATAGTTTAATTACATCGGTCAATGGTGCTTCGTTAATGGAAATTAATGAGCAAATATGGGATATTATCAAAGGTGGAACATTCACACCAAAACAAATAATTGAGGGCAAAGAAGAATTTAGACCTGTACATTTTATAGACTATAACCATCCCGAGAACAATGATTTCTTGGTGGTGAACCAAATGTCTTTCCACAATAGATTGGGAAGAAAATCAAGACCTGACTTAATAGTTTTTATCAATGGATTACCAATAGCCGTTATAGAATGTAAATCGCCAATAGCTCCAAACGCTTGGGATTCTGCTTTCAACGACCTAAAAGAATACCAAGATTTAAACCAAAAACTATTTCATTTCAATCAAATTTTAGTTGGAATCTGGCAAGTAGATGGACGTTATGGAGCGATAAACTCTCCACAACAATTTTATTCAGTCTTCAGAACCAACAAAGACGATAATCTTGATTTATTGGGAATCAACCCAACGGAACAAGATAAATTGCTGTATTCCATTTTTCAAAAAGAAAGAGTTTTAGACATCATTCGTCATTTTGTTTTATTTGAATTGGATGAAGGAATCACCATTAAAAAACTACCAAGATACCAGCAATTAAGAGCCACCAATAAAACTATAGAACGTTTACAAGCTGGCGAAGGTGGTGTTGTTTGGCATACGCAAGGTTCTGGAAAATCGTTAACGATGGCGTATGTAGCTCGTAAATTGCAAGCTCCAGAATATGGATTTGACAATCCAACGGTTCTAATCATGACCGATAGAAAGGATTTAGACAGACAAATAACCACCACGCTTCAAAACGTAGGATTCAAGAATGTAAACCAAGCTTCATCTGTGGTACATTTAGATAAATTACTTCGCAATGACTACGGTGGAATTATTACCACTACCATTCAAAAGTTTCAAGAGACAGACAAAGAAGCAACTGCAACGATAGACCAAACCGAATTAGAAGAACATGGAAACTTGATGATTGAAAAACACATCAACGAAACCCAACTGACCAAGATTACAAAAGAACTTCAAAAAGGAAAATGGATTGAAATAAAACGAGAAGTAGTAGAACTAGAAGAACTTTCTAAAAAAGAAAACTTATATATTCTAGTAGATGAAGCACATCGAAGTCATTACGGATTTTTAGCTTCCTTTATGCGTACCGTTTTACCTAATGCTAAGTTTATCGCTTTTACGGGAACACCTATCTCTAAAGAAGACAAATCAACCCTAGCTGAATTTTATGGAGGTGATTATATTGATATTTATACCATCAAAGAATCTGTTGCAGATGAAGCAACGGTTGAATTATTGTATGATGAAGGTATCTGCAAGCTAGATGTGAAGAAAGAAGAACTTGACAAACAATTTGAAGAAACCTTCGCAGAAGCATCCGAAGAAAAGAAAGACAAGCTCAAGCGTGAAGCACTTAGAAAATACCAATTGTCAGCAGAACGAATTGATGATATTTCTAAACACTTAATCAACCACTTTAGAGACAAGATTTTTCCTGATGGACATAAAGCAATGTTGGTTTGTAATGGTAGAGAATCCGCTATCAAATACCAGCAAGCTATACACGCTTTAAAGGAAAAAGGGTATCATGATTTTGAAACTAAAGTAGTTATCAGTATCGGTACGCCAAAATCAGATGCGATTGCAAAAAAGTACTATGAAACCATAGAATGGAATCGAATTAATCCGAACAACAAAAGACCTGTTTACGTTGTGCCTCCAGAAGGAGTTAAGGATGCTACAGATAATTTTAAACTGCCATTTGGTAACGAAAATGAAACAGAAAAATCGGGTAAAAAGAAGTTTGACAACACTGCAATAATAATCGTTTCCGATATGTTGCTCACGGGTTGGGATGCTCCAATTGCTTCTTGTTTATATCTGGACAAACCATTGAAGGAACACAACCTTTTACAAGCAATTGCGAGAGTAAATCGTTCTCGAAAAGGTAAAAAAGCTGGGTTTATTATAGATTATAACGGAATAACCGCTTATTTGATTCAAGCCTTAGAAATCTTTTCGGGTGACATAAGACCTGATGATATTTTGAAAAACTTGAATGAAGAGTTCCCTAAGCTGGAAATGAATCATACCAAACTGGTTGACTTCTTCAGACCCATGAAAATTGATAGAAATTACGAACGAGAAAAATATATAGATTCTTCCGTTCGATACATTGAACCTATCAACAAACGAGACGACTTTAAAGCATTATTGAAAGACTTCAACAAGTCAATTAACATTGTTTTGCCCAACACCAAAGCTTTAAAATACCAAGCTGATTTTAAACTTTTTAATGAGATTAAGCTAAGAGCTAGAAACGCTTTTCCAGATGACGAAGATTTAAAAATCACCAAAGACGAGAGTAAAATGCTTCAGGCAATGATTGATGAACATTTAAAATCGTTAGGAATTCAAAGTTTGATTGGTGAGCCTATTTCTATAATAGATAAAGATAAGTTCAAAGAAGAAATCATGAACGCTTCACCAGCCACCAAGGAGCTAAAGATGCGAAACAATTTAAAGCACACCATCAAGGTTGGAATAGATAAGAATCCAGATTTTTATAAACCACTGGCTCAAAGATTAGATGAATTATTGAAGCAAAAAGAAGCGCAACGTATTGATGAAGCTCAGTTATTAATTGCTTATACAGCAATACAAGACGAAATCATTGAGGAACAAAAAGAAGGAGAGCAAAAAGGATTTGTAACGGAACGAGAAAGAGCGGTTTACAATTCAATGAAAGTTATTTTTGCTGAGGATGCCGAGGATGCTACCAAAACTCTATTTGACCTTATAAATGGGGAATTGAATATTGTAGCTTGGGAGTCCAAGGGTCAAGTTCAAAAAGACATCGAGAACAAAATATTTCGATTCGTAAAGACCAAACTGGAACGTACAGAAGCGAAGGAGAAAGCAAGAGAAATGGTAGAGGTTTTAAAGAGAAATAAAGATGTGTAAAGAATTAGATAATTATAATTGGTCTGAATGGCATACCTTTCCAGACCCTCGAAAAGGAGAAGTTTTAACAGCTCCTTTTGGATGTGGGTTATATCAATTAAAAAACAAACACACTGAAGAATATATTTTGTTTGGGATTAGTAGTAACTGTGCATATAGAATGACCTCATTATTACCAAGCCCACTAGGGCGCGGAACAAGAAACAATGCTTCGAAACGAGAATATATTTTAGACAACTTATCTTCAATATTTTACAGAACAATTTCATTTTTGGATAAAGATGATATGAAACAAACTGAGAAGGAAATTAAAAAATTAAATATTCATCAATACAATACTTAGATAAATGCCTAAAGTTCAATACGGAAATAGAACTATCGATTATTCTTTTACAGAAAAAGAAGGTCTTAAATCACATTATATCATTGTAGAAAAAGGAGCTGGCGTGATTCTAAAAGGGAAGTTGATTCAAGAAGAGTTTGCCAATAAACTGATTCTAAAAAAAGCTAAATGGATTATAGATAAATTAGATTTGGTGAGCTCAATAAGTGAAGGAGATATAGTTACTGGTTCAAGAATCCAATATCTAGGAAAGAAATATTATGTTGAGCTTGTTATAGTGGAAGATTTTACTAAAATTGATATTGATTTTACGGAATCTAAATTTAAAGTTTCACTTCCAACACATCTGAATAGTCAAGAACATTTGCTACAAGCTTTTGATAATTATTTTAGAGTAAAAGCACAAGAAAAAATTGAACCTATTCTTAGGAAAAAATCAAAATCAACTGGTTTAATTTACAGCAATATCAAATTTATGAAGCTTCAAAAACGCTGGGGAAGCTGTACACCTACCAATACAATAATAATAAATTACAACGCCATTAAACTACCTTATTCACTCATAGAATATTTGGTTGTTCATGAATTAGTGCATACCAAGGTCAAAAGCCACTCCAAAGAGTTCTGGGCTGAGCTATCAAAGCACATTCCTAATTGGAAAGAATTAGATTCAAAAATGTACGGTATGAAATTGTAAATAAGTTCATCTCTTTATAGTTACACGAGATTTAACGAAAATGTGACAAATTAATACAATCGTTTTTATAATTGTATAATAAACTGAAGGGCATGCAATATTAAAACCA
Organism: Flavobacterium aeripolare; assembly: GCF_013294025.1. Classification (GTDB taxonomy): domain Bacteria; phylum Bacteroidota; class Bacteroidia; order Flavobacteriales; family Flavobacteriaceae; genus Flavobacterium. Next base: position 79,842 of record NZ_JABSNL010000008.1, read on the forward strand.
CAACCCAAAACAATCACCCCTCCCTATCCTTAGGAATAGCAAAGAAAAAGCTACTTCCCTCTCCTATGATGCTCTCTGCCCAGATGTGGCCCTTGTGGTAGTCGATAAAATCTTTACAAAGAATGAGTCCCAGTCCAGTACCTCCTTCGTTATTGGTTCCTAGGGTTGAGTAGGGACTGTCTATTTTAAATAATTTATGTAAGTCATTTTTAGGAATTCCGATGCCGCTATCTGTGATTGCTATCTGGAATTGTTGGTCGTTTTCGGTGCTTTGAATATTTAATTTACCATTGTTAGGGGTAAATTTAATCGCGTTTGAAATCAAGTTTCTCAAGATGGCTTCAATCATAGCTTGATCTGCGTATTGTGATGCATTTGCTTCTAAATTCAAGCTTATGGCGATATCTTTTTGTTCGATTAATGTTTGAAAAAGCTCTATGGTGTTTTGGATCGTTTCATTGATGTCGACTACTTTTGGTTTAAAAGCAATTCTTCCGGTTTGGGAGCGCGTCCACTCCATTAAATTACTGAGCAAGTCCATTGCATGATGGGAAGAGCTATTAATTATTTCGGCGTACTGTAGAATACCATCGTAGTTATTTTCTTGAACCTCACTTTTTAGCAACTCGGTAAATCCGATAATACCATTAAACGGACTTCGTAAATCGTGTGCGATAATCGAGAAAAACTTGTCCTTAGTAGCGTTGAGTTCTCTCAGTGTGTTTTGGCTTTCAATTAGTTTTTCTTCTGCTTCTTTGCGACTCGAAATATCATTTACGGAAGCAATCATGCACTGCTCATTATTTATAGTAATAATTTGGGCGGTTATAAGACCAAAGAAAAAATCGCCATTTGCTTTTTTAAAAACGTATTCGTGATCCTTAACAAATTTGTTTTTTACAAGGGTTGCAATAAACTGCTGACGGTCGTCTTCCTTTTTCCACAGTTTTAAATCACTTGCTTTGCGGCCTATTAACTCTTTTGGTTTGTAGCCAGCGATGGCTTCAATACTTTTATTTACTTCAAACACTTTACCGTTAGAAAGCTTAGATAAAATGGTAATGAAAGGCGTGGTATGAAATGCTTTTGAAAATTTCTCCTCTTGGGTATTCAGCTCGGTGATTAAGCGTTTATTGTACATAAGCGAGATACTGTAGGCTAGAAATACTACGATTATTTGCCAACTCAATAAAAATAGTGCTTCTGTAGCATCTCCGCTAAAAAAATCTTCGTTACCATGTGGATTAGCTACTAAATACAGCAGCCTATACATTTGTATGACCAGTATGATGACAAATACAATTCCGATTTTTTGAGTTATTTTTTTAGTTTCATCACCCACTCTCTTCAGCATTAGATAGGCGATTTGCGAAGACAAAAGCACATACATTCCCGCCAAGTTTACTAATCTAAAATACAAATCAGGTTTACCAAAAGTAAAATAGCTATGGATAGCTAAAAAAGCCGCTAATAATACATAGTTATTAATCTGGTTGCTTCTTTTGTCTGCAAATTTTTCAAAACCAATCAGTAATACTACACAAGAGGCGACGATTAAAAAATTACCCACAGGAATAGACAGCCAATCAGCGATTACATTTCTAAAAATGACTAAAATATTTCCAACAGCGCTCATAAAAAAACTAGCTAGTATGAGCAAAGTACCAGGAAATCTCTTCTTGATCTGGAAGTACGTCAAAATCATTAAAATCAAATTAATGATATTAATAAGAACGATACTTAAATAAGTAGTACGTATATCGATAGGGAACATAAATAAGCGCATATTAGCATTGCTACTATTACAGTAGCAATTTATAAATAATTAATAGCTAGGTCATTTAACTAATATGGTAAGCTTGGGGCTTACTACAAATATATGTAAATGTTAATAAATTCTTAATTATTTAGAGATAATTCTCCGCTAATCACGATGTAAATCAGCTGATTCTATAGGTTGTGAAGCTAGTTTGCTTGATGTAATGACCATTGCCATGCTTATTTCTCACACTAAGTTGTATCAGCAATGCCTAAGAAGCCATAAAATCTAGGAATAGAACGACTATAATCAATGATGTTAAACAGAGAAAACCTCAAAATAGCGGAGCATTTTGAGGTTTGCTATAAATATAGAGGGACTGCTAATTGCTTCTTAACAGACAATATTAAGTTCAAGCAGGGTGCACTGTCCTAATACCTTTTAGTACTCTCTACTAAATACATGATAAGTAAAACACTTATTGACAAAATTATAATCGTTAGTGCAAATACAAGCTTAGAGGAAGGAACGAAATTCTCATCGTTAAGTTGCTGTTCTGTTTTCTTAAATTTTAAGTAAGCTAGTAATAATACAACAGCACCTACTGCTACTAATATGATTCCTATTATCGAAGAATAGCCATGTTGTGGAGGAAGGCTGTGGTCTTTACCTAGCAGTAACGAAATTTGTTTTATAAAAAGGGAAAATTTCACCACTACAAACCCAAAAGCCATGATACCAATGCTTGTGCGAATCCAAGCCAAAAGTGTGCGCTCGTTAGCGAGATGTTCCCTTGCGTTTTGCGAATTTATAGGTTGCTTCTTTTCGGTTGTATTGTTTTTATTTTCTTGTTCCATCGTTAAAAGTTATGCTGTATTTTAATTGTAAAAATAGTCATTCTCGTTCAGGTGATTTGCGTAAGGGATAGTAGCGGCATCCTTTTTATCTTGTTGTTCAAGATGAAAAGATACAGCGAATAGCCCGGCCGTACTGTAACCTAGTGAAAGTACGGATACGCCCTAATCCTTATATTTAAAAGATTTGTAATTTGGTATTGCTTAATTATTCGCTTTTTTTATTTATTTCAAATTCCCATCAGAAAAGCGTTTTCTAATTTCTTTTTTGTCAAATTTACCCACGCTCGTTTTGGGGATTTCGTCAAGATAGACATAATCTTTGGGGATTTGGTATTTTACAAAATCCCTATCTAAAAACGCCATTAGTTCCTCGTTTGTGGTTGGGTTTTCTTTATTGATCAATACAATTGAAGCCAGTGGTTTTTCGACCCATTTTTCATCTGGGATAGCGATTACCGCCGCCTCTTTAATATTAGGGTGCGCCATTAAAGCCGACTCTAAAGCAACACTCGAAATCCACTCGCCACCGCTTTTTATAAGGTCCTTTGTACGGTCTTTTATTTCCATATACCCGTCTGGATCGATGGTGCTCACATCGCCGGTTTTAAACCAGCCGTCAGCTGTAAAACTCTCTTGATTGTTTGTTTTAAAATACGAATTGATTACCCATGCCCCTTTTATTTGTAACTCTCCCATTGTTTTACCATCTGAAGGAGCGAGGCTACCGTCGTCACTCATAATCCTGATTTCGACTCCTGGAAAGGCAATTCCTTGCTTAGCGCGAATGTTTAATTGCTCACTAACAGGCAGCTCTAAGTGATGCGGCTGCAATCGCGAAACGGTTCCTAACGGAGAGGTTTCTGTCATGCCCCAAGCTTGTGCGCCTTTTATACCAAAATCACGTTCAAAGTCTTCAATTAAACTTTTAGGCAACGCTGAACCGCCCACAAGATATTCCTTTAATGACAGTTTCTCCTTAGGTGGATTTGCTTTCATAGCATGGTAGACGCCAAGCCAAATCGTAGGTACGCCGTTTGCTTTAGTCACTTTCTCTGCTTGTAAAATATCAATTAACGCTTCGGGCTGTAAGTTGGATGAGGGCAGCACCATATTTGAACCAGACAGCAAACACAAATAAGGAAATCCCCATGCCATCACGTGAAATTGAGGCACAATTAGCAAAAGCGTATCCTCGTTACTGAAATTTCCCGCGTTAGGAGAGACAATATTTGAAGCATGCAAATAAGTGGAACGATGCGAGTATAAAACGCCTTTAGGCAAGCCCGTGGTTCCGCTGGTGTAGCACATTCCGCAAGCGTCGTTCTCATTTAAAACAGGCCATATAAAATCTTCCGATTCCTCTGCTAGTAAATCTTCGTAGTGAATAACATTGGGTAAAGTGGTTGTGAAATTTGCTGGAGCATTGAGTAATACATAGCATTCTACTGTTTCAAGTAGCGAAGCAATTTTTTCTAGTAAGGGCACTAGTGTGGCATCAACAAAGATCACACGGTCTTCAGAGTTATTGATAATATACTCCGTTTGACTACTTGAAAGTCTAATATTTATAGGGTGACACACCGCGCCTATCCCTGATATGCCGTAATACAATTCAACATGAGGGGCATGATTCCAGGCAAAAGTGCCCACCATATCTCCTGGCTTGATTCTGAGTTTGTTCTGTAAAGCATTCGCTAGTTTTTTACAACGCTTGTACATGTCCCTAAAACTATATTCGTGGCGACTACCATCTGGCAAGTAGCTTATTATTTTTTTATGATGGTACACACTGTTACCATATTCTAGAATAGTTGTTGTTGTAAGCGGGTAATCCATCATTAAGCTTTCCATTCTATGTGTTTTAAAAGGTTTGTATGTCGCTTTGCTAGCTGATGTTCAATGTTTTTATTGATCGAAAAAAAGCTTTGAAGCGGCTACTTTACTCGCTATTATTTAACTTTTTTAGGGTGTTTTGCCAACAATTTAATTAGTTAAAAAAAACTAAGATGTAAGACGTAACATTAGAAATCACAGGCCACAAGCTTTCTCAAATATAAAGTAAAATTCAGAAATAGATTGTATTTTTAAAGGCAATACTTGATGTACCTAAATCATTTTATAAAAAAAGAGGAAACCGTAGCTTCCTCTTTTTTATTACTCATTATCATTACTCTTTACAAGCAACTTTATCAAACTTATATTTGACTCTTTCAAAATCAATAGGTTTTCCTTTTACAAAGTAAGAAGCCCCCATGGTAGTTTGGATTTCGCCATTTCCTAATATTAATTGGTCTCCTTTTTTCAAGAAGGCCATTGGGTTTTTATATGTTTTCTCTTTATAGTCTCCCTGAATAAAAGTGTAGCTAGCATACAGTGTATCTCCTTTAAATTCTCCTGCAAGATTCCCTTGTTTTGTGGGCATGTTTTCTATAGTCATTTTCATGTCACCTGTTATTTGCCCGTTATCAAGGGTGTTCAGTTTTAATAGCAGAGTATCTTGTTCATAAATTGCTTGATAGCAGTCTGAACTTACCGTTTTTTGAACTGCAAGCTCTGCTGGTGTTTCTGCTTTTTCTTCTTGATTATTTTTACAACTTTGAAGCGCTATGCAAGATAGAGCGAAACAAAAAAGACTGATTTTTTTCATATTGATGTTTTTTGATTACTATTTATTCATTGGCGAAAGCCTACGCTAATTTAGTCATTATTCTTAACTTAATGAATCCTTATGACGAACAATTTTAGACTTTTGTAACAAGTGCTTGTTCTAGCTTTTCTTGATCCTTTGCAAAACAAAATAATTTTAATATTGTATTAGTAGTTTATCTTTGCATAGTTATTTTGCGCATCATAGTAATGCCTTTGGAGGAAGCGATTTTGCAAGCAATTTTCACCAGAATACGCCCTATTTTAATGATTGCATTAATGGGATCAATGCAATTATTGCCCGCAGCACTTTCATCAGGTATGGGATCAGAAGTCCAAAAACCGCTAGCAATTATGATTGTAGGTGGATTAATATTCTGTATGTTGTTATCTTTGACGGTGCTTCCTCAAATTTACTATTTAGCCTATAAAAAATCAGAACAAAAAAATGAAAATAAAGATTGATAAATTCGTTCTCGCCATAGTGATTACCCTTTTTCTAGCGTACTTATTTCCGCAGTTTGGGGGTAAATCAAGTCCGTTAGATTTAGACAAAATGGCGAGTATAGGAATTTCACTGCTGTTTTTTTTCTACGGACTTAAATTAAGCCCGGAGCAAATAAAAAGCGGATTAGTAAACTGGAAACTGCATCTGTTGGTGCAGGCTTCCACTTTTTTACTATTTCCTATAATTGTATTGTTGTTTTATCCTTTAATGCAAACAGAAAATACTAAAACCATTTGGTTGGCTTTTTTCTTTATTGCTTCCCTCCCATCTACTGTTTCATCAAGTGTGGTTATGGTTTCAATCGCAAAAGGAAACATTCCTGCAGCCATTTTTAATGCCAGTATTTCAGGATTGATTGGGATAGCGATAACACCATTATGGATGGGTTTCTTTTTGAATAGTAAAGAGGCAAACTTCGATTTAAGCAGCATCTATTTTAAATTAATCACCGAAGTTTTAGCTCCTGTAATTGTTGGATTGCTATTGCACCGTTTTCTAGGAAAACTAGCTGCTAAGTACAACAGCTACTTGACGACCTTTGACAAATCAGTAATTTTATTAATCATCTATAAGACTTATGCCACTTCATTTGAGGAAGGTATTTTTAGCATTTTGAGCCTAACAAACCTTGCTCTTATTGCAATATGTGTGCTGGCATTATTTTATTGCGTTTATCTTACCATTGGTTTAATTGCTAATAAACTACAGTTCAAACACAAGGATCGCATTACAGCACAATTTTGTGGAACTAAAAAATCACTTGTTCACGGAACTATTTTTTCGAAAATACTCTTTCAAAATGTAGCTGCCATGGGAATTATCTTGCTGCCTTTAATGATTTTTCACGGAATACAGATTTTTGTTATTAGTATTATTGCTAATAAATACGCTAAAGAATAACTCCCATTAATTCTTACACACAGCTTAAGTATTTGTTAATAGAAGCCAGATTTAAAAACGACTTGATTAATTTTGTATTGAAATAAATCATACCCTAAAATCTATTTTTTATTAATGAATCATCTTGACAAAGCTAATTTTATCGAACAAGACACTTTTATCTATTGCCTAGAAGGCGTTGCTGATGTAGAAATAGCAACAGAAACTGAGGTAGTCGTTAATTTAGAGCAACTCGCTTTTAACTATGGTGTGGCAAGTATTTATAAAACTTGTGATACTATTGAAGGTCTTGAGGACAGCTTGAACGCCTTGATTTATGACGATCATGGTTTCAAGGATTACGAAATCATCTATCTCGTTATGAAAGGAGAAGAGAATAGCATTTGCTTGAATGATTATTTCTACACTCTTGATGAAATAGCCGAAATTTTTGAAGGTAAATTGACGGGTAAAATAGTCCATTTTGCCAATTCAAAAGTCCTAGACCTAAGCTCAGACGAAGCACAGTTTTTTATAGATGTTACTGGCGCCAAAGCCATTTCAGGCTATGGTACCGCATTTAATAGTTTGACGAGTATTAATCTTGACAAAGCATTTTTTAGTTTTTTTAAAGAGAATGATAACGTATTTGAAATCGTAGAAGAGCTGCATCAAAAAAATTACGATTTATGTAAGCTTCTCGATTTTAGATTATATTACTAAAATTACAAGGAACTTCTTGTTGTAAAAGCCGTTTACTCATTTTCTTTTAGCTTTCGCCAAAGCGCAAATTCTGCTACCCATTTTTCGTTTGTTGCTGGATACAAACCAATCACGGCGTTTCCTTCCTGTACTTTTTCTAGCACAAAATCTTCAAACAAGGTCATTTCGATACATTCACTGGCTACTTCGTCAACAATATGTGCGGGAATTACCATCACACCATCATCATCACCCACAAGAACATCACCCGGAAAAACGGCTACATCACCACAAGCAATAGGCACATTTATATCGAGCGCTTCATGTAACGTGAGGTTGGTGGGAGCACTTGGTCTTGAATGATAGGAAGGGATGGCGAGCTTAGCGATATTAGCCGAATCTCTAAAACCGCCGTCTGTTACAACTCCTGCAACACCACGTACCATTAATCTAGTTACTAAAATGTCGCCACCTGAAGCCGCGCGTGCATCTTTGCGGCTATCAATTACAAGCACATGACCCGCAGGACAATTCTCTACCGCCACACGCTGCGGATGATCGGCATTTCTAAAAACGGTAATTGGGTTGCGATCTTCACGAGCTGGGATTGATCGCAACGTATACGCCTCACCTACCATATTAGGCTTCCCTAATTGTAATGGTTTTACATCTTGAATAAACTGGTTTTTAAACCCTTTTTTAAACAAGCAAGTTGCGATTGTTGGTGTACTTATTGATTGTAATTTTGCTTTGGTTGCTGCTGATAATCCTGCCATTTGTAGTGCGTTTTAATAAAAAACTAAGGTATTCATTTTTGGTTAACCAATTTGTAAATCAATCATTTTTTTATGAACCTTTGTAAAGTCGTAGATTCTTAGCGCGTAATTCTTTCTTATACTCATTTCTAAACTATCTTTATACAAATTTAAAAATGCAGCTGTTTACTTAGTAAGCCAAGATACTGTTTTATGCAATCGTGCTAGCAGCAGTCCAATTTTATCATGCTAATCACTTATTCGAACAATAATCTAGCTACTATTTAAAACCTAGATTGCATTTTTTACGTAAATTTTGTCAGTAATCGCAAGGACAACCGTCTATTAAAATAGGATTAATATAAAAAACAAAATGAGAAAGAGCCTCTATTTTTTACCCCTTTTATTTTCTTTTGCTTTATCAGCACAGCAATCAATTCCGCGGGTATTGAAGTTGCTTAATAAAGAATCTGTTCCTTATATAAAGGTAGCCGAGTTAAAAGAGAAGAAAAACCTTGTATACCTTGATGCTCGCGAACCAAAAGAATATCAAGTAAGCCATATAAAAGAGGCATTGTTTGTGGGTTATGACGATTTTAAAAGTGATGTTGTTACCACTAAAATAAAAGATAAAAGCACGCCTATTGTGGTGTACTGCTCTATAGGTGTACGTAGTGAAAACATAGGTGAGAAGTTACAAAAGTTAGGTTATACTAATGTGTACAATCTTTACGGCGGCATATTTGAATATAAAAATGAAGGCGGAACGGTATACAACAGTCAAAATCAAGCAACAGATAGTGTGCATACGTACAACAAAAAATGGAGCAAGTATTTAACTAAAGGTAAAAAGGTATATGAAAAATAAAGCATTAATCATTTTTACTCGAAATCCAGAACTTGGAAAGGTAAAAACACGCTTGGCTAAAACCATAGGTGATAAAAGAACGCTTGAAATTTATAAAGAATTATTACTACATACTAGAAACGAAACGCAATATATTGATTGTGATAAATTCTTGTTTTACGATACTACAATAGTTGAAAACGACATCTGGTCAAGAGCGCATTTTAATAAAGAATTACAAACTCCAGGAGATTTGGGCACTAAAATGCAAGCTGCTTTTGATTCCTTATTTAATAAAGGGTATGATCATTGTGTCGTAGTGGGCAGCGATTTATTTGACTTAAAAGCAGGCATTATTGAGTCGGCTTTTAATGCTTTACAAAATAATGATGCTGTAGTGGGACCTGCAGAAGATGGTGGTTATTATTTATTAGGTTTAAACCAAAGCACTCCAGCGGTTTTTACTAACAAAGAATGGGGAACAGCTACCGTTTTTAAATCCACAATGAACGATTTAGAAAAGCTGCAAGTAAAGCTATTAGCCACTTTAAACGACATCGATACCTTTGAGGATCTTGAGCGCAGTGGCTACAATGTTGACTTAATTAAACATAAACTATAATAAGAACATGGAAAAATATAGTACCATTTTTTTAGAATCCTACAGTGGATACTTTAATTATCTTAAAAACGAAATCCTGTACTGGAAGTGGGATAACTATTTTTACGGTTTGTTGAGTATTTCGCTTATTGTGTGGTTGCTAGAAATTGCATTTCCATGGCGTAAAAACCAAGCAGTTTTTAGAAAAGATTTCTGGCTCGACTTATTTTATTTATTCTTTAATTTCTTTCTACTGAATTTGATTCTGCTTATCGCTTTATCGAATGTTACAGCTACACTAATTAATGACTTTTTACTGCTCTTTGGTTTAGAATTGCAGCCTATTCAATTATTTTCTATCGAAAATTTATCTCGTCCTACGGCTTTATTTTTGTTTTTTATTATTAGTGATTTTATACAATGGAATGTACATAGAATGTTGCATACTTTTCCGTTTTTATGGAAAATACACAAAACACACCACAGTATTAAGGAGATGGGTTTTGCAGCTCACTTTAGATACAACTGGATGGAACCTATTGTCTATAAGTCTATTTTATACATTCCTATTATTTTGATAGGTGGTTTCAATGTACAAGATGTATTTATCGTGCATTTTATAACGATTGCAATAGGACACTTGAACCACGCAAACATTGGCTGGGATTACGGAATTCTCAAATATGTATTCAATAACCCTAAAATGCACATTTGGCATCACAGTAAAGTAATTCCTAATCGTAACGGAGTCAATTTTGGTATTTCTTTGAGTTTGTGGGACTACCTTTTTAGAACAGATTACATCCCTAAAGATGGCCGCGATATCGAGCTAGGATTTAGCGATGATAACGAATTTCCAGAAGACTTTTTAAAGCAAGAATTTTATCCTTTAAAAAAATAATTTTTTTTTTGTCAGGAATCCAATAATACGCAGTCTATATAATCAGTAACATAAAATAATAAGAAAATGAAAAAAGTAATTATAGCCCTTATGTTTGTACCCTTAATTTCATGTGGTAAAACAAAATCAGCAGCACCAGAAACAACTACAACTACAGTAGTAACACCAACTGAGATGCAAGTTGACACAGATGTAAAAAGCATAAACCACGCTAAATGGAATGCATTATTACAAAAAAATGTAACTAAATCAGGAAAAGTAAATTACAGTGCCTTTAGAAAAGACAGCAAAGAACTATCAAGTTATTTAAGTGAGCTTGCTGCAAATGTGCCTACCTCTTCTACTTCTAGAAAAGCAACTCTTGCTTACTGGATTAATGCTTACAACGCATACACAGTAAAGTTAATCATTGATAATTACCCTGTTAAAAGTATTAAAGATATCAAAGATCCATGGGGAACTAAATTCATCACATTAGGGTCTAAAAAATATAGTTTAGAAGAAATCGAACACCAAATTCTTAGAAAAATGGATGAGCCTCGCATTCACTTTGCGATCAACTGTGCTTCATTTTCTTGTCCTAACTTATTAAATCAAGCGTATACTGAAGCAAATTTAGAATCACAATTAAATAGTGTGACTAAATCGTTCATTAACGACAAGTCTAAAAACACAATTACAGCATCTAAGATTGAAATTTCAAAAATCTTTGACTGGTTTGGGGATGACTTCAAGAAAAAAGGGTCTATAATTGACTTTTTCAATAAATACAGTGCCGTTAAAATTAGCAGTAACGCAAAAATTACTTTCAAAGACTACAACTGGAGTTTGAATGAATAAACTTTCAATCATTATACCGGTTTATAATGAAGAAAATTCGATCAATATCCTATTAGCACAGCTGCAGCAATTGGTTTCAAATCAAGTAGCATTTGAAATCATTGTTGTTGATGGCGGAAGCACCGATGCAACAGTAACTACGGTTCTTAAAAATCCAAGTGTTAAGTTGGTTCAATCATTAAAAGGGAGAGCCAAACAAATGAATACTGGAGCAGAACATGCAAAGGGAGACGTTTTATACTTCTTACATTCAGACAGCTATCCTCCTCAAAATTTTGATTTAAACATTAAGAACGAAATAATAAAAAACAATAAAGCGGGCTGTTTCAGGATGAAATTCGATAGCAAACATCCCGTTTTATTATTTTCGCAATGGTTTACAAGAGTCAATCACATGTGCTGTCGTGGAGGCGATCAATCATTATTTGTAGAAAAGAAACTCTTTGATACTATCGGACAGTTTAATGAATCACTCCTTATTTATGAGGACAACGATATTGTTAGTAGGCTTTACGCCAAAAAACAATTTGTAGTGATTAACAAAACAATCGTAACATCGGCGAGGAAATATTTGCAAATAGGTGTCTGGCGCTTACAATATGTTTTTGCCATGATACATTTAAAGCATAAACTAGGACACTCTACAGAAAGTATTTTACAGTATTACAACACTAAGATTATACAGTAGCTTACTTTTGTATTACAGAAACAAGAAAAAAAACAAACATTAAATATTATAATTACTATGAAGAAAATTGCCACAACTTTATTACTTGCTGCGTTAGTAGTGACGGGATGTAAATCAAATGAGGAAAAAGAAGCTACTCCTGCTGAAACAACTCCAACAGAAAATACTGTAGAGCAAAATACATTTGCAGTTGCTATGGAGAAAGCACACCAAAAAGATAAGTTTTCTGCAAACGAGGCAGTTCAATTTGATATCCAAATCATGTTTGGCGGTAAAGAAAGAATGAACGCCACTTTTACAACATTGACAAATTCTACTCAAAGTGTAATTGAATATAAAGATGGTTCAAAAATAGTAATCAATAACGATAAGGTTGCCTACTCTCCTACTATAGCAAATGAAGATGCAGTGCGTTTTGATGCGTACACATGGAATTACTTTTTCTTGTTTCCATATAAAGTAAACGATCCAGGAACGATCTGGACTGCTTATGATAATAAAGAAGCTGACAGTGCTAATTATTTAACTGAAAAATTGACTTTTAAATCAGGTACTGGAGATGCTCCAGACGACTGGTATGTTGTATATGCTGATAAAAAAACAAATTTACTTGAGAAAGCGGCTTACATAGTAACGATAATGGGTGGTAAAGAAGCAGCAGAAAAAAATCCTCATGCTATAAAATACATGGATTATAAAGAAGTAGATGGAGTGCCTATTGCTACTAAATGGATCTTTACAGGATGGAAAGAAGGAACAGGTCTTACAGATCAATTAGGTGAAGCAACATTATCTAACATTCACTTTGTAAAAGTAAATGAAGATACTTTTAAAATAGGAGAAGATTTTAAAACGAAGTAAGCATTATTTACGTAAGTACTCATGATTAGTCTAATCCCAATCATTGCGATTGGGATTTATTAACGCATTTTTTTTTATCTATGGAAAACATTGTCATAATTGGAAACGGAATCGCTGGTGTTACTTTAGCGCGCCACATTCGAAAAAGGTCTGATGCTAAAATAACGATCATTTCTACTGAAACGAAATACTTTTTTTCGAGAACAGCATTAATGTACGTTTTCATGGGACACATGAAGTTTGAACACATGCAACCATATGAGAATGATTTCTGGAAAAAAAACAATATCGACCTGCTTGAGGGCATGGTTACAGAAGTAATCACCAATCAAAAGCAATTACTACTTGCTGATCAAAGTAAGATTAGCTACGATAAATTAGTTATCGCTACGGGCTCAAAACCCAACAAATATGGTTGGCCTGGACAGGAATTAGAAGGCGTTACCGGACTCTACCATAAGCAAGATCTTGAAGCTCTTGAAAAATGGGCTCCAACAACAAAAAGAGCCGTTATTGTAGGCGGTGGATTAATAGGAATTGAACTTGCCGAAATGTTGCGTTCTCGCAATATTGCTGTCACTTTTCTAGTGCGTGAAAAAAGTTTCTGGAGTGGTGTTTTGCCTTCCGGCGAAAGCGCCATGATTAACAGACATATTTTAGAACATCACATAGATTTGAGACTTGATACAAATATGGTCGAAATCTTATCTGATGCCAACGGTCACGTACGAGCGGTAGTCACTGATAAAGGAGAAACTATCGATTGCCAAATCGTGGGTTTAACAGCCGGAGTATCACCTAATGTTGATTTCTTAAAAGGTTCTGACATTGAACTAGGCCGAGGAGTCAAGGTAAATCGTTTTCTAGAAACAAACGTCAAAGATGTTTACGCTATAGGTGATTGTGCTGAGCAGCATGAAGGAATCGATTTAAGACGCCCTATTGAAGCAGTGTGGTATACTGGGAGAATGATGGGAGAAGTGCTAGCACAAACCCTAACAGGAAACCCCATGAAATACAGCCCGGGACACTGGTTTAACTCCGCTAAATTTTTAGATATCGAATACCAAACTTATGGGTGGGTTTGGGCACAACCAAAAGAAGATGAATATCATTTTTATTGGGAACATTCAAAAGGTAAAAAAGCAATCAGAATTGCTTTTCATAAGCAAACACGTGAATTTTTAGGAATCAACACCTTTGGAATTCGTATGAGACATGAATTTTTTGACAAAGTCCTGACTAATAAAGAATCGGTTGATTATGTGGTGAAACATTTGGCTCAAGCCAACTTTGATCCAGAATTTTTCAAAAACTACAACAAAGAAATACAACAGCAGTTTACAACTGAATTCACTGGACTAAAAACTTCATAAAATGAGTAAATCTATAGAAAACATATCGGTAGCATCGCATGATAATAATGTATTAGATGGTATTCAAAAAACAGGGATTTCTTTAGGTCTAATTGGCCTATTTATCATGGCGCTTGCGCTTTTTAACGTCAACTTTCCAAACAAAGGAATTTGGCTAACAGCTTCTATCGTTGCTATTTTTGGAGGTATTGTGCTTTACGCAAACAGAACCTACTTAAATAAACCTGAAGGAATTAAAAATGACGGAATCTGGCACAGTTCGTTAACTAATAAAGGAACGCTTGCATGGATGGTAGGGATACTACTTACCTCTTTTTATGTGGTTCTGTATTGGTTCCCTAAATATTTAGGACTTAATCCTGACGGTGGTGCAAATACAGGTATCGTATCCTTTTTTGACCCTTTGAGCTTACTATTAAATGGTAAACCTGCCAGCCAATGGTTTGTTTATGGTTCTCTATACACTATTGCAATTTTAGGATTAGGATATAAATTCATCTTGAAATACCGCCATAATAAGTACCAGTTAGTGCGTACATTATCAGTAATGTTTTTTCAATTAGGATTTGCATTTTTGATTCCAGAAATATTAGAAAAATTAAATCCTGACAAAGCTTATTTTGCAAAGGACTTAAAAAATATGTGGCCCTTGAACTACTACTTCTTTAATGATTGGCATTTAAAAGCGATGATAGAAGGTGGTAATTTAGGAATGTTTATGCTACTGTTTGGTATTGCAATGATTTTTGTTATCTCTCCTATCCTTACTTATTTCTACGGAAAAAGATGGTACTGCTCATGGGTTTGTGGTTGCGGTGGTCTTGCTGAAACTGCCGGTGATAGCTTTAGACATTTGTCTAGCAAATCAACAGTTTCTTGGAAAATAGAAAGATGGATGATTCACTCTGTTCTTGTGTTCTCCTTTGTAATGACTATTGCAGTGATCTTTACTTTTTTAAGTAATAATCCTGAAATGAGCTTTATCACTAGAGATCAGTTCATAGGTGGAATTGTTATTTTCTTAACTGTTTTTACAACCGCCTTATACTTGTTTAAAAGAAAAGATATGGATACTGATGCCGTATTTACTATGCTAACATTAGTTGCTATCATTATTCTTTCTTTGTTAATGAACTACTTCTCAGGAAATCAAAACATCTTTTTTATTGATAGCAATTCATTGAGAGAATGGTACGGTTTTGCAATTGGTGCTGCTTTTAGTGGTGTTATTGGAGTAGGGTTCTACCCTATTTTAGGAAATAGAGTTTGGTGCCGTTTTGGTTGTCCTATGGCTGCCATTTTAGGACTGCAACAACGACTACTTTCTAAATTTAGAATTACTACTAATGGAGGGCAATGTATTTCTTGTGGTAACTGTTCTACTTTTTGCGAAATGGGTATTGACGTACGTAGCTACGCTCAAAAAGGAGAAAACATTGTACGTTCCTCATGTGTAGGTTGCGGAGTTTGTTCTGCAGTTTGTCCAAGAGGGGTGCTTAAATTAGAAAACGATTCTCCAGGAGGACGTATCAATTCTAATGATATCCTTTTAGGGAACGACGTAGATCTAATGGATTATGTGAATCAAAAATAATCACCTTTTATAAAATCATAAATTGCTGTAAATAAATAGTCTTGTACTGCTATCTACAGCAATTATTTCAAAACCGAAATCAAAATGTTTAAATCACTACTTATCTTGAGCCTATTTTCTGTCATGAACATGACGGCACAAAAGGTATATGTAAAAAACTATTTTGATAATCAAAAAATGAAATCAGAAGGCTGGTCTGTAGCAAATCAAAAAACAGATTACTGGTATTATTATTATGATAATGGCAAGAAAAAAGAAGAAGGACATTTTGATGCCAATAAAAAAGTAGACTGGTGGCTCTTTTATGATGAAAAAGGCGTAACATTGAAAAAAGCCGAATTTAAAAACAATGTCCTTAACGGACTATGCTTATTATACAAAAACGGTAATTTAGTAAAAGCAGAACGTTACAAAGCGGGAGTGAAAACAAATGAATGGACCTCTCTCTCAGATTATAAAAAAGATAACACGCTATAAAAGATAATGAATACTATTAAAGTCATAATACCTGCATACAATGAGGAGAAGGCAATAGCAAATGTCATCAAAGACATCCCCTGTTATGTAGACGAAGTCATTGTAATTAGCAACAATTCTACTGATAATACGGTAGCAGTAGCCCAAAGCGCTGGAGCCACTGTACTTACAGAAAACAAAAAAGGATATGGATATGCTTGTTTAAAAGGGTTAGATTATATTTCTAAATTGCCTAATAAACCAGATATTATAGTATTTTTGGACGGTGATTACTCAGATTATCCTGAGGAGTTAACAAAAATTGTAGCACCTATAATCACAGATGGAATTGATCTTGTAATTGGTGCTAGAGCTGCAAATCTTAGAGAAAAAAATTCTATGACACCGCAGCAAGTTTTTGGTAATTGGCTAGCAACATTTTTGATGAAAGTTTTTTTTGGTGCTACCTTTACAGATTTAGGTCCGTTTAGAGCCATAAAATACGATAAATTAGTCGCCCTTAATATGGAAGACAAAACATACGGATGGACGGTAGAAATGCAGTTAAAAGCATTAAAACAAAAATTCTCTTATGTCGAAATCCCGGTTCGTTATAAAAACCGAATTGGTGTTTCAAAAATTTCTGGAACTGTAAAAGGTACTTTTATGGCCGGAATAAAAATTATAGGTTGGATTTTTAAATACACCTTTAAATAACAATCTAAAATAGTTACACTATACCATCATGCTACAGCTTTCTTACTTCATCGTAATTCTATACTCGGTTTCCATTTTACTTGTCTTTTTTTACAGTCTTGCCCAATTTAATTTATTACTTAATTATTTAAAGAGTAAAAAAATTAAAGATCAATCGGTACAATTTGACTTTTCAAAAGTTGAAGAGATACCGTATGTAACCATACAGCTTCCTATTTTTAATGAAAAATATGTAATTGAGCGCTTGTTAACGACAATTGCTCAACTGGAATACCCTAGAGAGAAATTAGAGATCCAAGTATTAGACGACAGTACTGATGATAGCGTTATTGATACCGCATCGCTTATTGAGAAGATAGCCGCCACTGGTATCGACATTAAACAAATAAAAAGAACAAAAAGAGCTGGTTATAAAGCGGGTGCTTTAAAGGAAGGATTAGTTAACGCCAAAGGTGAGTTTATAGTGATCTTTGACGCTGACTTCGTTCCTCAAAAAGACTGGTTGTACAAAACAATTCCGTATTTTAAGGATCCAAAAATAGGTGTTGTACAAACACGCTGGGGCCACTTGAATCGTGACTATTCGATCTTGACAAAAATACAAGCTTTTGCGCTTGACGCCCATTTTACTTTAGAGCAAGTAGGTCGTAACTCTAAATCTCACTTCATTAATTTCAATGGTACAGCTGGTGTGTGGCGCAAGCAATGCATTATCGATGCCGGAAACTGGGAAAGCGATACCTTAACTGAGGATCTTGACTTAAGCTACCGTGCACAGTTGAAAAACTGGAAATTTAAATACCTAGAACAAGTAGAAACTCCTGCCGAACTTCCGGCAATTATAAGTGCCGCACGTTCACAACAATTTAGATGGAATAAAGGCGGTGCTGAAAATTTTAGTAAAAATGCTATTCGATTAGTACAGTCAGAAAACACATGCTTTAAAACTAAAGTACATGGTGTATTGCATTTATTGAATAGTACGATGTTTCTAGCTGTTTTTATGATGGCGATATTAAGTGTTCCTGTTCTATACATTAAAAATAGATATGTACAGTTTGACGCAATCTTTGATATTTTAGTCTTTTTTGTAATTAGTTCGTTATTATTTTTCATCAGCTACTGGGTGACTTTCAAAAATTTACACGGTGGCGGATTCAAAAATTTTCTACGTTATACTAGCATGTTTATGACCTTTTACACAATCGTGATGGGATTTTCATTTCACAATACAATTGCTGTATTAGAGGGATTGTGGGGTAAGAAAAGTGAATTTATTCGAACACCTAAATTAAATATAGAAGGACTTAAGGACAAATGGAAACAAAACACCTACTTGTCTAAAAAGATTTCTAAAAACATCTTTATCGAAGGGGGCTTAATTTTCTACTTCATTTTTGGAATCTACAGTGCGGTAATCTTAAACGATTACAGCATCATCGCTTTACACCTGATGCTAGTTACCGGTTATACATTTGTATTTGTAAAATCAATAACCGACAATAACTAGTGGAAATTGGTGTATTAAACACATATAAGTCCTACTTTTTATTAGTGATAAGCTTGCTTACTTATGGATACATAGGTTACGTGTTAGAGCGACAAGAATTTTTAAAATTGACGATTAGCTTTACTTTTTTGTTCGCTTTAGTGTACCAAATCATTAAACTTCAAAAAGACAATTTAAAGTTCTTACTAGTAGCAGCGATTCTATTTAGAGTTGTTTTCATAGGAGTATTACCTAATTTATCTCAGGATTATTTTAGATTTATTTGGGATGGTAGATTGTTGTTGCAAGGCATGAACCCCTACTTGTATTTGCCTAATGATTTGATGCAACAAACAAGCTTCAATATCGCAAATGCGCAAGAACTGTTTGATGGAATGGGTAATTTAAGCGCTAGTCATTACTCTAACTATCCTCCTGTTAATCAATTATTGTTTGCCTTAGCTTCGATATTAGGGAGTGATACGATTATCCCATCAGTGGTGATTTTGAGAATTATCATCATTATAGCTGATCTAGGAACACTTTATTTTGGAAGCAAATTATTAACTGCAGTTGGTAAAGAAAAGTACATGATTTTCTGGTACATTTTGAATCCATTAGTTATTATCGAAGGGGTTTCAAATCTACATTTTGAGAGTGTGATGTTGTTCTTCTTTATTTGGAGCATGTACTTATTGCATCAAGATAAATGGAAAACTGCAGCGGTAGTATTAGCGCTGTCAATTTCTACAAAACTATTACCCCTACTCCTATTGCCTTTGTATCTACAGAAACTAGGATTTAAAAAATCGGTTGCTTTTTACAGTATCGTTATTGCTACAAATGTTGGGTTATTTCTACCGTTCTTATCCCAAGAACTAATTACCAATTATACCGAAACAATAGGGCTCTGGTTTACAAATTTTGAATTTAATGCTAGCTTTTACTACATAGTTAGGGCGGTAGGAATCTGGATCACAGGTTACAATACAATTCACACTACGGGAAAATACATGCCTGTTTTAATGATATTATTTATACTATATTATGCTTTTAAAAAAAGAGATTCTTCTACTTTGAGCTTATTTAATGTGATGCTAATTGTTTTAACGGTCTACTTTTTTAGTTCGACAACGGTGCATCCATGGTATGTTATGAATCTAATCTTGATAGGCGTTTTCACAAAGTATAAGTACCAACTCATATGGAGTTTGACAATAATTTTAAGCTATAGCGCTTACGCGAAAGCAACGTTTGAAGAGAACCTTTGGTTAATCGCAATTGAGTATTGTCTCGTGCTAGGGTTTATAATTTATGAAAAAAGTGGCTTTTTGCAATCTGAAAAAAGAGTATATTTGGACCAATAAAAGAAACTGACATCTCTAATTTATGGTCGATAACAAACAAAAAGAAACAACTATTTTAGAAAATTGGGTTAGCCAGTTTAGTGACGAAATGTTTTCTTGGGCCTTTCATAAAACTTCGTCTAAAGAGACTGCAGAAGATTTAGTGCAAGAAACTTTTCTAGCTGCATTTCATAAAATTGCTTCTTTTGAGGGAAAAAGCCAACCTAAAACTTGGTTATTTTCGATACTAAATAATAAAATTATTGACTATTATAGGATAGCTGCTAGAACGACAAAGAAAAACTTCAGCATTACTGAGGATAGCGGTTTCCAACTATCAAATGACATTTTTACTGAAGATGGCTGTTGGAAAAACACTGATATTAATCCACTGTGGAATCAGGACGAAGAGTTACTAGACAATGCCGATTTTAATCTTATTTTACAACAATGTATGGAAGAATTACCACCTAAGTGGAACCTCGCCATAACTTCAAAATATTTGTCAGAAAAAAATACCGATCAAATTTGTAAGGATTTAGAAATGACAACGTCTAATTATTGGCAAGTGACACATCGTGCTAAATTACTGATGAAGAAGTGCCTAGAAAAAAAATGGATTTAATAACATTTGAATTGTAAATAACATGCGTTTTATAATGAAAAAATTATTGAATAGTTGTCAAAAATCAACTGAATTAATTGATAAACAACTATCTACCGCATTAACTGCTACCGAAAAACTGCAATTAAATGCACACAAAGCGTTGTGCACTACTTGTTCTGCTTATGCAAAACAATCGAAACTGTTAGATGCAGCATTTTCAAGAATGTTTTTGAAAAAAAATGTCGCTAGCAAAAAAATGGATGCTGATAAAAAGCAAAAAATTGTTAATGCCATTAAAGAAGTACAACCTTAATTAATCCCTGATATTTTCATGAGATTACAACATATAAAAAGCCAATAAAGTCATTCTTTATTGGCTTTTTTTCATTGCAAGAGTCAGGAATCCTCTGAACAACTGTCTATACCTACACTAAAAGATAACACAACATGAAAAAATACGACCTTATAATTATTGGAGCAGGATCTGGAGGATTAAGCGTAGGAGGATTTATGGTAAAGCTAGGCTTTAAAGTACTAATGATTTCAAAAACCGCACATGAAATAGGCGGCGATTGCTTGAATGATGGCTGTATACCTAGCAAGGCATTGATTCACGCTGCAGCAGTAGTTCATAATGCCAGAGCGGCCAGCAAATTTGGCTTAGAATTATCTCCTGAGGTAGATATAAAAAAAGTAATGCACTACATTTTTGAAGGGCAAGAAGTGATTCGTGCGCATGAAAATAAAGAGTATTTTGAGAAGGAAGGATTTGACATCGCAATAGGAGAAGCTAAATTTACAGCCGCCAATCAAGTGAGTGTAGCAAATGAAACGTACCAAGCAAAAAAAATAGTACTAGCGACTGGATCCCGACCTAGAAAATTTACGGCTCCCGGCGTAGAGAAGGTGACATATTACGATAATCGCAGTATTTTTAAGATAGACGAACTGCCTAAGAAGCTTTTAATTTTAGGTGCTGGCCCTATAGGTATAGAGATGGCACAGGCTTTTCAAAGATTAGGATCAAAGGTTACCGTTGTACAGCACAGCAATACCATTCTTTCACATGATGACAAAGAGCTTACGGTAATTTTACAAAAGAGATTAGAAGATGCTGGAATAAAAATATTATTTGACACTACCATTAGCCATTTTGAATCGGCAAATACTGCTGTATTAAAAACAAAGGAAGGAATAGAAATGACTCTTGAAATAGACGCTCTCTTTGTTTCCATAGGACGCCAACTCAACATTGAAGGACTAGACTTAGAAAAGGCTAACATTAAAGTTGAAAAAGAACGTATCGTAGTCAATGACTATTTACAAACAACTAATAAAAATATACTGCTATGTGGTGATATTGCTGGCAACCTACAATTTTCACATGCCGCAGAGCAACATGGACGCTTGATATTGAATAATCTGATTTCGCCACTCAAGAAAAAACTAAACAACAAACACCTGTCATGGGTCACATTTACAGATCCTGAACTAGCAACCTTTGGTTTGAACGAGAAACAATTAAAAGAGCAAAATATCACTTTTGAAAAAATAGTTCAAGACTTTGCAAATGATGATCGTGCTATAGTAGACGATTACCGTTACGGAAAATTAATTCTCTATGTATCAAAAGGGTTTTGGTTTCAAAAACAACGTATCTTAGGTGGAAGCATGGTCGCTCCCAAGGCGGGTGAATTAATTCAGGAATTGCTGTTAGCAAATGTATCCGGAATGTCAATCAATACAATCGCCGGAAAGGTTTACCCTTACCCTGTAGCATCAAGGATCAACCAGAAAGCGATAGGACAATTAAAGATGAAATTAATTACTGATCAAAGTAAAAAGTTAATCCACCTAGCATTTAAAATGTTTAGCTAGGAGCTGCAGCCTCGTCAGTTTTAGGAAAATTTAAAGATAATGTCTTAAAATAAAATCTTAAATTTCGAAAAATGAATATTCGAATAGAAAAATCGAGCTGCAATTACTGACTGTATGGATTCAATTTTTCGAAAATATAATAGTTTAGTTGTTAATAGTAAGCTAAACGACAAAGCATTTTCCCCTATGAAAAAAAACATAACTATATTTTGTACGCTACTAGTATTATTGGTCATTGGCTATTTTTTTATCGCAAATCAAAAGAAACGCATGGTAACAGATAACGTGAAAGCTAATCTGGCTATGAATGATCTTGAAGGACCTACGCGGCTTAGTCTCCCCATGGAATATAAAGGAATGAATCTTGTTGCGCCTATCAATACTTTAAACAAAAGTACCTTAGAGGATTTACTAAAAAATAATGTCAATGCAGTATCTATTATTCCCTATGCTTATGTTGATATGGATGCGGCTACGGTGAACTACAATAATAAAAGACAATGGTGGGGCGAACGCACAGAAGGTATAATCACCAGCGCAAAAATGGCGCATAGTCACAATATGACGGTAATGCTAAAACCACATTTATGGGTAAATCACAACTTTTATACTGGAAATTTAAACTTTGATACAGAGGAGCAGTGGCAACGCTGGGAAAGTCAGTATGAAGACTATATAATGAATTTTGCTAAACTAGCGCAACAAGAAAATATCGAACTTTTTTGTTTTGCCACAGAGCTAGGAAATTCGGTAGCTAAGCGACCTCAATACTGGAAGCAATTGATCGCAAAGATAAAAAAGGTATACAAAGGAAAATTGACCTATGCCGCTAATTGGGATGATTACGACAAGGTTCCGTTTTGGGACGAACTAGATTACATAGGTGTTGATGCCTATTTTCCGTTGTCTAATGAGCAGAATCCTTCTTTAAAAACGGTAAAAAATGGATGGGCAAAACACCTAGATAAAATGCGATTGGTGCAAAAGAAATTTGGTAAAAAAGTAATGTTCTCTGAGTACGGTTACCGCAATACTGACTTTGCTGCAGAAGCACCATGGACCGAAAATAAAAATGATATAAACAATGAAGCGCAAGCTATTGCATACGAAGCATTATATCAAACAATGACAAAAGAGCCCTGGTTTGTAGGTGGATTTGCTTGGAAATGGTATGCTGATGATTACCATAAAAAACCTAAGAATAAAGTAGACTACACGCCGCAAGATAAACCTGCATTAGCAGTGATTAAAAAATGGTACAACTAATAAATTAAATAAGCATGAGCACAATAAAAAATAAACCGGTAATAGTTTTTGACGTCAATGAAACTTTACTAGATATGACACCTCTTAAAAAATCAGTCAATGAATTATTAGGTGAAGAGCAAGGATTTAAAATATGGTTTGGTATGTTATTGCATTACTCGACTGTTTCAAATAGTATTGAAGAGTACAATGATTTTACTACTATCGCCACAGCAACATTAAAAATGGCTGCAGTATCTATGAATAAAAAGGTATCTGAGGATCAAGTAAAAGAAACTTTGTCATTAATTAAGACCTTGCAGAGCTACCCTGATGTAGCTAAAGGTTTAACCGTCTTGAAGGAAAATGGTTTTAGACTAATTACCCTTACTAATTCTCCTGATGGCGCGCTACAAGCACAATTAGAAAACTCAAAATTAACGCATTTCTTTGAGCAAGCGTTAAGCATCGATTCCTTAGGGAAATACAAGCCTGCTCCTGAAACATACCAATGGGCAGCAAAACAACTTAAAGTTAAACCAGAAGAAATGCTACTCGTAGCGGCTCACGGTTGGGATATTGCTGGTGCTACACACGCTGGTCTAGCCACTGGTTTTATCGAGCGTGAAGGGCAGTCACTTTATAGCTTATCAAAAGACCCTAATTTTATAGCTGAAGATATTTTAAAAATGGCTGAAAAATTAGTAGCTGCTTATCAATAATTGCGCTACACTAAAAACCCAAAAGGGCGTTTGTTTCACTGAAACAAGCGCCCTTTTTTTGAACAAAACAATTAACCAAATCTAACTACTTGGACTCCTGGAACAACATTGCTCCTGAGTTCATGCAATATCTTAATCCTGTAGGCTTAGGTCCGTCATCAAATAAATGTCCTATGTGGCCTTCACAACGTGCGCAAACAATTTCTCCGCGCACCATTCCTAGACTTTTATCTACTACTTCTTTAACACGATCTTTATTTATTACATCAAAAAAACTTGGCCATCCCGTACCCGAGTTAAACTTAGCTTCAGAGGAGAATAAAGGTAGTTTACACGCAGCGCAAAAGTAATGTCCTTTTTTATGATTCTCATTAAATTCATTTTGAAAAGGACGCTCTGTTCCTTTCTTGCGCAAAATGTAATATTGATTATCTGTAAGTTCTTTTTTCCACTCAGCATCGGTTTTTTCAACCTTCTTCAATGAAGTGTCATTTAATGATAAGCCCGCTTGTTGTACTGCTGTATTAGCATCATTCGAAGCTATTTCTGTACTTGAAGTTGCTTGGCTGTTTTTGGCTTGCATACACGCCATAAAACCAAAAGCTACTAATGCAATCGCTGCAATTTTTGTATATTTTTTCATAACAATTTAAGAATTAGGTTTCAAAGCACCTTTATAGGTCTTTTTAAATTTATTGTATCTAGGAACCGAAACTGATTTTACATACGGTTGATTAGGATTATGCTTTACATAGTCTTGATGGTAAGCCTCTGCTTTGTAAAATTCAGAAACTGGTTTTACCTCAGTAACAATAGGGTTTGCAAAAACCTTCTTAGCAGTAAGGTCTTTGATTTTATCTTCTATAATTTTTTTCTCAGCCGCATTGCTGTAAAAAGCAATTGAACGGTAAGACGATCCACGATCTGGTCCTTGCTGGTTAGGAGTTGTAGGATCTTGAGATGCAAAAAACACATCTACTAACTGGCGATAAGAAACTTTTTTTGGATCATAGAAAACAGCCACTGATTCAGCATGACCTGTAGTATTTGAACCTACTTTTTCATACGAAGGGTTTTTTAAAGCTCCTCCACTGTATCCTGAAACAGCCTCATCTACTCCTACTACTGCCTCAAAAACATGCTCGCTGCACCAGAAGCAACCTTCTGCAAATACTGCAACAGCTTTTCCTGACTTAGGTGTTAACGATAATTTTTCGGTTTGTGCTTTACAACTTAACATTGTAAACATCACTAAGGCAATGCCTGCTATCTTCATTTTCATATCCGTTTTCTTTAAAATTATAAATTACTAATAATCAGTTCAGTAAACACAAATCACACTACCTACTTGATTATCCTTTTCTTCTTGTATTGTTCTGTAATATACGACCGATTTTTCAAGACGGTTTTACAACAACTCCTAAAATTTTGTTAGTTTTTGACACTCATAGTTTCCAGTATCTTTTCTTCAAAGCCTTGCAAAGCACGAATTGCATAATCTACCTTTCTTTTGGTTTTGTACTTATAAGAAACTTCTAGAAAATTCTTATAAGGCGTATCTGGTTGTACTTCTAGCGCATCATTTTTTCTATAATTGACTTTAATGGGAATGTCCTTATAGTAAGTAAAATATTCTGGATGTGTGATTACACCTAGTGTCGAACAGTCAAAAGGAATGAATCCCCTTACTCCAAAATATTTTTCGTTTTTATCCATCCACGGTTGAACAACATCATACAACCACTTATCAGCTTCTAGTGACTGGTCTAATGAAGCCAAATCAATGTTACCAATATGTGTGTAAGAACTAGGTTCATATCCTGCAAATACTAACGGAATAGACGAATTAAGCACGACATCCATAGATTTATAATCCAGTTCGTAGTTGTAATCAAAAACATTCAATTTTCCGTTTCCAGGATTGAATGGCAATCCCTCTGTTCTTGCAGCACAAATAGAAATTTTTTCGATTTGAGGTATAATATCAGGATGGTTTTGAATTAAAGTGGCAATATTTGTCATTGGTCCCAATGCCAATATTGTCAGTTTTTCTTTTTTCAAAGCTTGGTACAAGGCGCGTGTACCATCGTTTTCTACTCCTAAATCATCTGCATTAGGCGAGCCTTTATATACAGGAATTGCTGCTCCTTTATTGTGCCAACCTAAAATCTTGTTTATAATAGGAAAGCTATAATCAACATAGGTGATTGAACTAATTCCTACGATTTCGATTTGGGGTTGTTTCAAAGCCATAATTAATGTGAAACCATCATCAACTTCGCGAGCACTTTTATCAGGCATCCCGATCATAATATCTGTGTCAAACCACACTTTTTTCTGAGCTTGTACTGCCGCCGAAAGTAATAGTGCTAGTGCAATAATTTTAATTTTCATAGTCGTCGTTTTATTCTGTAATTAATTTTTGAGCAAATGCAAGTAGCGCTACTTTAGTATTTAAATCCATTTTTAGAGGTAGTTGTGCAAGACCTATCAACCTTCTCATTATTTCTGTTCCTATAAAACCATTTAATATGGTGAAATTTAAATCATCAAACGATTTGTAATGCTCCTTAATAAAAGCCACCGTACTAGCGTCTTGTTGCGTTAAATATAAATGAGCAATAAAAACACCCAAATCAAATTCACGCATGCCATAAAAACAGAATTCAGGATCGATAATTTTAATTCCTGCATCTGTTTTTAACCAACTCCCTGGATAAAAATCACCGTGTAATAAATACTTTCCATTCGATAAATAAAGCGTACCTAGCTCCGAAATCTTTTCTTTAAGTTCTTTATTTTGTTTGAACGGCATCGCTAAAGCCTGCAATCCTTCTTGAACAACATCTAAATTAAAACCATTGTCTTCCTTAAAAGGATATTCAAACACATGTTCGTAATTCAGCGCGCGCATTGCTTTGTTAGAAAGCTCCTCATCAGTCACCGTTTTTTCAAAATCAGTATGCAGCCCATTCAAGTACACCACTAATTCTAACAATTCTCCTTCACTTATTTTTTGGTCTAAACCATATAAAACAGCATAATCATTTGTCTTACCTAGATCTTCTAGCGCTATTAAATTATTAACAACATCCGTGCCCATTAATACAGGCATTGCATCTTGCACTTTTTTAGAAGTCGCAATTTTGTTATAAAAAGCACCCTCTGTAATAGCACGCTCAGCAGGAGCCGCCACTTGAGGATATTTCTCAACATAATCGCGAGATTGTTTTACAATAAAAGAACGCGTTTCGGTTTCTACACGTAAAACACAATTCATGTTGCCTTCTCCCGGTTTACTTAATGAAACGATGGTCTCATCTTCTTGCAACCACTGTTGTTGTCTTAAATATACAGCCAATTCTTCTGGCTCATTTGCATTTAGTATAAACATAGATTCTTTTTTATTTGGGCGTTCCCACCAAAAAAAGGTGGGCGGGCTATTCGCTGTATTCCCCATGTAAAACTACGGCTAGTAAAAAGCCTTGTTTTATTAATGGCAAGATGCCGCTACTATCCCTAACGCAACTTTAAAAATCCTGCAAGACGATTATGCCCTGCAGGATTGTATTATTATATTAAAACAAGTAACGTACACCAAACTGAAATTGTCTTGGTGGTGAAGCGTTCCTTTGTGTGAACAATCCGCTAGCACTAGATCCACCTTGAATCTGGTTACTTTGTGTTGCATTATTACTGTATCCACTCAAGTTTTCTGCATTGAATAAGTTGAAAATATCAGCACGCAATTCGATTTTGTTGTTACCTGAAATTGTGATTTGGTGTTGCACTCCTAAATCAAATGTTGTATTCCATGGCAAACGATCGTTGTTTCTACCCTCACCTGGAAAACGGTCACTATTACCTTGATATGCATCAGAAAAACTAGCGCCATCACCATTTAAGTCAGTAGTCCCAAAACCTAGTGGAATTCTATTAATAGGTTGTCCACTTTGTAGCAACCCTGCTAAGGTAACTGTAGTTCCTTTAAAAGGATAATAGCTATAAATTCCGTTAATGTTATGCGTTCTATCATTTACAGATGGTCCCCATTCATTAGCAAAATTATTTCCATCAGATGCTCTAAAGTTAATTCCCTCGGTATCATTTTTACTTGAAGACAAAGTATAATTCAATCGGTAAGAGTAATCATCTGTACCTCTTGTCTTTTGATAATTAAAACTCATCGCATAATATCTTGACTTCCCTTCGTTTTCACTCATGATTACACTTCTAGCAATACCAGTTACCGTTTGACCGTTAATTACAGCACTACCATTAGTAATAGGGATTGGTCTGCTTGCATCTGCCTCATTACGAGTTCTAATCACCACATTATCTGGATCAATAGGATATTCAGACACAGCATTTAAGTTGCGTAGACGTGATAAATTTTCTCCACGATTGTGAACTAAATCCACAAAAAACATGCGCTCATCAGTCAATTGCAATTGGTACCCTAAAGCAAATTCATGTGAGTACGAATTTTTATAGCCATTAGGATTTAAAATACGTCTTTCATTCGAAAAAATATTTTCTCTTTCTCCTTGTAAATCGCTTGCTGAAGGCCCTTGTAAATAACCAACATTTGATACCGTTGCAGCCAGCTTACCGTTAAAAGTAATTCTATCTATATTAGTATCTGCTGGTAATATTCCCAATCGCTTTAACTCCTCTAATTGCAACTTATAACTAGCTGAAGTGGTGTTTTGTCCTAAAGCATCACTGTACAATGCATAGTTCACTTTATCATACGAGATTCCATAACCTCCTCTTAAACTACTTGAGTTATTTAATTTATAGTTAAAATTAAAACGAGGTGCTAGGTTGTTAAAATCGCCTTTATCGCTTCCGCCTTTTGATAAATTATCATAGTCATAACGCAAGCCTAGGGTTAGATTTAAACGAGCAGAAACAGCCCATAAATCCTCTACATAAGCAGAGTAAATGTCTTGGTTTGTTCCAAAAGAGGCTTGACGTAACTCAACATCATAATCTAAAACTGAAGCATCAAGCGGAATATCATTCACATTCAGTGCTCCTCCTACTCCACTAGTTCGTATTGCGTCGATCTGGTTCTGGTTCAATTTCACACGGTAATTTCCTGCTGGATTTCCACCATCAATCAATTGATGATCTCCTCTAATGAAATTTACTCCCGCTTTTATCGTGTGATTTTCTGCATAGTATTTGACTTTTTGTTGAATTTGGATTGTATTTTCGATAGCATCAAATACATATCCTGGATTCCCAATTACTCCTAAAGTTTCGTCATTAATGCCTAAAACAGTAACCCGTGGAGCACCTGGATTAAATGGTTTTGCATAATTCCATCTAAATCTGCTATACTGCACATTTGTTTCTCCTGAGAAGTTACCAAATTTATAACTGTTCTTTAAAGCCAACAAAATACTGTTGCGCTGTTGCGAATTTCCAGCTGAAGCAAAAGTTGATCCGCCATCTAAACCACCACCTTGTCTCTCAACGTCGATAACTCCCACATTTGCACGCAAAGACGAATTGAAATTAGTATTCCAAATTTGGTCGATTTTTGTCGAAAAATAATTGAAAGTATTCGTACCACGTACGGTTTCAGAAACACCTAATGCTGGTACGTTTAATAAATTGTCTTTTATATCTGTCGTATGCTCAAAATTCACATAGTAAAAAGTCTTATCTTTCACTAAAGCGCCACCAATTCCTCCACCCGCTTGGTAACGAGCAAAACCATTTTTAACCTGATTTCCTGATAAATCTCTTTGTGCAAAACTTGATTTTCCATCAATTGAGGGACCAGGTCTAGAGATAAAAAACACTTCTCCAGTTGTTTCATTTGATCCTGAACGCGGTGTGATATTTACAATTCCGCTTCCTGTCAATCCGTATTCTGCCGAGAAGTTATTTGTTAATACGGTAATATCTTTTACAAATCCAGACGGAATTGCAAATTTTTGTCCGCCTAAAAAGCGCTCGTTATTGTCTAATCCGTCAATTAAATAAGAGGTGTATCCAGAACTCGCTCCATTGATACTCACATTAGGTGCTTCAGCATAAAATCCAGTCGCTTGAGATACATTAGGTAAACGGAACAGGACACGTGTAATGTCACGACCTTCAACTGGTATTTCCTGAATTTCTGCAGCTTTCATTTCAAATGAAACCTCCGCATCACGACGGTTAATTTGAGCTGTTGCCCCTTTTGTAATTACGACTTCGTTTAATTGATTAGAATCATCCCCAGTGCGAGGCGCTAACAATAAAGTCACGTTTGGTGCTTGATTTGAACGCACACTAACATACTCAGATTTTTGAGCAGCAAACGCTGATGATCCTTCAAAAATAACTTGGTATCCATCTAAGGCAGGAATTCCACGAAAAGTGACTTTCCCTTGCGCATTTGATGTTTGTTGAAAACTACTGTTACGAGAACTATTTAATAATAATACTTGAATGTTTTCTAGAGGTGCTTGCGTATTAAAGTCAATTACAGACACTGACAAGTCTTGCTGAGCAATGGCCATAGTGCTCACGCTCAGTAATAAAAACAATAAAAAATGTTTCATTTAAAGTTAAATTTTGGATAAATATTCGAATAAGATTTTGGAAATTACAGCCATGCAGGCGATCCCTTATTAAAATTAAATCCAACAATTTCAAATGTATACTGCTTTTTAGTTACTCTATTTAAAGGCTGCTGATAATATAAAAGCGACAGTAATTGTGCCATAAAAACACTGTAAAAGGAGAAGCCCTTTGCAATATTTCTAACATCTTTTAAACTATTAAAATCTGATAATGGTTGCAATAGCAACGCGCTGTCATTATCAAGGTCTTTTAAATCAGCGAAGGTGTGTTTTGTCTGCCAGTCAATTTGTGCAAACTGCTCTTGGTTAAACACAGCGCGTGAAAGTGCGATAAGATAGGTTCCCCCATTAAAATCCGGACCTAAAACTAGGTTTCCATTTGCTAGTCCTTTGCAGGCTGCCTCAAAATGCTTCACTGTAAGTCCAGGCGAATCATTCCCTACAATAATAATATTCTCAAAGCCTTTATCAAACAATCCCTGAACAGCATGACTTAGCTTAGCGCCAAAATGCGTTCCTTGCTGCGTTTGCTCATTCGAAACAAAAAATGGCAGCTTAGTTTTTTTAATCGTTTGTAAAACTTTCTGATTTAGATGATGCCACAACAAATCATTCTGCTTTCTAGTAGCAGCAAATGGTTTTAAAGCGCTATCGACTGCATCGCTTTGAGCGAAGAGCAATATTGCCGTTGAGGAAGTTTGTCTATTATCTAAATTCATACAGTAAAAGAGACGTGTCTCATTGCTATTCCTGACACAAATAAAATTTATTTATTATTAACAAGAATATACAGGTTCAAAGATACAATCAATACATTCGATAATACTTACGTAAATAGGCAATATGTAGTTTTAAAAAAGATAATTGTTTTCGTGATTTTTAAGCAACTACTATCCCTAGCTTTTCTTTTAGTATTTACCACCATTACATAGCATATTATAAATCAAAGCAATAAACACAAACAATCAACAGCCTGAACTACTTTCTACCGCTTTAATATTTTTAATAAAATTAAGCTGTGCGTGAAATTTATATACTGCAAAGTGCCCTGCAACTTACTCTATTGTTATACACTCTTTCTGACACTGCAGCAATCAGTCATCAGTATAAAGCCGTCGACAATAGGCATGCTACTAACTTGTAATAGGCGCCCACTACGAGTAATAGCTAGCCTTTGACGCCTTTTGCTTTCGATAAAAACTTTAAAATTAAAAGCTGCTACAAAGCAATAATCCCTAACCAGTCGCTAGAGAATTAGTCAAAGTAATATTTATTTATACCTTTGCAGCATGCAAATGAAAAATAATACAATGTCTTTAAAAGTAAAAACCAACCTTAATTCGCAGCTATTCTATACTCAGAGTGGCGAAGTGAATGGCTTTTAAATAACGCTTTTTCGTTTTCATAATTCTTTTTTAAATTAAAATAACTTTACATGTTTTCAAAAATTACTTTGATAGTAAGCTTCCTGCTGCTATCATCATCAACTATTATTGCCCAAGACAAACCCGAAGTAGAAATAGGAGGAGCTTTACGATTTAACTATAATTTATCTTCTTGGAAACCAGGACAGAAAAAGCGTGGAGGTGATTTTGGTTACGATGTATTCAGGCTTAACGCCAAAGCAAAATATAAAGGCGTAAAATTAAATGCAGAGTACCGTTTGTACTCTGATGGTTTTGGAGGTGGAATGTTAAAGCAAGGTTGGCTAGCCTATGATTTTGATCCAAAGAACGAAATCCAAGTTGGTTTGACCCAAGTCCCTTTTGGGAATACAACTTACAACTCGCACAACTGGTTTTTTAGTATCAACTATTATATAGGTCTTGAAGACGATCACGATATGGGGGTAAAATTCACGCATACTGATAAAAAGTGGAATTACGCTTTGGCTTTTTTCAAAAATGCTGAGGAAATGAATTTCGGTAATAACTCAGACATTTCGAATAGCCGTTACTCTTATGACGTTGCTTCAATTGACTTAGATGGTGATGGTGTATTAGAATTTAGAAATAAAGAAGTAAACCAAGTCAACGGTAAACTGGATTATAATTTTGGTGGTGATAGTATTAGTCATAAAATTGGTGCATCGGCG
The DNA here is from genome assembly GCF_013294025.1 of Flavobacterium aeripolare. Lineage (GTDB taxonomy): Bacteria > Bacteroidota > Bacteroidia > Flavobacteriales > Flavobacteriaceae > Flavobacterium. The sequence goes on from NZ_JABSNL010000008.1 coordinate 112,795, forward strand.
CAGTATGGTGGTTTGTATAATTTAGACACTGAAAAAATGGGATCGCATTACGCCCTTGCTTTGCAGTATCAATTAAAGTATAAACGCATTGGCGTTAAAGCCCAAGTAACAAAATATAAAAAATCAACAAGGGGACCTGAGGGAGAGAGCAAAGAAGTGGTTGCAATGACCGCTTACGGTGCGCCGTACCTCGTTGCGGCTACAGGGAACACCTATACACTTGGAGCTTCTTACACGCTTCCAGTAAAATGGGGACCCGTTTCTTCCTTACAATTCTACAATGACTACGGGTATCTAGAGAAGATAAATAGTGACTTTGCTGACAGTATCATGAATGTAACCGGAGTACTCGTTACTGCAGGAAATATTTACACCTACTTTGATGCCGCGGCTGGAAAAAACCAACCTTGGTTAGGACCCGTATGGGAACCCGCTTTAGCAAACGGTACTAATGGTGCCAAATGGGAAGTACGTTTCAACATGAATATAGGATACTACTTTTAGCAGTATTCCTCCCAAAATAATCTAGCCCTTCACTCTACTTTGAGTGAAGGGCTTTTTTTTGAGCCTAATTAAAAAAAATATGCAATACACCCCCTATTTTACAACCATATGTTTCAATAATATGTAACTAAATAAATTTAACCCCCTTATTTTACACCTACAAAATTATAAAAAACCAACTTAAACGACTACCACCCCTCATTTTTAAGATATGAATACAATAATTTATAACTCTTAAAATCAATTATTACTATTTTTTGATTTTCATTTTCAAATATTCATAATTATTCGGCTTTTGCGTTAAAAACACTCAATTTTTCACGGTGTCGCAGTCTAAAACCAATAAATTCGTAAAAGAAATGAGGTGAAAAATGGCTGTAAATTATTCATTTATTAGCAGCTCTATTTCTACAATTATAGATACAATAACCAAAACGAATACCAACCAAAACCATTAAAAAAAATGAAAAAAATTGAAGCCGTAATCAGGAAATCTAAGTTTTCTGATGTTAAAAAAGCATTGCACGAAATAGGTGTTAATTTCTTTAGCTACTGGGACGTTACTGGAGTAGGAAACGAAAAAGAGGGACATGTATATCGCGGAGTAACCTATAGCACTAGCGACATTCAAAGAAGATACTTGTCGATCGTAGTTTCTGATGATTTTTTAGATCGTACCGTGGCTGTTATTTTAGAATCAGCTGCTACAGGATTAGTAGGAGACGGAAAAGTTTTCGTTTCAGATATTCAAGAAACATACAGAATTAGAACTAAAGAAAAAGGAAACGACGCAGTAAACTAATGCGACTTTACATTAACATATAAATAGAAATATTATGGATACGAATACTGCAATGGACTTAATGTGGGTATTAATTTGTGCAATACTGGTTTTTTTCATGCAAGCTGGTTTCACCTTGGTGGAAGTTGGTTTCACAAGATCAAAAAATACAGGAAATATAATAATGAAAAATTTAATGGATTTCTGTATTGGAAGTCTTGCTTTTTGGGCCGTAGGATACTCTTTAATGTATGGAGATTCTATAGGTGGTTTAATAGGAAATATGAGTCAGTATGCTTTTTTTGATAGTTTACCTGACATGCACAGTTTATTTTTCCAGACTGTATTTGCTGCTACTGCTGCAACGATAGTTTCTGGTGCAATTGCCGAACGAACAAAATTTACAACCTACTTGATTTTTTCACTATTAATGACCTTAGTAATCTACCCTATCTCTGGTAGCTGGGTTTGGAATGCTGGTGGATGGTTAGCTCAAATGGGATTCACTGATTTTGCTGGATCTACTGTAGTACATGCTGTGGGAGGTGTTGCATCACTTGTAGCTGCTGCTATGGTAGGACCTAGAATAGGAAAATATACTGATGGACAATCTAATGCCATCCCTGGGCACAACTTACTACTAGGAGCACTTGGGGTGTTTATTCTATGGTTAGGTTGGTTTGGATTTAATCCTGGATCACAATTAGCAATTTCTGGTGATAATGCTTTTAAAGTTGCCGAAATCTTCATCACAACAAACTTAGCTGGAGCCACTGGAGCATTAGCAGCGATGTTTATAACTTGGATTTTTTATAAAAAACCAGATATTTCAATGACATTAAACGGTGTGCTTGCTGGACTTGTAGGTGTAACTGCAGGATGCGCTGCTGTGAGTCCGTTAGGTGCTTTGTTCATAGGACTAATCTGCGGAATCGTCGTGGTGTTTTCAATTGAGTTCATTGACAAAAAATTAAAAATTGATGATCCTGTAGGAGCCGTTTCTGTTCACGGAGTATGCGGAGCTTTAGGAACAATATTAGTTGGATTTTTCGCTACAGATGGTGGTTTGTTTTACGGTGGTGGTATAGACAAATTAATTGTGCAAATCACCGGAGTAGCGGCAATCGTTGCATGGGCAGCAGTCGCTTCTTTTATAGTACTTTTTATCCTTAAGAAAACAATGGGATTGAGAGTAACTAAAGAAGAAGAAATCGACGGACTTGACATTCATGAGCACGGTACAAATGTGTACAACGATTAATTATTTAAATTAAACCATGAAAAAACCGCCATAATTGGCGGTTTTTTACTTTTAGACCTCGTCTCTACTTTCTTCTAAATCATTGTGATTATCACCACCTATGCTGTAATAATTGTTTTCCTCATCTTCATTACCTATACGTTCTTGTGCATCGTCTAATTCTGAGCCTGGAACATCAAGGTCTGCTCCACTCATGTCATCCTCAAAACTTAGTTCGTTTAAACCTGATAAGCCTTCCTCAACCGCTACTTTATTTTTAGTAATGTCTTCTGGGTTGACGTCTGCCTCTTTCTCTAGTTTATTATAGATATCTTCGCTAGCGGGATACAATAATGAGTCTGGAATTTTTTCATCCTCAATTTTACTAGTGATTTTTCTTTCTTTATCTAAGTGGTCGTTATTATTTTCCATGATCGTTCTATTTATAGTTTGTTTTTCAAATTTATAGGAGTAAGGCAAGCGTTAGTTGCTAATTTCCTTTTATAAAATTAGGAATCATATTTGACTTCTCTCACTTTACCTTTAGATATTGTAACATATAAGCACGATACTATAAAATTCCAAATGCAGTCCAGTCGTAATTTTATAAAACTAAAAAATCAAAATATAATTATTAAAACACACACATTATGAGCTTAATGGACGACAATGTAATCCCAGGTAATTACGGAAAAGTATTTGGGACAAATGCAAATGAAACAGCCGACTTACACGCAATTAGAACCGCACTTTTAGCAGTCGACGGAATAACCGAAGTAGCAATTGACGACAACATATTCCCAAAAGAATTCAATGTGCATACAGACAGAATTGTAAAAATAACAACCGTTGAAGATACCGTAAAATCATTAGGATTTCATGCGGTTCCCAAGTCGTTATTTGAACTGTAACAGTACATACTACACATAGTAATAACTTCAACACTATAATTTGTTGGAGTTTTTTTATGCCTTCTAATTTGCAATTAATTTATCGCTAAGTCCTTTATTTCGAAAAAAAATAAAAAAAAATCTAGATATTGAATAATTACTAAAACCTTTATCGTAATATTGCAATATAGATATATAACAATGGGAATCACTAAAACAGCAAATTTTACAGAAGAACAAAATGAATTGGCCGTACTAGCCAAAGCGATAGGACATCCTGCGAGAATAGCTATTATTCAACATCTAATAAAAGTGGATAGTTGTGTATGTGGTGACATTGTAAATGAACTACCACTTGCTCAACCTACAGTTTCGCAACACTTGAAAGAGTTAAAAAACGCTGGATTAATCAAAGGGAATTTTGAAGGAAATGCAATTTGCTATTGTCTCAACGAAGAAGGCTTCGCAAAAATCAAAGTTTTCTTCGAAAGCATTAATGGGTATTTAGAGAATCAAAAAAAACAATGTTGTTAAAATATAAAATCAAGAATTATGAAATTATCAGAAATTAAAAATCAGTTGACCTCATTAGAAAATGTGACTTTCCAGTTACCTAATGGAAATTATGTTCCTGAACATTTTCACGTAACAGAAGTAGGTTTGGTTACCAAAAATTTTATTGATTGTGGTGGAAAAGTTAGAAAAGAGACAGTCGTAAATTTTCAGTTATGGGATGCTAATGATTTTGAGCACCGTTTAAAGCCACAAAGATTATTGGACATCATCACGCTTTCAGAAAAAGTGCTAGGGATTGAAGATCTTGAAGTAGAAGTAGAATATCAAGCAGGAACAATAGGGAAATACGATTTGGGATTTAATGGTGAAAGTTTTCTATTGTTAAACAAACTTACAGCCTGTCTTGCCGAAGATCAATGTGGGATTCCGCAAGAAAAGACAAAAACTAAATTATCAGAAATCCCAGTGCAAAATAATACTTGCACACCAGGCGGAGGATGTTGTTAAACTAAATCACTAGGAAATGCTACCATCAAAAACACAAATTTTCTCAAAAATAGAACAAGAAATTTTAAATTTTCATCCAGAGAATATCAACGAAGAACGACGCACAATTCTACAGCCGTTGATCGATTATATCCAGATAAAAGTGAGTAATAATGACGAAGTTCGTTTAAATTTTATTTGTACACACAATTCTAGAAGAAGCCATTTGTCTCAAGTATGGGCACAAACGGCCGCCTCTTATTTTAATTTTAGCAATGTGTTTTGCTATTCAGGTGGTACTGAGGCTACCGCTTTATTCCCTATCGTTGCAGAAACTTTGTCGAATTCTGGTTTCAAAATTGCCAAAATATCGCAAGCTGATAATCCGGTGTACAGTATAAAGTTCACTGATAACGAACATCCTATTATTGGGTTTTCTAAAAAGTTTGACGATCAGTTTAATCCAAAAGCCGAGTTTGCAGCCATACTTACCTGTGATGCAGCAGACCAAGGATGTCCTTTTATTGCTGGTGCCGAGAAAAGAATTCCCATCACATTTGAAGATCCTAAAGCCTTTGATGGAACAGAACAGCAAAAAGAAAAATACCAAGAACGCAGTATGCAAATCGCAACCGAGTTGTTTTACGTTTTCTCACAAATTAAAAAATAATTATGTCGGCAACTAATTGTGCTCCTGTAGCCAACCGTAAAAAGCTTTCTTTTCTTGACAGCTACTTAACACTATGGATATTTCTAGCAATGGCTGTAGGTGTGGCTATTGGTTATTTCATTCCCTCGAGCGGAAACTTTATCAATAGCTTTTCTAGTGGTACAACAAATATCCCTTTAGCTATTGGACTAATATTAATGATGTATCCTCCACTCGCTAAGGTGAAATACGAACAAATGGGTCAGGTTTTTAAAAACACTAAAGTATTAGGAGCTTCTCTAGTTCTTAACTGGATTATTGGCCCCATTTTAATGTTTGCATTAGCATTGATTTTTTTGAATGGCTACCCAGAATACATGATAGGGGTCATCTTGATTGGTCTTGCACGTTGCATTGCCATGGTTGTTGTATGGAATGACCTTGCCGATGGTGATCGTGAATACGCAGCAGGTCTCATAGCGCTAAATAGTATTTTTCAAGTACTGCTTTACAGCGTGTATGCCTATCTTTTTATTACAATCCTTCCACCCTATTTTGGGTACACTGGTTTTGAAGTAAACATCAGTATTGGCCAAATTGCAGAGAGTGTCGGGATATATTTAGGAATCCCATTCGCATTAGGAATCATCAGTAGATACACATTGATTGCATTAAAAGGTACTGAATGGTTTGAAAAAAAATACATCCCTTTTATCTCCCCTATTACATTGATTTCGCTACTGTTTACTATTGTTTTGATGTTTAGTTTAAAAGGAGAATTAATTGTTCAAATCCCAATGGATGTGATTCGAATAGCTATTCCTCTTGTGATTTACTTTACCGTTATGTTTGTAGTCAGCTTTTTTATAGGGAAGTATTTTGGTGCCGATTATTCTAAGAGCACAGCAATCGCATTTACAGCTACAGGGAATAATTTTGAACTTGCCATTGCCGTTGCGATAGGCGTTTTCGGAATCAATAGTGGCCAAGCATTTGCAGGAGTAATAGGCCCGCTGGTAGAGGTTCCCGCTTTAATCGCCTTAGTAAATGTTGCTTTCTGGTTTAGAAAAAAGTATTTCCAAACGAGTACATAGTTTTATTTCTTGAAGAAGAAGAGAAAGTTAACCGTAAATTCGCAAATTATTTATTGCTTCATTTGTAGTTGTTTTTGAAGATGCTTATTTGGAAGTAATCATCAAGATTATCAAGAAAAATTTACCGCAAATTCGCAGATTATGTAAAACCTTAATTTGTGAATCTGCGGTTCTTTAATTTTTATGCGCTATAATAATTAAATCGCCTATTCGATACTAAAACAGTCAACCGCAAATTCGCAAATTATTCATTGTCGTGTTTTGTAGTTGCTTTTTGACCATGCTTATTTGGAAGTAATTATCAATATTATCAAGAAAAATTTACCGCAAATTCGCAAATTATGTAAAACCTTAATTTGTGAATCTGCGGTTCTTTAATTTTTATACGTTAAAATAATTAAATCGCCTGTTCGATACTAAAACAGTCAACCGCAAATTCGCAAATTATTCATTGTCGTGTTTTGTAGTTGCTTTTTGACCATGCTTATTTGGAAGTAATTATCAA
>NZ_JABSNL010000008.1:119556-212250 GCF_013294025.1 Flavobacterium aeripolare
CAATATTATCAAGAAAAATTTACCGCAAATTCGCAGATTATGTAAAACCTTAATTTGTGAATCTGCGGTTCTTTAATTTTTATACGCTAGAATAATTAAATCGCCTATTCGATACTAAAACAGTCAACCGCAAATTCGCAAATTATTTGTTGCTGTTTTTTATAGTGTTTTGTAGTGTTTTGTCAAGCATACTTATTTGGAAGTAATCATCAATATTATCAAGAAAAATTTACCGCAAATTCGCAAATTATTTTCTTACCATTAAAAATCTGAGCTTCAACACTACCTTGATTACACTTTCAGACAATAAAACACTTAACCCAAAACTAACTTAAATTTTAATTTGCGAATTTTCGGTCTCATACAATTTGATAAACAGCTTAAAAAAATTAACCGTAAATTCGCATATTATTTATTGCTTCATTTGTAGTTGTTTTTGAACATGCTTACTTCTACTTACTTACTATCATGAATAAAAAAATTTACCGCAAATTTACAAATTATGTAAAACCTTAATTTGTGAATCTGCGGTTCTTTAATTTTTATGCGCTATAATAATTAAATCGCCTGTTCGATACTAAAACAGTTAACCGCAAATTCGCAGATTATGTAAAATCTTAATTTGTGAATCTGCGGTTCTTTAATTTTTGTGCGCTATAATAATTAAATCGTCGTTTCAATAGTAAATCAAGTAATATCAAATTCGCAAATTATGTCAAACCTTAATTTGTGAATCTGCGGTTCTTTAATTTTTATGCGCTATAATAATTAAATCGTCTATTCTGTACTAAAACAAGTAACACCAAAAATCCAATTTATGTAAAACCTTAATTTGCGAATCTGCGGTTCTTTAATTTATATACTTTACGACAACCGCACCGTTCATTCGATAAGAATAACAATTTAGAATCTGATGCGAAAGTATCGCATTACGCTACGCTTTGTTATTCTAACGCGCTTTCTCACCATCTTTAAATCCTAAACAGGCCAATTAATCGACTGAAATTGGCTGTTGGTTACAAAACTGATTTTCGCTAAAATGATCTTAAAATACAGATCTAGCATTTTTTTAAAAATTATAAATCGGTATCTTTGAAAATATCCTTACACAAATGAAAAACGCTTTACTAGAAAAAGCATTTGAGCAAATAGACGCAGCAAATGCACAAGATCCCACTATTGAATTATACCAAAACGTTTCTTTCCCGAAAGAACTTCTGTACTCTGATCGTATGTACGGTCAGTTATTAAAATTTGAGGCAGATGCAACAGAGGAAATAAAAATAGCGTGCAAAGCGCAACACATTTGTCGATGGAAGATTGCTCGTGATAGTTATCCGCTGGATCGTGTGGGCTATTTAAAATGGCGCGAAGAATTAAAAAAATTCCACGCAAATACGACTGCAAATATTTTAGAAAGTGTAGGGTATGACGCTACATTTATTGACAGAGTGCGTTTTTTAATCGAAAAAAAGCAACTCAAGAAGGATTCAGGAACACAACTATTGGAAGATGTAATTTGCCTCGTTTTTCTGGAATTTTATTTAGATGACTTTGTGCAAAAACACGACCGTGAAAAAATGAAAAATATCATCTTGAAAACCTGGAATAAAATGTCTGACAAAGGTCATCAATATGCGCTTACGCTACCTTATTCTGTCCCAAATTTGGAATTAATAAAAGAAGCAATAGGCGCATAAAATCGCAACACATTCTAGCTTAATTCCATTATTTGCAAGTGAAAGAAAGTATTTTTTGCAGCATTTCTATTTTCGAATAAGACACTTAAGTAAATAATGCGGTTATAATAATTAAAAAGATACAATGAAATACAAAGCACTAATTTTTGATCTTGATGGAACCTTAGTAAATTCGCTTGAAGACATTGCCGATGCGATGAACAAGGTACTTGAAGACAATCACTACCCTACTCATGATTATAGTGCTTACAACCTTTTTATAGGTCATGGACTCCTTAGTTTAGTAGAGAAAGCATTGCCGGAAAGCAAAAAAACAACGACAGAAATTACGCGTTGCTTTAACGATTTTATGGATTTTTACACCGCTAATTGCGTGCAAAAAACTAATGTTTACCCGCAAGTTTTTGAATTACTTGATGTCTTAAAAAGCAAAAACATTCCCATTGCCATTCTGTCTAATAAAGCAGATGCATTGACTAAAAAAATTGTCGCAACACTTTTTCCTGACTATTTTAAAATTGTACAAGGGTTAACCACTGAGGCACTTAAAAAGCCCAATCCATCAGCGGCAATAGCTATTAGTGAGACCTGGAAAATTCCGAGTTCCCAAATTATATATGTTGGTGATAGTGGTGTCGACATGCAAACAGCCACAAATGCAAAAATGTATGCCGTAGGGGTTTCTTGGGGCTTTAGAACGGTAGAAGAATTGCAAGAAAATGGAGCCAGTCAAATAATCAAATCTCCAATAGAACTGCTAGAATTGGTGTAACACAGGAACCTCAACAGCTTTAATTATGAAATACAAATGCATACTTTTTGATTGCGACGGCGTACTGGTCGATAGTGAAAAAATTTCGATCAATACTTTAGTGCAAATGGCAAATGAATTAGGCATACCCCTGAAAGAGCAAGAGGCTATGTCCCAATTTTTAGGAAAATCTTTAGAATTCTGTTTTGATTATATCGATACCCTAACAGCTATAAACCTACCCGAGAGCTTCGAATCTGATTTTAGAGATCGTTCCTTTGCGGCTTTTAAAACCGATTTAAAAGCAGTTGACGGTGTACCTCAATTACTTGAACAAATAAAAATCCCTATCTGTGTGGCTTCTAACGGACCTGCAGATAAAATTAAACTGAACTTACAAACTACAAATTTATTACATCACTTTGACGGCAACATTTTTAGCGCTTACGATATTGATAGTTGGAAACCAGACCCTAAGCTGTACTTACATGCCGCAAAGACAATGGATTTTTCAGCTTCAGATTGTGTGGTAATCGAAGATAGCCCTGTAGGTGTTCAAGCTGCAATTGCTGGTGGATTTGATGTTTATGCATATGCAGCTCATGGTTCTGAGCATATTTTTGAGTCATTTTCCATACCTATTTTTACCCATATGAACGCGCTTTATGATTTATTACAATAAGGTGTTTTAATACATTTGGTTAATTAGATTGCCATTCGAAAAAACAATAGCTTTTAAGATTAGTCTATTGTATAGCCTCCACCAACATTATTTCTTTTATAAACTAATTGCACTGAAATAGCAAAACCATCTAGATTATTAAAATAACAAGACCAACTTGCTAACTTTTAAAATCTAAATGGTTTTAAAGACTATTCGCGTAAAGCGAAAGCAATATATTTTACCTCAACTGCGTCGTATCTACTCTTGAAGGCGTGTCTTGACCGCTAATAATTGATGACGAGCTAATCGCAATCGCCTTAATAATTTCGGTCATGTTGTTCATGTCTAACGTGCCTATTTCGTCACTAGCCTGATGGTAATTTGCTTCACTATCCATCTTAGAAGTCGAGATAGTATGTGCAGGCACCCCTAGTCTTGCAAGCGTTGCATTATCTGATCTGTAAAATAATTGTTGGTCAGTGTAAGGATCTGGGTGAAATTGAAATTGCGATCCTTTTAAATTTTTCTGTAAAATTTCGCCCATGTTTGATTTTTCATATCCTGTTATGTAAGCAGAATTTTTCCCCCACTTAGACTCTGTACCTATCATCTCTAAATTAAACATTGCCATCACCTGCGCAGGGTCTAATTGTTTAGAAAAATACTGTGATCCATAACCACCAATTTCTTCAGCTGTAAACGCAGTAAAAATTATCGAGCGTTCATTGTTATTCATTTTCTTGAAATACTCCGCAAGCATGATTACCGCCGTTGTTCCTGCCGCATCATCATTAGCACCATTAAAAATAGTATCCTTTGAAGCCGTAGCTGGTCCTTCGTCATGAGATCCAATTCCTAGATGATCGTAATGTCCTGAGAAAATCACGAATTCATTAGGTTTGCTTTTTCCTTTTAAAACACCCACAACATTGTTAAGTTTGTTTAATGACACCTTGTTTTGTACCTCAACGGTAAAATGTTTTGCTTCACTAGGTCCAAAAACAAAAACCACCGTATTTTTTCCTGGAGTCGTAGCCACCTGATTCATGTGACGCAAGTTTGCAATCGCTCTTTTAAAAGAATTATCTACAAGAACTAATAAGTTTTTATCACTTTGATAGTACTCATAAAACTTAGGTCCAAAAGATTCTCCAGCTCGGATATTGACTACAGCAATGGGGCTATCTTCTGTAAAGCTTGCTTCATTTTGATATGAAAAAGCAACCATCGCATCTTGCTCAATTGTTTTTCCGTCAATTTGAACATTCAAACTCTTCATTTTAGATTCGGTCATTGCAAACTCTTGGCGAAAATCTTTAGCACCATTAAAAGTTTCTAAGCCTATCTTTTTAAATTGGTTTTCGAGGTAACCCGAAGCCTTATCTATTCCCTTGCTAAAGGTAGCACGACCTTCCATATCATCAGCAGCAAGGATAGTTTCTACCTCGGTTACTTTTTTGACAGTGATAATTTTATCAATAGATTGCGCCTGAGATACCATCCCCGCACAAAGCATTAAACCACTTATAACAATTTTTTTCATAGCTGTATTTTTATTTGTAGTAATCGTTTTGTTATAAGAGTGTATTTATCGAAATCTGTTACAGTGAAATTAATAAAATAACCAACATATATTCGTCACTATTAATTCCATTTCAATAATAGTATTTGCTGCTACATCTTAATTTAGGAGCACGATAACCGTCATTTTCAAGAACTCCCCTCCTGCTGTCCGCTGTATCTCTTCACTACGTTACGAGGATGCCGCTCCCATCAGGGCTATTATTTACGAGTAATTTTCATGACAGTATTATAATTGTTAACGCCATAAAGCAAATTTATATATCTACAGCAAATAGTATACTTTAACTCGAAACGGTTTGTGAAGGATTTTATGAGGTAGATTAGTTGCTAGATATATCTTTAGATTGTTGATAAATCATACACGCAAGGCTTTACATATATAACACATTGTGACATTAGGGTGAAGTGAGGGAGTGCCACTAACGCATAATATAGTAAAGAACTTGTGGTAATAAGGACCAGCTATCTGTGCCTTATTATATAATGTATTTATTAACTTCAAATTTAAATAGTTCCGATTGCGACGACATAAATTTTTTAAATAAATCATTTGAGAATAAATTACCATTACCGTCAAACTGTATATTCTGCATTTGGTCATTATCTTTCAAGACTCTAGCAATATTAGGATTTAAACCAATCCTTGTTAAATTTATAAGTTCAATATCAGAACTGCCATAAATTGCTAAGTGGTATGTCTTTTCAGTTATCAATTTAAATTCATACAAAAAAATGATAAGCTTCTTAATTTTAAAACTGACGAAATCATCCTCAATTTTAATCTTTATTAAACTAATGTTTGCTAATTCCTTCCGTGTTTTGTTCTTTAAGTTGATATAAACCTTTTGTTGATATTCTCTGTTCATATATATAACTGAATCTCTAACAACCTCACCAAATGCACCTCCAATAAATAGAAAAGTATCGTTTTTGTCATTCGCTTTTTGAATAAAATACTCTAAAGTATGTCTTATTTTATCTTTTATTCCTAAAAGCTGAAAAACATCAATGTAATATTGATAGTAACTCCTTGCTTGGGTATTACTCAAACGCTCAAGTTCATAGTCCTTAATTTCGGATTCTAGATTTTTGACAAACACTTCATAAATAGTTTGAATAATATTTTCTCTATCACTTATAGCTGATATATTTTTAATAATTAAAGGAATTACCCTTTCATAATCTTTATAAAAATCATCTATGTTATTTTCGATAAAATTTTTTCTGATTGACTCCTCTAAATTTTTAGGAATAAAATTTAATAAATAATCAGTTGACACCTTAATCGTCTCATCTTTAATTCTTCTAATTTCCATACTTGCTTTAGACAATCTTAAATTTTCAATATCATAATTCTCTAAAAGCGGATTTTTATTTTCATCTACAAAAGAATGTTCTCTTAATAATTTTATTTTATTAATCATTTTACCATTCGAGCCAGCAAACAGATCACTATCAATAAAATGTACATCTGAAATAATTTTCTCTAAAGAATCTTTAAAAACATAGTTTAATCTATTAACCCTACCAATTAAATTATTCAAGCCCTTAGCGTTTAATCCATAAGTTGAAGTAACAAAAAGGTTATCAATAGGAAAATTCATTCCTTCCAAAATAACTGAATTAGCAATTATATATTTCAAATCTGCACATCTTTTATAATTATATTCTAAATATTCTTTTAAAATATTAGGAAGTTTTCCATGTAAATAAATAACTCCATTAAGGATATATTGAACTAAATCAATGTCTGCAGAAACCTCGGTAGAAATCACATTTGAAATTTTTAATAAATTCCTATTTTTGTCTAGTTTTACTAAACCTTTATTAATCTCATTTGCAATCTTTTCAACGTTTATTGGACGAAAATTGTATATAAAATTTTTTTCCTTTGATCTACTTACTATATATTCCTGAAGTCCATAACCTTCACCTATATGATACATATCATCCGTGAATCTATTATAGTTCGAAAGCCTACCTAAATTATCTACAAACAATACTTCGTAAGTCTTTAAGTTGTGATTAATTGTACTCGCAAATATTTGACCTTCAGAGGTATTTTTAATTTTTAAATTAGAACTATCAAATATTAATGGTGATAGATATAAAAGTCTTTGATTATTATTATGCTTATGATTGAGCATTATTAATCTAGATAATATTAGATTTCTGCTATCATTATTTAGTAAATTATGAGCCTCGTCTATAAATAACATGTCAAACGAAACTTTATTTTTATTAATTAATCTAATAGCTCGCTCTTGTGTAAAAATCCCAATAAATCTTTCTTCTTGATTAAACATTTCATCATGGAGAATTAATTTATAGTTTAAATTAAGCTTCCTAATATCATTGTAGGTCTGTATTAACAATGATTTTGTAGGAACAATGATTGCTATTCTATTAAAGTTATTCTGAATAATGACATCGCGAATTATAGAACTTTTTCCAAATGATGTTGGTGCGATGTAAGCAGTATCTTTGGACTTAATATTTTCAAAAACATCTTTTGATCTGTTAAACTGCTCAATTGTTTCAATATATGATTCTTTACTATAAATGCTTCGTATTTCTTTATTTATTAGAGCTTCATGTAAATTAACTTCTTCAAGTAAATTATTTTTAATTAAATAATCTGAAATAGGATAAAATCCAATTTGTAGTGAAATATCATATAATGGTTTAAATTGCTTATGTATAAAACTATATTTCAATATAATATAATATGCAATATTAAAAAAACCTTTCAATCTTTTGTCGTTATTATAATATCTAAAAAATATTATTGCCGAACTAAGTATATATTGAGACTCTTCATAATTCAATGAAATGTTTAAAACTAGCTTTTTAAAACATGAATTAAAGAAACTATTATTTTTTAGCGCTGATAATTGCCTCTTTTCTGCACTTGTAATCTTACTCATCTAAATAGTCAATAAAATATTTAATCGAACTTTTATTAATGCATATCACATTAATATTTTTGAATTTGTATTTTTTAGTTAGCAATTCAATTTTGAGTTTTAAATCACTATTCAATATTTTGGAATATTTACTTCCTAAATATAGAGTAGAACTCGGTATAATATTATAGGTCTCAATTTTACTGAATTTTTTCTGAACATAATCCTTCGAGAGTTTTTTCAATGTGTCTGAAATGCTAATATTATAATTAATACTTCTATGACAAGAATGATTATAGGCATTTCTCCACGGATCATTTGTCGTGTTCGTACCTTCTATTTTTTTCTTCAGATCATTATAGGCTTCTCCAATATTTCCATTGTGTGAAGCTTTAGCGGTTGTTTCCAAAGAAGATTTACTTTCATAAATATAGTAATCATTATTTTTTAAATACAGCCCATCAAAGCCTTTTTTCATACCTTTTTCTTCAAGATTTCTAAATAAAAAGTGTTGTTCATATTTATTTGCACGCAGATACAGATGACAAATGAATTCAGAAACAATACCAATTTTTTGTTCTGGTGTTTTTTTATTTATCAGATTTTTTAATTCAATTTTTGTTATTCTAATATCATCAGTGCTCTCTATCTCTTCATTGTCTCCGTTCCAAATGAAGTGGATATTACCTTCAATGTACTGTTTTAATCTATCAGAATATTCATCGATATTTAAACAATGTAAAGTTATATTTTCTGATAAATTTATTTTATATCTGCCGAACATATAGTTTTATATTTTTAAGTCTATCTACTTAACTTTTAGATAAAATATCATCTTATTAAGTTATTTTTAGAAAAATATTAGAAGTACTTAATTATTTTGAGAGTGTAAACGAAAACATCATATTATTTCACATTTCCAAACATACAAATAAATATCCGAAAAATCTGAATATTAATTTCGAACATATAATAAAAATCGTACCACGTTTTAGTGATAATGGTAAATCACAATAGCCGTGATAGCCCACAACTCCCCTAGCCCCGGGAGAAGTGAAAACCCCATGCAGCTTGAAGATTGCTTTTACTGCAGCTGGCAGAGCGACCAAAGGAAGCTCCTGCCAGCTGCTAGAAAAAGGATTTGAAAGCAAATGTGTTGTAACGAATGACGGGAATTGCTCCTGATTATTCTAAAGGTATTATCCGCCGATGCTGATCATGCTGCGGTTGTCTTGATTTAAGGTGGGATTGTTGATTTCGGCGGTGGTAGTCATGCCGGCTCTCACCTTCTTTTTACTTTTTATAGCGGCCGAAATCGCATCTTCTATGGGTTGCTTATTGCGAAAAGGCGTTAGCAAATCAGTTTCAGAATTTGAGAACAAACAGTTTTTTATTTTTCCGTTTGCAGTCAGTCGTATGCGGTTACATCCATCGCAAAACGGGTTGCTTATCGAACTAATGATTCCGAAGCTTCCTTTGTGACCCTTGATTTTGTATTCCCTAGCGGTAAAGTTAGCTTCGTCAATTAATTTATCGACGTGTTCAGGCGTGTAATGCGCTTCTACCTGGTTCAAAATTTCTTGTTGCGTTACCATCTTACTGCTGTCCCATTCATTACCCGCAAAAGGCATGAATTCTATAAACCGAATCGAAATGGGCATTTCCTTTGTCAAGGCAATAAAATCGATGATTTCGTTATCATTAAACCCTTTAATAAGCACCACATTTATCTTTACTTTGAAGTTATGCTCTAGTAATAACGCCAAGTTATCCATGACAATAGAAAACTGATTGCGCAGAGTGATGGCATTGAATTTAGTAGCCACCAAAGTGTCTAAACTTAAATTGATTTTTAAAACTTTACATTCTTTTAAAACAGCTAAATGCCTGTCAATTAGAATGCCGTTTGTAGTGATTGATATTTCTGTTTCTAGCGAAGACAATTGTTTGATTATCGCTGGAAAGTCTTTGCGTAGTAAAGGTTCACCTCCTGTTAGCCTAATTTTGTCTACACCATAATCCACAAAGGTTTTGGCGATTTCAAAAATTTCATCGGCAGTCATGATGTCGGCTTTTGGAGACAGTGGGATTCCGTCTGCAGGCATGCAGTACGTACAACGCAAATTGCATTTCTCGATTAAAGAAATGCGCAGGTAGTTGTGCTGTCGCCCAAAATCATCCGTTAATAATGTGTTATTTGGCGTCATGATTAGTGCCTTTAAATATGTGAAAAATGTGCAAAACATGTGGAAAAATAGCATCCATAGATTCTTTTGCACCGTTTGTAGAACCCGGTAATGCCAGCACTAAACTGTCTCCCAAAGTTCCCGCTACTGATCGCGATAACATGGCATACGGCATGCGGTCTTGACCATAATTACGGATAGCTTCCTCAATACCTGGAATGCGACTTTCTAGCAAAGGCTCTAGTGCTTGCGGTGTGACATCACGTGGCGAAAGCCCCGTTCCTCCTGTAAAAATAACCAGTTGGTTGTCTTCAGTATATTTTTTAGTTCGCTCTTGAATATAATCTACTTCGTCAGGAATGATTTCGTAATGCGTAGTTTCAACGCCATAAGAAGCCAATTTTTCTACGATAATTTTCCCAGAGCGATCTTCTTTTTGGCCAGCAAAAACAGAATCAGAACATACAAAAACAGCTGCTTTTATGGGTTTGTCAAAATTGTTTTTATAAGACGATTTCCCTCCCTTTTTCTCTACTAGTTTAATAGTCGAAATTTCGATTTGCTTATCAATAGGCTTTAACATATCGTACATGGTCAACGCCACAATCGACGCGCCGTGCATGGCCTCGACCTCTACTCCTGTTTTATAGACTGTTTTTACTGTGAATAAAATATCGATACTCAAATCGCGTATTTCATAAGCTACAGCAGTATATTCAATAGGTAAGGGATGGCAATCTGGAATAGACAAATGTGTGTTTTTTACTGCAAACAATCCGGCTGTTTTTGCCATCTCGAGTACATTCCCCTTTGGAACCAAATTATTGACAATTGCGTCTATTGTATCTTGATGACTGACTAAAACAGTAGCCATCGCCGTTGCAGAACGCAACGTATTTATTTTATGTGTGATATCTACCATTTTAATGCTCTAGTGTTTTAAACTGTTGAACGAAACGTACTCCAGTAGTAAAACGATTTTTTATTTATGTTGTAGTCAAAAGCGTTTAAGACCTCAACTATTTTTTAATATTCAAGCGTTACGTATTGATTTACAACGTATTCACTTTCCAAGTATAATCCTCGTTTTCAAAAATTTCTTTTCCAAAAATAGGAACCTCTTCTTTAATCCAGTTTACAATAGATTCTGTTGCTTCATAAACTTGTTTTCTTCTAGTTGCAGAAACAAAAACAAACAAGCAAACTTCACCTACTTCAACAACGCCAAGACTGTGATAGATGTGCATGCAAACCAAATCATATTTGGCGAAAGCCTTCTCTCTAATAGCGTCTAACTTTTCGTTTGCCATTTCTTCATAAGCGGTGTATTCTATGGCTTTTACCTTAGTTTCACCATGAACATCTGCGCGTACCTGTCCTAAAAATATGTTGTGTGCCCCAATGCTGTGTTTGCCTTGGTGCTTTGCGATTGATTGTGCAATAAATTCACTTGAAATTGCCCCTTGTACGAAAACTGTTTTCTTACTCATGGTTCTATTTTTAAGAAGTAAATACTACTTCGTTATTTTTAATTTTACTAATGGCACTCATACCACCTGAGACATTTAGCAACTTTTTAAAGCCGCTACTTGCTAATATTTCGATCGCTTTTTTACTTCGAATACCTGATTGACAAAAAACGACTATTGTTTTATCGCTATCTATTGCATCTAGATTTGTAGCCAACTCTGACAACGGAATTGCAATGCAATTAGTAGTGATCAATTTTGGCATTTCTTCAGGGTTTCTAACATCTAGAAGAAGGCTGTTTTCATCGTTAATATACTGCTCTAAATCTGTTGCAGTAATGGTATCAAAAGCTGATTCTATGCTATTGTATTTTTTATCGAAAGCAAAACGATCGGCAATCAAAAAGTCTTTTTTCTTGACATTGAACTTTTGCTGCTCGTTTGTAAGCATGTTGTACACTAGTAATTTTCCAGATAGCGTTTGACCAATTCCTAAAACCATTTTAAGGACTTCATTAGCCTGAAACATCCCGATGATACCAACAGATATTCCCATTACGCCTGCCTCATTGCAACTAGCAGCACTAGCATTTTCCTCTGGAAATACACAGCGATAAGAAGGTCCGTTATCGTAGTTAAAAACAGCTACTTGTCCTTCAAATTTAAAAACCGAACCGTATACAAATGGTTTATTGATAGCACAACAAGCATCGTTAATTAAATATTTAGTGCTTAAATTATCGGTCCCATCAACGATGATATCGTATTGATTGAATAACGCAATGGCATTTTTACTAGATAATCTTTCGGCTACTGTATTAATTACTACATGCGGATTTAATTCTACTGCCATTTTTGCTGCTTCAGCAACTTTTTGATTGCCAATTGCAGTTGTTTTGTAAATAACCTGTCTTTGCAAATTACTCACATCAATGACATCGTCGTCTAGCAAACCTATTTCGCCAATTCCAGCTGCCGCCAAATAAGGCAATACAGCAGCACCCAAACCACCTAGTCCTATAATTAAGACCTTGGCTTGCTTGAGTTTTTCCTGACCGCTTGCTCCTACTTCATCGAGTATGATTTGTCTATTGTAACGTTGTGATTCCATGATAATGCTCTGGACTATTAATATTTTAACTATTTATTTAATTCTTAACCACCCGCAAATGGCGGTAGTAAAGCGACTACATCGTCACTTTGTAACCTATAATTTGCCAGATCTTGTACCAGCTCTTGATTTACTGCTACACTAAATGCAATAGAATCAAAACCGTGCTTTGCAGTTACTGTTTGCAACAACTCTTCTAGAGATTGCTCAGCAAAAGAAACCGCTTCTTCTGTTGTTTTGGTCTCTGCCGCAATGGCTCCAAAATATTTTATTGTAATCATTTTTTTTCATTTAAATTTTGAAAAACGGCTCCTTCACTTAAAGTTGCCTCGCTATACAAGGCACTTAATTTAGTGGGGTTTTTCACGACGGCTCCTATAATTATAATTGCAGGAGATGTCAATTGATGTTCTTGAACCATAGCCTCAATAGAATCTACCGTTCCTATCAGCATTTTTTGTTGGCTTGTAGTACCATTTTGAATAATCGCTACCGGCAAATTATCTGTTCGATTACTCTGGTATAAACTTACAATTTCTTTTAGTTTATGCATCCCCATAAGGATGACTACCGTTGCAGAAGACTTGGAAGCCAAATCCACATCTTTAGATAATTTATGGTTTGCTGTTGTTCCTGTTATCACCCAGAAACTATCAGAAACTTTACGTTGTGTAAGTGCAATTCCATTTGCTGTAGGCACTCCTAATGCTGAAGAAATTCCTGGAACAATTGCTGTTTTTAAGCCATGCTCCTCGGCGTAAGCAGTCTCTTCACCACCACGCCCAAAGACGAAAGGATCACCTCCTTTTAAACGCACAACATGACCGTGCTTTTTTGCCATGACTACAATTAATTCGTTAATTTGGTCTTGGCTATAAGCGTGGCACCCTAATCTCTTACCCACAAAAATTACCTCAGCATGCGTAGCATGTGTCAATAATTCTTCATTTACCAGTGCATCGTACAAAATCACATCAGCATCCTGCAAAGCTTTCACCGCCTTGATTGTAATCAAATCTACATCTCCGGGTCCTGCTCCTACAATCGTTAATTTGGCAACCTTTGCTTTTTCCATTTCTAGATCTTTTTTTGTTCTAACTGTGCTAATGCTTCCCTAGTATTTATATTTTGAAACTGCACAGTTCTTTCATCTTCAATGCTTATGTATTTTGCTTCAATACAATCTAAAAAACGCATCATTTTTAAATCATTATTTACAATTGCCGTTTTTAATTTAGGCAACACTTTCTTAGAATAACAAGCTATCAAAGGATGCGTATGTTCCCCATCTTTAAAAACGGTCGCCATACTGTCTTCTTTATTGTTTTCGAATAATAATCTCAGTAATGACGCTTTTATTAATGGAATATCACAACTTAAAATCACACAGTTTTGCTGCTTGGCATAAGTTAGCGCTGTATAAATTCCGCCTAGTGGTCCTTTATCCTTTTCGATATCTTTTTTTTTCTCGAAAGGTAAATAGTCGTAATCAGTACTATTTGTAATCAAAATAATATCTGTCGAAATATCTTTTGCAGCAGCAATTACATATTCGATAAACGGAATTCCACGGTATAACACCAGTCCTTTTTCAGACTGCATTCGGCTGCTTTTGCCACCGCATAAAATTGCTACACTTACATCATTCATTGTTTATCGCTGTATCTTATTGGACTTTACAAGTCCGTTGTTTTACGGAAAAATCAATTTTACACTCGCTGATAAAATCACGACGCCTAGAACATATTTCAAAGTCTTATTTGAAAATTTTCCACTCCCATAATAAGCGCCTAACATTCCTCCAACTACAGCTACCGGAACAAAGTAGAGACTCTCAATAGGGAACGAACTACCACTTAAAAGAAAACCTCCAAAACCAGCTAGGGAATTCACAAAGATGAACAAACTAGATATTGCAGCTGCCTCTTTTATAGTTGCCCAACCTAATAATAACAATATTGGACTCAAGATAATTCCTCCTCCTATGCCTAACATTCCTGATAGGAAGCCAATCGTTGCACCTGCTGCAAGAGCTAACGGAATATTTATAGCGGTGATTTCTTTTTCTTTCGAACTAAAAACACCTAACAACCGTAAAGCTGCAAAAACCAAAACCACTCCTAAAATTGCTTTGTAAATCGCAGTGTCAAGCGTAATGTAACCTCCCAAAAATGCTGCTGGTACCGATGCTATTGCAAAAGGATAAAACAGCTTGGGTTTAAAAAAATTAGCCTTATAATAAAACCAAAATGACGTGCTCGACACAAACAAATTGAGTAATAACGCTGACGGTTTCATTACCATGATGGGCACAGCAAAAATTGCCATTAACGCTAAATAACCCGAAGCACCACCATGACCAACACTTGAATATAAAAATGCGACTACCATTAAAGCCACACAAAAAATGATTAAATCACTAGTAGAAAGTAACTCCATATGCCAACTAATTAAAAGGAATAATCGTTACCTCATCGTTTTGTGCAATCTCCCGAACATCCTGCGGAATCGTAATAAAACAATTTGCCGTAGAAAAAGTGTTCAGCATCGCTGAACTCTGACTTTCTAAAACCCGAACATCATGATCGGTATAAAATCCTTTTAAAAACAAAGTCTTCCCGGTGCCGTTGTTATAGGCAGCACTGATTTTTCTGCTCTTTCTTGGTAGATGAATTTCGGTTAAGCCCAATCGTTTTTTTAATGCTGCAAGCACATACACATAAAAGCAAGTCAATGAAGACGCCGGATTTCCTGGCAGGGCAAAAACTAATTTTTCTTCTTTTTTTCCAAAAAACAAAGGCTTTCCAGGTTTTTGATTGATTTTATAAAACAACTCTTCTACTCCGTTTTGCAGCAAAGCCTCTTTAACAAAATCGTAATCACCCACCGAAATACCGCCTGAAATTAGAATAACGTCAAACTGTGTCAGGCAACTTTCGATCATTTTGGCCGTCGCTTTTAAACTGTCTTTCACTTTAAAAACAATAGGTTTATTTATCCCAACTGACTTTAAAGCTGCTGCTAACATCACTGCATTACTCTCGTATATTTTCCCTTTAGGTAATTTTTTCCCCACCGGTACTAATTCGTTTCCAGTGACAATAATTCCTACCTTCGGTTTTGAATATACTTTTATAGTCTCGATTCCAAGTCCAGCTAAAAAACCAATTGCTGCTGCTGAAATCACTGTATCTTTTTCTAGTACTACTTCGCCCTTTTTTATTTGTTCGCCTTTGTTTCTAACATTTGTTCCCGCTGCTGGCAATTTATCAATTGTAATATGGCTATCAGTTACTGTTACATGCTCCTGCATTACGACCGTATTAGCATCATCAGGAATATAGGCACCTGTAAAAATTCTAATAGCTTCATTACCGTTCAATGCCGCATTTCTATAGTCTCCAGCCTGCGAAGTTCCTACCACCGATAATGCACTAACATCACCGTGAATAAAAGCATAGCCATCCATCGCTGACTGTCTAAAAGGAGGCATATCAATAGGTGAATAAATGGTTTTTGCAAGGACGAATCCCAATGCTTTACCCACTTTTATTTTTTTTATTGGCATCTTACTACTGCTAGCAGCTACAATGGCTAATGCATCTTCAACTTGAATCATAGAAATTGTTTTAAAGGACAGTTCTGTACTAATCACAAATATAAATAAATCAAGCCATGCACTTTCAGTATGAATTGTTAAAAACTGCATTTCTATCAAGCTACTATTTGCTATTGATAAATTATTATAAGATATATTTAATTCCATTTTAAAGCTTGATACCGAAGGAATTAATCCAATAAAAGGCCATATAAATACCAAATCAACTCCTTGCCAGATTATTACTAAAAAGAAACCCCAAACAATAACGAGCATTGTTTGGGGTTTTTGTATTTTAAAAAAGAGCTTTTAAGCTATCCAGAGATCTATTGTTTCTGTGACATTTTCAAGGACTTCAAAGGCAGTTTCGGCCATTTTATTACCTTTTGTATCAAGTAAAGGATTTACCTCTACAACTTCTAAGCAACATACTTTTTTAGACTTAATAAGGCCATTAATAATATCAGTAACTTCTTGTTTATCAAACCCTTTAGCAACAGGAGTTCCTGTCCCATAAGAGATCATATCACAATCCATTGAATCAACATCAAAAGAGACATAGATTAAATCGCAGTTTGCTAACTTAGACAAGGCTTCTGCAACGCAAGTTTGTAATCCGCGAAAGCGCACCTCATCAACCATATAATTACGAATACCTAACTTTTCGATTTGTTTGTCCTCTGCATCTTCAGTATCGCGAACGCCAAAATAAATCAAATTTTCAGCTTTAATTTTAGGTTGGTCGATACCTATATTTTTCATGTTCTCCCAGTGCTGTACTGTTTCAGGAGTGATCTCATTGATTTTACAATCGAGATTATCATTCCCTAAAGCAGCAGACAAAGGCATTCCATGAATGTTTCCTGATGGCGAAGTGTAAGGAGAATGCAAATCTGCGTGTGCATCAACCCAAACCACACCTAATGTTTTATTAGGGTATACCGCTTTGATACCGCTAATCGTTCCTAAAGCAGACGAGTGATCACCCGATAAAACAATAGGAAAATAATTAGCTTCGAGATTGTGTTTAACAGCATAACTCACGCGAGTACACTGCTCCACTACATGTTCGATTCGCTTTGCAAAAGTATTTCGATTTTTGTCGTATATACTTTCGTTGTGCGTTTTTACATCCTCAAATGGAAAAAGATTAAAATAATTACTGCCTTTGTTGATGGCAGCGATTTCTATGGCATCAATCCCCATATCAGAACCGCGTGTTCCAGCGCCAATATCAGATCTATTCTTGATTAATTTTATTGCTCTTTCCATAATAACAGTGGCTTATTTAAAATCGTTAAGTGCTTTTTCAATAATAGCAAGACAGTCATGAATTTGCTCCTCAGTAATTACTAATGGTGGCGCAAATCTAATTTTGTTACCATGTGTAGGTTTAGCTAATAAACCGTAATCTCTAAATTTCAAGCAAATATCCCATGCAAGATCAGACTCTTCATCGCTGTTAATCACAATAGCATTCAACAATCCTTTTCCTCTTACTAAAGTAATTAATGGGTTTCTAGATGCGATCTCGTTTAACCCTTTTCTTAAAATTATTCCTAGACGCTCTGCATTTTCTGATAATTTTTCATCCTTAACCACTTCAAGAGCTGCCATCGCTACTGCTGCAGCAATTGGGTTCCCACCAAAGGTAGATCCATGCTGTCCTGGCTTAATCACATTCATGATTGCGTTATTAGCCAGCACCGCAGAAACAGGATATACACCACCTGAAATAGCTTTCCCTAGAATTAAGATATCTGGTTTCACCTCTGGTTTGTTCTCACAAGCATTTTGACAAGAACAATTTCCACAAGTCGCTAATAATCTACCTGTACGCGCAATTCCTGTTTGTACCTCATCAGCAATAAACAAAACGTTGTGTGCCTCACATAGTGCTTTGGCCTTAGCCAAATACCCTTCTGTAGGAACATACACTCCTGCTTCTCCTTGAATAGGCTCTACTAAGAACCCTGCAATGTTTTTACTTGATTTTAAAGTTGCTTCTAATGCATCGATATCATCGTAGGCTATTTTAATAAATCCATCGGTAAAAGGACCAAAGTTTTTACGTGCATTCTCATCATTTGAAAACGAAATAATAGTAGTTGTTCTTCCGTGAAAGTTGTTCTCACAAACAATAATTTCGGCTTGATTTTCAGGAATTCCCTTCACTTCATAGGCCCATTTTCTACATATTTTCAACGCTGTTTCTACAGCCTCTGCTCCTGTATTCATAGGAAGCACTTTATCAAAATTAAAGTAGTTTGTAACATATTCTTCAAAAACACCTAACTGATCGTTATGAAATGCTCTTGATGTCAACGTTAGCGTTTGTGCTTGTTTTACCATTGCTCCCACAATTCTTGGATGGCAATGCCCTTGATTCACTGCAGAATATGCAGATAAAAAATCATAGTATTGTTTACCATCTACATCCCATACATGCACGCCTTCTCCTCTTTCAAGTACCACGGGTAATGGATGGTAGTTATGTGCACCATGTTTGTCTTCTTTAGCGATTAATGCTTCTGATTTACTTGAGAGCTTTTGAGTTGCGTCTTGCATAGATATAAATTTTAAGATTATTTTGTGAATTACAAATCTATACAATTTAAACTATTTAACCCAATAATTAGAAGTTTTTGACTTAAAAACATTGATAAAAAGTTAATTCACTCCTAAATAAAAATTTTAAAAGTCAAATAATTTATTTATTTCGAAAATCATAGTGAAAAAGTAAAATTTTAAAGTACTTTTATCCTATAAAACAGTACTAACTACACTTATTAAACTATAATATGGAGGCAATAGATCAATACGACATTAATATCATTAAAGAACTTGAGAAGGATGGCCGCACCGCCTATTCGACTATTGCAACGACATTAAAGATTTCTAACACCATGGTGCATCAGCGCATAAATCGCCTTATTGAGCATGGTATTCTTACGGGCATTAAACCTATTATAAACGAAAAGAAAGTAGGGTACGATTGGGGCGCTTTCACCGGAATCACGCTAAATAAAGACCAAGATTCTAACCGAGTAATCGAAGAACTGAAGAAAATTCCAGAAGTAACAGAATGTTATTTCATTACTGGCTCTTACACCTTATATATTAAAATGATTGCCAAAGATCACGAACACATGCGTAAACTACTCTACGAAAAAATCGACAACATCCCCGGAATTGCAAAAACCGATTCCATGATCGAACTAGGTTGCGCTTTTAAAAGGAATATCAGTCTTTAAGCGCAACTAAAATAGACCACTAAACAATTATTAAAAAAAATGTAAATTAGTGCCATAAAAAAGAGCTAGCTATTTATTTTCGGATATTTGTTTCTTAAAAAATTAAATTATGAAAAGCATAAAATTTATTATCCTAGGAATATTGATTTGTTCCAATGGCGCTTTTGCTCAGTTAAAAGCAGTCACATACAAAGATGAGGCACAAGTTCTCAATGGTTTTGCGATCCAGGCAGTTAAAAAATCAGTTAGTAAACCAGGGATTTTGATTCTTCCTGCTTGGCACGGAATTGACACAGCGTCTAAAGATATCGCCGTAGAATTATCTAAACTAGGTTACAACGCCTTCATCGCTGATATCTACGGAGAAGGTAATTACCCAAAAGACAATGCCGAGGCTGGAAAAAATTCAAGTTACTACAAAACGAATTACAAGAGCTACCAACACCGCATTCAGCTAGCACTAGACGAGCTAATTAAAAGCGGAGCCAATCCTGATAACATTGTTGCCATAGGATATTGTTTTGGAGGAACTGGAGTACTTGAAGCAGCTCGCGGACATTTAAAAGTGCAAGGAGTGGTTTCTTTCCATGGTGGTTTATCTAAGGATGCATCTCGCCCTTCAGAACCAATTACAGCAAAAGTTTTGGCTTGCCACGGTGCAGACGACCCTTACGTTTCTGCGGCTGAAGTAGCGGCTTTCCAACAAGAAATGCGCGACACAAAAGCAGACTGGCAAATGATTTATTATGCTGATGCTGTGCACGGTTTCACAAATCCTGAATATGGAAACGACAATTCTAAAGGCGCAGCTTACAATGAAAAAGCAGCCAAACGCTCTTTTGAACACTTAAAAGTATTTTTGAACGAAGTATTAAAAAAATAACCAATAACCAGATGAAAAAAATCATTCCAATTTTAGCTATTGCAGCAGCAATGGCCTCTTGTTCGACCGTTAAAGCGCCCAAGCAGGTCGATAATTCTAATCCAACCAAATACTTAAATTCGATCACAGCAGCCGATTTAAAGACACATTTAAATATTGTTGCAAACGACTCGATGGAAGGGCGTGAAACTGGCTCTGTTGGGCAAAAGAAAGCGAGTAAATATTTGATAAGTCAGTATACTAAAAACGGAATCTCATTCCCAAAAGTTGCTGAATCTTTTTATCAAAAAGTTCCTGCTGCTTTCTTAAACAGAAGAAAAGGAGACAATTTGAATGATTCAGAAAACATTTGGGCTTTTATCGAAGGCTCAGAAAAACCAGAAGAAGTTGTTGTGATTTCTGCTCATTATGATCACGTAGGGATCAATAATGGAGACATTTATAATGGTGCAGATGATGATGGATCAGGAACTGTGGCATTATTAGAAATTGCTGAGGCTTTTGCCAAAGCAAGGAAAGACGGCCACGGACCCAAACGTTCTATTATGTTTTTTCACGCAACAGGTGAAGAGCATGGTTTACTAGGATCGAGCTATTATTCAGAGAATCCGTTGTTCGCGTTTGAAAATACGGTAACCGATATTAATATTGACATGATAGGGCGCCGCGATGTGGCACACGAAGCCTCAAACAACTACGTTTACCTAATTGGAGCGGATCGTTTATCAAGCGATTTAGACCGTATTTGTAGAGAAGTTAACGAGAAGTACACTAAGATCGATTTAGACTTTAGATTCAATGATAAAAACGACCCTAATCACTTTTACGAGCGTTCAGACCATTATAACTTTGCAAAGCACGGTATTCCATCTGTATTCTTGTTTAACGGGGTGCATGCTGACTACCATAAAAAAACAGATACAGTAGACAAAATCGAATTTGACGCATTGACAAAGAGAGCACAGCTTGCATTCTCGATTGCATGGGAAGTTGCTAATCGTGAAAACAGACCTGTAGTTGATAAAGAGTAAATACCGAATTTGGGCACATCTTAGCTTTCACTATCGTTACAGCTAGGTCAGGCTATTCGCTACAATCTCCCGATAAAAATCGGGAGGATTTTCACTACTATCCTTTGTGCAAAAAAAGAGCGCTTTGATCTATCAAAGCGCTCTTTTTTTTACGAGAGTTTATACCACAAAAAAAGCCTCTCATTTCTGAGAGGCTTTTGCTTTCTGGGTGGAAGACGGGGCTCGAACCCGCGACCCTCGGTACCACAAACCGATGCTCTAACCAACTGAGCTACAACCACCATTTGCTCTTAGCGGTGGCAAAGATACAACTAAAGTTTACTTCTACAAACATTTTGAGCAAAAAAAATCAATAAATTTATATCAAATCTCCTAAACTATTGACTGCCAAATACCTCTCTACAGTAAAACCTTCAGCATGTTCTACGCCTGCTAAACGTCCGAGGTCTCTAGAACGATAATTCAAGCTTTCTAGAAAATTCTTCGAGCTAATTGGTGATTCTGGTTCTTTAGAATTTGGATCATAAAATTGCGAACCGTACGCTAATATCGATTCTGTTTTTTTATCTGTGAAGCCAGTAATATCAACCACAAAATCTGGAACAACATTTTTCCATTGAATGTAATGGTACACTAATTTTGGTCGCCATGCTTCTTGCTTAACGCCATCGATGTCTGTTTCAATACGCACAAGACCTGATAAGAAACAAGCATCAGAAACTAACTTACTCCCTTTTGCATGATCAATATGTCGGTCATCGATTGCGTTACAAAGCACAATCTCTGGCTTGTATTTACGAATCATTTTAATCACCGCTAACTGGTGCTGCTCATCATTTGTAAAAAAGCCATCACGCATGTCTAGATTCTCTCTAACGGTAACTCCCAATATCTCAGCCGCCGCAGTCGCTTCTTGATGGCGTATCGCAGCCGATCCTCTCGTTCCTAATTCTCCACGTGTTAAATCTACAATTCCCACTTTTTTACCTAATGAGA
The DNA here is from genome assembly GCF_013294025.1 of Flavobacterium aeripolare. GTDB lineage: Bacteria > Bacteroidota > Bacteroidia > Flavobacteriales > Flavobacteriaceae > Flavobacterium. The sequence goes on from NZ_JABSNL010000008.1 coordinate 141,690, forward strand.
TCTCTTTTAAAATTGTTCCTGCACAACCTAATTCTACATCATCTGGGTGTGCGCCAAAGGCTACTATATCTAGTTTCATTTATTCTAATTTAAATATTCTTTATTCTGTTTATTGTATTTATAATGCGTTTTTACAGCACAATTTTTTTCATGGTAATTGACTTATTCTCACTTTCCTTCCATTCATCCTCAGGCACACTGTCCTTTGTAATCCCACAGCCCATATATAAATTAGCTTTAGTTAGCGCTGCAGTATTATGGTTTTTAATTTTCATGCAACGTAGGTTCACGTACAAGTCAGATTGTAACTTGCCATTACCACTACTCTTTTTATTAAGTTCGCCTAAAAATCCTGTATAGTATTCCCTACTGTAGTTTTCGTTTTCGAGAATAAATTCTTTGGCTGCAGCCTTAGGAAAACCGCACACAGCAGGCGTAGGATGCAATACGGCAACTACCTGCTCTAGATTAGAATCTTGATCTAAAACGCCTTCAATATCTGTTTTAATGTGCAATAAATTACCCGCCTGCAGCGTATAAGGACTGGATACAGAAACCTCAGTAGTTATCTCCTTTAGATTATCAATGATAAAATCGGTTACAAACTGCTGCTCCTCCATTTCTTTGCGTCCCCACACTACTTCAACTGTATCACTATATTTTTGTGTTCCCGCTAATGCCATCGTATAAAAACTCTTTTTCTTTGCATTGAGCAAATGTTCCGGAGTGGCTCCCATCCACATTCCTATTTTTGGGTGATACCAGCAGTAACAAAAAGCGGTAGGATAGGTTTGCACTAACTTAGTAAAAACAGCAACCACTTCAAAATCGGGGACATCGATGGTTTCTTTACGAGACAAAACCACTTTATTAAAATCTCCATTTGCTATCGCTGCAACTGCATTTTTCACCATCATCTCAAAAGCAGCTTTACTAGATTCATCTCTAGGAATTGCTTCAGTAGCAATAGTATCAAATTTTATAACACTCATTTTAGACTCTAACTTCACCGCCTCATCCTTAGGAATCAATAGTTTTTGATTGTTTTCAAAAGGAGCAAAAATAAAACCGCTCTCTTCTAAATTCTCAGAAAAATACAAGTGATCATTCTGCTGAAAATAGCCAATTAATTTTGTTTTATTGGGTTTTCGATAAATTACAAAAGGTAAGTTTTGCGCTTCTTGTTGTTTTACTTTAATAAAAAAATCGATCATAACAGCTGTTGTTTATAAGTCCACTTTAATGCTTACACTATTTTTTATTGGTAGTTTTTGACAAAACCATGTTGGTTAACTTGCATAGCGAAATCAAATTTCCTTCTTCATCAGTAATTTTAATCTCCCAAAGGTGCAAACTACGCCCTTTATGTATTATTCTCGCCGTTCCATAAACAACACCCGATCGAATACTCTTTAAGTGATTTGCTGCAATTTCGATTCCGCGAATTTCTTGCGTTTCTGCGTCTATAAAAAAATGCGATGCAGCACTCCCAACACTCTCTGCCAGTGCCACCGAAGCACCTCCATGCAACAAACCCATAGGCTGATGCACCGCTGCCGTTACTGGCATTTTAGCAACAAGAAAATCCTCACCGGCATCTATATATTCAATTTGCAAGGTTTCCATCAAGGTGTTTTTTGAAAACGTATTGCAATAAGCAATCATTTTATTTTTATCTAGAGTCATATTTTTAAGTCAAATAAGAATGTAAAAATAAATAAAAGATAAGAGACACCATTAAAATCTAACGGCTTATTCTTGAAATGTAGCAGGTTTATAGAAATTATGGTCGCTAAGTAGCGTATTCTATCTGTTTGGTTACTGTAATTTAATACTATAATAATATTTTTACCCAATACCACTCTTAGTTAAAAGACAAACTGTGACTTTTTGCAAAAAATTCAGTTAGAGGTGGGATATCTTAATTTCATCCTATTCAAACTACGAAAATCACACTAATGCAAAATTACCGCTTTGATTTTCAATACTAAAGCTTTTATATACTAGTAAATATTAATAATTATACAATACAATCAGTACACAAGTAGATAATAGTGCGTAAGGAAAACAAAATTAGGTAAACATCAGAATATCAATTCATTTTACATAGCTAGTAATTTATCAACATAACATTAAACAATAAGTTAAAAAGTTAAAATTTTCTTAACTATTTGTGTTAATTATTTACATAGATTTGGCGCCAAATAAAACCCTAATAAAAAGTTTAAATCCCCCCCTAACTATAACCCAAATCTATTATTTATTACATGAAAAAACTTTACACCTTTATTCTCATTTTTAGCATAACTACAGCAATTGCTCAAATTCCATCTGGCTATTATAATAGTGCAACAAGTACTGGATACAGCTTAAAAACACAGCTTTACAATATTATTAAAAACCATTCAGACAAAGGTTATAATGGATTGTACACTACCTATCAAACGTCTGATGTAGATAATTTTTACGAAAAGGACGGAACAGTTTTAGACATGTATTCTGAAAAACCCAATGGATCTGACCCCTACACCTATGCTACAACTAGTACACAACGATGCGGAACATATTCTAAAGAAGGTGACTGTTACAACAGAGAGCACATTGTCCCACAATCTACCTTTAATTCTAGCGCACCAATGGTGTCAGATGCTCATTTTATAACTCCCACCGATGGAAAAGTAAATGGACAACGCTCTAACTATCCACATGGGACTGTAGCTACTTCGAGCTGGACCTCATTAAATGGCAGTAAATTAGGAACTAGTTCTGTTTCAGGATATTCAGGAACCGTTTTTGAACCTATTGACGAATTCAAAGGCGATATTGCCCGCATGTATTTCTATTTTGCTACACGTTATGAAACAACGGTAAATGGGTATTCTTATCTTATGTTTAACGGAACTAACAACCAAGTTTTTACAACAGCATTCTTAAATATGTTACTAAGTTGGAACGCACTTGACCCTGTAAGTCCTAGAGAAATAGCCCGTAACAATGCGATTTATGCCATCCAAAATAATAGAAATCCGTACATCGATCATCCCGAATACGTACAAAAAATATGGAGTACTGTTACAAGCACAGCTAACACGTTCACAGATCTTTACATATCAGAATATATTGAAGGATCGTCAAATAATAAAGCCCTCGAAATAGCTAACGCTACAGCGGGTACGATCAACCTATCTGGATATAGTATAAGAAAACAAACAAACGGATCAGGAGCTTGGAGTTCAGGAATCAATTTGACTGGGTCGCTAACTAAGGGAAGCAAATATACCATTGTAAATAGCGCTATAAGCTCGAGCTGTTACTCAACTGCAGCATCAAACATTAGTACATCAGCCAACGAAATGACCTTTAATGGTAATGACCCGGTGGGCTTATTTAAAAATGGTGTATTGATTGATATCATCGGTTTGTACAATGGCGGCAGCGCAAACTTTGCAGCAGACGTGACTTTAAGGAGAAAAAGTACTGCGACAGGTCCTAAAACCACATTTAATAAAAGTAATGATTGGGATATTTATTCCTCAGATATTTGCAGTAACTTGGGAGCTAGAATCGCACAAATCACCAGTAAAACAGCGCTTATTTCAGAAGAAACTATGATCGAAAAAACGACATTAGACGAGACAATTATTTACCCTAATCCATCTCTAGGAGATATTGTAATATACAACTCTAGCAAGTCATTTACTGTGATTATTTATAACTTGGTTGGGCAAGTTGTCTTTAAAGCTGATAGTAGCAATAGCAACACATTATCAGTTAAAAACATACCTAAAGGAATGCACATCGTCAAAGTTTCAGATGATACACATACAAGCACAAAAAAAATCGTAATCAACTAGTAAACAGTAAAATAATAAGCAATCAAAAAGCGGCAATATTGCCGCTTTTTTTATTAGCATTTTAATCTTAATTAACTAAATTTGCAACGCAATACAACAAACTACACAACAATGATCCATTTCTTTGAAAACCAAAGCAAAACAGTTTTTGCAGTACAGACGCAAAACGAAATTTCGGCTCAAGACATTTCAAAATTAAACTGGCTTTTTGCCAACTCGCATAAGATAGAAAAATCCGTATTGACGGATTTTTTTGTTGGACCCCGCGCCACAATGATCACTCCATGGAGTACTAATGCTGTTGAAATCACTCAAAACATGGGGATTTCAGGAATTATTAGAATCGAAGAATTTAAAGCAGTAGCCGAAGATTTCTCTGATTTTGATCCTATGCTTTCGCAAAAGTACAGCGCATTGAATCAAGACATCTTTAAAATAAACATTGCTCCTGAAGCGATTTTAGATATTGAGGACATTGCAGGGTACAACCAATCAGAAGGTTTGGCTTTAAGCCCCGAGGAAGTAGAATATTTAGACAACTTAGCGGTGAAAATTGGTAGAAAATTGACTGATTCAGAAGTTTTTGCTTTTTCACAAGCCAATTCAGAGCACTGTCGTCACAAGATTTTCAATGGAACATTTGTAATCGATGGTGTAGAAATGCCTTCATCATTATTCAAATTAATCAAAAAGACATCACAAGAAAACCCGAACGATATCGTTTCGGCATACAAAGATAACGTGGCTTTTGTAAAAGGACCACGCGTAGAACAATTTGCTCCAAAGAGTGCTGACAAAGCAGACTTTTATGAAGTTAAAGAGTTTGACTCTGTTATTTCGTTAAAAGCGGAAACACACAATTTCCCTACAACTGTAGAGCCTTTTAATGGTGCTGCAACGGGAGCTGGTGGAGAAATCAGAGACCGTTTAGCAGGAGGACAAGGATCTTTACCGCTAGCAGGAACGGCGGTATACATGACTTCGTATTCTCGTTTAGAGTCCCAAGACTCTGCTCAAGATAATAGACCTTGGGAAAACGGAATGACAGAAAGAAAATGGTTGTACCAAACACCAATGGATATTCTGATCAAAGCTTCAAATGGAGCTTCTGATTTTGGAAATAAATTTGGACAACCGCTAATTACTGGTTCTATTCTAACATTCGAACATGAAGAAGACGCGCGCAAGCTTGGTTTTGACAAAGTAATCATGCAAGCAGGTGGAATAGGGTACGGAAAATTAGATCAAGCCATAAAAAAGAAACCACAAACAGGAGACAAAATCGTTATTCTAGGTGGAGAAAATTATAGAATTGGAATGGGTGGAGCGGCAGTTTCCTCTGCAGATACAGGCGCTTTTAGTTCTGGTATTGAGTTAAACGCCATCCAGCGTTCGAATCCAGAAATGCAAAAACGTGCTGCTAATGCCATTCGTGGATTAGTGGAAAGTGATGTTAACCCAATTGTTTCTATTCACGATCACGGAGCAGGTGGACACTTAAACTGTCTATCAGAACTAGTAGAAGAAACTGGAGGATTAATTGATCTAGACAAATTACCTGTTGGTGACCCTACCCTTTCGGCAAAAGAAATTATTGGTAACGAGTCACAAGAACGAATGGGACTTGTTATTGCGAAAGAAAATATTGATATTTTACAACGCATTGCTGACAGAGAACGCTCTCCTATGTACCAAGTAGGTGACGTGACGGGAGATCATCGTTTTACATTCGAATCAAAAACTACTGGTGCTAAACCTATGGATTATGCTTTAGAAGATTTCTTTGGTAGTTCTCCAAAAGTTGTAATGAACGACAAGAACATTGATAGAAACTATGCCGACTTAGGATACGACAAGAAAAATATCTCAACTTACTTAGAGCAAGTTTTACAGCTAGAAGCAGTTGCTTGTAAAGACTGGTTGACAAATAAAGTAGACCGTTGTGTAGGTGGAAAAGTAGCCAAACAACAAACGGCAGGACCTCTACAATTGCCATTGAATAACTGTGGTGTAATGGCCTTAGATTACAACGGTAAAGAAGGTGTTGCTACCTCAATTGGCCACTCGCCTATTGCATCATTAATTGATCCTGTTGCAGGAACGAGAACGGCTATTGCTGAGTCTTTATCTAATATAGTTTGGGCTCCTATAAAAGGTGGTTTGGACGGAATTTCACTTTCTGCTAACTGGATGTGGGCTTGTAAAAATGAAGGTGAAGACGCTCGTTTGTACGCAGCTGTTCAAAGTTGTTCAGATTTTGCAATCGAATTAGGCGTGAATATTCCAACTGGGAAAGATTCGCTTTCAATGAAACAACGTTATCCAAACGAAGAAGTAATTGCACCGGGAACGGTAATTATTTCGGCAGGTGGAAACTGTACTGATATTCAAAAAGTAGTTGAACCTGTACTTCAAAGAGACGGGGATTCTATTTATTATATTAATTTGTCGCAAGATGAGTTTAAACTAGGCGGATCTTCGTTTGCACAAACATTGAACAAAATTGGAAAAGACGCACCAACTATTAAAGATGCTGCTTTCTTCAAAAAAGCCTTTAATACAATACAAGAATTGATTATTGACAATCAAATTGTAGCAGGACACGATATAGGAAGTGGTGGTTTGATCACAACTTTACTAGAGATGTGTTTTGCAGATGTGAATTTGGGTGCCAAAATTGATTTCTCTGTTTTTGAGGAAAAAGACATTATCAAATACCTTTTTGCTGAGAACATAGGTCTTGTTTTTCAAGCAAAAAATGATGCTGAGTTAGAAGCTAAGTTAAATACAAATGGTATTTCTTTCTACAAACTAGGAACAGTTACAACTAACGCCAAAATAGAATTTAGTTCTTGTGCACTAGATATTGCACACTACAGAGATATTTGGTTCAAAACCTCTTTCTTACTAGATCAAAAACAATCTAAAAACGGAACAGCGCAAGCACGTTTTGACAATTATAAAAACCAAGCATTACAGTTTACTTTCCCTGCTCATTTTACAGGTAAAAAACCAGTAATCAGCAGTGGTGAGCGACCAAAAGCGGCTATCATTCGTGAAAAAGGAAGTAACTCAGAACGTGAAATGGCAAATGCCATGTATTTAGCCGGTTTTGATGTTAAAGACATTCACATGACCGATTTGATTTCTGGGCGTGAAAACTTAGAAGACGTTCAATTTATTGGTGCTGTTGGAGGTTTCTCTAACTCAGATGTATTGGGGTCAGCAAAAGGTTGGGCAGGAGCTTTCTTGTACAACGGAAAAGCAAAAACAGCCTTAGACAATTTCTTTAAAAGAGAAGATACTTTATCTGTTGGGATTTGTAATGGTTGCCAACTGTTGATGGAATTAGAAAAAATAAATCCAGAACATGAAGTGCACGGAAAAATGCTGCATAATGATAGTAACAAACACGAGAGTATCTTTACATCGGTGACGATTCAAGAAAACAAATCGGTGATGCTATCAAGCCTTTCAGGAGCAACATTAGGAGTTTGGGTATCACACGGTGAAGGAAAATTTAATTTACCAGAGTCAGAAGCAAACTACAACATCGTAGGTAAATATGGCTACGACAGTTACCCTGCAAACCCAAATGGTTCTGACTACAACACGGCAATGCTATGTGACACAACAGGTCGTCACCTAGTGATGATGCCACATATTGAGCGTTCAACTTTTCAATGGAACTGGGCTAATTATCCAAAAGATAGAAACGATGAGGTTTCACCATGGCATGAAGCATTTGTTAATGCACGATTGTGGATTGAGAATAAATAATTTTCTGTTTATACTATTCGAAAGCGCTCTTGAAAAAGAGCGCTTTTTTTATGTTGCGAATTTATTTACAATTAATAATTATGATTTGAAGTTTAAATTGTACTTTAGATTGATGTGATAATGTAGTTATGCGTTATTGTAAAAAAATCGTAGTTAAAATGAAAATAAATAAAACTTATCGAAGTTTATTAGATAAATCTATTAATTCAATGCTTTCTGCAATAGAAATTTATAATAAACCAAATTTTTCATATCGGGAAGAAACTTTTGCAATACTTGCTGTTAATGCTTGGGAACTGATTTTAAAGGCATTTTTGTTAAAAAAATATAACTATAAAATTACTCACCTTTATGTAATGGATTTCGTTCTTAAACAAAACGGTGAAAAATCAGCGCGAAAAAAACCTAGACTAAACAGAGCCCAAAATCCAATGACAATTGGAATATTTGAAACGATAAAAAAAATAGAGGAGAAAGGAATAAATTTAAGTTCAAATATTAAAAACAGCATTGAATCATTAGTTGAACTGAGAGATAATGCAATTCATTTTCATAACGAAAAAGAAATTTCAAAAGAATTACAGGAGCTTGGCTTTGCTTGTATTAAAAATTATATGAATATTATCAAAGAATGGGAAGTTGACATTGATTTAAGTAAATATAATTTTTATCTCATGCCATTGGCCTACGTAGATTCGAAAGTAGATGTAAGCTCAATAACGACAGATGAGGTAAAAAAATATATTGATTTTGTAAAAAATAAAGTTGATAACACAACTGACGATGATTATACAATTGCAATTTCCATCGATATTCAATTTAACAAATCAAACAGTTTTGATTCAATAAATTTTCGTTACGCAGAAGATGGAATCCCTGTAAATCTATCAGAAGAGGATATTAGAAATAGATTTCCATTCGACACTAGAAAGTTGGTCGCAAACGCTAAAAAAAGATATTTAGATTTTAAACAAACTACATTATTTCACGATGCAATGCGACATATTAAATTAAACGAAAAACTATGTTACAATAGAAAATTAGATCCTGAAAATATTAAGTCTATGAACAAACCTTTTTATAGTGCCAATGTGTGGGCTGAATTAGACAAAACTTTTACAAAAAAAGGAAAAACAACAAACATATAACAGCGGTTAGCAAAAATGGCAAAATATGTGGTAAATTCACGTTTTTTTATCGCAAGAACTTTTATAAAACCCGAAAGATCGTGTTAAAAAAGCTCAATACTCCTTAAAGTCGCGACACGTCTTTAAAATAATAAAAAACCAAATTAAAATTTTTCTTTGTAAAATAGTCTATAATCTTGAAGACACCAATCGTTATGAAAAAATCTAATAATAGTTTAATTGTACCATTAATTTTAGTCTTAATTACAATGTATAGCTGTCAGAACAACACTAAAATAAATAGTCAAAAAACAACCATTTCAGCTGCAACCAATGAGTTAAAAGAGCTAAAAAGAACTAAAATCGACAGTAACACCATTCAAAAAACAACGAATCGTATTAATATTGTTGCAAAAATATTAACTACATCACCATCATTTATTGACAAAACAAAAGGATTAAACGAAGCTATAATAAAAAACGGAGGAACTTCATATGGTTATACCTTAGAAGGAAGTCCTTCTCCGGAAAAAGATACTGCAAATAGTTTTTCAAGAACTTATGACTTTAGCCTACATGAAAGCTATACTGATCATATAACAATAATTGCAAAATATACTTTTGACCCATTGCAACAAAAACTCTATATCTACGACACAGCTCAAGACAGTTTAAATCCAATTCCCTTTGACAAAAAATTGTTATTAGAATTAAATAAGTCCAAAAAATAATCCATTAAAGTAGCTCCTTCATACAAAAGGCGCTTCCTTCGAGAAGCGCCTTTCATTATTATATAAAGCTTTTGTTTAAAACTGAAAGTGGAGCTTTATTATTTCCCAATTAAAACGCCATCAGCCAGTAGTGAATACTTTGTTTTTGGTGCAATTATACTATCAATAGCTGCTTGTGATTTACCACCATCTTTAGCATAATGTTTTAGGTCTTCAATAGACTCAACACTCACGTAGGCTTTTCCACTGATGATTACCTCTTCATTTTTAGAATCTGTAGGGACAAAAAAAGCATAATCTTTAAATTTCACAAACACTTCCTTATTTTCTGGTAAATCCAAATTCATCCAGCAGCCTTTTTCTTTGCATACTGCCTTAATATTTGATTTAAACTTAACAGCGACAGTATCTCCTTGAGATAATTTCTCATAAGTAGCGAGTACATCTTCCTTAGATAACGCATCATCTGTTGAGATACTATCCCCAAAGCTAGCATAAGCCATATCAGATTTCATCGTAAGTTCTTTTTCTTCCTTTTTACAACTTGCTAACACTAGGATACAAGACGCAATTAAAAACGTTTTTTTCATTGTTATTTACTTTGGTTGGTTTAATAGGTAGAATCAAAAATAGGTAGAAAAATAAAACCATAATAAAAAAAAACACTTTTTTTATCTGAGCAGACATTCATAACACGCTTGAAATTTTGCGCTAGCCTATTGAAAGTTTAGCTAGAAAAATATCAAGTAGATTCATTTTGCATCACATTGTAGCGAGTAGCACAGATAAAATCATCTTTTATTTTACTATTAGTTAAGCATTCAACAAGTAAAGACAGTTACTATTTTCAAGCTAATAGCGTACCGTTTGTAAAGTTCAATACGTAGAAAATCTATGTAATTTTAGAACAGAAAACTAAAAACCCGCTTTGACTCAAGAGCTAATTTTATTTATGATTTCCCAAATATTACAAATGTACTTTAGCTGGAAAACTACTCTAAAAACCCCCACTAAGACAGCATATGGAACGAAATAAAATTTACCAAAATGTAATTATATTTTCATAATTTTGTAGCGTATGAATTTGGAAAACAACCTATTTACTGATAGAGAGGCGCAACGAGTAAAAGCGCTAGAATCCTATAACATTTTAGACTCATTAACTGAGAAAGATTACGATGACATTACTTTGATGGCATCAATTATATGCGATGTTCCTATCGCTTTAGTAAGCTTTGTAGACAAGGACCGCCAATGGTTCAAATCTAATTTAGGCTTGAATACTAAGAGCACTCCACGCATTGATTCCTTTTGCAGCCATGCGATTGAGGCAATTGACGAACCTTTTATTATCACAGATAGTCGAAATGACAGTCGTTTTAAAGAAAACCCCTTAGTTCTGGGTGATCCCAATATTGTATTTTATGCAGGAATACCTATTGTAACAGAAGATGGTTTAGGCTTGGGAACGGTATGTATTATTGACAATAAACCTAGAGAACTAACTGAGAAACAACTCGCCGCTTTAAAGATGCTTTCTAACCAAGCAATGAACTTGCTACAGCTTAGAAAAGTAAATAGTGATTTACAGCAAGCGCGATTAGCGTTAGAAATCCAAAATCAAAAACTAGAAGTTTATAACAAGGATTTAGAGCTTTTAATTGACAAAAACCTCTCTGATAGAACTAGAGAAATAGCTGAACAGAATATCACACTTGCGACTATGAATAAAGAGCTCGAAGCATTCAATTACATTTCGAGTCACGATTTACAAGAACCCTTGCGCAAAATCCAATTTTTCAGTTCGATAATAATCGATAAAGAATTGCATTTGCTTTCAGATAAAGGTAAAAATTATTTGTTACGAATAGGCAAGTCAGCTGATAGAATGAGTATGTTAATCAAAGACCTCCTCGCCTATTCACGTACAACAACTACCGAAAAAACGTTTGAAAAAGTACCTCTAAATAAATTAATCGAAGATATTAAATACGACTTACAAGAGGAAATAGTAGAAAAAGGCGCCGTAATAGTCTTCAAAGATACTATCGAAGTAAAAATGATTACGTTTCAGTTTAGGCAACTACTACACAATATATTGTCTAACTCTTTAAAATTTTCAAATCCCGCTACAGCACCTCATATTATATTTGAATGTGTGCTTGACAGCGCTATTTCTTTTCGAAAACCAATTTTAGATCAAAGCAAGTCCTATTACTATTTAAAAATTACTGACAACGGAATTGGGTTTGACAACAAATATAAAGACAAGATTTTTGAACTTTTTCAACGATTAGGTGCTCAAGAAATGCAAATGGGTACAGGGATAGGTCTAGCGATAGTAAAAAAGATTGTTGAAAATCACAATGGTTTTATCGAAGCAGAAAGTAGTGAGAATATTGGAACAACATTGCACATATACATACCAGAAATAGCTTAGTCAGGCACCTTTGAGCCTTCATATTGTTTTATTACAGCATTTAATAGTGTTGTAGAACGCTTTCTTTATAAAAGAAATGCACAGTTTAGTCTAGTTTTTGACTAAAAAATCACAATAAAGAAAACGTTTTCGTAAAATGCCTGCAAATTTGGCAAATTTTTCTATTTAATTTTTGATTTTATATAAATACAATTAATTTTTATTTAATTTGCGTCACAATCCTATACTATTATATAATGACTCAAATTACAAGACTTTTTGATTTTCCTTATTATCAACAAGATAAATATACTTCAATTCCAGATGCATTAGTCAGTAAAGTTGACGGCGTTTGGGTGAAGACCTCAACACAAGAATATATAGCTAAAGCCAATACAATATCAAGAGCCTTATTAAAAATGGGGATCAATAAAGGTGATAAAATTGCAATTATATCTTCTACAAATAGAACAGAATGGAATATTATTGATATAGGTGTACTACAAACGGGTGCACAGACTGTACCAATATACCCTACTATATCTGAGCAGGATTACGAATACATATTAAATCATTCAGAGGCTTCTTACTGCTTTGTTTCAGATAAAGAAGTGCTTGATAAAGTAAATATGATTAAGGACAAAACAGCTAACCTGAAAGAGGTTTTTAGTTTTGACATGATTCCTGGTTGTAAAAATTGGAATGATTTGCTTACGCTAGGTGCTGACGAAAGTAACCAGAGCGACGTAGATGCGCGCAAAGCCACGGTAAAAACCGATGACTTAGCGACTATTATCTATACATCTGGAACTACAGGACGTCCTAAGGGAGTAATGTTGTCTCATAAAAACATTGTATCTGACGTATTAAATAGTGCTGAAAGAATTCCGTTTGAAGCAGGAAACAGTGTGGCATTAAGCTTTTTGCCTGTATGCCATATTTTTGAACGTATGATCCTTTATCTATACCAGTATTATGGAGTGTCTATTTACTTTGGAGAATCAATAGAAAAAATTAGCGATAACTTAAAGGAAGTAAAACCTACAGTAATTACAGCTGTTCCTAGATTATTAGAAAAAGTGTATGATAAGATCTACGCTAAAGGAACAGAACTTACCGGTATAAAAAAGAAACTATTTTTCTGGGCGATAGACCTAGGATTGCGATATGAACCTTACGGAGCAAATGGCGCTTGGTACGAGTTCCAACTAAAGATTGCTAGAAAATTGATTTTCAGCAAATGGAAAGAAGGATTAGGCGGCAAATTAGAATTGATGGTTTCAGGAAGTGCGGCTTTACAAACAAGGTTATCTCGCATTTTTGCTGCGGCAGAAATTCCAGTAATGGAAGGATATGGCCTAACCGAGACTTCTCCTGTAATCTCAGTAAACGATTTGAGAAATAAAGGGTTTAGAGTAGGAACAGTAGGTAAACTAATCAATGAGGTAGAGGTTAAAATCGCTGAAGATGGCGAAATCCTTTGTAAAGGACCTAATGTAATGATGGGGTACTTTAAAGATGAGAAATTAACTAATGAAGTAATTGTTAACGGTTATTTTCACACTGGTGATATAGGTGAATTTGACAAAGATGGCTTCCTTAAAATTACCGATCGTAAAAAAGAGATGTTCAAAACATCAGGTGGAAAATACATTGCACCTCAAATTATTGAGAACTTGATGAAACAATCGCGTTTTATCGAACAGATAATGGTGATTGGTGAAGGGCAAAAAATGCCGGCTGCTTTAATCCAACCTAATTTTGATTTTGTTAAAGAGTGGGCTGCTATACATAAATTTGACATAGGAACCACCAATGCAGCTATCGTAAACAACGATCAGGTGATCAAACGCATCCAGGAAGAAATTGACCAAATCAACACTAAATTTGGACATTGGGAACAAATAAAGCGCTTTGAATTAACACCAGATGTGTGGTCTATCGAAGGAGGACACTTAACACCTACTTTAAAATTGAAACGAAAAATCATTTTAAAGAATTACGATAATTTATACCAAAAAATTTATAACTAACCACAACCAAATGAGAGACCACGAATTAATTTTCGTGGTTTTTTTTTGTCGAAAAATTAAAATTATTATTGACGATAATTTAACGATAAGGTAAAACCAAAGCTTTAATTTAGTTCGAAAATGAATTCGTCTTGTTTCAAGTCATTGTTACGCCAGTTTATATTCTAAAAAAAAAGGGAAGACTGATTTTTTTTTAAAATCTCCTGTTAAAAAAAGTGATTTTATTATGCGTGCATAGTATATTTTTTTGTATATTTGAAATCGATTGCGAGAGATATGAAAGACAAAACTATAGATTACATACTGAGAGCCACTTGGCAAGCCGTTGCTAGAATGTACAATGAAGAAGCTTCTAAGTACGATGCTAGCATGGCAACCGGATTTGCTCTTTTAAGTATTGACAAAGAAGGAGGTACACCATCTACGGCATTAGGTCCAAAAATGGGAATGGAAGCAACTAGCTTGACACGTACTCTAAAATCTATGGAAGACAAAGGCTTAATCATAAGAAAGAAAAATCCTGAAGACGGCCGCGGTGTATTAATCTACCTTACACCATTTGGTAGAGAAAAAAGAGACCTGTCTAAGAACACAGTACTCAAATTTAATGAGGCAGTAAGAGCAAACATATCAGATGAGAAGTTACAGCATTTTGCTGAAGTCGCTGATGTAATTAACGAGCTAATTGCCGAAAAAAGCATCTTTACTACAAGTAGCGAAGCCGAGCAAGAAGAAGCATTAAAAATTGAACAACGATAGTCTTAATTGTCGTTGCATTTACACATAACAATAAACGCGTACTACTTTATACTTTTTAAATAAGAGCTACAAGCAGTACCATTCTAATAAAAAACAAATAAAAACTACGTATGAAACGCACAATTAAAAAAGTTGCAGTAATCGGATCCGGAATTATGGGTTCGGGAATTGCTTGCCATTTTGCCAACATTGGTGTCGAAGTTTTACTACTTGATATCGTTCCTAGAGAACTAACTGAGATTGAAACTAAAAAAGGACTGACATTAGAGAGTAAAATTGTTCGCAATCGTTTAGTTAATGAGCATTTGATGAATGCTTTAAAATCTAAACCCTCTCCTATTTATAGTCAAAAGTTTGCTAATCGCATCAAGACAGGTAACACTACGGATGACATGGCAAAAATTGCTGATGTGGACTGGATCATTGAGGTAGTTGTTGAAAGACTGGATATTAAAAAGCTAGTATTTGAACAAGTAGAAAAATACCGTAAGCCAGGAACGTTGATTACCTCTAATACTTCTGGTATTCCTATTCACTTTATGAGTGAAGGAAGAAGTGAAGATTTCCAGAAACACTTTTGTGGAACACACTTTTTTAACCCAGCGCGTTATTTAAAATTATTTGAAATTATTCCTGGCCCACAAACTTCTACAGAGGTTTTAGACTTCCTTACTATATATGGAGAGAAATTTTTAGGAAAAACATCAGTTGTCGCTAAGGATACACCAGCATTTATTGGAAACCGTATTGGAATTTTCGGAATCCAGAGTTTATTCCACTTGGTAAAGGAAATGGGATTAACGATTGAAGAAGTAGACAAATTGACTGGACCAGTAATTGGTCGTCCTAAGTCGGCTACTTTTAGAACTGTTGACGTTGTAGGATTAGATACATTAGTACACGTTGCTAACGGAATCTACGAAAACTGTCCAAATGATGAGCAACACGACTTATTTAAGCTTCCAGAGTTTGTAAACAAAATGATGGAAAGTAAATGGTTAGGAAGCAAAACTGGACAAGGTTTCTACAAGAAAGTAGGAAAAGAAATCCTGACTTTAGATTTAGACACTTTAGAATATAGAGCAGCTAAGAAAGCGTCGTTTGCAACACTTGAATTAACTAAATCAATTGATAAACCAATCAATCGTTTTAAAGTTCTTGTAAAAGGTAAAGACAAAGCAGGTGAATTTTACAGAAAAAGTTTTTCTGGAATGTTTGCTTATGTTTCAAATAGAATACCTGAAATTTCAGATGAGTTATACAAAATCGACGATGCTATGAAAGCTGGTTTCGGTTGGGAAAACGGACCATTCGAAATTTGGGATGCTATTGGAGTAGAAAAAGGAATCGAAATCATGAAAGCAGAAGGTCTTGAACCAGCTGCATGGGTAACAGAAATGCTAGCTGCTGGAAACAAAAGCTTCTATACTGTAACCGATGGTGCAACTCACTTTTACAGTATTCCTGCAAAAGCACAAGTTAAAGTTCCTGGACAAGATGATTTTATTATCCTGAACAACATTCGCGAAAGCAAAAAAATATGGAGCAACAGTGGTGGTGTAATCACTGATCTAGGAGATGGAATCATCAACTTAGAGTTCCTTTCAAAAATGAATACTATTGGTGGTGACGTTTTACAAGCGATCAATAAAGCCATTGATTTAGCCGAAAAAGAATACCAAGGATTAGTTATTGGTAATCAAGCCGGAAACTTTTCTGTTGGAGCTAACATCGGAATGATCTTTATGATGGCCGTGGAGCAAGAATATGATGAGTTGAATATGGCTATCAAAATGTTCCAAGACACGATGATGCGTGTACGTTACTCTTCTATTCCAGTTGTAGTAGCACCACACGGAATGACTTTTGGTGGTGGATGCGAAATGAGTTTACATGCTGATAAAGTAGTAGCTGCTGCAGAAACGTACATGGGATTAGTGGAGTTTGGTGTTGGAGTTATTCCTGGTGGTGGTGGTTCTAAAGAACTAGCATTACGTGCCTCAGACTTATTCCATAAAAATGACGTAGAACTAAATGTATTGCAAGAGTATTTCTTGACTATTGCTATGGCAAAAGTATCGACTTCTGGTTATGAAGCATTTGACACTGGATTATTACAACATGGTAAAGACGTTATCGTAGTAAACAAAGACCGTCAAATTGCAGAAGCTAAGAAACATGCTTTACTAATGGCTGAAGCGGGTTACACACAACCTATTCGTAGAACAGATGTTCGTGTATTAGGGAAACAAGCTTTAGGAATGTTCTTAGTAGGAACAGACCAAATGGAAGCGGGTAAATACATCTCTGAGCACGATAAGAAAATTGCCAACAAACTAGCATATGTTATGGCTGGTGGTGATTTATCTGAGCCAACATTAGTTAGCGAACAATATTTATTAGATCTAGAACGTGAAGCTTTCTTGTCATTGTGTACAGAAAGAAAAACATTAGAAAGAATCCAATTTATGTTAACTAAAGGGAAACCGCTACGTAACTAAGAGCCCCCTAGCCCCCTAAGGGGGAATCTAGAAGGTTTAACTATAATATTAACTAAAAATCCTATTCACCCCTAATAGGAATTCCCCCTTCGGGGGGCTAGGGGGCTATTATGAAAACAGCCTATATAGTAAAAGCATACAGAACTGCAGTTGGTAAAGCACCAAAAGGAGTTTTTAGATTTAAAAGACCTGATGAACTAGCAGCAGAAACCATCGAATTCATGATGAATGAGCTGCCTGATTTTGACAAGACTCGTATTGACGACGTAATGGTAGGTAACGCGATGCCTGAGGCAGAACAAGGACTTAACGTTGCTCGTTTGATCTCTTTGATGGGATTAAAAGTAGAGGATGTTCCTGGGGTAACCGTAAACCGTTACTGCGCATCTGGTCTTGAAACGATTGGTATGGCTACAGCCAAAATTCAATCAGGAATGGCACACTGTATTATTGCAGGTGGTGCAGAGAGCATGAGCTTTATTCCGATGGGTGGTTACAAACCAACTCCGGATTATGCTGTTGCAAAAGCAGGAAACGAAGACTACTACTGGGGAATGGGTTTAACAGCCGAAGCTGTAGCACAGCAGTTCAAAGTTTCTAGAGAAGACCAAGATGAGTTTGCTTTTAACTCACACATGAAAGCCTTGAAAGCGCAAGCTGATGGGAAGTTTGATAAACAAATTGTTCCTATTACAGTAGAACAAACGTTTATCAATGAAAATGGTAAAAAAGAGACTAAATCTTATGTTGTAAACAAAGATGAAGGTCCTAGAGCTGGAACTTCTAAGGAAGCATTAGCGGGATTAAGACCTGTTTTTGAAGCTGGCGGAAGTGTAACTGCAGGTAACTCGTCACAAATGAGTGATGGTGCTGCTTTTGTACTGGTTATGAGCGAAGAAATGGTAAAAGAATTAAACCTAGAACCAATCGCAAGATTAGTAAACTTTGCATCTGCAGGTGTAGAACCTAGAATCATGGGTATTGGACCGGTAAAAGCAATTCCGAAAGTATTAAAACAAGCAGGTTTATCAATTAACGATATCGAGTTAATCGAATTGAACGAAGCTTTTGCTTCTCAATCATTAGCAGTAATCAGAGAATTAGATTTAAATCCTGATATCATCAATGTAAATGGTGGAGCAATCTCGATGGGACACCCACTAGGATGTACAGGTGCTAAATTATCAGTTCAATTATTTGATGAAATGAAACGCCGCGGTAACAAATACGGAATCGTTACGATGTGTGTAGGTACAGGTCAAGGTAGTGCTGGGGTTTATGAGTTGATGTAAAGCCCCCTAACCCCCAAAGGGGGAATTACCAAGATTTAATATAAAAAAAATAGATTTCAAAGTTCTTAAACAGATATATTCACATCTTTAACTTCATTTAGGTTAGAGAATTTAAAACCCTACCGACCCCTAGTAGGAATTCCCCCTTCGGGGGTTAGGGGGCAAATTATGGCAGACGTAACTAGAGGAGGACAATTCCTTGTAAAAGAAACAAAGTGCGAAGATATCTTCACTCCTGAAGACTTCAATGAAGAACAAATAATGATGCGTGACTCTGTAAAAGAGTTCGTTGATAAAGAATTATGGCCTAATAAAGACCGTTTTGAAAAGAAAGATTATGCTTTAACTGAAGAAACGATGCGTAAAGCGGGTGACTTAGGTTTTTTAAGCGTAGCAGTTCCTGAGGCTTACGGCGGAATGGGAATGGGATTTGTAAACACCGTTTTAGTATGTGATTACATCTCTGGAGCAACGGGATCTTTCTCAACTGCTTTTGGAGCACATACAGGAATTGGTACTATGCCAATCACTTTATATGGTAGCGAAGAACAGAAACAAAAATACGTACCTAAATTAGCTTCAGGTGAGTGGTTTGGTGCTTACTGTTTGACTGAACCAGGTGCAGGATCTGATGCTAACTCAGGAAAAACAAAAGCAGTTTTATCTGAAGATGGTAAAACATACTCAATTACAGGTCAAAAAATGTGGATTTCGAATGCAGGTTTCTGTAGTGTATTCATCGTTTTTGCACGTATTGGTGATGATAAAAACATTACTGGTTTCATCGTAGAAAATAATCCTGCGAATGGAATTACAATGAACGAAGAAGAGCACAAATTAGGAATTAGAGCTTCTTCTACTCGTCAAGTTTTCTTTAATGAAACAAAAGTTCCTGCTGAGAACATGTTATCTGAAAGAGGAAACGGATTTAAAATTGCAATGAACGCTTTAAATGTTGGACGTATTAAACTTGCTGCTGCTTGTCTAGATGCTCAACGTAGAGTGATCACAAATGCAACTGCTTACGCAAACGAAAGATTACAATTTAATACACCTATTTCACAGTTTGGAGCCATCCGTTCCAAATTAGCTGATATGGCAACGAGCTGTTATGCTGGTGAAAGTGCTACTTATAGAGCAGCAAAAGATATCGAAAACAGAATTACTACTCGTGAAGCAGAAGGGTCTACGCATCAAGATGCTGAATTAAAAGGTGTTGAAGAATACGCAATTGAGTGTTCTATCTTGAAAGTAGCTGTTTCTGAAGACGTTCAAAACTGTTCTGACGAAGGGATTCAAATCTTTGGAGGAATGGGATTCTCAGAAGACACTCCTATGGAGAGCGCTTGGAGAGATGCTCGTATCGCTCGTATCTATGAAGGTACAAATGAAATCAACAGAATGCTATCTGTAGGAATGTTGATTAAAAAAGCAATGAAAGGTCATGTTGATTTATTAGGACCTGCAACGAAAGTAGGTGAGGAATTATTAGGTATTCCTTCATTCGATACTCCAGATTTCTCTGAGTTGTTTGCTGAGGAAAAAGACTTAATTGTTAAATTGAAAAAAGCATTTATGATGGTTGCTGGTAGTGCAGTTCAAAAATTCGGAACTGAATTAGACTCTCACCAACAAATCTTAATGTCGGCTTCAGACATGTTGATCGAAATCTACATGGCAGAAAGTACAATCCTTAGAACTGAAAAATTAGCTAAAAAAGAAGGAGAAGATAAAGTTGAAGAACAAATTGCAATGGCAAGATTGTACTTGTATCAAGCAGTTGATATTGTAACACAAAAAGGTAAAGAAGCGATCATCTCATTTGTAGAAGGAGATGAACAACGCATGATGCTTATGGGATTAAGACGTTTCACTAAATATACTAACATGCCAAATGTTGTAGCTTTAAAAGAAACTATTACTTCTAAGCTAGTTGCTAAAAACGAATACTGTTTCTAGCATATTGAAGATTGTTTTAAGTTGAATTTTATTTGTTTAAAAAACCGCACTCATTAATTTGATTGCGGTTTTTAATTTTTAGCATATTCTCTTTCGAATAAAAGCCTACCACTACCCTAGCTATAATTAGGAACAACTAGATGAGCGATGGTTATTTATCAACTCCATCTCTATTTAAAAACAGAGCAAAAAAAAACTGCAATACAGGATTGCAGTTTTTTTTTATAGATAGCAGTGCTATTATTCGATAACCGTTGGTTTTACAAATAAATCATGCGTACCATCTGAACCTAAGTTTAAGAAACGTTCGTACTCTCTTAAAACGTCAGAGATTATTTCGTCCTTACTTAAATATTGAATATCATAACCCATTCGATGATCACCAAAATACGTTATTGGTAAAAACATCGTTTCAGAATCAATAGTAGGCATGTTTAATTCGTTTACTAAAGTCTCTGATACGGTTTGCGGTTGTGCCATCACCCCAAAGACAAAATCGCGTAATTGCTCGTGTTTGATGACAAGCTCTATAGAATTATTAGGAGTAGTATGGTAAACAATACTAGCTTCAATTTGGTTCTTCTCTAATTCGCTTACCAATTCCTCAAATGAAATACGTACTGTTTCATTCAAGAATTTCCTAATATCTTTCTTTTGTGAATAGGTTAGAATTTTTTGTAAACGAACCTTCCAGTGGTAGTCATTCCAGTTTAAACTTCCATGAGAATACTTGGTCATACTGTACTCATTATCTGCCGATAGGGCCTTCCATAAGTTCACACAAAGCAACAACATGATTATCCCGAATGGTAGTGCAGTAACTAGCGTCATGGTCTGTAAAGAGGCTAATCCTCCAGAGCGTAATAAGCTTAGCGATACAACGGTAAGCAAAACTCCCCAAAAAGCATTTTGCCATTTAGGAGAATTTGTAGCTCCTTTTGACGAAATCCCATTCATTATAAATATTCCAGAATCTGCTGATGTGATAAAGAACACGCAAATAATAGCAATCGAAAGCACATTCAACAAACTAGTTAAAGGAAAGTAACCAAAAAAGTTAAATAACAAGGTGTCCGGATTATTTGCAAATTCGCTTAAAGCACCATGAGCAACAAATTTGTCAATCCAGATAGCACTGCTTCCAAAGATGGTCATCCACACAAAGTTGAAAAGTGCTGGTATGAATAGAACAGCTAATATAAACTCACGTATTGTTCTACCTTTAGAAATTTTAGCAATGAACAGTCCTACGTAAGGAGCCCATGAAATCCACCAAGCCCAATACAGTATCGTCCAATTAGAAAACCACTCTTGACTGTCTTTTTCGAAAGCGTATGTATTAAAAGTCAATGACATAAAGTTACTTACATAATGTCCAATTCCTTCTGTTAAGGTACTTAATATATAAATGGTTGGCCCTGCAATTAAAACAAACAGCATTAGCGCACCCGCCATTATGATATTGATTTCACTTAGTTTTTTAACTCCTTTTCCTAATCCACTTGTAGCAGATATAATGGCAATCAACATCACGACAACTACAATTCCTACTTGATACTCGAAGCTAGTATTAGGAATCACACCTAAACTTTCAAGTCCGGCACTTAATTGCAAAACACCAAAGCCTAAGGTAGTAGCAATACCAAAGAACGTACTACACAAAGCAAAAACGTCAACAATATCACCAAAACGTCCATGTATTTTATCTTTCAACATTGGGTAAAACCCACTACGAATAGCAATAGGCAAATTATGACGATACGCAAAATATGCCATAGATAATCCTACCACACCATAAATCGACCAAGCATGAAAACCCCAGTGAAAGAACGTATACAACTGCGCCTCCTTTGCTCTTAAACTTACATCAAGATTGCTGATCGCAGGATTAGCAAAATGAGCCATAGTTTCGGCAACACCAAAGTACATTAAACCAATTCCCATACCAGCAGCAAAAAGCATGGCTACCCAGGAGAAGAAGGAATACTCTGGTTTAGTATCATCAGCCCCTAACTTGATCTTACCTAGTTTACTAACTGCCAGACCTATTAAGAAAATTACAAAAACAGTAACAATTAACACATAGAGCCAACCTAAATTTTTGAAAATTACTCCTTTAACGACATTAAAAAATTGTTCTGCCTCTACAGAGAAAATTCCACAAAAAAGAGAAATTACGATGATAATCGTAAGACTAGGTAAGGCAACTGACTTTGTGAAATCAGTTTTAAAATTATACTTCTGTTCTAAAAAAGATAATAGTTTATTCATAAATAGTTAAATAAAGTTAACTGCAAACAATGCTTGTTCACAGTATTAAAAATAGTCTGCTCAATTCTGCTTTAGAATATAAAACCAAACCCAAAAATGATGTTTAATTGCTAAAAATAAATTTAGCTCACTGAGTAATCATCATAAAATAATTGATGATACGCTAAGAACCCTGTAAAGAGTTCCAGTGAAAATTGAATGACAAAAGCCATTGTAGTTTTGAAAATATTGCAACTTATCGCTATCTTGATTGTATTACATTTTAAAACAGAAATAAAATAAAGAATCAAAAAAATTGCAAATTGGTTTGCAAAACTAACAAAAATTGACAAAAAACAGCTCATTATGTTGGATTACTCAATCTATCAAGCAAATAGTCAATGAAACACTAAAATTATTAGTGATGCAGTTTTTTATTTGCCAAATAAGCTTGCCGTTTTGAGCCCCAAAATAATGACCGCAAGATACTTTTACAACATTAGATAAAAGCAACTACATCATAATGTTGTATCTTTTGTTAAAAATTTTGATAAAACATGACCACTATAATCCCTAATTTTATGCTTTTATAACTAAAACTTAAACCATGAAAAAAATAATTATTTCTTGTATGATATTAGCAGCTGTTGTAGTAGGCTGTAAAACAAATAGTGATTCGGCTAATACAAAAAACTTAAAAATTGATTTTGAATCCAAAAGTAACAGCAACGTTTCTGGTACCGCAACATTTGTAGAAAAAAATGGTATGGTAACCTTCACCGCAAAGCTAGCAGGATTGCAACCAGGCGTGCATGCAATACATATTCATGAAAAATCAGACTGTTCAGCTGCAGATGGAAGTTCAGCAGGCGGACACTGGAACCCTACTTTTAAAAAGCATGGAAAATGGGGTGTTGGTGAGTACCACAAAGGAGATATTGGAAATTTCACAGCTGACGCTAATGGAAACGGAATGATAACCATGACTACTAATGAATGGAATATTGGTTCAGGTGATCCTACAAAAGATATTCTTGGAAAAGGATTGATTGTGCACCAAGGAACAGATGATTTTGTATCGCAACCTTCAGGAGATGCAGGAGCTAGAGTAGCTTGCTCTGCAATTATAAAATAATTTTGCCCAATACTTTAATAAGCGTACACTAGCTGTTTACAAATAGTGTATGCTTATTTAATTTAAATTTAATGAACAAAGCGATAAAAATAACTAGCTTTGTCACCTCAAATAACCACAATGATTAATCCATCAGCATCAGGCTGGATCGAAAAATACTTTAGCATGCAAAGTACTGTTCCTCAAACAGTTTTTAGCAGTCCTGAAGATTTTTATTATAAGATTCGACAAACAGGTTTCATATACGGACACGTAATTTCGTTTGAAACTACTACACCAATACAAACAAAAGGATGGGTTCAAAATGAGATTCCAAAAGTTGCTTTATTGAATACCTTACATGCTGTTTACAAATTAACATCACAAGAAAATAATGCTACCGCTTTTATAAATAAAGCAGTCGATTTTTACAATGAGATGCATCCGCAGGGATTCAACTTGTTTAAGAAAGTTTTACCTAATGGTACCGCCTCGCTAAACCTGGAGAAAATTATTGATGAGCGTGTTCAAACTAATATTGACATTATAAGTAAGAACTTCTCTCACATTATGACTAATGCACTGCTATTTGTAGATATCTTAGCCTTTAGACAATACCTGATTCACGGTGAAATACCAGAAAAATATTTAAAGAAGATAGAAGAAGCGGTTATTAGCCTAGTTTCATTATCCCTTAAAACAAAAACTCAAAAATCTAATTATGATGATTTGCTCATCAAGCTATTTGAGGCATCAGTACGTTATAGTAAGTTTTCAAAAGTTAATGTTCAAAATCTAGAACATTTAAATTTGAGTTACTTTACCTCTGAATTAGAGAAATATTATCTGATCGATATGGCAGGAATGGCTTTGTGGAGCGATGGAAAAATAGAAAACGAAGAGGCTTATTTTTTACATAAGGTTGCTCAATCAGTTGCAGTGTCAGACGATTTTGTTACTGAAAGCATTGATAGTACCAATTCTTTTATATCGTTAAATAAAAAAGATATTGCCTATTTTAACTATTCCAATCCTGTTAAACATTTTTATGACCAGACGACACAAAGTGTGATTACTTTGATTACTCGCAATAAGAACCGACTTGTAAAAGAGATCGTTCAAAGTAAAGAATTGATGGTTTTGCTAGCATTATCCACCAGAAGAGATTTAGACGAAAAAGAAAAGAAAAAGGTTAAAAAGCAATTATTAGATATTTGCAAATCTGTTCCTTCATTAACTATATTTCTATTACCTGGAGGTAGTTTATTGCTTCCCATACTAATTAAGTTTATTCCAAAAATGCTGCCTTCGGCGTTTAATGAAAATTGGGACGAAAACGAATAAAAAAAAGCCACTTAATAAAGTGGCTTTTTCATTTAATATTTAAAATTGCAATTGGAATACTTCATCTAAATCTGTATTCGAACTTATATTTACTTCTAAGTCGGTTACAAAACCAGAATTCAAACCATAAACCCATCCGTGAATGCTTAAGTCTTGACCACTTTTCCAAGCAGCTTGAACAATAGATGTTTTAGACAAGTCAAATACTTGCTCTTTAATATTTATTTCTACAAATTTATTAAAACGCTCTGTTTCATCTTCAATAGCATCTAGATACGTATTGTGTAAACGGTACACATCTTTAATATGGCGAATCCAGTTATCGATAATTCCAATCGATTGATTTCCCATAGCAGCTTTTATACCACCACAACCATAGTGGCCACAAACAATTACGTGTTTTACCTTTAAGACATTAACTGCATAATCAAGTACACTTAGCATGTTCATATCAGAGTGTACAACCATGTTTGCAATGTTTCTGTGTACAAAAACTTCACCAGGCTTAGCTCCAATGATTTCATTTGCAGGTACACGACTATCTGAACATCCTATCCATAATAATGGCGGTGTTTGCCCCTTAGCTAAATCTGCAAAAAAGTTAGGATCTTTAGCTAATGCTGTCTCTACCCATTCCTTATTATTATCTAATATTTTTTTATAAAAATCGCTCATTTTGTGTCTTTTTTATTGTTAGTTTTTGATTGACAGCTGCATTTACTTAACAATAAATGCAACCAATCAATTGTATTTTTTTAGTTTTTTACTTCGTCTTCAACAACTTCCTTCTTCACCATTTGTCTTTTTGCAACATCATAATAATGTTCAAAAGTAACATGATTATTGACTTCAGGGCTGTTTTCTAAATCATAAGCTTTCTTGAATCCTTTCAATTTAACTTTGATATTCTCGTCAACAGCACGTGTTATTTTAAATTCTTTGATCAAATCTAAGATATCATGTGCAATGTAAACGGTATCCTGCGCATTAATGATAACTTTAGAATTTTCAGGAATTTCGCTTAACGTACTTTTTATAGCCGCTTTATTCAAGAAAGAAACTTCTTGTGCTAAATCGATATGAATAATATCTCCATCAACGTACTCTTCTTTCTTGAAACTGTATGCTCTTTTTAAATTTCCTTTCAATATAAAAATAATGCTAATAACAATTCCTAGCGCCACACCTTTTAATAAATCGGTAGTTACTACTGCTACTAGAGTCGCAATAAAAGGAATGAATTGGTATTTTCCTTTTTCCCAGAAATGTTTGAATGTTGCAGGTTTTGCTAATTTGTAACCCACTAAGATTAGTATCGTAGCTAATGTTGCTAATGGAATCATATTTAAGATCACTGGAATTGCTAATACACTAATTAACAAAAGAACACCATGAATAATAGACGACATCTTTGATTTGGCTCCAGCCGCATTATTTGCAGAGGTACGCACTACAACAGATGTCATAGGCAAACCACCTAGTAACGCACTTAAAATATTACCAATACCTTGCGCTTTTAACTCTACATTAGTATCTGTATACCTTTTTTGCTCGTCCATTCTATCAGAAGCTTCAATACAAAGCAATGTTTCGATAGATGCAACGATAGCAATAGTTAATCCCACTAACCAAACTTTAGGATTGGTAAAGCCAGAAAAGTTAGGAGTAACAATAATTCCTTTTAATTCTTCAAATGAAGTAGGAACTGGTAAGGTAACCAAGTGCTCCTTAGAAATAGCTAAATCACTACCTGTACTAATAAAAAATTGATTGATTAAAATCCCTGACGCTACTGCAATCAAAGCACCAGGAACAAGTTTTAAACGTTTTAAAAACGGTACTTTATCCCAAGAAATCAAAATTATAAGAGAGGCAACTGTAATAATAATTGCTCCTAGCTGGACGTGATTAAACACTTCAAATAAAGAAGAAAACGAATTATCACCATTTGATTGAACAAACGATTGATCCCCTTCAAAATCAGCATCGTAACCAAAAGCGTGTGGTAATTGTTTTAAGATGATAATTATTCCAATACCGGCTAGCATACCTTCAATTACATTTGTAGGAAAGTAATTTGAAATACTACCTGCTTTAATGAATCCTAAAGCTAATTGAATAAAACCTGCAATTAAAACCGCCGTAAGGAAAATATCAAAAGCACCAAAATCAGTTATGGCTGTTAAGATAATAGCGGTCAAACCTGCAGCAGGTCCAGAAACACTTAAATGAGATTTACTTAAATACCCCACAACGATACCACCGATAACTCCAGATATAATACCTGAAAATAATGGGGCTCCAGAGGCCAATGCAATTCCTAAACATAAAGGTAGCGCCACCAAGAAAACCACTAAACCAGATGCAAAATCAGATTTAAGGTTGGCAAAAAGATTTATTTTCTTTGTCATAATACAATAGATAATTAATATATAAAACACTGTTGCATAAAGATATGCAAATTCATGTTTAAATTTATAAAAAACGGTATGTACTATGCAATATCCGGAGGCGGAGAAAATATTCTAGGGGTAATTCTATCGTGCTTTGATAAGTTCTCTGATAGTATGAGACTTGTTTTACTAACTGCTGTTATCACGTGACTACTTACTGCATCTTGAGAATAAGCAAAAACTTTAACTTCCTTTTGAGTATGCTCTTCCTCTGAAAGACTGAAATATTTTGACGTATCGCAAGACTTCTCTATAATTGTGACGATAGGTGGCACAGCTAGAAAAGCAATAAATAGAAGTAAAAATATACGAGCGATTATTTTCATTACTACAAAAATATAGTATAAGTCAGTAAATTAAAAAAATGTACTACTAAATTTATAAAAATTTAACATATTCAAAACAAAAAAAGCCACAAATAATTTCAACTATTTGTGGCTTATGTATTTACTATATAAAGCTAGTTTATTCCTCTAACCAAGCTTGCATCATCCAGATTGTTTTTTCTTGCTCAGCTATAAAATCGCTCATCATACTGTTTGTACCTTCATCATTGATCTCTCCAGCATGATCTAATATGGAGCGCTCTATTTTAAGTAGAGATGATAAAGAGGACACTATTAAGTGAATAGCTTTTTCATCATTAGAAATATTTTTACCTACGGTCAATTGATTGTTTGCTATGTAATCCTCAAAGGTATGTAATGGTGTACCTCCTAACGTTAATACACGCTCAGCAATCAAATCAATTTTTAATTGTGAATCATTGTACAGTTCTTCAAATTTTACGTGTAAATCAAAAAAGCGTTTCCCTCTAATATTCCAGTGAATACCTCTTAGATTTTGATAGTAGACTTGAAAATTTGATAATAACGTATTCAATTCTTTTACTGTTGCTTCTGTTTCTTTTACTGGTAATCCTAATATATTCGTTTTCATATCGCTTTGTTTTATACAAATTTATGAAAATTAAGAGCTATATACACTATAATGTAAATTGATTGTTTTTATATTTGTATCAAAAAATACTATACATGACGATAACACAACTCAAATATGTTTTAGCTGTAGCAGAACATAAGAACTTTACCTTAGCAGCAGAAAAGTGTTTTGTGACACAGCCTACATTGAGTATGCAAATTCAAAAGATCGAAGATGAATTGAGTATTTTAATTTTTGATCGAACGAAAAAGCCCGTTCAATTAACCGAAATAGGGCACAAGATTGTTAACCAAGCTAAGAATATTGTAAATGAAGCAGATCGCATTCAAGATATTGTAGAACAACAAAAAGGGTTCATAGGTGGAGAATTCAGATTAGGAATCATTCCTACAATTATGCCTACCCTACTCCCGATGTTTTTAAGCAATTTTATAAAAAAATACCCAAAGGTTAAACTCATTATAGAAGAGTTAAATACTGAGGAGATAATCATCAAACTTAACAATGGACATTTAGATGCCGCCATTGCTGCTACTCCACTACTAGAAGATAAAATAAAGGAGATTGTCTTATACTTTGAGCCATTTATGGCATACATCCCAGAAGGTCACGAGCATTTTGACAAGAAGGAACTGGAAGTGTCAGATTTAAATCCAGATGAAATATTATTATTACAAGATGGTCACTGTTTTAGAGATGGCATTTTAAACCTTTGCAAAAACGATCCAAAAAATGAGTTTACCCATTTCCAGATCGAAAGCGGAAGTTTTGAAACCTTAGTAAAATTAGCAGATGAAGGATTAGGAACTACCTTATTGCCGTTCCTGCATACCTTAGATTTAAAAGAATCTGACAAATTAAAATTGCGCCATTTTAAAGAGCCCAAACCAGCTAGAGAAGTGAGCTTGATTTACCCTAAGAGCGAACTAAAAATTCAAATAATTGATGCATTACGAAGTACAATTGCAGGAGTTATAAAAGGTGCAATAGTGTTTCAAAATGTGGAGGTGATTAGTCCGTTACCAAAGAAGTAACGAAGAAACTATTTTTTAACGTGAACTAAACAAGGTTTTAATTCTGGGTTTTTACTAGTATAAAAATGCAACCAATTTCCTAAATGTTCGATTTCATACGGTAGTAAATTTTTGATCGCTTTTTTCAATACTTTGGTAAACTCCTCAGGATTAAGACGTGCTTTTTCTAGTGATTCCTTTGTATAAAAATAAATTAATCTAGACATATTATTTTTTCTTAAAATGTTAGTATTCTTTCGACCTTATAAACTTAGTTATAACTTCTTAGTTTATTCGAAAAAAAAAGCCAAAATACTGTTAAGTATAGACGAATGACGATCAAATCAATTTATAACACTTGATCTGTAATCTAAATTTAGATTTTTATTGAAATGAAATCACGTACCAATAAAAAAGGGAACTCAAATGAGCTCCCTTTTTTTATGAATTAACGATCAGTAAACATTGTTTCAATTCTGGTTTTTCAACAGTGAAGTCGAATAACCATTCTCTTAATTGTTCAATTTCATATGGCAGTAAAGTTCTAATAGCTTTTTCTAATTCTTTACAAAATAGAATAGGATCAAAACTTACTCTCTCTAATATAGATTTCGTATAATCAAACATTACTTTAGACATAATAAAAAAGAATTTCAGGTTATTTATATGATTTTGTATGGAGTAAAAATAGACCATTTAAAAAATGTATGGTACGAATTTAACGTTATTTTTTGATAAATATTATATTCTGATAAATTAAATCGCTAAAACATAAATTTTTATGTAGAATTCCTAAATTTTCTTAGTAGCTCTAAACATCTCTCTTTTTCCAGGAGGGCCTGCTAATTTCTCTACTGTAAACCCCACCTCTAGCATACTTCTTTTAACCACTCCACGCGCAGCGTAAGTAACTAAAACACCATTATCCTTTAATGAAGCATACATTTTTCTAAAAATTTCAGTGCTCCATAATTCTGGCTGAACATGATAACCAAAAGCATCAAAGTAGATTAAATCATAGCAGTCTTGATCTACGATATCATCAAAGAACTGTTTTCTTTTTGTTAATTTAAAATGGGAATCAATGTTGCATTGCTCTCCCCAAACTGACTGGTGCATTAAATCAAAAACTGATTGTTGCTCAGGCACTTCTAACTCTGCTACGTAGTTCATTGCAGTGAGCTCTTCCTTTGAAACGGGAAATGCTTCTACCCCTACATAGTTTATAGTTTGACCTAGCTTGCTTGATTCTAAATAGGTAATAAAAGCGTTTAAGCCTGTTCCAAAACCAATTTCCATTATAGCAATAGCCTTACCTTCAAATAACGATAGCCCATTTTTTATAAACACATGATTTGCCTCTTGGATTGCGCCATGTTTTGAGTGGTAAGATTCTTTCCATTCTGGAATATGTATGGTTGTCGAACCATCTAATGTTTGTATAATTTCTCTTTTCAAAATAATAATTTAAAATACGTAAGCCACAAAACGGCACTTACATGCGCTCAAAAATAACTAAAAACAATCATAGTTACTTTAAAATTAGCCTGATTATAGTACAGAATTAACATAAAACGTAGTAATTTATATTAGTTTGTTATAATATAAACAAAACACAGATAAAGCTACTTTTTAATGTCGTTTTAGCAAGTATTTTACTGATTTTTACTTAATTTTGCATTTAGACAAAAGCAGTTTTTCAAGTTAGCTGCCGTAGTCCCATACTATAACCCAAACTACGAACTAAACAAATAAATATTATTATGAGTACCACTCAAAATCAGCAAATCCAGGTTACAAAGGCAGCGACTACTAAAATAAAAGATGTAGATTTTGATAATTTAACTTTTGGTTCTGTATTTACAGATCATCTATTCGAATGCGACTACATTAATGGAGAGTGGCAAACTCCGGTTATCAAACCTTACGCACCCTTTTTATTAGATCCTTCTGCTCGTGTTTTTCATTATGGTCAAGCTATTTTTGAAGGTATGAAAGCGTATAAAGACGATGCAAATGCAATATGGCTTTTTAGACCTGAAGAAAACTTTAAACGATTTAATAATTCTGCTTCACGTATGGCAATGCCTTCAGTACCTGAAAATGTATTCATGAATGGTTTAAATGAGCTACTTAAATTAGAAGAAGCGTGGGTAAAAAAAGGTAACGGAAGTTCGCTATACATTAGGCCTTTTATGATTGCTACAGGAACAGGTGTAATGGCAAATCCATCTGACAACTATAAATTCATGATCTTATTATCTCCTGCAAAAGCATATTATGCTGGAGAAGTAAAAGTATTAATTGCTGAGCATTTTTCTAGAGCGGCAAATGGTGGAATTGGAGCTGCAAAAGCAGCAGGAAACTATGCTGCACAATTTTACCCAACAAGTTTAGCTAATAAAGAGGGATACCAACAAGTAATTTGGACTGACGACACTACGCATACTAAACTGGAGGAAGCAGGTACAATGAATGTATTCTTTAGAATTAAAGATACTTTGTATACAGCACCTACAAGTGAGCGAATCTTAGACGGAATCACACGTAAAAGTTTAATCGAATTAGCTGCAAGCGAAGGAATCAATGTAGAGGTAAGACCAGTATTAGTAGCAGAACTTGTTGCTGCTGCAAAAGATGGAACACTTCAAGAAATTTTTGGTGCTGGAACTGCCGCAGTTATAAGTCCGATCTCAGGATTTTCATACCAAGATGTTTATTATGAGCTACCTAAACCTGCACATACGTATGCTTCTCAATTAAAAGAAAAACTAACAAACATACAAAATAAACTTACCGAAGATACTTTTGGTTGGACTGTAAAGGTATAGTTGCTACATTAATATATAAAAAACGGGCTTTTACAATTGTAGAAGCCCGTTTTATTTTTACTATTTAAGAATAGTAGTGAAATCTGGTTTAGAATAATTGGGTCCTTTTAATACTTTTCCATCTTCTCTATATATAGGTAGCCCATCCTCCCCTAACTTACTCATGTTGCTGCGTTGAATCTCGTCAAAAACCGCTTCCATTTTATCCTGCAACCCATGTTCGATAATGGTTCCACACAAGATATACATCATATCTCCTAACGCATCAGCAATCTCAGTTAAATCATTATTTTTTACAGCTTCAAGATATTCCTCATTTTCCTCCTTCATAAGCTCAAAACGCAAATTAGTTTTTGCCTCACTTAGATTAGCAGTTGGAATTGCACTGTATCCTAACTTGTATGCGGTATGAAATTCCTTGACAGCTTTAATTTGTTTTTGCATCTTTTTTATTTTAATAAATGGAACTGCAAATTAGCAACTATTGAGAAACATTTACTTAAATTTGCAAAAAATAATAACATTATGTTTAGTCAAGGACAATTAATTTTTGCGGCTTGCTTTTTTATTGCTTTTGTGATTGCTACGACAATCGCTTATAGAAAAGACATTAATACTCACAAATCATTTTACAAAGGTAACTACAAAGTCCTTTTAGCCTTTTTAGGTTTCATAGGTCTTTTGTTTATTATCAAGATATTCTTTAAACGATAACAATCCATTTGTTACCATTAAAAAAGTCCGCTCATGGCGGACTTTTTATATTCTAAAATGTAAGGATTTTTAGTTTTCTAAAGGCAAGAAGCTAAAATTCTTAGAGTAGTTAAGCATTTGCTCTTCAAAAGTTTTTGGCTGCTCTACTGCTATCGAAATAATATTTCCTTTCGTATCCATTGTTGGAACTAGGACTGGATTTACAAATCCGCTATAAGGAGCTGCTGCAAACTGCTTGTTGCGCTCTAATACCTCAGCATGTAATTTTTGATCCACTTTTACTCCGTAATTTTCAACTAAAGCTTTTCCAGCCTCATAATCCCCTTCTGATTTAATACGTTGTACTTCACGTAGTAAATCCCCAAAGATAGCATGTAATTTTACGTAGTCAGTAATATTAAAATAGGTCTTTCCGTTGCGAGCTATTTTTTCGATAACATTGTCTTTTTTACCTTTTTCGAAAGCCCAAGCACTTACCCATTGACGGTTTCTCATGTGCGCTTCTTCAATATTTGCACCTAAATCTAAACGAACTAACTGCGTCATTAATCCATTACGGATGTAACTGTCATATGACTCCATTCCTGTCTTTTTCCAGTCATCAACAAGTCCTAATTCTTGAATTTTTGGGTTGTATAAATAATACAAACCTACTAAATCAGCTCTACCTTCTTCTAATGTTGAGGCATAGCTTTTCAAAGTTTCCTTTGGCGTACCTACACCTTCATTAATTTGTCCAGAGGCATGCCCCACTACTTCATGCAAAGCAGTATGTAACTTATCTCCAATTTCAGCATACTTTTCAGCCAAAGCAATTTCCTCTGAATCATTAGCAAATTCTTGTAATTTGCCTTTGCCTCCTGCATTTGCGTAAGCATCTATAATATTACCCAATGAAACCGATTTTGAACCATGCTCTGCGCGTATCCAGTCAGCGTTTGGTAAGTTTACACCAATAGGCGTACTAGGAGAGGCATCACCAGACTCACCTGCTACAATAACTGTTTTGTATGAAACCCCTACAACATTTTTTTTCTTGTGTTCTGGCATCAACGGAGAATTATCCTCAAACCATTGTGCACTTTGAGAAACCACGGCCATCTTTTTTGACATATCAAAATCTTTGATTTGCACCACGCCTTCATACGAACCTCTATACCCTAATGGATCATTATACACTTCGATAAAACTATTGATGTAGTCAATATTACCCTCTGTAGCGCCTAACCATGCAATATTGTAGTCGTCCCAAGTTTTTAAATCTCCAGTTTGATAGTATTTTATAAGTAATCCTAAAGCATCTGCTTGCTTTTGATTCTCGGCTACAGACTTAGCTTTTTCTAACCAGTAGATAATTTTATCTATAGCTGCTCCATACATTCCGTTACTTTTCCAAACTTTCTCTTCTAATACGCCATTTGCATTACGAACCAGTTTAGAATTCAATCCGTATGAAAGTGGTTTTTTAGGATCAGTATTCGTTTTCTTAGCGTAGAAATCTTCTGCCTCTTTAAGAGTAATTCCTTTATCATAAAAGTTTATTGCAGATCCTGCTAATAACCCTTTAGATTCATCAAGATTTACTTTTTTAGTATCCACGTCATTAAATAGTACGGCAACAACATCCGCCTCAAGTGTTGTGTCTGTCGCTTTCATTAAGCTAGCAAAATAAGGGGCAGTAAACTCTGGTTTGATTTTTTCATTTGAATAGTGGTGGTGGATTCCATTAGAAAACCAAACTCTTTTTAAATACACTTCAAAGTCGGCCCAATCTGCACTCGTCTTATCCCCTTTATAATTTTGATAGATATTTTCTAATGCTTTTCTAATTTTCAAGTTGTTTCTGTAGTTTTGATCCCACATAATATCACGCCCTGAAGTTCCTGCTTGCGTCAAATAATACACTAATTTTTGTTCTTTTAAAGTTAGGTTTTCCCAACCTGGAATTTGGTAGCGCAACACCTTAATATCAGCAAATTGCTCTACAACAAAATCAAACGCCTTAGCATCCTGTGATTTGGCCATTGATTCGGCAATAGGTTTTTGTGTATTACATGCAGCAACAAGTCCTGCAGTCAATAGAAAACCAGCTATTTTTTGTAATTTCATCTATATGTTATTTAAATTTCAATAAATTATTAATCACAAATATACATAATCTTTAAACAAACAATAAAACAGCATCGTTTTGAGCGCTACATTTTACAGAATTCATATTTTTAAATGATTCTTAATTGCATTCTGTATTCGATTAATAGCACTTTAATAAGAACAGTACCCAATATTGAAAAATTTTGAACAGAAAAATTATACCATTATTGTAGCTACTTTATATTTTTTATAGCGGTTCGTATAGCATATTAATTAAATCTCTAACTTTACCGTTGAAAACAAATACCTAATCATGAGAATTCTAAAATATATTTTTCTTCTATTACTACTTAGCGTTGTAGCACTGTCTATATTTATTGCCACTCAAAAAGGGGATTTTAAAGTAGAGAGAAGTAAAGTTATTAATTCTCCTAAAGAGGTCGTTTTCAACTATGTAAATGATTTAAAAAACTGGAGTGACTTTGGTTCTTGGACCTTATCTGACCCTGCGACTTCTTATAACTATGCCGCAAATACAATAGGACAAGGCGCTTCGTACTCATGGGAATCAAAAGATGGGGACGGAAAAATAGCCACATTATTTGCAAAAGCTAACGATAGTATTGCTCAAAAAATGAATTATGATGGTTCAGATTCGAAAGTTTCTTGGAAATTTAAAGACACCATAGGCGGTACTAAGGTAACGTGGAGCACAGAAGGTAAGATGAGTTTTAAAATGAAAATTTATGCAGCCCTCAATGGTGGTGTCAATAGAGTGATTGGGAGTTTATATGAAAAAAGCTTAATTAACTTAGATAAAGCCTTAGATTATGAAGTAAATACATTTAATGTAAAAGTTGATGGTGTGGTGCAAAAACCCGCAATTTATTACTTAAGTCAAACGTTTACATCTGAAATTAGCAAAATAAACAGAAATTTCAACGTTGTAATCCCAAAGATTAAAACTTTTTGCGAGCAAAATAATATCAACACAGTAGGTAAACCTTTCATCATTTACCATACGTATGATGCACAGACACAACTAGCAAAAATTTCAATCTGTATGCCAATCGAACATGAAATATTTTTAAGTGCAGGAAGTGATATCTTGTCTTCTAGTATAGGGGCATACGGAGCAGTTAAAGCAACATTAATAGGAGACAATTCACATAATAGAAAAGCATACGATCAGGCACTAGCATTGTTTGACAAAAGTAATTTTGTGCACAATCCTACAATCTCACATATTGAAGTATATACAAAAAACAGAGACGAAGTAAAAAATGCCTCTCAATGGGTTACTGAGGTTTACATCCCTATGCCAGCAGCTATAGTTGTAGCGCAGCCTAAAGCTGTTGCCAATCCTGCTAATGGTGGGTTATATCAAGAACCCGCAGCAACTTCTGCAACTCGAAGCACAGTAAACTCAAGTTCAAATCCAGCAGCGGCTGCTGCCACAAATCCCGCAACTGCAGCGCCTAAAAAGGTGGTTCCTAAAAAGCCTAAAAAAGTTGTAGAAAAAGAAGTCGTACCAGCAGCCAAAAAGGACGTAGCTCCTAAACCGGTTACAGAAGAGGACGAATTTGAATTCTAACTTATTTTCTACACTCTATTAAACCTTTTTGATAAATTCGATTCTAATTAATATAAAAAACAAACTTGCAAGAGGAAGAAGAATTTATTAAGCAATTACTAGACAGCAAAACGCAAAATGTAGCGTTTCAAAAACTGCTATCTACTTATCAAAAGCCGCTGTATAATCACATACGTAACATTGTATTAAATCACGATGATGCTGATGATGTATTGCAGAATACTTTGGTAAAGGTCTTCCAAAATTTAAAGAATTTTAAAGGAGAGAGCAAACTTTTTTCATGGATGTATCGCATTGCCACTAATGAAGCTATTGGCTTTTTAAATCAAAAAGCTAAGAAGAGCGGAATTAGTTCGCAAGCAGTTCAAGATAATGCCATCGCTAATTTAAAAGCCGATGTTTATTTCGATGGAAACGAAATCCAGTTAAAACTACAACAAGCCATCAATACACTTCCTGATAAACAGCAACGCGTCTTTAAAATGAAATATTTTGAAGAATTAAAATACGAAGAAATCTCTGAAATAGTGGGCACATCTGTAGGAGCACTGAAAGCATCTTATCATCATGCCGTAAAAAAAATTGAAAGCTTTTTAACCACAGATTAAACCTTTTACAGTTTTTGAAGTCAAACTAATGTTATGAAAGAATTTAAACTAGAAAACGAGACAAAGATCACAACGGGATTTGTGACACCAGACAATTATTTTGAAGATTTTTCGGCAAAATTCATGCAGAACTTACCTTCAAATGAAGTCGCTGTTGTCAAAGTAATTCCTTTGTATAAAAGACGAAGTACTATTATAAGTTTGATTGCTGCAATATTTGCGATTGCATTAATGTTGCCTATTTTTAATCAAAGCCCTGTAGCAACAACTTCTACAGAAATTGATCAGGCTTCACTAGAAAATTACTTAAGCTATCAAACAAATGTAAGTCAGTATGACCTGATCAACTCACTTGAAACCGAAGATTTAGAGGATTTAAGCGCACCCGTGACAACTACCACGCTAGAGCAAGAAACAATTGAAGACCTTCTTGTAGACAATGGTAACTTAGAGCATTATATTATAGAATAATTACCGCTTGATAAAGCATTATTAATAGAACAATTAAAAATTAAGAGATGAGCTTAAAAAAAATAATACCACTCGTTTTACTTCTTAGCTCTTTTAGCTTTTATGCTCAAAGCAGTAGTTCAAAAAGTAAAAAAGAACAAATTCAGTCGATGAAAGTAGCTTTCATCACGTCTGAGCTCAATTTAAGCACAAAAGAAGCGCAACGTTTCTGGCCTGTTTATAATAGTTTTGATGATAAGCAATACGAAATTAGACATGATAAAATGACGCTTTGCAAAGTGCAGCTTACAGATGCAGCAATTAGTAATTTGTCAGATAAAGAAGCAGCCCCTTTATTAGATAAAATGGAGAATTATGAAGACGATTTATATGCGTTAAGAAAAAAATACAGTAAGGACTTAAGAGAGATTTTAAGTCCAACTAAAATTCTCTTACTAAGAAAAGCAGAAGATGATTTTAATCGAAAGCTATTGCATCAATATCGTGATCGAGCGAAGAAAAAATAAGACCAATAAAAAACCCTAAAAGCAATTTTAGGGTTTTTTATTGCTTAAAAAGCAATGTATCTTATATTCAATACCTTTTTTACTCTTGCATAGACTGCAAAGCCGTTATTAGAATGTCAATATCTTCGTTAGTGTTAAAATGACTTAATGAAATTCTTAAACTAGGTTTTACTAAATCCTCCGCTGAAAGCATTTCTGCAAGAACGTGAGAAGGCTTGATACTACCACTCTGGCAAGCACTCCCTCTTGAAACTGCAATTCCTTTCATATCTAGATGAAACAAGATCATAGCCGTTTTCTCTTTCGAAAATGGCAATAACACATTTACTACATTATAGAAGGTAGCTGCTCCCCCATTTATTTTAGATCCCTTTAATTTTTCCTCTAATTGCGTGATTAAATATGATTTTAATAACTCAATTTGGCTGCGTTCTATCTCTAAGTTTTCATAGGCAACTGTCAATGCTTTTGCCATCCCTACAATTTGATGTACCGCCTCCGTACCTGCTCTTAATCCCTTTTCCTGCTCACCACCATGCAACATAGGTTGCAGTCCAGAATTCTTTTTAACATAAGCAAAGCCCACACCTTTAGGTCCGTGGAACTTGTGTGCACTAGCAATAACAAAATCAATGGCCGTTTTTTGTAGGTCTAAACGAACTTTTCCCATAGATTGCACCGTGTCAGAGTGAAAAAGAACGTTATGCTCGGTACATATTTGCACTACACGATCTAAGTCTAGGAGTGCACCTGTTTCATTATTTACGTGCATTAAACTCACAATTGATTTAATAGGATTAGCTAGTTTTTCAACTAAGTTCGTATAATCAATTGTACCGTCTATTTTGACATTTACGTAGTCAATTTCGATTCCGAATTCCTTTTCCAGCAACAGTGCGCTATGCAATACAGCATGGTGCTCGACACGGCTAGTAATAATTCGTTTCACCCCTAAATCTTTCACTGCAGAGCGCAAAATCCAGTTGTCGGCTTCAGTACCCCCCGAAGTGAAAATAATTTCTTGAGCACTTACATTAAGCTCTTTTGCAATCGCTTTACGCGAAAGTTCAAGCACACTTTTAGCATTACGACCAAAACTGTGTGTAGAAGATGGATTACCATAATCCTGAGCCATTACAGTGGTCATTGCTTCAATGACCTCTGAACGCATCGCAGTAGTTGACGCGTTATCGAGATATACTTTTTTCATTACTGCAAAGTTATGAAATATCAATTATCTAATCTCGAATAACATTTGCCATTTTTTTAGCTATTTTTGTACCAAATAAAAAATACAATGAAAAAACTACTAGGTTTAATGGTCTTCGTAATGCTATTGAATGGCTGTGATGATGGTGATTTAATACAAGAAGACATCAGTTTTGAAGACGTTGAAACGACACAAAGCTGTTCTAACAATAATTTAATTTACAAATTAAAAGATCAAGAAGCACTTATTCTAGACATACCGGCTACCACTTTTACTGATGAAGATTCTGATGTGACACTGACGACCTTAGCAATAGGCAGCAGCACTAATAGAATTGTGTATCGATTTTATGACGGTGTCGTATCTACAGACAATATTTGTGAAACAATTCCACCGGCTTCACCAAGCGTAACTGATCAATGGACTGCTACTAACGGTACAATAGAAATCACCAAAGCGGCTGAAAAAATCGTTAATGAAACAACAAATAGCAGTAGAATTTCAGGTTACAATAACCTAATTGTTCTTAAAAACGTGACCTTTTCTAAAAGCAAAGGTGGCACACAAGTGTACGATACTTTCAACTTTGGAACCTATAAAACAACAGCTACAGCACTTCCATTTTTGTTTGACGAGACTAAGAATTTGAATCAATGCACTAGCTCAAATGACCTGTATAAATTCACAACTGCAGAGGCCATGATTTTAACAATTGACCCTGCCTTAATAGTGAATGAAGTAACAGCAACTGGAGCACCTAGAACAGGATTAATAGGAACAACAACTAACAAGTTAACCTATCGTTTATTTGAAGATTTACTTACAAGTGCTTACTTTTGTAACGCCACGACTCCTACAACTCCAACCCTTAATCAAGAGTGGCTTGCTAACCCTGGAATTGCAAAAACTAATGGTATAGTTGAAGTAACCACAACCACAAGTGGACCTAATACTTTTAAGCACACCATTGTAATTAAGAAAGCAACAATGACTCGCGGAAACTACAATTTCTTACTAGGTGACACGTATACTTATGGTGTTTTATTCACTACAATTTAATAGCTTAAATACGTTAAATATATAATTAAAAAGCCTCTTTTGTAGCAATACAAAAGAGGCTTTTTAATTGGAGTAAAGCAGTGTCTACTTCGTAGTTTGTTTGATAAAAACTTCGGTAGCACCTTGACCATATTTTTGGTAATTGGCTTCTTTAAAATCAATATTATCATATCGTCCTAACATAAAATCCAATTCAGCTTTTAAAATCCCTTCGCCCACACCATGAATAAAAACAATCTTAGGGATGCGGTTTTTAATAGCAAATTCAATGTGTCTTTTTGCCGTATCAGACTGCAACGTTAGAATATCATAGTTTGACATACCTTGCTTGTTTTTAACGAGTTTTTCAATGTGTAAATCAAACTCTGGCACTATTCCTTCCCCACGATCTTTACGTTCTTTGACAAAACTTCTCGGTTTTGGGATCTCTTTTTCCTTTTTAATTTCATCTACATTGATTCTTTTAATAGAGTCCATTAAATTACTGGTATTGTTTACTTTAATCAATTCGTTGACTTTAAATGTCATCACAAATCCATCTTCAGTTTCGATGGTAACATCACTACCATTCACTGCTTGCACTACTCCATTGATGGCTTCATCAAGCACAGAAACACTATCTCCTTTATTCAACATCTTTATCTTCTTTTTCTTGATTTTTACTTGGCGTTTTTGCACTAAGCTGCATCATTCCAAACATGAAAACAACAATAGCAATAACGGTAATATAAACATTTGCACTGTTGCTTACTTGCTCATAAAAAGCAACAATGATTGCTATAATCATCAGCGGAATTAGTAACTTTTTC
The DNA here is from genome assembly GCF_013294025.1 of Flavobacterium aeripolare. GTDB lineage: Bacteria > Bacteroidota > Bacteroidia > Flavobacteriales > Flavobacteriaceae > Flavobacterium. Next base: position 183,154 of record NZ_JABSNL010000008.1, read on the forward strand.
ATATCTTTAATTATCAGTTTTCAAAAGTAAGAAATTAATAATAGTTCTGTTTATTTCTCAATATCTTTGTCACATCTATTTCAAATAGTTTCAATTTTAATTTATGGATTTAGAATCTTTCATGCTGCCTTGCCTCTTTAAAAAACTCACAGGATTTGATTGTATGGGTTGCGGTTTTCAGCGTGCTTTTTTTCTATTATTAGAAGGTAATATTTCAGATGCTTTTAAAATGTTCCCACCAGTTTTTACGAGTATCTTATTTTTAATTTCGCTTACTATTGGGATTTTCACTAGGTCATTTATCCCTCATAAACTCATTATATTTTTGGGTTTTCTAAACGCAATTATCATGCTTATCTCCTATTATTTTAAGTGATTTTCATTTTTTAAATTCCTACAAAATAGCCTTTGTTTTTGAGTTTAGTTTTTACAGTACATTTTGTTATTGTCTTTTCTATTTTCGAAAATAAATTTAAAAAAAACCACTGTACTTTTTAACCGCTTCCTGCTCTTTTTAAACCACTATTTCAGGAATGGCTTTCTTACTTTTTCAATTGAAATAGAGACCTGATTACTTAGAAAAAGTTATCTTTAAAGAAGCCACCGCAATATGATATTCAAAAAAAATTGAGCTCAAGTAAATCCGAATTATCATTCAAAATAAAACGTGCTTATTATAAAGATTCGTTAAAAAGGCTTGATCGAGCAATCACTAAGTCTGTATACAAGCGCTAATCCAAAATAGTTCAATATCTTTGTGAGTGTATCGATAGCGTTACTTGCTCTTTCTGTTTTCAACCAAATGGTATTCTCATGTGAGATTCCTTTTTGCGAAAGCGGAACAAGAAAATTTAATAAGTTGTCGATCTCCATTTACTACTAACAATTCAAAATCATAATCGTGACCAAAGAGCAGATTATTCAAAATATTAGTGCGCTTAAAAAGCATGCCCAAATTAGTTACGGAATCAAAACAAAAACAGAGGCTTTCACAGAGCAACTATTTTACACCCTGTTTGACAGCAACGCTGAACTACATGAAAGCATAGAAGAACTAGAACGTAGATTTAAAGAGATTTCGATAATAGCCTGCAAAAAACCCAGTGGCATTTGCGATTCGATTTGGGATCACTTTTTGGAGCAGCTTCCCGCCGTTTTACAAATGCTAAATGACGATGCGCAATACATTCTCGAGAATGATCCAGCATCAAACAGCATCGAGGAAGTATATCTGGCCTACCCTGGTTTTTATGCAATCGCAATTTATCGCCTGAGCCATGTGCTTTACAATCTTGATTTGCTATTATTCTCTAGATTGATGAGTGAGTATGCACACCGCATTACTGGAACTGACATTCATGCGGGCGCCCAAATCGCTTCGCCATTTTTTATTGATCACGCGACGGGTATTGTAATTGGAGAAACGACGGTAATTGCAAAATATGTAAAAATCTATCAAGGAGTTACCTTAGGAGCGCTAAGTGTAAGCAAGGAAATGAAAAACGCAAAAAGACATCCTACCGTAGAAGAAGGAGTTTGCATCTATGCCAATGCTACAATTTTAGGAGGCACAACAACAATAGGTGCTCATAGTGTCATAGGCGGAAATGCGTGGGTTACTAAAACGATTCCCGCTCGTTCTATGGTGTTGAACACCACAACAACTGAAGTTAAAATTAAAGAGATTAGATAATATGAAACCGCAAAGCATACTAGACCTCATTGGGAATACGCCCTTGATGGAAAGCGCCAACTTGGTTGCCAATAAAAACGTAAAACTATTACTTAAATTAGAAGGGAACAACCCTGGCGGAAGCGTAAAAGACCGAGCAGCTTACAACATGATTGCAGCTGCACTTGAAAGAGGCGATATTAAAAAAGGCGATAAACTGATTGAGGCCACTAGTGGAAACACTGGAATTGCTCTTGCTATGATCGCGCAATTAATGGGAATTGACATTGAACTAGTCCTTCCCGAAGATTCTACTAAGGAACGTACGCAAACGATGCGTGCATACGGTGCTACAGTTATTTTAACGCCTGCTAAGGAAGGAATTCTAGGTTCGCGTGACTATGCCGATAAAAAAGTTGCTGAAGGCGGATATGTCATGCTAAATCAATTTGCTAACGAAGATAACTGGAAAGCACATTATAAAACTACCGGTCCTGAGATTTGGAATGATACCGAAGGAACAGTGACGCATTTTGTCGCTGCAATGGGAACAACGGGTACCATAATGGGAACCTCAACATTTTTAAAAGAGCAAAACAGCGCTATTCAAATTGTGGGTGCACAACCTAGTGACGGATCTCAAATTCCTGGAATTAGAAAGTGGCCTCTGGAATACTTACCAAAGATTTTTGATGCATCAAAAGTAGATACAACCATCGAAGTCACTGAAGCAGAAGCACGAGCAATGACAAAGAGACTAGCTCTAGAAGAAGGTGTCTTTGCGGGGATGAGTAGTGGAGGATCTGTTGCTGCTGCATTAAAAATTGCAGAAACACTAGAGTCAGGAGTTATTGTAGCTATTATTTGTGATCGCGGAGACCGTTACCTATCATCTGACTTATTTGACTAAATTCTATTTGCATGATCAAAATTATAAGAACCACTCCAGAAAATGCTGATTTTCAAAAATTGATTGCACTTCTTGATATCGACATTCAAGAACGAGATGGTGAAGACCATGTTTTTTTTGCTCAATTCAATAAAACAGATAACATCAAAAATGCTATTGTAATCTACGACGACCAAATTGCGGTAGGATGCGGTGCTTTTAAATTTTACAAAGAAGATGTTGCCGAAATAAAAAGAATGTATGTCTATCCCAAAACTAGAGGAAAAGGTATTGCTTCAAAGATTTTAATCGAATTAGAATCTTGGGCAAGAGAAGAAAACTATACAAGTTGTATTCTAGAAACGGGTCATAAATATCCCGAAGCCGTTGCATTGTATAAGAAAAACGGATTTGCAATAACTGAAAATTATGGTCAATATATAGGCGTTGCTGATAGCATTTGCTTTCAAAAAGACCTATAAAAAATAAGGCGTTACTAGATTTTAGTAACGCCTTATTTTTTTATCGAATGCTAGCTTATTGTAAAGTAGCCGTAGATGATATTTTTGTATTTAGCAATTTTGAGATTGGGCAATTAGTTTCTGCCTTTGTAACTAATTCTTGAAAATCTGCATCGCTAATATCTTTTATCTTTGCTTGAACGGTCAAATGGGAACTGACAATACTTCCATCTTGAAAATCAATATCACATTTTGTTTCGATACTTTCTATTTCATGACCGGCTTCTGTAACGTAAGCACTCAATTGCATTGTAAAACAACCCGAATGCGCTGCAGCAATTAATTCTTCAGGATTTGTTCCCACTCCATTTTCAAAACGAGTCCCAAAAGAATATTGTGCATTATCTAGTGTTGTACTTTGTGTCGATATTTTTCCTGCGCCCTCTTTAAGAGAACCTTGCCAAACGGCAGTTGCATTTCTTTTCATAATTATTCTAGTTTTAAGTTACCCAAATTTAAGATTTTAAAACGCAGCTGCTTATGATGATCATTTATTTAACTTAAATTTAAAAGATAAAACAACAACGGTTTTTTCAACCTTACTTTTTTTTCGAAAAGGAGAGCCGTTTTTATTTGTATCGAAAGCAGTATTTTTACATTCGATAATTACGCTCAGCATAAACGAAACAAATTATCAAATGAAAGCAATCAAGATATTCTGCGGAATAGCAGTAGCACTAATAACTATGGGACAAAAAGGATACGCACAAGACTGGGCAAACTTAAATAAATATAAAACTGAAAACGAAAGGCTTATTGCAAAACCTACTAGCAATTCAGTAGTTTTTATGGGCGATTCTATCACCGAATTTTGGAGTAGAGAGTCGGCAGAATTTTTTCAGGAACAGCATTACATCAATCGCGGCATTAGCGGACAAACGACTTCACAAATGCTATTGCGGTTTAGATCTGATGTGATTGCGCTCCAGCCTGCAGTTGTTGTAATTCTAGCGGGTATCAATGACATTGCCGAAAATACAGGACCTATAGCACTCCCTACGATAGCAGCAAACATTGCTTCTATGGTAGATTTAGCTAAAGCCCATAATATTAAGGTGATCTTATGTTCAGTATTGCCAGCAGCTTCATTTAATTGGAATAAGAAAATCGAACCTGCTATGAAGGTAATGGCGTTAAATGATCTCTTGATGAATTACGCTGATGCGAATGGAATTGCTTATGTAGACTATTTTTCTGCATTGGTGGATGATAATAATGGATTGCCATTACAATATGCCGAAGATGGCGTGCATCCCAACCGTGCTGGATATAAGATTATGGAACCTATAGTACAACAGGCAATCAATCTTGCATTTATCCTAAAATAAAAAGAGCCCAATCGACTGCGATTGGGCTCCTCTTTAACTACTATATTCTAAAACGTTTATTTTACTACTGTAAAAATGATTTTAGAATCATCAAATACTCTTTGTGTCTGCTTTTTAAAATCTGCTTCCTTAGCATAGAAAATATTATCTACAAATGTTTGCGGGTTTAAGTCAATCAAAGGAAACCACGTACTTTGAATTTGTACCTGTATCTTATGCCCTTTTTTAAAGGTATGCATAACATCTTGTAACTTCAAGTTAACTGCTGTTTTTTGATTGGCTACAAATGGCTCTGGAGTTACAAAACTATTTCTAAAACGGCCGCGCATCACTTCACTGCGCACCATCATATGGTAGTTACTCATTTTTAAATAAGGAGCGATCTCGGCAGTTTCTGGTTCGTCAGCAGGAAAAACGTCAATTACTTTCACAATCCAATCAGAATCTGTTCCTGAAGTTGCTACTTGTAATTGTGCTAGAATATCTCCAGCAAGTGTCATATCATTATTTAAAACTGCTGTTTCATAAACAAGCACATCTGGACGTCTCGCTGCAAAACGCTGATCGTCGGTCATGTATTTACGAGGTGTGATTCCCCTTTGATTGATATCCTCTGTAAAGGGTACTGGCTTTTTAGGATCACTTATAAATTCGATAAAAGCATCGCCTTTACCTGTTTGTGCTGTTAATTTATTCTCGTTTAAAAACATCGTTTCCTTAGCGGCATTTTTTGGAGGCCAAACGTCGTATGTTTTCCAATCTTTGGCGCCAGTATCAAATACATAAGCCTCTGGTAACTTGTTCTCCCCTTTTCCATCATCTTTTAAGAAATGGTGAAAGAAGTTGGCTTCAATATTTTTTTGGTAAAAGCTAGATATACTATCACCAAATTTTATATTCCCAATAGTAGCAGTAGCCGTGTTTCTCGCCCAGTCACCATGACTCCATGGTCCCATAACAATAGTGTTGTAATTTTTGCTGCTTTTCTCTATTGCTTGATAGGTGTTTAAAGGCCCGTATAGATCTTCAGCATCAAACCAACCTCCTACTATCATCACTGCAGGCTTGATATCTTTCAAGTGTTGTAATATACCGCGTTTTTGCCAAAAATCATCGTAGCTAGAATGCTCCTTTAACTGTTGCCAGAATTCATTGTCTTTACCATAAAATTTATCTAAATTAGACAATGGTCCTGCATCTAGAAAAAATTGGTAATCGTCCTTTGTTCCTATATCTGGAAGTGTGTACCAAGACTTTGTTGTAGGCGCTGATTTTTGAATCCCGAATAACGGAGTTGCTTTCCAATAGCTTAACAAGTATGCTCCATTATGGTGAAAATCATCAAAAAAGAAATCACTAATACACGCTTGAGGCGAAACCGCTTTTAAAGCTGGGTGATTGCTTAACAATGAATAAGTAGAATAGAATCCAGGATATGAAATTCCCCACACTCCTACGTTTCCATTATTGTTAGCAACATTTTTAACTAACCAGTCAATGGTATCATAAGTATCTGAAGCTTCGTCTACTTGAGACTTCCCTTTTTTATTTGGAATATAAGCGCGCATGTTGTCATATAAGCCGTCGCTCATCCAGCGTCCGCGCACATCTTGATACACTACAATGTATCCTTCTTTCATCATTGTTTCGCTGGGTCCGATGCTTTTCTTGAATTCGTTTTCACCGTAAGGCGCGCAGCTATAAGGTGTGCGTTGCATAATGATGGGATATTTCTTTGAGGTGTCTTTCGGACTATAGATTGCCGTGAATAAAGTATTTCCGTCACGCATTTTAATGCTGACCTCTTTTTTAGTATAGTGCTCTCCCACCGTGCTAGGAGTATTGTCTTGAGCAAATACTCCAGCTGTAATTGCGAAAAACGCAATAAATAATAGTTTTTTCATGATCAATTGAGATAATAATAGAGATGTAAAGATATTTAGAATTATACGATAATAACTTACATAAGTACTGTTTTTCAAAAATATCACTAAAAGTGGGTATTGTAGGAATACTTTATTAGTTGTCAATTTGCGACTGAAGAAAATGGAAATCAAATTAGATATAATAGAAACATGTAGTATTGATAAATCAATATATTTGAAATTATTGTTAGTTCATTTTAATTACTACCGCATGTCGTCCTTTTGAATACTATAAAATTAAAAGTCGGAACAAGCCGAAAACAGACTTTAAACAGCAGTAGGCAAAATACAATTACATATATGATGATTAAAAAAATTACTATTATTGCCTTTACTGGAGTTTTATTTTTAACTAGTTGTGCAGGTCACCGTGGTTTAACTAACAACGTTAACAACCATACTACTGAAGTTGTTTTAAGTCAAAAAAACTTTAAAGTGGTAAAAACTGTAACGGGACAAGCAAGTGTTACCTACATTTTAGGAATTGGTGGATTGTCTAAAAATGCGTTAATTGCAGAGGCTAGAGCAATCATGCTTAAAGATGCAGAACTAGAAGGAAGTGCGAGAGCAATCATCAACGAAACTACAGAGGTAAAAGGATCAAGCTTTCCGTTTGTCGGTAAAAAACTTGTAACGGTTTCGGCGCAAGTAATTGAATTTACTGAGTAATCATAATACTTAACCTAGAACTGCATACTAAAAATGTGGTTCTAGGTTTTTTTTTAAAATTTCTTTAATGAGTAGACCATTCAAGCCACTTAATGAACTACAATTTTAAGCTATTAAAGAACTTTTCAGTTGTTAACTACTAATACGTCGATGTAATACTATTTTGTAGCTGTTAACATAGATCGGGATCTATTATTATAGTAAAGCAAGCGTCTTCTGCACCTCTATATTAAGCAGCATTTTTTGTTAACCAAATACAAATAAGCTCCTTACATGTTAAAAATATCCTAAACTGAAAACTAAACTTGTAACAAAATTCCTAAGTTGCCGTCTCTTAAACAAAACGCTCTTATGAAAAAACATTTACTCACTTTTCTATTTTCTGTTATACTAGTTCAAGTAGGCTTTGCACAAAGTCTTCGTGTAAAAATTATAGCCGCTGCTACAGGAGATCCCATTCCTTACGCGAATATCAACGTCAACGCCACGGAGAACTTGGTTTCAAACGGAGAGGGCTATTTTTCACTCTCAGAGACTTCCGGTCAAGATGCTACAGTGGTCATCGTTTCTTATTTGGGTTTTGTAAACCAGCAACTGACTGTGGGGCAATTAAAAAACCAAGAGCTAACAGTTAAAATGCTTCCCGCAATGTATGAGTTAGAAGACGTAGCTGTTTCCAACAAGAAAATTACTGCAGAGGAAATAATGGCAACAGTTCAAGCGAATTTAAAAATCAACTACGAAACTAGCGAGAAAGCCTTTAAAGACAAAACATTTCAAAGAACAACACAATATTTTAATCCATCAAAGATTGCAGTCGAAATAAACAAATCAAGTGGTTTTACTAAGGCAGCTCTCGAAAAAGTGAATAGTGATATCGAGGCGTATGCAAAAAAATTAATTATGAGTCCGCCTGTTTCTTATACTGATGTGCTAAGTAACTACTATTCGGTCAAGACTAAAAAAGGCGATAAGTTTGTTTTTAATTCGAAACTAGATGTCTTAAAAGCTACTATTTTAAAAAATGAAGGACAGTCGACTTCGCTAGAAGATCTAGAGAAAAAGGGTAAAGAACTAATGTTAAAACATTTAGATACGACTAAATTTTACCGTTTTAAAAGTGGGATCATAGGATCTCGAGACACGATATCGTTTAGCGAAGAATTTAACAGAAAGGCTAATAAAGATACACTTATAGCTAAGCAACTCGCTGGAGCAAAGAATAATCTATATAGGTTAATGAGAAAAGGAAATGTGCTAACAAATAAGCAACTTGATTTTATAAATAACCCTGATCGCTACACGTACACACTAGAAGGTACAACCTTTACTAATAAAAATGAATACGCTTATGTATTGACATTCAAACCTAGAAAAAGCAAAGCGAAGTTTGTAGGCAAACTATATGTGTCAGATGGTGACTTTGCGGTTTTAAGATCTGAATACGCACTCGATGATGGAGAAAGACTGGAAGGTTTTAATTTAAAGCTATTACTAGGTATAAAGATGAGCATGAATATTAGCAAAGGAACATTAATGTTTAGCAAGTCTAGTAGTGATGACAAATACTATTTGCAATACGCCGCTACCGAAGAAGGTGGATACTTTTATATCAACCGTCCTTTAAAATTAATTGAATTAGCTAAAGGCGAAAAAGACGTGCTAGCTCTTGATTTTAAAATGGAGACTACTTCTCGTACTAAAAATGAATACTTGAATATTTCGCACACGCTTATTGATGCTGCTACAGTAACAAGCTTTAAAGAGAAAGATTTTAAATATCAAACAATCTCGAAGTACGATCCTAAAATCTGGCAGTCTTACAATGCTATCGAACCTTTGCAAGAAATGAAGCAGTTCAAGACGATCAACTAATCTTTAACAGTTCTGATAACTAACAGCCATGATAAAAACATTTTTATTTATTCTAACTTATTTGTGTTGTATGTTGACCAACTTACACGCACAAAAAAAAACAGTATTACAGCACTGATGATTACAAACAAATTGATAGCCTTACTTTTATAAAAGATAAAGACAACTATTTCTACTATAAGGTAGAAGATGACTCGGTGGTGGTAAATCTTAAAGCACATAGAATAAAAAGAGGGGAACTAAATGTAGAACAGTATGATGCTATAAAGAAACTTTTAAATGCAGACGAACATTATTTTGACACCACTAAATTCATTGTAATTGATTTCTTTCCCGGTATAGATCGTTGCAATAGTTCAGGCGATAGAGCGGCAGTCATAGCGGATCATGAAGCGTATGCCGCTAAGATGGAAAACAGGAATGATGTGAAGCAGTTTTTTGTTTATCAAGAAAAAAAGGGAACGGAGATGTACGGCAATATTAAATGGCTGAAAGATACAGACCAAACGATACAAAAATCTTTTTTTATGCTACATTTTCCATGTAGCAGCATGGTGGTGATCGATCGATCTGGCAACTATTACTCCCATCGTGGAGAGCACAATCTAAATGAAGTTTTTACAATTATAAAAAACAACAAAAATTTCCAACCATAATTAGACTTTCCAATTTAAAAAGAGTGACATAATGGATTACGCATCACAACTGCAGCAAAATGTAAAAGCCTATTTTGAAAAATTAGATTTTGCAATAACAAACTTCAGCGCCGCGAGTGAAAGTCAAGAATACGAAGCTTGTTCGTTTCTATTAAACAACAAGAAGATTATCTACCGTCAAGCGAAAATTACGCCAACCAAATTAGGGCAATTCGTTACCATCTGGAAGAGAAATTCGGCTGGGATTACAACTCCTTTTGACGAAGAAGACGATTTTGATTATTTTGTAATTACCGTTATAGACAATGAAAAAATAGGACAATTTATTTTCCCAAAAATAGTGCTTAACGCCAAAGGAATTATAAGTCATAATAGTAAAGCAGGAAAAAGAGCGATGCGTGTTTATGTTCCATCGGATGTTGTTTTTAGCAAACAAGCAATACAAACTCAAAAATGGCAAGCTGATTACTTTTATGCATTAACAGAGGAGGATAGCGCAGTTATGGAGTATCTTAGAGAATTATTTTGAGTTATCCTACTTTATCTTTTTGTGAAGTATATTAGTAGATTAGAATTTAGGTCTACATCTATTTTCAATTTATCTACTCCATTTATTAGCACTGCGTATTAAAATTGACGTTTTTTAATAAATAATTACTGATTGCTCAAAAACTCAATAATAACCAACTCCCCTGCCCCTGATTGCAGTGAAAAACCCACAGTATTGCTGGCATTTTTAACCCTTGTTTGTAAAGAGCGACCGCAGGAAGCTCCTTTGCAAGCTTAGGGTTATTGCCAGCAATCCGAGGATTTGTAATGGGAAGCAGGATGAGGCTCGAATAAAAAACACTTCTTTTTGAAAATAATTTCTAATTTGAATTTATAAAAGTTTACAAACGCTTATTTTTGCGCCATGGGAAGAAAAAATACAGACAAGGTTGTCTTTCATCAAATAAAAGTCCTTGATGCAGGTGCAAAAGGCGTTTCGGTAGCAAAGGCTCCGGATGGTAAGGTAGTGTTTATACCAAATGTGGTACCAGGTGATGTGGTAGATGTGCAAACTTTCAAAAAGCGTAAGTCGTTTTATGAGGGGAAAGCAGTGCATTTTCACGAATTATCTGAGCATCGTGTTGAGCCAGTATGCCAACATTTTGGGGTATGTGGTGGTTGCAAATGGCAAAACATGAATTACACACAACAATTGTATTACAAGCAAAATGAGGTTTTAAACCACTTGCAGCGTATAGGTAAAATTGAATTACCAGACTTTGAACCTATTCTAGGGTCAGAGAAAAAATTCTTTTATAGAAATAAAATGGAGTTTTCGTTTTCTAACAGCCGTTGGTTAACCGAAGATGAGATAAGCAGCACAGAGGATTTAGGAAATAGAAATGCTTTAGGTTTTCATATTCCGAAAATGTGGGATAAAATCCTGGACATTAATAAATGTCACTTGCAAGAAGACCCTTCAAATGCGATTAGAAACGAAGTGAGAGATTTTGCTAACAAGCACGGCCTGACTTTCTTTAACCCTAGAGAACACTCAGGATTGTTGCGTACGCTTATGTTGCGTACTGCATCTACGGGTGAGATCATGGTATTGATTCAGTTTTTTGAAGATGATAAAGCAAATAGAGAATTGTTGTTAGATTACTTGTACGACAAATTCCCAGAGATTACGTCATTACAGTTTGTTATCAACAATAAAGCAAACGACACCTTATATGATACAAATATTCAATTGTATAAAGGTCGTGACTACATTCTAGAGGAAATGGAAGGATTAAAATTTAGTATTAATGCTAAATCATTCTACCAGACAAACTCTGATCAAGCCTACGAATTATACAAAATTACACGTGACTTTGCTGGTTTAACTGGTGAGGAAGTAGTGTATGATTTATATACTGGAACAGGTACTATTGCTCAATTTGTTTCTAAAAAAGCAAAAAAAGTAATTGGTGTCGAAAGTGTTCCTGACGCGATTAAAGATGCAAAAGCAAATGCAGTACGCAATGAAATCACAAATTGTGAGTTCTTTGTAGGAGATATGAAGGTTGTTTTTAACGATAGCTTTATTGCACAACACGGACAGCCTGATGTAATTATCACAGATCCACCTCGTGACGGAATGCACAAAGACGTAATTGAACAAATTATGAAAATTGCTCCTGCAAAAGTGGTTTATGTTAGTTGTAACTCAGCGACGCAAGCACGTGACTTAGCCTTAATGGATGAGAAATACAAAGTAACACGTGTGCGTCCTGTGGATATGTTTCCGCAAACGCATCACGTAGAAAATGTTGTTCTTCTAGAAAGAAGATAGAACGAAGCTAGTAACTAGTTAAAAGTAATTAATTTCAATTTTGTAGTAATTGCTTTTAACTGTTCACTAATCACTATAAAAAGATATGAAAAAAATAATTCTCCTGGTACTCGCTATTGCCTTCACTTTTTCTAGTTGTGAGAAAGACGATATATGTGATGCAAATACCATTACAACACCACGTTTAGTGATTTCGTTCTACGATATATCTAATTCGTCTGTGTTGAAAAATGTGACTAATTTATCGATTATCGAAGAGAACAAAACAGAGGCCGTTACTTTTAATTCGAGTACTTTAATTAACGGAAGCACGGTTTCGATTCCGTTGAAGACTGATGCTGATGTTACTAAATATCGTTTTATTTTATACTTTGGCAACACGACAACACCGGTGGCTAATGAGGACCAAATTCAATTTAACTATACCCGTGAGAATGTGTATGTTTCTAGAGCTTGTGGCTATAAAAGCGAATTCACATTAGACCCAGCAAATCCATTTGTACTTACTGATGGTGCTGCTGCAGATGAACAATGGATAAAATATGTTGCTGTAAAAACAAGTAAGATTACTAACGAAAATGAGACTCACCTTGAAATATATTTTTAGTATTTACTTCGTTCTTTCGGCCTGTATTTTATCAGCCCAAGAAACAGGTCCCAAAAAGATTGCTCCGGTAAAACCAAAAACTGAAGCTGCCCCTATTGTCCCTGCAAATGATTATGACGAGATAAGCAAAGCGCCTGTAAAAGCAAGCGATACCATAAACACTGTTCCTAAAATCAATCGTTATGGATTGCGTGTGGGTGTTGATGTGTACAAATTGACTCGCATGCTATATGACAAAGATTATAAAGGAATCGAATTTACAGGGGATTACCGCCTTTCTAAAAAATACTATGCCGCAGCAGAGCTAGGTAATGAAAACAAAACCACCGATGATGATCGCGTAAACTTTACTACAAAGGGAAGCTATGTTAAAGTAGGTTTTGATTACAATGCTTATGAAAACTGGCTGGACATGGAAAATATTATTTCGATAGGAATGCGTTATGGTTTTAGTTCGTTTAACCAACAGCTAAACAACTATAAAATCTATAATTCGACGCCTTACTTTGGTGAGATTCCAGAAATTAGTTCAGGACAAAAATTCAACGGACTTAGTGCTAGTTGGGTTGAGGTTGTAGCTGGTGTAAAAGCAAAAGTATTTAATAATGTATTTGTAGGTTTCAGTGTGCGTTTAAATACCTTAGTAAGTAATAAAAAACCAGACAATTTTGACAACTTATACATTCCTGGTTTCAATCGTACCTATGATGGAAGCTTTGGTGTTGGTTTCAACTACACCATATCTTACTTCATCCCTATTTATAAAAAGAAAATAGTTCCCGTAGTTATTCCTAAAAAGACACTACCTAAAAAATAAAGTATTACTTAAGGATCTTGTCTTTAGATTATAAACAAAAGCAGAAAATAAAAAGGAGCCAATTATACTAGTGATAATTGGCTCCTTTTTTATATTTAAGAATAGGATAAACTACCCTATTTCTTTTACTTCTTTAATGAAAATCCATTTCATGAATAATTTCTCACCATCGTTAGTTTTGATTGCTTTAAACTTAGGTGATAAAATCGTTCCCACCACAAAAGCAGTAAACGGAACCCAAAGTCCAGTTAATCCTGTGTACATCTCTACAAGGTAACGTACAGATATAAACAGAATTGCAAAACATCCCAATTGATAAAAAAAAGCTCTTATTTGTAATTTTGACATGCCGTTTTTTTTAAGGTTTAAAAAAGTTTAATGTTGGTTACTATTCATCAATGATAAATTTTGAACCCTTCTGTTTTCTTTCTTTTTATTCGTCTTCTGTTACTTGAAATTTAGTTCTCTTACTTCCTTCATACATTTCATATTTCACTAAACGCGCTTCAATACTTGCATTAAAAAGTTTGATTTTTCTAGAAGGACGCAAACCTACAAATTTCAAGGCATCAAGATTACCAGTAATAAACCAAGAGTTAGTTCCTGGATAATTTTTCTTTAAAGTATCTCCTATGTTTTTATAGAATTCTTCCATATGAATATCTAAACGCTCATCATAAGGCGGGTTAAATACCATGTGAAGTTTTCCTTGAGTAGTTTTTTCAGTGTCAAAAAAGTTTTGCTCCTCGATAGTAATATACTCTTCAAGGTTAGCATTCTTAATATTATCCTTAGCTTTTTGAACTGCAGATGGCGCTTTATCATATCCTTTAATCGTATGATGAAACTCACGCACTCTTTTTAATAAACTATCAACGATGTTGTCAAACAATTCATTATCCCAGTCTTTCCATTTTTCGAATGCAAATTCTTTACGGTTAATGTTAGCAGGGATATTACAAGCAATCATTGCTGCTTCTGCAAGGAAAGTACCAGAACCACACATTGGGTCAAGAAAATCAGTCTCTCCATCCCATCCAGAAAGTAATAGAACACCTGCAGCAAGCACTTCATTTATAGGAGCGATATTTGTTGCCGTTCTATAGCCACGCTGGTGTAAAGAATTCCCAGAAGTATCTAGCGCTACAGAAACTTGGTCTCTATCAATATGAATATTAATTCTTAAATCAGGATGTGCCTTATCGATACTAGGACGTTGCCCAGTACGTTCTCTAAATTGATCTACAATCGCATCTTTACATTTTTGAGAAACAAATTCAGAGTGATTGAAATTATCTGAATGCACCGTTGCATCAATTACAAAAGTTTGATTGGCATTGATATATTTAGACCAGTTCACACCAGAAACCCCTTTATATAAAGCTTGTTCATTATTAGCTCTAAAAGAGTAAATAGGTTTCAAAATTTTTAAAGCAGTACGCAAAGACAAATTGGCCTTATACATAAAACCTTTATCTCCTTTAAAACTTACCATTCTCACGCCTTGCTCTACTTCTTGAGCGCCTAGTTTTAGCAATTCGTTTGCTAATATCTCTTCAAAACCAAAAAAGGTTTTGGCTACCATCTTAAAATTATCTTCCATTTTTTTGTATCATTTAAAACAAGCCCCTTTATAAAATTATAAACGCTTGCAATAAAAATTATGTGAATTGGTTTGTATCGCAACCTATTCGTTATTTTTCAGCAAAAATACACTAAATTTGCCGGATAGAATAAATTGAAAAAGAATAAATGTCTGAAGAATTGAAACCTACTGCCGTAAATCAAGATCAACCCAAGCAAACTTGGTTTAGCTCTTGGTTTGATACACCTTATTATCACATCCTATATAAAGATAGAAATTATAGAGAAGCTCAAGTCTTCATGGATAATTTGACCCATTACTTGAACCTTCCTGAAAAAGCAAATGTATTAGACCTAGCCTGTGGTAAAGGCCGCCATTCGATCTATTTAAACCAGTTAGGTTTTAATGTGTTGGGAGCTGACCTATCTGAAAACAGCATAGAAGAAGCTAGTAAAAACACAAACGATAGCTTGCATTTTAAAGTGCATGACATGAGACAACCGTTTGAAGAAAAGTACGATGCCATATTTAATTTGTTCACTAGTTTTGGATATTTCGAAAACGAAGAAGATAATTTAACGACTTTAAAAGCGATCAAAGAAAGTTTATCTGAGTATGGTTTTGCTGTAATCGACTTTATGAATGTAACGCAAGTATTGAATACACTTGTACCTGAGGAAACAAAAACAGTAGACGGAATCGATTTTCAATTAAAGCGTTATTTAAAAGACGGCCACATTTACAAGGACATTATTTTTAGTGATAAAGGCCAAGATTTTCATTACACCGAAAAAGTAAAAGCCCTAACATTGCAAGATTTTGAAACTATGATGGAAGAGGCTGGTATCTATTTACTTGACATCTTTGGAGATTATAAGTTAAAAAAGTTCTATAAAAATGAGAGCGAGCGACTAATCATGATATTCAAATAATATCAAGTATTCCTTTTAATCAATCGCTGCAGCACACATGCGCTTTAACGATCAAAAACAAAAGATTCAACAATACACATGAATTACTTATTACCTTTAATATCAGTATTATTAGGTTATGTTATCGCTTTGATTTTAAAACCAAAGAACAAGACAAACTTAAAATTATTGCTAGCCTTTAGCGGTTCGTTCTTGCTGTCACTTACAGTAATGCACCTGCTGCCAGAGGTATATGATACGCATAACCCATATATTGGGCCTTTTATTATGGTTGGAATTTTATTCCAAATCATATTAGAATTTTTCTCTAAAGGAGCCGAGCATGGTCACGTTCACGGCCACCCTAATATGGCACATATTCCCTGGTTTCTCTTTTTAAGCCTGTGCATTCACGCTTTTTTAGAAGGTTTCCCTGTGAGTCACCACACTGACTTAGCAGTGGGAATTGCCATCCACCACTTACCTATTGCCATAATCCTCACAACATTTTTTATAAATGCACAGCTTAACAAAAAGGCCATTTTTGCTTTCATGATTACTTTTGCAGCAATGACACCTCTAGGAACTATAGCGGCAGATTATCTCCCTATATTAAACGATTACCATACTGAACTTACAGCTGTCGTAATTGGTATATTATTTCACATATCTTCTACAATCATCTTTGAAAGTAGCGAAGGACACAAATTTAACATTGCTAAAGTTTCTATGATTATCCTAGGAATCCTGTTAGCGTTCTTCTTATAATCTTAATATTTTGGGCGTGACCCATTATAGGCTTGATAAAAATCTAGCCTATAATGGGTCGGGCTATTTGTTGCAATCTTTTATTTTTTAAAGAAAAAAAATAAAAGGATTTCCACTGCTATCCCTCACGCGACACTTAGTTGATGACCACAGCTATTCGTTTTCATAATTTAGCTTACTGTAAGCTATTGTGGATAAGATTACTTACATATTATTCTCAAATGTTAAAAAGATGTTTATATTTGATCGTAAGTAAAAATGATATTCACCACAACATTATGAAAACAGGTCTTAGAAAATACTCCCTCATTCTTAAAGAGCTAAAAGTAACATTCCCTAAACTGACTGATTACGAAATGCTGACTTTAGCAGTGCAGATAGAGCGAAACGAAATTTTAGAAAACGGCCTTGCAGTTAGTAGAGATGATCACACAAGCAGTGGAATCGAAGCAATTGTAAACGCAGTAAAGGATTTAGAAATCAGAACGTAGTCATATTAACAACAACCATATAAAGTAACTAACATTAAAACCAAACCAAATGAAAAGTGAATGGATAACAAATTACGAAGGAAACGAAATCAAGATTACTAATAATTGGTTTTCTGGTGAAAAACTGTTCGTAAATAACGAGCTCCAAGATGAGCAACTAAATTTTATTACGCCAAGTAACATGACTGGTAACTTAATCGATAGAAACGGAAAGCAACTCCAACTAAAAACTAATATTTCCGGATTATTTACTGTTAGTTGTCGGTTGTTTATTGATAATAAAAAAGTAACATTGAAACAAATAGCATAATTAAAAACTTAAAGAGAGACTACACTATAGTTTCTCTTTTTTTTATGCCAACTTAGAATTTTAATCGTGCTAACCTAGCCCCGATTGCAGCGGCATCCTCTTGTGTGGCGATAGCCAAAACAAGAGATATAGCAAAAAGCGGGACGACTGTTCTTGAAATCCCAAAACAAACAGCTCCTTTAATTTAAAATTTTCTGAAAAATCAATTATAAAACTAGAAACATATAATCGTTTTTAAATTATAACATCGTTAACGAGAAATAAGCCAAGACTAAGCAAAATCTAAAGCGTAAAATCAAAAAAACTTTTAAAAAGGTAGTATCTTTGAGTCTTTGCAACTCTGAATTTCAAAAAATAATGACTTTTAATAAAACTACTGAGCAAACCTCAAATTACGAACATTTAGATAAAATGAGCGTGGATGAGCTTTTGATAAATATCAATAACGAAGACAAAACCGTGGCGTACGCCGTTGAAAAAGCGTTGCCGCAAATTAGCGCATTGGTAACTCAAATTGTTACTAAAATGCAAGCTGGTGGTCGCCTTTTTTATATTGGTGCAGGTACTTCAGGTAGATTAGGTGTGGTAGATGCCTCTGAGTGTCCGCCTACCTTTGGAGTTCCGTTTGATACCGTTGTTGGAATAATTGCTGGTGGCGATGAGGCTATTAGAAAGGCGGTAGAAAATGCAGAAGATAACGCAACACAAGCTTGGATTGATTTACAAGCGCATGACATTTCGACTAAAGATGTAGTGATCGGTATTGCTGCATCAGGTACAACACCATACGTAATTGGCGGACTTGAAAAATGCAATGAGAATGGCATTCTCACAGGAAGTATTTCATGCAATGCTGCTAGTCCAATATCGAATACAGCTCAATTTCCTATTGATGTGGTAGTAGGACCAGAATTTGTAACAGGAAGCTCTCGAATGAAAGCAGGTACAGCTCAAAAACTGGTGCTAAACATGATCTCAACTGCTACTATGATCCAACTTGGAAAAGTAAAAGGAAATAAGATGGTCGACATGCAACTGAGTAATAGTAAACTTGTAGACCGTGGTGTAAAAATGATCATGAGTGAAATTCCTGTAACTTATGATAGCGCTGCTGAGTTACTTCAAAACATGGGTAGTGTAAGAAAAGCAATTGATCACTTTAACGCAAGCAAGTAACATTAGGATTATAAATTCTAACTTAAAATTCTACACAATAATTATGGCGACAAATAAAGAACTATTGACACAAGGTATAAAATACTTGGCTTTTGCTTTACCTCTATTATTTATTGGCCCAGCAATTATCTACAATGCATTTATAAATAAAGAAAACGGCTGGCACTACTTAGTTCTCGCTGTGGGAATTATTGCTTGCATTGGCGCAGTGTACTTTATGTTCAAAGGTTTACAAACTATGGTTAAAGGCTTATTTAACGATTAATGGAAGAACTAATTCACATACAAAAGACCTTTGATAAAATAAACTTTATCAATAAAAGAGTAAGCAACCGCGAGTTTGAAGATTGCGTTTTTAAAAACTGTGACTTTTCAAATAGTGACTTCTCAAATAATACATTTATGGATTGTGATTTTATCGATTGCAATTTATCTATGACCAAACTAATCGCCACAGATTTAAAAACAGTTAACTTCATCAATTGTAAATTAATGGGAATTGAGTTTAATATGTGTAACGATTTTTTATTCCAAACTAGTTTTCAAGATGCTGTTTTAGACTACTCTTCATTTATTAATAAAAAGATGTTGAAGACAAACTTTACTAACTGTTCGATGAAGGAGGTCAATTTTTCGAATACCAATTTATCTAATTCTGTTTTTGATAATTGCAATTTGGATAATGCTTTATTTCATGAAACTCAATTGAAAGAAGTGAATTTTGTAACCTCATTCAATTATAAGATTGACCCAGAGTACAACCCAATGAAAAAAGCGAAGTTCTCTAGAGAAGGAATCGTTGGGCTACTAGACAAGCACGATATAAAAATACAATAGTATGAATGCAAACGATTCCTATTTGAGTAGTGTTAAAAAACAATTTGCGTATTATAAATTAGTAGGCGAAAAAGCAATTGATCAACTTGAACCAGAACAACTATTTATAAGTGCAAATGACGACACTAATACTATCGCTACAATTGTTAAGCACATTGCTGGCAACATGCTTTCGCGGTGGACAGATTTCCTTACTACTGATGGCGAAAAAGAATGGCGCCAAAGAGATCAAGAATTTGAAAACGATTTAAAGACTAAAGAAGCCGTTATGGCTATCTGGAACAAAGGATGGGACTGTTTATTCACTACTTTAAATCTTTTAAAACCGGAACAACTTGCAAATATTATTTATATTCGCAACGAAGGCCATACTGCAATTGAAGCAGTAAACAGACAACTAGCACACTATCCTTATCACGTAGGTCAAATAGTATTTTACGCTAAATTATTAAAAAGCAGTGACTGGAATAGTTTGACAATATCACGAAACAATTCTAATAATTACAATGGTGTAAAGTTTGCACAGCAAAAAAGCATTCAAAACTTTACCGACAAAGAAATTGAAAGATTAAAATAATAAACATTCATGAAAAAATTACTTATTCTCCCTATATTAATATTAACCGCTTCTTGTTACAACGTAGAACGCGATTGCAAAGATTTTAAAACTGGTAAATTCAAGTTTGAATACGAAGTGGACGGTATAAAAAAAACGACTTACTTTGAAAGAAATGATAGTATTGAAATCGAAAATTATGACGGCAAAATAGATACTGCATCTGTGAGATGGGTAAATGATTGCGAATATGTTTTAAAGAAGCTACACCCAAAAAATATGGCCGAAGAGAAATCAATCGATATGAAAATCTTGACAACATCTGGTGATACATACACATTTGAATTTGGAATGGTAGGTGTGGCTCAAAAGCAAAGAGGGACGGTAACTAAACTATCAGATTTATAAATTGTAGATTTAATAAATTAAAAAGACAAGCTAATGGAAGTATTCTTAAACCCCGATGCGTGGATAGCATTAATTACACTTACGTTTTTAGAAATTGTACTAGGAATAGATAATATTATCTTTATTTCTATAGCTACAGGAAAACTGCCACCTGAAAGCCGTAAAAAAGCAACTAAAATAGGAATGTTTCTAGCCATGTTCATGCGTATCGCTTTATTACTAGGGATTTCTTATTTGATCGCGATGAAAGAACCTTGGTTTACTTTGAATTTTAGTTGGTTATCTGCACAGGTTTCTGGTCAAAGTATCATTTTACTATTAGGTGGTCTATTCTTGATATATAAGAGTACTAGCGAAATTAGAGAGAAAGTAGACGAAAAAGGACATGAAGAAAAGGAGTTGGGTAAGGCCGCAACAAAATCTTTTACTAATGTAATTTTCCAAATCATTTTAATTGATCTTGTATTTTCTTTTGACAGTATTTTAACCGCAGTAGGAATGACAAATGGAGTTCAGGGCGCATTATACATTATGATTACTGCTGTTGTAATTTCTGTTTTAATCATGATGCAGTTTGCTGTACCAGTAGGTAATTTTGTAAACAAGCACCCATCCATTCAAATTTTGGGTTTATCTTTCTTGATTTTGATTGGCTTCATGTTAATAACAGAAAGTGCTCACCTATCTAATGCAATGATCTTTGGTAGCCATGTCACACCAGTACCAAAAGGATACTTATACTTTGCCATTTCGTTCTCCTTATTAGTAGAAGTACTAAACATGAAAGCAACTAAGAAACGTTAAAACTATGACATCAGCAAAGCTAGAATAAAGTCGACTATAACTAAACAAGTAACGCTAAGCGGAAATACAAAAAGCTCAATCATATAGATTGAGCTTTTTTATTAGCGGTGATTTTAAATCTATTTAATAGCACATGATCAATCAGTATAACTTTATACATTCGATAGAAATAACAACCTTTACATCATTCTAATTGAGCACAAAAAAAAACAGTAGTAAACCGGAGTCTACTACTGTTCTTATTATTTACATAAACTGTACTATTTAATTAGCACAATTTAATACTTATACTTTGAATCTTTTTCTATCAGTTTCAGTCAAATAGATTTTTCTCAAACGAATAGATTTTGGAGTACACTCAACATATTCATCTTTTTGAATGTATTCTAAAGCTTCCTCTAGAGAGAAAATGATTGGAGGAATAATTCTAGCTTTTTCATCATTTCCAGATGAACGTACGTTAGATTGTTTTTTCTCCTTAGTTACGTTAACACACATATCATCAGAACGTGAGTTTTCACCAATTACTTGACCTTCGTAGATTTCAGCATTTGGTTCAACGAAGAACTTACCACGATCTTGTAATTTATCGATAGAATAAGGAATAGCTTTTCCTTTTTCCATAGAGATCAAAGAACCTTTGTTACGTCCAGCGATTTCACCTTTGTAAGGCTCATATCCAATGAAACGGTGCGCCATAATAGCCTCACCAGCAGTAGCAGTCAACAATTGATTACGCAATCCGATAATTCCACGAGATGGAATATTGAATTTTACAATCATACGCTCACCTTTAGTCTCCATGCTTAACATTTCACCTTTACGCATTGTAACAAACTCTACAGCTCTTCCAGAAAGTGTTTCTGGTAAATCGATTGTTAATTCCTCAATTGGTTCACATTTTTTACCATCAATTTCTTTGATGATAACTTGTGGTTGTCCAATTTGTAATTCATACCCTTCTCTTCTCATTGTTTCAATAAGAACAGATAAGTGAAGTACACCACGACCAAAAACCATAAACTTATCAGCTGAATCAGTTTCACCCATTTTCATGGCTAAATTTTTCTCAAGCTCTTTAGTTAATCTTTCTCTAATGTGACGTGAAGTTACAAATTTACCCTCTTTTCCAAAGAAAGGAGAATCATTAATTGTAAACAACATACTCATAGTAGGCTCATCAATAGCAATTGATTTAAGTCCTTCTGGATTTTCAGCATCAGCGATAGTATCACCAATTTCAAAACCTTCAACACCAATAATTGCACAGATATCTCCAGCTACTACTTCTGCTACTTTTTTACGTCCAAGACCTTCAAAAGTATGTAATTCTTTAATACGAGATTTTGTTACAGTACCATCTCTTTTTACTAATGAGATTGGCATACCTTCTTTCAATACACCTCTTTCAAGACGACCAATAGCGATACGACCTGTAAATGCAGAAAAGTCAAGAGACGTAATCAACATTTGAGGAGTTCCTTCTGATACTTTAGGAGCTGGTACATTTTCGATAACCATATCCAATAATGCTTCAACATTATCAGTTACGTTTTCCCAATGGTCAGACATCCAGTTGTTCTTAGCAGAACCGTAAACTGCTGGAAAATCCAACTGCTCTTCAGTAGCTCCTAATTCGAACATTAAGTCAAAAACTTTTTCATGAACTTCTTCAGGAGTACAGTTTTCTTTGTCAACTTTATTTATAACAACGCATGGTTTCAAACCAAGGTCTAGTGCTTTTTGTAATACAAAACGCGTTTGTGGCATAGGCCCTTCAAATGCATCCACAAGTAAACAAACTCCATCAGCCATATTTAATACACGCTCTACTTCACCACCAAAATCGGCGTGACCAGGAGTGTCAATAATGTTGATTTTAGTTCCTTTATACTGAACAGAAACATTCTTAGAGGTAATTGTGATACCTCTTTCGCGCTCTAGGTCGTTATTATCAAGGATTAGATCACCTGTGTTTTCGTTGTCACGAAATAATTGACAGTGATACATAATTTTATCAACCAAAGTTGTTTTACCGTGATCGACGTGGGCAATAATTGCAATGTTTCTAATAGATTCCATCTGTGATTTTTAATGAGTGCAAAGGTACACTTTATTTTGATAAAACAAATATTTATCCAATACTTTACATATACTTAACTAATTAGGAACAATTAGAGCCAAAAGAAACATACTTAGAAAATAAAAATACCAACTATTTTTAATTGACTTAAATTAATTACATTTGGATAATGAAAAATAAATCCACACAAATAGCACTAATATACTTGCTGATTGCATTATTTGCTGCTATAATTTTTCATAAATTATCAATACGATACGCTGACATAGTCAATCTTCACGATTACAATTTCATCAAAGACATTATGCTTGTCATACTTACTGCGGGTGCTTTTAGATTTATCCTAGCTAAGAATGATAAAAGAAATAACAGCTATCTAATTGCACTAAAGGAAACAAACGACGAAATAAAAGAGTCAAATGATCGCTATAATATTGTAGCAAAAGCGACTAGCGACATCATACGTGACTGGAATATTCAAAGTGACAAACTAGAATGGAGTATAGGTATCGAAACCATCTTTGGTTATCAAAAAAATCAACTTGGCGAAACTTCTGCATGGTGGTTTGACAATATTCATCCCGAAGACAGCATACGAATGTCTATAAAACTATACTCTTTTCTAGAAGAGAAAACAGATAAATGGCAGGATGAGTACCGTTTTAAATGTGCAGATGGTTCTTATAAATATGTATTAGACAAGGGCTTTATCATCAAAGACAAACTCGGAAAGCCTGTTAGAATGATTGGAGCAATTCAAGATATTACTAAACAAAAAGAAGAAGAAATTCGCTTGCGATTACTTGAGACCGTTATTTTACAAACGAAAGACTCAGTTATGATTACCGAGGCTGATTTCAATGAGAAACAGCTTCCAAAAATAGTCTATGTAAATCCAGCCTTTTCAGCAATAAGTGGCTATCAAGCGTTTGAAGTTATAGGGCAATCACCAGATATATTCAAAGGACCCAAAACAGATCCCATAGCAGTTGAGAAAATTTTCAATTCCATTCGTAATAAACAAGAAAACAATATCGAAATGATTTGTTATAGAAGAAATGGTGAAGAACTCTGGCTCCGCTTTACCATAATTCCTATATATAATGAAGAACAACAATTATCACATTGGATTTCTATACAAAAGGATGTCACCCAAATTAAGCAGCAAGAAAAAGAGAAGGAACAGTTAATTACAGAGCTCACAAAGAAAAATACCGATTTAAAACAGTTCTCCTATATTACATCTCACAACTTACGTGCACCTCTTTCTAATTTAATTGGCTTACTCAACCTTGTGGAAGACATACCTATTGAAGACGGTGAATTGAGAGAAATTATACAAGGATTAAGCACGTCTACTCACTTACTAAATGACACCATAACTGATTTAACAAAAATCATGGTCATCAAAGAAATGCATAACATTGATAAAGAAAACATAGCTATATCCGAAGTTTTTGAAAAAGTATACGCTCAAACGACTATTCTACAGAGTAAGAAAAAACCAATAATTTATGCTGATTTTAAAAAAGCTGCTGATTTAAAAATAAATAAGTCTTATATTGAGAGCATATTTACTAATTTACTAACCAATGCTATAAAATATAAATCTGTCAACCAAGATCTAATTATTGAAGTCAGCGCCACACTTGTAAACGGCTCAACTTTGATCATTTTTAAGGATAATGGAATAGGTATCGATCTTAAGCGAAATAAGGATAAAGTTTTTGGACTTTATCAAAAATTCCATAATAACCCAAACGGTAAAGGGTTAGGCCTTTACCTAGTAAAATCACAAGTTGAGGCCATGGACGGTACAATTGCCATAGAAAGCGAAGTAAATATAGGAACCAAATTTATAATAAAATTTCCACATAAATAATACCATGCTAAATACCATATTGTTTGTAGACGATGACCCCATAACACTAATGCTTTGTAAAAAAGTGATTAGTAAAGCTGCATTTTCAGATCAAATTATAACAGCTAAAAATGGTGAAGAGGCACTATTTTTATTCGAAAATCTGTTACTAAATCCTACTAAACCATTACCTGAATTAATTTTTTTAGACCTTAATATGCCAGTAATGGGAGGTTGGGAATTCTTAGAACTATTTAGTAAACCTATTTACAAACAATTCCACGATATTAAAGTAATTGTATTATCCTCAACAATTGATCCTGAGGATTTAGAAAAGACAAAGGAATTTCCTATGGTAATGGACTTTTTACCAAAACCAATATCGCTAACAATGCTATCGAAGGTTGCAGAAAATCTAAGCTGATAATCACATTAGAATAGGAGAGCAGTAAAAATCAACTGATTTAAAAAGCTAATAATATTCTACATATCGAAAAATAGGTTTAACTTAAAGTCATCAAAATATCTAAAAAAAATGGATCTGAGGACGATTATTTCTTCAACATTTAGGTCGCATCCCTACGGGTCGGGCTATCCACTATATCTTTAATACCTTATAAAATATAAAAATATTTTATAAGGTATTAAAGGATGCCGTTACTATCCCTTGCGAGAAAATCATAACATTACCACTATTGGACTACTCCTAAATGTTAAGTCTGATTTAAAAAAAAAGCCCCATTTTACATCAAAAATTAAGATTACGAATACCTATTCTGATATAATAAATTTTATATCACCTTAATTTCTGGTGTATTACTATGATTTAAATAAAACAAAGAAATGAAGAAGACACATCTTTTTTTGACGAACTTACTATTATCAAATCAGAACTAGAACTCACATATTAATACTCATGATTGCCATAGTAAACGTACTATTCAAAACTTCACGTTCCGAATTAACTCAGTTTACTTGCACAGCAAACAACCATCCTACGTAGATAAAAAAACAGCGGAACGAATAACAAGGGAACGAACTTAACCAATGAGTTCGCTACTTTTTAGTATAAAATTAGTAGATACTACGGATCAGGAGCAAAACCTACGGAGAAGTTTTAGAAAACTTACTATTTTTGTAGTATTAATAATGAGATATGACTTCTATAGACCTTTTAAAATTTATACTTCCTGATTTTTTATTTTAGTAACTTTGAAATAATTTCTGCAACTAACTCTGAGGAAAACCGTCATTTCTATTTTTCAGAAAAATCAAAACCTCCTAAAGAGTTTCATTTTTTGTAATTAGTATCCAAAGGCTATATAGATGAAGTAACAATTCAACATTTCCCATTAAGAGCAAAATTTGTCTTCTTACACGTTAAACGTCGTCGCTGGACAAATAAAATTAATGGTGAGATTGTTAAAGTACCGAAAGCTATCGGGAGGCAGTTAGTTGCCAAGGGAACACGTATGACGCAAGAGTTTATGGCTTTTTTATAAGAAATTAATAGATAATACCGTTTTTAACTGTAATACCATTGGAGGATTCTTCGGTGTTGACGGTAAAAAACTCTAAAGGCAGTATAAAAATCACTCAAGTTCTTTTAAAACTTGGGAACTTAGAAAACATGCGCATAACTGGATTGTTGACCCTGAAAATATAGGTACTCATTTCGCCGTTGACGAAGTCGCCTTATCCCACGGAGAACTTTAGTCTATTGTCACTAATAAAAAAGCCAAAGGAAACAAAAGATCCTTAGTGGCTATTGTTGCTGAAACTAAAACAGAACAGGTTATTGAACAAGTCAGTAAGATCGACTTAAAAAAAAGACAAGCGGTTACAGAAATCACTCATGATATGGCAAACTCCATGAAGTTGATAGCTAAAAAATCTTATCCAAAAGCCATACAAGTAACGGATCACTTTCATGTACAAAAATTAGCCTTACAGATTTTACAAGAATCAAGTACAGTTGGTAAGCAATGGACAGAGAGAATCAGCAAATACTAAATGCTAAATCCCAAAACAAAACACATACTCCACAACTTTTAAACAATGAAGATACAGTAAAACAGTTATTAGCCAGAAGTCGTTATATACTATATAAATTAAAAGAAAAATGGGATCAATCCTAAAAGTTGGGGAGGGATTTGATTTTCATTAAATTAGCAGACAAAAAAGTACCCCTTGGTAAATTATATAGAACTTTTAAAACTCATACTGCCTGAATTAATTGTAGAACACTTTGATTTGGTGAATACCAAAACTGAACAAGAGAAAATGCATTTGTTTTTGAAGAAAAAAGTGCTCCACCCAAAGAATATAATAATCGACAACTAGTTTCAAAAGGTTTTTTACATGAGATTACTATTCAAGAATTTCCACTTAGAGGGAAATTCGTATATCTCCATATTAATCGTAGGAGGTGGCTTAACAAAGATACAGGGAAAGTAGTTTTTAGTCCCGATAGCTATCGGGAGGAATATTGTAGCACAAGGAACCCGCATGACTCATGAGTTTGCGGATTTTTTAAAAGAAATTAATAAATACTAAAGCAAACGATTGTCATACTATTGGATTTTTCTTTGGTGTTAATGGTAAAAAATTGCAACGACAATATAAAAAACATCTTAGTAATTTTTCCAATTGGGAACAACGAGAACATGCAAATGAGTGGCTAATTTCCCTTGAAAACAATGTTAGTCATTTATCTATAGACGAAGTAAACTTGTCAATGGGAGAGCTTTATACCGTAGTGACCAATAAAGCAGGAAAAGGTAAAAAAGGTTCTATTGTAGCCATTATTGCTGGAACAAAAGCAGAAGTAGTTATTAATCATTTACAAAGGATAGATTTTAAAAAACGTTCTCAGGTAATTGAAATTACTCTAGACATGGCTAATAGCATGAAATTAATTGCTAAAAAATTTTTTCCAAAAGCAACACAAGTAACAGATCGTTTCCATGTTCAAAAACTTGCTTTAGAAGCTGTACAAGAAGTTCGCATTAGATTAAAATGGGAAGCGCTAGATCAAGAAAACCAAAGTATATTAGAAGCAAAACTCAACAATGCACCTTTTGTCTCTAAAGAATTCTCTAACGGAGATACTGCCAAGCAATTACTCACCAGGAGTAGGTTTCTACTCTACAAAAGCTCTAACAAATGGAGCGAAAGCCAAAAAGATAGGGCAACAATAGTATTTGAAGCATATCCAGAAATTAAAACAGTTTACTTTTTAAGTCAAAAATTACGCAATATTTACAATAACAATACTGATAAATTAATAGCTATCACAAAATTAGCACACTGGTATAACGATGTTGAGCGCTTAGGAATAAAAAGTTTTAATACAATAATGAATACCATTAAAATTAACTATGATTCTATTTTGAATTATTTTGGTAATAGAAGTACTAATGCTTCTGCAGAATCTTTCAATGCTAAAATAAAAGCTTTTAGATCTCTCCCGATAGCTATCGGGATAGAGGTGTTAGAAAAGTTGATTTCTTTCTATTTAGATTAACTAAATTATTTGCTTAATCCCCAACTTTTGCACTTGATCCTAATCTTTTTGTTTAATCTTCAACTTTTGCGCTTGATCCCTAAGTTTTCGTTATGATTCCTAAATTCCCAATATTTATTTAAAAATACAACCACAAAAAAAAGCTCCATTTAGAATTAACTAAATGAAGCTTATTGTACTCAGAGCGGGACTTGAACCCGCACGAACATTGCTGTTCACTGGATTTTAAGTCCAGCGTGTCTACCAATTTCACCATCCGAGCATTATAGTGGTACCTCCAGGGATCGAACCAGGGACACATGGATTTTCAGTCCATTGCTCTACCATCTGAGCTAAGGTACCATTAATTTTACTAAAGTAAAATTTTTATTCAATAAAATAGAATACACTAAATTTATTAAAAAGAAAGGCGACGACATACTCTCCCACATAACTGCAGTACCATCTGCGCAGGCGGGCTTAACTACTCTGTTCGGGATGGGAAGAGGTGAGCCCC